>NZ_DASZBU010000015.1:0-504385 GCF_035943815.1 Frateuria sp.
GCAGCTACGAGCACTCTGCCCAGCGCGCCGCCCATTGGCTGACCTGGCTACACCAGTACAACTGGCATCGGCCACACGCCAGCCTGGATTACCGGGCCCCAATCACCCGCATCACCATGAACAACCTGGTGGGTTTACACATCTAGCCGGCGCACCGGGAGCACCAGCACGACCAGCAGGATGCCCAGGTGCGCGATCGCCGAAAGCGCCGCGCCGCGGCGCGGATCCAGCGTGTCGACCGCAAGCAGGCCGTTGGCCAGGTTCCATCCCCAATGCAACCCGACCGCAGCCCACAAGGTGCCGCTGCGCCACAGCGCCGTCGCATAGGCTAGGCCGAAGCAGAACAACATCGCCCATTCGAGCGGTCCACGCTCCAGCCGGTAGATGTGGTTGAGCACGTACATGAGGCTGGAGAACGCCACGAAAACCAGGCCGCGCCGCCAATGGACACCGGCGGCGCGATACCAGAATCCGCGCGTGAGGATGTCCTCCGCCAGCGAGGGTACGAAGGTGCCCACGAGCAGCATCGCCAGCGCGCCGGCGGAAAACCCGTTCCAAACCAGTCCGCCGCTGTCGGATGCATAGACGCCCAGGCGCAGGCCCACCGCAACGGCCAAGGCCTTGCCCGCCACGGCCAGCCCCAGCCCGCCGGCAAGCCAGAACCAGACGCGCACCGGTGCCCACCGGAGCGCATAAGCACCGTAGCCTTTCCAGCCCAGCCAGCGCGACAACGGCCAAGCCGCCAGCACGCTGGCGATCATCAGGCCATCCTGGACAACGACGTCGCGCAGCCAGCGGGCGCCCACGCCCTCGGCCGACTGGTAGAGAACGAACAGCACACCAAACGCGAGCGGCGCGCGCCACGGACGCAGCATCGGTATTCCCCGGAAACCCCCACGCCAGCGTAGCACTCAGCGGTCGTCGCGCGTCCAGACGGAACCCTGCTCCTGGCGCACCGGGAAAGCCGCGATCGGTTCGTAGGCCGGCGGGCGGGTCACCGCACCGGTGCGCAGGTCGAAGCGCGCACCGTGGCGGGGGCACTCGACCTCGAAGCCGAACACCTCGCCGCCCGCAAGGTCGCCCCCGTCGTGCGTGCAGACATCCTCGATCGCGTACAGGCCGCCGTCCACGTTGTAGACCGCGATCGGCGTATCGCCGTCGTACACCACGCGAAACTCGCCCGGCAGCAGCTCGCCGGCCGCGCAGACGCGCACCCAACCTTCCGCTGCCAGGCTCATGCGGACGCTCCGGCCAGTTCCTTGACCAGCAGTTCGAAGCGCAGGTCGTCGCGGCGCGGCAAGCCGAAGCGCTCGTCGCCATAGGGAAATGGCTTGTAGGTCCCGGTGCGGCGGTAGCCGCGGCGCTCGTACCAGGCGATGAGTTCGGCACGCTGCACGATCACGGTCATTTCCATCACGCGGCAGTGCCACTCCCCGCGCGCTATGTTCTCCGCCTGCGCGAGCAGCAGCTTGCCCAGGCCGCCCGTCTGTTGCGTGGGGTCGATGGCGAACATGCCGAAATAGGCCGCATCGCCCTGGCGCTCCACATGGCAACTACCCAATAGGCGACCGTCGCGCTCCAGCAGCACGATCCGGCTGTCCGGGCGCGCGATCAAGGCACCGACGTCGGCGTCGTCGGTGCGCCTGCCGTCGAGCAGGTCCGATTCGGTGGTCCAGCCGCGGCGGCCGGAATCGCCGCGATAGGCCGATTCGACCAGCGCGACCACGGCGGGAACGTCCGCCAGGGTGGCAGCGCGGAACGTGGGAAGGGAATGCGGGGTGGTCATGGCGCCCATGATAACCAGCGGCCGCCCGTGCGATCGCTGATCTGGCGCAAGCGCGCTTGGTGTCCGCGGACGAAGCTCGACCGCGGGGCGATCACATGAGCAGCTTGCGCACCTTCTGCAGCGCCGCGACGAACACATCCACCTCGTCCATGGTGTTGTAGAAGGCCAGCGAGGCACGCAGCGTGGCGGGCACGCCGTAGTGCTGCATCAGCGGATGGGCGCAATGATGGCCCGAGCGCACCGCCACGCCCTCCAGGTCGAGCAGCGTGGCCAGGTCGGTCGATTGCGTACCTTCGATCAGGAAGGAGAGCACCGGCTCCTTTTCGGCCGCCTCGCCGAACAGCCGCAGTCCCGGGACCCCATGCAACCGCTCGGTCGCGTAGGCGAGCAGCTGCTGTTCCCAGGCGTGGGCGGCATCCAGGTCGAGTTCGCGGTAGTAGTCCACCGCCGCCCCCAGGCCGACGAAACCGGCGATGTTGGGCGTGCCGGCTTCGAACTTGTGCGGCGGATCGGCGAAGGTGGTGCCGTCCACGCGCACCTGCCGGATCATGTCCCCGCCACCGAAGAACGGCGGCATCGCATCCAGGCGCGCGCGGCGCGCCCACAGCGCGCCGGTGCCGGTGGGACCGAGCATCTTGTGCCCGGTGAAGGCGTAGAAGTCGCAACCCAGCGCCTGCACGTCCACCGGCCGGTGCGGCACGGCCTGCGAGCCGTCGACCAGCAGCGGGATGCCGCGACGCGCGCACTCGCGCGCGATCTCGCGCACCGGGTTGACCGTGCCCAGCACGTTGGAAACGTGCGCCAGGCAGGCGAGCTTGACCTCCGGCGTGAGCATCTCCAGGTAGCGCTCGACGATGAGCTGGCCACGCTCGTCGATCGGCGCGAACTTCACCGCGGCGCCGCTGCGCTGGGCGACCAGTTGCCAGGGCACGATATTGGCGTGGTGCTCCATCAACGTCGTGAGAACCGCATCGCCGGGCTTGAGCTGCGGCAACGCGAAGCTGTAGGCCACCAGGTTGATCGCCTGGGTGGTGCCGGAGGTCAACACCAGTTCGTTGCGTGAAGGCGCATTGATGAAGCGGGCGAGCTTGTCGCGGGCCCCCTCGTAGGCGAGCGTGGCCTCCTCGCCGAGCTGGTGCACGGCGCGCGAAACGTTGGCGTTGTGCAGGCGGTAGTGCGCGTCCATCGCCTCGATCACCGCCGCCGGCTTCTGGCTGGTGTTGGCGTTGTCCAGGTAAACCAGCGGCTTGCCATGCACACTGCGGGCGAGCAGCGGAAAGTCGGTGCGGACGCGCTCGACATCGAAGGCGGCAGGCGCGCTGTGTGCGTGTGCGGCGGTGGCGGCCATCGGGGTCTCGCTTTGTGAAGGATCGATCACGATGTTTTAGCCTGCCGGATGTGAAGAAAAGCTGGGCTTGCGTACGACCGCGCCGAGGCGGGTGCCGCCTCTCCCGCGCCGCAGGAGAGCAAGCAGAACGGATCAGCCGGGCAGTCGCGCCAGCAGCAACTGTTCGACGTAGGTGCGCAGCGTCTCGTCAGGCAACGACTCGAACGGCACGCGGGCAAAGGCGGCGGTCAGCAGCGAGCGGGCCTGGTCACCTGGAATCCCGCGCGAGCGCAGGTAGAACAATGCGCGTTCGTCGAGCTGGCCGACGGTGGCGCCGTGTGCGGCCTTTACTTCGTCCGCGTAGATTTCCAGTTCGGGCTTGGTGTCGATTTCCGCCTGCGACGACAGCAGCAGGTTCTTGTTGCTGAGCGTGGCATCGCTGCCGTCGGCGCCGGCCTCGACCACGATAGCGCCACGGAATACGCCGCGCCCACGGCCGCCGGCCACGCCTCGCCAGGTCGACGAGGACAGGGTGTCGCGCGCCCTGTGATGGATCGCCAGCTGCGTATCCATGTGCTGGCGCCCGTTCGGCAGGAACGCGCCATCGGTGCGGAATGCCGCGCCATCACCCACCAGTTCGGCGCGCAGGTCGTGGCGCGCCAGCGCACCGCCCAGCTCCAGCGCATGCAGCTGGACCTGCGCACGCGCATCGAGGCGATAGTGGCTGCGGCGAACCAGGCTGCTGCCCGTGTCCGCCTGCTGCAGCACGACGTGATGCAGCTTGGCGCCGGACTGCAGAGCAAAGTCGGCTACGCCGGTACCCAGATGCGCCTGCCCGCCGGTGGACAGGTGCTGTTCGATGAGCGTCAGCTCGCTGCCCACGCCCAGGTCGACCAGGTTGCGCACATGCCAGGCCAGATCCTCTTGGGCGCCGGCGCCGACGAACACCAGGCGCACCGGGACCGGCACCTGGATGCCGGCGCCGATGCGCAGCACCACGCCGTCGGAGGCAAAGGCGGCATTGACGCGCGCGAACGCATCGCCCGGGCCGCGGTAGTGGCGGGACAAGGCGAAACGCAAGGACTCGGGCACCTCGGCCAGTGCCCTCGACAGGGGCCTCAGGTCCACGCCATCGGGCAGCGCATCGAACGCGGAAAGGTCGGCACGGAAAACGCCGTTGACGAACACCAGCGCGGGGCCGTCCGAGCCCGGCAGCGCGAGCAGACTGGCTTCCACCGGTCGCTCGAGCGCCAGCGCATCCCCACTGGCGTAGCGGCGCTGCGCCAGGGCGCGCAGCGCGGTGTACTTCCAGGCCTCCACGCGGGTATCGGGCAGCCCGGCATCGACGAAGGCATCGCGGTTCTGGCGGCGCG
Organism: Frateuria sp.; assembly: GCF_035943815.1. Taxonomy (GTDB): domain Bacteria; phylum Pseudomonadota; class Gammaproteobacteria; order Xanthomonadales; family Rhodanobacteraceae; genus Frateuria_A. Next base: position 4,487 of record NZ_DASZBU010000015.1, read on the forward strand.
CCTGGTCCAGCCAGGCGGTGGCGCTGGCCGGCAAAGGCGCCTCGGCCAGCGCGGCCACGAACGGCGTGCGGGCCATCTGGGTCATGCCGAAGCTCCAGCAGGCTCGCTGTGCTGGCCGATCCATGCGTAGCCGCTCTCTTCCAGCTTCAGCGCGAGACTGCGATCGCCGCTCTCGACGATGCGCCCGCCGGCCAGCACGTGCACGAAGTCCGGAACGATGTAGTCGAGCAGGCGCTGATAGTGCGTCACCACGATGAACGAGCGCTCCGGCGAGCGCAGCGCGTTGACGCCCTCGGCCACCTGCTTGAGCGCATCGATGTCCAGGCCCGAGTCGGTCTCGTCCAGGATCGCGAGCCTGGGCTCTAGCAGCGCCATCTGGAAGATCTCGTTGCGCTTCTTCTCGCCGCCGGAGAAGCCCTCGTTGACCGCACGGTTCAGGAGCTCCGGCGAGAGCTGCATGATCTTGAGCTTCTCGCGTACGAGCTTGAGGAACTGCATCGAGTCGAGCTCGGCCTCGCCGCGCGCCTTGCGCTGGGCGTTGAAGGCCGCGCGCAGGAAATAGGTGTTGTTCACGCCCGGGATCTCCACCGGGTACTGGAATGCCAGGAACACGCCGGCTGCGGCGCGCTCCTCGGGCTCGAGCTCCAGCAGGTTGCGGCCTTCGAACAGCACCGAGCCTTCGGTCACTTCGTAGCCTTCGCGCCCGGACAGCACGTTGCCCAGCGTGGATTTGCCCGCGCCGTTGGGGCCCATGATGGCGTGCACCTCGCCCGGCCTCACCTCGAGCGAGAGGCCCTTGAGGATGTCCTTGCCCTCGACGCGGGCGTGCAGGTTGTCGATCTTGAGCAGGGTCTGCGTGGGCAGGTTCGGCGTGGGCATGGTCGGGTCCATCAGGAAGACAGGTGCGCGAGCGCGGCGAGCGCGTCTTCGCGGCGGTTCCATGGCACGAACACGTGGTCGTGCAGGAACGCGGAAACCGGGTTGCAGGAGATGCCGCGCGCGGCGAGCGCGGCCGAGACGGCGGCCATCATGCCTACCGCATCGAGGCTGGATTCGACGCCCAGGGTGATCTGCGCCCACAGCAGACGGTCGGCGACGACCTCACCGCCCTCCAGGTCGTGGTCGACGATCAGCGTGACGCCCTCGTCCTCGCGGAACATCATCAGCGCCTCGGGGATGCGCGCGGCAGCCTGGTCGTGCGCGACGAACAGGAACCGGCACGGCGCCGGATGCAGGCGCGGGTTCAGTCCGGCCAGCAGCGCGCGCAGGTCGGTGCCGCCGGGATGCGCAGTGGTGGCGGCAGTGGTCATCCGACCGCGCCTTCCAGCGAGACCTCGAGCAGCTTCTTGGCCTCCACCGCGAACTCCATCGGCAGCTCGCGGAAGACCTGCTTGCAGAAGCCGTCGACGATCATCGACACGGCGTCTTCCTCGCCGATGCCGCGGCTGCGGCAGTAGAAGAGCTGGTCGTCGGAAATCTTCGAGGTGGTCGCCTCGTGCTCGACGGTGGCGGTGGGGTTCTTCACCTCCATGTACGGAAAGGTGTGCGCGCCGCACTTCTTGCCGATCAGCAGCGAGTCGCACTGGGTGTAGTTGCGCGCGCGCTCGGCGCCCTTCTCCACCTTGACCAGGCCGCGGTAGCTGTTGGAGCTGCGCCCGGCGGAGATGCCCTTGGAAACGATCTTGGACTTGGTGTCCTTGCCAAGATGGATCATCTTGGTGCCGGTGTCGGCCTGCTGGAAGTGGTGCGTGAGCGCCACCGAGTAGAACTCGCCGACCGAGCGGTCGCCGCGCAGCACCACGGACGGGTACTTCCAGGTCACCGCCGAGCCGGTCTCGACCTGCGTCCAGCTGATCTTGCTGTCGGCGCCGCGGCAGTCGCCGCGCTTGGTCACGAAGTTGTAGATGCCACCGACGCCGTTCTCGTCGCCGGGATACCAGTTCTGCACGGTGGAATACTTGATGGTGGCGCCTTCCAGCGCGACCAGTTCCACCACCGCCGCGTGCAGTTGGTTTTCGTCGCGCCGCGGCGCCGTGCAGCCTTCCAGGTAGGAGACGTGCGCGCGGTCCTCGCAGACGATCAGCGTGCGCTCGAACTGGCCGGTGTTCTGCGCGTTGATGCGGAAGTAGGTGGACAGCTCCATCGGACAGCGCACGCCGGCCGGCACGAACACGAAGCTGCCATCGGAGAACACCGCGGAATTGAGCGCGGCGAAGAAGTTGTCGCCCTGCGGCACCACGCTGCCCAGGTACTTGCGCACGAGTTCCGGATGTTCGCGGATCGCCTCGCTCATCGAGCAGAAGATCACCCCGGCGTCGGCCAGCTTCTTGCGGAAGGTGGTGCCGACCGAGACCGAGTCGAACACCGCGTCCACCGCCACGCCTGCGAGCGCCGCGCGCTCGTGCAGCGGTACGCCCAGCTTCTCGTAGGTCTCCAGCAGCGCCGGATCGACCTCGTCCAGCGACCTGGGCGCCGTCTTGGGCGCGGAGTAATAGCTGATCGCCTGGTAGTCGATCGGGTCGATCTTGAGCTTGGCCCAGTCCGGCGTGGGCATGGCCTGCCAGTGGCGGAAGGCCTCCAGGCGCCATCGCGTCATCCACTCCGGCTCGCGCTTGATCGCCGAGAGCTGGCGAATGGTGTCTTCGTCCAGGCCCGGCGGCAGGCTGACGCTTTCGATGTCGGTGACGAAGCCGGCCGCGTAGTTGCGGCCGAGCGCCTCGGCGACCTCGGCGTTGTCGCGCAGCGCGGCGGCGTCGGTCCGGCTTTCGATGGATTCGGCACTCATGCGTGGGTCCTGCCTTTCAGCTCGCTCAGCGCCACGGTGGCGACCGTCGGGCGCAACGGCTGCAGCATCTCCGCCAGGCTTACCGCGCGCAGCGCGCTGTCGAGCACGTTGTTGATGCGCCGCCAGCTGCCGCGCACGCCGCACTGCGACTCGCGCTCGCACTGGCCCTCGACGCTGCATTCGGTCATGCCGATCGGTCCTTCCATCGCCTCGACGATCTGCGCGAGGCTGATCTGGCCCGCCGGCCGCGCCAGCCGGTAGCCGCCATTGACGCCGCGGAAGGATTCCACCAGCCCGGCATGGGCGAGCGATTTCAGCAGCTTGCTCACGGTCGGCAACTCCAGCCGGGTCTCCTCGGCGATCTGCGCGGTGCTGAGCACGTCCTGCGGATGGGCGGCGATGCAGGTCATCACCACCGTGGCGTAATCGGTCAGGCGGCTGACGCGGAGCATGGGGAGCCGAGCCTCGTTAAATCAAGACCAAAATGGTACGGATTTACCGCGCTGGCGTCAATCCGCCTTCGCTCGGTCCCGAGTCCCCTCGCGGCACACTTCGCACATGGACACGCCCGCCCACCCTGCGATCGCCTGGCCCGGCTTCGATGCCGAGCGAGCCCTGGTGTTGCCGCTGTTGGCCGCGCTGATGGCTACGCCCTTCGGCGAGCGTTGCCAGATCGACGGCGTGCGGCTTGCACGCAAGCAGGAGTTCCACGTCACCCTGCTCGACCGGCAGATGGCCCGTGCCGCGGCCGGCTATGGCGAACCACAGCTGCGCGCGCTGTACGAAACGCTGCGATGGATACCGCGGCGCACCGGCCGGTACGCGCTGTTGCACGAAACCAAACGCACCGGCACTGGCCTGCTCGAGTGCTGGTCGCTGATCGAGCACCTGCAGTTGCCGGCGATGCACTCCTATCGCGCGGTACTGTCCCAGGCGCTGGGGCCAGCCTTCGACGATCCCGTGCCGCACGTGACCCATTTCGTGCACGGCGACCCCAACGGCATTGGGGTGCCGCACGTCCGAGCGCTGGACCGGCTGCTGGTGCGTGCGGTCTTGCCCTGACCATCACCCGGCCCGCACGGCCGCGGCCGCACACTTGCGCCGTCCAGCGAACGAGGGCAAGCCCATGCAAGAACCGATCGAACCCGGCTACATGGTCTTCGTCGCCGATGGCGACGTGGGTGTGGGCGCCGTGCGCGAGGTTCACGCGGACAGCAGGGAACTGGTGGTGAACATCGAGAACGGCGGCGACTTTACGCTGCCGGCCGAGGCCATCCGCGACGTGCACGAGGGGAAGGTGATCCTGGACATGGAGCACCTGCCGCAAGCCATGCGCGAGGCACTGAAGCACCCGCACGACGCAGAGGACCCGGACTACGAAGCGCCCGGCTCGCAGGACGAAACAGCGGGCCAGTGACGCCCGACAAGCGCAACGAGAAGGACAAGAATCGGGCCGCCCCGTGCGGGCCGGCCGCAACGTCTGGATCGACGCGGGCGCGATCATCCTGCCGGGCGTGTCGGCGCCATCGCATCATGCGGGTGACGTAGGCGACCTCAGGGTGCCGTTGCGACGTCGAACGCGTAGACGGTGGCCTGCACGGCGGGCCGCTGGCGATAGGCCTGGGCGAATGCGGCCAGGTGACGATAGGGCGCCACCGGCAGGGTGTCGCGAAACTCCAGGTGATCGAGCAGACAGAACAGCGAAGCTTCCAGCAGGCTCAAGTCCCGCGGAGGCAGGCCTTGCAGGACCGCTTCCAGGTTGGCATCCAGCCAGGCCAGCGCGTTGCGGAAACCCTCGGCCGCCTTGGCGAAATAGACGTTCCCCGCCGGCAGCTGCGCCACCTGCATGCCGAAAACCAGTTGCACCTGCGCGCCCATACCGTGCCAGATGAGTTCCTGCGCGTTGCGCGCACGCAGGTCGGGCAACTGGTCGGTCCACACGATGCGCAGGTCGGTGGTGGCCAGCGGGACCAGGGCATGGCAGATGTTCTCCGCGCCGAATACCGGCCCTTCCCTCAGCACCAGCACCGGCAACTTGAGCGCAGGGTTGCCCGCATAGTCGGCCGGGTCGCGCGAGGCCAGGTCGTGCACAGGCACGAACGCGCAGGCGACGCCCAGCTCCGCGGCGAACAGCCGCGCCAGCCGGGTGAAGTGCGAACTACTGCGGCCGACAAGCCGTGGCTGCGGGTCACGATCGGAAATCACGGGCATCCTCCGCGGTGGCCGAGCCAATGTAAGGCATGGGCTGGCAGCGCGCCGTGCATTCAGCCGGCAGCCGCCGCCATCGCCCGTGCCGCACCGCAGTGTTCGCTGTCCGGTTCCTCGATTTGCCGCATCTCGCACTCGAGGTCCCACTCGTCGCCGTGCAGTGCCAGGAAGCGCTTGGTCAGCTCGATCGCGTGCGCCATGGAATCGGTCTGCAGGATCGCGTATCCGCCGATGACCTCCTTCGCTTCGGTGAATGGGCCGTCCGTGCTCGACAGACGACCGCCCTGCAGTCGCACCCGCGCGCCTTCGGCGGAGGGGCGCAACCCGGCGGTATCGACCAGGGTGCCTTCACGGGTCATCTGCTCGACCAGCCTGCCCATGTCGGCCATCAACTGCTCGCTGGGCAGCTTGCCGGATTCCTGGATCCGGATCATCGAAAGGAAGCGCATGGTGTTCTCCGTGATGGACGCGCCGCCGCGGCGCGACTCACGGTACGACGAACCGTTGCGTGCGGGATCGACACCGCACGCAACGGATGACTCCTGCGCCGCCCACGGCGGAGCAGGAAGCGCGTGCTACTGCCGCCTCCGCGGAAGCGGCGCCGGCGCATTCTGCGCAGCGTTCTGCACCGGCGGCTCGATGCGGTCGGGACGCTCGTACCAGGTAGGATCCTGCCGGCGTTCGAAATACCGCTGGTGTGGCGTGAACTCGTTGCGGTTCCTCAACGCGAGCCGATGGCCGTCGATGTGCACCCAATACCACTGGCCGGGCGGCACCGGAGAGGTCGACACGTAAACGAAGCGGGCGTCGTACTTCCCGTCCGGGCGCGGCGAAGTCTGCAGGCCGAGGTTGATGACGAACTGGCTCGCGACCGCGTGACCATGGTCGTTCGCCGGCCGGGTGATCATCTGGTCCAGCGTATTTCGCAGCAGCCGGTCATAGCGTGGCGCCAGGTCCACCGCGGGCGAAACGTCGGTCACCTTGCCAGCCCTGTCGACCTGCACCAGCACCGGCATGACCCGGGGCGTGAACTGGTTGATGGACATCTGTTCCGCCATCGCAGCCTGGCCGGCGGACAGCGTACCCAGCAGCAACAATGCGCAATGCCGTTTCATGGGAAACCTCCTTGGTCTGCCACCCCGCCCGACGATCGTAGTCCTGCAGCGACGCCCCGGCCAGCGCAAAATCGCGCGACCGGCCCACCGGATGAAGGCCATGTCGAATTCCTTCCCGCTCGCGCGTCGTGAGGCGAGTCCATAAGGAATGCAGCCGTGCCCTCGCCCAGGCTCTACGCCCATCCGTTCTCCTCCTACAGCCAGAAGGCGCTGATCGCGCTGTATGAGCACGACACGCCATTCGAGTACCGCTCGCTGGAGGATCCCCTGGCCCGCGAAGAGCTGGCCGCGCTGTGGCCGTTGCAACGCTTTCCCATCCTGGTCGATCGGCAGCGCGTGGTGCTGGAGGCCAGTTGCGTCATCGAATACCTGGACGTGCACTATCCCGGCCCTAAGCGCCTGGTCCCGACCGACCCGAAGGCCGCGCTGGAAGTGCGCATGCTCGACCGCTTCTTCGACAACTATGTCGCCACGCCGCAGCAGAAGGCCGTGTTCGACGCCCTTCGTCCCGAGGGCAGTCGCGACCCCTATGGCGTGACCGAGGCCAAGGCCCAGCTGGAACGCGCCTATGCCTGGCTCGACCGGCATATGGATGGACGCGAATGGGCCGCGGGCGACGACTTCAGCCTGGCCGACTGCGCGGCCGCGCCCTTCCTGTTCTACGCCGACTGGACCCATTCCATCGCCCCGGCCTTTTCCCGCGTGCGCGCCTATCGCACCCGCTTGCTGGCACGTCCGTCGTTCGCCCGCGCGGTGGACGAGGCCAGGCCGTATCGCGCCTATTTCCCGCTCGGCGCGCCCGATCGCGACTGATCGCTACCACGGAGACCAACATGACCCCGCTCACTTCCGCCGCCGAATTGGCCCTGCGCAACCGCCTGCGGTTTCCCAACGAAAGCGACGCCTACCGCCGCGCCCGCCAGGCCTTGCTCACCGAAGAGATCGAACTGCGCCGCCATCTCGAACGCGTGGCCGAGCAGCGCCGGGCGCTGCCTCCCGGCGGCGAGGTCACCGGCGATTATCGTTTCGAGGGCGAGACCGGTCCGCTCGGCTTCGCCGACCTGTTCGGCGACAAGCAGACGCTGGTGGTCTACAGCTACATGTTCGGTCCGCAGCGCAAGCGTCCCTGCCCGATGTGCACCTCGCTGCTCAGCGCCTGGGACGGCGAGGCGCGCGACATGGAGCAGCGCTTCGCCCTGGCGGTGGTGGCCCGCTCGCCCATCGACCGCCTCGCCGCCTTCCGGCGCGAGCGCGGCTGGCGTCACCTGAAGCTGTACTCGGACATCGACGGCGCCTACAGCCGCGACTATTTCGGCGTGGATGCCGATGGTGGCGATGGCGACCAGGCGGCGTTCAACGTGTTCACCCGCCGCGACGGCACCATCAGGCATTTCTGGAGCGGCGAGATGGGGCCCGAAAGCGCGGACCCCGGCCAGGATCCGCGCGGCGCGCCCGACCTGATGCCGCTATGGACCGTGCTCGACTGCACGCCGGAAGGGCGCGGCACCGACTGGTATCCCAGCCTGGACTACCCCGCTTGAACGAATGATCCGGGTCGAACGACCGCTGGCAAACGCTGCCCACCCCTGCCGTCGTGGTCGCCATGGTGCCGCTGCACCAGGCCCTGCCCGCTGGCCTGCTCGTGGCAGCCCTGTTTGGTTGGCGCCTGCGGCTGGCATCGGTTTCGATGTCACTTTTCCGGCCGCTTGGCGCACCGCACCGCCAGGCCAGGAAAGCGCACGTCAGGGTTCGCTCATGGTGAGCCGTGGCATCGACGGCGGAAAGGCGCATGCGCAGGCCAGGCAAGCCCGCCCGCGTCGCCCCTCGTAGACCGGCTTCACGCGCCTTAGCGGCGCGATTGGTTATCGCAACCCGATGGCTGCCTCCGATCTCATCGCCGCGGCCGAGCTCATGGACCAGTTCGCCCAGCGCACCGGCCTGGATTCGGGCACGGCTCCCGTGCGCTACCTGTGGACCGATGCGTTCGCCGCCTGCAACTTCCAGTACCTGGCCGAAGCTGGTGCGGACGCCCGCTTCGATGCCCTGGCGCAACGCACGGTCGAGCAGGTGCACGAACTGCTCGGTCATTTCCGTGCCGACGACACGCGCAGCGGCTGGTTGCGCGGCGCTTGCGGGCAGGCTGATGGCGAACATCCCACCCGCGCCGGCCTTCGCATAGGCAAGCCACTGCCCGAGCGCGCCAGCGAACAAGCCTTCGACGAGCGGCTGGAGTGGGAGCGCGACGGGCAGTATTTCCACTACCTGACGCGCTGGATGCGGGCGCTCGAGCAGCTGGGCCGGCGCCGCGGCGAGCCGCACCTGACACGCTGGGCGCGCGAGCTGGCCGATACGGCCCATCGCGCCTTCACCCACGCGGCCGGTGGCGGCCGCAAGCGCATGTACTGGAAGATGAGCACCGATCTGTCGCGGCCACTGGTCCCATCGATGGGCCAGCACGATCCGCTGGATGGCCTGGTCACCGCGCTCGCGCTGCGCACGGACGCGACCCCTGAAATGGACCAGGCCATCGCGGACTACCGTGTCATGATGCGCGAGAGCCCGCTCGCCACCGGCGATCCGCTGGGCCTCGGCAGCCTGCTGATGGATGCGTTGCGGCTGGAAGAGCTGTTGCGGGCCGGCCACGGCGGCCATGGACCGCTGCTCGAGCACGTGCTGGAAAATGCGGCCGCGAGCCTGCCCCATCTCTCCCTGCAGCTTGGCGCACCGGCAGAACTGCGCCTGGGATTCCGCGAACTGGGCCTGGCCATCGGCCTGGGCGGGCTAAAGCAGCTGGCGGTACACCTGACCGAATGGCCCCCCACCGAAAGCCGACGCATGCGGCCGATGCTCGAGGCTTTGCTCACTTACCTGCCGCTGCGCCAGGCGATCCAGGCGTTCTGGCTCGATCCGGTCCATCGCCGCTCCGCTTCGTGGCGCGAACACCGCGACATCAACGAGGTGATGCTGGCGACCAGCCTACTGGCTGGAACCGACGGTCTCTGGGCCTGGTCCTGACGGGCCTGCACACGGACCGCACCGCCCCCAAGCCGGCCGCCTCAAGTGCGTCGCTTGGTCTGCGGCCATCAGGCAGCGCTCCTGCTGCATCGCCTTGCGGTGCGCTACGATGCCGCCCCCTTCGCCAAGGACAGCCGCCGCCGTGGCGCACTATGCCGGCCCCCTGCTGACGCAAGCTGTCGCCGGTTCGCTGCTCGAGGCACGCGATGCCGGCGCCGACGAGTGGAGCGGCTCGCTCGACCTTGGCCGCACGAGCGGCACTGCCCGGCTTCATGCGGAGGAATGGCAGTGGTGCGGGCGTAGCTATCCCTATCCCGTCGGGCTGAAGGACCGCACGATCTACTACTGGGACGACGAAGCGTTCGCGCCGGCGTCGCGCTTCTCCGGTTCGCTGATCAAGCTGGTGCCCACCGAGTGGGGGGCGCCGACCTTCGAGATCGACGGCATCAAGATGCTGCCCACGTCCAAGGCATCGCCGCTCGACGATGCGCGCCGCAAGGTGGAATTGGTCCAGCCGCGCGGCAAGGTGGTGCTCGATACCTGCGGCGGCCTGGGCTATTTCGCCGCGTGCTGCCTGGAGGCGGGCGCGACGCTCGTCCGCTCGTTCGAGAAGAACGCCGACGTGCTGTGGCTGCGCACGCTCAATCCGTGGTCGCCCGATCCCGATGCACCAGCCAGCGGCGGACGCCTCGAACTCGTGCACGGCGACGTCTCGCAGGAAATCGCGCAGATTCCCGATGCCTCGGTGGATGCGCTGCTGCACGATCCGCCCCGCTTCGGCATCGCCGGGGAGCTTTATTCGCAAGCGTTCTATGGACAGCTCGCGCGCGTGCTTCGCCGCAGCGGGTGGCTGTTCCACTACACCGGCAGCCCGAACAAGCTCACCAGCGGCCGCGACGTTCCGCGCGAAGTGGCCAAGCGGCTGGAATCAGCCGGCTTCAAGGCCCAACTGGCGCTCGACGGCGTACTGGCCACCCGGCGCTGAGCGCCGATCGCGCGGGCCGCTTCAATCGATCCTGTGCAAGGCCGAGCCCTTGTGCATGGCGACATGCCCGGTCTTGTCGCTGCGGATCTCGTATTGCGGGTCTTCTTCGCTGCAGTGGCGCGTATGGCCCTTGTAGTCGGTATCGCGCGTGTGCACCTTGATGATCCTCCCGGTGACGTGGCCGGCTTCGGAGTTCCAGCGCACGTGGTCGCCGACCTTGAACGGATGCTTCATGGAGACCTCTTCACCGATGGGCGCCGGCCGGGTTGGCCGCGGAGCGCGGGGCACCCGCGGCCGTAGGCGTCATTTCGCCTGCAAGCTGGACATGACGCGCTGCGCGTCCGCATGGGCGTCGGCCACCGTCGCGGCCCTGGTTCCGTGCTCGGCCTGTTCGAGCGCCTCGCGCAGGCGGGTCACGGTGGCCTGGTCGCCCTTGGCATCGACGATCGCCCCCTGACCCATGCCCTTGCACGGGTTCTCTTCCTGCGCGTCGTAGCCCTCGCCGGAAGGGCCGGCCAGGCAATTGATGACGTGATGCAGGTGCGCGTGCGCCATCTTCAGATCGGCGGCGCCGAGCGCCATGCCGGCATGCGCGCTGGCCGTTGCGACCTGCTTGACCACGGCATCACTTTTCGCCTGGGTGGCGACCGGCAGCGCGGCCGCCAGCAGGAACACGGGTATCCATCGAACCGACTTCATCGCCATGACACACCTCCGGGACACGCGGCGTCAGCCGCAACCGCTAAAGGATAGTCCCGCCGAGGCGAAGAGAAAGCATGCACCGACCCTTTCACACATATCGGAACAGCGGCGGAAAGAGCACAACGACCACTGCGGCCCAGCCGGCATACACGTACAGGTAGTCGGTCTGCCAGCGCTCGAGGCGGGCGAACGCCTCGCGCCTGCGCAGGAAGCGCAGGTAGAGCACCGCGGACCAGGCCAGATTGGCCAGCAGGATCACGTTCTCGCCCAGCGCGGCCACGCGGTTGGGCGTGAACCCGAATTCGCCGATGCGCGCGACGATCGCCCACAGGGCGAGCGCGTCGGCCAACAGCGCGCTGGCCAGCAGCACCACCTGCACCACGTCGAATGCGCCCGGGGGCGCCTGCGGATCGCGCGCCGAAAGCGAATACAGCAGCAGGCCCAGCACCAGTACGAGCAGCAGGTCGAAGGCGATCAACACGTTGCGCTCGATCTCGATGCCACGACCGGTCCACAGCACCGTGCCCAGGAACACCAGCAGCACCACGGTGAGGATCGGCGCGAACAGGCGCGTCAGCACCGGCGCCATGTTCTCGATCACGCTCTGCTTGGCCTCCACCAGCCACGACGCGATCAGCACGGCCCCGGCGGCGCCGCACGGCACCAGCCAGGTGGCGAACACGGGCTCGGCCTTGAGCCCGATCGCCTCGAACATCATCGCCATGAACGCGGTCAGCACGCCGCCGCCCAGGGCGATCAACACGTAGTAGATGAACAGCTCGCCGGAAAAGCGGATGAAGTCCATCCGCCCGTCGCCCTGGCGCCAGCGGCCGCCGGCGTAGGCGATGCCGACCGGCAGCCACAACGCGATCGGCAGGTGCAGCACGGTCAGCGCTTCGGTGGCGCCCTTCGCCCTGAACGGGTAGAGGTTGGCGAACATAGCCGCCGCGGCAAACGCGATCGCCAGCCCGCCGAGCGTCCGCCAGCCGAGCTTTCGCTTCCAGGCGAAATAGCCGGCCAGGAAAGGCAGCACGAACAGCCCCAGGTTGCGGGCATAGAAGCCCGCGTCGCGGTCCAGCTGCATACCGAACAGCGCCGGCAGCTTGATCGCGGCCGCTGCGGCCAGCGCAAGCCCGAAGGCGGCCAGCGCGTCCGTGCGAACTCCGGCGGGCGACGCGCCCTCCGGCGCGGCGACCACCAGCTGTTTCCACAGGCGCTCGGAGTGCTCCCGCGCGAATTCCCGCGAAAGGGCGTCCAGGTCGCCCATGCGCTTGACCGCCACCAGGAAAGCCTCGTCCGAGGCCAGTCCCGCGCCGGCCAGGCCCGCCACTTGTTCGCGCAGGTGGTCTTCAAGTTCCGCAACGTCGACGGCATGGATCGCCTGCCGCCGGCGCAGGTAGCTGCGCCATTGCTCGATCTGCGCTTCAAGCGATACGGCCTGTGCGGATGTCGGCATGGATCAGGCCCCCTGCGGCAGCGGTGCAGCGAACGCGGGATGGCCGGCCGGGTCGGCGGCGACGAGCGCATTCCATATGGCATGCAGCGTCGCGTCCACCGCCAGCCACTGGCGGCGCTCCTCGGCCAGTTGCTCCCGGCCCGGCGGCGTGATGCGGTAGTACTTGCGGCGACGACCGCTGTCGGCGGTCTCCCAGCGGGCCTGGATGTGGCCGAGCCGCTCCAGCCTGTGCAGGACGGGGTAAAGCATGCCGTCGGTCCACGCCATGTGCCCGCCGGACAGCTCGCGCACGCGCTGGATGATCGCGTAGCCGTAGCTGTCGCCCTCGGCCAGGATCGCCAGCACGATCGGGGTCGAGGAGGCGGCTACCAGATCCTTGTTGATTGCCATGGAGGGTCCGCTGCGCAGCGCGGTCGGGCTACCGCTTTACCTCGTGGCAATATACATGGAAGTGCTACGTATGCAAGTCGCGTTGGCAGTAACCCCCGGGACCCCGCGAGGCCCATCTGGAGACGCAGCTGAAACGGTCGGCATCCAGGATTCGCAACACTTCCCGCAGCGGACGCGTGGCGCCCGGAGATTCCGCATCGGGGCCGGCGGTAGTGAAGCCGTAGACACCCCGGGCCAGATCGAAGCCGCCATGCGCCACGCTCGTGCCGGTGAGTCGACGTCCATCCAGAGGCTGTTCGTACCTGCGTTTGCCCCGGCTCCGGCAGCCATCCAGGGCCGGCGCGGTGCGGTGCGGACTGGAAGGCCCGGTACCCCACAGTGGAGCCCGTTTTCACGTTCCCGATGGCAGCCTGCGGGCCGGGTGGGCCTTTGCGGGCTTAGCGCCGGAAGCAGCAACACAGCCTGAGGGAGCCTCATGAGCCAGGTAGTAGTGCACCGACTTCACCATGGGAGGGGCCTGACCGCGGCCGTGGCGAGCGGCATCGTTCTCGCCGCGATGACCGTGTATTCGGCCGCAGGCGGCGGCGGCCTCGACCGCTCCATAACTTCCGCCATCAACCTGGCGACCCGTGGCCATCGGTTGTTGGACCATTTCTTCCTGGCATTGGACGAAGGCCCGTTCCTGTCCGGTTCGATCCTGGTGGGGCTGGTCTGGTACTGCTGGTTCCAGTATCCCGGGATCCACGAGCGCGCCCAGCTGATGGTCGGCACCCTGACCGCACTGGTTTGCGGGCTGGCCAGCCGGCTGTTCCAGTTGCTGCTTCCCTCCCACCTGCGCCCCCTGCACGACCCGTTGCTGGCGTTCCAGCTGACCGCAGGCGTGGAGCCGAACAAGCTGAGCGGCTGGAGTTCGTTTCCCAGCGACCACGCCACGGTATTTGCCGGCCTCGCCTACATCCTTTATCGCAGCAATCGGAGGGCCGGCCTGATCGCGGCCGCGGCCGCCCTCCTGTTCGACTTCGCCCGCATTTACCTGGGCTACCACTACACCTCCGACATCATCGGCGGCACCGCGCTGGGCGTGCTGGGCGTGGCGCTGATGCTCAATTCGTCGGTGCTGGCCGCCGGACGCTGGGTGCTGCGCTACGAAACGACCCACCCCGGCCTGTTCTATCTTTGCGCCTTCGTGGTCACCTTCGGACTGGCCGACCTATTCATCGACATCCGCGTGATCGCCGCCGGGTTCGCGCACGACATGGGCTTCCTGAGAGGTTGACGCGCGGTACATGGTAAAGGCGCCGCGCGAGGTACGGCCGCTGCCCGGCCGCATGCCCGCGCTGGGACAAGCAGCCGCGCCGGGCCGGCTGCACCCGCCAGGACACTTTCGGCGCATGCTTTGCTTCTACCGCAAACCCTAAGGAGCCATGCCATGAAGCCTTCGACCAAGCTCGCCACGCTCGCCCTCCTCGCCACCGCCACCCTCGCCTCGCCGGCGATCGCTGCCCTTAAGGAAGGCTCGCAGGCGCCCGATTTCACCGCATCGGCCTACCTCGCCGGCCAGCCTTTCACCTTCAGGCTCGCCGATGCACTCAAGCAGGGGCCCGTCGTGGTGTACTTCTTTCCCGCCGCCCACACCTCCGGCTGCAACCTGGAAGCCCACCTCTTCTCGGTGGCCATCGACAAGTTCAAGGCGCAGCACGCCACGGTAATCGGCGTGACCGCCGGCAACACCGACCAGCTGGCCGCGTTCTCGAAGGAAACCGAGCACTGCAGCGGCAAGTTCCCGGTAGCGGCGGACCCGGGCGCGGCGATTGCCAAGCGCTACGACGCACTGCTGCCGATGCGGCCGGGCTGGTCGGACCGCACCTCCTACGTGATCGCCCCCTCGGGCAAGATCACCCACGTCTACTCGAATCTCAGCCCCAACAAGCACGTGCAGGAAACGCTCGACGCGGTGAAGGCGCTGGAGAAGTAGTACCCCCACAGGCCGCCGCAGGGAGCGCGGCAAGGCCCATGGCCTAACTTCCGGGCCGCCGCCCGCACGGGGTCGATCGGCCATCGCCGATCCAAACCCATCCGATCGGCGGCCCCATGTGGATTGCCGATGGGTTCCCCTTTCATCCGCGCCGTGGCTCGGCAATAGTAGCCACCGCAAATCCGCTGGTACGCGACGTCAAGGGAGCTGCCATGAGCCTGCGCGGCATTGCGATAGAGACCCTCAAGCTGCCTGCCCTTGCACCGCTCGCGCGGCTGCTCTACCGGCGCTTCTTCACGCGCCAGCGCAAGGGAAACCACTACCACGGCGTCTACGCCAGCTACGCGGATGCGCTGCGCGCGGTGCCTGCCTCGCTGCTCGGCAGCTACGACAACGCCGATGCGGCTGCGCGATACCGGGAGCGCACGCGGCAACTCTCCATCGGAGACTACCCGGTGCTTTACTGGGTCTCGCGCCTGCTCGACGAGGGCAACCGCAGAGTCTTCGACCTCGGCGGCCACATCGGCGTGGCTTACTACGCGTTCCAGCATTACCGGGCCTTTCCAGTGGACCTGCAGTGGACCGTGAGCGACCTGCCCACCACGATGGACGCCGGCCGCGCCTGGGCGCAGGCGCACGACCCGGCCGGGCGGCTGTCCTTCGCGGACGACAAGCAACGGGCCGACGGCCAGGATGTCCTGCTGGTACTCGGCGCGATGCAATACTTCGATTACGACTTTGCCTCCTGGCTGCGCACGCTTTCGCGGCCGCCGGCGCACCTGCTGGTCAACCTGACGCCGATGCATCCCACCCGCGACTTCCACACGCTGCAGAACATGGGATTCGCCTGCGTGCCCTACCGCATCCACGCGCGGCCGGCCTTCCTCGAGGCCATGGCCAGGCTGGGTTATCGCGTGGTCGATGCATGGCGCAACGATGACCGCAGATGCCGCATACCTTTCGCCCACGATCACGACGTGGACGGCTACAGCGGCTTCTATCTTCGCCGCGAACACGCATGAGCCCGGAGTAAGCCCGCGTCCGGACCCGGCCGTGGCCTCCGGCACTGCATCGTCCGTCGCCTTCACCATCTCGGCACTCCCCATTGAGGCCCGGCGTGCCGGCGACGTCCCCGGCGGCTCAACGAGGGCTCGGCCAGGCCTTTCGATGTCTTGCAAATTCCCGGCGGGCATTCCCATAGTCGCAATGCACCACGACAGGTGCGGTCACCCCAAGAGGATCCTCCAGCCATGAAGAAAGCCGCCCTGGCTCCAGCGCTCGTCTCGCTCGCCTGCCTCCTGTCCACCGCCGCGTTCGCCCGCCCGCCGATAGGGCAGGATGCCGCGAAGGTCACGCCCGACATGATCCAGACCGGGTCCGACATCCCGGCCGCTTGGAAGACGCCGCAGGGCGACGTCGACTACGTCAAGCGCGAGGTCATGATCCCGATGCGCGACGGTGTGAAGCTGCACACCGTGATCGCGATCCCCAAGGGCGCCCGTGGCCTGCCGATGCTGCTCGAGCGCACACCCTACAAGGCAAGCGGCTTCATGCCCGAGAACAGCCCGCACCTGGCCGATGCGGTGTGGTCGGGCAACAAGGACTGGGCCGACGGCAGCACCATCCTGGTCTGGCAGGACGTTCGCGGCAAATACGGCTCCGAAGGCGATTACGTCATGACGCGCCCGCCGATGGGGCCGCTCAACCCGAGCAAGACCGACGACACCACCGACGCCTGGGACACCATCGACTGGCTGGTGAAGAACATCAAGGAGTCCAACGGCAAGGTCGGCATGATCGGCTCATCCTACGACGGCTGGACCGTGGCCATGGCCCTGCTCCACCCGCACCCGGCGCTGAAGGTCGCGGCGCCGGAGTCGCCGATGATCGACGGCTGGATGGGCGACGACTGGTACCACTACGGCGCCTTGCGCCAGGTCAACCTGGACTACTTCACCGAGCAGACGACGGCGAAGGGCGAAGGCGAAAGCGTCCCGCGCGAGAACTACGACGACTACACCAACTTCCTTAAGGCCGGCTCGGCCGGCGCCTACGCCGAGGCCCATGGCTTCAAGCAGCTGCCCTGGTGGAACCGCTTCGCGGCGCATCCGGCCTATGACGCGTTCTGGCAACTGCAGGCGCTCGACAAGCTGCTCGTCGCCCATCCCTCCAGCGTGCCGACGATGTGGCTGCAGGGCCTGTGGGACCAGGAGGACATCTACGGCGCCGTGCATGCCTGGGAAGCGCTTGAGAAGGCCGGGCACGGCGCCAACAATCACCTGGTGATGGGCCCTTGGTGGCACAGCCAGATCAATCGCGACGGCTGGGCCATCGGGCCGCTCAAGTGGCCGGGCGACACCACGGCGCAGTTCCGCCGGCAGGTGCTGATCCCCTGGTTCCAGCACTACCTGCGCGGCACGCCGCTGCCCAAGCCGCTGCCCGAGGCGATGATCTACAACCCGGTCGCGCAGCGCTGGGACAGCTTCTCCGATTGGAAGCCGGCCAGCGAACAGCGGCTCACCCCGCTCTACCTGCAGGCAGACATGGCCCTGGGCTTCCAGGCGCCGGCCGGCGGGAGCGACAGTTACGTCTCCGACCCGGCCAAGCCCGTGCCCTTCCTGCCGCGCCCGATCCCGCAGAAGAACGACCGCTGGCGCACCTGGCTGGTGCAGGACCAGCGCTTCGTGGTCGACCGGCCCGACGTACTGTCCTACGTCACGCCCGTGCTGACGACAGCCGTGACCGTCCAGGGCGCGCCGATCGCCGACCTGTTCGCCCGCACCACCGGCACCGACGGCGATTTCGTGGTCAAGCTGATCGACGTCTACCCGGGCACGTATCCGGCCGATCCGGCGATGGGCGGCTACGAGCTGCCGGTGTCGCTGGACATCTTCCGCGGCCGCTACCGCAAGAGCTTCGCCGAGCCCTCCCCCATCCCGGCCAACCAGGTACAGGAATACAGGTTCCGCCTGCCGACCGTGAACTACGCCTTCCAGCCCGGCCACCGGATCATGGTGCAGATCCAGTCCAGCCTGTTCCCGCTCTACGACCGCAACCCACAGACCTACGTGCCCAACATCCTCTTCGCCAAGCCGTCGGACTACCGCAAGGCGACGGTGACGATCGAGCATGGGGCGGACGGGCGCAGCGCCGTGCTGCTGCCGGTGGTGTCAGGAGCGGCGCACGGCGGCTGAGGGGGAGCCGATCCGCGGACGAACGTCGTCCCCGTCACCAGGGACCGGGCCCGCTCACAACGCGGGCCCTATCGAGCCTGCCCGGGATCACCGTCCCTTCTCCACTCCGCAGGAGCGCCGGCGGGACGGCAAGCCGGCTTGAAGAGCGAGCACCACGGATGGCGCCAGTACGAGTAAGTACGGGAACTTCACCAGGGACTCTGGGCGGAACGCTTCGGCCTGGCGCCGCCTGCCGCTGACGGAAGCAAGGCAGAGCGTGGCTACGCCTCGTCCGCCGACTCCGGCGCCCCAAAGGCCTTGCTGTAGTAGCCGGAAGGATCGAAGCAACAGACCCGCCGCTTGCCCGAGGCGAGCATGTCGCAGGCGTCAGCCACCCGCTTCTCGCGGGTGGCCGGTTGCCTGGCGGAAGTCATCCAGTGGATCCAGTCCACGCGCGCCAGGGTGGTCGTGCTTTCCCAGGTCGCCCACGCCCCGGGGGTGTCGTCCAGCGCCCGGCGCAGGTCCGGCGGCAGCTCCGGCTCCGGTTCCTCGGCCACCGGCGCGATCTCGAGCGCAACCGTGTCGCCGATGGCGGCACGAGCGGCTTTGCGAAGCGCCTCATCCACCTTGAGCCAGTGGCTCAGTTGGCCATCCGGCTCGAGCGTGGCGGTAAAGGCGTGACCGTTGAGCGTGCCCTCCACGCTCGTCCTTCCCCGCCGCGGCAACCTGGCGCTGGCTTCCGCGGGCAGCACCACGAACGCCCACGACGCGTCGCGCGGTTCGCCAGGGCGCAGCAGCTTGGCATCGAATCGGGAGGTGGTGGTGTTCCTGGCCATGCTGGGATCGCCCCGCAGCTCAACCGAACGGCTGCTCGATGGACGGGCTTTGCGGCGTGAACCAGCGCGCGCCGTCGGCCGCGACGTGCATGTCGTCTTCCAGCCGCACGCCGAACTCGCCGGGGATATAGATGCCGGGCTCGTCGCTGAAGGTCATGCCCGCCTCGATCCGGCGCGTGTTGCCCTGCACGAGGTAGTACCACTCGTGCATGTCCATGCCGATGCCATGGCCCAGGCGGTGCGAGAAATAGGTGTAGCCGGGGCCGTAGCCGGCGTCGGTGATCACCTTGCGCGCGGCGGCGTCCACCGACTCCATCGTGGCGCCCGGATGCGCCGCGGCCAGCGCTGCCCGCTGTGCCTTGCGCACGATGTCGAACACCCGCTTCATCTTGTCGCTGGCCCTGCCCAGGGTGAAGGTGCGGGTGAGGTCGCTCATGTAGCCTTCCACGTAGCAGCCGTCGTCCAGCATCACCGGCGTGCCTTCGCGAATCACCTGCGGTTCGCGCGAGCCGTGCGGCTGCGCGGTGAACTCGCCCACGTTGATGCTGGCATCGCCGCGCAGGCCCATGCGCGCGTAGCCCGCCTCCACCCATGCCCCGATGTGCTGCTGGGTCATGCCCGGTTCCAGCCCCTGCCAGATCGCCTTGTACAAGGCCAGAGTGGCGTTGCACGCCACCTGCATCAGGGCGAGCTCCGCGGGGCTCTTGATCGCGCGGCAGCCGGCGGTGACCGGCGTGGCCGGAACCAGCTTCGCCTGCGGCATGGCCTCGGCCAGGCCGGTAGCGCGGAAGAACGGCACCTTCTCCTCGATGCCAAGTACGCCCGCGCCGGCATGCCTCTCGCGCATCACCCGGGCGACCACCGCGTAAGGGCTTTCGTTTTCCTGCCAGGTGCGTACGTCGTGCCCGAAGCGGATCTGCTCCAGCGCGCGGCTGCGTTCGAATGCGGGCGTGACGTACACCGGATCGCCCGAGCGCGGCAACACCATGCCCATCAGGCGCTCGCTGGTCCACCAGCGCATGCCGGTGTAGTAGTCCAGCGTGGTGCCGCCGTCGAGATAGATGGCGTCCATCCCGAGCCGGCCCATCAGCTCCTGCGCCCTGGCCAGCCGGGCCCGGCGCTCATCGTCCGTGATCGGCACCACCTGCGAGGCGACCGGCTGCAGCGCGAGGATCGACGGCGGCAGCTTGATGGCGCCCGTTGCGGCGTCCTTCGCGCTGGCGGTACCGCCGAGCATCGCCGCGGGCAGTGCGGCCGCCCCCAGCGCCGTGGACTGCAGGAAGCGACGGCGGCCGGGGTTGGTCGTGTCTGGGCTGTTGTTCATGGTTCTCTCGCGATGAGCGGTGACCGCGGATCGGTCATCCGGCGGCTAGTTCTACCGGGAATCTAACCTGACTGCGCCGCCATCGAGGACGCATTCGCTCTCACCCGCGCCAGTTGGCATGCGCGCGCCAGAACTCCACGCTGCGCCGATAGGCGTCCCGATCCAGCGGCACACCCGAGCCGCCCTCCTCCACGCCAAGGGCATTGCGCATCATGGTGATCGGCGCCATCGGCGTTTCCTCCGGCTCGGCGGTGTACATGCATCCCACCACGCCCCAGTCCGCCGCGATCGGCGAGCCCTCCTTCGCCAGCTGTTCGCGGCTGTACAGGATCGGGATCAGGTAACCGGCCACCGGCGGCTCCAGCCCCTCGAACCAGCGCACCAGCACCGGCAGCTCCTCCCGCGTGCGCGCCTCGTAGTCCGAGCGCAGCAGGTGACGGTTGTCGTCGGTGATCGGCACGGCCAGGCATCGGGTGGAGGTCCAGTTGCGATGCACGTGCAGCTTGCAGAACGGCGCGTAGCCGTCGAGCACCTTAAGCGGTGCCACCTGGTTGAGATGACGCTCGAACGCCTCGGGCGTGCAGCCCTGGATGGTGTTGCGGCGAGGCTCGCGCGGGAACAGTCGTGGCAGGGCGAAGTCGGTGAGGACGATGGACATGGGCGTGATGGCAGGGGCGGACCCCACGCATTATCCGTGCAAGACGACGCCTATCGCCGCGATCGGAAAAAGCAAATGGCCTACACGCGGCCGCGTCGTCACACTGGCTACAAATCCGCGCGATGCATTGCCACTGGAGGAAACGACCATGTCCGCAGCTGGAAAGAAACCCCAAGCCGCTTCGACCACGGGCACCGGCGCCCCGGCCGTGAGCGACCGCGACGCACTGACCATCGGCCCCGACGGCCCGATCGTCCTGCACGACGTGCATTTCCTGGAGCAGATGGCGCACTTCAACCGCGAGAAGGTTCCCGAGCGCCAGCCGCACGCCAAGGGCGCCGGCGCGTTCGGCGTATTCGAGACCACCGGGGACGTATCCAGATACACCCGGGCCGCGTTGTTCCAGAAGGGCGCCCGGACCGACGTGTTGGCACGCTTCTCCACCGTGGCCGGCGAGATGGGTAGTCCCGACACCTTGCGCGACGTGCGCGGCTTCGCGCTCAAGTTCTACACCGACGAGGGCAACTACGACCTGGTCGGCAACAACACGCCGGTCTTCTTCCTGCGCGACCCGATGAAGTTCCCGCACTTCATCCGCAGCCAGAAGCGCCTTCCCGACTCCGGCCTGCGCGACAACCACATGCAATGGGACTTCTGGACGTCCAACCCGGAATCGGCGCACCAGGTCACCTACGTCATGGGCGAGCGCGGCCTGCCGCGCACCTGGCGCCACATGAACGGCTACGGCTCGCACACGTACCTGTGGATCAACGCCACCGGCGAGAAGTTCTGGGTCAAGTACCACTTCCACACCCGCCAGGGCATGGCCTTCTTCGACAACGCCCAGGCCGCCGCGATGGCCGGGCATGACGCCGACTATCACCGGCGCGACTTGTTCGAGGCGATCGCGCGCGGCGACTTTCCCGCCTGGGAGCTGTCGGTGCAGGTCATGCCCTACGCCGAGGCGAAGGACTACCGCTTCAACCCGTTCGACCTGACCAAGGTCTGGCCGCACGGCGACTACCCGCTGCTCAAGGTCGGCACGCTGACGCTCGACCGCAACCCGGAGAACTTCTTCGCGCAGATCGAGCAGGCTGCGTTTTCGCCGGGCAACACCGTGCCCGGCATCGGCCTGTCGCCGGACAAGATGCTGCTCGGCCGCGCGTTCGCCTATGCCGATGCGCAGCGCAACCGTATCGGCACGAACTTCCACCAGTTGCCGGTGAACCAGCCGAAAGTGCCGCTCAATACCTACCTGTTCGATGGCCAGATGGCCTATCACCACAGCGGCAACGCGCCGGTATACGCGCCAAACAGTGGAGGGCGCGGCTGGTCAGACCAGACCGGACCGGTGGCCGACGGCTGGGAAGCCGACGGCGCGATCGTGCGCAGCGCCTACACCCTGCATGCCGAGGACGACGACTTCGGCCAGGCCGGTACGCTGGTGCGCAAGGTGTGGAACGACGCCCAGCGCGCGCAGTTCGTGGACCAGGTCGCGGGCAGCCTGCTCGGCGGCGTGCGCAGTCCGGTGCTGGAGCGCGCCTTCGCCTACTGGAAGTACGTCGATGCAGACATCGGCCGGCGGATCGAGGACAAAGTGCGCGCAGGGCGCGCGGCGGAGCCGGCCGAGGGCATGGGCGAGGGCTGAACAGGAGGGCGCGCCCCCGCCCGCGCCCATCCGCTGTCGGGGGCGCACGCCGGATTTGATCGGGCCTGCGGCCGGGACATTCGACACCTCCGGTGGCGATCCGCCGGGTGCCCTCCGGTACGCAGACGGGTCGCACGCAACGTACGACGCGAACCGCTCAAGTCTCCCCAACCACTGCCGATACACGCTTGCCAACCCGTGCACCACGCGGGTTGCGCCGTATCCCCGTCCGGCCAGCGGTAGAGAACACGACAAGACATGGGCTCGCCACTCAAGAAGATTCCTGCCTCCCGGGCCAGGCTGGGCATGTACGTGCGCCGGATCGAGGGCAAGTGGCGGGACCATCCCTTCTGGCGCCGCTCCTTCCTGGTGGCCGATGCCGAGGCGCTGAAGCTGCTGCGCGCGCTTGGCCGGCAGGAGATCTGGATCGACACGCACAAGGGCCTGGACGAGGAGGTGCAGGCCTCGCCTGAGCCCTGCCATGACGACGCTCCGGCCCCACCCGATGCACCCTCCGAGCCGGAGGTTGCGCGCTCCGATTTCGGCGACGACATTGTCCGCGCCGAAGCCATCCGCGACCGCGCCAAGGTCGCCGCCAAGGCGTTGTTCGACGACGCCCGCATGGGTCGCGCGCTGCGCATGGAAGACCTCGCCAGCGTGATCGACGAAGTGGACAACGCGATCGCGCTGAACCCGGCGGCGATGCTCAGCGTGGTGCGCCTGAAGAACAAGGACGACTATACCTACCTGCACTCGGTCGCCGTTGCCGCGTTGATGATGGCGCTGGGCCGCCGCCTCGGATTCGAGGGCGCGGCGCTGACCGAGCTCGGGCTCGCCGGGCTGCTGCACGACATCGGCAAGGTCGGCGTCCCCGACGCGACGCTCAACAAGCCGGGGCGGCTCGATCCGCTGGAGTGGGCCTCGGTCCGGCAGCATCCGCAGATCGGGTGGGACATCCTGCGCCGCGAGTCCGCGGCCGGTCCGATGGCGCTGGACATGTGCCTGCATCATCACGAGAAGACCGACGGCAGCGGTTACCCGCACAAACTCGGCGGCGAGGCGATCAGCCGCGTCGCGCGCATGGGCGCGATCTGCGATGTGTACGACGCGATCACATCCGACCGCCCCTACAAGCGCGGCTGGCAGCCAGCCGAGGCCATCCGCCGGATGGCCGAATGGCAGGAGGGGCACTTCGACCGGGCCATCTTCCACGCCTTCGTCAAGCTGATCGGCATCTACCCCACCGGCACGCTGGTGCGGCTGGCCTCCGACCGCCTCGCCGTGGTGCTCAGCCAGAGCGGCGGCAGCTCGCTCACGCCGACCGTGCGATTGATCTGCAGCCTGCCCGATGGCGAGCCGCTGGCCCCCACGGAGATGGAGCTGGAAGACAGCGGCGACCGGATCGTCGCCATCGAAGACCCGGCCCGCTGGAACCTGCAGGTTCCGCAATTGCTGCGGGCGTGATCGCCGGGCCCGTTTTCCAGTGGTCGTCCCGTTCCGCCACCAACCCGCGATGGCTCGGCCTGCGCCTGCGCACCGGGCAACAGCAGATGCGCGCGCTTGGGCTGCAGGCACCATGCTGTGCCCGCCCATGCCGGACGCCATCGTCGAGCTGCGCCTCGCCACGCTAGACTGCACGCATGACTGCCGACCATCTCACCCTTACCCGTCCCGACGACTGGCACCTGCACCTGCGCGATGGCGCCCTGCTGGCCGCCGTGCTGCCGCATACCGCCCGATGCTTCGCGCGCGCCATCGTGATGCCGAACCTGAAGCCGCCGGTGGCCACGGTGGAGCTGGCCCGCGCCTACCGCGAGCGCATCCTGGCCGCGTTGCCCGCGGGCATGGCGTTCGAGCCGTTGATGACGCTGTACCTCACCGAAGCCACGACACCGGACGAGATCGCCCAGGCCAGCGCCAGCGGTTTCGTGCACGCGGTCAAGTACTACCCGGCCGGCGCCACCACCAACGCGGCCAGCGGCGTCACCGATCTGCGCCGCTGTTATCCGGTGTTCGAGGCGATGCAGAAGCACAAGCTGCCTTTGCTCATGCACGGCGAAGTCACCGATCCGGAAGTCGACGTATTCGACCGCGAGCCGGTGTTCGTGGAGCGTCACCTGACCACGCTGCTGCGCGATTTCCCGGCGCTGCGCATGGTGCTCGAACACATCACCACGCGCGAGGCGGCTCACTTCGTGCGCGACGCGCCGGCGCACGTCGGCGCCACCGTCACGCCGCAACACCTGTTGATGAACCGCAACGCCATCTTCGCCGGCGGCCTGCGGCCGCACAGCTACTGCCTGCCGGTCCTCAAGCGCGAAAGCCATCGCCAGGCGCTCGTCGAGGTGGCCACCAGCGGCGATCCGAGCTTCTTCCTGGGTACCGACAGCGCGCCGCATCCGCGCCACGCGAAGGAAAGCAGCTGCGGCTGCGCCGGCATCTATTCCGCGCACGCCGCCATCGAGCTTTACGCCGAAGCCTTCGAGGCCGCCGGTGCATTGGACAAACTGGAGGCATTCGCCAGCTTCCACGGCGCCGACTTCTACGGCATGCCGCGCAATACCGGCACCATCACCCTGCGCAAGCAACCATGGACCGTGCCCGAGGAACTCGATTTCGGCGGCGTGCCCGGGGTGCCGATGCGCGCGGGCGAAACCGTCGGATGGCGCTTGGAGGCCTGAAGCCGGGCCGTTGTGCAGCGCAAGGGCAACGGGAGCCTTCCTGGCGCACATTCTTCGACCACTCCGGGCCTGGCGCATTCCCGGGACTTGCGCCGCCCGTTGCGCTTCTTGAGAAAGCGCATATCGCCCAGATGCTGGGAATGCCAAGGCTTCCGCCCGCAGGGACCATGCTCGACGCCATCAGGAATTGGCGCGTGCGGCGCATCGTCGACCGCCGCCCCATCGCAGAACCGCTATGGCAGGACGCGCTGCGCCGATGTGCGCCGGCGCGCCGGCTGGGCGCATCCGACCAGGCGGCACTGCGCGTACTGGTCACGCTGTTTCTCGAGAACAAGTCGCTCGAACCGGTGCAAGGACTGGAGCTGGGCGAGGCCGACCGCGTCCTGCTCGCGGCCCACGCCTGCATACCCATCCTGAAACTGGGGCTGGACTGGTATGACGGCTGGCGCAGCGTCATCGTCTATCCGGACGCCTTCATTCCCCGCCGCACGCGCACCGACGCGGCGGGCGTAGTCCACGAGACCCGCAGCGTGATGGCCGGCGAGGCCTGGGGGCGCGGGCCGGTGATTCTGTCGTGGGCCGACGTGCTGGACGCGAGGGGGAGGCCCGGCCACAACGTGGTCATCCACGAAATGGCCCACAAGCTCGACATGCTCAACGGTGAGGCCAACGGCTTTCCGCCCCTGCACCGCGGCATGGATCGCCGCGTGTGGACGCAGGCTTTTTCCGACGCGTGGAACCGCCTGCGCGACGACCACCGCGACGGGCTGCCCCTGCCGATCGACCCCTACGGCCTGGAGAGCGAGGCGGAGTTCTTCGCGGTGGCCAGCGAGCAGTTTTTCGAGACGCCGGCCACCCTGCGCGAGCATCTGCCGCAGGTGTACCGGCAACTCGAGCTGTTCTATCGGCAACACCCCTATTGAGAGGCGCTCGATAGACAAGTCGCCCGCCTGCCGAGCCCACCCCACCCGATGGCAAGCCCGTCCCGAGTAGTACCGTATCCGTGGTGCGCATCGGCCGCCCCATGGACACGGCGACCGCTCCTTTCCATCCGGCCCGACCAGTGGCGTGCCCTCCTCCGCAGGAGGCGTTGGCCCTGCACGCAGGCGGAATCCGTTGCCCTCTCCTTCAGTCACGGGCTGGCGCTTCACTCCTCCCACACGGGCTGACGCGCACGTTTTCCGCGCTGCCGCCGCCACACCTACGAGCCGCGCCCGGGTGCCGCGCCCCTGATGGCCGGCCGGCAAGTACGAGCGATGCATATCGCCCGGAGGACGACCTCGCTGGTCCCACCGCGGGAGGCTTTCGGATATGACTGAGCATGACTTGGGCAAGCTCTCGGCCACGGCACTGCTGCTGTGTGCCGCAGTCCTCCCTTCGGCGGCACATGCCGATACCGACGCATGTTCCCTGCTTGCGCCGGCCCAGGTCGGCGCCGCCGTCGGCGTCCCGGTGTCCGAGGGAAAGCACGTCACGCCTAGCTTCGTGAAAACCTGCACCTGGACCGCGTCCGGCACCTCGGCCGTGAAGTACGTAACGCTCTACCTGCAGACCGCCGCGGCGTACGAGGGCGGCAAGCAGATGGCGGTCCGGATGGCGGCGGCGGGTGCCAAGGTCACGCCGGCCTCCGTGGGAGACGATGGCTACTACTTCGTCGCGGGCGACCAGGTCGGGCTGCTGGTCAAGAAGGGCGACGCCTCGTTCAAGGTCGCGGTGTATGCAACGCTTCCGGTCGCGAAGAAGGAGGCCATGGAACTGGCCCTGGCGCAGGAAGTCGTGGGGAAGCTCTAGCGGGCGACGAGCAGGAACGGGCGGACGAAGCCGGTCCCATCTGGATGCGGGCTTGCGTCACCTGGCCACGTTCGCGCTGTGCCGCTACCGCGGTATGGCGCACGGTCGTGGAAGACCGCGAGCCGCCCGGATCCCGCTTATGCGGGCGCGACCAGGTGGCTTGACGTACGGAAAGTTCTAGCGATCCGCGGAACCCGTACCCTAGCAAGCTTGGTGCTCATCCACGCCAGGCCCGGCCGGCCAGACGCGGATAACCCCCAGCTAACGGCTGCAAGCGCATGGTGTCGAGGCTGTCAGCCCTTCGCGCAGGCAGGAGGCTTTGTTTCCCGAGCGCGATGCCCTATCGCCATCGCCGCCCGAGTGCGGCCCAGGAGCCGTACCGTGTCGCATAAGCAACCTGCCACTTCCCTGTCCGACATCCACGACATCTACCAGGGCACACGCCCTGCCCGCTCCGCGGATCAGGCCCTTGCCTATAAACGGGTTCCCTTTTCGCCGCGCGACGAAGGGCATCCGGGCCGCACGCCGGAGCGTCCACCGATCAAGAGCAAGGTGCGCCGCTAGCCTCATGGTGGGGTGGGCCTTCGGCGCGTTTCCGTGCCGCTGCGGCCGCAGCACCTCGA
Source organism: Frateuria sp. (assembly GCF_035943815.1). Classification (GTDB taxonomy): domain Bacteria; phylum Pseudomonadota; class Gammaproteobacteria; order Xanthomonadales; family Rhodanobacteraceae; genus Frateuria_A. The sequence continues at coordinate 31,852 of NZ_DASZBU010000015.1, forward strand.
CCAAGTCGCCTGCATAGCAGCCGCCTCCCGAAGGGGGGCGAGCGTTCGGCTGCGCGAAAGGGCAAAGAACAAGTCGATTCCCGAAGGAATGGACTTGCTCCCCCTGATCCCTTGCCCGGGTCCGAACTCGCTCATGATCGATCCCTCGATGCGCCAGTGGCCGTCCAGTGGCGGTGTCGGTCGATGATGGCCGGCAAACCATCCTGTCGTTGCACGGCACGCGCACGTCCGGGAAGCATGCACCTGCCTGGACATCCCGGAGCACCGCATGCACGGGATGAATCCCCGTTTCGCCTCACGCTTTGAACCGGCCGTCACCACGCCTGCCGTACCGTTGCTCTTTTCGAGCAACTGCACATGACCCGAGACGACGCACCCACGCTCTACGATCCCATCCGTATCGGCGCCATCGATATGGCCAACCGCATCGTGATGGCCCCACTCACGCGCAGCCGCGCGGCCGAGGGCCTGGTGCCCCCGCCGATGGCGGCCGAATACTACGGCCAGCGCGCCACCGCCGGGCTGATCATCACCGAGGCGACCCAGGTCAGCGTGATGGCGCAGGGCTACATCGCCACGCCCGGCCTGTACACGCCGGCCCAGGTGGCCGGCTGGAAGCAGGTGACCGACGAGGTGCACCGGCGCGGCGGGCGCATCGTCGTCCAGCTGTGGCACGTCGGGCGCGTGTCCCACGTCAGCCTGCTGCCGCCGGGCGAAGTGCCGGTGGCGCCCAGCGCGATCCGTGCGAAGACCAAGACCTTCGCACCCGAGGGCTACGTCGAAGTGTCCGATCCGCGCGCGCTCGCGCTCGAGGAGATTCCCGGCATTGTCGAGGACTTCCGCCATGCCGCCCGCTGCGCGACCGAGGCGGGTTTCGACGGTGCCGAGGTACACGGCGCCAACGGCTACCTGATCGACCAGTTCCTGCGCGACGGCAGCAACAAGCGCACCGACGCCTACGACGGCAGCATCGAGAACCGCACGCGCCTGCTGGCCGAAGTGACCGAGGCGGTCGCCAGCACCATGGGCGCCGATCGCGTCGGCGTACGTCTGGCGCCGGTGACGCCCGCCAACGACATGCACGACTCCGATCCGCAGGCGTTGTTCGAGCGCGCCGTGGAACGGCTGGATGGGCTCGGCATTGCCTATGTGCATGTGATCGAAGGCGCCACCGGAGGCCCCCGAGACAACCTGCCGTTCGATTACGCCGCGCTCAAGGCGAAGTTCCGCAACGCCTGGATCGTCAACAACGGCTACGACCGCCAGATGGCCGAGGCGGCCGTGCGCGAAGGCCGCGCGGACGCGGTGGCCTTCGGCATGGCCTACATCGCCAACCCCGACCTGGTGCGCCGCCTGCGCGAACACGCGCCGCTCAACCAGGCCAATCGCGATACGCTCTACGGCGGCGGGCCCGAGGGCTACATCGATTATCCCGCGCTCGACTGAGCGGGGCCGACCATGCATGTCGGCAGGGACACGGTGGCCTAGGCCCGATCCACACGACATCGGGCACCATCGACGACCGCCCCCCAATCCGGCGCCCTCGGCCTTCCAGGAGAACACCATGGACTACGTGAAACTGGGCACCACCGGGCTGGATGTCTCGCGCGTCTGTCTGGGCTGCATGACCTACGGCGCGCCCGACCGGGGCAACCACACCTGGACGCTGGACGAGGATGCCAGCCGGCCGATCCTGCGCAAGGCACTGGACCTGGGCATCAACTTCCTCGACACCGCCAACGTGTACTCCGCCGGCAGCTCGGAAGAGATCGTCGGGCGCGTGCTCAAGGAACATGGCCAGCGCGACCGCATCGTGCTGGCGACCAAGGTGTTCAACCGCATGCACGAGGGCCCCAATGGCATGGGCCTCTCGCGCAAGGCGGTCCTGAGCGAGATCGACCGCAGCCTTCGCCGGCTCGGCACCGATTACGTCGACCTGTACCAGATCCACCGCTGGGATCCGCACACGCCGATCGAGGAAACGATGGAGGCTTTGCACGACGTGGTGAAGGCCGGCAAGGCGCGCTACATCGGCGCCTCCTCGATGTGGGCCTGGCAGTTCGCCAAGGCGCAGCACGTCGCCCAAAGGCATGGCTGGACGCGCTTCGCGAGCATGCAGAACCACTACAACCTGCTCTACCGCGAGGAGGAGCGCGAGATGATGCCGCTGTGCCAGGACATGGGGGTGGGCGTGATCCCCTGGAGCCCGCTGGCGCGAGGCCGGCTGACCCGCGCCTGGAACGAGACCAGCGAGCGCCAGCAGACCGACGAGTACGGCAAGACGCTCTACACCGTACCCGACGCGGACCGCCGCGTGGTCGAGGCGGTAGCGAAGGTGGCTGCGGCGCGTGGCGTATCGAAGGCGCAGGTGGCGCTCGCCTGGGTCATGCAGAAGCCGTTCGTCACCGCGCCGATCATCGGCGCTTCCAAGCCGCAGCAGCTGGACGACGCGGTCGCTGCGCTCTCGCTGCAGTTGAGCGACGAGGAGATCGCCGCGCTGCAGGCGCCCTACGTTCCCCACGCGGTCAGTGGCCACAGCTGAGCGCACGACGTGCGCAAGCGACGGCACGCAGCGCCCCCAAGCCCGGCAACAGCAGAGACGGACGATGACCCGGGCTCCTTTGATCCAGCTCAACGACGGCGTGCAGATTCTCCAACCGGGCCTGGGCGTCTTCGAGCTCGGCGAAGCGGAAACCCGCCGCTCGTGCGAAGCCGCGCTGGCCGCCGGCTACCGGCATAACGACACCGCGATGATCTATCGCAACGGATAGGCAGTCGGCCGGGCTAGCCACCTCCGGCTTGCTGCGCAGCGAGGTCTTCACCAAGCTGTGGAACGACGACCAGGGCTTCGACAGCACGCTGCGCGCCTTCGACGCCAGTCTCGCGCGGCTGGCCACCGACTACATGGTCGTGTTCGACTTCGCGCTGGATGCGCAGGACATGCAGGCGATCGCAGCCATGGACGTGGGACACCGCATCGGACCGGACCCTGCACTCTCCGCTGAGCGGGCTGCGTCCGTGCGCGGGACTTTTCCGCAAAGTCGTAGCGGATGACAGCCGCGCCCGACGGGCGTCCTTGACCTACTTCCCCGCGGGGTCGGAGTCGCTGCAAGCCACCTTGGCGCCGGCGTTTCGCCCGGCTTCCGGGACCCGTGACGGCCGGGTCTCCGGCATCGTCAGGAACACTGGCAGCACCGCCAGCGCAACCACCGCGATCATCGCACCGGGCACGAGCGGCCAGCCCGTCATCCGGATCAGGAGCGCGGCGAGAAAAGGCGTCAGGCCTCCGAAGATGACGGTCGAGATGGTCACCCCCAGAGCCAGGCCGCTGAGCCGTCCTTCGCCGGGGAACTGCTCGGCGGTCGCCGAGGCGCCAACCGCGCTGACACCACCGGCAAGGCAAGCCAGCACGATGGCGCCGAGTGCGATCTGCCGCTGCGCACCAGCGGTCATCAGGCCGAACATGCCCAGCGGCAGCAGCGTGCACGCGAGCGCCAGCCCGACCAGCACCGGCTTGCGCCCGACGCGGTCCGCAAACGCGCCGGTCACCGGCGTAACGAGGGTCACCGCTACCGCGGCCAGGGTCGACAGCCCAAGCGAATGACCTTCGGCCGCCAGGCCCGAGGAGCTCAGGAACGCCGGCACGTAGGTGATGCCCACGTAATACGTGATGGAGCCGAGCGCGGAGATGGCGAACGTGCGCCACAGGGCGGGTCGGTGGTGAGCGAGCGTATGGCCGAGCGGCGAGTCGGGCACGCTGCGGTGCGCGACCTGGCGCAGGAAGTCGGGTGACTCGTCCATGGTCGAGCGCGCGAACCATACGACGCCGGCCAGTACCGCACCCACGAAGAACGGGATGCGCCAACCCCAGGCATCCAGCTGTGCGGGGCCCAGGGTGCCGACCGTCAGTGCCGCCAGCGCCACCGCCAGCAACGCACCGATCTCGCTGGAGGCCGCGGCCAGCGAGGTGACCAGGCCGCGCCGGTCACGCCGCGCGCCTTCCAGCAGGTAGGCGACCACGCCCGTGTATTCGCCGCCCACCGAGAAAGCCATGAAGCAGCGCAGCAGCATCAGCAGTCCACCTGCCGCCGGCCCGAGGGTGGCGTAGCCGGGCAGCAATGCGGTGGCCAGCATGGCCAGCGTCATCAGCAGCATCGACAGCAGCAGCGTGCGCCTGCGCCCGATGCGATCGCCGATGTGCCCGAACACCATCGCGCCCAGCGGCCGCATGCCATAGGCCACCGCGAAGCCGCCGAGCGTGGCCAGCAGTGATGTGACTCCGCCGCCGAAGAACACCCGCGACAGCACGGTCGCCATGTACAGGTAAAGAGTGAAGTCGTACCACTCCACCACCGTGGAAAGCGCCGCGATCGCCATCGAGCCGCGCGAGACCGCGGGGACGCCTTGCTGGTCGGTCCATGCCATGCGCAATCGCCTCGAGTGGACGAAGCACCGATGGTAACGCTCGCCGCCGCCCACCTCTGGAAGCGGTTGCCAGGCGTCCGGGCACATCGAACGGGAGCGCGCCAGGCGATGTCAAGCTTGGGTCGAAGCTGATCGGCGCCTACTTCACTCTGCGGGCAGGGCTTGTGCTCACCTTCCGAACATCGGCCTGTTCGCTGCACGCGCTGCCAAGCCAGCGCAGGTTGCTGTCGCCGGTAGAGACGCGCAAGCTCGGACACCGCCCGAGCCCGCCTCTTGGCGCCTCCTTACTTTGCGCTCGCCGTCGCCGGCCACACCGCGGCCTGGGCCACTCCGTCGAGGTCGCCGGCCAGACGCCAGAAGCATTCGGCCAGGGCGCCCGGGGACAGTCTCAGCTCGGACTCGTCGATGCCGCGGGGATCGGCCAGGAGGGCAAGCAACCGTAGCTGGTCGCGGGTCTGGAGCAGGGCCAGGTGCGCGTCCTCCGGCAGCAGGTAGCCTTCGGGCACGGAGCTGGGCGGTTCGGTTCCTTTGCGCTTGGGCATGGAGTGCTCCCTAGATGCGGCCTACCAGCGGTCGGCATTCGGCCCTGTCTTCCGTGGCGAACTGCGAGGAGCGCCAGTCAACAACCTCCGAGGCTGTGGCTGAGCACCTATCGGTTCGCCCACCGCCCAAGGCACGGTCCCCCGGGCTTGCGAACCTCGGACAGACCCTTGGAGTCTGGATACGCCGGACGCCCCGCACCTAGGAGACAGCACGCGTCAGCCGGCTTCGCCAGGCCCTCGGTTGCGATGATCACGGTGGACCCACGACCGACTCACTTCCTACTTCGCGAGGTAGCCGCCGGTGGGTCAGCCTCGCCGGCGACGTAGCGCTCGGCCGCCTCCCTCACCACCCAAGCGACGGAGACCTTCTTGGTGGCGGCAATACGTTCCAGCTCTGCATAGACATCGGCAGGAAAGCTCACGGTCGCCCGGGTGATGTCTTCCGTACCGATGCGAGGCTTGGCCACGACTCGAGTCTTCTGCATATCACTGCCTCATCGGTCTTTGCATCACTTTACACCACAATGGTGCGAAATGGAACATGACCGAGCGCGAGGATTTCTGCCGCTCCCCGTGCCCTCACGGCCGGTGATTCGAAGCACCCGGTGCCGCCCGATACCGATGGTCGTCGAACATCGCCGGCAACCGGGGACCATGCCGCCGCCGACGTCCGGTCGAAGATCCATGTAGCGCGTCGGCACAGGTGGCGCATCGCCATCCTCCTGACTAAATCGGCAACGGTGGGCGGCCTCCCGCCCGCCTTCAATCGGACGACGGTCTGCCGGTCACCCATCGAAGCTGCAGGCTCGATTTCCTCATCGGTCAGCGCACGTCGAATTCCGACGACCCTGCCGCCTGCGAGCTGCCGCCGACCCACACCGTGTAGTGCGTGGGTTCCACCACCTGGCGGCTGTGGACGTCATGGAAAGACAGCTCCGGAAAGCCGAGCTCGAAGCGCACCTGGCGCGACTCCCCCGGTTTCAGCGTCACGCGCTGGAAGCCCTTCAGGCTGCGCACCGGCTGCTCGACGCTGGCGCCGAGGTTGCGCACGTAAAGCTGGGCCACTTCCGTGCCTTCACGCTTGCCGGTATTGGTCAGCGTGGCGGTGACCGTGACCAGGTCGCGCGCACCCGGCCGGTCGGCCTCGGCGAGCGGCAGCGTGCTGCGCGACACGCGCACGTCGGAATAGGCGAAGCTGGTGTAACTCAGTCCGTGGCCGAACGGGAACAGCGCGTCGTTCGGCACGTCGATGTAGCGCGAAACGAAGCGCGTATCGCCGCCGCTGGGCGGTCTGGACAGGTCGGCATCGCCGGCCGGACGCCCGGTCGGGAACTGGGCGTAGTACAGCGGCTCCTGCCCGACCGCGCGCGGGAAGCTCATCGGCAGCTTGCCGCTGGGCGCCACGTCGCCGAACAACACGTTGGCCAGGGCATTGCCTGCTTCGGTGCCGGGGAACCACACCGCCATGATCGCCGGCACGTGCCGTGCGGCCCAGTCCAGCACCAGCGGCCGGCCGGAGAACACCAGCAGCACCACCGGCTTGCCGGTCGCCGCGACCTGCTCCAGCAGTTGCTGCTGGTTGCCCGGCAGGTTCAGGTGTGCGCGCGACCCGGCTTCGCCGCTCATCTCGGACGACTCGCCCAGCGCCATGATCACCACGTCCGCCTGGCGCGCCGCCTGCACCGCGGCATCGAACCCTGCGGTCGAATCGCTCAGCACGTCGGTGCCGTGCGCGAACAGCACGCGGCCACCGTGCTGCTGCATGCGTCGCTCCAGCGCCTGGCGCAGCGTCACCACGTCCGGTGCCTGCGCGGCGCCGCCCCACGCGCCCTGCATCTCGTTGGCGGCGTCCGCGAGCGGACCGATCAGCGCTACCGACTTCACGCCATGGCCCAGCGGCAGCACCGGTTGTCCGTTGGCCGGCGCGTTGCGCAGCAGCACGAACGATTCCTCGGCCGCGTGGCGCACCAGCGGGCGGTTTGCGGGCAACGCGTGCGTCACCTCGGTGCCCTGCGCGTAGGGATGCTCGAACAGCCCCAGCGCGAACTTCACCCGCAGCACCCGGCGCACCGCCTCGTCGACGGTGGCCATGGAGAGACGGTGCTCGGCCAGCAGCTTGGGGATCTGCGTGTCGTAGAAGTGGGACATCATGTCCACTTCCACGCCCGCCTCCAGCGCCTTCTTCGTAGCGGTGGCGGCGTCGAGCGCGACGCCGTGATGGGTCAGTTCCATCACCGCCGTGTAGTCGCTGACCACGAAGCCGTCGAAGCCCCATTCCTTGCGCAGGATCTCGTCCATCAAATAGGGGTTGGCCGTGGCCGGTACGCCGTTGAGCGCATTGAACGAGCTCATCATCGTCGCCGCACCCGCCTCGACCGCGGCCTTGTACGGCGGCAGGTACACCTGCCGCAGGCGGATGTCGGACATGTCGGTGGTGTTGTACTCGCGCCCGGCCTCGGCCGCGCCGTAGGCGGCAAAATGCTTGACCGAGGCGGCAACGCTGTCCGGCCGGGACAGGTCGGTGCCCTGGTAGCCGCGCACGTAGGCGCGCGCCATCGCCGCGCCGAGGTAAGGGTCCTCGCCCGCGCCTTCGGTCGAGCGGCCCCAGCGCGCGTCGCGCGAGATGTCCACCATCGGCGAATAGAACCACTTCACGCCCGCGGTGGTCGCTTCGGTCGCGGCCATGTGCGAGAGCTGCTGGACCAGCGCGGTGTCCCACGACGCGGCCAGGCCCAGCGGCACCGGATAGATGGTGCGGTAGCCGTGGATCACGTCCGCACCGAAGAGGATCGGAATGTGCAGGCGGCTGTGCAGCGCCGCGTCCTGGAAGGCGCGCGTCTTCTCCGCGCCGATCACGTTGAGCATCGAGCCCAGCCGGCCCTGCCTGGCCAGCGCCATGGCGTCGACCCGGGTGTGCGTCTCGGGGTTGGCGGCCAGCGCCTTGTCGCCGTGAGCTGTGGTCGGCGCACTGGCGCCCTGGTCGTTGTACTGCACGAGCTGGCCGATCTTATCCTCCAGCGTCATCTGCTTGAGCAGTGCATCGACGCGTTGCTCGATCACGGGCGAGGCCAATTGCGCGTTCGACGGTGCCGCGCCGTGCCGGACCGTCGCGGCGACCGCACCGGCACGGGCACCAACACAGGCAACCGTGCCTGTGCACAGCAGTGCGGCAAGACGCAGAGGAAAGAGCGATGATCGTTTCATGGCAACAAGGCAATGCGAGCGGCAGCGCCCGCTTGAGCGTGAAACCGTTTACACGAGCGGGTGTGAAAAGATCCAGACCCGACCGGTGTTTCCTTTCGACCGCGGCGGCATGCCATGCCGCGCGCCGGTCCCCTGACCTGAGTATCGAGCGCGACGACCACGCTCGTTTGGAGCCTTGGCTCAGGCCCAGGGCGGCACCGCGATCTTGATAGCACCGCGCCGCCACGGGCAGTTGCTACGGATTGCGTCATCGCGCCGGCGCGGCCAGCCAGCCGCCCGAGAATCCAGCCTTCTGCAGGCCCTTGCGGATGTAGGGATTGCGCCGCATCACCTTCCACACGAAGTCGCTGCGCCAGTTCTCGATCATCAGCACGATCGGGCCCTGGTCGATGCCTAGCTGCTCGGTGTCCACCCAACCCAGCTCCGGCACCAGCTTGCCGGTGCGCAGGCCGGTCTTGGTGTGGAAGCTCAAGTTGAAGGCGTCGACGAACCCGTAGCGGTCGTAGATCCACTGGCCGTAGCGCTGTTTCATGGTGGCAAGCGCCGGCAGCACGAGCTCCGGTGCGAAGGCGATCGAGCCGGCCGCCGCGGTGGGTGCGATGGTGCCGTCGTCGGAGACGTAGTCGCGCCCGGCGCCGCGCGCCGTGTAGCCCTGGAAGGTGCGTTCCCGCCCGCCCTGCTCCACCACGATGCCGCCGGGCCCGTTGCAGGCGGTCAGGCCCCACACGTTGGTGTCATAGCCGGTCCAGCCGCCTGGGTTGACGATGGCGTAGTTGCGCTGGGCATACACGGCGCGGCGGCTGTTCTGGAAGTAATCCAGGCCATGCGCGCGGTTCCAGTCGTCGCGGATACCACGGAAGTCGATCCACACGTGGCTGTACTGGTGGCCGAACAGCGGCGCGAAGTTCAGCAAGGTCACGTCCTGGAAGTTGCCCCAGGTGCGATCGTAGGTGGCGGTCCAGGCCTTCCACGCATCGCCGCCGACCGGATGCGTGGGCGAGCCCAGCGCCAGCACGTAGACCAGCATGCCTTCGTTGTAGCCTTGCCAGTCGTGCGGGATGAACTTCCCGCCCGGTGTCCAGCCCATGCTGATGAGCGGTTTGCGCACCTGCAGCCAGGGCCAGTCCACGCGCCGATAGATGGCGTCGGCCAGTGCGCGGATTTCGCGCTCGGCCGGCGTGTCGCGGTCGTAGTAGGACTGCGCGAACAGCACGCCGCCCAGCAGCAGCGCGGTGTCCACGGAGGAGAGCTCTACCCACCGCGCCTCGCGCTTGCCGGTGTGCAGGTTGAGGAAGTGGTAGAAGAAGCCGTGGTAGCCGGTGGCGTCGTCCTCGCTCGCGTTCTGCGGCGCGTCCTTGAAGAAGCGCAGCGTCGCCAGCGTGCGCTCGATCGCTTGCTCGCGGCTTATGTAGCCGCGCTCCACGCCCACCCCATAGGCGGTCAGGCCGAAGCCCACCGCAGCGATGCTGGCGAAGGACTCGGGTGATGGGTAGTGGTCGGGCACCAGGCCGTTGGCCGGGTTGGTGCTGTCCCAGAACCAGTCGAAGGTGCGTCGCTGCAGGTCGTCGATGAGCTGCTGCTGCGCGAGCGGCAGGTTCTTGTAGCGGGTGATGGTCGCCGTGGTGGCCGAGCGCGAAGGTGCCGTGGTGGCCGAGCGCGAAGGCGCCGCGGTAGCGGCGGCAGCCACCGCCAGGGCGGCCAGGCAGAAGGTGCGCAGGTGCGTGAGGGTCATCCGGTCAACGGTCGTGGTCGATGCGCCGTCGCTCGATACAGGGGAAACGGCGATGGAGGTTTGCCGGCCCGGGATCGGCCGGCCGCCTCGCCCACGCCGCCGGTGCGGCGTGGGCGTCGGACATCTAGAAGCGCAGGCCGAGCTCGAGTTTCACCGTGCGTGGTACGTAGGTGATGTTGCCTACCGGGTTATAGGACGCGAGGGTCGGCAGCGGCTGGCCGTTGGCCGAGCGGGTGGTGTAGAGGATGTCGGTGTAGTTGTTCCAGTTGAACACGTTGAGCACGTCAAAGCGGCCGTACAGCGTGACGCCGTGGCCGAGGTCGAAGTCCTTGGTCGCCTGGAAGTCGACATCGCGGTAGCCGAATATCTTGCCGCCGATCAGGAACTTGCCGGTACCCTGCGGCTGTACGCCCTGCGGCGAACAGGTGCTGCCGTTGGGGAAGGTCACGTCCGGATAGCAGCCGATGAAGTTGCCCGGGATCGGCGTGGCCAGCGTCAGCTTGGCCGACAACGTGATACCCCACGGCCCGTCCAGCGAACCGGTGGCGACGAAGCGATGCTTGGCCGCCGCGTTGGAGAGGATGAAGGGGTACTGGCCGATGGTCGCCTCGTCGAACGCATAGTGCTCGTTGACGTCGCGGTTCTGCTTGGCGTGGGTGTAGGTGTAGGCAAAGGTCGCGCCCCAGCCCGATTCCTTGGTGTAGGGCTTCTCGGCCGACAGCAGCACCTGCGTGGTGCGCGTCTGGATGCCGGTGTTGCCGATGATCAGGCTGCCGAAGCCGGGAATGCCGTTACCCCACGGCTGGCTGCCGCCCTGCCAGAAGCTGCCATCCGGGCGGCGGTTGCCGAGCGTATAGACGAATCCGTTGTAACTGAGAATCCGGCTGACCGCGGCGCTGGTGTTCCAGTCGCCGACCTGGTTGCGCATCCCCAGGCTGAACTGGTCCGAGTGCGGCGCGCGCAGTTTGTTGTTGACCATGTCCACTTCCTGCCCGGTGTTGCTGGAGGCGAGCAGCGCCTGCAGGTTGGCCAGGCCGGTGAGGTAGGCAGGGTTCCAGGCGAAACAAGGCGCGCCACCGTTGTGGCAGAGCCCGGTGGCCGGATCCTGGAAGAACACGTTCACCTCGGGCAGTGCGGACTTGGTCTGCTCCACCTGCAGGTAGTCGTACAGGTCGCGGTCGTAGGCGCGGCCGACGCCACCGAAGATCACGTGTTGCTGGTCGCCGTTCAAGTCGTAGGAGAAGCCCAGGCGCGGCTGCACCTCGCCCTTGTACGCCTTGCGGTTGTTGCCGGTGCTGATGTAGTCGTTGATGTTCACGCCGCCGGCCGCCAGCGACTGTGCGTAGGTCTGCCCGGCCGGGGCATTCGGGTCCTGGCTGTTGAGCGCCGCGACCACGTTGGCCGGGGTGACGTAGTTGAGGTAGGACGGGTTGCGCTCGTAGTCCCAGCGCACGCCAAGGTTGAGGGTCAGCTTGTCGTTGACGGCCCAGTCGTCCTGCACGTAGACGCCGAACTGCTTGTCCTTGGACGTGGCGACCGGGCTCAGGCCCGGCACGGGATTGGGAAAGAAGGCCTTGTACGGCGTCGCGCCGGTGCCGGTCGGGTCGACGTTGTAGAAGAACTGAGGGTTGTTGAGGCCGGCGTCCTGCGCGTTGAGCGTGACCTCCTTGTACTTGGCGCCTAGCTTGATGACGTGGTCGCCGTGCCACTCGAAGTCGTTGAAGGTCAGGTCGTCCTGGATCGCCGGGCCCTTCTGGCCCTTCTTCTGCGTCGCCAGCGCGTTGGCCGCGCCGGTGAACAGGATGGAAGCGTCGTTGTCGGGGCCGAAGGTGTACGCCTGGCCGTTGCCGAAGTGGAGCGGCGTGGGATTGTTGTAGGCCCTCTCGTGGGTCAGCAGCACTTCGTTGAAGTAGGCCTCACCGCTGTGCTGCCAGCGCAGCGCAAGGCGGGTGTCGTTGTTGATGGTGTCGATACCGGCCGAGGCGGCGGTCTGGTTGCCGATGTTGTCGTACTGGTTTTCCTTGCGGACCTGGCCGGTGAGTTCGAAACGGTCGCGATCGGTCGGCTCCCAGTCGAGCTTGGCGAAATAGAGATCTTCCTTGAACGGCAGGTCGCCGGGGCCAAGCTGCGCGGCGGCCGCCGGCGGCAGAAAGCTGGCCGCACCAGGGACCGAGCCGGGCACGATGGTGACAGGCGTGTCGAACCGCTTCGCCTCATACGTGACGAAGAAATGCATCTTGTCGCGGATGATCGGTCCGCCCAGCGCGAAGCCGTATTCCTTCTCGTGCGAGGGTGTCTTGTGGCCGGCGGCGTCCTCCGCGGGCGTGCGCGCGCGGAAGGCGTCGTGGGTGTAGCGGCCGAACACCTCGCCATGGAAATCGTTGGTGCCGGACTTGGTCTGTGCGGTCACCGCGGCGGAGGAGATCTGGTCGTACTCCGCCTTGTAATTGGAGGTTATGACCTTGTACTCGCCGATCGCCAGCTGCGGGAAGGGGTTGCCCTGGCTGTTGAACTGGCCGCTGACGCCACCTTCCTTGACGTAGCTCTTCTGGCCGACGCCATCGATGTAGACGTTGACCGAACTGGTGTTCTGCGCACCGCCGCGAAGTTGCGTGTGGCCGGAGGAATCCACCTGGAACACCATGCCCGGCACGGTGTCTGCGAACTCGAGGAAGTTGCGCGACACCTGCGGGATGGTCCGGATCTGGTGCAGCGAGATGGTGTTGCCCACCTCGGAGGTCTTGACCTCCTGCAGCGTGGTTGCGGTCACCGACACGGCGCCCAGGTTGGCCGCATTCGCAACCGAGGGCGTGGCGGGCGCCGCCGGTGCGGCCTGCAGGTTGAGTGTGGCGGTGGAGGCCACCGTCAGGGTGACCGTACGCTCAGTGCCGGGACCGGCGTCCACCTGGTAGGTGCCGGGCTGCAGGCCCGGCAGCGCATAGCTGCCGTCGGCGCCGGTGCGTGTATGGCGCACCGCACCGGTGGCCACGTTGCGGGCGGTGACCTGGACGTTGGCCGGGCCGGTGCCACGCAGAGTGGCGTTGGCGGTCTGCGCCCACGCGATGTCCGGGGCGGCGGCCAGCGTGGCGACCGAACCGGCGATCAGGCTCGCCAACAGGCTCTTTTTCATCAAACGTAATGTTCTTTTCATCGCTGCCTACCTCGAGGGTCGGGGTGCGACGAATAGTTATTAACCCAGAGTGATGACGGCGTCTGCGGACACCTGAAAATGCGGGGCGTTCAGGCAAGCGCCAGCCAGCCCGTCACAGCCGCCGCGAGCGGGCTCCAGGATGGAATCACCGTAGATTGGCCCGTCGCATGCCGTCTACCTGGCCGGCCTCGACGGGCCGCGCGCGCGACGGGCTGGGACCCGCCCCGTCCGCCCTTTTGTCGCGGGGGAGGAGGTTGCTCCCTCGATAGGTCGCTCCCTTTGGATCCCTTTCTTGGCCAAGCGGTCCGATCCGCCCATAGCGATCCGCGCCCCTCGCCGGTGCCGCGCGGTCGGGCGTCCGCTTTCCGTCACGGGCGGCGGACTCGGCACGCGCGCGTGCCCGCCTAATGCCGCATGTCCACCGCGGCGAGCTGCAGGCTTTCCGTCCGGATCGACGCCAATCGCTGCCCGGGCGTGCCGGCCGTCCGCTGGGGGGCCATCTGGCAACGCGTGCCTTCCGACGGCATGGACCTCTTGCAGTACACGTTCACGACCGCAACCGTCTCGCGGGCGGCATTGATCAACTGGAACTGCCGCGCCACGCCCGGGCCGGCGGAGTTGTCGATGGCCACGGAGACGACCGGCTGCTGGGCGAGGCCCTGCATGCGCTGGGATTCCAGCTGGTCGGCCGCCCGCTGTGCCTGCACATACTGCCTGTGGGTGTGGCCGACCAGGGCCTGCAACTGGAAGCCCGCGTCCAGGTGGGTGACATAGGTTTCGTAGGCACGTTCGCCGGTGACGACGACGTTCTGCAGCTGGGTGGTCTGCGTCTGGTTCTGGGCGAGGCTGACGCCGCCGGCGCTGGCGAGACCGAGTGCGATGGTGATGGCAAGGACGGATTTCTTCATGGGAGCCTCCCGACGGACGCCGATGTCCGTGGAGCGATCCTGGACTGGAGCCACCGATGCGCGCTTGAGGGAATCCTGCGGGATATGCGTGGATTCGATGAGGTTTTCATGGACGCGCCGGCTGATGGAAAGCCGGGACACTTGAAGCCATCCGCGGAAAACGGATCAACCATGCGATGGGTACGGCTGGAGCGGGCGAGGTCCACCAGCGACCAGACTCGAGCCAGGTAGTGGCCGAACGAGCCCCGATGGCGGGCCAACCGAGATCGAGGGCCAGTGAGCACTTCGGCACCCACTGGCGCTCGACTAAGGAACCAGACGCGACGCCGCAAGCTTGTCGCACCCCGCTCTCTCGCTGCTCCAGGGTCACGCTTTGGCAACATCAGGCAACACCCACCGCTGGGATAATCCCCACCCGTGCCCACACCACCGACCAACCCTCGAGTGGACTACGCGTTCGGCGACATCCGCGTCGAGCCGACGGCACACCGCGTGCTGCGGGACGGGCACGAGCTCGACCTGGAGCCGAAGGCCTATGCCGTGCTGCTGCAGTTCCTCACCCATCCGGGCGAGCTGATCAAGCACGACGACCTGCTGGAACAGGTTTGGGGACACAAGTACGTCACCGCGGCCACGCTGAGCCGGATCATCTCGCAGTTGCGGCAGAAGCTCGGCGACGAGGCGGCGGAGCCGCATTACATCCAGACCGTGCACGGCCTGGGCTATCGCCTGATCGCCAGCGTCGCGGCGGGACGTACACCCGATGCCCCCGTCGCCAGGCTGGACGTGCCTGGCCCGACCCGCCATCCGGACCGCGACCGCGACAGGCACAGCATCGCCGTGCTGGCGTTCGTCAACATGAGCGGCGAGCTGGAGAACGAGTACTTCAGCGACGGCATCGCCGAGGAGATCCTGAGCCTGCTGACCAAGCTGCCGCAGCTGAAAGTCTCCTCGCGCACCTCCTCGTTCTTCTTCAAGGGCAAGGAGGCCGACCTGCAGATGATCGCGGCCAAGCTGGACGTCGGCACGGTGCTCGAGGGCAGCGTGCGCCGGGCGGGCAACCACGTGCGCATCACCGCGCAGTTGATCGACGTGGCGTCCGACTCCACCCTGTGGGCGGAGACTTACGACCGCGAGCTGCGCGACGTGTTCGCCATCCAGGACGACATCGCCCAGAGCATCGTCGATGCCCTAAAGGTGAACCTGTCGCCGAAGGAACGCCGCGCGATCCAGTACGTCGCCACCGCCAACGTACAGGCCTACGACGACTATCTGCGCGGCCGCAAGTATTTCTACGCCTGGAACCGCCGCGATTCGCTGCGCGCCATCGAGATGTACGAGCGCGCCATCGCACGCGACCCGAAATACGCCGCGGCCTGGGCCGGCCTTTCGGATGCGTACGTCATGCGTCATCGCTTCCTGGACCGCAATCCCGAACATGTCGCCTGTGCCATGGACGCCAGCGAGCGGGCCCTGCAGATGGATCCGGACTCGGCCGAGGCGCATGCCTCGCGCGGCCTGGCGCTGTACATCAGCCAGCAGTTCAGGGAGGCCGAGCGGCAGTTCGAGACGGCCATGATGCTCAACCCCAACCTGCTCGAAGGCTGTTTCATGTACGGCATGATCTGCAGCTCGCTGGGCAATTTCCAGAAGGCCGCCTGGCTGTACCTGCGTGCCGCCGAGGTCAGCCCCACCGATTACCTGCCGCAGGTCTACCTGGCCCAGGCGTACAGCGAGATGGGCCGCAAGGATGACGAAAAGAAAGCGCGCCTGCGTGCGCTCGAACTGATCGGGCGCACCCTCGGCGTGAATCCCGACGACGCACGCGCCCGCTACATGGGAGCGGCAAGCTTCGCGGCGCTGGGCGAGAAGGCCAAGGCGACCGAATGGGCCAACCTGGCGCTGCGATCGAGCGAGGACGAGCCCATGATCTTCTACAACGCCGCCTGCACGTTCGCGGTGCTGGAGGAACACGACCGCGCCATCGACCTGCTGGAGCGCGCGGTGCAACTCGGCTGGGGCGATCGTGCCTGGATGGCGAACGACAGCGACCTGGCCTCGCTGCGCGGCAAGCCGCGGTTCCAGGCGCTGCTGACCAGCTTGAACTGAGCGCGCGACCGTCCTCTTGCACTGTCGCGTCAGGGCCCTGTCTTGCAGCAGGACGATGCCAGGCGGCCGGCTTGCCGAGCCTGGCGGCAACCACCGACACCTGCCCACCTCTACTGCCGAACACGTTGGCCCGATCCGTCCGCAAGCGGTCCGCCGGCGTGCTCGTCGGCCCGTTGGCGGCGACCTAGAGTGGCGACCTCCCAACCACCGGAGTCGCGCCATGTCAGACACCCCCGCCGTCCTCGTCATCGATGTCCAGCAGTCCTTCCTGCACGCGCCCTACTGGCGCGAGGACGACGTGCCGGCCTTCCGCCAGCGCCTGGTGCAACTGCTCCACGGTGCCGCCAAAAGGGGCTGGCCGATCGTGCGGATCCTGCACGAGGACGACGATGCCAACTTTCGCGCCGATTCTGGCCTGGTCCGTCCGCTGGACTGGGTGCCGGAGCAGCATGCGGCGGTATTCCACAAGCGCGTGCACAACGCCTTTACCGACACGGAGCTGGAAGCCTGGTTGCGCGAACGCGGCATCCGCCGGGTGATCGTCACCGGCATCCGCTCGGAGCAGTGTTGCGAAACGACTTCGCGGGTCGCCTCCGACCTGGGCTTCGAGGTCGATTACGTCACCGAGGCCACGCTCACTTTCCCGATGGTCCACGCCCGCACCGGCCGGCATTACGATGCGCAGGACATCAAGCAGCGAACCGAACTCGTACTGGAAGGCCGCTTTGCCCGCATCCGCACCGTCGATGACGTCCTCACCGATCACTGAGATCTGTTTCGTGCTGCCGCCGGCATTGCTCCTGCTGGACCTCGCCGGCGCCGCCGATGCGTTCCGCATTGCCGGCGCGCAAGGCTTGCCCTTGCGGCTGCGCATGGTGGCGCCCGTGCGCGAGGGCGAGTCCGCGTCGACCGGCCTGGGCGTGGGCCTGTCCGGTGTCGAGCCGTTGCCCGAGCAGGTGGCTGACGACGTCCTGGTCGTCGTTTGCGGCGCGGTGGGCGATGGCGGGTCGGTGCTGTCGAACGACGCCAGCCGCGAACTGGTGGACTGGTTGCGGCGTTGCGTCAGCGGCCGGCCCGTCGCCTGCGTCTGCTCCGGCGCGTTGCTGGCGGCCGCCGCCGGCCTGCTGAAGGACCGCTGCTGCACCACGCACCACACCCTGCTCGATGCGCTCCGGCGGCTGGAGCCCACGGCCGACGTGCTGGACAGCCGGGTGTTCGTCGAGGATCGTGGCGTGTACACCAGCGCGGGCGTTACTGCCGGCATCGATCTCGCGCTGCACCTGATCGCCGGGCTCGGCTCCCCGCGCATGGCCGCCGCCGTGGCACGGGAGATGGCCGTCTATCTGCGCCGCGCACCGGGCGATCCCGCGCTGTCGCCGTGGCTGGAGGGGCGCAACCACATGGATGCGCGCATCCATCGGGTGCAGGAGGCGCTGGTGCACGCGCCCGCCGAAGACTGGCCGCTGGCGCGCCTGGCCGAGATCGGGCACATGAGCGTGCGCAGCCTGACCCGGCGGTTTCGCGAGGCCAGCGGCATGTCGATCCACAGCTATCACGCGCGCCTGCGGCTCGCCCTCGCGCGGCAGGCCCTGGCCGCGGGCGACACGGTCGAGCGGGCCGCGGAACGGGCGGGCTTGGGTTCGGCGCGTCAGTTGCGCAGGCTTTGGTCGGCGGGCGCCGACGGCACGCCGGCGACGGTGCGCAGAGCCTGAGCGGGTCGGAGTCCCTTCCTTTCGCGACTCCACGTGCGCGGTTTCGGTCGGCCGGGCTCTGCTGGTGGATCATGCACCCTCAGGCTGGCCTCCGCGGCTACGAACCCCCCTTTGCTCAGGCGTCGATGGCCGCGTCGCGGGTTTCGTTGTCCGGGAAGACCATGAAGACGAAGAACGGCACGCCCCGCGCGTGCCAGTCGCGCGCCACGCTGGCCAGGTGGTCGCGATAGGCGGCGTAGATTTCGGGCGCCTGCGCGCGCAGGACATCGGCATGGTCGAGCACCAGTACGTAGCCGGGTGCGGACAGCCAGCCCAGATCGCGCAGGCCGGCGCTGACCGCCGGCCATTCGTCAGCCGGCCCGGGGAACTCGAACGCCTGGGCCAGGCATTGCGCGGCGCGCTGGTGGCTCGCGCAATCGCGCAGGTCGATCCGGCTCAGGCGCAGGCCGGCGCGGGCCGCGTCATCCACGAGGGTCATCGGATCGTCGGGCACGACGCGGTAGATGCCATCGCGTCCGGCATCGTGCAGGTCGATCTGCAGGACTTTGCTGGTCATGAGCGAGCGCGTGGAGAGTCAGGGATCACCGCCTCATACGCGCAGGAGCGTGTGGGCCGAGCGAAAAGCGCAGCCTCGCTTGTGGGACATCCCCTTCGACTCGATCTTCGGCTCCGGGGCTCGGCTCTCCGCTGCGCCTCGATCGCTGCGCGGAAGCGCTCGCAGCGTAGCCGGAGCCACAGGCGACCGGCCGGTGTCGATTTGCCAAGGCTCCGCTCGTCTTGCTGTCGTAGGCGTATCGGTGACGTATGCGCTGGAATTGGCCCGATACGGCGCGGGCATCGCCCTGGGCGACACGGAGAAAGCCTATATCGCCCGCACCAGCACGCGCGACGGCTACCAGCGCGCCTTGGAGACCTGTCGATCCAGGAAGGCATGGTTCGCCAGAACGCCTGTTCCGTAACGGCCAAGGCGGGTCAATGCGCTTTGCGCAGTCTTCCGAGGGCGCACGCTCTTCGCGAGGCTGGATCTGCAGTCGAGCTGGCTTTCGATCGCTTCGGAAGCGCTCGCTGCAGAGCGCGTGCTGGCCGCAAGCCCGCCCTGTCAGACAGCACTTGCTTCAATAAATACAATTGCTTCGGCCAAATATCTGAAATTTTCCCGAGCAGGGTCTATTTTCGAAAAGCTCGCTCGTCGCTCAGATGAGAGACGCCGATGGGGCGGGCTCACACCAGGAGAAGGACGATGCGAGTCATGGTGTTTGCGAAAGTCGCCGAAATCGGCGATCTGAGTGCTCCCACGCCCGAGGAGGTCGAGGCGTTCGCGGCGATGGACAGGTTCACCGAGGAACTGGTCGAGGCCGGCGTCTTCGTCGCCGCCGCCGGCCTGAAGACCGGCGCCGAAGCCAAGCGGCTGACCTACGACGGCACCGAGCTTGCGGTCGTCGACGGACCGTTCTCCGAGAGCAAGGAGGTGGTGGCCGGTTTCTCGATCTGGCAGGTCAAGGACATGGACGAGGCCCTGGCCTGGGTGAAGCGCTCGCCGATGACCGCCGGGAGCGTGGTCGAGATCCTGCCGTTCTACGAGGCGGAGGATCTGGCCCAGTTCGTGACGCCCGAGGAACTCGCGGCGCCCCGCGGCGGGGAGCGCGGCAAGCTCGGCGTCGCTTGATACTGAAATGGTGTCAGGGACCATTAGCCCGATGCGGCGGGCGACCGGTCGGGCGCACAGCCGCGAAGCGGCCTGTCCTGGCCTCGACCCAGCAACGGAATCGGTCCGAGCCCAGCGCCTTCTCCTGTTGCAGGTAGCTGCGGATCTCTCCCACCAGTGCGTCGGGCAGCACCTCCGCAAACAGGGCCCGGTACGCCGCGGCGCGAGCGCTGGGATCGGCGCCGAGCGCCAGGTACTCCGGGTGCGGGGTCAGCAGGGGGTCCGGCCGCGTATGGGCATGGAAACCATAGCTCGACCACGCATGGTCGCCCGGCTGGGCCACCATCCAGGCACGCACCGGATTGAGTTCGATGTAGCGGCAGCACGCCAGGAAATAGCGGCCCGAATCCACCAGGCAAGCCTTGTAGCGACCTTCCCACAGCGTCCCGGTACGGCCGTGCCGGGCATTGAGTGAACACACGTAGTTGCGCGCAAAGGTGTGCATCAACCGCGACATCGCGCCCGCCTCGCCCGGCGTGAGCAGCAGGTGCACGTGATTGCTCATCAACACATAGGCGTGCAGCCTGCATCCGAAGCGCAGTAGCGCCTGATGCAGGCACTGCAGATAGCGCTGCCGATCCTCATCGTCCAGGAAACAGGGCAGTCGGTTGTTCCCCCGCTGCACCACGTGCTGCGGGACGCCGGGAAGATCGAAGCGCGGAAGTCTAGCCATGCGCGCCAGCATCGCCGGCCCGATCACCCGCCGCCATCGGCCCACGCCCCGCCGCAGCATCGTCCCATCCCCCGCGCGCCGTCAGGAGTTGTCCCTGACACCCTTTTTGATCTGCATCAAAACCCCTGCCGCGACACATAGGAGCATGCGCCTAGAACGATCCCCCGATACGGATCCCTGCACCACCGCCAGTCCCGGAGGTCCCCCATGACACCCGCAAATCCCTTGCTGGTCGCCTACTACAGCCGCAGTGGCAACACGGCGCGCGTCGGCCACGCCCTCGCCCAGCGGCTCGGTGCGGACGAACTGCCGATCGAGGACCTGCGCGGCGATGGTCGCGTATCGGTCTGGCGGGCCGCGCTCGACCGCCTGCTGGGCACCTTGCCCCCGATCGCCGATCCCACCGTGCCGCTGGAGAACTACGATCTGGTCGTACTGGGCACGCCGGTGTGGGGTGGACGCCCCGCCTCCCCCGTGCGCCGGTTCCTGCACGAGCACGCCGCGCACCTGCCGCGAACGGCGTTCTTCTGCACCATGGGCGGAAAGGGCTCGGACAGCACGTTCGCCGAGATGCAGGAGCGACTCGGCAGGCAGCCGCGGGCCACCTGCGCCTTCGATGCGGGGATGATCGCCGACGACGGCTACCTCGACCGGCTCGACTCATTCGCCGGCCAATTGGCCGACGGGGCGCAACCGCCGCTCAACCACACGCATGCCTGGAACGGCATCCACGTCAGCGGCTAGGCAACGGGTTCGGGGTCGCGACGTTAAGAGTGCGCCTTTCCGCCGGCGAGGTCCGAACGATGCACGGTCCAGGCTTGCGGAAGTCTCCCACACGGGTTCGCGTGCGAAGCCTGCTGGGTGCAGGGCTCTTGCTCTGGCTCGGAGGACGAACCCATGGGCGACCTCGCTTGTCGCTTCGAGCCTGTCCGCCAGCTGCTCGTCTGCCCCATGCACGGTGCCCAGTGGCGGTTCCGCTGGGACGGAAGCTCGCTCGTCGGCGTCCTGATCGACAGCGACGGAAGCCTGTTCCGCGTCATCCAGGTACGCCGGTCGACCCCAAGTTCAGGTCGCCCCTGAGTCGCAACGTCAGGTCAGACGGCATCTGCCGAAAGTGTTCTGCCCCGGTTGATCCGGGAGTTGTCCCTGGCACCTTTTGCTGCTCACGCGGCAATGCGCGTGATCCGCTCAACGGCCTTGCCGAGCGCGCGATGGGCTTCTTCGAGATCGTAGTCCGCCTGCAGCCCCAGCCAGAAGCGCTCGCTGGTGCCCAGCGCGGCCGCCAGGCGCACGGCCGTATCGGCACTGATGCCGCGCTTGCCGAGCACGATCTCGTTGATGCGGCGCGGCGGCACGCCAGCCGCCCGTGCGAGGGCGTTCTGGCTGATGCCCATCGGCAGCAGGAATTCCTCGAGCAGCACTTCGCCGGGATGGACGTTGGGCAAAGTCTTCATGGTCGAATCCAGGGGATCAGTGGTAGTCGACGATCTGGACGTCATAGGCGTCGCCGTCCTTCCAGCGGAAGCATATGCGCCATTGATCGTTGATCCGGACGCTGTGTTGTCCCTTGCGATTGCCCCTGAGCGCCTCCAAGCGATTCGCAGGAGGAACGCGCAAGTCGTCCAGGTTGAGCGCGTTGTTGAGCATGCGCAACTTGCGCCGAGCGACCGGTTGGATGTCTTCAGGCAGCCGCCGGGACGGCTTGCCGTCCCATATCTTCTCCACTTCCCTGTCAGCGAAGTTCCGGATCACGGAAGAACCATAACGCAACCCGTCATATGGCGCAAGTCGTCATGGCCGACTGGCAAGCGTCCCACCGTCCGGGCGCAGGCGCGGCTTGATCAGCCACGCCCCGTTTTCGACCTCCGCGATGGCCGGACCGGCCATCGCGGGGCATCCCTTTCCGGAACGTCACCGAAGGGCGACGTCACGGGCATTTACGGCAACCACTGGGCCCGAATGGTCAGGCCGGTGACGCTGGTCCGGGCATGCACCAGGACGTAGTACGTACCAGGCTTCGGATTGCTCAAGGCGCACAGCTCTTGGTTGCCGGCATGGGACGAGCGGCAGTCGTAGCTGCTCAGCGTCGGTGCCGAGCCATATTTGACGTACAGATCGGCGTTGCCCGTTCCGTTCACGGTCATCACCTCGCTGTAGGTGGCGCCCTGGGGGATCTGCAGGGTGTAGCGCAGGTCCCCACCCGTGGAGATGTTCACGCCGCTCACGGGGACGTCGTTCTGCAACTGGCCGCCCGGTGCGGGTGCGGGTGCGGGTGCGGGTGCCGGTGCCGGTGCGGGCGCGGGTGCCGGTGCGGGAGCCGGTGCTGGCGCCGGCGCGGGTGCCGGCGGGGGCGGCGTAGCCGCGGTCACGGTGCCGCCGCCGCTTACGTTGAAGGCAAGCACGCCGTTGGCGCTGACCATGAACGTACCGCCGGAGGACACCTTCACCTGCTGCTTTCCGTTGGCGGTGGCCACCGTCACCGAGTAGCCCGTCCGGGGAACCAGCTCGGTGATCACGTGATTGGCGGCAGCCGCCGGCACGGTGTAGCCGATGGTGCCGCTGATGGGCGTGCCGGCGGCCCCGGCGCTGTTGATGACCACGTCGTTGCCGTCGCTGCCCGACAGGCGCACGCCGACGATGGCGCCCGCATTGACGGTGACCGGCGTGGCGGAGGCCACGAGCGTCGGCGACGAGGAGGTATCGAAAACGTTCAACCACTGATGGCTGAGGGCGGCGACAGGCGCGCGCTCCTGCACCTGCCACACCTTCACCGGGTTGCTGCCCGGATACAGACCGACCGTGGTCATGGCCGCATTGGCGGGAAGCACCGAGGTCATCGCGCCGGCATAGGTCCCGTTGTAGGTCAGGTTCAGCCGTGTCTGGCCGGTCGGCGCCGAGCCCTTGGCCGGGGCGGCCGGGAAATGCCACGCCAGGTACTGGTCGTAGGCGCTGCCGCCGGCCGTGGTGCGGTCGTGGACGACGAACCGGTGCGGCCGCAGGTACACCACCTCGCGCGACCAGGCCGCCACGGCCGGGCCGGCGGAGAACTTGCGATACATGTCCTCGATGTGTTCGGCGCGGGTGTAGACGTAATGCGCGCCGTCCTCGAACGCCGCGACGTGCGTACGCACCTGGTTGTCTTCGGTGGTTGCCGCCGCCTGCGAGCCGCCCTCGACGATCCTGCCGCCGCTTTTGTTGAACACGTGGAAGATGTTGTAGAGCTGGCGGTTGCCCATGTAGAGCGTGCCGTCGCTGCTTCCGTAGTTGTCGTTGTAGATGCGGTCCTCGTCCGCGCTGCCGGTGGACCCATGCACCATCCAGCCGCTGGCGTTGACCAGCAGCGGGGTGTTGCCGCGCGTCAGCGCCAGGCTGCCCTGGTCGAAGAACTCCTCACCCTGCGACGGCGCGTTGGTGTACGGCCCCGCGCGGAACGACATCCAGCTGGCGGCCGTGCCCCAGTCCGAGCGCGCCGCCACGGCGTTCATGCCCTTGGCGAAGTACGACAGCGGCAGCGACGAAAGCGACGCGGAAGGCGCGGCCGGGTTGGTCTCCAGGAACAGCAGCCACGGGTCGGAGGAATTGAAGCCCTTGGTGGCCGTGCTGATCTCATTGAGGTACTCGTGGAACACGCCCACCCTGGGCGACTTCCAGAACCCGATCTCGCCCAGGATCATCTCCGCCAGGCCCACCTGCGTGGTGCCGGGCATGCCGATGCCGATCGCCGAGCCATCCGCGTGGTTCATGTCGCGGTCGTCGAAATACGCACGCGACGGCCAGGTGAAGTGGATCATGTAGTCGGCGTTGTCCACCGGGTAGCTGTAGCGCGCCGTCGTGGCGTGGACGATATCCGTGCCGGTCGCCGTCATCACTTCGCGGGCGGGCATGCTCATGTTGAAGATGCCGAGTGTCGCGTAGTTGCCGAAGCCTTCCGGCCAGCCGCCGCCGGCCAGGTGCTGCGCGTAGAACGGCTGCACGCGCTGGGCGAACTGGTGGGTGTACCAGTCGTTCCACTGGGCCGGCGCGCTGGGGTTGTCCCCGTAGGTGCCCAGTGCGATGGCCGCCTTGGCGTGGAAATAGCCGGCGAAGTAGTTGCTCTGCGGGTGGTCGTATTCGAACGTCTTGGTTTCGAAGGACGTCACCCACGCATTGGCGGTGGTGTAGACCTGGGTGCGCTGCGCCGGGGTCAGCAGGTCGTGCAGCCAGTCGTAGCCGAGGCCGAAGCCCACGCCGTAGAAACGCATGGCGTAGCCGTCGTCGCTGTTGGGGTTCCAGCCCTTGTTGCCGTACGGCGCGGCCATCTTCATCAGGATGTCCACCGCCTTGGCGCCGTAGGTGGCCGCCGCGGTCGGGTTGCTGGTCTTCAGGGTCTGGTAGCACAGCGCCTCGGAC
Source organism: Frateuria sp. (assembly GCF_035943815.1). GTDB lineage: Bacteria > Pseudomonadota > Gammaproteobacteria > Xanthomonadales > Rhodanobacteraceae > Frateuria_A. The sequence goes on from NZ_DASZBU010000015.1 coordinate 56,402, forward strand.
AGCAGTGCCGGCAGGTAGGACTCGCCCTGGTAGCCCGAACCGAGATTGGGCAGGTTCGGGTAGGCGGTGCCGGTCGGGTAATTCACCGTGCCGCCGATGTACGAGTTGCAGACCGACTTGAGCATCTGCCACTCGAGCGTATTGGCGGCGGCATTCTTGCGCAGGGCCGAAAGGGTCGGCGCATCGAGGATCAATCGAGGATGCGCCGCGGTCACGGCGGGCGCCGTCGCGGCAAACGCATTCGCGGACAGCGTGGTCATCATGAGAGTGACCAGCGCGGCGCAACCGCCTGCACCCACGCCGCGCAGGAACCTGGAAGGATTGCCCAGGCTACGCGAGTCGGCGGCAACAGCAGGGGTGGATGCAACGGCTGGGGTGGACGCGCGCGCGCGCGCGAACCGCCCCGCCTGGTTCCGGGGAAAATTCATTCAATACTCCAAGCTGAGTGATTTCCCCGGGCGTGCCTTCGACAAGCCTTCGTCTATACCGCGGGGGAGTGGACCAGGGTCCGATCCATCCACCGGAAGTTACACAGGCGGACCTTTATCAAACGTTAGGTTCACCACAGGGCGAAGTTAAGAGAAGTGCGATTCCCATCGCGTTTCTCACAATCAGTCCGAGGCGGGCTCGTCCATTCGCGGCGGTGGAAAAAGTAAAAAAAGGTAAAAAAAGGGACGTGGCAAATTAAGCCCGCGCCGACCCGGACTTGGGCCACCCGCCGACATATCCGCCAAGTGCGTCGACGCAAGCTGGCCCAAGGCAAGCAACCGGCCACGTCCCATGCCCCGACTCCCCCGCCTTGAGCTGCCTGGCGTACCACTGCACATCACCCAGCGAGGCATCAACAAGGGCGCCATCTTCCTTGACGAGGAGGATCGCCACCACTTCAGGCACCTGCTACGCAGGGCCTTTCGCGACCAGGCCATCGCCCTTCACGCGTTCGTCCTGATGGACAACCACTTCCATCTGCTGGTCACACCGGCTGCCATCGGAACGCTTTCGAGTGCCATGGGGCGGGTCGGCCAGGCGTACGTCCAGGCCTTCAACCTCAGGCACCGCCGCTGCGGAGCGCTTTGGCAGGGACGGTTCAAGTCCTGCCTGGTGCAAAGCGAACGCTACCTGCTGACGGTCATGCGCTACATCGAGCTCAACCCGGTACGCGCCGCCATGGTCGATGCGCCGGAGGACCATCGCTGGTCGAGCGTGCACACCCACCTGGGCCGCGCGCGCGATCCGGCCGTTACACCGCATCCGCTCTACCTCGCGCTCGGAAGCGATCCAACCGAACGCGCCGATGCCTATCGACGGTGGCTCGACGCCGGCATCGCACCGGATGACCTGCAACACCTCCGAGCGTATGCCCGCCAGGAGCGGGCACTCGGCGACGAGCGATTCCAGCGCATGGTGGAAACCACCCTTGGACGACCCGCCACCTGCCGCCCGCGTGGTCGGCCCCGCCAAGCCAGCGAGCGGGAGGGGCTTAATTAGCCACGTCCCCTTTTTCCCCCCCTTTTTTCCCCTCCTGCCGTGACCTCCTGCTCTTGAATCTCCCCCGGCAACGTGCGCAGATCGTGCGCTTCAGCCTGCCGCCCACGGAGTCACCCATGCGCCTGCGCCACCGCCTCGCCCTGCTCACCCTCGGGATCACGACGGCGTTGGCCGCACAGGCCTCCGTCGATCCCTCGCTGTACCAGGGGCTGCACTGGCGCCTGATCGGACCCTTCCGCGGCGGGCGCGTGCTGACGGTGGCGGGCGTGCCTGGCGACAGCCGGCACTTCTATTTCGGCGCGGTGGACGGCGGCGTCTGGGCCACCCAGGACGCCGGTCGCACCTGGCAACCCATCTTCGACGACGAGCAGGTCGGTTCGATCGGCGCGCTGGCGGTGGCGCCTTCCGACCCCAAGACGCTCTACGTGGGCACCGGCGAAGCCGACATGCGCTCGGACATCGCGCACGGCAACGGCATGTACAAGAGCACCGACGGCGGCAGGCACTGGTCGCACATCGGACTGGAAGACAGCCGGCAGATCGCCAGCGTGCTGGTCGACCCGCGCGATCCCAACGTGGTCTTCGCCGCCTCGCTCGGCCATGCCTACGGTCCGAATGCCGAGCGCGGCGTGTTCCGCTCGCGCGACGGCGGCAAGAGCTGGCGCAAGGTGCTGTTCAAGAACGACGACACCGGCGCAATCGACCTGGCCTTCAAGCCCGGCGACCCGGACACCATCTACGCCGCGCTGTGGCAGACCCGCCGCCCGCCGTGGAGCGTCTACCCGCCGTCGGCCGGCCCGGGCAGCGGGCTGTACGTCTCCCACGATGGCGGCGAGCACTGGAGTCAGCTGCAAGGCAACGGCTTCGCGGGCCATCCCGGCCGCATCGGCATCGCGGTGGCCCCGAGCGAGCCGGACCGGGTCTACGCACTGGTCGACGCGCCGGCCGGCGAAGGCGGCCTGTACCGCTCCGACGACGGCGGCGCGCACTGGAAGCACCTGACGTCCGATGAGCGCATCTGGCAACGCGGCTGGTATTTCTGCCGGCTCACGGTGGACCCGAAGAACGCCGACCGCGTCTACGTGATGAACACCATCGTGCTGCGCTCCGACGACGGCGGCAAAAAGTTCATCGCACTGAAGGGCGATCCGACCGGCGACGACTTCCACCAGATGTGGATCGACCCGACCGACGCCGACCGGCAGATCCTGGGCGTCGACCAGGGCGCGCTGGTCACGCTCAACGGCGGCAAGACCTGGAGCAGCTGGTTCAACCAGCCCACCGCGCAGATCTACCACGTCAGCACCGACAACCGCTTTCCGTACTGGGTCTACGGGGCGCAGCAGGATTCCGGCGCGGTGGCGCTGCCCAGCCGCACCGGCAACGGCGACGGCATCACCATGGAGCAGTTCCACGAGGTCACCCCCGGCGGCGAGAGCGACATGATCGCGCCGGATCCTGACGATCCGGACATCGTCTACGGCGGCCGGGTGGACAAGCTGGACACCCGCACCGAACAGACCCGCAGCGTCGACCCCACCCTCGCCTACCCCGCCGCGCATTACCGCGCCGCGTGGACGCTGCCGCTGACCTTCTCCAAGCGCGACCACAAGGTGCTGTACTTCGCCAACCAGCGCCTGTTCCGCACCAACGACGGCGGCGACCACTGGGCGCCGATCAGCCCCGACCTGACCCGCGAGGACGCCGGCGTGCCGGCCAACCTCGACGCCCCCACCGCGGCCGACGACAACCACCTCGACAAGCGCCGCGGCGTGATCTACACCATCGCGCCCTCGCCGCTGGACGCCAAGGCGCTGTGGGTAGGCACGGACGACGGCCTGGTCTGGCGCAGCAACGACGAGGGCGCGCACTGGCAGCAGGTCACGCCGCAGGCGCTCACGCCGTGGTCGAAGGTCGCCGGCATCGAGCCCTCGCACTTCGCCCCCGACACCGCCTACCTGGCGATCGACCGCCATCGGCTGGACGACGACACGCCCTACCTCTACCGCACCACCGGCGGCGGCAAGGCCTGGACGCGCATCGACGCCGGCATCCCGCGCGACAGCTTCGTCAACGTGGTGCGCGAGGATCCGCAGCACCGGGGCCTGCTCTACGCCGGCACCGAACGGGGCATGTACGTCTCCTTCGACGACGGCGCGCACTGGCAGGCGCTGCAGCAGAACCTGCCGATGACCTCGGTGCGCGACATCGACGTGCACGGCGACGACCTGGTGATCGCCACCCACGGCCGCGGCTTCTGGATCATGGACAACGTCAGCGCGCTGCGGCAGATGGCCGACCTGCACGCGGACACGGCGACCCTGTTCAGGCCGGCCGTCGCCATCCGCGTGCGCCTCGCCGGCTTCACCGGCACGCCGCTCCCGAAGGACGAACCCATGGCGGCCAATCCGCCGGACGGCGCCATGATCGACTACGCGCTGCCGAAGGCGGTTAAGGGAGCGGTGACGCTGACCGTGTTCGATGCGCAAGGCAAGCCCGTGCGCAGCTTCAGCAGCGCCGAGCCGGTGAGCAAGCCCGATCCGGCCAAGCTCGCCGTCGCACCCGAATGGGTGCCGGAACCAATGCGCCTGTCCACCGCGCCGGGCATGCACCGCTTCGTGTGGGATCTGCACTATCCGTCGCAGCTGCCCGCCGAGCCCGACAGCCCGCAAGAGAACAGCGGCGTCTGGGCGCCGCCCGGCCAGTACACCGTCGAGCTGCAGGCGAACGGTCGCCACTACCGGCAGCCGCTGCAGCTGAAGGCCGACCCGCGCGTGCAGGTGTCCTCGGCCGCGCTGCAACGCGAGTTCGAACTGGCGCGCAAGGTGGAGCAAGCCTCGGCGCGCGCCGCCCGCGCCAGCGCCGAAGCGGGCAAGTTGCTCAAGGCACTGGACGCCCTGCCGAAGACCACGCTGCATGCCCAAGTCGAGGCGCTGATGGCCAAGGCGCAGGACCTGTCCGGCATGGAGGCGCATCCCGATCCGCGCAACGCGCTGAGTACCCCGCCGCGGCGTACCGACAGCCTGCGCGCCCTGTCGACGAACCTGGCCAAGCTCGAACAGGCGGTCGACGGCGCCGACGCCGATCCCAGCCAGGACGCGATGGCGTCGTATGCCACCCTGTCGACGACGCTGGATGGCACGGTGGAAGCGTGGCAGCGGTTGAAGCGGGGCGATCTGGCCGACCTCAATGCGCAACTGAAGGCGGCCGGCGCCAAACCGGTCGCGCTGTAGCCAAGCGCAAAACCGGGATCAGGGTGCACTTTCCGCTGGATGCCTGGGCGGCGGCCTGGCTCAGGAAAGTCCGCCCCTGACCCGTTGAGTAGCCGTCCACGAAAGCCCCGCGCCTGAGGGAAAATGAACCAGCCCCTTTTTGGATACAGGGAACAATGCGTGGCGAAAGGCGAACACTGGTCACGGCTCGAGGTTGAGGCCTGCGTAGCCGACTACCTGACGATGCTGACGCTGGAACTCAACGGCCAGCGCTACAGCAAGACTCAGCACGCCAACGCGCTGCTCGAGAAACTCGACGGCCGCAGCCGCCAGTCGCTTGAGTTCAAGCACTGCAACATCAGTGCGGTGATGCTGGCGCTGGGTTTCCCCTACATCGATGGCTACAAGCCGCGCGGCAACTTCCAAGGCATGCTGCTGGAGGTGGTCGAAGCGCAGGTTCAGACGCGCGTCGCGCTTCAGGAAGCGGCTCAGGCAGCGGTGGTGCGCCCAGCGACGGCGGTGGCGCAAGCCGACAACGAAGCGGTGTGGGTGGATGTGCCCAAGCCGACCCGCATCCGCGAAGCGCCGGCGAGCTATGTCCCGCGCTTCTCGCCCGCCAAGCGGGACTACCTTGCCCAGGAGGCGCGTAACCGCTCCCTCGGCCGTGCCGGCGAATTGTTCGTGCTGGAGCTGGAAGCGCGCCGTCTGCACGCCGCCGGCAAGAAGGCATTGAGCGAGCGGGTCGAACACGTCGCCGCTACACAGGGCGACGGCCTGGGATTCGACGTGCTCTCGTACGAGGAAAGTGGCCGCGAGCGGCTGATCGAGGTAAAAACCACCGCCTTCGGCCAACTGACGCCTTTCTTCGTGAGCCGCAACGAGCTGACGCGGTCTGAAGCGGACGCAGAGCGCTATCACCTCTACCGTGTGTTCGACTTCCGCAACAAAGCGCGGCTGTTTCGATTGCCCGGTGCGATCAGTGCGTCCTGCACGCTCGAGGCCACTACCTACCTGGCTCGCCTTGGCGAGTGACCCCCCGCCCCAAGCCCCAACCAGTGGATGCAAGGGAGATCGACGCGCATGGAACCGCAGCAGCTCACGTTCGGCACCTTGGAGCAGCGCATCGAAGCCATTCCCGAGCATCCCTCGTACCGCATGGCACCGAACCAACGTGCGAGATGGGGCAACGGCATCGGCATGCTGGCGGGCCTGTCAGGGCTGATCCTGAGCAAGATGCTGCCCCCTAGTCCTACCGTGTTGATTGCAGCCATCGTGCTTCTTCTCGTCGAGATTGCAGCCTTCATGGTCGCGTGGGCGGGAGAGCTACCGGTCTTCAACCTGCGCCCGCCGCGCGAGCGCCAGGAGTATGCGGAGACGCTCGACCACGACTTGCCCCACCACCTGCAACTGGTTGAGTGGATGAGAGGCTTCCCGAGGGAGCGCCTGCAGACCATGAGCGCGTTTGCGGCCCATCGCCTCGACCGGTTCCGCAGCAAGCTTCCACTCCTGACAGGCAGCATAGAAAAACTCGGCTTCCTGCCCCTTGCCACGGCGCTATTCCTGCAATTCAAGGACCTGCGCTGCCGGTGCATCTGAGTTGGCCGGAGATCGTCCTGATCGGCGCCCTGATGTTCGTTTACTGGCTGAGCATGTTGCAGGTAGGCGTGCGGTTGCGGCTGGAGCTTTACGACACGCTGCTCAAGAGCGCCTTGGCCGACCGATAGCGTTGGCGTCCTCTGGAACGCAGGACGAGCTCCTCGCCCCAGGGCCTCGTTTCGACAAAGCCGCTCCCACGCACTTCCCTGGACTAAAAGTTTGCGCGCGATAGTTGGGGAACTGCGTGCGCAAGGCCCTTTGCGTTGCGGTTGGAGCTTTTTGCCTTGCACGCAAGGGTGCCGCGAACGCACGACAGCCGCCTTGGCGTGCCTGATCGGTACACTGAGCGCTCTGATTTCCCTGGCGCCGATTCATGTCCGATCCGGTTCGACTGGCGAAACACGTCGCCGACCTGGCCCGGTGCTCGCGCATCGAGGCGGAGCAGTACATCAAGAACGGCTGGGTGACTGTCGACGGGCACGTGGTCGAAGATCCGGCGCATCCGGTGTCGACCGAGGTCGTCGCACTCGACCCCGCCGCGCAACTGGATGCGATCGAACCGGCCACGATCCTGCTGCACAAGCCGGTTGGCTATGACGCGATCAAGGGCCGCAAGGCCGCGGCGGGACTGGTGCAGCCGGGGACACGCTGGCCCGAGGATCCTTCGGGCGTGCGCCTGCTCGATCGCCATTTCCATCGCCTGACGCCGCTGGTGCCGTTGGATACCGATGCCAGCGGTTTGATGGTGCTGACCCAGGACCGTCGCGTGTGGCGTCGTCTGACCGAGGACCGCGACGAAATCGAACAGGAGTACGTGGTCGAGGTCCGCGGCCAGATTGCGCCCTATGGCCTGTACAAGCTCAACCACGGGCTGCAGTTCCGCGGCCGTGCGCTACGCCCTTGCAAGGTCAGCTGGCAGAACGAGTTCCGCCTGCGCTTTGCGATCAAGGGAGTGCAAGGCGGGCAATTGCGCGACATGTGCGCACAGGTCGGGCTGGAGGTGGTGGCGATCCGGCGCATCCGCATCGGCAAGGTGGCGCTGGCCAAGATGCCCGTCGGCGCGTGGCGCTACCTGCCGGTCGGTGGAAGCTTCTGAGGCACGCGCGATTCAGGCGCCGCGCACGCGCAGCGTCAGCCCCTTGAGGAAATTGCGCAGCAGCTGGTCGCCGCACGGGCGGTAGTTCTTGTGCCCGGGTTGGCGGAACAACGCCGATAGCTCCGGCTTGGACACGGGCAATCCCGCGTCCGCGAAAACCTGGTGCATGTCCACGTCCTTGAGCTCGAAGGCCACCCGCAATTTCTTCAACACTACGTTGTTGCTGACGCGCTTCTCCACCGGCCGCAACGGCACGCTCTCGTCCCTGCCGCGACGGTAAAGGATCAGCCCGTCGAGGAAATGCGCGAGCACCTTGTCATTGCACGGCCGATACCCGGGCTCGTCTTCCTTCAGCAGGAAGGCGCGCACGTCGTCCTTCTCGACCGTGAAGGACGCATCGGGCAGGCCGATGATGTCGACCACCTTGTTGTCGCTGAGGTCGAGCATGTAGCGGATGCTGCGCAGGATGTCGTTGTTGATCATCGATCCACTTTGCGATCAGGTCGGGCGCCCAAGTTTACCGGGGGCGAGAAAAGGGCCAGAAAGGGGTCAGGTTCATTTGCGCCCACAGCCGGGGACGAGAAAGCTCGCCGCCCGCGTCCGTCCGCTCCGACAGACGCACGCAGTAGCTGACGGCATCCTCGTGACCTTCGGTCGGGAGTGTGTATATGGCGCGCCAGCCGCGATTGGACCTGCCGGGCGTCCCGCAGCATATCGTGCAGCGCGGAAACGACCGCAGCGCATGCTTTGCCGCGCCGGTCGACTATGGTCAATACCTGCAAGAGTTGCGCGAGGCTGCGACCAAACACAGCTGCGCTGTTCATGCATACGTGCTGATGACCAACCACGTCCATCTGCTCGTCACACCGGCCGAGTCGGGCGCCGTCTCGCGCATGATGCAGGCCATCGGGCGGCGCTATGTCGGCAGCTTCAACGCGCGCTACCGACGTACAGGCACCCTGTGGGAGGGACGCTTCAAAGCCGCTCTCGTTGATACGGCGCGCTATGTGCTGGCGTGCTACCGCTACATCGAACTCAATCCCGTGCGTGCGCTCATGGTCGAAGACCCGTCCGGCTACGCCTGGACCAGCTATCACGCCAACGCGTCCGGCCAGTCCAATCCGATTGTGACGCCGCATAAGACCTACTTGGCCCTCGGCGTAGACAACGACGCTCGTCAGATCGCGTACCGCGCGTGGGTCACCGGTACCATCGACGAAACGGAATGGGCCGAGCTACGCCAACACACCCAGCAACAGCGCGCATGGGGAAGCGACCGCTTCCGCCAGCAGGTCGAGACACTTACCCTGCGAGCGGCAACTGTCCATCCCCGCGGCCGGCCCAGAAAAGACCCTCCCGCCGGGGAAAAATGAACCTGACCCCTTTTTGCTTACTACCGTCGGCCGCTGGATTGGACGGTGCGCGATGCCGAGCTCATCGCTGCGTTGGCTCGCCTGGTTGAGGATCGACCGAGCCGCGGCTTCTGGAAGTGTTGTGCCCAGCTGCGCAAGGTGCGGCCGGACTGGAACCCCAAACGGATCTATCGGGTGTACAAGGCCATGAAGCTCAACCTCCGTCGGGCCGCCCGGCGCCGCCTGCCCAAGCGTGAACGCGTGGCGCTGTACGTGCCACGGCTACCCGATACCGTGTGGTCCATCGACTTCATGAGCGATGCGCTCGCTTGCGGGCGCCGCTTTCGGACGTTCAACGTAGTCGACGACTTCAACCGCGAAGCGCTGCACATCGAAGTCGATACGTCGATCACCTCGGCGCGGCTGGTGCGTATCTTCGACCAGATCAAACGCGACCACGGATTGCCGCAGGTGCTGCGCTCGGACAACGGGCCGGAGTTCCTGGGCGAGGCATTTACCCAGTGGGCCAAGGCCAGTGGCGTGGCCATCCAGTACATCCAGCCCGGAAAGCCCAACCAGAACGCCTACATCGAACGCTTCAACCGCACCTTCCGGGAGGAGGTGCTCGACCAGCACCTGTTCGCCCGTCTGCAGGATGTGCGTGAAGCGGCCTACTGGTGGATGCTCGACTACAACGAGCAACGCCCCCACGAATCACTCGGCGATCTGACGCCCGCCGAGTATCGCCAACAAGCCGCCAGAAGTTCTACTTTTGGAGTGTCTGCTTGACGGGGGAGCTTACGGCAGGACTCGCTCGGCCTCGCCGGCATCGAGCACCGGCGTCGCGCGTGCGGCCATGGACAGGCCAGCGATAGCCATGATGTCCGGCGTGTCATGGTCGATGGTCAGCGACACGCGGTCGTCGCGCGCGAGGTTGCGGGCCTTCTGGCTGTCCAGCCCGCACAGGAAGTACAGCACCAGGCCTTCGTTGACGTAGCCTACGGTGGTGGCCTGCGGCCAGCCGTCGGGCCGCAGCGTGGCGACCGTCATGATGCGGTGCGTGTCGAGCAGGTCGAGGATCCTGCGCCGGATCGCTTCGTCCATGGTCGGCTCTCCTGTCGGGATGACCCATCCTCCCCGCGCGCGGACGCCGCGATATTGATGCCGGTCAATTCCGGGCCGATCGACGCTTCGCGGGCATCGAGCTCACATCCACGGACGCCCGAACGAGCCACCAGCGCGTCATGGCCTGGCGAGCGGAACGTCGGGGCGACGTCCATCACCACCGCGCCGCCTTCCTTGGCCGAACCATCGCCGTGCTTGAGCGGCGTCGTCAGTCGGCGCAGTTCAGACCAAAGCCGCTCGTCGGCTTGCCGATATTGGACGCCCAGGTCCGGCCCGTGTCCGCGCCCCTCAGCACGACCGGCGCGCTCCGAGCGCTTGCTGGACGAGGCTTAATTCCCTCCGTCCCATTTTTACCCTTTTCTGCTGACCCGGGATTTTGAACATCGAGAACGGCAGCGCCCGCTACGTGACCGACGGCTTCGCCTACGACTGGCACGTGCCTGCCATGTGAGGGTGTCAGCCGATGCCGCAGGCGCGCATGGATGCGTGCCTGCGGCAGGGCTAGGCTAAAGGTGCAGGCTAAAGGTGCCGGGGACAATTCATCGGGTGGGTTGCCGACCAAACGTGCCTCAGTCCAGCGAAGCCCGACGAAAGCTCATCCCGGTGATGTTGTTTCCAGCGATGCCTTTATCCAGGATTTCCTTCGAGCCTTCATTTACGAAGATGCGTCCAGGAAGCTCGGGGGCGACGAATACGACGGGCGTCTGGGGAATCAAGCCGCTCGACGTAATACGCCTCGAACCGGGACTTTTCCCGATCCAGACAGAAGCGAAAGGGACGGAGCTCTCGACGCCTAAGCTGACAGAACGAGAAGAGATAAGGGAATTAACAGACCCACCCTCCGGGCGGAACCCTACCGCAGCAGTCTCCGCCGGCTCCCTGCCAGCAAAAGGCCAGTGGCACCATCCATCTCAGGGATGGCGCAGTTCGTCCAGAAGCCTGATCTGCCGCTTGCGGTCCTGGACACGGTGCGTGGCGTCCCTGTCATTCAGTCGACACGAGCGGACGCGTTCGCGATATTGAAGGTCCAGGGCCAGATGCGCCCGCTCCAGCCGGAGGCGGCCGTCGATCCGCACGTCTCTGGCCGATTCCCCGGGAGCTACCGGGAATGCCTCGGGCCCCAGGGTCGCCACCGCGAAGCAAAGTGGACCGAACTGCGTCGGTTGGGATACGGCAGCCGCCGCCGGTGGAACCAGATCATCGCCCGACGCTGCTGGCCTACGATGGCGGCGATGCTCATCCATCGTGAACATCATTCGATGGCGGCGGCTCATGGCGGTGGCCTCGGCCGGGAAGGCAAGAAGACCGAGCTGCCGGCCCAGACGCAACAACCGTTCGACAAACGTGCTGTGCGGCCCGTGAAGCGGGTACTGATAACTCTGGCTGATCATGATCTTGGCCTCCGGCCGGTGCGCAGATGTGCATCCCGCAGCATCCTCCCTGGCAGGTTACCTTTCCGTTCCTGTGGAAAACACGCGACTCGAAAGGGGCCTCGGAGGTCGCCGCATGCGAACGCGTCGGGCCCGCGAGTTGGACTAAAGGTGGACTAAAGGTGCCAGGGACAATTCATCGGGTGGGTTGCCGACCAACGGGCCTCAGTCCAGCGAAGCGGCCCGTGCGCGCCTCCACCCAGGCACGGAAACGATCGGTTCCCAACGCTTTTTGCTGCGCGAGGTAGCTGCGGATCTCGCCGACGAGTTCATCGGGCAGCGATTGCGCGAACAGCTCACGGTAGGCGGATGCACGCGCTGCCGGATCCGCACCAAGAGCCAGATATTCCGGATGCGGCGTCACCAGTGAGTCGGTGCGCTCACCGCTGTTGGCGGCAAAACTGGACCACGGATACTCCACCGGGTGCCCGACCATCCACGCCCGCACCGGGTTGAGTTCGATGTAGCGGCTGCAGGCCAGGAAGTAACGCCCGGAATCGACCAGGCATGCCTTGTAGCGCCCTTCCCATAGCGTCCCGGTGCGCCCGTGCCGCCCGTTGAACAGCCCCACGTAGTTCCGCGAGAAGGTGTGCATCAGCCGCGATACCGCGCCTCTCTCCGTGGGCGTGAGCAACAGATGCACGTGGTTGCTCATCAGCACGTACGCATGCAGCCGGCAGCCGAAGCGCAACAGGGCCTGGCGCAGGCACTGCAGGTAACGCTGCCGGTCACCGTCATCCAGAAAGCATGGCAACCGGTTGTTGCCGCGCTGCACGACGTGCTGCGGAACCCCAGGAAGATCGAAACGCGGAAGTCTGGCCATGCGACCAGCATCCCCATGCTCCGCTCCCGCCGCCATCGGCGAACCCCGCGCCGGCCCTCAGCCCAACACCCCCTCCCCCGTCAGAAATTGTCCCTGGCACCTTTTCTCCGCTCTAGTTCTTCGACACATTCGACGATGCCGAGTGGTCCGAACTACGCCAGCACACCCAGCAGCAGAGCGCTTGGGGAAGCGACCGCTTCCGTCAGCAGGTCGAGGCACTCACGTTGCGAGCGGCGACCGTCCGCTCCCGCGGTCGGCCACGAAAGCCTCCCGCCACTGAGGAAAAATGAACCTGACCCCTTTTTTTGATCACAGGCACGGCCCTGCTCGACATGGTCCGCGACGTGCAGACCACCCCTGCCAGCCCAGCGCCCCAAGCGCGCGCGTCCGACGTGCCAGGGACGGGGCCAACTTGCCCGAAGTGCGGCAAGGAAATGCAGCGACGGGCCAACCGCCGAACCAACGAACAATTCTGGGGCTGTGCGTCCTATCCGAGCTGCCGCGGCACCCGCCAGCTAGCGGAAAGTGCACTCTGACCCGGGTTTTGCCCGGGTTATATAGCTAGATCCGCGGAGCAACGTCCATTTCAATACGCGCCCGCATCTTTGAGACGTCGCTTTGGATTTGCAAAATAAGCTTTTCCATTAGACCTGAAGTATCGCGAAGAGCCCGATCCTCGTGCTCTCGGCGCGCATTGTGCAAACTGTCGATATCTTCGTCCAAACTACTCCGGATTGCTTCCTCTCTATCCGCGCTGGCAAGGTAGGGCGAAATGGCGGACCGTAGCTCTTCAAAAGCGGCCTCGGCCTGGTTCGAGATATACAACTGGTCTTTCGTTAGGTAGTCCCGAAAAGCACGGTAAGATTCAACGTACTGCTCGTGCCATATCTCTAGCTCATCTGTGAGAAAATCTTCACGCATTTTCTTTCGATAGGCGTTTATGAGACGAAGAAGCTCTTCATAGACAGACACGCGCTTTTCGAAGAATTTTTGATAAAAAGCCGCAGAAAATTGAGTAAAAGCCTTCCGCTCTCCGAGATACGCGGCAGCCTCTGCCCGGAACGCCTCAAGTGCTTTTGTATTCGCGGATCTCAAAATTTCTAATTCTTGATCAAACTTTGCGATGGCTGCCCGCTTGATTCTCTCGGCCCAGACTCGACTTAAGAATAGAGAGAGCCCTCCAACAACGACCGTGGCTCCCCCAATAGAGCCCAACGTGGCGAGAAACACCTCCCAAAACATAAGCTCCTCCAAGTTGAACGGCGACCTTCAAAAACCGGGTTAGCTGCAAGATCCAGGCAGCAAAGCGCTCATCGGCGATGGATAGAGCCTTGAGATTTTTCAGTCCCACTTAACTGTTCTGATGCAATCACCCAGGTGCCTGTAGAAGACCGCGATAGTACCTAAGACGTGCTCAAGATATCCTTTTTCGAGATTGATGCGGGTGTCTTCGTACAGTCGATAAATGCTAGCGGTCGATAAGTCTGCCCTCGAATCGATGTAGCTCAATATGGCATCGCCCTTTTTGATCTTTCCGCCAGCGTGCGCAATCTTGTTCCTCAGTTGACATATTCTCATCAGCTCGGACCACGAGTCCGCCTGCTTTATTCCCTGCAACCCGCAAACTTTTGTCAAATAGTCCACGGCGCGATGCAGGCCATTTCCGGTCAGGTCTTGGAAGGAAATCTCATACTTCCTATGCCGCTTCGCGTTATGACACAGCAAATTCACCTCGTCTTCTAAGGAGGCGACAATGATTAGCAGTGTCGAGCTACGGCGCATAGACGGATAGTGCTTGAGGAAGAGCTCGTCTAGATCCCAAGAAGCATCATCGAGGCCGTGGAAAAAACTAACGACCAGAGGCGGTATCTCATCGTCAACCTCGATAACCTCCGTCTCAAACTCGGCTCGTTGGAATTCAACTATCGAGTTCGCAATGTCTGTTTCGATGCCGCCGACGAAGGCCCGCAGAATTTCTAAGGATGGGGCGGCATGCCGCTCATCCCAGTGATAAAAGTAGTGATACAGATAATTTACATTTAAACTCATCGCCCCGGTCGTTCCATTCTTAGGTCAGACGCCAGCCCCAATGCTTTAAGCAATTTGAGCGGCTAGAGCGACATAGACATTCGATATATCCTCCAACCAGGTTCGGGTTGCTCCACCAGCAACAAGAGGGGTGCGGCTCCGCAATAATTTTCCGGGCTTGGAACCTTTGATTGTATGCCCCAGTAACGTAACGCACGCGGCATCGAAGTTCGCCTTGGCATTCTCCTGCGCGTGAGCGATGCGGTGGCGAACCTTAGCGTAAAGGTCTAAATCAGAAATAGCCGACTGAATAACCGTCTCAATTGGGCACCCTGCGAGGAACCCTCGCGTGCGATTAACCACTATCAAAGGATCATGCCAAAGCTTGTATTGCTTGCCACTGAGATATGCCTGCCTAGCGGACACGAGGCCAGCAAATAAGCTTTTCCCTGGCGCAGCGACGGGAGCATATAGAGGGCTAATATAACCAGCGAGGTACCTAATGAAAGCTTGCTCTAGGAATTCTTCCCACGCCAGATAGCACCGAAAAAACGCCATCTCATATACCAACTCAAGCCTTTCTGGATGAAGAAGCGCTCGATCAGAACGACCCGAAAGACGCCCTCTCGCAATCTCAAGCTTCCTCGCCAGTTCGGCAGCTAAACGTACTCGCCTTGCGAACTCGCCTGAAAGGTCAGGCATTGAGCGCGGCATTCCTTGTCACCTCAATGAAAAGTGCGTTGATACACCTCTTTTATTACAGTCATGCGTGGCTTAATGTTGTCAGTTTGCCTCTGAGAAGCAGCAACAAATGCTGCCTCACGTTCGGACAGATCTGAGCCATCAGCGGAAGACTCGATTACCTCGGTTAGGGCAATCAGCGTCACCTCCAAGCGCTCGGCCTCGCCAGAAGACAGAGTGCTGGTAGGCTTCCGTTTAACGCTCATGTTTGAGACTCCATAAAGACGATGTGCGAGAGCCGCAAATAGGGAGTAAAACAAGGGCGGCCTTGAAAACGCGGTATCAGAAAGCGACGGGCAGTTCTCGCCAATCTCTGCAATCACTCTTTCGAACCGCTTAACAATCTTTTCTCGGTCCGGAAAGGTCTCATCGAACCGCTCGTAATAAGAGTCTATTGACTTTTTCTTATCTTGGACGCCATCGATTAAGACTATCAAAAGCTCGCTGGTCAGCTCGACCTCTGCCATGCGAGCTATTTTTTGTTCGGAGAATATTTTGTTGTTGCGCCAGAACGTCAAATACTTTGAGGCGAGCGCATAGGCGGTCTCTTTGAACTCCCCAAACCAGCGCCCATTTCGAAGCTCTTGGTTATTAAGCGCGACAGAATAGGTGTTGACTCTGCGGAAGATTTCCAAGACCTGGTCGTCAGAAATACCCAGGAATACCTCGCAAATGAAACTGTAGTTCCTGATCCTGTCTTGCACATCCCCAGGGAGGTCATCGAACCTTTGACCTGCGTAGTCCGGGACCACACTCTTAGATAGCGCAAAACGTCCCCGGACGTAATCAAGAACGGAAGTAATGCGCTGCTGCCCGTCCACCACCTCTCGGATCGTCTTTTTTTTATCTAAGCTTTGGCCTACCCGTATGTAGATCGGCGGTACCGGATATCCCTTAATTATCGTATCGATTAGGTAAGACTTTGCCGGGGTCTTCCAGACACCTCTTCGCTGGAATTTTGGCGAAATGATAAGAGAGGCAGCATGTGACCAATCAACGAAATCAGACACCGTGTAGCTGCTACGGGTTGGTACGGTCATGTTCATCGCAGATCCTTTTGCAGCAGGTATGTGGAGTTGCCCACGTCTGATGATCCAAGGCTAGTCACATGTTCCGCCGATATTCCCCACCCACGTCATACAACGCGTGACTAATCTGCCCCAACGAGTTGTACTTCACCGCCTCAACCAACTGCTCAAACACATTCTTCCGCTCCCGCGCCGTCTGCTGCAACCGCTTCAGACTCTCCGGCGCCAGCGAATTCCGCGCCTCCCCAAACGCCCGCACATTCGCAATCTGCTGCCCCTTCTCCTCCTCCGTGGAGCGAATGAGCTCGATCTCGGTGGCCACTTCCCCGCCATGCTCCTTGGCCAGGAACGTATTCACGCCGATCAACGGCAGCGACCCATCATGCTTCTTGTGCTCGTAGTACAGCGACTCTTCCTGGATCTTCCCGCGCTGGTACATGGTGTCCATAGCCCCAAGCACGCCACCGCGCTCGCTGATCGCCTCGAACTCCTTGTAGACGGCCTCTTCCACCAGGTCGGTCAGCTCCTCGACCACGTAGCTGCCCTGCCAGGGGTTCTCGTTGAAGTTGAGGCCCAGTTCCTTGTTGATGATCATCTGGATCGCCACGGCGCGGCGCACGCTTTCTTCGGTCGGCGTGGTGATGGCCTCGTCGTAGGCGTTGGTGTGCAGGCTGTTGCAGTTGTCGAACAGGGCGTAGAGCGCCTGCAGCGTGGTGCGGATGTCGTTGAACTGGATCTCCTGCGCGTGCAGTGACCGGCCGCTGGTCTGGATGTGGTACTTCATCATCTGGCTGCGCGGGCTGGCGCCGTAGCGCTCGCGCATGGCGCGGGCCCAGATGCGGCGGGCGACGCGGCCGATAACGGTGTATTCGGGGTCCATGCCGTTGGAGAAGAAGAACGACAGGTTGGGCGCGAAGTCGTCCACCTTCATGCCGCGCGCGAGGTAGTACTCGACGATGGTGAAGCCGTTGCTGAGGGTGAAGGCGAGCTGGCTGATCGGGTTCGCGCCGGCTTCGGCGATGTGGTAGCCGGAGATCGACACCGAGTAGAAGTTGCGCACCTTGTGGTCGACGAAGTACTGCTGGATGTCGCCCATCATGCGCAGGGCGAATTCGGTGCTGAAGATGCAGGTGTTCTGCGCCTGGTCTTCCTTGAGGATGTCGGCCTGCACGGTGCCGCGCACGGCGTGCAGGGTTTCTTCCTTGATGCGGGCGTAGGTGTCGGCGTCGACGAGCTGGTCGCCGGTGACGCCCAGCAGGCCAAGACCTAAGCCATCGTTGCCCTTGGGCAGGTCGCCCGAGTAGCGCGGGCGTTGGCGGCCTTCGTAGAGTTTGGCGATTTTCTCTTCGGCCTCGGCCCAGCGGGCGGCGTCGGCCTTGAGGTACTTCTCCACGTTCTGGTCGATGGCGGTGTTCATGAACATCGCCAGGATCATCGGCGCCGGGCCGTTGATGGTCATGGAGACCGAGGTGGTGGGGGCGGACAGGTCGAAGCCGGAGTAGAGCTTCTTCATGTCGTCCAGGGTGGCGATGTTGACGCCGGAGTTGCCGATCTTGCCGTAGATGTCCGGGCGCGGGGCCGGGTCTTCGCCGTACAGGGTGACCGAGTCGAACGCGGTGGACAGACGCGTGGCGGCGCCGCCCTGGCTCAGGTAGTGGAAGCGGCGGTTGGTGCGCTCGGGCGTGCCCTCGCCGGCGAACATGCGGGTGGGGTCTTCGCCCGTACGACGGTACGGGTAGACGCCGCCGGTGTAGGGGTAGTGGCCGGGGAGGTTTTCCTTGCCAAGGAAGAGGAGCTGGTCGCCCCAGCTGTCGGTCTTGGGCGGGGCGACCTTCAGGATCTTCTGGTGGCTCAGGGATACGCGGTAGTTCTCGACGCGGATGGTCTTGCCGCGGACCTGGTATTCGTTGACGTCCTTGGTGACCGATTCGCGCAGGGCCGGCCAGTCACGCAGCAGGTGCACGGACTCGGCGGAGAGTTCCTTCACTGATTCGTTGTAGCGCTCGCGCAGCAGGGTCAGGGTGCGGTCGCCCTCGGCCTTGAGGCTGTCGACCGGGTAGCGGTCCAGCGGCCTGGGCAACGCCTGGTCGCCCAGCTCCTTGAGCGATTCGTAGTAGTGCTGCGCCTTGCTGGCGGCTTCGGCCTGGCGGGCGATGGAGGCGTTGATGCCCCTGCCCTGCTCGGCGATCTCGGCCAGGTAGCGCACGCGGCTGCCGGGGATGAGCACGGTGGCGCGCGGTTCCTTGAGCGAGGTGTCGAGCTGGGGCTGGAAATTGCAGTTCGGGCTGCCGATGGGGTGGGGGGAAGAAATGGGGTCAGAGTCATTTTTCGACTCATGCCCGTCGTTCTTGCCCGCGCCCCCGTTCGAAAAATGACTCTGACCCCATTTCTTCTCGCGCAGCAGGCGGCACAGGTTGGCGAACATCCAGGTCACGCCCGGGTCATTGAACTGGCTGGCGATGGTCGGGTAGACCGGCACGTCCTCGTCCTTCAGGGCGAAGGCGGTGCGGTTGCGCTTCCACTGCTTGCGCACGTCGCGCAGGGCGTCTTCGGCGCCGCGCTTGTCGAACTTGTTGAGCACGATCAGCTCGGCGAAGTCGATCATGTCGATCTTCTCGAGCTGGCTGGCCGCGCCGTAGTCGCTGGTCATCACGTACATGGGGAAGTCGACCAGGTCGACGATCTCCGAGTCGCTCTGGCCGATGCCGGCGGTTTCCACGATCACCAGGTCGTAGGGCTGGCTCTTGAGGAAGGCGATGCAGTCCTTGAGCACCTCGTTGGTGGCCATGTGCTGGCGGCGAGTGGCCATGGAGCGCATGTACACGCGCTTGGAGCGCAAGCTGTTCATGCGGATGCGGTCGCCCAGCAGCGCGCCGCCGGAGCGGCGGCGGGTCGGGTCGACGGCGAGCACGGCGATGCGCATGTCGGGGAAGGCGTGCAGGAAGCGCAGCAGGAGTTCATCGACCACGCTCGACTTGCCGGCGCCGCCGGTGCCGGTGAGGCCGAGCACCGGGGTCTTGCGGCCGGCGAGGTCCCATTCCTTGCGCAGATGCGCCAGTTCGGTCTCGCCGAGGCGGGACTCCTCGATGTCGGTGAGCATGTGGCCGACGGAGATCTCGTCGTCGATGTCGACCTTCGGCACGCCCGGCTGCTCGGCCTTCAGGCGCTGGGCCTGGGCGGCGCGGGTGCGCTTGATGACGTCCTCGATCATCTCGGTGAGGCCCATCTTCATCCCGTCGTTGGGGTGATAGATGCGCTCGACGCCGTAGCCCTGCAGCTCGCGGATTTCCTCCGGGGTGATGGTGCCGCCGCCACCGCCGAACACGCGGATGTGCGAGGCACCGCGCTCGCGCAGCA
This sequence comes from Frateuria sp., assembly GCF_035943815.1. Classification (GTDB taxonomy): domain Bacteria; phylum Pseudomonadota; class Gammaproteobacteria; order Xanthomonadales; family Rhodanobacteraceae; genus Frateuria_A. The sequence goes on from NZ_DASZBU010000015.1 coordinate 75,678, forward strand.
TGTCCACCATGTACTTGAAGTACTCGACGTGGCCGCCCTGGTAGGAGGACAGCGCGATGGCGTCGGCGTCTTCCTGCAGCGCGGCACGCACCACGTCTTCCACCGAGCGGTTGTGGCCCAGGTGCACCACCTCGGCGCCTTGGGCCTGGATGATGCGGCGCATGATGTTGATCGCCGCGTCGTGCCCGTCGAACAGGCTGGCGGCTGTGACGAAACGCAGCGGGGTGGTTTCGGCCTGCGCGGCGGCGGCGGGAACGAGGCTGGCGGGGGAACTCATGGGGGACTCCGACATCGGTGCTCTGAACCCCTGGATTCTAGTGGATCGGGGTTAAGGGCGCGGGGAGTCGGGGCGGGTGGGGCTGCTTGCGCGCGCGCGCCGGTCGGGTGCCGGCTGGTGTGCAGGAGGGTGGATCGGCCGTGGCGGGTGCAGCTCGCGAGGAGATTCCCCGTGACCAGGCTTCACCACAGGCTTCGGCCGGGTTTGCCCGCAAGCCTTGCCCCTCACCCCCCAGCCCTCTCCTCAGCCCTCTCCTCAGTGGGGAGAGGGCGCGAAGCTGCGCGCCGGGAGGCGGATCGCGCCCCGGTGCGCGCCGTCGGGTCAGCCGCCCCGGCTGTCGGTGGAGGTCCAGGTGGACACCCAGGTCCTGCCTCCGTCGGTCGAGATGGCCCAGTCCTGCCGGCAGGATTTCGCGGTGATGTCCGACCAGACGTTGCGGGTCAGCACGGCCTTTCCGTCGACCTCGTCCATGCCGACGAAGGTGCCCACGCCATCCTTGAATTCGCCCACCACCGGGGCGTCGAGCGTGCCGGAAGTGCTGTTTGCGAGGTAGACCCGCCACTGCCGCGTCTTGCGATCGTACAGGCGCAGCGCGAGGTCCTCGATGCGGTGCCCGCCGGGCCCATCGACTTCGAGCTGGCCGATGTTGGCCCAGTCGTCCCACACGCGATAAGCCTCATGGGTTCCGCCCAGGCTGCTCTTGGCGGCGGGCGAGGACAGCGGATGCGGCACCGCCTGTATCCGGGTCGACCAGCGACCCATGTTGAAGTCGAAGTCGTGCTCCGGCCCGGTGCCGGGCGTGTAGTGCGTGTCGTAGTCGGGGGCCTTCTTCAGCCGGGTGAGCTGCGCGACGAAGTTGGTGACCCAGGTCTTGCCGCCGTCGAACGAGGACGCGATCTCGTAGTGGTAGGAGTCCGGCGTGATGTTCGACCAGATGTCGCGCTCGAGGACCTTCTTGCCGCCGGACTCGGTCCAGCCATGGAACACGCCGCGGCCATCCTTGAACTCGCCGTACGTCGGCTCCTGCATGGTGCCGTCATCGCTGCCCGCGAACTGCTCGCTCCACTGCCCGGACCTGGGGTCGTAGAGAAAAAGCGTCAGGCCCTGGAAGTGGCCGCCGGGGCCGGAGGCTTCGATCTTCTCCAGGTTGGCCTTGCCGTTCCACAGGGGCTGGTCGATCACCGTGCCGTTGAACTTGACCCATTCGCCGACGCTCGACGGCGTGACGTCCCGGCTTTTGATCTCGGTCTTCCACGTGCCGAAGTGGAAATCGAAGGCGTGCTGCTGGTCCTCGCCCTTTGCCGTCCCCGCGACCGATGGCGACTGCCATCCGATCGTCGCCGCGAGCACGAGCAGGCACGCCCGGAAGATCCTCTTTGCATGCATGGTGGTCACCCTCTTGGTTGGAATGCCTGCCGGCGCGGGGACCATCCCCCCGCCGCTGTCGAAACCGTGGCGGGACGTCCTGGCCACCCCTGCCCGTTGCGGGCAACGACGGAGGCAGCCGCCCGAGCCGATGTCAGTGCACGTAGTTGATGGCGATCGCCGGCGTGACCGAGCGGGTGACGTTGTGCCCGCCGGGAATCACGCGCACGCCCAGCAGCACGCCGACGTTGGCGTTGAAGTTGTATTCCACCGCGGGCGCGAAGCCGAAGGCCTCGCTGCGGCCGGAGCTCGCGTGCACCGGTGTCGCCGGCAGGCCGAGCGGGTCGTCGTAACCGGTCACGCGGGTGGCGGAGCTGCGGCTCCAGGTGAGATCGAGCGCGAGCACCCAGCGGCGGGTGAGGCTGTATTCGAACGCCGTGGCGACGTAGAAAGCGTCGCCCGGCGTGGCGCGGCCGTGGAAGGTCGGGCCGGTGCCGTACACGCTCACGCCCTCGACGTCGGCGTGGCGCGCGAAGGTCCAGGTGGCGTTGAAGCGCATGCGCAGGATGCGGCCGTTGGGCATCCAGAAGTAGCTCTGCGCGTTCAGCCCCAGGGTAGTCGCCCAGGCGCCGCCGCCCATGCCGTCGGCCGGGCGCGCCAGGCGCTCGTAGCGGCCGGTGGGCACGGCTTCCTGCAGCATGATGGCGAGCGTGGGGAACCAGCTGCCCTCGTGGAAACGGGTGAGCCGGTACTGCGCCTGCAGGATCTGGTCGCCGGCGCCGATGCCGGAACTGTTCGGTCCGTGGTGCATGGCGTTGTAGCCGATGATCGGGATGGCGCCGACGGTGAGGTCGTCGGTCAGGCCGTAGAGCACGTAGGCGCGCGAGCCGAAGCCGTCGTTGCCGCGGGTCTGCACGTCGTAGACGTAGGGCTCGACGAGCACGTGGCCGCGCGGCAGCGTCTCGGCGGAGTTGGCGAGCATGGGCCCGGTCCACCAGGCGTCGTCGCGCGACTGGCGCACGGCGTCCTGGGCGAACGCCGTGGCGGCGGCGAGCCAGGCGAACGCCCCCAGCCATCGCAGGAAGGATCGCGGCCGCCATAGCCGCATCCACTTCGCTTGCCCACCGCTCTCCACGCCCCGCCTCCGTCATGGCTCCGATGGGCGAAGCTTAGGCCGGCTAGTGGCTCGCACGAATAGCCACATGGCTATGATTCGGCATGACCACTTTGGGAAGCCCCGCATGAAACGCGTATCCGCCAGCCTGCTGCCGCCGATCGCGCTCGATACGGAGGGCGGCGCACCGATCTACCGGCAGCTTTCGGACTGGTTCCGGCGCGCCATCGTCGAGGGCCAGCTGCGGCCCGGCGAGCGCGTGCCGTCCACGCGCGCGCTCGCCGGCGAGCTGAAGGTCTCGCGCCTGCCGGTGCTGAGCGCCTACGAGCAGCTGCACGCGGAGGGCTACCTGGAAACCTTCACCGGCGCCGGCACCTGCGTGGCCGGCGCGATCCCGCGGGAGGACGTGCCGACGCCGCCGCGCCGGCGCCGGGCCAGCGCGCCCGACCACGGCGATGCGCCCGCGCGCCGCGTGGCTGCTCGGGCGGCCGCCATGGCCGGGCCGGAGCAGACCTGGCTCGACAGCCAGGGCGCATTCCGCGTGGGGCTGCCGGCGCTGGATGCGTTCCCGCACGGCGTCTGGTCCCGCCTGGTCAGCCGCCATGCGCGCCAGACGGACGTGGGCGCGCTGGCCTACGGCGACGCGCTGGGCTACCTGCCGCTGCGCGAGGCCATCGCCGACTACCTGCGCACCGTGCGCGCGGTGCGGGCCGATGCCTCGCAGGTCATGATCACCACCGGCGCCCAGCATGGCCTGCAGTTGTGCGCCCACGTGCTGCTCGATCCCGGCGACCGCGTGTGGATGGAGGAGCCGGGCTACCCCGGCGCCCACCAGGCGCTGGCCACGGTAGGCGCGCAGGCGGTGCTGGTGCCGGTGGACGCGGACGGCCTGGACGTGGCCGAGGGCGTGCGCCGCGGGCCGGATGCGCGGATGGTCTACATCACGCCCTCGCACCAGTTCCCGCTGGGCGTGACGATGAGTGCCGCGCGGCGCATGCAGTTGCTGCAGTGGGCCTCGCGCGAGGGACGCTGGATCGTCGAGGACGACTACGACGGCGAGTATCGCTTCGGCGGCAAGCCGGTCACTTCGCTGCAAGGGCTGGATACCGATGCGCGGGTGATCTACGTGGGCACCTTCAGCAAGGTGATGTTCCCTGCCCTGCGGCTGGGCTACCTGGTGGTGCCGCGGGATCTGGCGGACGCCTTCCGCGCCGCGCGCGACGCGCTGGACACCTGCTCGCCGACCTTGCCGCAGCGCGCGATGACCGACTTCATCCGCGAGGGGCACTTTGCGCGGCACATCCGGCGCATGCGCGTGCTGTACGCGGCGCGGCGCGCGGCGCTGCTGGAGGCCATCGGGCGGCACCTGCCGGGCAGGCTGCAGGTGGTGGGGGCGGAGGCGGGCATGCAACTGGCGGGGCTGCTGCCCGAAGGCGTCGACGACGTCGCGCTCTCGCGCCGCGCCGCGCTGGCCGGCGTTTCCGTCAGGCCGCTATCGCAGTGCTATCGCGGGCCGGTGCACGCAAGCGGGTTGATCCTGGGTTACGGAGGCGTCGACGAACGGGCCATCGAGGAAGGCGTCCGCCGCCTCGCGCGTTCCCTGTAATGGCCCGGGCGCCGCACGACCGACGCGGGATCAACCGCCCGGCGGATGGGGCGGCGGCTGCCGCGGCGAATCCCCCTGGGCACCCGCGGCCGGTGCGCCGCCCTTTATCGCCGCCTTGGCGGCGGCGAATTCCTGCGGGTCCAGGTAGCCGTCCTGGTTGAGGTCGTAGCTGGAGAAACGGCTGCGCAGCAGCGTCATGCTCTTGGGAATCTCGGAGCGGGAGAGGTGGCCGTCGTGGTTCGCATCCAGGCTCTGGAAGGATGCGTCCGTCGTGTCGCCGACCGCGGACTGCGCCGCGAGCGGCATTGCCACCGCGCCGAACAACGCCAGCGCGAGCGCGCCACCCGCGGCCTTGGAAATCGTCTGGATAGTCACGGCTTCACTCCTCATGAGCTCGAAGGATGCGCCGCCGCTTGCGGCAGCGCCCGCCGACTCTGCGCGGCCGTGGGTTAAGCCGGGCTCAAGCCGCCGTGTCCGGCCGTGATGACGTTCAGGCCACGCCGAAGGGCAGGTTCGCGGAGGCCACCACCCGTTCGCCCACCGTTTCGTCCTGCGCGAAAGCGAGCACGGCCTCGATCACCTGTGGCGCGTCGAGCACGCGGTGGTGGCCCAGCCCCTGGGTGGTGAGCAGGCGTGCGCCGGGCCAGTGGCGGGCATAGCGCTCGCCTTCGTCCCACGGCACCTCGTCATCGTCCAGGTCGTGCACGATCAGGCCGGGCTGGCCGAGCGCGGCGACGTGCCGGTGCATCTGCAGGTCATGGACGCTGAGGCCGGTACGCCGGACCAGCCACGCATAGAACGGCTGGCGCAGGTGCTCGCCCAGGCGCACGAAGCGGAAGTAGCGGGTGGCGGCGGCGTCCATGTCGGCGGCCGGCGCGATCAGCACCAGCCGCCGCGCTTGCCACTGCTCGCCCTGCGCCAGCGCGAGCGCGGCGCCGCCGAGCGAGTGGGCGATCGCCAGTTCCGCGTTGCCGTAATGGCTTCCCACCGCGCGCAAGGTGTCGGCGAATTCGGGCAGCGAGCAGTAGCGGCCGCTGCTCAGGCCATGGCCGGGCTGGTCGAAGCACACCACCGCGTAGCCCAGCGCACGCAGCCTGGCCACCCAGGGCAGGAAGCGCAGGCCGAAACTGGACCAGCCGTGCACCAGCAGCGCGTACGGCTGCGTGGACGGGTCGCCCCAGACGTAGGTGGCGATGGTCTCGCCGTCGAGCGCCAGGGTTTCGCGGCGCATGGCCGCATCCGGCTGCACCGCGCGTGCACGGGCGCGGCTGCTGGCGAATGGCGTGGCGAACAGGCGCGCGGCACGGTCGGCCGTGCGCCGTGGCGCGAGCCGGCCGCCCAGCGCAAAGCTCGTGCGTACGGTGGCGAGCCTGAAGCGGGCGACGAGGCCGGGGCGGCGCATCACGGTGGACATGATCGACTCCTCTGGGCTTGCCAACGGCTAGGCTTGCCAACTGCGCCACAGGCGCTCGAAGGCGGCGGACAAGCGCTGGCTGGCCTGCGCGAAGCCGAACAGGCCCGCGTCGTGGTGCAGGCCGAGCATCAGCGCATAGATTTCGAAGGCGAGCTGGGGCGCATCGGTATCGGCGCGCAGGTGGCCTTCGGCGGCGGCCTGGCCGACGCTCTTTTCCAGCTCGCCGCGCCAGCCCGCCTGCTGCGCCACCACGGCGTCATGCAGCGGGCCTTCGCGGCCGTCGTACTCGCCGGCGGCGGTGAGCAGCACGCAACCGCTCTGGTGCTCGCGGCCCCACTCGCTCCACTGCGCGACGATCGCGCGCAGGCGCGGCAGGCCGCGCGGAGCTGACAGGGCCGGCACCAGCACGCGCTCCATGAAGCGGCGGGCGGCCGCATCCAGCACGGCCAGCTGCAGGTCTTCGCGCGAGCCGAAGTGCGCGAACACGCCGCTCTTGGACATGCCCACGTCGGCGGCCAGCGTGCCGATCGACAGGCCCTCGAGGCCGCCCACGCGGGCGAGTTCGTAGGCGTGTTCGAGGATGAGTTCGCGGGTGGCCAGGCGCTTGGGTGGCGGGGTGGCGGTGGTCATGCACGAAAAATAGCACGATCGTTCGTTCTTTGCAGGGTTTCATCCGCCCTGCCCGCCCGCGGAGGCTATGCTCGGATGCTGCCCGCCATGGAGGAAACGACCATGAAATCCCGCATGCTGACCGCCGCGGTCGCCGCGGCCCTGCTCGCCGGCTGCGCCACCTCGCCCACCGGCCGCTCGCAACTGATGATGGTGTCCGACTCGCAGATGAGCCAGATGGGCCTGGCCTCGTTCAACCAGATGCGCCAGCAGGGCAAGTTCGCCAATGCGCCGCAGGAGCGCGCCTACGCCACCTGCGTCGCCAACGCGCTGGTCGCGGTGCTGCCGCCGCCCTGGAACACGCAGCAGTGGGAGGTGCAGATCATCGATGACAAGACGGCCAACGCCTTCGCCCTGCCCGGCGGGCGCATCGGCGTGAACCAGGGCATGTTCAAGGTCGCCTCCGACCAGGACCAGCTCGCCGTGGTGCTGGGGCACGAGCTCTCGCATGTGGTCGCGCGGCACGGCGCCGAACGCGTGTCGGACAACATGGCCACGCAGGCGGCGGTGGCGGCCGGCTCGATCTACGCCGGCAGTCGCGGCAGCGATGCCGGCAACGTGGCGGCGCTGCTCGGCGCCGGCGCGGCGGTGGGCATCCTGCTGCCGTTCTCGCGCACGCAGGAGGCCGAGGCCGACACGCTGGGCCAGCGCTACATGGCCAAGGCCGGCTTCGACCCGCGCGCGGCGGTGACACTGTGGGACAAGATGGAAAAACAGGGCAGCGGCGGCACGCCGACCTTCCTCTCCACCCACCCCGCGCCGAACAAGCGCGCGCAGGTGCTGGGGCAGCAGGCGCAGCAATTGCTGCCGGTGTACGAACAGGCGCGGGCGAGCGGCCACGACCCGGCCTGCCGGCTGTGAGCCGCTGAATAGGCAACAACTTGCGACCGGGACGCCAGCTCCGCACGCTCGCCAGGGCCGGCGGACCGCGCTTGCTGCGCCGCAGAAACCTGACCGGCCCCGACGTACTAAACTAGCGGACTTAAATCCACCGCCCCGGCCCATGCCGGGGCTTTGACTTTCAAGCGTTTTCTGCCGGTTCGCAGGGCCGCGCTGGATCGGCCCGCCACCTTTCTGCGGGATGCCATCCCCCGTGGCATCCATCCATCTCGTGGAGTCATCGTTCCAATGATCTTTGAAACCATCGCCAAGACGGGTCACGAAGAAGTCGTCTTCTGCCACAACAAGGACGCCGGCCTGAAGGCCATCATCGCGATCCACAACACGGTGCTGGGCCCGGCGCTCGGTGGCCTGCGCATGTGGCCGTACAAGACCGAGCAGGACGCGGTCAACGACGTGCTGCGCCTGTCGCGCGGCATGACCTACAAGAACGCCGTGGCCGGCCTGAACCTGGGCGGCGGCAAGGCGGTGATCATCGGCGATCCGTCCAAGGACAAGTCCGAGGCGCTGTTCCGTGCATTCGGCCGTTTCGTCAACTCGCTCAACGGCCGCTACATCACGGCCGAAGACGTGGGCATCGACGTCAACGACATGGAATACGTGTTCCGCGAGACCGAGTACGTGACCGGCGTGCACCAGGTGCACGGCGGTTCGGGCGACCCCTCGCCGTTCACCGCCTACGGCACGCTGCAGGGCCTGATGGCCGCGCTGAACTTCAAGCATGGCAACGAGGACGTGGGCAAGTACAGCTACGCCGTCCAGGGCGCCGGCCACGTCGGCTCCGAGTTCATCAAGCTGCTGCGCGAGCAGGGCGCCAAGGTGTTCGTCACCGACATCAACAAGGATGCGGTGCAGCGCTGCGTCGACGAACTGGGCTGCGAGGCCGTGGGCCTGGACGAGATCTACGACGTCGACGCCGACGTGTACTCGCCCTGCGCGCTGGGCGGCACGCTCAACGAGCAGACCATCGACCGCATCAAGGCCAAGATCATCTGCGGCGCGGCCAACAACCAGCTGGCCACCGACGCCATCGGCGACGAGCTGAACCGCCGCGGCGTGCTGTACGCGCCGGACTATGCGGTCAACGCCGGCGGCGTGATGAACGTGTCGCTGGAAATCGACGGCTACAACCGCGAGCGCGCGATGCGCATGATGCGCACGATCTACTACAACCTGGGCCGTATCTTCGAGATCTCCAAGACGCAGAACGTGCCGACCTACAAGGCGGCCGACCGTCTTGCCGAGGAGCGCATCGAGTCCATCGGCCGCATCAAGCTGCCGCACATGGGCAACGGCGGCACGCGCTTCCAGGGGCGTATGCGGGGGCAGTAAGGCTCGCCCTGGTTTGGGGAAAAAGCCGCCTTGGGGCGGCTTTTTCTTTGGACCTTGCTTGAGCCCCTCTCCCCCTCGGCAGAGGGGTGGGGTGAGGGTGCGGTACTGCCGGGCATTCCGCTCCGCCCGCACCCTCACCCGCCTGTCGGCCCCTCTCCCGGAGGGAGAGGAATTCGCCCATGAGGCTTGAGGCAGGCGCTTCGACTTCGCCCTGCGGGCTACGCTCAGCGCGAACGGCGCTTTTTCTCCGTTGACCCTGAGCGTAGGCGCGCAGCACCGGAGTCGAAGGACCGGAGGCCCTCACCAGCTCCAACACGCCGCGCGCTAAAATCCGTTTTCACACCCAAGGAGTTCCCGGATGCGCCCGTTCCCGCTCGGAGAAGACATCGACCTGCTGCGCGAGAGCGTCCACGCCTTCGCGGAAAAGGAGATCGCCCCGCGCGCCGACCGCATCGACCGCGAGAACCACTTTCCCGAAGACCTCTGGCGCAAGTTCGGCGAGATGGGCCTGCTCGGCATGACCATCCCGACCGAATACGGCGGCACCGGCATGGGCTTCCTGGCGCACATGGTGGCGATGGAGGAGATCTCCCGCGCCTCCGGCTCGGTGGGCCTGTCCTACGGCGCGCACTCCAACCTGTGCGTGCAGAACATCTTCCACAACGGCAGCGAGGAACAGCGGCGCAAGTACATCCCCAAGCTGTGCTCGGGCGAGTACGTCGGCGCGCTGGCGATGAGCGAGCCGGGTGCCGGTTCCGACGTGGTCGGCTCGATGAGCTGCAAGGCCGAGCTGCAAGGGGACGTGTGGGTCGCCAACGGCTCGAAGATGTGGATCACCAACGGCCCCGACGCCGACGTGCTGCTGGTCTACATGCGCACCGCGCCGCGCGCCGCCGGCAGCCGCTGCATGACCGCCTTCATCGTCGAGAAGGGCATGAAGGGTTTCTCCACCGCGCAGAAGCTGGACAAGCTCGGCATGCGCGGCTCCAACACCTGCGAACTGGTGTTCGACAACTGCGAGATCCCCGCCGCGAACGTCGTCGGCGAGGTCAACGAAGGCGTGCGCGTGCTGATGAGCGGCCTGGATACCGAGCGCCTGGTGCTTTCCGGCGGCCCGCTCGGCCTGATGCAGGCGGCGCTGGACCTCACCCTGCCCTACGTGCGCGAGCGTAAGCAGTTCAACGCGCCGATCGGCACGTTCGGGATGATGCAGGCCAAGGTCGCCGACATGTACACCGCGCTGCAGTCCTCGCGCGGCTTCGCCTACCTGGTGGCGCAGCAGTTCGACGCCGGCATCAAGTCGCGCATCGATCCGGCCGCGTGCCTGCTCAATGCCTCCACCAATGCGGTGAAGGTGACGCTGGAGGCGATCCAGGCGCTGGGCGGCAACGGCTACATCAACGAGTTCCCGGCCGGCAGGCTGCTGCGGGACGCCAAGCTGTACGAGATCGGCGCGGGCACCAACGAGATCCGGCGCATGCTGATCGGGCGCGAACTGTTCCACGGCAAGGCGTGAGTGACCCACAAGGCGTTGTTCGGCGAAGGCCCGCTTCGGCGGGCCTTTTTGCGTCCGCCATCGGCAAAGCTGATGGAAGCCATCACGACACCGACATGCCGCTCGACCCTGGCGGCAGGCTGAGCGACCAGGACGCATGGGACGTGGCGATGTTCATGGACGCCCACGAGCGCCCGCAGGATCCCCGCTACACCGGCGATCTCGCCGCTACCCGCAAGGGCTTCCACGGCACCTCCATGTCGCTCTACGGCCAGCGCGTCAATGGCCGCCTGCTCGGCTCGCAGCCCTCCAGATAGCACGCGGGCCGCTCCTGCACCCGCGCATGTGCGCCAGGTGCAGGACGGCCCGCGCGGTGGTCAGAACGACAGGCGATAGGCCAGCGTCGCCATGCTCCCGTGCTCGCGCTGGGCGAAGTGCTGGTCCAGGCCGAAGGAAACGCCCGCACGCGGGGACATCGCCCAGTCCAGCGTCATGCCCGCCACGCCGCCATAGCGCGACAGGCCGATGCCGCCCAGCGGTGCCCACTGGTCGACGCCGGTAAAGCTGGCGTCGAACACGTCGCCGCGCATGGCAAACGCACGCTGCCAGGCCAGGTGCGTCTGCAGCTCCAGGCTGCCGCCGCCGGCAAAAGTCCACTGCCGCTGCGCACGCACGCCGACGCCGGCCTGCCAGCGCTCGACCTTGCCGGCGTTGGCCTTCAGGCCGAAGCCGTAGGCGCCCGGCTCGTTGAAACCGCTGCTGTCGATGCGTGCGTACTGCAGGCTGGCATAGGGCGTGACCGTCAAGGCGCCCAGCGAGGTGCGGTAGCCGCTCTCGCCGTAGGCCACGTCGTAGTGGCCGTGGCTGTCGCTGGCCACGCCGGCGAAGGTCGGGCCCAGTTCCAGGTTGCGGTGCATCGTCTGCCGGTAGTTGCCGACGCCGACACGCCCCATCAGGTAGGCGTTGCCGCGCACCACGCCGCCGTAGAGCATGCCCTCGAGCGCATGGCTGCGGCCCTGGTCGGCGCTCTCGGCGAGGCGGCCCAGGCCTTGCGCCTGGCTCAGCGCAAAACCGGCCACGCCGTCGCTGCCGATGCGCATGTCCTGCCCGGCCAGGGTGCCGGAGAGGTCCACGCCGACATTGCCATAACCCGCGCGCTGCATGCCGCCGTGGTAGCCCAGGTCCTGCATCCAGCCGCCGGCCTGCCCATGGTCGAGCAGCCGGTCGAAGCGGTCCGACAACGCGCGCGTGCCCGCGTCGATCGCCTCGAAGGTCATTGCCGCGCTGGCCGCGTGCAGCTGGCCGGAGAGGCTTTCCAGCGAGTGCTGCGCGCTGGAAAGCGTGGCCGCCTGCTGCAGGTCGGCCGCGCCGGCGACGAAGCCGCTGGCGGCCGACGCCGAAGTGGCCCCTTTCGCCGAAAGCTGCTGATCCAGCTGGTTGAACGCGCCCTCCACGCGCTGCGCCGCGTTGTAGGAAGACGCCGTGTAGCTCATGCCCTGGATCGCGGTCACGTCTGCGCGGGTGACGTCCAGCCAGGCGCTCTTGGCGTCATAGCCGGGCGTGGCGGTGAGCATCACGTTGCTGGCCGCACCGATCGCACTGAAGGTGCCGCTCAGCGCGACCGCGCTATCGAGCACCAGCGTGTGCGCGCTGGCCACGTAGCTGGACTGCTTGCCGATCACGTACAGGTCGCCGGCGATCGAAGCCGGGCCGGTGACGTGCAGCGCCGAACCCAGGGTCAGCGCCAGCCGGCCGGTGGACGGCTGCGTGTAGCTGCCGCCCACGTTCACGCTGGTGTTGCCCACGGTCAGCACGCCGGCGTTGACCACGCTGCCTGCGATGGCGGTGGCCGAGCCGAGCACGGCACCCGCGTCGATCTGCACCGACGAGGCCAATGCCTTGGCGTAGAGCGTGCCGCCCGCGACGTGGGTGAGGCCGGTGTAGCTGGCGTCCTGGGTCAGGTTTAGCGCGCCGCTGCCCTGCTTGGTGAGCCCGCCCGCACCGGAGATCGGGTTGTTCCAACTCGAACTGCCGGTGAAGTTAACCGTGACGTCGCCCCAGTCGAACCTGGCCGGGCCGTTCACCGCCTTGCCGACGTCCAGCATGCCGTAGCCGAACACGGGATCCGGGCCGGGCGCGCCCAGGTCGTCGGCGGTGCCCAGCAGGGTCTGGCGCACCAGGTCGTTGTTGAAATACGGGAAGGCCTGCCACACCAGCGCGGCGGCGCCCGATACCTGCGGCGCGGCGAAGGACGTGCCCTCGACGATCCAGTAGTTCTTGGAAGGGTCCGGATTCGGATAGTCCTTGTCCGCGACGATCACGCTGCCCGGCGCGACCAGGCAGTAGCGCATCGCCGAGCCGCAGGCGTTGGAGTAGCTGGCCAGCTGGGTCGGATGGTTGCTGTCGACCGCCGCCGCGACCAGCCAGCCCTGCTCCAGCTCCGGCGCCAGGTTGGGCAGCGCGGCGATGGTGCTCGGATTGGGCTTGCTGTCGTTGCCGGCGGCGAACACCACCAGGCCGTCATGGTTGACTACGAAGTCGTCGTAGGCCTTGCCGAAGGCCTGGTTGACCGAGGCGTCGGTGGTGTCCCAGTAGATGCCGCCCCAGGAATTGTTCTGGATGCGGACGCCGTTGCTGATCAGGTCGGGATTGAGGGACTGGCCGAAGAACGTCGCGTCGTTGGCGGTGACCTTGTTGCCGTTGCCCGAGCCGTCGTCGGTGGGCTCCTTGTCCGCGATGATGCGCGCCGACACCAGCGTGGCGCCGGTCGCGATGCCTCCCGCGAACTTGCCGACCGGCAGTCCGGCGGCGACCTCCGAAACCCAGGTGCCGTGGCCGACCACGTCGTCGATGCTGGTGTTGTTGGCCTGCGGATCGACGTAGATCAGCTCCTTGACCACCCTTCCCGCCAGGCTCGGGTGGTTGCGCATCACGCCGCTGTCGACGATGCCGATGGTCACGCCCTGCCCGGTATAACCGAGGCTGTGCGCCGCATAGGTGTTGGTGAGCGAGAGCTGCGCATCGATCGGCGGCGGCGGCACCGAGGAGCTCGGCGGCGGCGCCGGCGGGGGCGCGGGAGGCTGCGTGACCGGCGTGGGCCGGACATTCCCTCCGCCGCCGCCGCACGCGCTCAAGCCCAGCGCCACGAGAATCCCGAGCGCCACGTCCCGATGGCGCATTGCCTGAATGTTCATATCCCTTCTCTCCCCTCGATCCCGCGAGCGATGACTGGCGAGCGCCGTCCGCACGATCGTGCGAACCCTTGCCCGCAACCGTCGGCTAGTCTCCCATAACGCAAGCCTCGCGCGCGTGATACAGAGGTTTGCCGCACTGCCGCATGGACTGCGATAATGGGCAATCGTCCACGGCGCGCCGGGCGCGCCCAAGCCTCGCGGAGTATCCCCATGTCCGACGTCGTCATTGCCGGCGCCAAGCGCACCGCCATCGGTTCCTTCCTCGGCCAGTTCACCGGCGTGCCGACGCCCACCCTCGGCGCGGCGGCCATCCGCGCGGCGCTGGACCAGTCCGGCGTGGCGCCGGCCGAGGTCAGCGAGGTGATCATGGGCTGCGTGCTGCCAGCCAACCTCGGCCAGGCACCCGCGCGTCAGGCGTCGCTCGGCGCCGGCCTGCCGGTGGCCACCGGCTGCACCACCATCAACAAGGTGTGCGGCTCGGGCATGAAGGCGATCATGCTGGGCCACGACCTGATCAAGGCCGGCTCGGCGGACGTGGTGGTCGCCGGCGGCATGGAGTCGATGACCAATGCGCCGCACATGGTCAATGCCCGCACCGGCATCCGCTACGGCGACGGCCAGCTGGTCGACCACATGGCCTACGACGGCCTGACCAATCCCTACGACGGCAAGGCCATGGGCGTGTTCGGCGAGCAGTGCGCCGACAAGTACCAGTTCAGCCGCGAGGAGCAGGATGCCTTCGCGATCGAGTCGGTCAAGCGCGCGCAGGCGGCGCAGGCCTCCGGTGCGTTCGCCGGCGAGATCGTCCCGGTCACCGTCAAGGGCCGCAAGGGCGACGTGGTGGTGGACGCCGACGAGCAGCCCGGCCGCTCGGACGTCAACAAGGTCCCGACCCTCAAGCCCGCCTTCCGCAAGGACGGCACCATCACCGCCGCCAGCTCCTCGAGCATTTCCGACGGCGCAGCCGCCGTGGTGCTGCTCTCGAGCGACGACGCCAAGGCGCGCGGGATCACCCCTCTGGCACGCATCGTGGCTCACTCCACCCACTCGCAGGAACCGGAATGGTTCACCACCGCCCCGGTGGCCGCGATCCAGAAGGTGCTGGACAAGGCCGGCTGGACGGTGGCCGACGTGGATCTGTTCGAGGTCAATGAAGCGTTCGCCGTGGTGGCCATGGCGCCGATGCGCGAACTCGGCGTGCCGCACGGAAAGCTCAACGTCAACGGCGGCGCCTGCGCGCTCGGCCATCCGATCGGCGCCAGCGGCGCGCGCCTGGTGGTCACCCTGCTCAACGCCTTGAAAACCCGCGGCGGCAAGCGCGGCGTGGCGGCGCTGTGCATCGGCGGCGGCGAGGCGACCGCGATCGCGGTGGAACGGCTGGATTAAGGCGCACCCGTCACCTGCCGTCGACGCAACGAATGAAAGCCGGTTAACCGGGTTTTTAATACGTACTGAAGGGCCGCCGTATAAACATATGGCGCGTCTACGGCGAAAGCGCTATTAATACGCGGCCAAAACGGCATTCCACGGCAAAGGAGATCCACCATGAAGTTGACGCGTACCCTACTCGCCTCCGCGCTCGTCGCGCTGCTGGCGGCTTGCAGCAACGGCGCGCAGGATTCCGCGCAGGACGCCCAGAAGTCCGCCGACCAGGCTCAGCAGTCCGCTGACCAGGCCCAGCAGGCTGCGGCGCAGACCCAGAGCCCGGCTGCTAACCAGGCTGCCCAGCAGGCCACCACCCAGGCCGCCGCTGCCGGCCAGGCTGCCAACCAGGCGCAGCAGGCTGCCACCGCCGCCTCGGCTGCTGCTCCGGCTGGCAGCTCGTCGGCCAACAAGGACGCCATGTCGATGGCCAAGGACGCCGCTTCCAACGCTGCTGGCCAGGCCGACAAGGCTGCCAGCGCCGCGAAGGACGCTGCCGGCAATGCCAAGGATGCCGCCAAGGACGCGAACAAGGGCCATTGATCCCTTCGTTTGCTCCGCAAAAGAAACCGGCCGCTCGCGGCCGGTTTTTTTTTGCCCGCGTGCGTTACGGCCGCGACCGGCCACGCGGGCGTTATCATCCGGTGTTTGGCTGGCGCGATGGCTCTGCCTGCAGGGCACAGCGCCCAGGATATCTGCCGCCGCGCGCGGCCCCGAACGAGACCACGAGTCCAGCCCGATGAGCACCATCGCCTCGCAGATCGATCCCCGTTCGCCCGACTTCCAGGCCTCCAGCACCGCCCTGCGCGGACTGGTCGATGACCTGCACCGGCAGCTGGCGCGCAACGCCGAAGGCGGCGGCGCCAAGGCGCGCGAGAAGCACACCGCGCGGGGCAAACTGCTGCCGCGCGAGCGCATTCGCGCACTGCTCGATCCCGGTTCGCCGTTCCTGGAGCTCTCGCCGCTCGCCGCGCACGGTATGTACGACGACGCCGCGCCGGCGGCCGGCATCATCACCGGCATCGGCCGCGTCAACGGCAACGAGGTGGTGGTGGTCGCCAACGACGCCACGGTCAAGGGCGGCACCTATTTTCCGATGACGGTGAAGAAGCACCTGCGTGCGCAGGAAGTGGCGCTGGAGAACCGGCTGCCCTGCATCTACCTGGTCGACTCCGGCGGTGCCTTCCTGCCACTGCAGGACGAGGTGTTTCCGGACAAGGAGCATTTCGGCCGCATCTTCTACAACCAGGCGCGCATGAGCGCGCTCAACATCCCGCAGATCGCGGTGGTGATGGGCAGCTGCACCGCCGGCGGCGCCTACGTGCCGGCGATGAGCGACGAGACCATCATCGTGCGCGAACAGGGCACCATCTTCCTGGGCGGCCCTCCGCTGGTGAAGGCAGCCACCGGCGAGGTGGTGGACGCCGAGACGCTGGGCGGCGCGGACGTCCATACGTCCGTCTCGGGCGTGGCTGACCACTTCGCGGAGAACGACGCGCACGCGCTGGCGATCGCCCGCGACGTGGTGGCCAGCCTCAACCGCAGGAAGACGGTGCCGCTGGCGCTGCAGCCGCCGAGCGAGCCCAGATATCCGGCCGAGGAACTCTATGGCTTGATCCCGCTGGACACCCGCCGGCCGTTCGACATCCGCGAAGTGATCGCGCGCATCGTGGACGGTTCGGAGTTCCACGAGTTCAAGGCGCGCTACGGCAAGACGCTGGTGACCGGCTTCGCGCACATCCACGGCTATCCGGTGGGCATCGTCGCCAACAACGGCATTTTGTTCGCCGAGAGCGCGCTCAAGGGCGCGCACTTCATCGAGCTGTGCAACCAGCGCAACGTGCCGCTGGTGTTCCTGCAGAACATCACCGGTTTCATGGTCGGCAAGAAATACGAGCAGGCAGGCATCGCCAAGGACGGCGCCAAGATGGTCACGGCCGTGGCCTGCTCGCACGTGCCCAAGTTCACCGTGGTGATCGGCGGCAGCTTCGGCGCCGGCAACTACGCCATGTGCGGCCGCGCCTACGGCGCGCGCTTCCTGTGGATGTGGCCCAACGCGCGGATCAGCGTGATGGGCGGCGAGCAGGCCGCCAGCGTGCTGGCCACCGTGAAGCGCGACGGCCTGGAAGCGGCCGGCAAGAGCTGGAGCGCAGAGGAAGAGGATGCCTTCAAGGCACCGATCCGCGAGCAGTACGAGCGCCAGGGCCATCCCTACTACGCCAGCGCGCGGCTATGGGACGACGGCATCATCGATCCGGCCGACACCCGCCGCGTGCTGGGCCTGGCCATCTCCGCCTCGATGAACGCGCCGATCGAACCGCAACGCTACGGCGTGTTCCGCATGTAACGCGGGTGCCATACCGCGTGCAGGAGCCGCTGTGCCGGCACCATCAAGGGGCATTCCCCCCGACCGAACGTACGGGGGCCTGGCTTGTGAAGTGGCGACCGAAGACTCGGACAGCGGAGTAGCTTCCTCTCCCGGCGCTCTGCGTCCGTTGAGAGGGAACCCTCGACCCTCCGACCTCGGCCCCACGGATTGCCGCCGCCTGCGTGCAACGCAGATGGAGCATCAATGGTCCAGCGCCGCTTGCGGCAACCCCCGGCCGCACCCGCTTCAGCCGCCGCGCGGGCGGAACTTGAGCGGCACCGCTTCGACGTCCCCCGGCTTCGCGCCGGCGGGTTTCCTGGGTCCGCAGGCACCGCAGGTGCTGCAACCGTCCGCGCAGTTCCCGGTGGCCTGCTTCGGCTGCAGGCGGCGGGCGAGCGCATGCGCCAGGCGCGAGCGGCCAGGCCGGGCCAGGCGGATCGAGGCGGCGGCGAACCAGCGGTTGGTCAGCTGCGGCGCCAGCTTGCGGAACGCCAGCAGCGCGCTGGCCAGCACGATCAGGCCGACCACCACGTACTGCGCGAGCAGCCCGCCGCTCACGCCAGCGCGCTCGCGATGCGGTAGACCAGGAACGAGGCCGCGTAGGCCATCACGAACATGTAGCCGAACGAGATCGCCACGTTGCGCCAGGAGTCGGTCTCGCGCTTGATCACCGCCAGCGTGGACATGCATTGCGGTGCATAGGCGAACCACACCAGCAGCGACAGCGCGCTGGCCAACGGGATGTGCGAGGACAGCGCCGGACCCAACGCGGATTCGCCGCCCACCGCATAAACCGTGGCCAACGCCGCGACCGCTGTCTCGCGCGCGGCGAAGGCGGGGATCAGCGCCAGGCTCATTTCCCAGTTGAAACCGATCGGCGCGAACAGGTGGGCGAGGACGCGACCGAGATGGCCTGCGATGCTGTAGTCGATCGCCGGATCGGTGGCGCCCGCCGGCGGCGCCGGGAAGCTGGACAGCGCCCACATCAGCACGGTGAGCGCCAGGATCACGCCGGTCAGGCGCCTGAGGAAAATCATGCCGCGCTCGTACAGGCCGATCCCCACGTCGCGCGCCTTGGGCAGGCGGTAGGACGGCAGTTCCATCAGCAGCGCGTGCTCGCTGCGATCGCGGCGCACGCGCTTGATCACCCAGCCGACCAGCATGGCGCCGGCGATGCCCGCCGCGTAGAGCGCGAACAGCACCAGGCCCTGCAGGTTGAACACGCCCAGCACGCGGCGCGCGGGAATGAACGCGCCGATCAGTAGCGCGTACACCGGCAGCCGCGCCGAGCAGGTCATCAGGGGCGCGACCAATATGGTGGCCAGGCGGTCGCGCGGATCGGTGATCGAGCGCGTGCCCATGATGCCGGGGATGGCGCAGGCGAAGCTGGACAAGAGCGGGATGAACGAACGCCCGGTCAGGCCGACCGAGACCATCAGGCGGTCGAGCAGGAACGCCGCGCGCGGCAGGTAGCCCGACTCCTCCAGCGTGAGGATGAAGAAGAACAGCACCAGGATCTCGGGCAGGAATCCGAGCACGGTGCCCAGGCCGCCGCACAGGCCGTCGGTGACCAGGCCCTGCAGCGGGCCGGCCGGAAGCCATACGGCCAGGTGCCCGCCGAGCCAGCCGAAGCCGTCGCCGATCGCATCGGTCATCGGCTTGCCCACCGAATACACGGCCTGGAACACCAGGAACATCACCGCGGCGAGGATCGCCAGGCCGAACACCGGGTGCAGCGCCCAGCGGTCCAGCGCGTCGTCCAGCCGGTCGGTGGCGCGCGGCATCACCACGGTGGCGGCGAGCAGCTCGCGCACCTGCGCGTGCAGGTCGGCGCGGCTGGCAGGATCATCGGGTTGCACGGGCGATGCCGGCGGCACCTCGCCGTCCACCCGCTCCACCAGCGCCTTCGCGCCGCCGCGTCTGACGGCGACGGTTTCCACCACCGGCAGGCCGAGCCGGCGCGACAGCTCCGGCACGTCGATCGCGATGCCGCGGCGGCGCGCGGCGTCCATCATGTTGAGCGCCAGCACCACCGGCCGCCCCAGCCGCTTCACTTCGAGCACGAAGCGCAGGTGCAGGCGCAGGTTGGTGGCGTCGGCCACGCAGACGATCAGGTCCGGCGGCGCCTCGCCCGGATAGTTGCCTTCCAGCACGTCGCGGGTGATCCGCTCGTCGGGGCTCACCGCGTCGAAGCTGTAGGCGCCGGGCAGGTCCAGGACCTGCAGCATGCGGCCGGACGGCGCGGTGAAGCGCCCTTCCTTGCGCTCGACGGTGACGCCCGCGTAGTTGGCCACCTTCTGCCTGCCGCCGGTGAGCTGGTTGAACAGCGCCGTCTTGCCGCAGTTGGGGCTGCCGACCAGGGCGATGCGCAGGCTGTCCGCGCTCATGCGGCCTCCGCCTTCACCATCACCCGCGCCGCTTCGCTGCGGCGCAGGGCGAAGCGGGTCGAGCCGATCTGGATCAGCAACGGATCGGCGCCCAGCGGTCCCCGAGCAACCACCCGCACCGGCTCGCCATCGACGAAGCCCAGGTCGCGCAGGCGCTGCGCGATGGAATCGTCGGCGTGCGCGTCGTCCACGCGATCGACCACGGCGGGCGAACCTTTGGGCAAATCGGAAAGGTGCACGATGGGGAGGCAAGGAATAAGAATGGTTCCCATTATAGGGCAAAGCGGCGTAGCGCACAGGGCAGGTTTGTCGCAGGGGCAACCTGTCCTCGGGCCCCGCCCCGCTACACTTCCCGCTTTCCGCAAGGAGCCTGCGCATGCCCGCCATCCTCGTCACCGACCACGGCGGCGTCCGCCGGATCGCACTCGACCGTCCGGACGTGCACAACGCCTTCGACGACGCGCTGATCGCCGAACTGACCACCGCCCTGGTCGACGCCGGCCAGGACAGCGCCGTGCGCGCGGTGGTGCTCACCGGCACCGGAGCCAGTTTCTCCGCCGGCGCCGACCTGAACTGGATGCGCGGCATGGCGGCCGCCAGCGAGCAGGAGAACCGCGAGGACTCGCTGCGCCTGGCAGCACTGGTGCGCACGCTGCAGTTCGTGCCGAAACCGACCATCGCCCGCGTCAACGGCGCCGCCTATGGTGGCGGCGTGGGCCTGGTCGCCGCCTGCGACATCGTCATCGGAGCCGAGCATGCCAAGTTCGGCCTGACCGAGGTGAAGCTCGGCCTGGTGCCCGCGGTGATCTCGCCCTACGTGGTCGCGGCCATCGGCGTGCGCCAGGCACGGCGGCTGTTCCTGACCGGCGAAACCTTCGATGCCGCCGAGGCCTGCCGCATCGGCCTGCTGCACCGCGTGGTGCCCGCCGAGGCGCTGGACGAGGCGGTCGACTTCACCCTTGCGCTGCTGGCCAAGGCCGGCCCGCAGGCGCAGCGCGAAGCCAAGCGCCTGGCGCTGCGCATGGCCGGCATCGACGAGGAACGGGCCGGCCGGCTCGACGCCGAGAACGCCGAGCTGATCGCGCGGCTGCGCGTTTCGGACGAAGGCCAGGAAGGGCTGGGCGCGTTTCTGGACAAGCGCGCGCCTGGCTGGGCCGCGTAGCCCCGCCGCTTTGCGCTACAGCCAGCCTTTCTGCCGCGCCAGGCGGAATGCCTCGATGCGGTTGCCCGCGCCGAGCTTGCCGATGGCCTCGGACAGGTAGTTGCGCACGGTGCCGTGCGAGAGGTTCAGGCGCGTGGCGATGTCGCTGGCCGGGAGACCCTCGCCGGCCAGCCGCAGCACCTGGCGTTCGCGGTCGTTGAGCGGGTCGGCCTCGGTCCAGGCCTCCAGCGCGAGCTGCGGGTCGATCGCCCGTCCGCCGCGGTGCACCGTGCGCAGCGCCTCGGCGAGGTTCTCTGCCGGCGCGTCCTTGAGCAGGTAGCCGGAGACGCCCGCGTCCAGCGCGCGGCGCAGGAAGCCGGGACGGGCGAAAGTGGTCACGATGATCACCTTCATCGGCAGCTCGTGACGCTGGATGCGCTGGGCCAGCTCCAGCCCGGTCAGCCCGGGCATCTCGATGTCGGTCACCAGCACGTCGGGCTTGAACTTCTGCAGGTCGCGCCAGGCCGCCTCGCCGTCGGCGGCCGAACCGAGCACCTCGATGTCGCTCTCCAGATTGAGCAACGCCGAGAGCGCCCCGCGCACCATCGCCTGGTCTTCGGCCAGCAGCACGCGGATCATGCGGCGCTCCCGGCAACGGGCAGGTCGGAGACGGCTGCGGATACCGGCGCACGCGGCAGCGGCACGTGCAGGGAAAGCACCGCGCCGCGCCGCAGCGGCGAATCGATCGAGAGCGTGCCGCCCAGGGCGCGCACGCGCTCGCGCATGCCGCTCACGCCGTTGCCATGTGCGGCCAGCCCGCCGCGTCCGTTGTCGCCGATCTGCATGTCGATCCCGTGGTCCCCGATGGCGATGGCCACGCGGGCGCGGCTGGCGCGCGCGTGGCGGTGGATGTTGGTGACGGCTTCGCGCAGCACCAGCGCGAGCGGAGCCTCGATGTGCTCGGGCAAATCCGCGCGTTCGGGAAGCTCCCCCTCGAGCGCGACGCCACTGGCTTCCAGCATCAGCCGCGCCGAAACCAGCTCGGCCGCCAGGTCGCTGCGGCGCATGCCGGTCACCGCGGCGCGCACCTCGGTCAACGCATGGCGCGCGACGCGCTCGACTTCCTCCATCTCGCGCTGCGCGCGCGCCGGCTCGGCCAGCGCAAGGCGCCTGGCAAGCTCGGACTTCAACGCCACCAGCGAAAGCGTGTGTCCCAGCAGGTCGTGCAGGTCGCGGCCGATGCGCTCGCGCTCGGCCAGCGTGGCCAGGCGGCGCACCTCCGACTGCGACAGGCGCAGTTCCGCATCCTGGCGCAGGGTGCGCATGTACAGCAGATTGCTGAAGCCGCCGAACAGGCCTGCCAGCCCCACGCCCGCGGCGAGCGGCAGCTTGTCGCCGAACAAGGCCGCCTTGGCCAGCGCCAGTACCGTGATGCCGGCGACACCGAGCAGCCAGCGCCGCCACGAGGGCACGTAGGCCAGCAAGATGCCGGCCATCATCATCGGCACGTAGCCGACCGGGTTGTAGCACCACAGCGCCAGGCCCACCCCCGCGATGCCTGTGGCGTGCCACTCCAGGCGCCCCAGCGGACCCAGGTAGACGCGCGAATAGAAATAGACGTAGACGGGCACCGCCAGCAGGGTCGGCGCCATCCAGTGCCAGCTGAACGGGCCGGTGGCCAAGGGGCCCTGGAACAGGGCCACCAGCACGAACAGCGACATGCCAGCCTGCCAGCGCATGTACAGCGGCGAGCGCAGTTGGCCCAGCAGGGAATCCGGCCGCGGCGTGAAAAAGCGCATCAGGAATGTGCGTTCGCGGCCCATGGCGCGGCCTCCGCGGGCTGGGCCGGTTTTGCGGCCGGCGTTGCCGGTGGCGTCGCCGCTACGGCAGGCAGCGGCACCACCACGCGCAGGCGCGTGCCGTGCCCGCGCCTGGAGTGGATCTGCAGGTGGCCCCCCAGCGCACGCGCTCGCTCGCGCATCCCGGTCAGGCCGTTGCCCTCTTCCTCCACGCCGCCGCAGCCGTTGTCGGCGATGGTCAGGCAAAGGCCGCCGTCGATGACCTCGAAGGACACCTGGGCCTGCGTCGCCGCGGCGTGCCGCGCGATGTTGGTGGCCGCCTCGCGCAGCACCAGCGCCAGGCCGCGCTCGATTTCCACCGGCATGCATGGCGGCTGCCCGTAGTCCAGCTGCACCGCGGAGGATTCCAGCAGCAGCCGTGCCGAGGCGAGCTCCGCCGCCAGGTCGGTGGCACGGATGCCGGTGACCGCGCAGCGCACCTCGGCCAGCGCGTGGCGGGCCACCTTCTCGGCCTCGGCCACTTCGCGCCGGGCCGCCTCGGTGTCGCGGTCGAACAGCTTGCGCGAGAGCTCCAGCTTCAGCGTGATCAGCGACAGCGTGTGGCCGAGCAGGTCGTGCAGGTCGCGGCCGATGCGCTCGCGCTCGGCGGTCGCGGCGAGCCGGCGCACCTCGTCGTGCGACAGCTTCAGGGCGGCGTCCTTCTCGTGCGCGATCCGTTCCACGTGCGTGACCAGGCCGATCGTCACCGTCATGAACGGGAACGCCACCAGCGCCTGCCACGGGTATCCGGCCTGCCAGGCGATCAGCACGAACAGCGCGTTCAGGCACAGCAGGCGCAGCAGGAACGGCACCAGCCGGCGGCTGCTCAGGCTGCAGGACACGCAGCCATAGATGAAGTAGCTCACGCTGCCGGAGTAGAACGGCGTCAGCGCGATGCCGAACATCGCCAGGCCCATGCCGTAGCGCGGCGAGGCGCTGCGCGAGACCAGCATGGACTTGGCGAACAGCAGCACGAACACCGGATAGGTCAGCAGCGTCAGCAGCGCCCAGTGCCAGCTGTAGCCGTGGTCGAACAAGGGCGTGATGAACACCCAGGCCGACCACAGCAGGTGCACGGACTCGGCCCAGGGCGACTTGCCCTGCTGCTGTATCTCGCTGACGCGCGACCCGGGCTGCGGCGAAAGCCAGGCAATGAAGCGGTTCATCGGACCTGAGCCCATGTTGCGGATCGCGCCCATGCTACTTCAACCGAAGCGGCGCAACCGGCGCGCCGCAAGCAGCAGGAAGGCAACGGTGAAGCCCAGCAGCACCAGCACGTGCGGCAGCAACGCATCCTGGCGCATGCCGACCGCCGCCAGCGCGAGGCGATCGAGGTGGAAGCTCGGCCACATCGGCGCGGCCTGCTGCAGCGCCTTGGGCAGCATCGGCAGCGGGAACCACAGGCCGGAGAGGAAGGACATCGGCAGATAGATGAGGTTGAGCAGGCCCGGCGCGCCCTGCCCCTTGATCAGCGTGCCGACGAACATGCCCAGCGCGCAGAACGGCAGCACGCCGAGCACGCCGGTGGCCAGCAACGCGGCCGCCTGGCCCGGTGAGAGCGCCACGTGGGCCAGTCGCGAGAGCGCCAGCAGCAACAGCACGACGAATCCCGCCGCGGCCATCGCCATCAGCATCTTGCCCAGCAGGTAGGCACCTGGCGGCATCGGCAGCGCCCGCTTGAGCGTGAGCAGGCCGCCGTCGCGTTCCATCGCCAGCGACACGCCGAAGCCGAACAGGCCCGGGCTCATCACCCCGAAGCTGGCGTAGCTGGCCAGCAGGTAGCGCGGGGCGTCGGCGCTGCCGCTCCTGGCCATCAGCACGCCGAAGACCAGGTAGAACATGCCGGGAAACAAGGTGATCGGCAGCATGAAGCCCGGCGCGCGCAGGTAGCGCAGGCATTCGCTGCGCGCCTCGGCGAGGTAGGCGCCCAGCACGCGGCCGGGCGACATGGTGCCGTTGCCGGCAGCGGCTTCCGGGGAAAGCAGGGTGATGTCCATGTCAGGCAGCCTCGCGCTGGTCGTCCGATGCCGCGGCGGCATCGCGGGTGAGTTCGGTAAACGCTTCGGCCAGCCCGGCGCGCTGCACTTCCAGCTCGCGCAGGTAGGCATCGTTCTGCAGCAGGCGCAGCACCACGACCTCGGCTGCGGCAGTGGTCACGTGCAGGCGGCCGTTCTCGCTGCGGACCTCGGCCACCTCCGGCCAGCCGCCCACCACCTGCGGATCAAGCGTGCTGATGCAGCGGATGCGGCGCATCGCCACGCGGGCGCGCAGGTCGTCCACCGTGCCTTCGTTGATCGCACGTCCGCGCGCCATCACGCAGACCCGGGTCGCCAGCGCCTCGGCTTCTTCCAGGTAATGCGTGGTCAGCAGCACCGCGCAGCCTTCGCCCACCAGCCGCCGGATCGCCGCCCACAGCGCCTGCCGCGCTTCGATGTCCATGCCCACGGTCGGCTCGTCCAGGAACAGCAGTTGCGGCCGCCCGCACAGCGCGAGCGCGAACTGCACGCGCCGCTGCTGGCCGCCGGAAAGCTTGCCGTAGGGGCGCTCGAGCAGATCGCCGATGCCCGCCAGCTCGGCGCTTTCCTGCAGCACGCGCGGGTTCGGGTAATAGCTGGCGGTCAGCCGCAGCAGTTCGCGCACGCGCAGCGTGAGCGGCAGCATGGCGTTCTGCAGCATCACGCCGATGTGGCGGCGTGCGGCGAGCTCCTGCGGATCGCGGCCGAACAGTTCGACCTGCCCCGCGTCCGCACGATGCAGGCCCAGCAGAAGGCCGATGGCCGTGGTCTTGCCGGCGCCGTTGGGTCCGAGCAGCGCGAGCAGTTCGCCGCGGTGCAGCGAAAGATCCAGCCCGTCGAGCGCGGTCAGCGTCCCGTAGCGTTTCGCCGCGCCACGCAGCCGCGCGACCGGTGTAGCAGACATGTCCATGCGAGCCTCCCTTGTGTGTCGCAAACGGTAGGCCCGGCGGGCCTCAACGCCCATTGGGCGGCGTCAGCCGGCGCAAGTGACAGCCGTCATGCGGGGTTACGGGCGACAGGGCGGCACGGTATCCTTGGGCTATCGTCCTGCCCGCAAAGCGCTTTTCCGGAGCCTGGCGGCTTCTAGCGCAGGCTCCCGAGCCATGCCGGGCACCGCTGAACCGCACGGGCCACCCCCGGCACGTGCCCGCATCACATGTCGGCCACGCCACCCTGGGCGCCGGCCGGATTCGAGGAGGACTGCCATGGGTGTGATCGATCAGCTGCGCGAACTGCGCGAATTCGGCGGCAAGCCGCGTACCGTCGGGCTGGATGACGCCCGCATCGAGCGCATGGCCGCCAGCTCGCCCGAGCTGGTGCAGGCGGTCGGCGAGGCGGTGGTGCGCCATCGCGAGTTGCGCGCGGACCTTGGCGACTTTCTCAAGCTGGACGAATCGGAGCAGTTGGCGAAGGCGCAGGCCGGCTACGTCAACTTCTACCCCGATGACGCGATCAACCCGTACCTGCCGGCCGCCGCGCGTGGCCCGTGGATCGTGACGCTCAAGGGTGCGGTGCTGCACGACAACGGCGGCTACGGCATGCTCGGCTTCGGCCACAACCACCCGGCGATCCTCAAAGCTCTCGCGACGCCGCAGGTGATGGCCAACGTGATGTCGCCCAGCGTCTCCCAGCTGCGCTTCACCCGGGCGATGGAAAAGGAGCTCGGCCGCAGTCGCGGCGGCAACCCCTACCACCACTACCTGTGCCTCAATTCCGGTTCCGAAGCGGTGGGCCTGGCCTGCCGCATCGCGGACGTCAACGCCAAGCTGATGACCGACGCGGGCGGGCGCTATGCCAACCGCACGATCAAGCGCCTGTCGGTGCGCGGCGCCTTCCACGGCCGCACCGACAAGCCGGCGCTGTATTCGGACTCCAGCCGCAAGACCTACGTCCAGCACCTGGCCAGCTACCGCCACGAGGACACGCTGATCACCGTCGCGCCCTACGACGTGGCGCAGCTGGAAGCCGCCTTCGTCGAGGCCGACAAGCACGGCTGGTTCATCGAGGCGATGTTCCTGGAGCCGGTGATGGGCGAAGGCGACCCGGGCCGCGCGGTGACGCCGGAGTTCTACAAGGCCGCGCGCGAGCTGACCCAGGCGCATGGCACGCTGCTGCTGGTCGACTCCATCCAGGCCGGCCTGCGCGCGCACGGCGTGCTCTCGATCATCGACTACCCGGGTTTCGAGAACCTGCCCCCGCCGGACATGGAGACCTTCTCCAAGGCGCTCAACGCCGGCCAGTACCCGCTGTCGGTGCTGGCGGTAAGCGACCGCGCCGCCGGCCTGTACCGCAAGGGGATCTACGGCAACACCATGACCACCAACCCGCGCGCGCTGGACGTGGCGCTTGCCACGCTGGAACTGCTCACCGACGAGGTGCGCGCCAACATCCGTGCGCGCGGCGAGGAGTTCGTGGCCAAGCTCAACAAGCTCAAGGACGAACTGGGCGGACTGATCACCAAGGTACAGGGCACCGGCCTGCTGTTCTCCTGCGAACTGGCGCCGCAGTTCAAGTGCTACGGCTCCGGTTCGACCGAGGAATACATGCGCGAGCACGGCGTGGGCGTGATCCATGGCGGCGCCAACTCGCTGCGCTTCACCCCGCACTTCGAAGTGACCAGCGCCGAGATCGACCTGGTGATCGACCATGTGCGCCAGGCGCTGCTGAAGGGGCCGCGCAAGCAGACCGCCGAAGCGGCCTGAACCGGACGTCACGTGAAACCCAGGGCGCGCCGACAACGGCGCGCCCTTTTTTTGTTGCGGCGGCTCGCTGGCTCGCTGCTTCCGCCTCCACGCACCCGGGCATAGACTCGCGCGGCCGGCAGCCGCCGGTCCCTCCGTGAGGTGATGCCATGTCCAACCGTTCGAGCCTCGCCATCGCTGCCGCCATCCTGTTCGCCCTCGCCCCGGCGTTCGCCGCCACGCCGGCGGCCAAGCCGCTCACCCCGCAGCAACAGCGCATGTCCGCCTGCAGCAAGCAGACTGCCGGCAAGAAGGGAGACGAGCGCAAGGCCGCGATGAGTGCCTGCCTCAAGGGAACGCCCGCGCCTGCCGCGCCCACCTCCCAACAGGAGCGCATGAAGAGCTGCAACGCCGACGCGAAGGCCAAGGCGCTTTCCGGCGACGCCCGCAAGTCCTTCATGAGCGCCTGCCTGAAGAAGCCCGCAGGCTGACCTGCCACCGCGGGGTGCCGGCCACGGCACCCCGCTCGCGCGCAAGGCCTGCGCTAAGCTTGCCGGCCTCGAGCATGACGGCCGCGCCCATGAAGATCGTCGAAGTCCGCCACCCGCTGATCCGCCACAAGCTCGGCCTGATGCGTCGCGCCGGCATCAGCACCAAGGAGTTCCGCGAACTGGCCTCCGAAGTGGCCGCCCTGCTCACCTACGAAGCGACCAAGGACCTGGAGATTTCGGAGGACAGCATCGAGGGCTGGGCCGGCCCGGTGAAGGTGGAGCGCATCAAGGGCAAGAAGATCACCATCGTGCCGATCCTGCGCGCGGGCCTAGGCATGCTGCCGGGCGTGCTCGATCTGATTCCCTCGGCCAAGGTCGGCGTGGTCGGCGTGCAGCGCGACGAGGCCACGCTGGCGCCGGTCGCCTACTACGAAAAGCTCAGCGGCAGCATGCATGCCCGCACTGCGCTGATCGTCGACCCGATGCTCGCCACCGCCGGCACGCTGGTGGCGACAGTGGACATGCTGAAGGCGGCCGGCTGCCGGCGCATCAAGGGACTGTTCCTGGTCGCGGCCCCCGAGGGGCTGGCGCGGATCGAGGCCGCGCATCCGGACGTGGAGATCTACACCGCCTCGATCGATGAGCGGCTCAACGACAAGGGCTACATCCTGCCCGGCCTGGGCGACGCGGGGGACAAGATCTTCGGCACGAAGCAACTGCCGGGCTGAATGACGCGGGCATCGGGGGCCAGGCCTCCGGGCGCGCGCAAGCCAGCCCTTCTCTCGGGGAGCAGCCGCGAGCCGGCGCCTAGGCGGCCGGCTTCCCGAAGCGGTCGGTCGCCTCGACGAGCTCGTGCGTGATACCGGGCTCGAAGGCCGAATGCCCGGCGTCCTGCACGATGCGCAGGTCCGCCTCCGGCCAGGCACGATGCAGGTCCCAGGCGCTGCGGATCGGACACACCACGTCGTAGCGCCCCTGCACGATCACCGTGGGGATGCCCCGGATGCGCCCGACGTTGCGCAACAGCTGGTCGTCGTGCTCGAAGAAGCCGCCGTGCACGAAGTAGTGGCATTCGATCCGCGCGAAAGCCAGCGCGAACTCGTCCTCGCCGCTGCTGGCGACGTAGCCTGGGTCCTGGTGAAGGAAGCTGGTGCCCGCTTCCCAGGTCGACCAGGCGCGCGCCGCATCCAGCCGGGTCTTGGCGTCGGCGCTGGTGAGGCGACGGTGGTAAGCGCTCATCAGGTCGCCGCGCTCGACTTCGGGAATGGCCGCCAGATAGGACTCCCAGGCATCCGGGTAGAGCGCGTCGCAGCCCTTCTGGTAGAACCACTCCAGCTCCCAGCGGCGCAGCATGAAAATGCCGCGCAGCACCAGCTCGGTCACCTTGTCCGGGTGCCTCTGCGCGTAGGCCAGCGCCAGGGTGGAGCCCCAGGAGCCGCCGAACACCTGCCAGCGCGCGATGCCCAGGTGCCCGCGCAGCCGCTCGATGTCGGCGACCAGGTCCCAGGTGGTGTTGTCGGTGAGTTCGGCGTGAGGCGTAGAGCGGCCGCATCCGCGCTGGTCGAACAGCACGATGCGATAGACGGCCGGGTCGAAGAAACGCCGGCAACGCGGGCTCGCGCCCGCACCCGGTCCCCCGTGCAGAAACACCACCGGCTTGCCGTCGGGATTGCCGCTCTGCTCGTAGTAGATCGTGTGCAGGCCCGACACCGGCAGCATGCCGCTGTCGTAAGGCTCGATCTCCGGATACAGCGAGCGGCGTTCCTGCGTCATGCCTGGGGTCTCCGTTGGGGGCTGTGAGCTCCCAAGGCTAGCATGCGTCTCCTGGCGCGCCGCGTTGCCCTAATCGAACAGTTTGCCGGGATTGAGAATGCCGTTCGGATCGAAGGCGTTGCGCACGCCGCGCATCAGCGCGATCTCCGCGGCGCTGCGGGTGCTGCCCAGGTAGGCGCGCTTGACCAGGCCGATGCCGTGCTCGGCGGAAATGCTGCCGCCGTGCCGCTGCAGCGCATCGGCCAGCAATTGCGTCACCCGTTCGCAGCGGGCGAGGAACTCGGCCTGCGCCATGTCCTGCGGCGGCAGCACGTTGATGTGCAGGTTGCCGTCGCCGATGTGGCCGAACCACACCACTTCCATCTGCGGATACTCGCGCGCGAGCAGCGCCTGCATCTCGTGCAGGAACGCGGGCATGGTGCCGATACGCAGGGCGATGTCGTTCTTGTACGGTTTGCTCGGCGCCAGGCTTTCGGTGATGCCCTCGCGCAGGCGCCAGAGCGTTGCCGCTTGCGCCTCGTTCTGCGCGATCACGCCGTCGCTGATCCACCCCTCGCGCACCCCGCTCTCGAATGCCTGCAGCGCGGCATGCTCGTCTCGCTCGTCCACCGCGTCGTACTCGGTGACCACGTAGTAGGGCTGGTCGCTGTCGATCGCGCGCTGCGCGCCGTGCGCCAGCACGTGGCGCAGCGCCATGTCGGTGAAGAACTCGAACGCCTGCAGCTTCAGCTGCGAACGGAACAGCGAGAACACCCGCATCAGCGCATCCATGTGCGGCAGGGCCAGCAGCATGGTCCGCGCCGGCGGCGGCGACTCGGTGAGCTTCAGCTGCGCGCCGACCACCACGCCCAGCGTGCCTTCCGAGCCGATCATCAGCTGGCGCAGGTCGTAGCCGCTGGAGTTCTTGACCAGGCCGCGGTTGAGTTCCAGCAGCTCGCCGTTGCCGGCCACCACCGTCAATCCGCCGATCCATTCGCGGGTGGTGCCGTAGCGGACCACCCGGATGCCGCCGGCGTTGGTGGCCACGTTGCCGCCGATGGTGCAGGAGCCGCGCGCGGCGAAATCGACCGGATAGAGCAGGCCGTGCGCACGCGCGGCCTCATGCACGGCGTGCAGCGTGATGCCGGCCTCGACCTCGAGCAGCCGGTCGGTGGCATCGAAGCCGAGCACGCGGTTCATCCGCTCCAGGCTCAGCACCAGTTCGCCGCGCGCCGCCACTGCGCCGCCGGAAAGCCCGGTGCGCCCGCCGGAGGGTACCAATGCGATCTGCCGGTCGTTCGCCCAGCGGACGATCGCCCGCACCTGATCCACCGAGACCGGCAACGCCACCGCCAGCGGCGCGGGGCCCCAGCGGCGGGTCCAGTCGCGCCCGTAGTGGATGAGGTCGGCCAGCTCGGTGAGCAGGCGCAATCCCGGCGCGCGGTCGGCCAGGTCCGTGAGGCGGGGGTCGGTCATGATGGCTCCGTGAGGAGTACGCAGCCTGCCAGAGGGCCCCGGGCACGGTCCAGTGTTGCGGTGCCGCAAAACGCGGCATAGTTAGGCCTTCACCCCGGCCTGGACTTGCTTACCATGAAGACTTCCTTCCCCCGGCAGGACATCCGCGTGCTGCTGCTCGAAGGCGTCAGCCGCAGCGCCGAGGAAACCTTCCGCCAGGCGGGCTACACCCAGATCGAAGCGCATCCGAAGGCGCTTCCCGAGGCCGAGCTCAAGGCGCGCCTGGCCGAGGCGCACATCGTCGGCATCCGCTCGCGCACCCAGCTCACGCCGGAGCTGCTGGAGCACGCACGGCGCCTGATCGCGGTGGGCTGCTTCTGCATCGGCACCAACCAGGTGGACCTGGGCGCCGCGCGGCGGCTGGGCCTGCCGGTGTTCAACGCGCCCTACTCCAACACGCGCAGCGTGGCCGAGCTGGTGGTGGCCGAGGCGATCATGCTGCTGCGCGGCATCCCGCAGAAGAACATGCAATGCCATCGCGGCGGCTGGTCCAAGTCTGCCGCGGGCAGCTACGAAGCGCGCGGCAAGGTCCTGGGCATCGTCGGCTACGGCCACATCGGCACCCAGGTGGGCGTCCTTGCCGAGAGCCTGGGCATGCGGGTGATCTTCCACGACATCGAAGCGAAGCTCGCGCTGGGCAATGCTCACACCGCGGCGAGCCTGGACGACCTGCTGCAACGCGCCGACGTGGTCACGCTGCATGTGCCCGATACACCGGCCACGCGCATGATGATCGGCGCCACGCAGCTTGCCCGCATGCGCGCAGGGTCGCTGCTGGTCAACGCCTCGCGCGGCAGCGTCGTCGACATCGATGCGCTGGCGGCGGCCTTGTTCAAGGGCCACCTGGCCGGCGCCGCCGTGGACGTCTTCCCGTCCGAGCCCAAGGGCAACGACGATGGCTTCGTCTCGCCGCTGGTCGGCATGGACAACGTGATCCTTACCCCGCACATCGGAGGGAGCACGCTGGAAGCGCAGGACAACATCGGCATCGAGGTCGCCAGCAAGCTGGTGCGCTACAGCGACAACGGGTCGACATTGTCGGCGGTGAACTTCCCGGAGGTGTCGCTGCCCGAACATCCGCGCAGCCGTCGCCTGCTGCA
Organism: Frateuria sp.; assembly: GCF_035943815.1. Classification (GTDB taxonomy): domain Bacteria; phylum Pseudomonadota; class Gammaproteobacteria; order Xanthomonadales; family Rhodanobacteraceae; genus Frateuria_A. Next base: position 107,754 of record NZ_DASZBU010000015.1, read on the forward strand.
CATCCACCGCAACGTGCCGGGCATGCTCTCGCGCATCAACGAGCTGTTCTCCGCCGGCAACATCAACATCGACGCGCAGTTCCTGCAGACCGATGCGGAGGTGGGCTACGTGGTGATCGACGTGGCCGCCGACGAAGCGCAGGCGCAGGAGCTGAAGGACCGCATGGCGGCGATTCCGGGAACCCTGCGCAGCCGCGTGCTGTACTGAGGCGGTGCGTACCGAGGCGCCGGAATCCCTCGGCAGAGGCGTTGGGGAGAGGGTTCGGGTCGCCGTAGGCGCCTCGGCCGCCGCAACATTCCGAGCACGGCGTCTACCAACGCGAACCCAGTTCGGAAGAAACAAAAACGGCGCCGAAGGCGCCGTTTCGTTCTTCCGAATTGGTCGGGGCGGCCGGATTCGAACCGACGACCCTCTGCCCCCCAGGCAGATGCGCTACCAGGCTGCGCTACGCCCCGACGTAAACGTTGCTTTGCGATCGTCCTGATCGCGAAGATCGAAAAGCGGCCATCCACGGGCCGCACTTTCGACAGAACGCGAATGATAGCAGACGCGTGGCGGTTTCAGCGACGCAGCAGGGTCAGGATTTCTTCCAGTTCCATGCGCACCTGGCGCACGATCTGGTGGGAAATGCTCGATTCCATGCGTGCCTGCGGGCCTTCCAGCCGCGCGCGGGCGCCGGTGATGGTGAAGCCCTCGTCGTACAGCAGACCGCGGATCTGACGGATCATCAGCACGTCGTGGCGCTGGTAGTAGCGCCGGTTGCCGCGGCGCTTGACCGGATTGAGCGCGGGGAATTCCTGCTCCCAGTAGCGCAGCACGTGCGGCTTGACGCCACACAGCTCGCTCACCTCACCGATGGTGAAGTAGCGCTTCGCCGGGATGGCGGGCAGTTCGGTGTTATTCCCTTGGTCCAGCATAGCTCTCGACTCGCACCTTGAGTTTCTGCCCCGGACGGAACGTCACCACGCGACGGGCGGAAATCGGAATCTCCTCGCCCGTCTTGGGGTTGCGACCCGGTCGCTGGTTCTTCTGACGCAGGTCGAAGTTGCCGAAACCCGACAGCTTCACCTGCTCGCCCCTTTCCAACGCTTCGCGGACGACCTCGAAATAGGCATCCACGAATTCCTTCGCCTCACGCTTGTTGAGGCCCACCTCGAGGAAAAGGCGCTCGGCCATCTCCGCCTTGGTCAGCGCCATCTCAACCTCGCAATTTTGCCTTGCATGTGGACTCCAACGCGGCTACCGCATCGCGTACGCAGCGGTCCGCGTCGTCGTCGGTAAGCGTGCGTGAAGCGTCCTGCAAAATCAAGCCCATAGCGAGACTCTTTCGGCCTGCATCGACGCCCTTGCCGCTGTAGCGGTCGAACAGCCGCAGCTCCTTGAGCACGCTGCCGAGGGTGCCGCGGACGGTCTGCTCGATTTGTGACCAGCGCACCTCTTCAGGCAGATCGACGGCGATGTCGCGGCGCACCGAAGGGAAACGCGGCACGGGCCGGGCCTTGGGCAGGCGGCGATCCAGCAGCGGTGCCAGCGCCACTTCCAGGACGTGCACGTCCGGACCCAGATCCAGCGACCTGGCCAGTTGCGGGTGCAGCGCACCGAGGTACCCCACCGTCTCATCATCTCGCGCGACACGCGCGCCGCGGCCCGGATGCAGCCAGGTCGGCAGGCCGTCGGCATGCAGCGACCAGCGTTCCGGTTCGCCGCCCCAGGCCAGCAGCGCATCCAGTTCGCCCTTGAGGTCGAAGAAGTCGAGCGGACGGGTCGGCTCGGCCCACTGTTCGGCATGCGCATCGCCGCAGGCGACGATCGCCAGGCTCGGGGTTTCCACCGGTGCAGTGCCGGCTTGTCGGACCGTCTGGCCCTGCATGGCCGCTTCTTCGCCGACGGCGCCGCTCTCGAAGACCCGGGCGACCTCGAACAACCGCACGCGCTCCTGCTGACGCGCGCGGTTGTGGCGCAGCGCCTCGATGAGGCCCGGCAGCAGCGAGGGGCGCATCACGGCCAGATCGGCCGACAGCGGGTTGGCCAACGGCACCAGCTTGTCGGTCCAGCCCCAGCGCGCGAGCAATCCGGCACTGACGAAGGACAGGTTCACCGCCTCGTAGTAGTCGCGCGCGGCGAGCTGCTCGCGCAGCGCCAGTTCGCCGATGCGCGCTTCCGGCTCGGGCGCGAGCGAGAGCGCGCCGGCGGGCGTGTGGGTGGGGATGCGGTCGTAGCCGTACACGCGGGCGACCTCCTCGATCAGGTCCTCCTCACGCTCGATGTCGAAGCGGCTGGTCGGCGCGGTGACCTGCCAGCCCTCGGCGCCGGGCTGCACGGCCATGCCCAGCGCGGTGAAGATGCGCGTGACTTCCTCGTCCGGCACGCCGAGCCCCAGCACGCGGGCCAGGCGCGCGCGGCGCAGGGCGATCGTGGTTGGCTTCGGCAGGTCGGCCGGGTTCTCGGCGACCAGCACGGGGCCGGCCTTGCCGCCGGCGATCGAGAGCAGCAGTTCGGTGGCGCGCTCCAGCGCGCGGCGCGGCAGCTCCGGGTCGACGCCGCGCTCGAATCGGTGCGAGGCGTCGGTATGCAGGCCGAGCTTGCGCGCGCGCCCCATGATCGCGGCCGGCGCGAAGTGCGCGGATTCGAGGAAAATGTTGCCGGTGGACTCGGTCACGCGCGAATCGAAGCCGCCCATCACGCCGGCCACGGCCAGGGCCTTGCGCTCGTCGGCGATCAGCAGGAAACCGGCGTCGAGCCTGGCCTCACTGCCGTCGAGCAGCTTCAGCGTCTCGCCCTCGCGCGCATGACGCACCACGATGTCGCCTTCGAGCCTGTCGTTGTCGAAGGCGTGCAGCGGCTGGCCCAGCTCCAGCATCACGTAGTTGGTGACGTCGACCACCGCGCTGATCGGACGCAGGCCGGCGCGGCGCAGGCGTTCGGACAGCCACAGCGGCGACCGGGCGGAAGCATCGATACCTTCGATGAGGCGGCCGAGGTAGCGCGGCGAATCCTTGCCGGCTTCCAGGCGGATGCCGCGGCGCGCATCGGTGGTCACCGGCGCGGGAGCCTGTACCGGCACCAGCACGCGGCTGCCGAACAGCGCGGCCACGTCGTGCGCGAGGCCGACCAGCCCCAGGCAGTCGGGGCGGTTCGGGGTGAGCTTGAGCTCGATGCTGGCATCGGGCAGACCCAGAAACTGGACCAACGGCTGGCCGACCGGGGCATCGGCCGGGAGCTCCATCAAGCCGGAGGCATCCGCGTCGATGCCCAGCTCCTTCGCCGAGCACAGCATGCCGGCCGACTCCACACCGCGCAGCCTGGCGGCCTTGATCTGCACGTTGCCCGGCAGCACGGCGCCGACCATCGCCAGCGGCGCCTTCAGACCCACCCGCGCGTTGGGTGCGCCGCAGACGATCTGCAGCGGCTCGCCCTGCCCGGCCGCCACCTTGCACACCTGTAGGCGATCGGCTTCCGGGTGCTTCTCGGCGGCGACGATCTCGCCCACCACCACGCCAGCCAGGCCCTCGCCCAGCACGGTCAGCTCTTCCACTTCCAGCCCGGCCATGGTCAGCGCATGGGCCAGCTGGGCGCGGTCGGCCTGGATCTCGACCAGCTCGCGCAGCCAGTTTTCGGAGAATTTCATGGGTATCGATTCCTTGCCGGCTTACGCGAACTGCTTGAGGAAGCGCAGGTCGTTCTCGAAGAACGCGCGCAGGTCCGAGACGCCGTAGCGCAGCATGGCGAAGCGCTCCACGCCCAGGCCGAAGGCGAAGCCGGTGTAGCGCTCCGGGTCGATGCCGCAGTTGGCCAGCACGTTCGGGTGGACCATGCCGCAGCCGAGCACCTCCAGCCAGCGGCTCTGGCCGTCGTCCGTCTCCCAGCGGATGTCCACCTCGGCCGAAGGTTCGGTGAAGGGGAAGTAGCTGGGACGGAAACGCATCTCGAAATCGCGCTCGAAGAACGCGCGCACGAACTCGGCCAGCGTGCCCTTGAGGTCGGCGAAGCTGGAGGTCTCGTCGACCAGCAGGCCCTCGATCTGGTGGAACATCGGCGAGTGGGTCTGGTCCGAATCGCTGCGGTAGACCTTGCCGGGCGCGATGATGCGGATCGGCGGTTGACGGCCCTGCATCGAGCGGATCTGCACCGGCGAGGTATGCGTGCGCAAGAGGCGCCCGTCGCCGAAGTAGAAGGTGTCGTGCATGGCGCGCGCCGGATGGTGCGGCGGGAAGTTCAGCGCCTCGAAGTTGTGCCAGTCGTCCTCGATCTCCGGCCCTTCGGCGCGTTGGTAGCCCAGGCGGGCGAAGATCGCCGCGATGCGCTCGAGCGCGCGGGTGATCGGGTGGATGCCGCCACGCTGGCCGTCGCGACCCGGCAGCGTGATGTCGAGCTTTTCGGAGGCCAGGCGGCGGTCGAGCTCGGCCTGCTCCAGCGTCTGCTTGCGAGCGGCGAGCGCATCGGCCAGGCGGTCCTTGACCCGGTTGACCTCGGCGCCGCGGGCCTTGCGCTCGTCGGGGGCGAGGGTGCCCAGCGACTTCAGCGCGGCGGTGACGATGCCGCTCTTGCCGAGCAGACCCACGCGCAGGGTTTCGAGCGCGTCCAGCGAGGCGGCGTTTTCGATGTCGGCCAAGGCCTGGCTTGCGCGACTATCCAGATCGTCCATCGGTGCGGTTTCCGCTTTTGGCTTCTAGCTCCCTCTCCCCACCTTTGATCAGAGATTGGGAGAGAGGCTGCGTGAGGGGTCGCTCTTGCGTTGTGGTCTGTGCGAAGCGTGCTTCGATCGAGGTCCGAGGCAAGCTTTGCCCCTCACCCCGATCCTCTCCCCGTTACTTATCAGGGATGGGAGAAGAGAAAGCCACCGCAAAAAAGCGACGTCGTTAAATAAAAACGGGGAGAAGGCGTTGGCCTTCTCCCCGCTTGATTTACAGCATACCGTCGGTGACGACGATCAAGCGGCCAGGCTGGCCTTCGCCTTTTCCGCGATGGCGCCAAACGCCTTGATGTCGTGCACGGCGATGTCCGCCAGCACCTTGCGGTCGATCGTGATGCCGGCCTTGTTGAGGCCATTGATCAGGCGGCTGTAGGACAGGCCGAACTGGCGTGCGGCGGCATTGATGCGCACGATCCACAGCGCGCGGAACTGGCGCTTGCGCTGCTTGCGGCCGATATAGGCGTACTGGCCGGCCTTGATGACGGCCTGGTTCGCTACGCGGAAGACCTTGCGGCGGGCGTTGTAGTAGCCCTTCGCGCGGCCGATGATCTTCTTGTGACGACGACGGGCGGTGACGCCACGCTTTACACGAGCCATGGTGTTCTCCTCCCCTTAGACGTACGGCAACATGCGAGCCACACCCTTGGTGTCGCACGCCTTGACGTGGTTGGTGGCGCGCAAGTTGCGCTTACGCTTGGTCGACTTCTTGGTCAGGATGTGCGACTTGAAGGCGTGACCGGCCTTGAACTTGCCCGACGCGGTCTTGCGAAAACGCTTCGCAGCCGCCCGGTTGGTCTTGATCTTGGGCATGGGAATGCTCCTGGGTGGGCTTGAGTGCCCGGTTTCTGACTGATTCGGCGGTGGTCCCGGAGGCCACGCTTTCCGTCCTGCCGACATCGGTTCACGACCCGTCCGTATGGGTCGAACCGGCGATTATACGGAGGAGCCCGGGCCAAAGCCAGCCTGCCGGGTGCCGGTCCTGGCGCGGCGGCCGACCGGCTAAAGTGGACCGTCCCCGCACCCGGAGCCGCCATGACCGCGCCAGCCGATACCGTCCGCATCGTCGAAGTCGGCGCCCGCGACGGCCTGCAGAACGAAAAGACGCTGCTGCCGGCCGAGGTGAAGATCGCCCTGATCGACCGGCTTTCCTCCACCGGCCTCACCACCATCGAGGTGACCAGCTTCGTCAGCCCCAAGTGGGTGCCGCAGATGGCCGACGCGGCCGAGGTGTTCGCCGGCATCCGCAAGCTGCCTGGCGTGCGCTATCCGGTGCTGGTGCCCAACCTGCAGGGCTACGAACGCGCGCGGGCGGTGGGCGCCCGCGAAATCGCCGTGTTCACGGCCGCGAGCGAGGCCTTCAACCGCAAGAACGTCAACGCGTCCATCGACGAGTCGATCGAGCGCTTCGCGCCAGTGATCGAGCGCGCCCGTGCCGACGGCGTGGCGGTGCGCGGCTATGTTTCCACCGTGCTCGGCTGCCCCTACCAGGGCGAGGTGCCGGTCGCCGACGTGGTGCGCGTGGCGCAGCGGCTGCATGCGCTGGGCTGCTACGAGATCTCGTTGGGCGACACCATCGGCGTCGGCACGCCGGCCAAGGCGCGCGCGATGCTGCGGGCAGTGGCGCAAGCGGTACCCATGAGCGCGCTGGCGGTGCATTTCCACGACACCTACGGCCAGGCCCTGGCGAACATCCTGGCCTGCCTGGAGGAAGGCGTGCGCGTGGTCGACAGCGCCGTGTCCGGCACGGGCGGCTGCCCCTATGCCAAGGGCGCCACCGGCAACGTGGCCAGCGAGGACGTGGTCTACATGCTGCACGGCATGGGCCTGCACACCGGTGTCGACCTGGACCTGCTGGTCGCCACCGGCGCCTGGCTCGCCGCGCAGCTGCACAAGGACACCGCCAGCCGCGTCACGCGCGCACGCACGGCCGCCTGATACGCCGAAGTCGGATTTCCCATACCCCTACACCCTCATGACAACGAACTTCCTAATCCGCCCGATCGAACCTGCCGACGACGCCGCGGTGGCGTCGATCATCCGCACCGTGATGCCCGAGTTCGGCGCCGACGGCCCCGGCTTCGCCATCCACGACACGGAAGTCGACCACATGGCCGGGGCCTACGCGCGGCCCGGGTGCGCCTACTTCGTGGTCGAGCGCGACGGCGCGGTCATCGGCGGCGCCGGCGTGGCGCCGCTGGAGGGCGGCGAGCCGGACGTGTGCGAGCTGCGCAAGATGTACTTCCTGCCGCAGGCGCGCGGCATCGGCGCGGGCACCGCGATGATGCAGCGCTGCCTGGACGCGGCGCGCACGCTGGGATACCGGCGCTGCTACCTGGAAACCCTCACCGGCATGGACGCGGCACAGGCGCTGTACCGCCGCAGCGGCTTCGCGCCGATCTGCGCGGCGATGGGCGGCACCGGCCACCACGGCTGCGACCGCTATTACCTGCGTCAGCTCTGAGGATGGACGGCCTGATCCGCATCGCCCGCCCTGACGACGCCGCCGCGGTGCATGCGATCTATGCCCCGTCGGTCACCCATGGCGCGGCGACCTTCGAGACCGTCCTGCCCGGCGTGACCGCGATGCGCGAGCGCATTGTCGCCCGGCTGGCCCACTATCCCTGGCTGGTGTGGGAAAGCGACGGCGAGGTATTGGCCTACGCGTACGCCAGCCGCTTCCGCGAACGCGCCGCCTACGACTGGATCGCCGAGACCTCGATCTACGTGCGCGAGGATGCCGGCCGCAGGGGTATCGCCCGGCGCCTGTACGGCGTGCTGCTGGAAACGATGCGCCTGCAGGGCATCAACCAGGCGGTCGGCGTGATCACCCTGCCCGGCGAAGCCAGCGTGCGGCTGCACGAGACCATGGGCTTTGCGCCCGCCGGCGTGTGGCGGCAGAGCGGCTACAAGCTCGGCCGCTGGTGGGACGTGGGGGTGTGGCAGAAGACCTTGCAGACGCCGCCGGAACACCCGGCCCCGGTGACGCCGTTCGAGCTGCTTCACGATGCCGGGGAATTGAAGCGGCTGCTCGCCGGCGAGGCATAGGTAGGGGGGCCTCGACCGCCCTACACAGCGACGGGCGCCTTGATCGCGGGATGCGGGGCGTAGCCCTCCAGGGCGACGTCCTCGAAGCGGAAGTCCTCCAAGGCCTGCACTCGCGGGTTGAGCAGCACGCGCGGCAACGGCCGCGGCTCGCGTGACAGCTGCAGGCGCGCCTGCTCGACATGATTGCTGTACAGGTGCGCGTCGCCCAGCGTGTGCACGAAGTCGCCCACGCCCAGACCGCACACCTGCGCCACCATGTGGGTGAGCAGCGCGTAGCTTGCAATGTTGAACGGGACACCCAGGAAGATGTCGCCCGAGCGCTGGTAGAGCTGGCAGGAGAGCTTGCCCTCGGCGACGTAGAACTGGAACAGCGTGTGGCAGGGCATCAGCGCCATCTTCGGCAAATCGCCCACGTTCCAGGCGCTGACGATGAGCCGGCGCGAATCGGGATTGCGGCGGATCTCCTCCACCACCCAGCGGATCTGATCGACGGTGCCGCCGTCGGCCGTCGGCCAGGCGCGCCACTGCTTGCCATAGACCGGCCCCAGCTCACCGCTGGCGTCGGCCCACTCGTCCCAGATGCTGACGCCGTGTTCCTTGAGGTAGGCGACGTTGGTGTCGCCGCGCAGGAACCAGATCAGCTCGTGTACCACCGACTTCCAGTGCACCTTCTTGGTGGTGACCAGCGGAAAACCCTGGCCGAGGTCGAAGCGCATCTGCCAACCGAACACGCTCCTGGTGCCGGTGCCGGTGCGATCGGTCTTTTCCGTGCCGTGGTGGAGCACGTGGTCGAGCAGGTCGAGGTAGGCGCGCATGGAGTGGATTCTAGCGGGAGGGGCGGCGCTTGCCCCAACCGGCCCCCTGGAACTCCCTCAAGCGGGGAAATCGGGCCGGGGCGCTGCCTTGACGCCCAATGACATCCGTCACTCGCCCGGGCTCCGGCGCGGGCCTAGACTCCAAAGCCCATCTCGCAGCGGACGGCGCACATGACCCAGTGGTATTTCAGCTACGGCAACAACGAACGCATCGGCCCACTGGACGACGAGGCCGCACGCGCCCAGGCGCGCAGCCGCCCGGACGGCTACTGCTGGAAGGAAGGTTTCGGCGAATGGCGGCCGATCCACAGCGTGTTCCTGGCCTCCGCCGCCGTGGCCGTGGCGCCTCCGCCCGCACCGGCCGGGCGCTATGGGGCGTCGGACGAAATCGACTACCGCATCGTCGGCAACGACATGCAATTCGTCGAAGTCGAGCTGGACCCGGGCGAGAGCGCCATCGCCGAGGCGGGCGCCCTGATGTACAAGGAAGCGGCCGTGCAGATGGACACCGTCTTCGGCGACGGCTCGACCGCCGTGCAAGGCGGGGGCTTCATGGACAAGCTGATTTCCGCCGGCAAGCGCGTGGTCACGGGCGAGACCCTGTTCACCACCGTGTTCACGCACACCGGCAGCGGCAAGGCCAAGGTCGCCTTCGCCGCCCCCTATCCCGGGACGGTGATGGCGATGAAGCTCTCCGAGCACGGCGGGCGGCTGATCTGCCAGAAGGACTCCTTCCTGGCCGGCGCGCGCGGCGTGTCGCTGGGCATCTTCTTCCAGCGCAAGATCCTCACCGGGCTGTTCGGCGGCGAGGGCTTCATCATGCAAAAGCTCGAGGGCGACGGCTGGGTGTTCGTGCACGCCGGCGGCACCGTGGTCGAGCGCGAACTCAAGCCCGGCGAGCGGCTGGACGTGGATACCGGCTGCGTGGTGGCCTTCCATGACACGGTCAGCATGGATGTGCGGCCCGTCGGCGGTATCAAGAGCATGCTGTTCGGCGGCGAAGGCGTGTTCCTGGCCACGCTGACCGGCCCGGGCAAAGTCTGGCTGCAATCGCTGCCTTTCTCGCGCATGGCCGGTCGCATGCTGGCGGCCGCGCCGCAGGGCGGCGGGCAACGCCGGGGCGAAGGCTCGATCCTCGGCGGCCTGGGCGACTTGATCGGCGGTGACCGTAACTTCTAGCCGTGCGCGAATCGGCAGGGCGCGGCCAAAGCCCGCCCTGCCCGGCTCAACGTGCCGCCAGCGCCAGCGTCGGCGCCCGGCGCGAGAGCGCCACCAGCACCAGCCCGACCACGATCAGAGGCAGCGACTGCACCTGTCCCATGGTCAGCCAGCCCCAGGCCAGGTAGCCGAGCTGGGGATCGGGCACGCGCACGAATTCGACGGCAAAACGGAAGCAGCCGTAGAGCAGCGCGAACAGGCCCGAAACCAGGTAGCGCGGCCGGGGCTTCATCGATACCAGCCATAGCACCGCGAACATCACTGCTCCCTCCAGCGCCATCTCGTAGAGTTCCGAAGGGTGCCGCGGCAAGCCACCGAAGCGCGCCAGCTGCTGCGCGAGCGCCGGCTGGCCGGCCGCCAGCTGGACGTCCTCGGCGTGCGCGTTGGGAAAGATCATCGCCCAGGGCACGCTGCCGGGCTTGCCCCACAGCTCGCCATTGATGAAGTTGCCCAAGCGGCCGAGGCCAAGCCCCAGCGGAACCAGGGGCGCGACGAAGTCCATGGTGTCGAAGAAATGCAGCCGATGGCGCCGCGACCACCACCAAGCGGCCGCGAGCACGCCCAGCAGCCCGCCGTGGAAGCTCATGCCGCCGTCCCACACCTTGAACAGCGCCAGCGGGTCGGTCCAGATCCAATGCGGGCCGCCGACGTAGTAGAACAGCATGTACCACACGCGTCCGCCCACGATGATGCCCAGCATGGCGTAGAAGGCCAGGTCGCTCAGCGCATCGCGGCTGACCGGCAGGCGCCCCTGGCGCCGGCGCCGCTCGCCCAGCAGGCCCGCGCCAAGGAAGCCCAGCAGGTACATCAGCCCGTACCAGTGCACCTGCACGGGCCCGATGTGGAAGGCGACCGGATCGAAGTGGACGGTGAAGGGCTCTGTCATGGCTGGGCGCGGCCGGGCAAAGTCCCAAGTGTAGCCGGGCCGGTCCGTGCAGCGCAGGCCCTTTCGGCGCACGACCGGCCCTCACTAGAATCGTCGGCATCGGGGCCGCATGGGGGTGCGCCCCCGGCCGGACGTCGTACTCCCGGCGTCCGCGCCTGCCACCAGGAGCCCAGGGGGATGGGACGATGAATCGATTCAGGACCGTGCTTTGCGCGGCCATGCTTTTGGCACCGGCGATCGCCGCGGCCGCCGACCTGCTGCCGGTGGAGGATTTCGCACGCCACCCGCAACTGTCGATGCCCCGGCTCTCGCCCGATGGCAAGTACCTGGCGGTGCGTTGGGACGAGGGCAGCCAGCACGCCCTGGTGGTCTACCGCGTGGAGGACATGTCCAAGCCTGCGAGCATGCTGCGCATGCCCAAGTACGAACTGCCGCTGGACATCAATTGGGTCGGTCCGACGCGGCTGGTCGTGGCCAAAGGAAAGGAGTTCGGCTCGATCGACCGGCCGGCCTACACCGGCGAAATCCTCGCCAGCGATATCGACGGCAAGAACCAGGATTACCTGTACGGCTACGATTCCATGTACGGCAAGCGCGCCCAGACCCGCGGCCGCGACCGGGGATGGGGTTTTGTCGACGGGCTGCCGGACCGGGCCAACGGCCATTTCTACATGGCTGTCACCAGTTGGTCCTCCGAGAGCAGCAGCTCCCTTTATGACGTCGATGCCAGCGCCAATACGCGCCACCTGGTGGCCGACATCGGGGTCGGCAACATGAGCTTCCTGGTCGGTGACGACGGACGGCCTCGCTACGCCTACGGCCGCAACGAGAACTTCGATTACGTGGTCTACCACCGGGAGAACGACCATTGGCAGCAACTGCCGGCCGGGCAGGTCGGCAGCTTCGCGCCCGTCGAGGTCGCCCCGGACCAGCAGCACATCTACGCCCTGTACGACCGCGGCGGCGGACCGGCCTCGCTGGTGCTGCAGGACGAATCCGGCGCCAACCGCAAGGTGCTTGCCGCCGCCGGCTTCGGCAGCGTCGGCACGATCGAGTGGACGCCGCTGCCGCGCCAGCCCTTTGCCGCCGTTTCCGAAACCGGGATGCCGCAGGCGAGCTACATCGACCCGAACCTGCCTGCGGCCAAGCTGCATCGCGCGCTCAGCCTGAAGTTCCCCGGCCAGTACGTGCACTTCATCAACTACAGCGAGGACGGCGGGCAACTGCTGTTCAGCGTGAAGAGCGACCGCAACCCGGGCACCTACCTGCTGATCGACACACACACCTACAAGGTGCGCAAGCTGTTCGACGCGGCACCCTGGATCGACCCGGCAAAGATGGCCGAGCGCCGCCCCATGCATTTCAAGGCCAGCGACGGCACCGAGCTGGAGGCCATCCTGACCTTGCCGCCCGGCCGCAGCGAAACCGGCCTGCCGATGGTGTTGCTGCCGCACGGTGGGCCCATCGGCATCAGCGATGAATGGTCGTACGACGACGACGCCCAGTTCCTCGCCAACCGTGGCTACCTGGTGTTGCAGGTCAACTACCGCGGCTCGGGCGGCCGCGGCGAAGACTTCCAGGAAGCGGGATATCTCAAGTGGGGCACGCGCATCCAGCAGGACCTGATCGACGGAGTCCACTGGGCCGTGGGGCAGCACTATGCCGATCCGGCACGGATCTGCGTTTACGGCGGCAGCTTCGGCGGCTATTCGGCGATGATGACGGCGATCCGCGCGCCGGGCCTGTTCAAGTGCGCGGTCGGCTACGCCGGCGTCTACGACCTCAAGATGATGTACGCCAAGGGCGACGTACGCGAAAGCAAGACCGGCCGCAGCTATCTGACGATGGTCATCGGCAAGGACGACGCCGACCTGGACGCGAACTCGCCCGACAAGCTCGCCTACAAGATCGACGTGCCGGTGCTGCTGATTCACGGCGAGGACGATCAACGCGCGCCCTTTGCGCAGGCCAAGGCCATGCGCGCCGCGCTCGACGCCGCACACAAACCTTACGAGTGGATGAGCAAGCCGGGCGAAGGTCACGGCTTCTACGACGAGAAGAACCGCGTGGATTTCTACGATACGCTGCAGGCGTTCCTGGAGAAGCACATCGGCAAGGGCGCCTGATACCGACATCGCTCAAGCCAGACAAGGCCGCCGCAGGGCGGCCTTTTTTTTCAGAGCAGTACGGGGCGATCCGGAAGCTCGTCCGGGTTGGGGCGGTCGTCCGCGGGGAAATGCTCGCGCAGTAATGCATGCACGGCCTCGATACCCGCCAGGCTGCCTTCGCGCCACTGTGCCCGTGCGAAGGCGTCGCGCATGCGCAGGCAGATCGCATCCCACTGCGGCTGCGCGACGCGGTGGGCGATACCGCGATCGGCGACGATCTCGATCCGCTGCTCCGAAAGCAGCAGGTAGATCAGCACACCAGTGTTCTCCTCGGTATCCCAGACGCGCAACTGGGCGAACACCGCCTGCGCACGCAGCCGCGCGTCCAGGCCGGCCAGCACCGCGCGCAATGGCAAGCGCGACTCGAGCGCGAAGCGGATCTCGCCCAGATGGCTGCGCTCACCCGCGCTTACGGCATCGGCCAGCTCATCCAGCAATGCCGACGGGAAGCGCTGGCGCAACCGGAACCAGCCGCCGAACAGGTTTGCGAGCACTCGCTGCAGGCGTGTCATCACCAACTCCCCGAGGAACCGCCTCCGCCGAAGCTTCCGCCGCCGCCGCTGAAGCCACCGCCCCCGCCGCCGCCGAAACCACCTCCCCCGAAGCCGCCCCCGCCGAAACCACCCCAGCCGCCCCAGCCGCCGCCGCCGATCGATCGGCCCCCGCCACCGGGCAGCAGCATCAGCACGCCGCCGATCACCGCGCCCAGCATGGCCGCGCCCAGGCTGGCGGCGAGCAGCCACAGTACGAACCCGGTGATGCCCGCACCCAGTGGCGTGCGCACGAACAGATGGGCGCGGCCGAACAGGTTGCGCAGGAAAAATGCGATCAAGACGCCGATGAACAGCGCGTGCTGCAGCCCCAGTCCGCGATGGTCGGTGGGCGCTCCTTGCACCGGCGGCGGCAGCGGTTCGCCATCGATCAGCTGGGTCAGCGCGCCCACCGCATCGCGGATGCCGCCGTAGTAGTCGTTCACGCGGAACTTCGGCGCGATGTACTCGCGGATGATGCGTGCGGTGGCCGCGTCCGGTATCGCGCCCTCCAGCCCGTAGCCGACCTCGATGCGCACGCGCCGGTCGTTCTTGGCGACCAGCAGCAGCACGCCATCATCGGTGCCCTTGCGCCCGACCTTGTTCTGCTCGGCGACGGCGAGCGAATAGCTTTCGATGTCCTGCTCGCCCGTGCTGCCGATCATCAGTACGACCAGCTGGGCGCCCTTGCGCTTCTCCAGGGCGACCAGCTGCGCATCGAGCTGATCGACCTGCTGCGCGTCGAGCGTGCCGGTCAGGTCGGTGACGTGGCGACTGAGCGTGGGCACTTCCGCCGCACGCAGGCGGGGCGCCACGACGAGCAGCAGGGCGAGCAGCAGCCACGCCAGCCGCGGCAGGCGAGCAGCCATCTCAGTGCGTCGAGGCGGCGTGCGCGGGGCTGCCGAAGTCCACCGTCGGCGCGGTGGAGATGGCCTTCTCGTTCTCCACGCCGAAATTCGGCTTCACCTGGTAACCGAACATCTTCGCGGTCAGGTTGTTGGGGAAGGTGCGGATCATTGCGTTGTACTGCTGCACCGCCTGCACGTAGCGGTTGCGCGCCACGGTGATGCGGTTCTCGGTGCCTTCCAGCTGCGCCTGCAGGTTCTGGAACAGTCCGTCGGCCTTGAGGTTGGGGTAGTTCTCGCTGACCACCATCAGGCGCGACAGCGCGCTGGAGAGCTCGCCCTGCGCCTGCTGGAATTGCTTGAGCTTGGCCGCGTCGTTGATCATGTCCGGCGTCACCTGCACGCTGCCGACACGGGCGCGGGCGTTGGTGACCTCGGTAAGCACGCGTTCTTCGTGTTGCGCGTAGCCCTTGACCGTATTGACCAGGTTGGGTACCAGGTCGGCGCGGCGCTGGTACTGGTTGAGCACCTCCGACCAGGAGGCTTTCACCGCCTCGTCCTGGCGCTGGATGGCGTTGTAGCCGCAGCCGCTGAGGAACACGGCAAGCAGCGACAGCGCGAATACGCGAAGGGTCTTCATGACGGCGCTCCGATCTGTGAGAAGGCCAGCGTAGGGGCAGGCTCCGGCCAGCGTCAACGGCGCGGACGCATGGTTCAACCCCGCAACAGGACCGCCAGCCGCGGCCCCACGATCAACGCCCAGCTCAGCCCCATGAGTACCAGCAGCACGAACACCGCGGCCGAGCCCATGTCCTTGGCGCGCCCGGCCAACTCATGGAACTCCGGGCTGACCTTGTCGACCACGGCCTCGATCGCCGAGTTCAGCAACTCCACCGAGAGCACCAGGAACATCGGCAGCACCAGCGCCAGTTTCTCCATCGCCCCGTGGCCGAGGTACAGGCCCAGCGGAAAGACCACGACGGCCAGGCATACCTCGAAGCGGAACGAGGCTTCATGGCGCCAGCCGGCGCGCAACCCCTTCATCGACCAGCGCAACGCGTTCCACAGTTGCCGCGGCCCGCGGAAACCCTCGGCGGCCACGCGAATCAGGCTCCGCAATGCCGGACGACGGCCGGAAACGGCGGAAGCGGATCAGTCGGCATGGTGTCGGTTCTCGTCTTTGCGTCGGCGACAGGCGCGCGATGATGCCACAGCAACGCCGGCGCACGGCTTGTCGCAGTGCAGCGTTACCAGTGTGGCGGATGGGTTACCCTCGAATGGTTGTAGCCCGGTTCAGGGTTGCAGAGCAGGCCGCGCAGCGGCAGTCAGTACCCATCCGCTCGGAATTCCCATGGCAGTCCAGAATCCTCCCGTGTCCCAGACACGATCCTTCAGCACCGTCTTCCTGATCGAAATGTGGGAGCGCTTCGGCTTCTACGGCATGCAGGTGCTGATGGTCACCTACATGATGAAGAAGCTCGGTTTCGTCGACACCCACGCCAACCTGGTCTGGGGCGCGGCCGCGGCGCTGATCTATGCCACGCCCGCCATCGGCGGCTGGGTCGGCGACAAGCTGATCGGCACCCGCCGCACGATGCTCACCGGCGCGGTGGTGCTGATGCTGGGCTACGCGCTGCTGTGGATTCCATCCAACGACCCCTACCTGACCTACTTCGCGTTGGGCGTGATCATCGTCGGCAACGGTTTCTTCAAGCCCAACGCCGGCAACCTGGTGCGCAAGATCTACGAGGGCGACGATACCCGCATCGATAGCGCCTTCACCATCTACTACATGGCAGTTAACGTCGGCTCGATGCTCTCGATGACGGCGACGCCGTGGATCCGGAACGTTGTCGGCGCCGCCTACGGTGACGCGATGGGCTGGCACACCGCCTTCGGCGCCTGCGCCGTCGGCCTGTTGCTGGGGCTGGGCAACTACCTGCTGATGTACCGCACGCTGGCGCACATCGGATCGCCGGCGGACGAGCGTCCGCTCAGCATGTCCCGCGTCGCCGGGGTGGCGGGTGCCGCAGTGGCGCTGGTGTTTGTCGCCGCCTTCATCCTGCAGAGCCTGCTCGTGGCGAAGATCTGCGTGTACGCCGCCGGCCTGGTGATCCTCGGCATTTTCCTGCACCTGATCCGCAGCAGCGATCGGACCGAACGCGCCGGCCTGATCGCCGCCCTCGTGCTCACCGTACAGACGATCTTCTTTTTCATCTTCTATGCGCAGATGGCGACCTCGCTGAACCTGTTCGCGCAGCACAACGTCAACCTGTCGATGAACGTGTTCGGGCTGCACCTGTTCAACTGGATTCCAGAGCAGTACCAGAACTTGAACGCGATCTGGATCGTGGTGCTGAGTCCCGTGCTGGTGCTGATCTACAACGGGCTCGGCAAGGTCGGTAAAGACCCCTCCGTCGCTACCAAGTTCGCGCTGGGTTTCGCCGCGGTGGCCTTGGGCTTTTTCATGTACGGCTTCGGTGCGCTGGGCGCGGTCGGCGGGCAGGTTTCCTCGTGGACGATGATCTGGGGCTACGGGCTGTATTCGCTGGGCGAGCTGCTGGTCAGCGGCCTGGGGCTGGCGATGATCGCCCGCTACGTACCGGCCCGCATGGGCGGCTTCATGATGGGCGCCTACTACGTTGCCGTGGGTATCTCGCAATACCTGGGCAGCGTGGTGGCCAACTACGCGCACATCCCCGAAGGCCTCGCCGACCCGGTGCAGTCGTTGGCGATCTACACCAACCTTTTCAACAAGCTCGGCTTCGTGGGCCTGGGCTGCACGGCGATCGCCGTGGCGGTGCTGCCGCTGATGAAGAAGCTCTCCAACAGCCACGCCGAGCACGCCGCCGCGGCCGACCCGCTGCCGCCGGTGCGCAGCGAGGAAGGTTGGGAACTCCCAGGCTGATCCGGCCAGGCGCCGCGCGGATCGCGGCGCCTCCCCAGCACCATGCCACACAGGCAAGCCAGCCGACGCATCGGTCCCTTCGCGCTGACACGCACGCTGGCCTGGCTGCGCCTGTGCGCCATCGCCGGGCAGAGCGTGGCGGTGCTGGTGTGCGCGCTATGGATGCAGCTGTCCATCCCGGTGCTGCCGCTGCTGACCGGCATCGCTGCGCTGGCCGTGTTCGCCGTGTTCGCCGCCTGGCGGCTCGGCCAGCCCTGGCCGGTACGCGAATGGGAGACCATAGGCCACGTCGCGGTCGATGCGCTGGTGCTGGGCTACCTGCTCTATTTCACCGGTGGCGCCAGCAACCCCTTCGTGACCCTGCTGCTGGTGCCGATCGCGCTGGCTGCGGCGGCCTTGTCGGTGCCGGCGGTGCTCGCCGTGGCGGCGCTCGCCGGCATCGCCTACCTGACGCTGATCCACAGCTACCTGCCGCTGCCGATGCCCATGCACGGCAGCGGCTTCCCGCTGCACGTCCTGGGCATGGGCGTGAACTTCGTGATCATGGCGCTGTTGCTGGGCTTCTTCATCAACCGGCTGGCGCGGGCGCTGCGGATGCAGCAACTGGAAGTGCAGCGGGTGCGCGAGCGCGCCCTGCGTGACGAAGGCATTCTCGCCATCGCCACCCAGGCCGCCGGCGCGGCGCACGAGCTCAATACACCGCTGGCGACCATGCGCATGCTGCTGCCGGAGCTTCGCCGCGAGCATGTCTCCGACCCGGGTCTGGCCGACGACCTGGTCCTGCTCGAGGAACAGGTCGAGCGCTGCCGCGGGATCCTGCGCGAGATGGTCGCCTTCGGCCAGACCCAACTCTCGCAGGAAGCCGAGCAGATGCCGCTGCAGGCCTTCGTGCAGGGCTGCCTGGAACGCTTCCAGTTGCTGCGCCCGGAGGCCGACCTGACGCTCGAGCTTCCCGAGTCCGCCGCGCGCCTGGCGCTGCGCGTGCCGCCCGGGTTGCGCCATGCGCTGATCAACCTGCTCAACAACGCCGCCGATGCCTCTGCTTCGCGCGGCTCCGCCGAGGTCGAATTGAAGATCCGCAGCGACGCCGGCTGGCTCGAACTGGCCATATGCGACCACGGTCCCGGCTTCGACGCCGGCGGTGAGCCGGTCGCGCTCGGCCGCAGCGGCAAGCAGGGCGGCCTGGGCCTGGGCCTGGCACTGGCCGAAGCCACCGCCGAGCGCCTGAATGGCGAGCTGACGTCCGGCAATACCGCGCACGGTGCCCAGGTGCGCCTGCGCCTGCCGCTGGCCGTGATCGGCGCCGGCTGACCCGACCGCGTGCATGCATGGCGAACTCGGGCAAGAATGTCCGTCCTGCCTTCGTCCCCCGCGGCCTCATGAACGACGTCAACGCCTCCCGCCAACTGCTGATCGTCGATGACGACGCCACCTTCGTCCGCGTGCTCTCGCGGGCGCTCGCCTCGCGCGGCTTCGAGGCCATCGGCGCCACCCGCGCCGACGAGGCCCGCATGCTGGCCCGTCGCCACCAGCCGCGCTATTGCGTGCTCGATCTCAAGCTGGGAGAGGAGAACGGTCTCAAGCTGATCTCCGAACTGCACGCGCTGGTGCCGCAGATGCGCATCCTGCTGCTCACCGGCTATGCCTCGATCGCCACGGCGGTGGAGGCGATCAAGCGCGGCGCGCACGACTACCTGGCCAAGCCGGTCGACGCCGACGCGGTGGTGCGCGCGCTGCTCGAGGGCGAGGGGCCTGCCGGAGTCGACGACGAACCGCCCGAGGCACCCGAGGCGCCGCTCGCCCTGCGCCGCCTGGAGTGGGAGCACATCCAGCGCGTGCTGACCGAATGCGACGGCAACATTTCCGAAACCGCGCGGCGGCTCGGAATGCATCGGCGTACCCTGCAGCGCAAGTTGAGCAAGCACCCGGTGCGCGAGCGGCCAGAACCGGGGGAATAGCCGCCTGCCCCAACCGCGTGCGTGGCATGGGTCAAGGCGTTGCAGAGCAGAAGCGGGTTGACTATCCAGCACACCGCTTGCCGGTCGCCGGCCGGGTCCATCCAAACCCGCAAGGTCCGGCACGGCCCGCCCTCGCACGAGCATATGCGGCACAGGCGCGCAGCAGCGCGCTTGACACACCCCTCTGCGACAACGAGTCATCTGGTCGTACACAGTGGCGCCGCTATGCTGCCGAGCCTAGACCCACCTCCAGAGTGGCCGATGCCTCCCCGATCCTCCGGTTTGTGCGCGCTCGTCCTGTTGGCCCTGCCTGGCTTCCTGCCTGCCGCCGATGCCCCCCAGCAGGCGACCACGCTCTCGCCGGTGATGGTGCATGCGAGCGATACCCAGGTCACCGAAACGCCTGCGGTCGCCGTGCGCATCCCCCGCGAGCGGCTGCAGCAGCAGAACGTGACCAGCGCTGCCGATGCGCTGCGCTTCGCGCCGAATCTGCAGGTGCGGGAGCGCTACATCGGCGATCCCAATGCGGTCATCAGCGGTCGCAACGCAGGCACCTTGCAGAGCGCGCGCAGCCTGGTCTATTCCGACGGCCTGCTGCTTTCCAACCTGATGACCAACGGTTATGACGGCGCGCCGCGCTGGGGCATGGTCACGCCCGAGGAAATCGGCGCGGTGGACGTGCTCTACGGCCCCTACTCGGCGCTCTATCCGGGCAACTCGCTGGGTACCACGGTGCTGATCCACACCCGCCTGCCCGAGCGACTCACTGCCAGCGCCAGCGCCCAGTATTTCAGCCAGGATTTCCGCGACGCGTATGGAGCCGGCGGCCATTACGACGGTCGCCACCTCGCCGCCTCGCTCGGCGACAGGCAGGGTCGCTGGAGCTGGCTGCTCAGCGTCGACCGGCTCGACAACCAGGGCCAGCCGATGCAGTACGCCACGGCCAGGGCGGGCGGCAATGCCGCGACCGCGGTGCCGGTCGACGGAGCCACCGCCGACCGCAACCCGAACGACAGTCCCCGCCTGGTCTACGGCGCCAACAGCATCGAGCACACGGTGCAGACGCAGGCCAAGCTCAAGCTGGGCGTCGACATCACCGACCGGGTCGCGGCCCTGTTCACGCTCGGCTGGTGGCACAACCATGCGCAGGACCGCACGCGCAGCCTCCTGCACGACGCCGCCGGCCAGCCGGTCACCGTCGGCACGGTCAACGCCTACGGCAGCACCTGGACGCTGCCGCCTAGCGGCCTGGCACCTTCCGCCAACCAGGACACGCACCTGCTCTACGGCGCCGAGCTCAACGGCCGCCTGGACGGCGGCTGGCGCTGGACCGCCGTCGCCAGCCACTACGACTTTGCCCGCGCGCAGGCGCGCAGCGCGGCCTTGCCGCCACCGGCGGGTCCGATCGGCGGCCCCGGCAGCATCGCCGACAACGCCGGCTCCGGCTGGGACACGCTGGACCTGCGCAGCTCCGGGCCGCTGGGCGCGGCCCATATGCTCTATGCCGGCGTGCACGGCGACCGCTACGTGCTCGACTCGCGCGTGCACTCGGCCAGTGATTGGCTCGGCGTCGCCGATGGTCCATTCAGCAGCGCCTTCGCCGGCCGCACGCAGACCCGTGCCGCGTACCTGCAGGATGTGTGGAGCTTCCGGCCCGACTGGGCGCTGACCCTCGGCACACGCTGGGAGCAATGGCGCGCCTACGCAGGCAGCCGCGCCGACGCCGGCGGCACGCTGCGTTACGGCGACCGACGGCGCAGCGATCTCTCGCCCAAGGCGGCGCTGGAGTGGGACTTCGCGCCGGACTGGCAACTGCGCCTGGCCTACGGCAAGGCGGTGCGCTACCCCACGGTCGCCGAGCTGTTCCAGGGCTCGATCTCCGCCAACGCGATCGTCGGCAACGATCCCAACCTCGAGCCCGAGCGCGACGACTCGTTCGACCTCACCCTCAAGCGGCAATTCGAAGGCGGCCACTGGCGCGTGTCGCTGTTCCAGGACCGCATCGCCGATGCGCTCTACACGCAGACCGACGTCACCCGCACTCCCACGGTCACCAGCGTGCAGAACATCGACCTCACGCGGCTGCGCGGTATCGAGGGCGAAGTCAACGTGACGGACGTCTGGACGCCCGGGCTGGACCTGACCGCCAGCATCGCCATCAACGACGCCAAGACCCTTCGCGACCGCCGCTACCCGCTGGCCGACGGCAAGTGGTTCCCGCGCATCCCGCGCCTGCGCGCCAGCCTCCTGGCCGATTACCGCTTTGCCGGGGAATGGGACGCGTCGCTGGGCATTCGCCGCTCGGGACGCCAGTACGGCTCGCTGGACAACAGCGACTTCGTCGACACCTACGGCGCCGTCAGTTCCTTCACCGTCGCCGATGCCAAATTGCGATGGCGTTTCGCGCCGCAGTGGACTGCTTCGCTGGGCGTGGACAACCTGACCAATGCACGCTACTGGGTCTACCATCCCTACGCTGGCCGTATCTGGGTCGGCGAAGTGCGGTGGGAACTCTAGGGAGCCGCCGATGCTTCGATTGCTGTCGATCCTGCTCTTTTTGGCCGCCCCGATGGCACTTGCCCACGAAGGCATGGCGATGCCCAAGGAGCCTCCGCTGGGCGCCACCGCCGCGTTCGACGCGCATGGCCGGCTGTGGGTGGTGGACGCACTGGACGGCCACGTGCGGCTGCGCCACTCGGACGACCTGGGCAAGACGTTGAGCCCGCCGCAACCGGTCAACGCCACGCCCGAACCGATCTACGCCGAAGGCGAGAACCGGCCCAAGCTGGCCATCGGTCCACACGACGAGCTCTACGTGAGTTGGTCGCAGCCGCGGGCGAAGCCGTGGACCGGCTATGTGCGGTTCGCCCGCTCGCTCGACGGCGGTGCGCATTTTTCCTCGCCGGTGACCGTGCATCGCGACCGCGCCGAGATCACCCACCGTTTCGATGCACTCGCCGTCGACGGCACGGGGCGTGTGGTGCTGGCCTGGGTCGACAAGCGCGACCAGGCCGCCGCCGAAGCGGCGGGCAAGCCCTACCTGGGCGCCGGCATCTACTACGCCTGGTCGGATGACGGCGGCCAGCACTTCCAACCCGAGCGCAAGCTGATCGACCACAGCTGCGAGTGCTGCCGCATCGCACTGGCGCGGACGCCGCGGGGCGACATCGCCTCCTTCTTCCGCGCCGTCTACGGCGACAACATCCGCGACCACGCCTACGCGGTGCTGCGCACGGACGGCAGCGAGCCCCATGCCGAGCGCGCCACCTTCGACGGCTGGCACATTGCCGGTTGCCCGCACCATGGCCCGGGCCTGGCGGTCGCCGCGAATGGCACGGCCCATGCCGTCTGGTACGAGGCCAAAGGCAAGCCGACGATCTGGTACGGCCAGCTTGTCCCCGGTCACCGGCCCGAGCATGCGCAGGCCATGGCCGGTGCAGGCGCCAGCCACGCCGACATCGCCGTACGTGGAACGACGGTGTGGATCGCCTGGAACCAGGTCGACGCCACGGGCGAGGTCTTGATGCTGCGCCGCTCGGATGACGGTGGTTTCCATTTCGGCGCAGCCCGCGCCCTGGCGACCTCCACCGGCGCGGTGGGCTCCCCGCAATTGCTGTTGCGCGGCGAGGAAGCCCATGTGGCCTGGAATACCGCTGAGGGCTTCCGGCTGGTGCCCGTGCAGGCCCCGCGATGAAGTACTGGTTCGCCGCCCTGCTGCTGTCGGTTTGCGCCATCGCCCACGCGGGTGCGCTGCAACCGCTCCACGCCGCTGACATCCCCGCACTGCTCGCGCCGCCCGCGCGCGGCGAACGGCTGATCGCCCTGTGGGCGCTGGACTGCGCCTATTGCGAGCCCAACCTGAAGGCGCTGGCGCAACTCCAGCGGTCGCACCCTGGAACGATCGAGCTGGTCACCGTGGCCACCGACGACATCGACCTGCGCCGTGCAATCGAAGAACGCCTGCACGCCGCCGGCATGGATGCGTGGCCGGCCTATGCCTATGCCGATGCGACGCCCGAGCGCACCAACTATCTGCTCGACGCCGGATGGGGCGGCGAGACGCCGCGCGTGCTGGTGATCCGTGCCGGCGGCTCGCGACAGGGCTACAGCGGCGAGCTCACGCAGCAGCAGCTGCGCGCGATCGCTCCCTGAGATGCCGCGTCGTCGCGGCACAGCAAAACGGCGACCCATGTCGCCGGCCGGCCAGAACACCGTGGCGAAACCGCCTGGCGCTCCATCGCCACCGAGCGCGCCGCAGCGCCTCGGCAGAAACGCAAAACGCCCCTTGCGGGGCGTTTTTGCATGTCTGGCGGAGAGAGAGGGATTCGAACCCTCGATAAGGCTTTTGACCCTATACTCCCTTAGCAGGGGAGCCCCTTCGGCCTCTCGGGCATCTCTCCGGGTGTGTTCCGCGCGTCGGCGGAGCCGGCAAGGATACCTACCGACGCCGCCCAGGTAAAGCGTCCGTGATCAATGTTCGCCGGTTTCGCCGGACGTGCCGGACTCGTGCTCGCCCTTGATCCGCTGATAGATCTCCTCGCGATGCACTGCCACGTTCTTCGGGGCATTGATGCCGATCCGCACCTGGTTGCCCTTCACGCCGAGAACGGTGACGGTCACCTCGTCGCCGATCATCAAGGTTTCACCGACCCTGCGGGTCAGAATCAACATGTTGTATTACTCCATATGCTGTGGTCACAGGCCTGCTGCACGATGGCGCTTCACCCCTGAGCGCACCGCCAGTCAGTTCGACGAACGTCCGTCGAAGGCCCTACCGCCTTCCCCGGCTTACGGCCGGCATCCACCATGGATGCCCGGCCTCGCAGCAGCACCAAGTGTCCGCGCTGCCGACAGTCCACCGATACTAGCCGAGCGCCAGCGCCCGGCGCAACGCATTTTGGGGACGATAAATCCGCGATTCACAAAGGCTAGTCGGCGCCCAGCTGGTGTCCGATCCAACCTGGGAGAGCCTCCAGCAAAGCCGGCAACTGAGGGGTGTCCAGACCGCCGCCCTGGGCCATGTCCGGACGTCCACCACCCTTGCCTTCGATCTGCCTGGCGACGTGCGCGACCACGTCGCCCGCCTTGACCCGACCCAAGGCCGCGCCGTGCACGCCCGCCACCAGTGAAACGCGCCCGTCGGCGGCCCCGGCGAGCAGCACCACGCAATCGCCCAACTGCTGCTTGAGCTGATCGACGCTGTCGCGCAGCGACTTGGCATCGAAACCCTCCAACCGCGCAGCCACGATCCGGAGGCCGGCGACCTCGCGGGCGTGGCTGGCCAGGTCGGCGGTGGCGTTGCCGGCGGCCTTGCTGCGCAGCGATTCGAGTTCGCGCTCGAGCTTCTTCTGGCGATCGAACAGCTGGCGCAGCTTTTCCACGACCTCGTCACCGCTGCCCGAGAGCAGGTGCGACAGCTCGCCCAGGCGGCGTTCTTCGCCGGCCACGTGGGCCAGTGCGCTGGCGCCTGTCACCGCTTCGATGCGGCGCACGCCGGAAGCCACGCCGGCCTCGCTTACGATCTTGAACAGGCCGATGTCGCCGGTGCGGCTGACGTGGGTGCCGCCGCAGAGTTCCGTGGAGAAATCACCCATCTTCAGCACGCGCACTTCGTCGCCGTACTTCTCGCCGAACAGCGCCATCGCGCCGAAGGCGATCGCGTCGTCGTAAGCCATCTGGTGCACTTCGGCCGGTTCGTTGCGGCGCACCTGGGCATTGACCAGCGCCTCGACCGCGGCCAGCTCGTCACGGCTCACCGGCCTGAAGTGGGCGAAGTCGAAGCGCAACCGTTCCGGCGCCACCAGCGAGCCTTTCTGCGTCACGTGCTCGCCGAGCACCTGGCGCAACGCCGCGTGCAGCAGGTGGGTGGCGGAGTGGTTGAGCACGGTGGCCTGGCGGCGCTCGGCATCGACCTGCGCATCCACCAGGGCGTCGCTGCGCAGGGCCACACCCTGCCAGCGGCCCGCATGGCCGAAGAACACGCCACCCATCTTGAGCGTGTCGGCGACCTCGAAGCGGCCTTCGGTGCCGGTCAGCACGCCGGCATCGCCGACCTGGCCGCCGGATTCGGCATAGAACGGTGTGCGATCGAGGATCACCAGGCCTTCTTCACCATCGTCCAACGCTTCGACCTGCCTGCCGTCGCGGACGATGCCGACAACTTTGCAGCCGCGCGCCGCAAGCGCGTCGTAGCCGAGGAAGGTGGTGGGCGCGAGGCGGCTGGCAAGCTCCGCGGGCATCTGCCCCCTGGCCTCGAAGCGGCCGGCAGCACGAGCGCGCTCACGCTGCTCGTTCATGGCCTGCTCGAAACCGGCCATGTCCACCGAAAGCCCGCGCTCGCGCGCGATGTCGGCGGTGAGGTCGACCGGAAAGCCGTAGGTGTCGTAGAGCCGGAATGCATCGACGCCAGGGATGGTGCCGCCGGCTTTCTTCGCGCCGACCTTATGGGCGATGTCGTCGAACACGCGCATACCGTGCTCGAGCGTCTCGCCGAAGCGCTGCTCCTCGGTGCGCAGCGCGTCCTCGACGAACGCCTGCTTGGCCGCCAGTTCCGGGTAGGCCGCGCCCATCTCCTCGACCAGCGGCGCGACCATCTTCCAGAAGAAGTCGCCGCGCACGCCAAGCATCCAGCCATGGCGCAGCGCGCGACGGATGATACGGCGCAGCACATAGCCGCGGCCCTCGTTGGACGGAAGCACGCCGTCGACGATCAGGAACGAGCAGGCGCGAATATGGTCGGCGATCACGCGCAGCGACTTGTTCGCCAGGTCGGCGGTGCCGGTCAGTTCGCCGGCGACGCTGATCAGGTGCGCGAACAGGTCGATCTCGTAGTTCGAATGCACGTGCTGCAGCACGGCGGCCAGGCGCTCCAGGCCCATGCCGGTGTCCACGCAGGGCGCAGGCAGCGGCGAAAGCGTGCCGTCGGGGGCGCGGTCGAACTGCATGAACACCAGGTTCCAGATCTCGATGTAGCGGTCGCCGTCCTCGTCAGGCGAGCCCGGCGGGCCGCCGGCCACCCCAGGGCCATGGTCGTAGAAGATCTCGGTGCACGGGCCGCAGGGACCGGTGTCGGCCATCTGCCAGAAATTGTCCGACGCGTACGGCGCGCCCTTGTTGTCGCCGATGCGCACGATGCGTTCGGCCGGCACGCCGACCTGCTCGTGCCAGATGTCGTAGGCCTCGTCGTCGCTCTGGTAAACGGTGACCCACAGCCGTTCGGCCGGCAGCTTGAACACGCTGGTCAACAATTCCCACGCGTATGCGATGGCGTCGCGCTTGAAGTAGTCGCCGAACGACCAGTTGCCCAGCATCTCGAAGAAGGTGTGGTGGCGTGCGGTGTAGCCGACCTGGTCCAGGTCGTTGTGCTTGCCGCCGGCGCGCAGGCAGCGCTGCACGTCGGCCGCGCGTGCGTAGGGCAGCTTCTCGCTGCCCAGGAACACGTTCTTGAACTGCACCATGCCCGAATTGGTGAACAGCAGCGTCGGGTCGCTGGCCGGCACCAGCGAGCTGGACGGCACGATCGCATGGTCCTTGGCGCGGAAGAATTCGAGGAAGGTCGAGCGGATGTCGGCGGTTTTCATGGGCGGGGAGCGAAGGGAACAAAAAAGGCCACGCCGGGGGACACCGCCGTCGGATCAGTCGATCGGGTCGGCAGCGTCGTCCACTTGGGCGTGGGTAGCACGCCGTACTGTGGCGGCGGCAAAGCCCCGACGCAAGAGGAACTGCGCCCGGCGGGCGCGCTCGGCGGGGTCGGGCGCGGCCTTGCCGCCGTAGCGGCGGCGCAGTTGGTCCAACGCGGAAGCCTCCCAGTCGACGTCCGCCGCCTCCAGCAACTGGCGGATGCGTTCATCGGACACGGCGTGGGTCTTGAGCTCGGCGCGGATGCGCTGGGGGCCGTAGCCCTGCGCGGCGCGGCTGCGCACCAGGACCTCGGCGAAGCGCTCGTCATCCTGGTAGTGCTGCTCGCCCAGACGGTCGATGGCGACACGGGCTTCCTCGCCTTCGTAGCCGCTCTGGCGCAGCTTGGTCTTGAGTTCCCGTCGCGAGTGCTCGCGGCGGGCGAGCAGGCCCAGCGCCTTGTCGTAGGCGCTGCGCTTGGGCTTGTCGGGGTTGTCCGGGCGGCGCTTCATGGATGAATTGAGCGCCAACTCCGCGGGACGTCATTCCCGCGCAAGCGGCAATCCACCTTGCTGTCGGGTTCCATCACAGCGGGCTTCCGCTTTCGCTGGAACGAGGGCTGACGACCGCGTGGCGGTGGCCAGACGAAGGCGGAAGGCCTTCCCCTCTCCCCACTCCTCTCCTGCGGCCTTTGGCCAGAGGAGAGGGAGCTTGGAGCCCTTGCGGACGCACGCCTCAGGCTTCTTCCAGCGTCTCTTCGGAGGCGGGAGCGGCCTTGCCGCCGACCAGCAGCCGCTCGCGCAGCTGGCGGTCGATCTCGTCGGCGATGGCCGGGTTGTCCCTGAGGAACTGGCGCACGTTCTCCTTGCCCTGGCCGATGCGGTCGCCGTTGTAGCTGTACCAGGCGCCGGACTTGTCGATCAGGTTTTCCTTCACGCCCAGCTCGATGATCTCGCCCTCGCGCGAGGTGCCTTCGCCGTAGAGGATCTCGAACTCGGCCTGGCGGAACGGCGGCGCGACCTTGTTCTTGACCACCTTGACGCGCGTCTCCGAGCCGATCACTTCCTCGCCCTTCTTGACCGCGCCAATGCGGCGGATGTCCAGGCGCACCGAGGCATAGAACTTCAGCGCATTGCCGCCCGTGGTGGTTTCGGGGCTGCCGAACATCACGCCGATCTTCATGCGGATCTGGTTGATGAAGATCACCAGGCAGTTGGACTTCTTGATGTTGGCGGTGAGCTTGCGCAGCGCCTGGCTCATCAGGCGGGCGTGCAGGCCGACATGGGAGTCGCCCATCTCGCCCTCGATTTCCGCCTTCGGCGTCAGCGCGGCGACCGAGTCGACCACCACCACGTCCACCGCACCGGAGCGCACCAGCATGTCGGCGATTTCCAGCGCCTGCTCGCCGGTGTCAGGCTGCGACACCAGCAGGTCGGCGACGTTGACGCCCAGTTTCTCCGCGTAGCTCGGGTCGAGCGCGTGCTCGGCATCGACGAACGCAGCGGTGCCGCCGTTCTTCTGGCAGTTGGCGATCACCTGCAGGGTCAGCGTGGTCTTGCCGGAGGATTCCGGACCGTAGATCTCGATCACGCGCCCGCGCGGCAGGCCGCCGATGCCCAGCGCGATGTCCAGGCCCAGCGAGCCGGTGGAGACGGTGTCGATCGCCTCGTCGGTGCGATCGCCCAGGCGCATCACCGCACCCTTGCCGAACTGCTTCTCGATCTGGCCAAGGGCGGAGGCCAGCGCCTTGCGCTTGTTGTCGTCCATCGTGGGAATCCCGGGTGGTGGTGTGGCTAGGAATGGAGCGCATCGTGCCCGGTCGGAATCTCACGGGCTGCGATCAATGCGGGAGAGGCCAAGTATCCCACACCCGTCAAGCCCCGCCGCCGGCGCACAGCGCCTCATCCCGTCAGTGCTTTCCGCACGCCGCTGAGCGCCGCGGCCACGCTCTGGCGGCGGATCGCCTCACGGTCACCGGTGAACTGGAACAGCCGTGCGTGGGCATAGCCGCCGCGGCGCTTCCAGCCGATCCAGACGGTGCCGACCGGCTTGTCCTGCGTGCCGCCGCTGGGCCCGGCGATGCCGGTGACCGCCACCGCCACGCCGGCGCCGTAGCGCGCCATCGCGCCGGAAACCATCTCCAGCACGGTTTCCTCGCTCACCGCGCCGGCGTGCTCGAGCGTGCGCGGGTTCACCCCCAGCAGCGCTTCCTTGGCCTCGTAGCTGTAGACCACCACGCCAGCGTCGAACCAGGCCGAGCTGCCCGGCTGGTCGGTCAGCGTCTTGGCGATCCAGCCGCCGGTGCACGACTCGGCGGTGACCAGCATCAGCTTGTGCTGCAGGAGGTCCGCGGCTACCTGGGCGGCGAGTTCGGACAGCTGCGCGTCGGTGGGGACGGTTGAGGACAAGACTTAGGATCCGGATGGTCACGCAAGGGGCGTTCTAACCTCTCCGGGGCATCACGGCAAGACCGGACCGGCGGGGCGGAGCGACATGTACACTCCATGGCCTCCCGGCCTGGCCATGCCTGCCGGCGACCGGCTGACGACCTCCCTCGCATGAATCTCAACGACACTGCCCAGCACACCCCCTTCATGCGCCAGTACCTGGCGGCCAAGGCCGAGCACCCGGACGTGCTCCTGTTCTTCCGCATGGGCGATTTCTACGAATTGTTCTACGACGATGCGCGCAAGGCGGCGCGGCTGCTGGACATCACGCTGACCCAGCGCGGCCAGTCGGCCGGCGCGCCGATCCCGATGGCCGGCGTGCCCTACCACGCTGCAGAGAATTATCTGGCTCGGCTGGTGCGTCTGGGCGAGTCCGTGGCGATCTGCGAGCAGATCGGCGACCCGGCCACCTCCAAGGGACCGGTCGAACGCAAGGTGGTGCGCATCGTCACGCCCGGCACGGTGACCGACGCGGCGCTGCTGGAAGAACGCCGCGACAACCTGCTGCTGTCGATCCATGCCGGCGCCCAGGGCGCCTTCGGCCTGGCCTGGGTGGACCTCACCTCCGGCCGCTTCCTGCTGAGCGAGGCGGCCACCGCCGAAGCGCTGGCGGCGGAACTGGCGCGCCTGCAGCCGGCCGAGACGCTCATCGGCGAGGATGGCGCCTGGCCCAAGCTGGTCACCGCCCTGCCCGGCCTGCGCAAGCGTCCGCCGTGGCATTACGACCTCGACGCGGCGCGGCGCGAACTCAACCGCTTCTTCGGCACGCGTGATCTTTCGGGCTTCGGCGTGGACGGCCTGCCGCTGGCCATCGCCGCGGCCGGCTGCCTGCTCGGCTACGTCGAAGAAACCCAGAAGAGTGCGCTGCCGCACCTGACCGGCATGGCGGTCGAGAGCGCGGGCGAGACCATCGCGCTGGATGCCGCCACCCGCCGCAACCTTGAACTGGACACGCATCCCAGCGGCCGCATCGAGCACACCCTGCTCGGCGTGCTGGACGAAACCGTGACGCCGATGGGTGCGCGACTGCTGCGCCGCTGGCTGAACCGTCCGCTGCGCTCGCGCGACACGCTGCGCCTGCGCCACCAGGCCATCGCCACCTTGATCGAGGCGCGCGCCTACGAGCCACTGCGCGAGAAGCTGCGCGGCATCGGCGACCTGGAGCGCATCCTGGCGCGCGTGGCGCTGTGCTCGGCGCGCCCGCGCGATCTTTCCACGTTGCGCGACGGCCTGGCCTCAGCGCCCGGTATCTGTGCGATCGTGCTTGATCGCGAAAATCAAAAAGCGGCCATCCATGGCCGCACTCCCGACATCTCTGCGCTCATCCATGAGCGCGAAGATCAAAAAGCGCCCATCCATGGCCGCACTCTTCAAATAGAACCCGACGCGCTCCTGGTCAGTCTGGTCGCTCGCATCGGCGACCACGCAGATACCGTCGCCCTGCTGCAGCGCGCGATCGTGCCGCAGCCGCCGGTGATCCAGCGCGACGGCGGCGTCATCGCCGAAGGCTACGACGCCGAGCTGGACGAGCTGCGCCGCCTGTCGACCAACGCCGACCAGTTCCTGGTCGAACTGGAGGAACGCGAGAAGGCCGCCAGCGGCATCGGCACCCTCAAGGTCGGCTACAACCGCGTGCACGGCTACTACATCGAGATCACCCGCACGCAGGCGGACAAGGCGCCGACGCACTACACGCGCCGGCAGACCACCAAGAACGCCGAGCGCTACATCACCGAGGAGCTGAAGGCCTTCGAGGACAAGGTGCTCTCGGCACGCGAGCGGTCCCTGATGCGCGAACGCGCGCTCTACGAGAACCTGCTCGCCACGCTGATCGAACGGCTCGCCCCGCTCAAGGACGCCGCCGCGGCCATCGCCGAACTGGACGTGCTGGCCGACCTCGCCGAGCGCGCCGAAGCGCTGGACTGGCGCGCGCCGGACCTCACCGACACGCCCGGCATCCGCATCGAGCGCGGCCGTCACCCGGTGGTAGAGAAGGTGCGCGAGGAGCCCTTCGAACCCAACGACATCGATCTGACCGACACCCGCCGCATGCTGGTGATCACCGGTCCGAACATGGGCGGCAAGAGCACCTACATGCGCCAGAATGCGCTGATCGTGTTGCTCGCCCACATCGGCAGTTATGTGCCGGCGGCGCACGCCTGCATCGGCCCGGTCGACCGCATCTTCACCCGCATCGGCGCGGGCGACGATCTCTCGCGCGGCCAGTCCACCTTCATGGTGGAGATGAGCGAGACGGCCAACATCCTGCACAACGCCACCGAGGCCAGCCTGGTGCTGATGGACGAGGTCGGCCGCGGCACCAGCACCTACGACGGCCTTGCGCTCGCGCGCGCAGCGGCCGTACACCTCGCGACGGCCAGTCGTGCCTTCACGCTGTTCGCCACGCACTACTTCGAGCTGACCGAACTGGCCGGCGAGTACCCCGGCATCGCCAACGTGCACCTGGATGCGGTCGAACATCATCACAAGGAGCGGGGCGAGCAACTGGTCTTCATGCACGCGGTGAAGGAAGGACCGGCCAACCGCAGCTTCGGCCTGCAGGTGGCCGCGCTGGCGGGCCTTCCCAAGAGCGTGATCGCCGATGCGCGCCGCACGCTGGCTGAACTGGAGCGTGGCATGCCGCTGGCGCCTTCGCCCAAATCGAAGGCGGATACCTCCCCGCAGCTTGGCCTTTTCGCGCCACCTGGCCCATCCGCGGCGGAGCAGGCCTTGCGGGACCTCGATCCGGACGCCCTGGCGCCACGCGAAGCGCTGGACGCGCTCTACCGCCTCAAAGCCCTGCTTTGAAGCGATAGGGCACGCCGCGCCAGTGGATCAACGCGCCGGACCGCGGCGTTTCTCGCCGGTCCGGCGCCATCCTCAGGCCACGGCCGGCAGCGGTTCGGGGAACGGCTCGCGCCACCCCGGCAGCGCCATCATCCGCTCGTGCCAGCGCACGATGTTGGGGAAATCCTCGATCGGCAGCCGTATCTCCCTGGCCCATGGCAGGAGCACGCCCACGCTGAAATCGGCGACGCTGAGCTTGCCGCCGGCGACGAAATCCCGGGTTGCCAGATGGGCGTCCAGCACTGCGGCGGAGTTCCGGAAGAAGCCGGTGGCTTCTTCGACGGCGGCAGGCTCGGGCTCGCCGCGACCGATGTAGCGCTTGATCAGGTTCTCGAAATAGAGCGCCGCGCCATGGCGCGAGAAGTGCGTGAGATCCCAGCACAGCCAGCGCAGGACCTCGACCTGCCCCGGGGCGTCCGAGGGCCACAGGTCGGAGCCGGCCTTCACCGCCAGGTGCACCATGATCGCCGTGCTCTCCCACAGCACCAGGTCGCCGTCGACCAGCACCGGAACCTTGCCGTTCGGATTCATGGCTAAGAAGTCCGGCGTGCGGTGCTCGCCCTTGCGCAGATCCACCCGGACAAGTTCCACCGGGAGGTCCAGGTATTTCGCCAGGGCGCAGACCTTGCGCGGGTTCATCGTCTCTGCGTAATACAACTTCATGTCGTTGCCTCCGTGGGGATGGAGGGGCTCATCGCCCCTTGGGAACGAGCCGAGTTTGCCCACGCCCTACATATGTTCAAGAACATATTTTGCGGGCGCAGTAGGCTGGCGCCGCTTCGTCCCGTCCCCACAGGTGGCCACCATGCCCTACACCGCCGAACACAAGCACAGCACGCGGGCGCGCATCGTCCAGAGCGCGCGCGAACTGTTCAACCGCAAGGGGTTCGTGGACGTCTCGATCGACCAGATCATGGCGCGCGCCGGGCTCACCCGCGGCGGCTTCTACAGCCACTTCAGCACCAAGGAGGAGCTGTTCGTCGAGGCGATCATGGCCTACCGGAATTTCAATCCCGCCACGCGCTGGAAGGGCATGGCATTCGATCCGGCCCGGCAAGGCAAGGCGCGCGCGCGGCAGCTGGTCGACGCCTATCTCTCGCAGGCGCACCTGGACGATCTGGAAGGGCATTGCCCGATGATCGCGCTGCCCTCGGACGTCGCCCGTGCCAGCCCGCGCGTGAAGCAGGCCTATCGCCAGTTGCTCGAAGGCATGGCAGGGATCTTCACCGACAGCCTTTCCACCGATCGGTCCGCCGACGCACGCAAGCGCGGACTGGCGCTCGCCGCGTTGTGCATCGGCGGCATGGTGCTCGCGCGCACATTCGAGGACGAGTCGTTCCGCCGCGAGGTGCGCGAAGCGGCGCACGGCACGGCGCTCGAACTGGTCGATCGCCGGCCCGCCGGCCGCCGTCGCCGCGCCGGTGCTACGACTGCTCGTCCTTGAACTTCTGGATCAGTCGACGCGCCTGCTTGTCCGGTCGCGTGGGCGGTCGCAACAGCCCGCTCGCGCCGAGCTTGCGCTGCTCCCGCGCCGCCTCGCGGGCGGCCAGGCTGGCCTCGGTCTCGCGATAGAGCGTCTGTGCGACCGGCGCGGGGCCACGCCGTTCGGAGAGTGCCTGCACCACCACCTCCATGCGCTCCTCGCCGCGGCTGACCCCGATCCGGTCGCCCGCGTGCAGCAGCTTGGCCGGCTTGCAGCCGGCGCCGTTGACGTGGACCTTCCCGCCGTCGATGGCCTGCTTGGCCAGGCTGCGCGTCTTGAAGAAGCGTGCGGCCCAGAGCCAGACGTCGGCGCGCACGCCTGCCGGGGTTTCGTTCGGGTCCAAGTCCACCTCAACGCAACAGGAAACTGCCCAGCGGCACGCTGAGCAACGAAAGCACGATGCCCGCGCCGAGGATGGTGTTGGCCAGCGGCGGATCCAAGCCGTATTCGTCGGCAAGGATGGTCGCCGACACCATCGGTGCCATCGCCGCCTGCAGCACGCCCACGGTCAGCACCAGCCCGCCGACGCCGGTGGCGACGCCGAGCGCCCAGCACGCCAGCGGCGCCAGCAGCAGTTTCCAGCCCAGGCCCAGGGCGGCCGCCGCGAGTTGGCGCTCGCCCGGATGGAACTTGAACTGCAGGCCCACCGAGAACAGCGCCAGCGGCGTCAGCGTGGCGCCCAGCGGCTTGAACACCGCCTCGATCGCAGGCGGCCAGCCGCCGAGCACGCCCACCGCGATGCCGACCAGCAACGCCACGAATGCCGGGAAGGTGGCGATGCGCCGCGCGATCGCCGCCGGTTGCGGGGTGCGTCCGGCGTACAGGCAGGCCACCACGATGCCGACCGAGGCCAGCAGCGGAAATGCGCCCAGCTGGTCGGCCACCACCGCCAGCGTCAGCCCGCCCTGGCCGTACAGCGCCTGCATCAGCGGATAACCCATGAACGAGGTGTTGCCCAGGCCGCACACCAGGATCACCGCGCCGGTACGCTCGCGCGACCAGCGCAGCCGCCGGCCCAGCCAGTCGAACAGCAGCCACGCGCCGCCGAAGGTGAGCCACATCGCCGCGACCGGAAACCACAGCTGCGGATCGAAGCTGAGCTTGGGTATCAGCTCCAGCACCAGCGCCGGCAGCGCCACGTTGATCACCCACCAGTTGAGCCCCGCGGCCAACCCGGCAGGCGGCCGCGCCAGGCGCGCCACCAGCGCGCCCAGCACCAGGCAGGTGAACAACAGCAGCAGCGCGCTCATCGGCTCTTTGCGTTGGGTGGAAACGTGCATTAGACGCGATCGGACCGGAGCGCGGAAGGCTGCGGACGAAGCCTGCCCATTCACGCCATGCGGATGAGTGCGTAGCGTTTTCCGTCGCCCGAGTGGGTGATGCTCGAGGCGGAACGCCACACTTCGATCATTCCTGCGCGAACGCGAGGCCAGCTGCCGCCAACGGACGGGGACGCTCTTGGGGGGATGCTCTGGCGGCAGCGGGAAAACGCGAACGCCGGTCCATAATGGTGAGCCCGCTGCCTCCGAACGCGCATGACCCACACCGAGCACCTCGTCCATGGCCTGGCCGCCGACGACGTACCACCCGACTGGCCGCCGCTCGCCCTGTCCGAGGTGGCGGGGCTGCTGTCGCGGTATCCGCAACTGGCGCCGGTGTACGCGATCGGCTGGCACAGTCCACGGCCGCTCTCCGCAGCCGGGCTGGTGGAAACCGAGCGTGGCCGCGTGTTCGTCAAGCGCCACCACCGCAGCGTGCGCACCGGCGCCATGCTGGCAGAGGAACACGCCTTCGGCGCGTGGCTGCGTGCGGCGGGCCTGCCGGTACCCGCGGTGCTGGCCGACGCCGACGGGCTCACCGCCATCGAAAGCGGCGACTGGACCTACGAGGTGCATGCGCCCGCCGACGGCATCGATCTCTACCGCGAGACGATCTCCTGGGAGCCGCTGCCCAACCTTGGACACGCCTACCGTGCCGGCGCCATGCTGGCGCGCCTGCACAACGCAGCCGAAGGCTATGCCGCGCCCCAGCGCGGCACGCACGTGCTGGTGGCGCGCAGCGAGATCATCGCATCGGCCGATCCGTTGGCCGCGCTCGCCGCGCAGCTGTCCGAACGCCCGGGCCTCGCCGCGTGGCTCGAACCGCGCGACTGGCGCACCGAGCTCGGCGAAGCGCTCGCGCCCTTCCACGCCCGCGCGCACGCTCGCCTGGCTGCGCAGCCGCGGCTGTGGACGCACGGCGATTGGCACGTCTCCAACCTCTGCTGGAGCGGCGCCGGCGACGACGCTGCGATTACCGCCGTGCTCGACTTGGGCCTCGCCGCGCGCACCTTCGCGCTGTTCGACCTGGCAACCGCGATCGAACGCAACGCCATCGCCTGGCTCGCGCTCGATGACGGCCTCGCGGCGGCGCACCCGGAAACCGCGCGCGAGCTCGT
Source organism: Frateuria sp. (assembly GCF_035943815.1). Lineage (GTDB taxonomy): Bacteria > Pseudomonadota > Gammaproteobacteria > Xanthomonadales > Rhodanobacteraceae > Frateuria_A. The sequence goes on from NZ_DASZBU010000015.1 coordinate 143,652, forward strand.
CGCCGGCTATCGCACGCAGCGTCCGCTCGGCACGGACGACATCGATCTTCTGGCCGACCTGCTGCCGCTGGTGCACGTGGACTTCGCGCTGTCGGAAGTGGAGTACTTCAGCGCCGTCACACACTCGCCGGCCAGCGCCGAGGTCGCCTGGCACACCTTCCTGCGCGGGCACGCGGCATGGTTCGCCACGCAGCCCGGACAGGCGATGCTGCAAGCGATCCGCTCGTTACGCTGAGTCGCCGCGACCGCGCACCGGCTGGTTTTGGGCGTCCGTTCCGTGCTTCAATAGCCGTCTTGAAGCGGGGGTGCCCGGCGAACGGCCGGGCTGAGAGAGTCCCTTGGAACCTGATCCGGTTTGTACCGGCGTAGGGAGCTTGATTCGGAGTCGCACGCCCGCCCGGGCGTGGGTTCCGCCGTCGCTTCGTCCATCCCTTGACGACGAGCCGACGATGAACCTCCCCCGCACGCCCCTGCTGCTCGCCCTGGCCGCCGCGCTGGTCCCCGCCGCGCGCGGCGCCGATCTGCCCGACGCCCCGCAGGCCAAGGACCTCGCGCCCGTGCGCGTGGAAGGCCAGACGCACGGCGACCGCCACGGCACCGCGGTCGACGCCTACGGCAACGCCTCGCTGCACGACACGCCCGCGGCCGTCACCGTCGTCGCGCGCAAGCAGCTGGACGATCGCCAGATCCGTACCCTGAGCGAACTGGCGCGCGAGGACGCCTCGCTGGGCGACAACTACGCCCCGGTCGGCTATTACCAGGACATCGCCATCCGCGGCTATCCGCTGGACCTGGCCACCGGCCTTCGCTTCAACAACCTCACCATCGCCGGCGAGCAGCGCATCGCGCTGGAGGACAAGCAGCAGGTGGAAGTGCTCAAGGGCCTGGCCGGCCTCCAGGCAGGCGTGATGGAGCCCGGCGGCGTGGTCAACTTCGTCAGCAAGCGCCCGGCCGACGTGCGCGAGGCGACGCTGGGCACCGATACCCACGGCTCGCGCTATGGCGCGCTGGACGTGGGTGGCTGGCTCACGCCCGCGTTCGGCCTGCGCGCAAACCTCGCCTGGGAGGACACTCATTCCTACGTGCAGCATGCGGACGGCCGCCGCAACTTCTACGCCATCGCCGCCGACTGGCACATCACGCCCGCCGCCACCCTTGAACTGGACAGCGACTACCAGGCGAGCGCGCAACGCTCGGTCTCCGGCTACCAGTTGCTCGGCGGCCATGCGATCCCGCAGCACGCCGACCCGACCCGCATGCTGGGCTTCGAGCCCTGGCAGCAGCCGGTCTCCATCCATGCCGCCAACACCAGCGCGCGCTTCAGCTACGCCTTCAGCGACGACTGGCGCCTGCGCCTGGCCGCCGGGCACAGCCGCAGCGTGATCGACGACAACGTGGCGTTCGCCTACGGCTGCTTCTACTCGCCCGCCTGCATCAGCGGCGAGCCGGGCAACTTCTTCGCGCCCAACGGCGACTACGACGTGTACGACTACCGCAGCCCGGGCGACACGCGCATCGACGACGAGGCCCGCGCCACGCTGGAAGGCCACTTCGACACCGGCACGGTGAGCCACCAGCTCACCTTGGGAACCAGCGCCTTCCGCCGCCTCAACGACCAGCGCGCGTACGTCTACGACTACGTCGGCACCGCCAACATCGCCGACCGCGATCCACCTTATTTCGCTCCCTCGCCGAACCAGCCGGGCCCGTCCGAGCGCCGACTGACCAGCTGGCAGCATGCGCTGTTCGCGCTGGACCGCCTGCACCTGGGCGAGCAGTGGCAGCTCGTCGCCGGCGGCCGTTTCGTGCGGCTGCACGAGCGTGCCTACGACAATGCCGGCGCACCCGAGCGCGACACCCGCATGAGCCGTGCGCTGCCGCAGGCCGCCGTGCTGTGGCAGCCGAGCGAGCCGCTCACCACCTACCTCAGCTACAGCGAAGGCCTGTCGCTGGGGATGGAGGCGCCGTACTGGACCAGTAACGACGGCCAGATGCTGGCGCCGCGCCTGTCGCGCCAGCTCGAAGCGGGCGTGAAGTACCAGGTCGGCGACGCGATGGAACTCACCGGGGCGCTCTATCGCATCCGCCAGCCCTACCAGTTCGCCCAGCCGGATGCCTCGCCCGCCGGCTTCACCTTCGTGCAGCACGGTGAAGAGGTGCATACCGGACTGGAGCTGGGCGCCCATGGCCGCATCAGCGAGAACCTGAGCCTGACTGCCAGCGCAAGCATGATCCGCGCCCGTGCGCAGGACACCGGCACCGCCGCCTACGAGGGCCATCAGGTCGTCAACGTACCGCGCCTGCGCACCGCGGTGTACGCCGACTACCGGCTGCCCTTCGCGCCGCAGCTCAGCCTGCTCGGCGGCTGGCGCTACGCCTCGGCCAACGTCGCCACGCCGGACGGCCGCGTGCGCGTGGCTGCCTACAACGTGTTCGATGCCGGCCTGCGCTACACCGCCGTGGTCGACGGTCATGCGCTCACCCTGCGCCTGTCGATCGACAACCTGTTCAATCGCTTCTATTGGCGCGATACCGGCAGTTCGCTCGGCGACAGCTACCTGTTCCCCGGCGCGCCGCGGCTGGCCCGCCTGTCGGTGAGCTACGCCCTCTGATGGACGGGATCGAGCTCATCGGCGCGGGCTTGAGCGCATGGGCCGTATGGCTCACCGCGCGGCGGCGTGCCTGGTGCTGGCCGGTCGGCTTCGCCTCGGTGCTGGTCTACGGCTGGATCTTCGTCCACGCCAAGCTCTACTCCGACGCGCTGCTGCAGGGCGCGTTCGCCGCGTTGATCGTCTACGGCTGGCTGCGCTGGCTACGACACCTGGACAGCGACGGCCGCGTGGTGGTCGCGCCCCTGCCGCCGCGTCAGCTCGGCGCGCACCTGGCGCTGGGGCTGGCCACCGCGCTCACGCTCGGCTACGTCATGCATCGCTGGACCGACGCCGCGCTCCCATGGCTGGACGCCGCGCTGACCGCCTTCAGCCTGGTCGCCCAATGGTGGCAGGGGCGACGCCACGTGGCGGCGTGGCGGCTTTGGATCGTGGTCGACGTGGTCTATGTGGGCGAGTACGTCTACAAGGGCCTGGCGATCACCGCGGTGCTCTATGCCGGCTTCGTGGTGCTGGCGGCGATCGGCCTGCGCGACTGGCGCAAGGCGCTGCCCGAAGCCCACCCTGCCGTCGGTTGAGTTCCGGCGGGCCGGGCCAGGGCTTAAGCTGCAGCACCCGCCCGAGAGGACTGCCGATGAAGCCGCTCACCGTCGCCGTCGCCGCTCTTGCCCTGGCATCGCTGCCGCTGCACGCGCATGCCGCCTGTGGCCCGGCCGGCGGCAGCCCTGCTCAAGTCGTGCAGGCGCAGGTGGACGCATACAACGCCCACGATGTCGACGCGCTGGTCGCCTGCTACGCCGACGATGCGAGCCTCGAGTATCTGTCGGGCGGACATCCGCCCATCGAGGGCCGCGACGCCATCCGCAAGGCCTTCGGTTTCCTCGCCGGACAACCGCAGGCATTCGGCGTGCAGATCGTCGAGCGCATCGTCAGCGGGCCGGTGGTGATCGACCTCGAACGCCTGCACGGTCTGCCCGCCGGCAACCGATGGCCCGATTCCACCGTCGTATATGAGGTGCGCGACGGCCGCATCGCGAAAGCGTGGTTCCCGCCGGCCAGGTGAGGCTGCGGCCGGTCGGCTGCCGGCCGGCCATCGGTTCAGCCGTCCAACTCGACTACCCGCGGCATCACCTCGTGTCCATCGATCAGCAGTTCGCCCACGCCGATCGGCAGCTTGAAGCGCCGCCGCCCGGCGCTGCCGGGATTGACGTAGAGCACGCCTTCGCGTTCTTCCACCAGCGGGCGGTGCGAGTGCCCGGACACGACCACGTTCACGCCGAGTGCGGTCGGCGTGATCGCCAGTTGCTTGAGGTCGTGCAGCACGTACAGCCGCACCGGGCCGACCTCCAGTTGGATGGTCTCAGGTAATCCGGCGATTTCCGCTTCGCGGTCGTTGTTGCCGCGCACCGCGGTCACCGGGGCCAGCGCGGCCAGTGCGGCCAGCAGCGCGCCGCCGCCGATGTCGCCGGCATGGATGATGTGCTCGCAGCCGCGCAGGAATTCGACGGCCGCCGGGCGCAGCAGGCCATGGGTATCGGAGATCAGGCCGATGCGTCGCACGGCGCGGGAACCTCTTGATGGGCGAAGATCGAGCAGGCTAGCGCACGCGGCGCGACCGATTCGTTACGGCGCCGGACGTGCGCGCAGGCGAAGCTCGCGGCGCTACGCTGTGGCTGTCATCGGAGGAAGTCCCGTGCACGACGCGGACGCCATCGTGGTCGGCGCAGGTCCGGCGGGGCTCGCCTGCGCCGCGCAACTGGCCGCGCGCGGGGTGTGCACCCTCGTGCTGGAAAAGGCCGATGCCGTCGGCGCGGTATGGCGGCGCCACTACGACCGCCTGCACCTGCACACCGACCGCGCGCATTCGGGACTGCCCGGGTTGCCGATGCCGCGCGACTACCCGCGTTATCCCTCGCGCGACCAGGTCGTGGCCTACCTGGAAAACTACGCCGAGCACTTCGCTCTGGCGATCGAATTCCACCGCACCGTGAGCGGTATCCGTCGCTCCGGTGGCGCCTGGCAGGTCGATGCGGGCTCGCGCCGCTACACCGCACCCATCGCCGTCGTCGCCACCGGCTGGGCCGATTTCCCCCGGCGCCCGACCTGGCCGGGCCAGAGGGCCTACCGGGGCAAGACGATGCATAGCTGCGACTACCGCAATCCATCCTCCTTCGAGGGCAGGCGCGTGCTGGTGGTGGGCTTGGGCAATTCCGGCGGCGAGATCGCGCTGGATCTGGCCGAGGCCGGCGTGGAGGTCGCCATCGCCGTGCGCGGGCCGGTGCGCATCCTGCCGCGCGAGCTGCTGGGCCTGCCCATCCTCACCTGGGCCATCGCGCAGGCGCGCCTGCCGCCGCGCCTGGCCGACGCCATCAATGCCCCCGCCATCCGGCTTGCCATCGGCTCGACCCGTGGCCTGGGTCTGACCATCGCGCGCAAGGGGCCACGGCAAATGATCGCCGAGGACCGCCGCATACCGCTGCTGGATGTCGGCACCCTCGCCAGAATCCGCACCGGCGACATCGCGGTGCGCGGCGGGATCGCGCGGTTCACCGCGGAGGGCGTGGTGTTCGCCGCCTCCTCGCCGGGCGCCGAGAGGCCGGCGGAACGGTTCGACGCGGTGATCCTCGCCACCGGTTTTCGTCCCGACCTGCGCGCGTTGCTCGGGCCATCGCCCGAGCTGCTCGATACCGGCGGCGTGCCGCGGACCACCGGCGCGGCTACCGCACAGCCGGGCCTGTTTTTCTGCGGCCAGATCCCTTCGTCCACCGGCCAGTTGCGACAGATCGGCATTGAAGCCGAGCACATCGCCAGGTTGGCCACCCACACTCGCCGCCCGGCCCCTTGATCGCCCGAATCCCCGCGACCGCTGTCCGCAACGCCGTCGTGTGCGGGCGTCCGCGGACAGCCGCGCGGCGTGGCGACCGCCGCGAAGAGCCGCGCTGCATAGCCATTCCCGAGGGATCAAACCCTTGGCACGACTTGTGCCATCCAATCCGCGAAAGACCTTCCATCCATTCGCGGAGCACCACCATGAAATTCGAGACCCTGATGCTGCACAGCCTGTTCGCCGCCTGCCTGCTGTTGTGCGTGGGCGTGATGAGCGCCATGCTGGTCCTGCCCTCCCCCACTTCGCTTGCGGCCTCCAACGCTAAGGCCGCGGCGGTGGTGGCCGATGCGGCCGGCTGAGCAATGCCCGCGATGCACCGGGGTCTGGTCCCGATCATCCGCCCGCTGCTGGCGGCGGCCCGATCCCCTGGTGCATCGCCGACCTGCGGCCGGTACACGGCCGTTTCGCCCAGGCCATACTGCGGTTGATCCGGATCACCGCCGGGCAGACAGGCATCGCGCACGCACGCGGCCCGCGTCCCCGCCGCCTACTTGGCGTGCCACTTGTCGTCCTTGCCCTTCTCATACTCGTTCTTCACCGCCGACCAGGCGACTTTGAACGACACTTCTTCGCGTGATTCGCTGCCGCGGCGCTTGTCCGGGTCGGCGTATTCGTCCCAGGCGCTGTTGAACGCCTCCTTGAAGATTTCCTGCGCATGGCTCGGCAGGTTGTCGCGCACGGATTCGGGCAGGTCGTGGGTAGATTTGTAGGGCATGACGGCGCCTCCAGATGGACCGGCCGCACCGTCTGCCCGGGCGCATCAAGGGGGCGTCAAGCGGCGATGGAGGCGCACGCGAACGCCTATCGCGACACGTGCCGGTCGCCACTCACGTACCAGCGCCAGGGCTCCGCGGCGGCGCGGGTGATGCCGATGCGCGGGGAAACCCCGGGCTCGGCCGGTGGCGGCGTGCCGTCGTCCACCAGGGTGAAGCCGGCTGTGCCCTCGACCAGGTCGATGCCGTCCTGCGCGCCGGCGATCCCCATCGCCTGGCAGAGCCGCGCGGGACCCCGGCACAGGTCGCGGTCGTGCCGACAGGCAGGTCTTGCGCCGCGCATGGCGGCCAATCCGGTCAGCGGCGCCAGCGCCCGCAGCAGCACCGCTACGCCTTCGCCTTCATCGCCGCACACCGGGTTGCAGCACCAGTGCATGCCGTAGGTGAAGTACACGTACAACAAGCCCGGCGGACCGAACATGGTGGCGTTGCGCGCCGTGCGCCCGCGCCAGGAATGCGCGGCCGGGTCGATCGCCCCGGCATAGGCCTCGGTTTCCACGATACGACCGCTGCGCCCGTCCGCGCCAAGCAGCACCTTGTTGAGCAGCGCCGGCGCCACCACGCGCGGATCGCGTCGGTAGAAGTCCCGCGGCAGCACCGCGGCGGTGCGGCCCAGCAACGAGGCGATGAAGTCGGGGGTCATCCGCGCAGCATGCCGCGCGCCGCGTCAACGCGTCGGCGCCCTGCGCCGGCCTACAGCTCGAAGCGATAGGCCAGCTTGACCAGCAGCTGCTCGCTGTCGCGCAAGGCGAAGCTGCGGCCAAACTGGCTGCCGGCCTCGTCGAAGCGTGGATCGAGCGCATAGCCGCCGCGCCCGTACACCACGTACAGGTCCGACAGCGGCGCCAGTTCGTAGCGGTAGCGGATCTGGAAACCCAGCTGGCGCACGCTGAAGTCGGCCACCGGGTCGTCCACCGCCACCGCCCGCATGTCGCCGTTGACGCGGTAGGCCTGCAGCAGCCGCGCATCCAGCCCCAGCGCCTGCAGCTTCACGCGCAGCTCCTGGCGGTTGCCGATGTTCCAGTTGAGGCCCGCGTCCAACAGGATCGAGTGACCGTCGAAGCTGCCGATCAGATTGTCGTGCTGCCAGATCAGCCAGTCGGGGCTGAACTGGTAGTCGATGCCGGTGAACACGCTGAAGGCGTCGTTGATGAAGTAGGTGGGCTGGAAGATGGCCTCGTAACCGATGCGATGCAGACCCACGCGGTCGCTGCCCTTCAACGTCACTTCCGACTTCCACGACCAGTCGCTCTTGCGCGGGCTCTTGCGCAGCCAGTCCAGCATCGCGGTGGGTCGCGTGCGCAACGCGCCGTGGCCACGGGTGAGCAGGTCGTCGTGCGCGGCGGCGTCCAGGTTCAGCTGCCAGGTCACCTCGCCGCCGTCGCGCAGCTCGCTCTTGCGGATCACCCGGAACTGCCGCTGCAGCGGCAGGCCGTGGTCGTTGTCCATGCCGATGATGCGCCAGCGCCACAGGTGCGAGGCGTAGAGCGAGCTGGCCGGCAGGTCGGCGTAGCGCCGGCGCACTTCCCAGTGCGCGTAGTTGAGGCTGTTGCGCGGCAGGTAGCCGAAGTCGTTGAGGTCGAGCCGGTCGTCGAAATGCATCGCCAGCCACTGCTGGCTCCAGCGCTCGTTCATCTCGTACTCGACCACCGAGGTGGCGCCCATGCCGCGCACGGTGCGCCCCTGCTGGTCGATCGCGCTGCCGACCACGTTGCTGGTGACCGAGAGCTGCGCGTTGGGCTGCCAGCGGTGGTCGATGCCCAGCACGTCGGCATCGCGGCCCAACCAAGGGCGCTCAACGCGGGTGGCGAGCATGCCCAGCGTCTGCGTGTCGAAGTCGTGGATCAGCCGCAACGCGGAAAAGGTACGTCCGGCATCGCCGCTTTCCTGCGCCGCCAGCACGCCGTAGCGGGTGGCGCCCACGCTACCGTTGAGCTTCACCGCGCCGGTCACGTCGCCGGCGCCGTTGCCGTCGTCCGCCGGTCCGCCCACGCGACGGGTGTAGATCAGCTGGCTGTTGTCGATCAGCATGCCGAAATCGAAGATGCCCTGGTTCTCGGTGAAGAACGGCCGCTTGTCGGTGAAGAACGTCTCCTCGGCGCCGAAGTTCACCACCAGGTCGTCGCTCTCCACCTGGCCGAAGTCGGGGTTGATGGTGGCGGTGAGCTGGGTCTGCCCATTGGGCTTCCAGAAGATGTCGGCACCGCCCTTGAAGCTGTTGTCCCGGTGCACCTGGTCGCGCACGGCCACCATGTAGGGCGTCACCGCGAACAGCGGCTGCGTGTAGGCCGGCAGCGTCACCGGCTTGAAATCGGAAACGAAGCGCGGCTTGTTGAAGCTCGCCACCGGCCAGGCGTCGCGCTCGCCGGTGGAACCGATCACGCGGTCCAGGTAGAGGCCGATGGTGCGCTGGCCGCCGACGGCGCTGCGCATGGGCGCGATGTACCAGGGGATCAGCATCTCCACGCTCCAGCCCTGCGCGTCCTCGCTGGCGGCGTGCTTCCAGTTGCCGTCCCAGTCGGTGTTGAACTGGGTCTGCTGGGTCACCACGGCATCGTTGATGTCGTTGGAGAGGGTGACCATGAAGTTGTAGGCGGTACGCCCGTCGCCGTCGAAATCCACCATCAGGTTCACGCGGTCGACCTGCGCCTGCTCGTCGCGGCGGATGCGCTGGTGCGTGCGCGGCAGGCCCGGCGGCTGGATGCAGCGGAAGGCAATCGCCAGGCCCTCGGGCGTGGACAGCACCCACGCCTCGGTCGGGAGGCTGCCCGGCTCCCCGTTGAGCGGCTGGGTCTTGCGGAAATCGGTGATGTGCATGGCGCCCTGCCATTCCGCCGGATCGATGTGGCCGTCCACATCGACCGCCATGGCCGGCAGGGCCAGCAGGGCGAGTGCGGCGGACAGCGCGCGCGCAGCGAGAAGGCCACGGGGCCGGGAGGGTCGGGGGGCGAAAGGACGCATCGGAGACTTGGGCAACCGGGGACGATGCGCAGCATAGGTGGCCAGCACTACCCGGCCGACTGGCGAAAGTCACGCGAGGGCACGTGTCCGCGGACAGCGCGAGCCGCGCCCTCAGCGCGGTTCGGCGATCTGCGCCTGCAGCTCGATGTCGCGCGGCTGGGGCACGCGTCGGCGGCGGCTCATGCCCAGGTAGATCGCCCAGGTCAACGCGCCGACCACCGTCACCACGCTGGCGCCCGACGCCAGGTGCAGCATGTCCACCGACAGCAGCGGCGAGAATACGCCCGCCACCACGCTGCACAGCAGCAGGCTGGCGAAGGCCTGCACCGAGGAGACGCCACCGCGCTGGTGCGGGAAGCGGTCCAGCAGCAGCAGGGTCAGCGTGGGGAACGCCAACTGCACGCCCACGCCGTGCAGCACCAGCGGCAGCATCGACCAGGGCAGCCGCGGCGAGGGCAAGGCCAACGCGAGCGCCAGATGCCCCACGCAGGCCAGCAGCATCACCGCATAGCCCAGGTTTACCGTGAAGCCCACGCCGCGGCGGCCAGCCAGTCGGCCGGAAATCCAGGCGCCGCCCACCAGCCCCGCCACCACCGGAATGAACAGCCACGGGAAACCCTGCGCCGACAGCCCCAGCAAGCCGCGCACCACGCGCGGTGCCGAGGCGATGTACAGGAACAGGCCGGAAAAGTTGACCGTCACCGACACCAGCAGCGGCCAGAACGGTCCGTCGCGGCCGAACGAGGCGTAACTGGCCAGCAGCGGCTTGAGCGCGAAGCGGCTACGCCGCTGCGGCGGATGGGTCTCTTCCAGCAGCAGCACCAGCAGCAGCGCCAGCAACGAGGTGAACCCCACCAGCACCCAGAAGATGCCGTGCCAGCCGTCCAGTCCGAGCAGTTGCGCGCCGACCATCGGCGCGATCACCGGCGCCACCGAGAAGATCATCATCACCCGCGACATCAGCCGCTGCGCCGCCTCGCCCTCCAGGCTGTCGCGGATCACCGCGCGTCCCACCACCAGCCCTGCACCCGCGCAAGCGCCCTGCACGCCGCGGCAGAGGAGCAGCATACCGAAGGACACCGACAGCGCCGCGCCCGCCGAGGCCAGCGCATACCCCAGCATGCCCGCCACGATAACCGGCTTGCGCCCGATCGCGTCGGAAATGGCGCCGTGGAACAGGCTCATCGCCGCGTAGGTGATCAGGTAGACGCTGAGCAGCTGCTGCAGCGCCACCGGCTCCACCCCGAACGCGGTGCCGATCAGCGGGAACGCGGGGAACACCGCATCGATCGAGAACGGGCCGATCATCGACAGGCCCGCCAGCAGCCACGGGAGACTGCGCCGGATGGGAGGATGGGTGGTGGTCATGGGCGGGCGACGGGAAGCGGTGGCGAGTATGCCATGCGAGCCGGCGCTGATTCGGTGCAGTGCACGGCAGCTTTCTGTCGTGTTGCCCCATCCGCCTGTCGCCACCTTCCGCGTGGGAAGGGCCCGGTCGCCCGCCGGCAAGTGATCCTTCCCCCTTTCCACGAGAAAGGGGGCCCCGAGAGCGGGGGTGGGAAGCCCTTTGCCGCCCGCCTTCCCCATCCGCTAGCATCCAGCGTCTGGGAGATGGCATGCCTCCCGTTCCGCCGGAACGAACCGCCCCACGCCGCACTCTAGGAGGCGGGGCTGATGATGCCTGCACACCGGACCGTCTCCGGGTGCGGGCGCGTGCCCGCAGCGCGGACGTCCGAACGACTCGGGTCTTTGAGGAGCGCTCTCGTGGGCTACACCGGATTTCTCGCGATCGGTTTCGGCGGCGCGCTCGGCTGCTGGCTGCGCTGGCTGCTGGGCAACCTGCTCAACCATGTCTTTCCCACCCTTCCGCCGGGCACGCTTGCGGCCAATCTGATCGGCGGCCTGCTGATGGGCTGCGCGATGGGCGTGTGGGATCACTTCCAGACGCTGCCGCCGGAGCTGCGCCTGTTCGTGTTCACCGGCTTCCTCGGCGGGCTGACCACCTTTTCCACCTTCTCGGCCGAGTCCTCCACGCTGCTGCTGCGCCAGCAATACCTCTGGTTCGGCGGCCACCTGCTGATGCACCTGGCCGGCTCGGTCGGCCTGACCCTGCTCGGCATCGCACTCACCCGCGGCCTGCTGCGCCACTGACACCAAGGAGCCTGGCATGAGCGAAACCACGATCGAGGGCGTGCAGTTGTGCTTCTACGCCCACCTGCGCGCGCGCCACGACGGCAAGCTTCTGTCCGAGTGGCTGCTGGAGCAGGCACGGCGCCTGGGCATCGGCGGTGGCTCGGTGTTCCGCGCCACCGCCGGCTTCGGCCGCCACGGCGTGCTGCACGAAGAGGCGTTCTTCGAACTGGCCGACGATCTGCCGGTGAAGGTGGAGTTCCTGCTGCGGCCGGAGCAGGCCGAGGCCTTCGTGGCCGCCGTGCGTGCCCAAGGTGTCGACGTGGTCTATGCAACCTCGGCCATACGCTTTGGAGTTCCGGGCGCGAAGTGAAGCGCGCCGCATCCGAGAGGAGCGCTGGAATGCCGATGCGTCAGCAGTCCCTGCAACGCCGTGCCGTCGACCTGCTCGCGCTGGCCGGCGTCCGCGCCGGCGACAAGCCGCCATGCGACCTGTGCATCCACGACGAGCGCCTGTATGCGCGCGTCTTCGCACACGGCTCGCTCGGCCTGGGTGAGGCCTACATGGACGGCTGGTGGGACAGCGACGACCTGCCGGGCCTGTTCACCCGCCTGCTGCGTGCGCAGATCGACGAGGAACTGAAAACCCTCGACACGCTCATCGCGCATCTGAAGGCCCGTTTCATCAACCTGCAGCGCGGCGGGCACGCCTTCGAGATCGGCAAGGCGCACTACGATCTTGGCAACGACCTGTTCCAGGCCATGCTCGGCGAGCGGCTGGTGTACTCGTGCGGCTACTGGGCGCAGGCGAACAACCTCGACGACGCCCAGGTGGCCAAGCTCGACCTGATCTGCCGCAAGCTGCGGTTGAAGCCCGGCCAGCGCGTGCTCGACATCGGCTGCGGCTGGGGCGAGGCGCTCAAGTACGCGGCGCAGACCTATGGCGTCGAGGGCGTAGGCATCACCGTCTCGCAGGAACAGGCCGACTACGCGCGCACGCTCTGCGCCGGCCTGCCCATCGAGATCCGCCTGCAGGATTACCACCAGCTCGACGAGCCCTTCGACGCGATCATGTCGATCGGCATGTTCGAGCACGTCGGCGCGCTCAACTACCGCAGCTACTTCGAGGTGGCGCGCCGCTGCCTGCGCGAGGACGGGCCCGACGGCGGCGGGCTTTTCCTGCTGCACTGCATCGGCAGCAACGGCGCCCCCTCGCGGCCGGACCCGTGGATCGAGAAGTACATCTTCCCCAACTCGATGATCCCGGCCATGAGCCAGACCGCGGCGGCGCTGGAAGGCCTCTTCGTGGTCGAGGACTGGCACAACTTCGGCGCCGACTACGATCGCACCCTCACCGCGTGGCAGGCCAACGTCGACGCCGCCTGGCCGGCTCTCTCGCACCGCTACGACGAGCGCTTCCGGCGCATGTGGCACTACTACCTCTCGGTGTCCGCCGCCGTGTTCCGCAGCCGGCGCGACCAGCTCTGGCAACTCACGCTGAGCCCGCGCGGCGTGCCCGGCGGCTACCGAGTGCCGCGCTGAGGCAAGCCCCTGTCGCATCCGTGCGGGCATGCAGGCAAGATCGGCGCCACCGCCGACCTCGGATGTGCCGATGAAGCTCCGCCTGATCCGCCGCCTCGCCTGCCTGGGCGTGCTCCTGGCCATCGCGCTCCCCGCGCGGGCGCACCCGGGCCTGTGGGTGGTCAAGGACGCCGATACCACGATCTACCTGTTCGGCACCGTGCACCTGCTTCCGCACGACACCGACTGGCATTTCCCGGCACTCGACCAGGCCCTGGCGGGCAGCCAGAAGATGTATGTAGAGATCGTCGACGACGACCAGGCCAACATGGCAGCGTTGGTGCTGCGCTACGGCATGGATATGGCCCATCCGCTCTCCAGCCTGTTGACGCCGTTCGACCGCGGCCGCCTGGAACGCGCCGCGCGGCTGGCCAGGGTGCCCGGCGGCATGGCCTCGCTGGAGGTGATGCGCCCGTGGCTCGCGGCGCTCACGCTTACCATCGCCCCGCTCACCCAGGCCGGGCTCGACCCGGCCCAGGGCGTGGATCGCCAGCTGCGCGCCGCCATGGAGAAGGCAGGCAAGCCGGTCAGCGGGCTGGAGACGGCCGAGCAGCAGATCCGCTTCCTCGCCGACATGCCCCAATCCATGCAGCTCGCCCTGCTGCGCTCCACCCTGCGCGACACCGACCGCGCCAGCGTGGAAGTCAAGGCCTTGATCGACGCCTGGAAGGCCGGCGACGACGCGGCCATCGCGCGCCTGGAAAACGACCTGATGAAACGCGAGAACCCGCAGCTCTACCAGCACCTGCTGGTCGAACGCAACGAGGCCTGGGCCACGCAGATCGCCGGGATGCTCAAGCAGCCCGGCACCGTGTTCATCGCCGTGGGCGCCGCCCACCTGGCCGGGCCGGACAGCCTGCAGGCCCAGCTGAGGAAGCAGGGCGAGACCGTCGAACGGCAGTAGCTTCCGGCCCGAGAGTCCGGAATGGCCCGCTCGCCCACGTCGTAGCCGGCCACAGGGGCGAAGTCGCAGCGCTGCCGTAGATCCGGCCACGCTGTCCCCTCTGCGGCCGATCTGGCACCATCGGCCGGTTACCTGTGCCAGAAACCCCCTGCATGAACCTGCAAGCCAATTTCGAACAGATCCCGCTCAAGGAATACGCCGAGCGGGCTTACCTCGACTACTCGATGTACGTGGTGCTGGACCGTGCGCTGCCCTTCGTCGGCGACGGCCTCAAGCCCGTGCAGCGGCGCATCATCTACGCGATGAGCGAGCTGGGCCTGGCGGCGACCGCCAAGCCCAAGAAGTCCGCGCGCACCATCGGCGACGTGATCGGCAAGTTCCATCCGCACGGCGACACCTCGTGCTACGAGGCGATGGTGCTGATGGCGCAGCCGTTCTCCTACCGCTACCCGCTGGTCGACGGCCAGGGCAACTTCGGCTCGCCGGACGACCCGAAGAGCTTCGCAGCGATGCGCTACACCGAATCGAAGCTGAGCCCGATCGCCGAGGCGCTGCTGGGCGAGCTGGCGCACGGCACGGTCGACTGGGTGCCCAACTTCGACGGCACGCTGGAAGAGCCCTCATGGCTGCCCGCGCGCGTGCCTCACGTGCTGCTCAACGGCTCGATGGGCATCGCCGTGGGCATGGCCACCGACATCCCGCCGCACAACCTGCGCGAGGTGGTGGCGGCCTGCATCGAACTGCTCGACAACCCGGGCGCCACCGTCGCCGACCTCGCCCAGCACCTGCCGGGGCCGGACTACCCGACCGCGGCGGAGATCATCACCCCGCGCAAGGAGCTCCTGTCGATCTACGAGACCGGCACCGGCTCGCTGCGTGCCCGAGCGGTGTACCAGGTGGAGGACGGCAACATCGTCATCACCGCGCTGCCGCACCAGGTCAGCCCGTCCAAGATCCTCGAGCAGATCGCCGCGCAGATGCGCGCCAAGAAACTGCCGATGGTGGAGGACCTGCGCGACGAGTCCGACCACGAGAACCCGATCCGCCTGGTGGTGGTGCCGCGCTCCAGCCGCGTCGACTCGGCCGAGGTGATGCAGCATCTGTTCGCCACCACCGATCTCGAGAAGAGCTATCGGGTCAACCTCAACATGATCGGCCTGGACGGCAGGCCCCAGGTGAAGGACCTCAAGAAGATCCTCGCCGAGTGGCTCTCCTTCCGCACCGACACGGTCACCCGCCGCCTCAACCATCGCCTGGGGAAGGTCGAGCGCCGTCTGCACCTGCTCGAAGGCCTGCACATCGCCTACCTCAACCTGGACGAGGTGATCCGCATCGTGCGCTCGGAGGACGAGCCCAAGCCGGTGCTGATGAAGCGCTTCAGGCTCTCCGAGGAACAGGCCGACTACATCCTCGAGACCAAGCTGCGCCAGCTGGCGCGGCTGGAAGAGATGAAGATCGAGGCCGAGCGCAACCAACTGGAGGAGGAGCGCGCGCGCATCAACGTGCTGCTCAAATCCCCCGCCAAGTTGAAGAGCCTGATCAAGGAAGAACTGCGTGCCGATGCCGCCAGGTACGGTGACGCGCGCCGCTCGCCGCTGGTCGAACGCGAGGTCGCGCAGGCGCTGGACGAGAGCGCGCTGGTGGCCAGCGAACCGGTCACCGTGGTGCTGAGCCAGAAGGGCTGGATCCGCGCGGCCAAGGGCCACGACGTGGACGCCGAGGGCCTCAACTACCGCGAGGGCGACGGCCTGCTGGCGGCGGTGAAAGCGCGTACCACGCAGCAGATCGCGGTGATCGACTCCACTGGGCGCAGCTACTCCACGCCGGCACACACGCTGCCTTCGGCGCGCGGCAACGGCGAGCCGCTGACCGGCCGCTTCAGCCCGCCGTCGGGCGCGAGCTTCGATGCGCTGGCGGCCGCCGACAACGACACGCGACTGATCCTGGCCACCGACCACGGCTATGGCTTCGTGACCCGCTTCGAGGCGCTCACCGGCCGCAACAAGGCCGGCAAGCAGATCATCAGTCTCACCGAGGGCGCGAAGATCCTCGCTCCCCAGGTCAGCGCCGATCCGGCTCGCGACCGCGTCGTGGTGGTCACCACCGAAGGCCATCTGCTGATGTTCTCGGTGGCCGAGCTGCCGGAACTTGACAAGGGCAAGGGCAACAAGCTGATCGACGTACCCAAGGCCAAGCTCACGGCAGGCATCAAGGTGGTCGGCATCGCCGTGGTGACCGAGGGCAAGGGCGAAGTGACGCTCTACGCCGGCCAGCGCAAGCTGACGCTTAAGTGGTCGAGCCTGGTCGAATACGGCGGCAACCGCGCCACGCGCGGCGGCCTGCTGCCGCAGGGTCTGCGCCGTGTCGAGCGCATCGAGACCACGGGCTGAGGTGACTCACTCGCGAGAAGGGGCGTGCTCCGCCCCCCGTAACCCCCGGGGAAAGCACGATGCCGCAGCATCCGCGCCCGAACTCTTCCCCTGCGAGCGCGAGGGAGGGGCCGCCAGACGAACGGAGCGCGCTCGCGAGGAAACCCGAAACTTTCGCGCCCGGACCCACTCCAATGCCGGTACACCTGAAAGCTGCTCCGCACGTTCACCCAGGCACCGCCCCCCCGGAACCCGCCATGCGCCCCCGATTCCCGCTCGCCTTGCTCCTGGCTTCGCTGCTGACGGCTCCGGTCTGGTCGCAAGACGCCAGGGCGCCGCTCAACCTCAAGCTGCCGCCCAGCGACCTACCCGCCACCGCAAGCACGGCACCCAAGCCGGCCAGTACGCCCGGTGTCTACTACGGCGACCATAGCGGCCGCACCGCTGCCGACGACCAGGCGGAGGCAACTCCCGCCTGCGATGACGCCACCTTCAATAAGCCACAGCTCCACGGCAGCGTGGGCATGGGCGTGATGAGCGGCCGCCACGTCGACGGCAGCTACCAGCAGGGCACGGTCAACCTCAGCAAGGCATTCGGCAGCTGCGATCACCCCACCGGCGGCGTGAGCCTTTCGATCGGCACGGGCAGCGGGCATTTCCACGGCCACTGACCGCTGACGCGCACGGCGCCGCTGCGCTAGCCTTCGCTTTGGGCATCGGCAGAGGGACACCCGTGCACGGCGAGTACAAGATGCCCGGCGGCAAGCTGGTCGTGGTCGACCTGCAAGTGCGCGAGGGCTGCCTCCGGGGCGTGCAGGTCAGCGGCGATTTCTTCCTGGAACCGGACGAGGCGCTGCATGCCATCGACGCCGCGCTCGAAGGCCAGAGCGCCGACGCCGACGAGCACCTGCTCGCCGCCGCGATACGGGCCAAGCTCGCCCCAGGCGTGATGATGTACGGGATTTCGCCGGAGGCCATCGCGGTCGCGGTCCGCCGCGCCATAGATCCTCACCTCGCCCACCAGGGAAGGGACGCATGACCCGCACGCTGTGGCACGACCACGACTGGCACCTGATCCACACGGCGCCGCAATCGCCCGCACTGCACATGGCGCTGGACGAGGTGCTCACCCACGAGGTCGGTGCCGGCCACCGCCCGCCCACGTTGCGCGTGTGGGAATGGGCCGCGCCAGCGGTGGTGATCGGCCGCTTCCAGTCGCTGCGCAACGAGGTCGACGCCGAGGCAGCCCGCAGCCACGGCATCGAGGTGGTGCGGCGCGTTTCCGGCGGCGGCGCCATGTTCATCGAGCCGGGCAACACCATCACCTGGTCCATCTATGCGCCGCTTTCGCTGATCAAGGGCATGAGCTTCCAGGAGGCCTATGCCTGGATGGATGCCTGGACGCTCGAGGCCCTGGGCGAGCTGGGCATCAAGGCCTGGTACCAGCCACTTAACGACATCACTTCCGAGGGCGGCAAGATCGCCGGCGCGGCGCAGGCGCACCGCGGCGGCGCCGTGCTGCATCACGTGACCATGGCCTACGATATCGATGCGGCCAAGATGCTCCAGGTGCTGCGCATCGGCCGCGAGAAGCTTTCGGACAAGGGCACGCAGAGCGCGGCCAAGCGCGTCGATCCGCTGCGCAGCCAGACCGGCCTGTCACGCGCGGCGATCATCGATCACATGATCGCCACCTTCCGCCGTCTGCACGGCCTGGCCGAGGACACGCTGAGTCCCGCCGAGTTGGCGGAAGCGGCGGAGCTGGCGCGCGGCAAGTTCAGCCGCGAGGAATGGACGGCCGACGTCGCCTGAGGCGCACGCACCGGGGTGAATCCTTGGCCCGAAATGCGCCCCAAATTGACGCCATCGTCAATTGGATTTCACGCCGGCACGATTGCCGCTCTGTTTAATCTGCTCAAACGCTTTGCAAAAAACCCGTTGATAAGGAGCAACTAAGCTTGCGGGCGCGAAACTGTATCGTGCGCCGGAGTTCGCCGGCGCATTCATACACATTTGTCGCCGAATCCGGAAAAAGCCAAATGGCCCACATCTCGAACGCTGCGCCCGCGCTCGCCGGCCGGGCCAGCATCATTATTTCCGTCTACAACGTCGCGCCCTATCTCGTCCAATGTCTGGAATCGGCCGCGAACCAGGATTACGCCGAGGTGGAAATAATTGCCGTGGATGATGGTTCCACGGACAGCAGCCGGGCCCTGCTCGGGGATTTTGCGGCCAGCCACCGCAATGTGACCGTCGTGAGCACGCCCAACCAGGGCCCGTCCGCGGCGCGGAACACCGGCCTGAGGCTAGCCACGGGCGAATACGTGCTCTTTCTCGACGGCGACGACTATATCGAAAAAAACACCGTGACCCTTTGCGTCGAGAAAATGAAGGATCATGGCGTCGACATGGTTTTCTTCGCGGCCCGCTCGTTCTGCGATGGCATGGCCATGCCCCCCGGCGAATTCAATTACGAGAGGTTGCCGGAACTTACCGGCAAGCCGATGCGTGCGGAGCAGTTTTTCATCCTGTCGAGGAAATACCACAATTACCTGCCGTCACCCTGCCTCTACGTTTATCGCAGGGAGCGGTTCGCAGGAATAACGTTTTACCCGGGCATCCTGCACGAAGACAATCTTTTCACGACGCGGCTGCTGCTGGAGCGCAGAGATGCGAAGGTCTACTGCCTTTCCGACCAGCTTTTCAACCGGCGCCTGCGGCCCGATTCCATCATGACCCAGAAGAAGCAGCCCAGGCATGTGGAAGGCTACATGGAAGTGGCGCTGGAGCTTTCCCGGCTGGACGTCGCGCGCGAAAAGAGCGAGACCGGAAAGTCGCTCAACCATTTCATCCAGAACATGATCCGCAGCGGCCTCGCGCAATGGTGGATCGCGTATCCGCCGCTGCTGCCGCTGGCGCAGCGCAAGCGGCTGCTGCGGGTGCTCTCCTGCGTGAACCCCAGGTACATCAAGCCTGTGTGCATCCTGATCTGCCTGTTTCCCGAACTGCTGCTGGTCGGGCATCGGCTCAAGGGCGCGCTGCGCCGCGAGGCATACGAATGAGTGCAGCCACGCTGTACAAGGCGATCGCCAAGAGCATGCTCGGCCGTGCCGGCGTCTATGCGGCCAACCTGCTGTCGATGGTAGTGCTGGCGCGCATCTTCACGCCGCGGGATTTCGGCACGGTGGCTTCCATCGCGGTGTTCTCCGCCTTCTTCCAGCTGATGACCGAGGCGGGGCTGGGTCCGGCGATCATCAATCTCAAGACGCTCTCGCCGCAGGACCGGAACGGGCTGTTCGGGTTGACCGTGCTTACCGGTGCAGTGCTGGCGATGGTGTTCGAGGCAGCCAGACCGTTGTGGCAGGCGTTCTACGGCATGCCGCGGGTGGGCGAGGTGGTGCCGTACGTGGCCGCTTCGCTGCTGTTCTATTCGGCCGCGATCGTGCCCACCGCCTTCCTGCTGCGCGACCAGGCGTTCTATCGCATCGCCAACGCCGGCATCGTGTCGGAACTGGTGTCCACCGGGCTGTCGCTGGTTCTGCTGCGGCTGGTCGACCCGCTGCACGCGCTGGCGGCGAAGAGCGCCTTCAGCGCCGCCACCAACTTTCTCATGACCTACCTGTTCTCGGGCCGGACGCGGTTCGGCCGGCCGCAATGGGGAACCCGCTTTTCGGCGATACGGCCCCTGCTCTCGTTTTCCGGCTACCAGTTCGGCTTCAACGTCCTCAACTACTTCTCGCGCAACCTGGACAACATTTTGGTGGGCCGCTACCTGGGCACGGCGTCATTGGGCGTGTACGACAAGGCCTATCGCCTGATGCGCTACCCGCTGGTGCTGATCACCTTCGCCATGACGCCAGCAATCCAGCCGGTGGTGCAGCAATACGCCCACGACAAGGCCAGGGTCGAGGCGATCCATCGGGAGTTCATCTGGAAGCTCTCCCTGCTCGGTGCTGCCGCCGGCCTGCTCATCTTCCTGCTCGCCGGAGAGATCGTGGCATGGCTGCTGGGCCCGCAATGGGGTGCCGTGGTGCCGGTCGTGCGGATACTGGCCATTGCCGTTCCCGTGCAGGTGGTGCTTTCCACCAGCGGCAGCTTCTTTCAGGCGCTGGACCGCACCGACCTGCTGTTCGCCGCCGGCGTGGCTTCGTCCGTGGTGATGGTCTCGGCGATCGTGTGGGGCGTGCTGCAGCGCGACCTGTCCAAGCTTTCCTGGGCGCTGGTGGTGGCGTTCCACATCAACTTCTTCCTGGCCTACTACATCATGTACTCGCGCATCTTCGGCAAGGGCCTGCGGGCCTTCCTAGCGAAGCTCGCGCCAGCCGCCGTGGTGGTGATGGGCATGGTGGCCTTCCACCATTCGTTCTCCGCCACGGCCGCATCCGCCGCCCCTCCGGCCGCTCCCGCGTTGGATAGTCGTGCGCGGCGGGTGGCCGGAACGCCGCCGCCCATCCATCCCCCCTGCCACGGGCTCCGCAACGGTGGTTCGCCGCAGGGTGATGTCGGATCGAGCCACGACGCCTCCAACCTGCACGACTGCATCGACGGTTGAGCCACTTCCTCCGGTCGGGATCGGCATCCGGATCACTTTGTTCCGCGCGGCACGCACCTTCCCTTTCACATCGGCACGACGGGTGTTCGCAGGAAATCCGGTTCCATTCCAGCTGAGGCCAAAGCCATGAGGAACCCCGTCGGCTGGTTCGAAATCTACGTGCAGGACCTGCGGCGCGCGAAGGCCTTCTACGAGGCGGTACTCGCCGTGAACCTGGAAAAGCTGGACGCACCCGACTCCAGTCCGATCGAGATGTGGGCCTTCCCCATGCACCAGGACGGCACCGGCGCGGCCGGCGCGCTGGTGAAGATGGATGGCGTGCCCTCGGGCGGCAACAGCACGCTGGTCTATTTCTCCTGCCAGGACTGCGCAGTGGAAGCCGGACGCGTCGCCGCTCAGGGCGGCAAGGTCATGAAGGACAAGTTCGCGATCGGGCCTTACGGCTTCATCGCGCTCGTCGTCGATACCGAAGGCAACATGATCGGCCTGCATTCCATGCACTGATCGCCACAGCGGCCGCTGCTCAAAGGCGGCTGTAGGACCAGGACTGCATCCGGCCCTCCTTGTACGGCATCACGCCGTGAAAGGGGCGCGGGTCCTCGTCGAACACCAGCGGCAGGAAGTGGCGGTCGCCCTCCCACATCGGCAGTTCCATCAGCCGCGCGCGCGGCACCCACTCCAGCGTGCCTTCGTGGTTGCCGGCCAGGCAGGTGCCCTCGAACGCGTCGACGAGGAAGATGAAGCCCAGCCAATCCTCGCCCTGCTTGCCGAAGCCAGGCCAGTTGAGCGTTCCGCGCAGGCGCATCGAGGTGCATTCGATGCCGGCCTCCTCGCGGATCTCGCGGCGCATGCAGGCACCGATGTCCTCGCCCGGCTCCATCTTGCCGCCCAGGCCGTTGTACTTGCCCAGGTGCTGGTCGTCCGGCCGCGCGTTGCGGTGGATCATCAGGACCTGTTCGCGGTCGGGCGAGAGCACATAGCCGAGTGTGGCGACGATGGGGGTGTAGGGCATGGCGGCGGCGCAAGGAAAAGGTCAAGTCTAGCGCCCACGCGCCGTCCCCTGGCCGCACGCATGAACGCTGCCGCGGCCGGGACTTGCACCGGCCGCGGCCGGGCGGCGACCATCGGGGCATGCCCCCTCTTGCATCACCCACCTTTCACCTTCGCCGACTGGTCTGGCTGTCCTTGCCGCTGCTGGCCGCGATGGCCGGCTGCGCACCGTCGGCCAAGGCGCTCGACGGCGAGGAACGCGCGTTCGAAGGCCAGAACTACCAGGTGGTCAGCATCGACCTCGAGCGCGAGCCGCTGACGTTGCACTGGCGCGCGCCCGACAGTGGCGAGCCGTTCGGCGACATCGAAAGCCTGCGCCAGTGGGGCCAGAAGCAGGGCCGCCGGCTGCTGTTCGCCGCCAACGCGGGCATCTACGACGGCGCCGCGCGGCCGCTGGGCCTGTACGTGGAGGGCGGCAGGACGCTGGTGCCGCTGAACCTGGCGCACGGCAATCCCGCCTCGGGCAACTTCTCGCTGCTGCCCAACGGCGTGTTCGCGATCTATCCGGACGGCCACGCGGAGGTGAAGACCAGCGCCGCCTTCAAGGCCGACGGGCGCAAGCCGCAGTGGGCCACGCAGTCCGGGCCGATGCTGGTCATCGACGGCCAGCTCAACCCCGCCTTCGTGCACGACTCGGGCAGCCTGAAGTGGCGCAGCGGCGTGTGCGCGCGCACGCCGCACCAGGTGGTGTTCGCGGTGAGCGAGGCGCCGGTCAACTTCCACGCCTTCGCGCGGCTGTTCCGCGACGAGCTGGGCTGCCGCGACGCGCTGTTCCTGGACGGCACGATCTCGCAGTTCTACCTCGACGGCGAGGGCTATGCCGGCGCGCCGGCGTTCATGGTCAAGCCCTACGCCGGCATCTTCGCGGTGTTCGCGCCCGAATGAGCGGCCGCCGCATCCGCCTGTGGCGCGGCCTGCTGCTGGCGGCGCCGGTACTGGCGGCTGCAGCCCTTGCACTCGCCTGGTATCTGCTTGCCGGTAGCCGCGCACGCCTCGATGGCCGGCTTCGCCTGACGGCTCTCGCCGCGCCGGTGGCGATCACGCGCGATGCCGCCGGCAGCGCAACCTTCGATGCGCGAAGCCGTGACGATGCCACCTTCGCGCTGGGCTTCGTGCATGCGCAGGAGCGCTTCTTCGAGATGGACCTGATGCGCCGCGCCGCCGCCGGCGAGCTCGCCGAGCTGGTGGGCCCGGCCGCGCTCGGGAACGATCTGGACATCCGCCGCCACCGTCTGCGTGCCGTGGCGCAGGCCGCCTATGCGGCGATGCCGCCGGCGCAGCGCCACGTGCTGGACCGCTACCGCGACGGCGTCAACGCGGGGCTGGCCGACCTGCGCCAGAAGCCCTGGGAATACTTCCTGCTCGGTACCACGCCCCAGCCCTGGCGGTCGGAAGACAGCGGACTGGTCATCGCCGCGATGTACCTCGACCTCAACGGCCAGGGACGCAACATCCGCGAACTGGAACTGGCCCGCATGCATGCGGTGCTGCCCCCGTCGCTGGTCGATTTCCTGCTCGCACCCGACCCGGAGTGGGAGGCGCCGCTCACCGGCGGCCTGTCGCGCCCGCCGTTGCTGCCCGATGCCTCGGTGTTCGACCTGCGCAATGGCGCGCCGACCATGGCGAGCGCCAGGCGACTGTCCCGCGCGCTCACGCCCGTGCCGGAGGAGCGCTCCCCGGGCAGCAACAGCTTCGCTGCCGCCGGCGCGCTTACCGATACCGGCGCGGCAATGCTCGCCAACGACATGCACCTGCGCCTGCGCGTGCCGGACATCTGGTTCCGCGCGCGCCTGCGCTATCCCGACGCCAGCGCACCGGGCGGCGTGCGCGACGCGGTCGGCGTCACCCTGCCCGGCACGCCGGCGCTGGTGGCCGGCTCCAACGGGCAGGTCGCCTGGGGTTTCACCAACAGCTACGGCGACTGGCTGGATTGGGTACGGATCACGCGCGACGGCGCCGACCCGGCGCGCTACAAGGTGCCGGGCGGCTGGGCGACGATCGAGCGCCATGCCGAGCGCATCCGCGTGAAGGGCGCGCCCGACCGCGTGCTGGAGGTGGAGGACACGCTCTGGGGTCCGATCCTGGCCAGGGACACCGACGGCACGCCGCTGGCACTGGCCTGGATCGCCCACTACCCGCGCGCCTACAACCTGGGCCTGATGCAGCTCGAGCGCGCACCCAGCGTGGCCGCCGCGCTGGACCTGGCGCCGACCATGGGCATGCCTCCGCAGAACCTGCTGGTGGCAGACCGCGAGGGCCACATCGGCTGGACGCTCGCCGGCAACGCCATTCCGCTGCGCGCGCCCGACAGCGAACCGCAGCGGCCGGCGGACTGGTCGCAACCGGGCAGCGGCTGGCAGGGCTGGGCCGCGCCCGCGCACTACCCGCGCGTGGTCGACCCGCCCAACGGCCGGCTGTGGACGGCCAACAACCGGATCGTCGACGGTTCGGCCCGGGAGCTGCTCGGCGACGGCGGCCACGATCTGGGCGCACGCGCGCAGCAGATCCGCGACGACCTGGCTGCGTACGGCATATTCACCACCGGCAACCTGCTCGACATCCAGCTGGACGACCGCGCGGTGTTCCTGACGACGTGGCAGCGCCTGCTGCAGGACACCCTGGCCGGCTCGCGCGATCCTGCGCTCGAGCCGCTGCGCAAGCTCACCGCCACCTGGCGCAACCACGCGTCGCCGGACAGCGTGGACTACCGGCTGGTGCGCGCCTTCCGCGAGCAGGTGCACGCCCTGGCGCTGGCGCCGTTCGTGGCGCGCGTGCAGGCACGCTACCCGGATTTCTCCTGGCCCCTGGGCGGCGGCAACGGCGAGGCGGCAGTGTGGTCGCTGCTGCGCAACCAGCCCGCGTGGCTGCTCGACCCGCGCTACGGTAGCTGGAAGGCGCTGCTGCTGGATGCCGCGCACCGCGTGGTGATCGAACTGGGCGCGCAACCCGGCGGGCTGGCCGCACGCCGCTGGGGCGAGGTCAACCGCGCCGGCATCCGCCACACGCTGTCGCCCGCGCTGCCGGCCTTCCTCGCGCACTTCCTGGACATGCCCGACGACCCGCTACCCGGCGACGCCAACATGCCGCGCGTGGCCACGCCGGATTTCGGCGCTTCCGAGCGGCTGGCGGTTTCGCCCGGGCACGAGGCGCAAGGCATACTGGAAATGCCCGGTGGGCAGGCGGACAACCCGCTGTCGCCCTACTACGGCGCAGGGCATGCCGATTGGGTCAAGGGGCGCGCCACGCCACTGCTGCCGGGGCCGGTGAAATGGACGCTGGTGCTTGGGCCGGGCGAGTAGGCGCTTCCGGCGCAAGGATCTGCGGACTTGGCGCGTCATTGAGGCTTCCCCGGTTTAGGAGAAGGCTCCGACGGGCGGATGGCGCCGCTGCTCAAGCCAGGCTGTAATCGAACGTGTACTCGTGCCGCCCCTGCTCCATGCGGATCACCAGCTCGCCGCGGATCCCGGCCAGCTCGCCCGTGCCCGAATCGGGCACCACCGTCACGCGCAGGCTCGGCGCGCCGCGCTCCATAAGCCCGCAATGCATCAACACGAAGCTGCCCTGCCGGCCGTGCAACGCGCCGCTCACCCGCTCGATAGCCACGTAGCCGGCCGATCCGGGCACCTCGGTGCCGGCCGACAGCATCTCGCCCAGACTGCTCGCCTGCAGGTCGCCATGGAACTGCTTGTCGAGGGTCATGCGCCCGAGCCGGGCGGCCTCGATGCCGGGCGCGGCCGGCTGTGGGGCGAGTTTCACGTCGAAGGTTCCGAGGGCTTGCATGGGTTCTCCTGGCATGGTCGATGGCCGCGATGATGGCGCAGCTTGCCCTACCATCGCGTGCCTCACATTGCAGCTCAGGAGCGCGTCCGGTGATTGGAAAAAGGCGACAGCCGTGACGGCGGACCTGGGCAAGCCCCGCGGTGTGCTGCATCCGCGCCTGGAAGGTGACCTCGAACACCGGCGCCAGGCCCCGGGTCCCGCGCTCGCGCCCTTCGTCGAGCACTACTGGCGCGTGCGCTGGGACCTGCGAGGGCGGCCGCCACAGACCCAGGAAACCCTGCCGCATCCGAACGTGCAACTGGTGCTCGAGCGGGGGCGGTCGGGCATCCATGGCGTGCACGAAGGGCGTTTCGAGCGGGTCCTGGAAGAGCGCGGCTGCGTATTCGGCATCAAGTTCCGCGCGGGCGGGTTCTACCCTTTCCTGCGCCGTCCGGTGGCCACATTGGCCAATCGCTCGCTGCCGATAGTCGCCGTGCTGCCAGGCGCCGCCACGCTGGAAGCGGACGTGCTCGCCTGCGATGGGATGGAAGCGATGGCGGCCGCCGCCGAGCGCCAACTGCTAGCCCACCTGCCGCCGCCGGATCCGCAGGCGGCGCGGCTGGCGGCGCTGGTGGCCGAGGTCGCCGCCGATCCGGCGCTGCGCTCGGTGCAGGCCTTGGCGAGCCGGGCGGAGCTGGGCGTGCGCAGCCTGCAGCGCCTGTTCGGCCGCTACGTGGGCGTGGCGCCCAAGTGGGTGATCAGCCGCTACCGCCTGCACGAGGCGATCGCGCAGGTGCAGGATGGGCGCGCCGTCGACTGGGTCGGGCTCGCGCTCTCGCTGGGCTATTTCGACCAGGCGCATTTCATCCGCGACTTCACGCGTCTGGTCGGCCGCCCCCCGGGCGAGTATGCCCGGCGCGAAGGGCCGCGCTGAGGACATGTCGAATTCCCGCCCGGTGGAGCGTCGTATCAACGCAAGCCGGCCCTTGCCGGCATGGGAGCGGGAGAAACGTATGCGATGCATGGTGATGGTCCGCGCGACGGCCGAATCGGAGGCTGGCGTGATGCCCAGCCAGAAGCTGCTGGCGCAGATGACGGCGTTCAACGAGGAACTGGTGAAGGCCGGCGTGATGCTGGCCGGCGAAGGGCTCAAGCCCAGCTCGCAGGGCAAGCGGATGGTCTTCGCCGGCGGCCGCCGCAGCGTGGTCGACGGGCCCTTCGCCGAGGCCAAGGAACTCATCGCCGGCTTCTGGCTGTGGCAGGTGCGCTCGATGGACGAGGCGCTGGAATGGGCGCGCCGCTGCCCGGCACCGTTCGAGGGCGATTGCGCCATCGAGATCCGCCCGCTGCTGGAGGCCGACGACTTCGGCGAGGCCTTGACCCCGGAGCTGCGCGCAGCGGAAGAACGCATGCGCGGAGAGCTGGCCGGAAAGATCTGATGCCTGCCTAGAATCCACGGCGGGCGAGGCCGGGTTCGCGCCATCGACACGCACACCGCCGGCGGGCGTCCACTTGCCGCCTCCCGCCGGCGATGGTCTGATCGTGGGATGAGCCAAGCCGACACCCACCGTGCCATCGAAACCGTCTGGCGCCTCGAGGCGCCCAAGCTGGTCGCCGCGCTGATCCGCGTGGTGCGCGACATCGACCTCGCCGAGGAGCTGGCACAGGACGCGCTGGTCGCCGCACTGGAGCGCTGGCCGACCGCCGGTGTGCCGGACAACCCCGGCGCCTGGCTGATGACCGCGGCCAAGCGGCGCGGCATCGACGTGCTGCGGCACCGCCAGCTGGTCGAGCGCAAGCACGCGGCACTGGACGGCGATCCGGAGCACGAGGCGTTCACCATGCCCAACCTGGAAGCGCTCGACGACGACATCGGCGACGACCTGCTCAGGCTGATCTTCACCGCCTGCCATCCGGCGCTGTCGACCGAGGCCCAGGTCGCGCTCACCCTGCGCCTGCTCGGCGGCCTCACCACCGAGGAGATCGCGCGCGCCTTCCTCGCTGCCGAACCGACCATCGCCCAGCGCATCGTGCGCGCCAAGCGCACGCTGGCCGACAAGCGCGTGCCCTTCGAGGTGCCGCGCGGCGAGGAGCTTTCCGGTCGGCTGGCCGCTGTGCTGGGCGTGATCTACCTGATCTTCAACGAGGGCTATACCGCCACCACGGGCGAGGACTGGATGCGCCCGGCATTGTGCGAGGAGGCGCTGCGACTGGGCCGCACGCTGGCCGGGCTGATGCCACGCGAGAGCGAGGTGCTGGGCCTGCTGGCGCTGATGGAGATCCAGGCCTCGCGCGCGCGCGCGCGCACCGATGCGCAGGGCCGCCCGGTGCTGCTGATGGACCAGAACCGCGCGCTGTGGGACCAGTTGCTGATCCACCGCGGCCTGGATGCGCTCGAGCGTTCGCGCAGGCTCGGCGGCGCCGATGGTCCCTACGCGCTGCAAGCCGCGATCGCCGCCTGCCACGCCCGCGCCGCCACCGCCGATGCCACCGACTGGCCGCGCATCGCCGCGCTCTACGCCCGGCTCGCGCAGGTGGCGCCTTCGCCGGTGGTGGAACTCAACCGCGCCGTCGCCGTGGCGATGGCCGAGGGGCCGGCCGCGGGGCTGGCGCTGGTCGATGCGCTGCGCGCGGAGCCTTCGCTCGCCAGCTACCACCTGCTTCCGGCCGTGCGCGGCGATCTGCTCGCCAGGCTCGATCGGCCGAGCGAGGCTCGCGCCGAATTCGAGCGCGCCGCCGGGCTCACCCGCAATGCGCAGGAACGCAGCGTAATGCTGGCGCGCGCGGCGGCTTGCGGATGAAAGGGGGCGGCTGAGCGGCCTCTCGCTAAGAGCCCCCATCCACCCTTTCGGGCACCTTCCGCGTAAACGGGGGAAGGATCGGTGGAATGCTCGAAGACGCACCTTCCCCCGTAAACGGGGGAAGGTGCCGACAGGCGGATGGGGGCGCCTTTGGGCGCGACCCCAAGCTACCCGAGCAACCGCTCGCAGATCGCCTGGTAAAGCCCCGGCAACCGCTCCAGTTCCTCCACTGCCACGCACTCGTCCACCTTGTGGATGGTCGCGTTGACCGGCCCCAGCTCCACCACCTCGGCGCCCAGCGGCGCGATGAAGCGCCCGTCCGAGGTGCCGCCGCCGGTGCTCTGCTCCGGCTCCACGCCGCACAGGTCCAGGCACAGGGCGCGCACGGTTTCGCGCAGGCGTCCGCCGGCGCGGCTCAGGAACGGCTCGCCGGAAAGGTTCCAATCCAACTGCCAGTCCAGGCCATGGCGATCCAGGATCGCCTCGGCGCGCGCGCGCAGGTCGGCGGCCGTGCTGGCGGTCGAGTAGCGGAAGTTGATCTGCGCCGCCAGCGTGCCGGGGATCACGTTGGTGGCGCCTGTGCCGGCGTTGAGGTTGGACACCTGGAACGAGGTCGGCGGGAAATCGGCATTGCCCTCGTCCCAGCGCGTGGCGGCCAACTCGGCCAGCGCGGGCGCGAAGGCGTGGATCGGGTTGCTGGCCTTTTCCGGATAGGCCACGTGGCCCTGCACGCCACGCACGACGAGCGTGCCCGAGAGCGAACCGCGCCGGCCCACGCGGACGAGGTCGCCCAGCCGCTCCTTGGACGAGGGTTCGCCCACCACGCACCAGTCCAGCCGCTCGCCGCGCGCACGGAAGGCCTCGGCCACGCGGCGCACGCCGTCGAGGTTGGCCGGGCCCTCCTCGTCGCTGGTCAGCAGCAGCGCGACCCGTCCCCGATGCCGGGGGTGCGCGGCGACGAAGCGCTCCAGCGCCACCACCATGGCGGCGACCGAGCCCTTCATGTCCGCCGCGCCGCGGCCGTACAGGCGCCCGCCACGCAGCGTCGGATCGAAAGGAGGCGAACTCCAGGCCTCTTCCGGTCCGCTGGGTACCACATCGGTATGGCCGAGGAAGACCAGCGTTGGGCCATCGCCGCCATGCGTGGCCCAGAGGTTGTCCACTTCGCCGTAGCGCAGTTGCTCGATGGCGAAGCCGGCGGCGACGAGGCGTCCGGCGACCAGCGCCTGGCAGCCGGCATCCTCGGGGGTGACCGAGCGGCGGGCGATCAGGTCGCAGGCAAGGTCGAGCACGTCGCTCATCGGCGCCTCATCGGTGGCTTGGGCGCTCACCGGCCGAACAGCTTCTTGAAGCCGTTGTCGGTGAAGCCCACGCTCACCGCACCGTCTTCCTGCACCACGACCGGCCGGCGCACCAGCGCGGGATATTCCTTCAACAGCAGGGTCCATTCCGGATCGCTGCCCGGGTTCTTGCGCTGCGGCAGCAGGTTGCGCCAGGTGGTGCCGGCCTTGTTGACCAGCTTCTCCCAGCCGCCCAGCTGCTGCGCCCAGGCCTTGAGCGTGGCCGCCGGCACGGGGTTGGCGCGGTAGTCGACAAACGCGTGCGGCACCTCGAAGCGCGCCAGCCAGTTGCGCGCCTTCTTGCAGGTGTCGCAGTTGGGCAGGCCGTATAGCGTGACGCTCATTGAGCGCTCCTCAGCAGTTCGTTGATGCCGGTCTTCGCCCGCGTCTTCTCGTCCACCCGCTTGACGATGATCGCCGCGTACAGGCTGTGGCTGCCGTCCTTGGCCGGCAGGCTGCCGGCCACCACCACGCTGCCGGCCGGCACGCGGCCGTAGCTGACCTCGCCGGTGGCGCGATCGTAGATGCGGGTGGACTGGCCCAGGAAAACGCCCATGCCGATCACGCTGCCCTTCTCCACCACCACGCCCTCGACCACCTCCGAGCGCGCGCCGATGAAGCAGTCGTCCTCGATGATCGTGGGGTTGGCCTGCAGCGGCTCCAGCACGCCGCCGATGCCTACGCCGCCGGACAGGTGCACGCGCGCGCCGATCTGCGCGCAGGAGCCGACCGTGGCCCAGGTGTCGACCATCGTGCCCGCCCCCACGTAGGCGCCGATGTTCACGTAGCTCGGCATCAGCACCGCGTCCCTGGCGATGTGCGCGCCGCGGCGCACCAGCGCGCCGGGCACCACGCGGGCACCGAGGCTTTCCAGCTCCATGTCGTTGCCGTGGCCGAAGCGCAGCGGGACCTTGTCGAAGGCCAGCGCCGGGCCGCCGTCGACCACGCGGTTGCCGTTGATGCGGAAATACAGGAGTACGGCTTTCTTCAGCCACTGGTTGACCTTCCAGCCGCCCTGCCCGTCCGGCTCGGCCACGCGCTGTTCGCCCGATTCGAGCAGGTCCATCACTTGGGCGAGCGCCGGGCGCAGGTGGGTTTCGATCTCGCTCTGGCTGAGCTCGTTGCGGCGTTCGAAGGCGTGGTCGATCAGGGTGTCGATGGCTGGCATGAAAGGCTCGCGGGTGGGGATGGCGCCGAAAGGCAAGTATACGAAGCGCCGTCCGACCGTGACCGGGTGCTCAAGTTCGCCACGCGGTGGCCGATCTTTCAATCGCTCCCACCGCCCTTGCGGCGCGCGGGTCCAGGAGATTCCCATGCCACGGCGTCCGATCGACCCGGCCGAACTGACCGTCGGCCAGCCACTGCGCTTCAACGCCTACGACGCCAGAGGCAAGCTGCTGCTGCCCCTGGGCCAGGTGATCGGCAGCCAGGCGCAGATGGAGAAGCTGCTGCAGCACGGCCTGTTCTATGGCTCCGAAGAAGAATGCCGTGGGCCGTTCCTGCCGCCGGCACCCTCGCCGCTGGCGCTGGTGCACGAAGCGCGCGAGCGGCTGCAGGCGCTGTTGTCCTATCCGGCCCCCACGGATTTTCCCGGCACGCTGGCCGACATCGCCGAGCAAGTGCGCGAGGCCTGCCGGCGCAACCCCGACGTGGCGCTGGCCAGCATTCTGCTGCAGGCCGATGGCCCCTACGGCGCCCGCCACGCGGTCAACACCGCCATCGCCTGCCAGCTCACCGGCAGCGCGCTGGAACTGGACGCCACCGAGCTGGCGGCCACCGTCTGTGCCGCCCTGACCATGAACATCGGCATGTTCGGCCTGCACGACGAGCTGGTCGCGCTCGAAGGCCCGCTCTCCGACGAACAGCAGGCAGCGGTGCGCGCGCACTGCCAGCTCGGCGTGGTGCGCCTGCGCGACCACGGCATCACCAGCGCCGCCTGGCTCAATGCCGTGCGCGACCACCACGAACGCGCCGACGGCAGCGGCTACCCGGGCGGCAAGCGCGGCGAGGAGATCGGCCGACCGGCGCGCCTGCTGGCGCTGGCGGACGTCTACTGCGCGCGCGTGTCCGCCCGCGACTACCGTCCGCCGCTGCAGTCCACGCTGGCGCTGCGCCGGCTGTTCCTCAACGAAGGCCAGGCGCTGGACGAGCGCCTGGCCAGGGCGTTCATCAAGACACTGGGGATCTACCCGCCCGGCACCGGCGTTCGCCTGCGCAACGGTTCGGTGGCGGTGGTGGTGCAGCGCGGCCCGGCCGGACACCAGCCGGTAGTGGCCTCGCTCACCACGCACGACGGCCTGCGCATGGGCAGACCGATCCGCCGCCGCGGCGACGTGGAAGCGCACGCCATCGCCGAAGTGGTAAACCTGGCCGCGCTGGACATCGAGGTCGGCATGGAAGCGTTGTGGGGCGAAGAGGCTCGCGTCTGAACGCATCGCACCGCCAGGCGGGCACTGCCGCCGAACCGCAGTCCGGGCTCAGCGTTGCCCCAGCCGGGCCAGCAAGGCTTGGCGCAGTCGTTCCTGCTGGGCCTCGTCCAGCGGCGCGTCGCTGCGGTCGGTGAGCTGGAAGAAATCCTCCACCCGTTCGCCGAAGGTGGCGATGCGTGCGTCGTGCACGCGCACCTGCGCCTCGACCATCGCCTGCGCCACGGCGGCGAGCAGGCCGGGCCGGTCGGTGCAGACCAGCGCCAGCTGGGTGCGCCCGCCGGCGGCGTGAAAGCCGATCCGCGGCGTCATCTGGAAATGCCTCAGCTGCCGCGAAGCGCTGCGGCGGGCCGGATGCACCGGCACCGTCTGCGCCAGCGCGCGGGCCAGGCGCTGCTGCAGTTCCTCCGCGCGCGCCGGCGTGGCCGGCTGTTGGGTTTCGGTGTCCAGCAGCAGGAAGGTGTCCTGCGCCATGCCGTGTGGCGAGACCAGCACGCGTGCCTCCACCACCGACAGGCGCAGGCGGTCGAGCATCGCCGTGACGGTGGCGAACAGGCCGTCGCGGTCGGGCGTGTAGACGAACAGCTCGGTGGTACCGCGCACCGAGAGCGGATGCACCGCGATCAGCGGCAAGGCGCCTTCCGCGCGCAGGACCGCCGCGGTCTGCCAGGCGATCTGCTCGGGCCGGTGGCGCAGGAAGCTCGCCTGCGGGAAGCCGGCCCATACCCCCCTCACCGTGGCCGCGTCGAAACCGTCCGCCTCGAGCAGCGGCAGCGCGTAGTCCTGGCATTCGCGCACCCGGGTGGCAGCGTCGCGCGGCAGCTCCACGTCGCTGCGCAGCGCGTAGCGGGTGGCGCTGTAGAGATCGGCCAGCAGGCGGTCCTTCCAGCCGTTCCACAGCTTGGGGCTGGTGCCGATGATGTCGGCGATGGTGAGCAGATAGAGCTGGCCCAGCTGTTCGCGGTTCTCCACCACCTCGGCGAAGCGCGCCACCACGTCCGGGTCGGTGATGTCCTGGCGCTGCGCAGTCACGCTCATCACCAGGTGGTGGCGCACCAGCCAGGCGACGCGTTCGACGTCGTTGGGCGGCAGGCCGAGCTTCGCACAGAACGCGCGCGCCTCTTCCTCGCCCAGCACCGAGTGGTCGCCGCCGCGACCCTTGGCGATATCGTGGAACAGCGCCGCCAGCAGCAGCACCTCGGGCGTGGGCAGCGTGGGCCAGATCTCGCAGGCCAGCGGGAACTGCGCCTGCGCGTGCGGATCGGCGAAGCGCGCCACGTTGTCCAGCACGCGCAAGGTGTGCTCGTCGACCGTGTAGACGTGGAACAGGTCGTATTGCATGCGGCCGAACACGCGGCCGAAGGCAGGCAGGATCGCCGCCAGCAGGCCGTGGCGGTTCATCCGCCACAGTGCATCCACGGCGCGTGCGCCGCGCCGCAGAAGGCGCAGGAAGGCCGCCAGCACTTCGCGGTCGGTGGCCAGCGCGCCGTCGTGCAGCGCGGTCGCCTGGTGGATGCGGCGCATGGTCTGCGCGGTAAAGCCGACGATGCCCGGTTCGCCCAGGCGCGCGATGAAGGCCTCCACCAGCGCGGCCGGCTCTCGTACGAACAGCTCCGGATCGCGCGCCGCCAGCCGCCTGCCATAGCGCAGGAAATGCTCGCCGACCGCCACCGGCGCCTGCGGCGGCTCGAGCATTTCCTCGAAGCGCTCGACGATCTGCACGCCCAGGCGCTCGACCTGGCTGGCCGCGCGGTAATAGCCCTGCATGAACTGCTCCACGCCAAGGTTGGTGGCGTGCTCGTCGACGAAGCCCAGTCGCGCGGCCAGTGCACGCTGATAGTCGAACAGCAGCCGCTCCTCGGCGCGGCCGGCCTCCAGGTGCAGTGCGTAGCGGTAGCGGCGCAGGGTGGCCTCGGACTGCTCCAGCGTGGCGCGCTCGGCCGGATCGAGCAGGCCCTCGCCGGCCATCGCCTCGAAGCCGTCGGCGTGCGCCAGGCGCTGGCCGAGCCAACGCAGCGCATCGAGCGTGCGCAGGCCGCCTGGGCCTTCCTTGAGGTTGGGCTCGAGGTTGTAGGCAGTGTCGTCGTAGCGCGCGTGGCGCGCATCGCGCTCGGCCAGGCGCACGGCCAGGTAGGCGGCCGGTGGCCACAATGCCGGATCGTCCACGATCGCGTGCAGCTCCGCGTCCATCGCGGGGTCGCCGGCCAGCCGGCGCGCGTCGAGCAGGCTGGTGAACACACTGGCCTCCCGCGTGGCGAGGGCGCGGCACTGCGCCGGATCGCGCACCGCGTGGCCGACCTTCAGGCCCACGTCCCACAGCGTGGCAAAGCACTGCTCCAGCGCGCGCAGGCGCGGCGGCTGCGCTTCGCGCACCAACGCCAGCAGGTCGACGTCCGAATGGGGGAACAAGAGGCCGCGGCCGAAGCCGCCGACGGCAAACAACGCCGCGCCGTCGGCTTCGCCCAGGCAGGCGGTCCATACATGGGCGACGACGCGCCCGACCGCTTCGCCCCGGCGCCTGGCCAGCGCGCCGGCATCGGCGCCGTGGCGGAAGGCGGTGGCGAGCGCGCGGTCGATGTCCTCCAGTAGCTGACGCAGCGCATGGCGCGCCTCCACCGACACGCCCGAGCGAGGGACCGCAGGCGGCAGGCGGGGCAGTGCGGGGATGGAAGGCGCGGTGCTCACGCAGGAAGCTTAAACGGCCTGCGCTGGAAGCGGCGTGGTCGCGGGCCCTGCCTCAGGCGTCCGGCCAGGGCGTCAGGATCTCGAAGCCGTCGTCGGTCACCGCCACCGTGTGCTCCCACTGCGCCGAGAGCGAGTGGTCCTTGGTGACCACCGTCCAGCCGTCCGGCAGCTGCCGGGTATGCGGCTTGCCGGCGTTGATCATCGGCTCGACGGTGAAAGTCATGCCCTTCTTGAGTTCCACGCCGGTGTCGGGCTTGCCGTAGTGCAGCACCTGCGGCTCGTCGTGATAGACCTTGCCGATGCCGTGGCCGCAGTACTCGCGCACCACCGAGAAGCCGGCCGCCTCGGCATGCTTCTGGATCGCGTGGCCGATGTCGCCCAGGTGGGCGCCCGGGCGGACCTGCTCGATACCGCGCATCATCGCCTCGTAGGTGGTGTCCACCAGGCGCCTGGCCAGCACCGAGGGCGCGCCCACGAAATACATGCGGCTGGTGTCGCCGTGCCAGCCGTCCTTGATGACGGTGACGTCCAGATTGACGATGTCGCCGTCCTTGAGCACCTTGCCCGGCGTAGGAATGCCATGGCAGATCACGTGGTTGACCGAGGTGCACAGCGTCTTGGGAAAGCCGTTGTAGCCCACGTTGGCGGGCACCGCCTTCTGCACCTTGACGATGTGCTCGTAGGCGATCCGATCGAGATCCTCGGTGGTGACACCGGGCTTGACGTGCTCCTTGAGCAGCGCCAGCACTTCAGCCGCCAGCTTGCCGGCGACGCGCATGCCTTCGAGGTCCTGGGAAGATTTGAGGGTGATGGCCATGGAATCCGCTTCGGAGGGCGCGGCGGTGCCGTAAGGCCGGCAGCTTGCCGCGAAGCCGGCGCGCCGGCTACAATTACACGGTTTTGCAAGCCGTTGAAGACCTTCGAGAAGGTCCGCGGGCGCAAGACGAAACGGGATTGTAGCGCCCATGCGCTGCCAAGCCCAACCAACGCCACACACGCATCGGCACCGCCTTCGGGGTGCCGCGGGCCGTCTTCAACGGGCCGCGGTCGAAGCCGGGGATGCGTGGAGGTCCCAACCCCCTGGGCCGTTCCTTGTATGGCCCAACAATCAGGAATACCACCATGGCTCAAGTCACCATGCGCCAGATGCTCGAAGCTGGCGTGCATTTCGGTCACCAGACCCGTTACTGGAACCCGAAGATGGCCCCGTACATCTTCGGCGCTCGCGGCAAGATCCACATCATCAACCTCGAAAAGACCCTGCCGCTGTTCACCGACGCGATGAACTTCCTGTCGGGCCTGGCGCAGAAGCGCGGCACCATCCTGTTCGTCGGCACCAAGCGCTCGGCCCGCGAGCCGCTGGCCGAAGAGGCCGCCCGCGCCGGCATGCCGTTCGTCACCGCCCGCTGGCTGGGCGGCATGCTGACCAACTTCCGCACCGTCAAGCAGTCGGTCGCGCGCCTGAAGGAACTGGAAGCGGCCGAGACCGACGGCTCGTTCGAGAAGCTGGTCAAGCACGAAGTGCTGGCCCGTCGCCGCGAGCGCGAGAAGCTGGAGAACTCGCTGGGCGGCATCAAGAACATGAACCGCCTGCCCGACGCGCTGTTCGTGATCGACATCGGCCATGAAGACATCGCGGTGCAGGAAGCGAAGAAGCTCGGCATCCCGGTTATCGCCGTCGTTGACACCAACTACAACCCCGAACTGGTGGACTACGCCATCCCGGGCAACGATGACGCGATCCGCGC
Organism: Frateuria sp.; assembly: GCF_035943815.1. Taxonomy (GTDB): domain Bacteria; phylum Pseudomonadota; class Gammaproteobacteria; order Xanthomonadales; family Rhodanobacteraceae; genus Frateuria_A. Next base: position 180,227 of record NZ_DASZBU010000015.1, read on the forward strand.
GATCCAGCTGTACGCCCGCGCCGCCGCCGACTCGATCCTGGAAGGTAAGGCCGCCGCTCCGGACGCCGCCCATGGCGACGCCAACGAGTTCGTCGAGCTGGACGAGGAAGGCAACCCGGTCGCCAAGGACGAGCGCAAGGCCGCCCCGGCGCGTCGCGAGCGCGACAACCGTGGTCCGGCCAAGAAGGGCGCCGGCGCGCCGCGTCGTGACGGCGGCCGCGGCCGTGGCGGTCGCGAGCAGTCCGAAACCGCCGAGTAAGCCTTTCACCCTGCGCCGTGGCGGCTTTCCCCACGGCGCGCCAAGATTCGAGGATTTGAGATGAGCAATATCTCCGCACAACTGGTCAAGGAGCTGCGCGAGCGCTCCGGCGCCGGCATGATGGAATGCAAGAAGGCGCTGGTCGAGAACAACGGCGACATCGAAGTGGCGATGGAATGGCTGCGCAAGTCGGGCCTGGCCAAGGCCGACAAGAAAGCCAGCCGCGTCGCCGCCGAAGGCCGCATCGTCTCGGCCCACAAGGACGGCGCCGCCGTGCTGGTCGAGGTCAACTGCGAGACCGACTTCGTCACCAAGAATCCCGACTTCGTCAAGTTCAGCGACACCGTCGCCGACGTCGCGCTGAAGTCCGGCGCCACTGACGTGGCCGCGCTGAACGCCGCCGCCTACCCGGGCGCGACCAGCGTGGAAGAGGCCGCCAAGGGCCTGGTCGCCACCATCGGCGAGAAGATCGAAGTGCGCCGCATGGCACGCGTGCAGACCGACGGCAAGATCGGCAGCTACATCCACGGCGGCCGCATCGGCGTGCTGGTGGCGCTCAAGGGCGGCTCCGAGGAGCTGGCCAAGGGCGTGGCGATGCACGTGGCGGCGATGAACCCGCCGTACGTGCGTGCCGAGGACGTCCCGGCCGACTTCATCGCCAAGGAAAAGGAAATCGCGCTGAGCCAGATGTCCGACAAGGACAAGGCCAAGCCGGCCGAGATCCTGGAGAAGATCATCTCCGGCAAGATCAACAAGATCGTCTCCGAAGTCACCCTGCTCGGCCAGGCCTACGTGCTGGACACCAACACGACCGTGGGCGAGGCGCTGAAGAAGGAAGGCGCCGACGTGCAGCAGGTCGTACGCCTGGCCGTCGGCGAGGGCATCGAGAAGGTGGAAGAGGATTTCCACGCCGAAGTGATGAAGCAGGCCGGTCTGGCGTAACTGCCACCCGCATCGCACGAAAAAAGGCCGCGGGCAACCGCGGCCTTTTTTTGTGCCGGCAGCCTGATTGCGCCCCCCTCCGACTCGGCTAGCGCCGGGGCTGCAACAGGTCCCAGCGATTGCCGTACAGATCCTCGAACACGGCGACGGTGCCGTACGCCTCCTCGCGCGGCGCCTCGCAGAACCGCACTCCCATGGCCCGCATCGCCTCGTAACTGGCCCGGAAGTCCTCCGTCTCCAGGAACAGCAAGACACGCCCGCCCGACTGGTTGCCCACCGCGTGCAACTGCCGCGGGTCGGCCGCCTTGGCCAGCAGCAGGCACGCCTCATGCGATCCGGGTGGCGCCACGACGACCCAGCGTTTGTCCGGCCCCTGCGGCGCATCCTCGATCAGCGTGAAGCCGAGGCATCCGGTGAAGTACGCGATGGCCTCGTCGTAGTCGCGCACCAACAGGGCGATCGCGCCGATATGCATTGGGAACTCCGGTCGTTGGCAGCAGGGCGTGCAGCATGAACGATTCTTCCCGACCGCGCCGTCACGCGCCTGACGGGGCATCGCCGCGCGGCTACAATGTGGCGGTTTACCTTCCAATCCGGAGACCTCATGAGCGACCAGCCCAAGTACCGCCGCATCCTGCTCAAGCTCTCCGGTGAAGCGCTGATGGGCGAGGCGGACTACGGCATCGACCCCAAGGTGATCGGCCGCCTGGCCAACGAGATCATCGAGGTGCGCAAGGCCGGTGTGGAAGTGGGCGTGGTGATCGGCGGCGGCAACATCTTTCGCGGCGCGGGCCTGGCCGCGGCCGGCATGGACCGGGTGACCGGCGACCACATGGGCATGCTTGCCACCGTGATGAACGCGCTGGCGATGGCCGACGCGATCGAGAAGCGCGGTGGCTACGCGCGTGTGATGAGCGCAATCCAGATCCATGACGTTTCCGAGGATTTCATCCGCCGCCGCGCGATCCGCCACATCGAGAAGGGCCGCATCGCGCTGTTCGCCGCCGGCACCGGCAACCCGTTCTTCACCACCGACTCGGCCGCCGCCCTGCGCGCGGTGGAGATCGGCGCGGACCTCCTGCTGAAGGCGACCAAGGTCGACGGCGTCTACACCGCCGACCCGGCGCGGGATGCCAGCGCCACCCGCTACGAGCAGCTCACCTACGACGAGGTGATCCAGCGCAACCTGCAGGTGATGGACACCGCCGCGATCGCCCTGTGCCGCGACCACGGCATGCCGCTGCGCATCTACGACATGACCGTGCCGGGCAACCTCATGCGGATCATGCAGGGCGAGTCGGTCGGCACGCTGGTCACGGCCAGCTGACAGGCCGGCCGCGCGATCGCGCTGCTATACTCGCCAGCTTCACGCAACGCCGGGTGACCCCCATGCTCAACGACATCAAGACCGATGCCCAGACCCGCATGGGCAAGAGCATCGACGCGCTCAAGCACGACCTGACCCGCCTGCGCACCGGCCGCGCCAGCACCGCGCTGGTCGACCACATCAAGGTGCCCTACTACGGCTCGGACATGCCGCTGAACCAGGTCGCCTCGGTGTCGCTGGCCGACGCGCGTTCGATCCAGATCTCGCCGTTCGAGAAGAGCATGGTCGGGCCGATCGAGAAGGCGATCATGGCCTCCGACGTCGGCGTGACGCCGACCACCGCCGGCACCGTGATCCGCCTGAACATGCCGCCGCTGACCGAGGAGCGCCGCAAGGAGCTGGCCAAGCACGTGGCGCACGAGGGCGAAAACGCCAAGGTCGCCATCCGCAACATCCGCCGCGACGCCATGCAGAAGGTCAAGGACCTGCTCAAGGACAAGCAGATCAGCGAGGACGAAGAGCGCCGCGCCGACGACGAGATCCAGAAGCTGACCGACCGCTTCGTCAAGGAAGTCGATGCCGTGGTCAAGGCCAAGGAAGATGAGCTGATGGCGATTTGAGCGGCGTCCCGCTCATTGCCATGAACGCTACGAGGCTCCTTTGCTTTGCTCCCTCCCCCCCGTCTTTTATGAGTGGGGGGGGAGAGGGCCGGGGTAAGGGGCTGCTATTGCGGGAAGCCCTTATCAGGGCTCGCGTAGACGAGCTTCCCGGCGAGCCCGGCCCCCTCATCCGACCCTTCGGGGCACCTTCGCCCCCGTTGCTGATGAGGGACGGGGGAGAAGGAAGAAAGCGCGCACAGCCATGAGCATCCCCCGCCACATCGCCATCGTGATGGACGGCAACGGCCGCTGGGCGAAGGCGCGCCTGCGCCCGCGCAGCTTCGGCCACAACGCCGGCCGCAAGGCGGTGCGGGAAGTCGTGGAAGGCTGCCTGCGCCAGGGCGTGGAGGCGCTCACGCTGTTCGCCTTCTCCAGCGAGAACTGGCGCCGCCCGGACGAGGAAGTCGGCGCCCTGATGGAATTGTTCCTGCGTGCGCTGGACAAGGAGGTCGACGAACTGCACGAGCAGGGCGTGCGGTTGCGCTTCATCGGCGACCTCAACGCGTTCAACGCCGAACTGCGCAAGCGCATGGAGCTGGCGATGGCGCGCACCGCCGACAACCTCAAGCTTGCGCTGAACGTGGCCGTCAACTACGGCGGGCGCTGGGACATCGTGCATGCCGCGCGCCAGGCGGCCATTGCCGTGACGCAGGGCCAGTTGGGCATCGAGGACATCGACGAGGCGCGTTTCGGCGGCTGGACCAGCCTGGCCGAACTGCCGCCGCTGGACCTGTTCATCCGCACCGGCGGCGAGGTACGCGTCAGCAACTTCCTGCTCTGGCAGATCGCTTACGCGGAGCTGTATTTCACCGATACCTTGTGGCCGGATTTCGACCAGGCATGCCTGGCACGCGCCATCGAGGACTTTGCCCGCCGCGAACGCCGCTACGGGCGCACCGGCGAGCAGATCGCCTGAATCCGTATGATCGGGCGATAACCGAAGGACCCTCGATGCTGCTCCAACGCACCCTCACTGCCCTGCTGCTTGCGCCCCTGGTGATTCTGGTCATCCTGCTGCCGCCCAGCTGGACCTGGCTGTTCGCGCTCGTGGTGGCGCTGGCGTTGCTCGCCGGGCTGTGGGAATGGACGCGTCTGTCCGGCCTGCGGCACCGGCCCGTGCGCGGCGCGCTGCTCGGCGTGGCGCTGGCCCTGTTCGCCGTGCTCTGGTGGCTGCGCGCGACGCTGCTGTGGCCCGCGCTGCTGGTCGTCGGCGTCGCCTGGTGGGCGCTCGCCTGCCTGTGGCTCAAGCATTTCGCCTTCGCCGCCGCGCCCACGCCGGAGAACCGCAACATCAAGCTGGCGGCCGGTGTGCTGGTGACCGTTCCCGCCTTCGTCGGCCTGTTGACCATCCACGCAGGCGAACCCAACGGCCAGTGGTGGACCCTGCTGACCCTGCTTGTGGTTTGGGCGGCGGACATCGGCGCGTACTTCAGCGGGCGCTTCCTGGGCAAGCGCAAGCTCGCGCCCAACATCAGTCCCGGCAAGACCTGGGCAGGCGTGTACGGGGCATTCGCCGCGGGCGCGCTGGTCATGCTGGTCGGCGGCTGGCTGCTCGGTACCGACGGGGTGCGCCTGCTCGGCCTGGCGCTGCTGGCGGTCGTCACGGTGGCCGCATCGATCGTCGGCGACCTGGTCGAGAGCCTGATGAAGCGCCACGCCAAGGTGAAGGATTCGGGCCGCATGTTCCCCGGCCACGGCGGCCTGCTCGACCGCATGGACAGCGTGTTCGCCGCGGTGCCGGTATTCGCGCTGGGCAAGCTGCTGCTGGGCCTATGAGTACGGTACCTGCAGCTGTCGCCATGCCCCGCCGCGTCGCCGTGCTGGGCGCCACCGGTTCGATCGGCGGCAGCACGTTGGACGTGATCGCCCGCCACCCGCAGCGTTTCCGCGCCAGCGTGCTGGTCGCCCACCGCAATGTCGAGGCGCTGGTCGCGCTGTGCACGGTGCACCGGCCGGAGCTGGCGATCATCGCCGACCCCGCGCTGGAAGCCGCCCTCGCCCGCGGGCTCGCCGCCGCCGGCGTGCGCTGCGAGGTGGCCAGCGGCACCGAGGCGATCACCGCCGCGGCGGCCGGCCCGCTGTGCGACACGGTGGTGGCCGCCATCGTCGGCGCCGCCGGGCTGGAATCGACGCTGGCCGCCGCCCGCGCGGGCAAACGCCTGCTGCTGGCCAACAAGGAATCGATCGTGATGGCCGGCGAGCTGCTGCTGGCCGCGCTGCGCGAGGGCGGCGGCGTGCTGGTGCCGATCGACTCCGAACACAACGCGATCTTCCAGTGCCTGCCCGGCGGCCGGCCCGAGCTCGATGCCAAGGGCGTGCGCCGGCTGATCCTCACCGCCTCCGGCGGCCCGTTCCGCGGCAGGAGCCGCGCCGAGCTCGCCGGGGTCACCCCCGAGCAGGCCTGCAAGCATCCGAACTGGGTGATGGGCCGCAAGATCTCGGTCGATTCGGCCACGCTGATGAACAAGGGCCTGGAAGTGATCGAGGCGCACCACCTGTTCGGCGCCGCACCCGAGCGGATCGAGGTGGTGGTGCACCCGCAGAGCATGATCCACTCGATGGTCGAGTACGTCGACGGCTCGGTGCTGGCCCAGCTGGGCAACCCCGACATGCGCACGGCGATCGCCCACGCGCTGGCCTGGCCGGAGCGCATCGAGGCCGGTGTGGCCCCGCTGGACCTCACCGCCTGCGCACCGCTGGCCTTCGAGCAGCCGGACCTTCAGACCTTCCGGTGCCTGGCGCTTGCCTTCGCAGCATTGCGCGAGGGCGGCGACGCCCCAGCCATGCTCAACGCGGCCAACGAAGTGGCAGTGGAAGCCTTCCTGGCCGGCGCGCTGCCGTTCCTCTCGATTGCCGACCTGGTCGAGGGCGTGCTTGCGGAACTGCCGCCCCAGCCCGTGGTCGATGTCCCGACCTTGCGTGAACGCGATGCGCGGGCGCGTGCCGCCGCGCGACGCAAGTTGCGCACGGCTTGCTGATAAGCTCGCACCATCAAAGAAGTTTTGCCCCAGGTTTTCGATGAATCTCTTCTTCGGCTCGGTGTTCTGGTTGCTGGTCACGCTGGGCGTGTTGGTGACCTTTCACGAATTCGGCCACTACTGGGTCGCGCGCCGCTGCGGCGTCAAGGTGCTGCGCTTCTCGGTCGGCTTCGGCCGGGCGCTCTGGAGGCGGATCGGCCGCGACGGCACCGAATACCAGGTCGCGATGATCCCGCTGGGCGGCTACGTGAAGATGCTCGACGCGCGCGAGGGCGAGGTCGACCCCGCCCTGCGCGAGGTGGAATTCACCAGCAAGAGCGTGTGGAAACGCATCGCCATCGTGGCCGCCGGCCCGGGCTTCAACCTCGTCTTCGCGGTGGCCGCGCTGTGGCTGATGTTCATGCTGGGGCGCCCGGACGCCGCGCCCGTGGTGACCGCCGCGCCCGGCAGCATGGCCGCGAAGGCTGGCATCCAGGCCGGCGACCGCCTGCTGCGCGTGGATGGCGAGCCGGTAACCACCATGAGCGATGCGATGGACGACGTCGCCACCGCCCTGCTCGGCCGCGAACCGCTGCCATTGGTCGTTCGTGGACGCGACGGCAGGCAACGCGACGTGGTGCTGCCGCTGCAGGAACTGCCGGCCGGACGCAGCATCGACCAGTACTTCGACACATTGGGCCTGAAGCTCGCGCCGCTCCCTGCGATCGCCGGCCAGGTGATGCCCGACCAGCCGGCCGCGCGCGCCGGCATGCGGGTCGGTGACGTCCTGGTAGCCGTCAACGGCACGCCGCTGGCCGACTTCGAGGCCTTCGCCAAGGCGGTGAAGGAGGCGGCGCCCAAGTCGCCGCAATTGGACATCACCGTGCAGCGTAACGGGCAGTTGCTGCACCTGCCCGTGCTGGCGCGGTGGGAGTCCCTGGAGGGAAGCCCGAAACAGTGGTCGGTGGGCGTGGGCGCCGAGAGGGCGGTGCGCCGCTACGGCCCGGCCAGGGCGCTGCGTGCCGCGCTGCAGGCCACCTGGGACAGCACCCGCCAGACTTTCACCATGATCGGCAAGATGGTCAGCGGGCAGGCCTCCACCCGCAACCTCTCCGGCGTGATCGGCATAGCCCAGGTCGCCAACCAGTCGGCACAGATGGGCCTGCCCTGGTTCCTCAACTTCCTGGCTCTGGTGTCGCTGAGCCTGGCGATCCTCAACCTGCTGCCGATCCCCGTCTTGGACGGCGGACACCTGCTGTATTACCTTATCGAGTTGGTCAAAGGCAGCCCGGTAAGCGAGCGGACCCAGATGATCGGCCAGTACATCGGCCTGGTCCTTTTGTTCACGCTGATGGGACTGGCGTTCTACAACGACATACACCGCACCCTGCTTTCGTGACGTGCGCGCCCTTCCCCGCGGCTATCGGCCTACCGGCGGCAGCGACGCCCCGGGCGGGTGCGGATGCGTTCCGGGACGGGGCTCGCCTCCTCCCTCACAAGGCCCATGCTCGGAACGGCTCGCAAGGCCGCCCGTCGGAATAACCCACCGGAATCGACGATGAAGCGTATCGCCGCCCTGCTCCTGCTCGCCTCACTCTCCGCGAACGCCCTGGCGTTCGAGCCGTTCGTCGTCTCCGACATCCGTATCGATGGCCTCAACCGCATCTCGGCCGGCACGGTGTACAACTACCTGCCGATCAACAAGGGCGACCGCCTCACCGACGACGAGGCCGAGCGTGCGATCCGTGCCCTCTACCAGACCAAGTTCTTCAGCGACGTGGAACTCTCGCGCGAGGGCAACATCCTGGTGATCAAGGTGGTCGAGCGCCCCTCCATCGCCAAGCTTTCGCTGCGCGGCAACAAGGACATCAAGGAAGAGGACCTGCGCAAGGGCCTCAAGGAGATCGGCCTGTCCGAGGGCGAGACCTTCGACCGCCTCTCGCTGGACCGCGTGCGGCAGGAGCTGATCCGCCAGTACTACAACCGCGGCAAGTACAACGTTTCGGTCGATCCGCACGTCACGCGCCTGGACCGCAACCGGGTGGCGATCGACATCGAGATCCGCGAGGGCAAGGCGGCGAAGATCAAGCAGCTCAACATCGTCGGCAACACCGCCTTCACCGACAAGCAGATCCGCGCGGACTTCGAATCGGACACCACCAACTGGATGTCGTGGTACTCCAAGGACGACCAGTACTCGCGCGAAAAGCTTTCCGGCGACCTGCAGAAGCTGCAGTCCTACTACATGGACCGCGGCTACGCCGACTTCGGCGTTGATTCCACCCAGGTCACCATCGCCCCTGACAAGCGCGCCATGTACATCGCCGCGAGCGTCAAGGAAGGCGAGATCTACACCGTTTCGGACGTCCACCTGCTGGGCGAGCTGATCCTGCCCGAAGACATGCTGCGCCAGCTGGTGTTCATCAAGAAGGGCCAGACCTTCAACCGCAAGGCGGTGGAAGCCAGTTCCGACGCGATCAAGGCGATCCTGGCCAATATCGGCTACGCGTACGCCAAGGTCACCCCGGTGCCGAAGCTGGACAAGGAAAAGCGCACCGTCGACCTGACCCTCTACATCGAGCCAGGCCAGCGCGTGTACGTGCGCCGCGTGGTGTTCCAGGGCAACACCCGCACCGAGGACGACGTGCTGCGCCGCGAGATGCGCCAGCTCGAAGGCACCTTCTACTCGCAGGCCGCGCTCGACCGCTCCAAGATCCGCCTGCAGCGCCTTGGCTACTTCAAGAAGGTCGACATCGACAAGCAGCGCGTTCCCGGCACCGAGGACCAGGTCGACGTGACGGTGAAGGTGGAGGAGCAGTCCGCCGGCAGCCTGATGTTCGGCGTGGGCTACTCGCAGTACTCGGGCATGATCCTCAACGCCTCGGTGTCTCAGAACAACTTTCTGGGCACCGGCGACAGCTTCAGCGTGGGCGCGGAGCATTCGAGCTACTACTCTCGCGTCACCGCCAGCTACTACAACCCGTACCTGACCGACAACGGCATCGGCATCGGCTACACGGCCACCTACTCGAAGACCGACTACGGCAATACCGATTTCGCCAACTACCAGAACAGCACCAAGTCGTTCTCCAGCTACCTGGGTATCCCGATCAGCGAGACCGACGGCCTGCGCGTGGGCATGGGCCTGTCGAGCAACAAGATCAACACCTACCCGGGAGTCACCCCGCAGGTGCTGGTGGACTACCAGAACGCGGTCGGCAACCGGACCATCCATACCTGGACCGGCACGCTGGGCTGGAACCACGACACCCGCAACGGCTACTGGGCGCCCACCCGCGGCGGCCTGCTCTCGGCCAGCACCGAGGTGGCGCTGCCCGGCTCGACCGTGCAGTACTGGAAGTTCATGGGCGAGGCCAACCACTACTGGCCGATCGGCGGCGGCTTCGTGCTTTATTTGGACGGCCAGGTCGGCTATGGCGAAAGCTACGGCAGCCAGACCTACAGCCGCACCTTCGGCGATTTCGTGGCGGGCCAGAAGTACGACTTCCCGTTCTGGGAGAACTTCTATTCGGGCGGCGTGCGCGACGTGCGCGGCTTCCAGGACAACACCCTGGGCCCGCGCGTGTGCATCGGCGCATCCGGCGCCACCAGCGTGCCCGGCGCCAACGGCACCTGCTCCAACGGCTACTACCAGTACGCCCAGCCGATCGGCGGCGCTTTCAAGGTGCTGGGCACGGCGCAGGTGTTCATCCCGCTGCCCTTCCTCAAGGACATCAACACCGCGCGCGTGTCCGCCTTCGTCGACGTCGGCAACGCCTTCCGCAACTATCAGAGCTTCAACGCGAGCGAGCTGCGCGCTTCGGCGGGTATCGCCCTGCAGTGGCAGGCACCGATCGGCCCGCTGATCATCAACTTCGCCACGCCGATCCGCTCCAAGCCGGAAGACCGCCATTACGAGGAGCGCATCCAGTTCACCTTCGGCAGCCAGTTCTGATCCGGCCGCCGGCATGAAGACCGAGGCGCGGCCTGCGGGCCGCGCCTTTCGTTTGGGGCGGGGCGGATCTCGGCGGCGTCGTGCGGCCGCGCGCCCTCGCCTACAATGGCCGCCTCAACCGGAGCGCCCATGAGCGAGCACAACTACACAGTGGCCGAGTTGGCCGGGAAGCTCGGCCTCGCCTTCCATGGCGACGGCACGCGGCGGATCACCGGCGTGGGCACGCTGGCCTCGGCGCAGCCTGACCAGTTGAGCTTTCTTTCCAACGGCAAGTACGCCGCGCAGATGAAGGCGACCCGTGCCGGCGTGGTCGTGCTGCGCGAAGACTGCCTGGCCGACTGCCCCACGGCCGCCCTGGTGGCCGCCGACCCTTACGTCGCCTACGCCCGGCTCGCCGCGCTGTTCGAACGCCTGCCCGCCGCGCCGCGCGGCATCCATCCGAGCGCGGTGGTCGCCACGAGCGCCAGGGTCAGTGCGAGCGCCAGCGTCGGCCCGCATTGCGTGATCGAGGACGGCGCCGTCGTGGAGGATGGCGCCATCCTCGGCCCGCACTGCATCGTCGGCCCCGATTGCGTGGTGGGCGCGCAGTCTAGGCTGGTCGCGCGGGTGACCCTGGTGATCCGCGTCACGCTGGGCAGGCGCGTGCTGGTGCATCCCGGCGCGGTGATCGGATCGGATGGCTTCGGCCTGGCCTTCGAGCGTGCCGCTCCTGATGGGGGTGGTTGGGTGAAAATCCCCCAGCTGGGCGGCGTGCGCATCGGCGACGACTGCGAGATCGGCGCCAACACCACCATCGACCGCGGCGCCCTGGGAGACACCGTGCTCGAAGAAGACGTGCGCCTGGACAACCAGATCCAGATCGCCCACAACGTGCTGATCGGCGCGCACACCGCCATGGCCGGCTGCGCGGCGGTCGCCGGCAGCGCGAAGATCGGCCGCTATTGCCAGATCGGCGGCAATGCCGGCGTGCTCGGGCATCTGGAACTGGCCGACCGGGTTACCATTACCGCCAAGAGCCTGGTAACGCATTCGATCCGCGAGCCAGGCGAGTATTCCTCGGGCGTGCCGCTGCAGGACAACCGGCAATGGCGCAAGAACGCCGCCCGCTTCAAGCACCTGGATGAGTACGCGCGCCGCCTGGCCGCGCTGGAGAAGGACAGTAACGATGAGTGATACCCCCGCGACGTGGGACATGCCGGTGAACGTGGAGCAGATCCAGCATCTGCTGCCCCACCGTTACCCGTTCCTGCTGGTCGACCGCGTGATCGAACTGGTGCCGGACAAGAGCGTGGTGGCGCTCAAGAACGTCACGATCAACGAGCACTTCTTCCTGGGCCACTTCCCGGGCCACCCGGTGATGCCTGGCGTGCTCATCGTCGAGGCGATGGCGCAGGCGGCGGGCCTGCTGACTCAGATCTCCAGCCGCATGAGGGGCGACCAGGGCAGCCCGCTGTTCTACCTGGCCAAGGTCGACAACGCGCGCTTCAACGCGCCGGTGGTGCCCGGCGACCAACTGCGACTGGAGGTCTCGCTCAAGCGCCTGATGCGCGGCATGGGCCTGTTCGTAGCCCGCTCGCTGGTCGATGGCAAGGAAGTGGCGAGCTGCGAGCTGATGTGCGCGGCGAGGTCCGACAAATGATCCATCCCACCGCGCAGATCGATCCGGGCGCCGTCATCGGGCGCAACGTCGCCGTCGGTGCCTACAGCGTGATCGGTGCGGAGGTGGAAATCGGCGAAGGCACGACGATCGGTCCGCACGTGGTGATCGAGGGCCCCACCAGGATCGGCCGCGACAACCGCATCTGCCAGTTCGCCTCGATCGGTGGCGCGCCGCAGGACAAGAAATTCGCCGGCGAGCGCACCGAGCTGGTGATCGGCCATCGCAACCTGATCCGCGAATTCGTGACGATCAACCGCGGCACCGGCGAAGGCGGCGGCTGCACGCGCATCGGCGACGACAACTGGCTGCTCGCCTACGTGCATATCGCGCACGACTGCCAGGTCGGCAGCCACGTGGTGTTCTCCAACTACTCGGCGCTGGCCGGACACGTGGAGATCGGTGACTGGGTGATCATCTCCGGCTACGCCGGCGTGCACCAGTTCTGCAAGGTCGGCGCACACGCGTTCATCGGCATGGGCTGCCTGGTTGGCTCGGACGTGCCACCGTTCGTGATGATGGCCAACGAGCAGCAGGGCCGCCCGCGCGGGATCAACAGCGAGGGCCTGAAGCGCCGCGGCTTCGATGCCACGCGCATCTCGGCGATCAAGCGGGCGTACCGCACGCTGTACATGGCCGGGCTCTCCCTGCCTGAAGCCCGCCAGCAGCTGACCACGCAGTCCGGTGACAACGACGACGTCCGCGAAATGCTGGAGTTCCTCGATCGCAGCGAGCGTTCGCTGGCACGCTGAGCAGTCTGCGAGAGGCGGCATCGGCCTGGCCCCCTGGCCACCCTGCGCCGTTACACTTCCGCCATGAGCCCTTCTCCCCTCATCGCCCTCATCGCCGGCGAAGATTCCGGCGACCAGCTCGGCGCCGAGCTCGTGGCGGCCTTGCGCAGGCGCTACCCGGATGCCCGCTTCGTCGGCATCGGCGGGGCGCGCATGCAGCGTGAGGGGTTCGAATCCTGGTACGACATCCGCGAGCTGTCGGTGATGGGCTTCGCCGAAGTGATCCGTCACTTGCCGCGTTTGCTGCGCCTGCGCAAGGCGTTGCTGCAGCGGCTGCTGCGGGCGCGCCCCGACGTGGTGGTCGGCATCGATGCGCCGGACTTCAACCTGGGCGTCGAGCGCCGCCTGAAGGAAGCAGGCGTGCGCACCGTGCACTACGTCAGCCCTTCGGTATGGGCATGGCGCGAGAAGCGCGCGGAGAAGATCGGCCACAGCGCCGACCGCGTGCTCTGCCTGTTTCCGATGGAGCCGCCGATCTACGCGCGCCACGGCATCGATGCGCGCTTCGTCGGCCATCCCCTGGCCGACCACTTCGCGCTGGTGTCCGATCGCCCGGGTGCGCGCGATGCCCTGCGGCTGCCGCACGATGCGCCCGTACTGGCGGTCCTGCCCGGCAGCCGGCCTTCCGAGATCGAGCGCCTCGGCGCCGTCTTCATCGACGCCGCGCAGCGGGTGGCCGCTGCCCTGCCCGGCCTGCGCGTGGTGGTTCCGGCCGCCAACGCGCAGGTGCATGCGCGGCTGAAGGCCATGCTTCCGCAAGGCGAACAGGCGCCGCTCCTGCTCGATGGTCACGCCCACGAGGCCATGCTGGCCGCCGACGTGGTGCTGCTCGCCTCCGGCACCGCAACGCTGGAAGCGATGCTGGCCAAGCGGCCGATGGTGGTCGGCTACCGCGTGTCCCCCTGGAGCTACCGCATCGCCCGCGCCCTCGACATGCTCAAGACCGACGTCTACGCGCTGCCCAACATCCTGGCGCGCGCCTGCGGGATGGGCGAGGAAATGCTGGTGCCCGAGCTGATGCAGGACGACTGCACCGCGACGAACCTGGCCGAGGCCACGCTGGCGCTGTTCGCCGACAGCGAACGGCGTGGGAAAGTGGTGGCCGCCTTCGAACAGTTGCATCGGACGTTGCGCGGGACGGACGAAGGTGGCGCCGGCGAACGCGCCGCGGCTGCCGTGGCCGAACTATTGGAGGTCCGCCGTGTCGCCTGACGGCCTCGATGAAATTGCCGTACTTCCTCTTCCCGTCGCCGAGCCGGATGAAGCCGGCTCGCCCATGCGCCCGCGCAGGTCCCGCCCAAAGGCCGCCCAGTTCGTTGCCGGAGTCGACGAAGCCGGCCGGGGCCCGCTCGCCGGCCCTCTTGCGGTCGCCGCAGTGATCCTCGATCCGCGCCGCCGGATCCGGGGCCTGGACGATTCCAAGAAGCTCACCGAGGCCCGCCGCGAGGCGCTCTACGCTCAGATCGTCGAGCGAGCGCTGGCCTGGCACGTGGTGCTGGTCGAGGTGGAAGAGATCGATCGCATCAACATCTTCCAGGCCACCATGGTGGGCATGTGCCGTGCCGTGGCGGGCCTGAAACTGGCGGCGCAGGAGGCGCTGGTGGATGGGAACCAGTTGCCAAGGGAGCTGCCCTGCCCGGGCCGCGCCATCGTCGGCGGCGATGCGCTGGTGCCGGCGATCAGCGCCGCATCGATCATCGCCAAGGTCACCCGCGACCGCCTGATGTGCGCGCTCGATGGCCATCATCCCGGCTATGGTTTTGCCAGCCACAAGGGCTACTCCACGCCGGAACACTTCGCCGCGCTGAAGCGGCTGGGCCCGTGCGTGCTGCACCGGCGCAGCTTCGCGCCGGTCAAGCTGCTGCTCGACCAGGGCACGCTGTTCTGACACCGGGCGGATCGCGCCCGTCGGCGCGGTCCGTTCCCACATGCAGGTCGCGCTCCGTCGGCAGGCCGATGTGTCGCTCGACGCACAGGCCGGCGCTGCTTGAAATCCATCGACGCATCGCGCCGCAGGCTTGCGTGCGGTCGCCGGGCGGGACACAAAAATAGGCCGAAGGTTTATGCAACTTTCGCCGCGATGGGCGCATCCTATCCATCGTGGATGTGGGTCATCCCGACCCTCTCCAGTGTACGCACGGACGCTGTTCTCTCCACCGCGGATGCTCCGCAGGAGTCGCGTCATGTTGTCCCGCTTCTTTCACGTACGTTCCAGCCTGAAACCGTTCACCGCGCCCACCGTCGAGCCCCGCCCGGACGACGTGACCGTACCGGCCAGCCCCGCTCCTCCCCACGCCGACTATGACCGCCAGCCGCTGGCGACCAGTGGCTTCGACCACTATGTCGAATGGAACGAGGACGGCGAGCGGTTCTTCGTGCACTGAACGCCGGCGGCAGCAGCCGCCATCGCTGTCAAGCTTGTGGGAAACGGGCGCCGCAGCGTAGCCTTCACGGACTCACCGGGGGATGCTCCCGAGTCCTTGATGTCCGCACGCTTCGTCCATTTCCACCTGCACAGCGAGTATTCGCTGGTCGACTCGACCATCCGCATCAAGGCGCTGGTCGATGCCTGCGTGCGCGAAGGCATGCCTGCGGTGGCGCTCACCGACGACAGCAACATGTTCGCGCTGGTGAAGTTCTACAAGGCGTGCAGCGGCGCAGGCATCAAGCCGATCGGCGGCTGCGACCTGTGGATCGGCTCGCCGGACGATCCGCGCCCGTGGCGCCTGACCCTGGTATGCCAGGACCGCGAGGGCTATCTCAACCTCTCGCGCCTGGTCTCGCGCGCCTGGCGCGAAGGCCAGCACGGCGGCAAGGCGCTGGTCGAGGCCGGCTGGCTGACGCGCGAGGCCACCGGTGGCCTGATCGCGCTGCTCGGCCGCGAGAGCGAGGTCGGCCGCATCGCAGTGAGCCAGGGCGTGGATGCCGGGGCCGCGAAGCTGCAGCCTTTGACGCGCCTGTTCCCCGACCGGCTCTACCTGGAACTCACCCGCTGCGGCCGCGAGGGCGAGGAGGCCTGGAACACCGCCGCCCTGGCGCTGGGCGACGCGCTGGAGCTGCCGCTGCTGGCCAGCAACGACGTGCGCTTCCTCAAGCAGGACGACTTCGAGGCGCACGAGGCGCGCGTGTGCATCAACCAGGGCCGCGTGCTGGCCGATCCCAAGCGCCCGCGCGACTACTCCGACCAGCAATACCTCAAGACCCCGGCCGAGATGGCGAAGCTGTTCGCCGACCTGCCCGAGGCACTGGACAATACGGTCGAGCTGGCCAAGCGCTGCAACCTCGAACTCAAGTTCGGGACCTACTACCTGCCCGACTTCCCGGTGCCGGAGGGCTACGACCTCGACAGCTACATCCGCGAGACCGCGCGCGCCGGCCTGGCCGAACGCCTGGCCACCAACCCGCTGGCGCCCGGCTACACGCTGGCCGACTACGAGGCGCGACTGGAGCGCGAGCTCGACGTCATCATCCGCATGGGCTTCCCCGGCTACTTCCTGATCGTGGCCGACTTCATCAACTGGGGTAAGCAGAACGGCATCCCGGTGGGGCCCGGCCGCGGCTCGGGTGCCGGTTCGCTGGTCGCCTGGGTGCTCAAGATCACCGACCTGGACCCCCTGCAGTTCGACCTGCTGTTCGAGCGCTTCCTCAATCCCGAGCGCGTGTCGATGCCGGACTTCGACATCGACTTCTGCATGGACCGCCGCGACGAGGTGATCGACTACGTGGCGCGCAAGTACGGGCGCGAACACGTCAGCCAGATCATCACCTACGGCTCGATGGCGGCCAAGGCGGTGCTGCGCGACTCCGGCCGCGTGCTGGGCATGGGCTACAACGCGGTCGATAAGATCGCCAAGCTGATTCCGCCACGCCCGCTGGACCTGACGCTCTCCGACGCGCTCGGTCGCTCGGAGAAGTCAAAGAAGGAACCGGACCGTGTCGTGCGCGAGTTCTGCGAACTCTACGAGCAGGACGAAGAGGCGCGCACGCTGGTAGACCTGGCGCTCAAGCTGGAGAACCTCACCCGCAACGTCGGCAAGCACGCCGGCGGCGTGGTGATCGGCCCCAGGCCGCTCACCGAGTTCGCGCCGATGTACTGCGAACCGGGCGGCGGGGGCGTGGTGACGCAGTACGACAAGGACGACGTCGAGGCTGTCGGCCTGGTCAAGTTCGACTTCCTCGGCCTGCGTACGCTCACCATCATCGACTGGGCGGTGAAGGCCATCAACGAACGCCGCGCGAAGGCCGGCGAAGAACCGCTGGACATCGCCGCGCTGCCGCTGGATGACGCGCCGACCTACGAACTGCTCAAGCGCGCGCAGACGGTGGCGGTGTTCCAGCTCGAGTCCTCCGGCATGCAGCGCATGCTCAAGGACGCCAGGCCGGACCGCTTCGGCGACATCGTGGCGCTGGTTGCGCTGTACCGCCCCGGCCCGATGGACCTCATACCCAGCTTCGTCGCGCGCAAGCACGGCCGCGAGGAAGTGGAGTATCCGGACCCGCGCGTCGAGCCGATCCTGAAAGAGACCTACGGCATCATGGTCTACCAGGAGCAGGTGATGCAGATGGCGCAGATCGTGGGCGGCTACTCGCTCGGCGGCGCCGACTTGCTGCGCCGCGCGATGGGCAAGAAGAAGCTCGAGGAAATGGCGAAGGAACGCGCCAAGTTCCGCGAGGGCGCGGCCAAGGACGGGCTTTCCGGCGAAAAGGCCGACCAGATCTTCGACCTGATGGAGAAGTTCGCCGGCTACGGATTCAACAAGTCGCACGCGGCCGCCTACGCGCTGGTGTCCTACCAGACCGCCTGGCTGAAGGCGCACTACCCGGCCGAGTTCATGGCCGCGACGATCTCCTCGGACATGGACAACACCGACAAGGCGGTGACGTTCCTGGACGAATCGCGCGCGATCGGGCTGACCATCCTGCCGCCGGACGTGAACGCGTCGGATTTCATGTTCGTCGCGGTCGAGCCGCGCGTCATCCGCTACGGCCTGGGCGCCATCAAGGGCGTCGGCCAGGGCGCCTGCGAGTCGATCGTCGAGGAGCGCCGGCGCGGCGGCGCGTACAAGGACCTGGCCGATTTCTGCCGCCGCGTCGATCCAACCAAGCTCAACCGCCGCGTGCTCGAGGCGCTGATCCTCTCCGGCAGCCTGGACGCGCTGGCACCCACCCGCGCCAGCCTGATGCTGCAGCTGCCCGACGCGATCAAGGCGGCCGAACAGCACCTGCGCGACAAGCAGTCGGGCCAGAACGACATGTTCGGCGCATCGATGGAGAGTGCAGCGCCGGTGGTGCAGATCGAACTGCCCACCGCGCCGGAGTGGCCGCTGGAGCAGAAGCTGCAGGGCGAGCGCGACACGCTGGGCCATTACCTCTCCGGCCATCCCACCGATCCCTGGCGCGAGGAACTGGCGCAGCTGTCCACCTGCCCGCTGGGCGAGATCGCCGAGCGCTACCAGCCGCCGCGTCCGCGCCGGAGCGAGGGCGAGGAGAACCGTTTCCGCCGCGGTCCCGACACGCCCTGGACCGTCGCCGGCATGGTCACCGCCGTGCGCAAGCGCGGCGACAGCGACGCCTTCGTGCGGCTGGAAGACGGCACCGGCACCATCGAGGTGAGCTTCTTCGGCGAGCTCTACCAGCAGGTGGCGCCGCTGCTCACCCGCGACGAGATGCTGATCGTCGAGGGCGGCCTGCGTATCGACGATTTCTCCGGCGGCGGCTTCCAGCTGCGCGCGCGTGGCGCGATGACCCTGGCCGACGCCTGCCGCCGCCATGCGCGCGCGCTCCGGGTCAAGCTGAACGGCATCGGCCCCGGCTTCGAGCAGGAACTCAGGCAGGCCCTGGCCGGCTACCGCGGCGGCCGCGCCACCGTGCTGCTGCACGGCTACCACAACCGCACCGCGCAGGCCGACCTGGAGCTGGGCGAGGACTGGCGGGTCAACGCCGTTCCCGACCTGCTACGCGCGCTGCGCGGGCTGTCGTGGGTTGAGGCGGCCAAGCTCAGGATCGTCAAGGCCGACGCTTGATCCGAGGCGCCGGGAAGGGGGAAGAGCTTTCCCTTGGGCGCAAGGCCGAGGCCAAAGAGCAGCCTTCCGGCCTCTACTCCCTTTCGCCAGGCTCGAGGCGATCGGCCTGGCGCCCATACGCCCCCGTTCCCGCCGGCCTAGCTACCCCGGCTATACTGGTCCGCTCCGCGTCACGAACCGCCCGCGAATGAACCCCAACTTCCTCGATTTCGAACAGCCGATCGCCGAACTGGAAGCGAAAGTCGAAGAACTGAGGCACGCCAGCCACGGCCAGGCGTTCAACATCGACGACGAAGTCGCGCGCCTGCGCGAGAAGCTCAAGGTCAAGACGGCCGAGATCTTCCGTAACCTCAATTCCTGGCAGGTCACCCAGCTCTCGCGCCACCCGGCGCGTCCCTACACGCTGGACTACATCGGCGTGATCTGTGAGGAGTTCCAGGAACTGGCCGGCGACCGCGCCTACGCCGACGACGCCGCCATCGTCGGTGGCCTGGGCCGTATCAATGGCCGGCCCGTGATGATCATCGGCCACCAGAAGGGCCGCGACACCAAGACCAAGGTGCGCCGCAACTTCGGCATGCCGCGCCCGGAGGGCTACCGCAAGGCGCTGCGCCTGATGAAGATGGCCGAGCGTTTCGGCCTGCCGCTGCTCACCTTCATCGACACCCCGGGCGCCTACCCGGGCGTGGGCGCCGAGGAGCGCGGCCAGAGCGAGGCGATCGCGCGCAACCTGCTGGAGATGGCCGACCTGAAGACCCCGATCGTCTGCACGGTGATCGGCGAGGGCGGCTCCGGCGGCGCGCTGGCGATCGGCGTGGGCGATCGCGTCAACATGCTGCAGTACTCGACCTATTCGGTGATCTCGCCCGAGGGTTGCGCGTCGATCCTGTGGAAGAGCCAGGACAAGGCCCGCGACGCCGCCGAGGCGCTGGGCATGACCGCACCGCGCCTGCTCGAGCTCGGCCTGGTCGACAAGGTCATCCGCGAGCCGCTGGGCGGCGCCCACCGCAGCCCGCGCTCGATGGCGATCCGCCTGAAGGCCGTGCTGCTCAACCAGCTGGACGAACTGCAAGCCGTTCCCGCAGGCGACCTGCTGGAGCAGCGCTACCGGCGTCTGCGTAGCTACGGCGCCTACCAGGGCTAGCGCCGGCATGGGCGGGGTGCGTGGCCTGGCCCATGCGAATCTGCGTGCCCCCGCGGCGATGATCGAGCGCCTGCGCCGCTTCTACACCGATGTCATCGGCTTGCGCGAAGGCCCGCGCCCGGCGTTTCGCTCCGGCTCCCGCGGCTACTGGCTCTACGCAGGCGACGCCGACGTATTGCACCTGACCGTCGCCGGCCCGGGCGATGCCCCGCCCGCACCGACCGGCCACTTCAACCACCTGGCCTTCGCCTGCACCGACCTCGCCGCCGTCCGCGCCCGTCTGGACGCGGCCGGCCTGCCGTACGAGATCGACGAGGTGGATGCACTGGGCCAGGTGCAGCTGTTCCTCACCGATCCCTGCGGTCTGGACGTCGAGCTCAACTTCCAGCGCTAGCCGGCGCGCGTCCTTGCGCTGCCGGCGGCCGTGCCGGGAGCGCCGCGCTAAGATCGGGCCACCTTGTCCTTAAGGGCCGCGCCATGGCCGACCATGCCAAGCTCGCCGTGCTGATCGACGCCGACAACGCCCAGCCCGGGCTGGCCGAGGGCCTGCTGGCGGAGGTCGCCCGCTATGGCACCGCCCACGTCAAGCGCGCCTACGGCGACTGGACCGACAGCCACCTGCGCGGCTGGAAGGACCAGCTGCTCGATTTCTCGATCCAGCCGATCCAGCAGTTCGGCTATACCCGGGGCAAGAACGCCACCGACTCGGCGATGATCATCGACGCGATGGACCTGCTCTACACCGGCCGCTTCGACGGCTTCTGCATCGTCTCCAGCGACAGCGACTTCACCACGCTGGCCCGGCGCATCCGCGAGTCGGGCCTGACCGTCTACGGCTTCGGCGAACGCAAGACGCCCGGGCCGTTCGTCGCCGCCTGCGACCGCTTCATCTACACCGACGTGCTGGGCAAGCCCGACGGCGGCGAGGAAAAGCCGGCCGAACCGGCCCAGCGCAAGAGCGCGCAGGAATTGCGCCAGGACGCACGGCTGGTCAACCTGCTGCGCGACGCCATCGAGGACGCCGCCGACGATTCGGGCTGGGCCGGACTGGGTGCGGTCGGCAGCATCGTCAGCAAGCGCGCGCCGGAGTTCGACTCGCGCAACTGGGGCTATGCCAAACTGAGCGGGCTGATCGGCGCGATCGGGCTGTTCCAGGCCGAGGAGCGCCAGGTCGGCAACGGCAAGCACATCTACGTGCGCAACAAGAAAAAACCGGCCAGCCGTGAGTAGGCCGCTCACGCTGCCCGACGCGTTGCGCCACGCCATGGGCATTCATGTCGATGGCGCGCTGTGCGTGGCCTTCAGCGGCGGCCCCGATTCCACCGCGCTGCTGCACGCGCTGGCGACGCTGCCGCAGGCGCGCGCACGCGGCCTGCGCGCGCTGCACGTGGATCACGGACTGCACGCGGACAGCGGCGGCTGGGCCACACAGGCACAGGCGTTCTGCGCCTCGCTGGGAATCGCCTGCGAGGTGCTGCAAGTCGACGTGCCGCGGGAGTCCGGCGAGGGCCCAGAAGCCGCCGCGCGCCATGCCCGATACGCCGCCTTCGCACAAGCGATCCGGCCCGGTGAATGGCTGCTGCTGGGCCATCACCGCGACGACCAGGTCGAGACCGTGCTGCTCAAGCTGCTGCGCGGCGCAGGACCACGGGGCCTGGGCGGCATGCGGGCGGTCCGTCCGCTCGGTGCCGGCCAGCTCTGGCGGCCGCTGCTCGGACTGCCGCGCGAAGTGCTGGGCGCCTACGTGCAGGAGCATCGGCTGCCCCACATCGACGATCCGTCCAACCGCGACACCACGCTGGCACGCAACCACCTGCGGCACGAGATACTGCCGCGCCTGCACCGCTACTTTCCGCAGGCGGTCGATTCGATCCTGCACAGCGCGAGGCTCTGCCGTGCCGCGGACGAGGCCCTGCGTACCCATTGGCTCGGCGCCTTCCCTGCAGTGCACGACGAGGCGACCGGCAGCCTCGACGCCGAGGCGTGGATGGCGCTCGCCTCCGCCTTGCGCGAACCCCTGCTCGACCATTGGCTGCACGCGCGCGGGCTGGCCGCGCCCACCGCCGCGCAACGCCGGCAGATCGAGCGCCAATGCCAAGCCCGCGCGGGCCGGCAGCCGTGCGTGCGATGGCCCGGGGTCGAGCTGCACATCTGGAAGGGACGCCTGTGGGCAGGCGCCCCACGGCCACCGTTCGACCCGCACTGGGAGGCTTGCTGGCACGGCGAGACGCTGGCCTTGCCAGGAGGCGGCCGGCTCATGCTCGATCCGGCCAGCCGCCTGCCCTCGCCGCTCGTCGTGCGCCTGCGCCGGGGCGGCGAGCGGATCAGGCCTGCCGGCGACCGGCACACCCGGGAACTGCGTGACCTGTTCCAGCAAGCCGCGTTGCCGCCATGGCGCCGCGAAACCTGCCCTTTGCTCTACGCGGGAGAAACGCTGATCGCCGTCGCCGACCTGTGGCAGACGGCGCAGGCCGCCGCGCTGTTCGACACCCTGGGCGCACATCCACGCTGGATGCCGGCCAACTGGAGGGATGCAGGCTCTGCCGTACCGGAGGAAAAGTCCGGTAGCGGAAATTGAAGCAGCAGCTAAGGCCTCGTCGACGCATCGCGCCAAAGGGTCGAATGCGGCGCGAAACATTGATTCCCGCACCCCGCTGCGCTAGCGTTGCGGCCCATGGCCAAACCCGCTTCTGCCCCCGCGGAAACCCCGTCCGTCGCCGACTTCGAGCATTCGCTGGACGAGCTCGAGCAACTGGTGGCGCGCATGGAAGGCGGCGAATTGAGCCTGGACGAATCGCTGGCCTCCTTCGAGCGCGGCATCGGCCTCTACCGCCATTGCCAGCAGGCCCTGGACCAGGCCGAGCTGCGCGTGCGCCTGCTGCTCGATCCCGATGCGCCCGACGACGCCGAACCCTTCGAACCCGAATCCTGACGCGCCGCCCGAACTCGGCCCCCGGCTGCTCGCGCTGACCGCGCGCGCCGATGCTGCGCTCGCGCGCGTGCTGCCCTCCGAGCAACAGCCGCCGCTGGAACTGCATCGCGCCATGCGCTACGCCGTGCTCGGCGGCGGCAAGCGCCTGCGCCCGCTGCTGGTCTACGGCGCCGGTCATGCGCTCGGCACGGACGGCGCCGAGCTGGACGCCTCCGCCTGCGCGGTCGAGCTGATTCATGCCTACTCGCTGGTGCACGACGACCTGCCGGCGATGGATGACGACGCGCTGCGGCGCGGCCGCCCGACCTGCCACGTGGTGTACGGCGAGGCCATGGCGATCCTGGCAGGCGACGCCCTGCAGGCGCTCGCCTTCGAGATCCTCGCGCACGATCCGCACGGCGACACCGACGCCAGGCGCATGCTCCAGATGCTGCGCGTGCTCGGCCGCGCCTGCGGCGCCGAGGGCATGGCCGGTGGGCAGGCGCTGGACCTGGCCGCGGTGGGGCGCAAACTCACGCTGGCCGAGCTGGAGCACATGCATGCCTGCAAGACCGGAGCACTGATCCGTACCGCGGTGCGGCTGGGCGCGCTCGCCGCCGGCGCGGATGCGGCGGCGCTGGAGGCGCTGGACCGCTATGCCGCTGCCGTGGGCCTGGCCTTCCAGGTACGCGACGACATCCTCGACGTGGAAGGCGAGTCGGCGGTGATCGGCAAGACCGCCGGCAAGGACGCGGCAGCGGACAAGCCGACGTTCCCTTCGATCATCGGGTTGGATGCCTCGCGCGCACGCTTGGCCGAACTGACGGGCAGCGCCCTGCAGGCGATCGGTGAATTCGGTGCGCGGGGCGAACTGCTGGAAGAACTGGCGCTCTACGCCGCCAACCGCGCGCACTGAGCGGCGGGCACCCCAGGCTGCGGAAAAAGGCGGGCCCGCCCACAGGCCCGCCCGTCGATGGTCAATGGATGAAGCGCAAGGTGAACGGATAGCGATAGCGCTCGCCTTCGTTCGCCTTGATCGCGGCGATGATCACGAACACCAGCCAGGCCAGGCCCAGCAGTATCACCAGCGGGATGCCGATCAGCACGAAGACGAGAATCCAGCACACCGCGGCCGCGATGGCCACGGTGATGTTGAAGTTGAGGGCTTCCTTGGCCTGGTCGTCGACGAAAGGCATCGTGTCTTTCTTGATCAGCCAGATCACCAGCGGCCCGATCAGGCAGCCCAGGCCGAAGAAATGGCTGGTGACCAGTCCGCCCAGCAGGGCCGACAGATGCGCGAACAGCGCCCACTGGCGCTCCTCGCGGCTGGGCATGCCGACGGCATCCAGCGGTTCGGGCGGCGGTACCGGCTCATGCGGCGGTGGGGGCGGGACGACGGAATCGGGTGGAACGCTCATGCGTGTCTCCTCTTACCTTCGATGACCCCGGCGATCGCGCCGGTGCGGCGATGCTAGCAAAGCCGTACCGCGATGCCATAGGCAGTTCGGGCTACTGGCCGGCAACGGTCATCCGGTCGAGCAGGATCGAGCCGGTGAGGATCTGCGCCCGCCGATCCACGTCGCTGCCCACGGCCACGATGCCCGCGAACATGTCGCGCAGGTTGGCCGCGATGGTGATCTCCTCCACCGGATAGGCGATCTGCCCGCGCTCGACCCAGAAGCCCGCCGCACCGCGTGAATAGTCGCCCGTGAGGGTGTTCACCCCCTGCCCCATCACCTCGGTGACCACCAGCCCGGTGTCCATGCGCCTGAGCAGCCCGGCGAAGTCGTCCTGCCCCGGCTCGACCAGCAGGTTGTGGATGCCACCCGCGTTGCCGGTGGATTCCAGCCCCAGCTTGCGGGCCGAATAGCTGCCCAGGATGTAGCGTGCCAGCACGCCGTGCTCGATCAGCGCACTGTCGGCGGTGGCCACGCCCTCGGCGTCGAACGCACCCGAACCCATGCCGCGCGGCAGCAGCGGGCGCTCGATGATGTTCATCCATTCGGGCATGACGCGCTTGCCGGCATGGTCGACCAGGAAACTCGCGCGGCGATAGAGCGCACCGCCGCTCACCGCGCTCACCAGGTGGCCAATCAGGCCGCGGGCGAGCTCCGGCACGAACAGCACCGGGCACTGGCGCGTGCCCAGGCTGCGCGAGTCCAGGCGCGCGAGCGTGCGCTCGGCCGCCTTGTCGCCCAGCGCCTGCGCGCTCATGAAGTCGCCCGGTGCGCGCACGCTGTCGTACCAGTAGTCGCGCTGCATGCGGTCGCCTTCGCCTGCGATCAGCGACAGCGACAGCGCATGCCGCGTGGCCCGCTCGCGCCCGACGAAGCCGTGCGAGTTGGCGTACACCGACAGTGTCTGGCCGGCCTGCACGGCGGCGCCGTCGGAATTGGTGATGCCTGCGTGCGCGCGGCCGGCGGCTTCGATCTGCTTGCCCAGCTCGATCGCTTCTGGCGTGTCGATGTCCCACGGATGCCACAGGTCCAGATCGGGGAACTGCGTGGCCATGCGCCGCGCGTCGGCCAGGCCCGCCGCCGGATCGGCCTCGGTGTAGCGGGCGATGGCGCAGGCCTGCTCCAGCGTGGCCTGCACGGAGGCCGGGTTGAGATCGGCGGTGCTGGCCGTGCCCTTGTGCTGACCGAAGTAGACGGTCAGCCCGAAGCCGCGGTCGCGCGTGTGCTCGACCGTCTCCACCTCGCCCAGTCGCACGTTGACGTTGAGTCCGGTATCGATGCTCGCGGCGACCTCCGCTGCGCTGGCACCCGCGGCGCGTGCGCGGCGGATCACCTCCTCGGCAAGCTCGGCCAGTCGGGCGAGTTCCTGCTGGCTGGCATCGGCGGGCGACGCGGCTGCACTCACGGGGGCTGCACTCACGGGGCGTTCCTTCGGACAGGTAGAATGGAGGGCGACTTCCGGACATGGGGTCGCCTTCGCGCAATCAAAGGGAGCGCGCCGTGACACCGGTCGCCGGCATCTACCGACACTACAAGGGCCAGCGTTACGAGGTGGTCGGCGTGGCCCGCCACAGCGAGACGCTGGAGGAGCTGGTCGTCTACCGCGCCCTCTATGGCGATCACGGACTGTGGGTGCGCCCTGCAGCCATGTTCGCCCAAACCGTCCTCGTCGGCGGCGTACCCGTCCCCCGCTTCGCGCTGGAATCGCCCGCGCCAGCCCCCGAACCCATGGAACACCCGTGAGCCCCAGCCGCAGCCGAAACCAGACCGAACTCGACGAGCAGGACTACGGCCCCAGCCGCACCCAGCAGCGCAGGGAGGCGCTCGCCGTGCTGGCGCTCGCAACCCAGCTGGTCGAGCTGCCGCCCAGTCGGCTGGCCCGGCTCGAGTTGCCCGAGGACGTGCTCGAGGAAATCGCCAACGTGCGGCGGATCAGCTCGCACATCGCGCGCAAGCGCCAGCTGGGGTTCCTGGCCAAGAAGATGCGTCGCCACGACGAGGCGGTGTTCGACAGCGTGCGTGCGGAACTGGGCGAGAACCGCGAGCGCCAGCGGCAGGAAACCGCGGCCATGCATCGCCTCGAGACGCTGCGCGAGCGCCTGCTCGAAGACGACGAGGCCGCGGCCACGCTGATCGCCGAGCACCCCTCCGTCGATCGCCAGCACCTGCGCTCGCTGGTCCGCCAGGCGCGCAGCGAGCGCGCGGCGAACAAGCCCCCGCGCGCGTACCGGGAGATCTTCCAGCTGCTCAAGGAGCTGCAGCAGGACGAGGGCGAAGGCGACGAGGAAACCGGCGACTGAGGCGAATCCCTGCCGCTGCCCCGCCCGGCTAGAGCGACCGGCGCGGCGACACCAGCAGGTCGCCGAACAGCAGCCCCGCCACCAGCGAGATCAGCAGCGTGATGAGCAGGATGAAGCTGTCCATACCCAGCGTGGTGTCGCGCTCGAACAGGTAGGACACGCTGCGGAAACCCACGCTGCCCGGCACCAGCAGGATGATCCCGGGCTCGCGCACCACCGCGCCGGGCCGGTGCATGTAGCGCGCATAGAGGTTGGCCAGCGCGCCCAGCAACAATCCGCCGAGGAACACGCCGAACGGCGCACCCGGGATCGCGCCCGACAGCAGGCCGCCCCAGCGCGTGGCCAGGTAGCCTACGAAGACCGCGCCGACCACGACCGGCCAGTCCCGCCGCGCGGCGCGGAACAGTATGGCGAAGCCCAGCGCGCCGATCAGCAATGAAGGCCAGTCGGTCCACGGCGGCAACGCCGGCAGGGCGCGCGCGCTAGGGTGGATGCCCAGCGCCGCGCAGACCTGGCTGGCCGCAACGGTTCCGAAGGTGAGCTTGAGCAGCGTGGCGATGGCGCCGCCCATGCGCGCCATGCCCGAGACAAGGTGCTGGCTGGAGATCTCGCGCACCGCCGTGGTTAGCGACATGCCCGGCACCAGCACGATCAGCGCCGCCAGCACCACCGACTTGACCGCCAGCGGCACCACGAAGGCGCTGACCACGATCGCGCCGGCCGTCGCCACCAGCGCGCTGATGGCGTCGCTGGCCACCGCCAGCCGCGGCCGTGTGGCCGAGAGCACGGTTATCAGCCCGATCACCAGGCCGATCGCGCCGGCCACCACCAGGTCGACCCAGGAACTGTGCAGGAACAGCGCCGCGATGCTGGCGGCGGACAGGCCGTAACTGCCCACCACCGCCGCCTGCGCGCGGCGCGTGTCCGGTCGGCCCAGCACGCGCAGCAGGCGGAAACCCTCGCGCAGGTCCAGCTCGCCGGCGATCGCGCGGTCGGCGATCGCGTCGGCCTCGCACAGCCGCGCCAGGTTGACGTCGCCCGGCGAAAGCCGCATCACCTGCGTGACCTGCGCCAGGCCCTCCTCGCCGCGGCTCACCTCGGCGAAGGAAATGATGATCGCGGTGGGGCTGGACCATACGTCCGCGGCCAGGCCCAGCCGCAGCGCCGAACCCGCTATGGCCGTCTCCAGGCGTTGCGCCGAGGTGCCGTACTGGTGCAACCGGCGCGCCAGTTCGACCAGGAAGGCGATCCGTGTGTCCAGCGCCGCCTGCGCCGCACCCGTCGGTGCGTTCATGCGGCCGGCCGCACCTTGAGGGTGTTGCCGTCCACGCCGATCACTTCCACGTTGGCGCCCAGCGGCAGGTCAGGCCCGTTCACCAGCCACTCGCCGTCGCCCACGCGCGCCCGGCCGCGGCCATTGACGATGGGCTCGATCAGCACGTAGCGCTGGCCGACCAGTTGCTCGCCGCGGCGGTTGAGCCGCTCGCCGGCCGCGTCCCCGCGGCGCAGCCGCGGCCGCAGCACGTAGGCGTAGAGCGCGCAGGCGAGCAGTGCGCACACGGTGAAGGCCACCGCCTGCGCCAGCAGCGACATGCCCGGCAGCAGCCAGGCGAGCACGCCGGTGGCGCCCGCGCCGATGCCGATCCAGAGCAGGAAATAGCCCGGCAGGGCCACCTCCAGCGCAATCAGCAGCAGGGCCAGTAGCCACCAGAGGTGATGGACGGCGAGGGAGGCGAACATGCGGGACTCCGGCTGGATGGTGCGATGGTGTCGCCGCCGGGCGACGGCGGCAAGCTCGGGATGGCCGGCACCTCGCCCTTCACCTGTCGGCACTTGGGGGATGGGACCGGAGGTGGCGCTCGAGGCTCGAGCTTCCCCACGGGAAAGCTGCCGACCGATGAGGGCGGTCTGCCTCAGCGCGGCGGCGGTACCGCCTTCGGCGCCCCCTGCTGCGAAAGCGATTCCTTCGCCAGCTCCGCAATGCCCGCCAGCGAGCCGATGATGCCGGTGGCCTCCATCGGCAGCAGCAACATCTTCTGGTTGGGCGAGTGCGCAATCTCCTTCAGCGCCTCGACGTACTTGTTGGCGACGAAGTAGTTGAGCGCGTTGAGATTGCCGTTGGCGATCGCGTCGGAAACCATCTTGGTCGCCTCGGCCTCGGCCTCGGCCAGGCGGATGCGCGCCTCGGCCTCGCGGAAGGCGGCCTCCTTCTTGCCCTCGGCCGCCAGGATGGCGCTCTGCTTCTCGCCGTCGGCCTTGAGAATCGCAGCCTGCTTGAAGCCCTCGGCCTCCAGGATATTGGCGCGCTTCTCGCGCTCGGCCTTCATCTGCCGCGCCATCGAGTCGATCAGGTCGCGCGGCGGCGCGATGTCCTTGATCTCGATGCGGTTGACCTTGACCCCCCACGGGTGGGTGGCCTCGTCGACCACGCGCAGCAGCTGCGCATTGATCGCGTCGCGCTTGCTCAAGGATTCGTCCAGGTCCATCGAGCCCAGCACGGTGCGGATGTTGGTCATCACCAGCGCCAGCGAGGCCTGCTCCAGGTTGGCCACCTCGTAGGCCGCCTTGGCCGCGTCCAGCACCTGGTAGAACACCACGCCGTCCACGCGCACGACGGCGTTGTCCTTGGTGATGACATCCTGCGAAGGCACGTCCAGCACCTGCTCCATCATGTTCATCTTGGCGCCGATCCCCTGGTAGATCGGGATCAGGAAATGCAGGCCGGGATTGAGCGTGCGCGTGTAGCGGCCGAAGGTCTCCACCGTCCACTCGTAGCCCTGCGGCACGATGCGCACCAGCTTGGCGATCACGATCACCACCAGCACGACCAGCACCGCGGCTATCAGCAGATTGCCCATGACTCCCCCCTCCTGTGGTTGAACGGCGAGTATAGGCGAGCCGGCCCGCCGGGCAGGCTATGGCACGCGCTACGCGCCCGATGCGCGCAGCGGCAGCAGCAGGCTCACGCGCAGGCCGCCGCCCTCGCGGTTGGCCAGCGTGATGCGCCCGCCGTGCGCCTCGGTGATCTCGCGCGCCAACGCCAGGCCCAACCCGGTGCCCGAGCGCTTGGTCGAATAGAAAGGCAACAGCGCCTGCGCCAGCACCGTCTCGCTCATGCCCGGGCCGCGGTCGGCCACCTCGATGCGCCAGTCGTGACCGACCTGCGCGAGCGCCAGCGTCACGCCATCCTCGGCTCCGCCGGCTTCGTGCGCGTTCTTGATCAGGTTGATCAGCACCTGCTCGATCTGCGCCGCATCGAACCATCCCGGCTCGGTCGGCACCTGGCCGACCAGCTGATAGCGGCAATGCAGCGCGAGGCTGTCCAGGAACGCCTGCCAGTCGATCGGCTGCGGTTGCGGCGTGGGCAGCTTGGCGAAGCTGGCGTAGCCGGCGATGAAGCCGTGCAGGTGGCGGGCGCGCTCGCCGATCGTGGCGAACACCCCGGGCAGCCGCGCCAGGTCGTTGCGCCGCGCCAGCTCCGCACCCGAGTGTGCGAGGGAGGAAATCGGCGCCAGCGAATTGTTGAGCTCGTGGCTGATCACGCGGATCACCCGCTTCCAGGTCGCCACTTCCTGCCGCGAAAGCTCGCGCGTCATGCGCCGGAACGAGTACAGCTTGTGCGGCCGCCCCTGCAGGCGGAACAGCCGCTGCGAGAGATGGAAGGTCTCCTCGGCGCCGTCCATCGGCACGGTGAGCAACGCGTCCTCGCCGCTTTCCACGGCGTGGCGCAGCGCCTCGGGAACCTTGAGCAGCAACTCGCCGAAATCCAGCCCGTTGAGGCTGCGGCCCTCATTGAACAGGTGCCGCGCGGCGATGTTGGCGTAGGCGACGCGGCCCTGCGCATTGGCCAGCACCAGCGCCACGGGCGTGTGCTGCACCACCGTGTCCAGCAGCAGCTCGCGCTGCACCAGGTGCTGGCGCTGCTCACGCAAGGTCTGGCCCAGCGTGTTGTGCATGCGGATCAGGTCGCCCAGCTCGTCGCGCCGGTCGGCCGAGATGGAAAAGCTGAAGTCGCCGTCGCGGAAGCTGGCCACCGCCCCTTCGAGCGCGCGCAGCAGGCGACGGATCGGCGACATCACCTGCGAGCCGAGCCAGAGCAGCAGCGGCAGCAATACCACCATGCTCGCCAGCAGGGCGCCGGATATGCCCGGCAGGGTCGGCAGATGGGTGCCGAAGCGCGGATCATGGCGCAGCCAGGAGAGCAGCTGCGGCAACGGCCACTGGGTGATGCCGGCATAGACCATCGCCCCGCTGAAGCTGGCCAGCATCAGCAGCCCGGTCAGGCGGATCTGCAGTGACCTCAGTTGCATGCGGGGCTCCGGCTGCGCACTGCCTCGGTCAGTGGCATGCGGGGTCCATCGGCGTCTCGGGGCAGCTCACAGCGGGACGGCCGTTGCGGTCCACCGAGCCCATGCCGCCGACCGCGGCCCGACCCGAACGCTCCTGCGCGGCGTTGCCCGGCAGTTCCATGGGATTGCGCCGCTCCTTGAACTTGAAGTGGGAGCTGGGCTCGCGCTGCGCGGCCGGGTCCACGCCGC
This sequence comes from Frateuria sp., assembly GCF_035943815.1. Lineage (GTDB taxonomy): Bacteria > Pseudomonadota > Gammaproteobacteria > Xanthomonadales > Rhodanobacteraceae > Frateuria_A. The sequence continues at coordinate 211,147 of NZ_DASZBU010000015.1, forward strand.
CCGAGCGGTAGCTCGCCGTGGACGCCGGGACCGGGGTGCTCCAGCTGTCGCTGGCCTGCGGGACGCTCTGGGCCTGTACCGCCCCCGCGGCAAGCAGGGCGGCGAACATGAAGGCGAGAGTGCGCATGGTCGGGGTTCCTTGGGTGAGGGTGCCGATAATCCCGCGGCCCTCCGATGGCGGCAACCGCCGGAAGGCCTGGTTCGCGTGCGGGCATCTGCTCACCGAGTTCTTCCCCCGCGAAGGCGGGGGAAGGGCCAGGCTCCTTCAACTGGTCGCCAGGCCGTAGCGCTCCATGCGCCGGTAAAGCGCCTGGCGCGAGAGGCCCAGCGACTGCGCGGCGCGGCTCACCACGCCGTCCGCTCGCTGCAGCGCGCTCTCCACCGCCTCGCGGCTGGGCTCGTCCAGGTTGCGGGCGACCGCGGGCGTGTGCTGCGGCAGGTTCAGCAGCTGCGGCGTGACCACCCCATCGGTGGCCAGCAGCGCGGCGCGCTCGATCGCATTCTTGAGCTCGCGCACGTTGCCCGGCCAGGGATAGCTCACCAGCGCCTCGCGCGCCGCATCGCCCAATTCCGCGCGGCCATCGAGGAAATGCTCGGCCAGCGGCACGATGTCGTCGGTGCGCTCGGCCAGCGGCGGCAGGTTCACCTCGATCACGTTGAGGCGGTAGTAGAGGTCCTCGCGGAAGGTGCCGGCCCGCACCATCGCCTTGAGGTCGGCGTTGGTCGCCGAAAGCACGCGCACCTTGACCTGCCGCGTGCGGCCCGAACCCAGCCGCTCGAACTGGCCGGTCTCCAGCACGCGCAGCAGCTTGACCTGGCCGGGCAGCGGCAGGTTGCCGATCTCGTCCAGGAACAGCGTGCCTCCGTCGGCCAGCTCGAAGCGCCCCTCGCGCGCCTTGTTGGCGCCGGTATAGGCGCCGGCGTCGGCGCCGAACAGCTCCGCCTCGATCAGCTCGCCCGGCAGCGCGCCGCAGTTGACCGCAACGAACGGCCCGCTGCGCACCGGCGAGTTCGCGTGCACGATGCAGGCGATGCGCTCCTTGCCTGCGCCGTTGGGCCCGGTGATCAGCACCGGCACGTGCGAGCGGGCCACCTGGCAGGCGAGCTCCAGCGTCTGCGCCATCGCGTCGGAGGCGAACACCAGGCTGTCCAGCTCGTAGGTCTGGCGCAGCACCTCGCGGCGGCGGCGACGCTCGCGGCGGGTACGGTTGACCTCGCGGGTGGACTCCGACAGCTCCAGCAGGTTCTCGACCGTCGCCAGCAGCTTGGTGTCGTCCCAGGGCTTGGCCACGTAGTCGGCCGCGCCGGCCTTGACCAGCTCCACCGCGGTTTCCAGGTGGGTCCATGCGGTCAGCAGGATCACCGGCAGGTCGGTGTGCCGCTGGCGGATGGCGCGGAACAGCGCCACCCCCTCCTCGCCCGAGGTGGTGTCGGCGGTGAAGTTCATGTCCTGGATCACCACGTCGACCAGCTCGCGGTCGAGCATGGCCAGCCCCTCCTGGGGCGTGAGCGCGGTCAGCGGGCGGATGTCGTGCAGCGAGAGCAGCAGCGACAGGGCTTCGCCCACCGCGGGGTTGTCGTCGATGATGAGGACGGTTCGCATCTTTTTCCTGCACATGCCGGCATGGATGCATCTCCACGCCAAAAGGTTGCTTTTTGCTCCCTCTCCCCCGGCCTCTGCCGGGGGAGAGGGGGGGGAGGCTCCTGGCTCTTACAAGCATGCCTCAATGAAAAGGCAAAGGCCTCCCCCTCTCCCAACCCTCTCCCCCGGCAGGGCCGGGGGAGGGGGCTCGATCCGGCAGCCAGGGCTTCGTGGCCTCAGGCCTTGGCCTTCTGCGCCGCGATCCAGCCATCCACGCGCTGCTCGAGCACGTCCAGCGGCAGCGCGCCGCCGCCCAGCACCTCGTCGTGGAAGGCGCGGATGTCGAACTTCGCGCCCAGCGCCTGCCTGGCCCGCGAACGCAACTCCAGGATCTTCAGCTGGCCCATCTTGTAGGCCAGCGCCTGGCTGGGCCAGGTGACGTAGCGGTCGGTCTCGGCCTGGATGCTGGGCTCGTCCTCGCTGGAATGCGCGTGGAAGAAATCCACCATCTGCGCCCGGGTCCAGTGCTTGTAGTGCACGCCGGTGTCCAGCACCAGGCGATCGGCGCGCAGCAGTTCGTCGGACAGGTGGCCGTAGTAGGACAGCGGGTCCTGGTAGAAGCCGACCTCCTTGCCCAGCTGCTCGGCGTACAGTGCCCAGCCTTCGACATAGGCGGTGTAGCCGGCCTGCTGGCGGAACGGCGGCAGCGCCGGCAGCGTCTGCGCGATGGAGATCTGCATGTGATGCCCGGGGATACCCTCGTGGTAGGCGGTCGACTCGATCGACAGCACGCTGCGGTGGGCGTAGTCGCTGGTGTTGACGAAGATCTGCCCCGGCCGCGAGCCGTCCGGCGCGCCCTGGTGGTACTCGGCGCCCGGCGCTTCCTTTTCGCGGAACGGTTCGACCGGCATCACCACCACGTCGGTCTTGGGCAGCAGCCCGAACAGCTTGGGCAACTGCGGCTTCATCTGCGCGAGGTATCCGCGGTAGCGCTCGAGGATGTCTTCGCGCGATTTCGCATGCACCTTGGGATTGGTCTGGAGCGCCGCGCGGAAGCTGGCCAGGTCCTTGTAGCCCTGTGCCTTGGCGATGGCGGTCATCTCGCCCTCGATGCGCTTGACCTCGGCCAGGCCGATCGCATGGATCTCGGCCGGGCTCTTGTCGGTGGTCGTGGTCTGGCGCACCAGGAAGCGGTAGATCGCATCGCCCTGGGGCAACTGCCACACGCCCGGCTGGCTGCGCCCGTGCGGGGCATAGTCCTTCGCCACGAAGTCGCCCAGCCTGGCGTAAGCCGGGCGCACCTGGCCGTCGATCGCCGCCAGGATCGCCTGCTTCAGCCGCGCCTGGTCGGCGGCGGACACGCTCTTGGGGAAGTGCTTCAGCGGCTCGGCGAACACGCTGTCCATGCCGGCCGGCCGCTGGATGCTGGCGATCTGCTGCACCACCTTCTCCAGCAGGTACTTCGGCGGCATCATGCCGTCGCGCAGGCCCTGGCGCGCCACCTCCACGGTCTGGTCGAACAGCCTGGGCACCGCCTTCAGGCGCGCCAGGTAATCCTCGTATTCCCTGATGTTGTCGAACGGAATCGAGCTGACGAAGCCGGCCAGCTGCAGATGGATGCCGCTCATCTGCTCCAGCGGCATCTCGTTGAGTTTGAAGTCCAGGCTGGTGAGGCTGTCCTCGAGCTGGCGCACCATCAGCCGCTGGTTGAGCGCGTCCTCGTCGGGAAAGCCGCGGGTGTCGATCGCCTCGAAGCGCCGCAGGAAGTCTTCGGTCACCTTGCGCTCGGCCGCGGTGTGCGCCAGCGACACGTCGCTCCAGCGGTCGTTGTAGCGCAGGTCGCCCAGGATGGTGGCGAATTCGGGCGAGTTCTCCAGCGTGTGCTGCCACTGCTCGGCCAGCAGTGCATCGAGCGCCTTGACGCGCGCGGCCACGTCCGCCGGCGCGACTTGCGTGGAAGCCGTGTCGCGTGCGCTGGCGGCCAGCGGCATCGCCGTCAGCAGGGCCGTACACAGCATCAAGGGTCGCAGTTTCATCGTCCGTCCTTTCTCCTGGAAAAGCAGATTGTGACCGCGGTGAACCGGCCGGCTCCCGTGCCGGAATGCATGCAGGCGCGACGGCCTCACACCGACCGCGTCGCCACCACCGGCGGCACCGCCGCGGCGCGCAGCGCCGGCGCCAGCACCGCCAGCTGCCCGAGCGCCCACAGCACCAGCGCGCCGACCGGCAGGTACAGCAGCGGCAGGCGCGGCAGCTCGTACTGGGTCATCAGCAGGAGGTTGATGCCGAACGCGAGCACCATGCCCAGGCCGATGCCGAAGCCGACGATCAGGAAGTTCTCGGTCTGGAAATAGCCCAGGATGTCGCCCCGGGTGGCGCCCAGCGCGCGGCGCACGCCGATCTGCTTGCGCCGCTGCGCCACCCAGAAGCTGGTCAGGCCGACGATGCCCAGCGCGGTAACCAGCAGCAGCGCCACGATCACGCCCACCAGCATGCCGGCCATGGCGCGGTCGTCGCGGAAGTAGCGGTCGCGCAACTGCGGCAGGGTCTGGCTGCCCAGGCTGTCGACGACCACTTCCGGAGCGATCTTGGCGATGCGCTCGCGTGCATCGCGCAGCACGCGGTCCAGCTGGTCCGGCGCAGCGCGCAACAGGTAGACGCCGGCCAGGTTCTCCCCGGGCAAGGCGGGCACGAACACCGACCACTCCCGCGTGTCCGGGCCGCCCTCGCCACCCGCCGGCCGCGCCAGGTGGTCGACCACGCCCATCACGCGGTACGGCCGGTCGGCGCACCAGATCACCTGCCCGAGCGGGTCGGCGCCCGGCCACAGGTGCGCGGCGAGCGCGCGGCTCACCAGCACCGGCGCGCTCTTGGGCAGGAAGTCGGCCACCGCACTCATGTCGGTCGCCTGCGGCCCGCGGCCCGACACCACGCGCAGGCCCAGCGCCTCGAAGCTGCCCGGTCCGCCTACGTAGAAGTCGACCACGCCAGCCGACTTTTGCGCGTCCCGGCTCAGCTTGATGCCGGCGGTGCCGGCGTGCTGGCCGAACGGCACCGCGTTGATCACGCTGACCGACTGCATGCCGGAAATCGTGCGCAGCCCGTCGAGCACGCGTGCGTTGAGATCGGTGGCCTGGGCCGGGTCGTAGCCGGTAAGCGTCAGCTCCGCCAGCGAGCTCTCGTCGACGCCGCTCTGCAGGCCGGTCTGCTGCACCCGGTTGGCGATCAGGAAGCAGGCGTTGCAGAGCACCGCGCAGGCGAGCGCGATCTCCATGACGATCAGCAGCGTGGCCAGGCGGTGGCGGCGCAGTGCCGCGAGAACGGGTTGTACTTGCATGAGCTCTTGGCTCCCTCGAAGGAGTGCGGTCACGACTGGCCGCTTTCTGGATTTTTTGCGCCTCACCGCCGGGCGCACCGGCTTTCGTCATGCGGCCGTGGGCGGCCGCTTCCGCGTGCGGCGACGTGCCTCAAAGCGTCTTCAGTTGCAGGCCGGGAGTGACGCGACTGGCCCTCAGGGCAGGCACCAGGCCGGCGACCAGGCTGGCCAGCACGGCGAGCGCGAAGGTGGCCAGGAACATCCCGCCGTCCAGGTGCGCCAGGTCCGCGTACTCCACCGGCTGGCGGCGCACCAGCCACAGGCCCAGCAGGGTCAGCAGCCAGCCGCCGATGCCGCCGAGCAGGCCGATCATGCCGGCCTCCACCAGGCATTGCGCGAACACCGCGCCGCGGCTGGCGCCGAGCGCACGGCGCACGCCGATCTCGCCGCTGCGGCGCAGGAACTTGGCCAGCAGCAGGCCCACCGTGTTGCACAGGCAGATCAGCAGGAAGGCGAAGGCCAGCGCTACCTGCAGCCGCACGTCGCTGGGCACGACGTGGTTGAAATCCAGCCACTGCATGAGGTCCATCATCCTCGTGTTGTCCGCATGCACGAAGCGGCCGAGCGCCTTCTGCTGGACCGCGTAGTCGGCGACGAAGCGCCGGTAAGCGGCGACCTTTGCCGCATCGTTCAATTGCACCCACAGCGCCACCCACACGCACGGCGCGGTCTGCAGGTGCTTCATCGCCTGCGGATCGCCCCAGCAGGTGAACACGCCGAAGTCGTTCCCGGCGACGTCCTGTGCCGTGCTGAAGGGCATGAAGACGTCCTCGGGCTTGGCGTAGAACGAAGCCGTCTTGCCATCGGAGAACCTCCCACCAGCCACGTCGTAGAACTGCGGCGACGGGCGCCAGGACGCGAGCACCCCGATGATGCGTACGTCCGCATCCTTCAGCCGCACGGTGCGGCCCACGGAGTTGGCGCCACCGAACAACCGGTTGTTGAGATCGGCTGAGATCACCGCCACACGCGCGCGCTGCGCATCGTCGGCCGGCGTCCAGGCGCTGCCGTAGCGCAGCGGCACGGCAAACATGGGAAAGAAGTCGCTGGTGGTGGTGAGCACCCTCGCCATCTGCGGCGGCAGGTTCACGCCCGGCGTGCGCAGCTTCAGCTCGGCGTTGGCGATCAGCGTCTGGCGGTCGGCACGATGCGCGTCCCACAGGTCCATTGCGGAGCGGTAGTCCATCACGTCGCGCGGCTGGCTTTCCGGAGCCGGATTGTCGGTCGGGTCGACCTGTGGATAGAACAGCGTGGCGCTGCGCCCCGGCAGCGGGTCGCCGGAAAGCAGGTGCATCACCGTCAGCGTGGTCATGCTCGCGCCGATGCCCACGGCGATGGCCAACACCATCAGCGTGGTCAGCGCCTTGTTGCGCTTGAGACTGCGCAGGGCGAGGTCGAGGTAGTAGCTGAACATTCCGGTTCCTTCAATGCGAAATTGGCGCTGTGTCGAAACTCATACCGATCGTGTCGCCACCACCGGCGGCACCGCCGCGGCGCGCAGCGCGGGGCCGAGCACGGCGAGCTGGCCGATGATCCACAGCGTCAGCGCGCCGACCGGGAAGTAGATGGCCGGCAATCGCGGCAATTCGTAATGCAGCATCAGGAACAGGTTGATGCCGTAGGCCAGCACCATGCCCAGCACGATGCCGAAGCTCGCCAACAGGAAGTTCTCGGTCTGGAAGTAGCGCAGGATGTCGCTGCGGGTGGCGCCCAATGCGCGGCGCACGCCGATGGTGCGGCGGCGCTGCCCCACCCAGAAGCTGGCCAGGCCCACGATGCCCAGCGCGGTCACCGTGAGCAGCGCCACGATCACGCCCGCCAGGATGCCGGCCATGGCACGGTCGTTGGCGAAGAACTTCTCGCGCAGCTCGTCGTAGGTGCGCTGCTGAGTCACCATCCGTTCCGGGTCGGCTTTCTTCAGCGCGGCCACGGCAGCCTTGAGCACGGCTTCGCGGTCCTGCGGGCGGGTGCGGATGACGTAGCTCTGGTCCTTGCCTGCGCCCATGAACAGCGGCAGGACGACCGAGTAATGCGCGGTGGTGTCGTTGTAGGCATTGGCGCGCGCCAGGTTGGCCAGCACGCCGACCACCCGCACGCCCACCTGGTCGGTGAGGTAGATCATCTTGCCCAGCGGATTCTGGTGTGGCCACAGGCGATCGGCCATCGCCTGCGTGATCACCGCGACCGCGGGTATGCCCTTCGTGTCGCCGGTGGCCAGCGCCTTGACCACAATGTCCGCGTTAGTGGTCTCGTCCGGCTGCAGGTTGCGCCCCGCCACCAGTCGCGCGCCCATGGCCTGCGGAATGCCCTCGCCGAAATAGGTGCCGGCGCTGAGCGTGGGCTCCCGCTGCGCGGGATCCAGCTTGATGCTGGCGTTCGACGAGGAACTTCCCAGCGGCAGCTGGTTGGTCAACGCCACCGCCTGCACGCCCGGCACCTGGCGCAGCACAGCGAGGTCCTCGCGGGCCCGGGCGAAGATGTCGGGCGTGGGCGCGATCTCGGCCAGCTGGATCTGCACCAGCGAATGCTCGTCGACGCCGGTGGCCATGTGCATGTGCTGCAGGCGGTGGCCGATCATGAACACCGCGTTGCACACGATGGCGCAGGTCAGCGCGATCTCCAGGATCAGCAGCCACGCTGTGATCTTGTGGCGTCGCAGCGTGGAAAGTATCGGTCGCAGTTCCATGGTCGTGCCCTCAGTTGCTTTTCAGCTGCAGGGCGGGCGCTACCTGGCAGGCGCGCCAGGCCGGCAGCATGCCGGCGAGCAGGCTCGCGACCAGCGCCAGCAGGAAGGTGGTCAGCAGCATCGCGGGATCGAGATGCGCCAGTGGGGCGTGGTCGGAAGGCTGGTGCCGCACCACCCACAGGCCGAACATGGCCAGCAGCAGGCCACCCACGCCACCCACCAGACCCACCACGCCCGACTCGATCAACAACTGCGCGAACAACGCGCGCCGCGAGGCGCCCAGCGCTCGACGCACGCTCAGCTCCCCGGCGCGGCGCAGGAACTTCGCCAGCATCAGGCCCACTGTGTTGACCAGGCACACCAGCAGGAAGCCAAAAGCCAGCCCGGCCTGCAGGCGCACGTCGTCGGGCACCACCTGCCAGTAGGCCAGCCACTGCATCACGTTGCGCAGGCGCACGTTCGGCGCCTTCATGAAACGGCCCAGCGCCTTCTGCTGTTCCGAATACTGGATCAGGAACTGCTTGTAGTCCGCGGCCTTGGCCGGGGTATCCAGTTGCACCCAGAACTGCATCCACACGCAAGTCGCCGACGGGTAGATGCTACCCACGCCACCGGTGCCGTTGCCCCAACAGTCCGAAGAGCCGTTGTGGGCCACATGCAGGTCCAGCGCCGTCTGCAGCGGAATGAACACCTGCTCGGCGTAACCGTAGGAACCGGTATTGAGGTCATAGAAGTGCGGGCTGGGCGCCCAGTCGCCGAGTACGCCCATGATGCGGAACAGGCCGCCGGCTATGCGCAGCGTGCGCCCCACGCTGTTGGCGCCGCCGAACAGCCGCTCGTTCAGCTCGCTGCCGATCACCACGGTGCGCGCCTTCGCCTCGTCGTCGGCCGCGTCCCAGCCGCGGCCGTAACGGAACGGCGCGCCGAACATCGCGAAGAAATCCGCCGTGGTGTAGCGCGCCTCCACGTAGAACGGATCGATCGCGGCAGAATCTGGCTGGATCGGCACCGAGCCGCCCGTCATCAACGCCTGACGATCCGCCTTCTTCGCACGCAGCAGGTTGAAACCGTCGATCTCGGTGAGCTGCATGGGCGGCTCCTTGCCCGGCATGAGGCCGCTGTTGTCACGTGGATCGACCTGCGGGTAATACAGCGTGCCGCTACGTCCTGGCAGCGGATCGCCGGACAGCACATGCAGCACGGTGAGCGTGGTCATCGACGCACCGATGCCCAGTGCGATGGCGACCACCATCAGCACGGTGAGCGCCTTGTTGCGCCGAAAGCTGCGCACGGCGAGGTCGAGGTAGTAGCCGAACATGTGTGCTCCTTCAACGTGGGGCGTCTTGCCACAAGCGCCCCATCCATCCTGCGGCACCTTCCCCGGGGACCGGGGCAAAGGACCAATCCAACCTCACACCGACCGCGTCGCCACCACCGGCGGCACGTTGGACGCGCGCCGCGCCGGCGCGAACACCGCCGCCTGCCCCAGCAGCAGCACGGCCGCCACGCCGGCGATCACGTAAAGCACCGGCAGGCGATCCATCTCGTAGCGGTGCATCAGCCAAAGGTTGAGCCCCACCGCCAGCAGCACGCCGATGACCGCGCCGATGCCGGCGATCAGCAGGTTCTCCGCCTGGAAGTAATGCAGGATGTCGACCTTGCGCGCGCCCAGCGCACGGCGCACGCCGATCTGGCGGTGGCGCTGTCCGACCCAGAAGCTGGTCAGGCCGACGATGCCCGCGGCGGTGACGCCGATCAGGATCAGGCAGACCACACCCATCAGCACGGCCATGCCCACGTCGGCGCGATAGGCCTCGGCGCGGATGTCGGCGAAGGACTTGACACTGTCGTCGTCGAGCACGCGCAACGGGTTGACGCCATAGAGCACGGGAGTGACCGCCTTCATCACCGCCTGCAATCGGCCCGGCTTGGTGCGGATCGCATAGCGGGAGAAATTGGCGTTCAGCCGGATCGGCTCCAGCGTCGAATTCCACACGAAGCCGTTGGTCCAGCTGCCGGTACCTGGCACCTGCAGGCGTTCGACGACGCCGATGATGGTGGTCGGCGTGCTGGAGCCGTCCAGGTACATCACCTTGCCCACCGCGCCCTGCGGGAACAGCTTTTCGGCCAGCGCCTTGGTGACGATCACCATCGGCGGCTCGCCCTGGTCGCGGAAGCCGCGGTGCTGCACGTCTGCGGCGGTGAACGCGCGTCCGGCCACCAGCTTCAGGCCCAGCGTGCCGAGCATGCTCTCGTCGCCGGTGTAGTAGGTGCTGCGGGCGTTGCCGCCGCGCAGGTCGGTGCCGGGCTTGAGCGCGGCCGAGCCGTTCCAGGAGGAGTTGAGCAGCGGCAGCGAGTTGATCGGCGTCACCGAGACCACGTCCGGCATGGCGCGCAGCGCGGCGAGGTCGGCCTGCAGCATGCTGTCGAGCTTGTCGTTGTCGCCCGGCTGGTCGCCGCCGGGCGCGCCCACCCACTGCTGGGTGACCAGCATCAGGTTGGCCTCTTGCAGCCCGGTGGGACGGTTCACCCGCTGCACGCGCTGGCCGATGATGAAGATGGCGTTGCAGACGATCGCGAGAGTCAGCGCGATCTGCAGGGAAATCAGCACCACGCCCGCCTTGTGCTTGCGCAATGCCGCGATCATGGGATGCAGGGTCATGGCCTTGTTCCTTGCGAAATTCGATGGATGAGCCGGCTTGGTTCGAGGAGTGCGGCCATGGATGGCCGCTTTCTCGCGCAGGGACAGCGCACTAGTTGCTCTTCAGCTGCCAGGCGGGCTGCACCCGCGAGGCGCGGAACGTGGGATAAAGCCCGGCCAGCAGCGTGGCGATGGTGGCCACCAGCAGCGTCAGCAGCAGCAGCGGCACGTCCAGCCGGGCCAGCGCGGCGATGTCCTTGGGCAGCACCCAGCTCACGCTGGCCACGCCCACGCCGGTGAGCAGCAGCCCCAACAGGCCGCCCGCCAGGCCGATGATCCCGGCCTCGGTCAGGAACTGCGCGTAGATGGCCGCGCGCTGCGCGCCCAGCGCGCGGCGCACGCCGATCTCGCTGCTGCGGCGCAGGAACTTCGCCAGCAGCAGGCCGGCGGTGTTGACCAGGCACACCACCAGCAGGCCCAGCGCGACCAGCAGCGACACCCTGGTGTCGCTGGGCACCACCTTCTGGGCATCGAGCCACTCGGGCAGGCTGCGCAGGCGGTTGTTCGGCGCCCAGCCGAAGCGCCCGGCCTGTTGCTGGTCGCGTGCGTAGCCGTCGAGGTACTCCTTGTAGGCGCTCACCGCGGCCGCGTCATCCAGCTGCGCCATGTACGCGATCCAAACACAGCTGGAACGCTGCAACCCGACGAAGCCCGACTGGGCCGGTATCTCGCTGCAGTTGGTGTTGCCGTCGTTGGGCATGCCCACCTCGATGGCACGCTCGAACGGCAGGAACACGTCCTCGTTGCTGCTGTTGAAGCCGCCGGTGTTGACCACGTCGTAAAAGCGCGGCTGCGGGTTCCAGTCGCCCAGTACGCCCACCACGCGGTAATCCCTGCCCTCGATGCTGACCGAGCGGCCGACGCTATTGGCGCCGCCGAACAGTTTCTCGTTGAGCTTGCGGCTGATCACCACCACCGCCGCGCGCTGGTTGTCGGCACCGGCGTCCCAGGCGCCGCCGTAGCGGAAGGGCGCATCCACCATCGGGAAGAACTCGCTGAAGACGGCGTGGCCGCTGACATTGATGGGGTGCTTGCCGGCGCCGGTGGGCACCACCGAGGGCGAGACCTGGTACATCGCCGACTGCAGCTTGGCGCGGTGCGCGCGCTGCAGCGCCATGGCGTCGGTGTAGTCCATCGCGTCCGGTGGCTCGCCGTTGTCGTTGCGGCCCTTCGGACCCCACATGTCGATCTGCGGCACGAACAACTTGGACGACTTCCACGGGATCGGATCGCCCGACACCGCGCGGAACACCGAATAGGTGGTCATCGACGCGGCCACGCCGAAGCCGATCGCCAGCACCATCAGCAGTGTCAGCCCGCGGCTCCGCCTGAGGCTGCGCAACGCCAGTTCGAGGTAATAGGTGAACATCGGGACGTCTCTCCAAGGATTGCGCTAGGGCTATACCGACCGCGTCGCTTCCACCGGGGGCACGCGCGAGGCCTTCATCGCGGGGGCCAGCACGGCGCCCTGCCCCAGCAGGAGCAGCAGCACCACGCCGCCGGCCAGGTAGACCGGCGACAGCGGCTGGGCGCCCAGGCGCAGCACCAGCCACAGGTTCATCGACAGCGCCAGGACGATGCCCAGCAGCACGCCGCCGCAGGTGATCAGCAGGTTCTCGGTGAGGAAGTAGCTGAGGATGTCGCGCCGACGCGCCCCCAGCGCGCGGCGTACGCCGATCTGCTTGCGCCGCTGGCCGACCCAGAAGCTGGTCAGGCCGACGATGCCCGCGGCGGTGATCACCAGCAGCACCGCACTGATGATGCCCATCAGGATGGCCATGCCGCGGTCGCTGTCGTAGGCACGCGCGCGGATCTGCGCGAAGCTGCCGCCGTCGGAGGGATCGATGATGCGCTGGCGGTCCAGCGCGAACAGTGCCTTGGGCGCCTCCCGCATCGCCGCTTCGAGCTGGCCAGGCCGGGCGCGCACGATGTAGTAGACGCCCGAAGGCCAGTCAAGGCGCATCGGCCAGATCATCGACTGATAGGCATAGGCGGACTGCCAGTCCTCCACCGCCTGCGTCTGCAGGCGATCGACGATGCCGATGATGATGCTGGGGGTGGTACTCATCGAATACAGCGGCTTGCCCAGCGCCGAGCCGTCGGGATAGAGACGATCGGCCAGCGCACGGGTGACGATCACCTGCGACGGATGCAGTTCCTCGCGCAACCCGAGGGTGCCGATCTCGTCGGCGCGGAAGTTGCGGCCCGCCACCAGTTTCACGCCCAGCGCATGCAGCAGGTGCTCGTCGCCCAGGTACACCGCGGCGTCGGAGGTCGGCCGCACCTGGTCCGGGGTCAGGCCGACGAAGTTGTCCCAACCGCCGCCCCGCAACGGGTAGGAATTGCTCGGTGCGGCATCCAGCACGCCCGGCAGCTGCCTTAGCGCGTCCAGGTCGGTGCGCACCTGCGCGTCGATCTCCTGCTTGGACTTCTGTTCGCCGGCCCATTGGTTGTAGATCACGAACAGATCGGCCTCGTCGACGCCGGTGGGTGCCGACAGGTGCTGCAGGCGCTGGTGGATGATGAACAGCGCGTTGCAGACGATCGCCAGGGTCAGCGCGATCTGCAGCACGATCAGCACGGTGCCGGCCTTGTGGCGACGCAGGGCGGTCAGGACGGGTTTGATCTGCATGGTCGCCGCCTCAGTGTGACTTCAGCTGCCAGGCCGGCTGCACCTGTGCGGCGCGCCAGGCCGGGTAGAACGCCGCGATCAGCGTGGCCACCACGGCCAGCGCCAGGCACAGCCCCACCAGCGAAAGGTCCAGTTGCGCCAGGCGCGCGATCTGCGGACGGAACAGGACGCCAACCCCCGAGATGCCCACTGCGGTCAGCACCAGTCCCAGCAGCCCGCCCGCCCCGCCTACCGAGGCCGCTTCGATCAGGTATTGCGCGTAGATCTGCCGGCGCGGCGCGCCCAGTGCACGGCGCACGCCGATCTCGCCGGCCCGGCGCATGAACTTGGCCAGCAGCAGGCCGACCGTGTTGACCAGGCAGATGACGAAAAAGCCCATCGCCACGACCAGCGCGATGCGGCTTTCCGGCGGCACCATCTGCCGGTAGTCCAGCCACTGCATCACGTCGCGCAGGCGCACGTTGGGTGCCCAGGCGAAGCGTCCGGCCCGCTGCTGGTCGGCCGAATAGCTCTCCAGGAAGTGGCGATAGCGGGCAACCTCGGCCGCATCGTCCAGTTCCACCCAGGGCGTGATCCAGACGCAGTTGCTCTGCAGCCACCCGTCGTAGCCGTCGAACGAGGGATTGCCGCGGCAGCTGTTGTTGCCCGCGGTGTCGAGCTTGAGGTCCAGGGCGCGGGTGAACGGGATATAGAAATCGGTCGGGTCGCGGAAGCCGCTGGTGCTGCCGGTGGCCGCGAAGAAGCGCGGCTTGGGGTTCCAGTGCCGGGTCACCCCGACCACCCGATAAGCGTGACCACCCAGCACGACCTCCCGACCCACGCTGTTGGCGCCACCGAACATGCGCTGGTTGAATTCCTCGCTGATCACCACCTGGGCCGCGTGCCCGTCATCGGCGTTCGCAGCCCAGCCGCCGCCATAGACGAACGGCACCTCGAACATGGGGAAGAAGTCCGCGGTCACCGCGTAGCCGTCGGCGCCTTCGGGCAGGCTGTGCCCCCGGTCCGGCTGCGCCGACAGCCACACCGAATACAGCAGGGTCTGGCGCTTGGCCTGATGAGCGCGCTGGAGCGCCAGCGCATCGACGTAGTTCAGTGCGTAGGGTGGCTCGCCATCGATGTTCTGCTGCGGCCCCCAGCTGTCGATCTGCGGCGTGAACAGCACGCTGGACTTGTCCGGGATGGGATTGCCCGACACCGCGCGAAACACCGAGTACGTGATCATCGCGGCGGCCACGCCGAAGCCGATCGCGATGACCATCAGCCCGGTAAGGACCGGATTGCGGCGCAGGCTGCGCATGCCGAGTTGGAGGTAGTAACCGAACACCATAGACTCCGTTTCGTCCCCTCTGCTGGAGAGGGGACCCAGGTTCACACGCTGCGTGTCGCCTCCACCGGCGGCACGCGAGAGGCTTTCATCGCCGGCGCCAGCACCGCGCCCTGCCCCAGCAGCAGCAGCACGGCCACACCCGCCGCCACATAGAGCAGCGACAGCCGCTCCATCTCGAAATGGCTGACCAGCCACAGGTTCATGCCGATCGCCAGCACCGCGCCGACGACCACGCCACCGGCGCCGATCAGCAGGTTCTCGGTGAGGAAGTAGCTGAGGATGTCGCGCCGGGTGGCGCCCAGCGCGCGGCGTACGCCGATCTGCTTGCGCCGCTGGCCGACCCAGAAGCTGGTCAGGCCGACGATGCCCGCGGCGGTGATCGCCAGCAGCACGGCGCACACCACCCCCATCAGGATCGCCATGCCGCGGTCGCTCTTGTAGGCCTGCTCACGCACCTGCGCGAAGGTGCGCACGCCGCGCTCCTCCGGGATCACGCGCATGCGGTTTGTCTTGAACAGCAGCGCCGGCACCTCGCGCGCCATCCGGTCGAGCTGGCCCGGCTGCGTGCGCACCAGGTAACTGCCGAAGTTGCCGGTCAGCAGGCGCGGAATGAGGATCGCGTTCTCGGAAAAGTTGCCGGCCCAGGTACCGGTCCAGGGCACCTGCAGGCGCTCGACGATGCCGATGATGGTGCTCGGGGTGGTGTGGCCGGAGTGGTAGAGCGGCTTGCCCAATGCACTGCCGTCCGGGTAGAGCTTGTCGGCCAGGGCCTTGCTCACCATCACCACGGGCGTGGTGGTGAATTCCTTGGCGTCGATCCAGTCGATCTCGTCGGGGCGAAAGTTGCGGCCGCCGACCAGTTTCAGCCCCATCGTGGACAGCGCATGGTCGTCGCTGAAGTAGAGCGTGGTGTGCGCCATTTCCTTCTTGGTGTCCGGCGTGTTGTTCACGCTGGTCGACCAGCCGCCGCCGCGCAGCGGGTAGGAGTTGGCCATGGTCGCGTCCACCACGCCCGGCATGCGGCGCAAGGCCTCCAGGTCGGTGCGGCCCAGCGAAGGCGTCGCCTTCTCGTCGGTGCCGACCCAGCGGTTGGCGAGCGTGAGCAGGTTGCTCTCGACCATGCCGGTCGGGCGGGACAGGTGCTCGGTGCGCTGGCGGATGATGAACAGCGCGTTGCACACGATCGCCAGCGTCAGCGCGATCTGCAGCGCGATCAGCACGGTGCCGGCCTTGTGCCGCTTGAGTGCGGCGAGAATGGGCTTGATCTGCATCATCGTCGTCGCCTCCTCAGTTGGACTTCAGTTGCCAGGCCGGCTGCACCTGGGCGGCGCGCCAGGTCGGGTAGAACGCGGCCAGCAGGGTGGCCAGGACGGCGACGATCAGCGTGAGGACGACCAGCTTTCCGTCCAGCGTGGCCAGGCGGGCGATCTGCTCGTCGAACACCCAGCCCACGCCGAGCATCCCCAGGCCGGTCAGCAGCAGGCCCAGTACGCCGCCGGTCAGGCCCACGGTGCCGGCCTCGACCAGGAACTGCACGTAGACCTCGCGTTGCGAGGCGCCCAGCGCGCGGCGCACGCCGATCTCCGGCGAGCGGCGCAGGAACTTGGCCAGCAGCAGGCCGACCGTGTTCACCAGGCAGATCAGCAGGAAGCCGAGCGACACCAGTAGCGAGATCTTCGACTCCGGCGGCACCACCTTGTTGAAGTCCAGCCAGTCGGTCACGTCGCGCACGCGCACGTTGGGCGCCCACTTGAAGCGGCCGGCGCGCTGCTGCTCGGCCGCATAGCCGGTGAGCCAGCGCCGGTACGCGTCTGCGTCGGCGGTGGTCGGCAACTCCGCCCAGTACTGGATCCACACGCACTCGGAGCGCAGCCAGTTGTCCCAGCCCGTGCCGGGCGTGTCGTCGCAATTGTTGTTGCCCGCGGTGCCCATCTTCAGGTCGATCGCGCGGGTGAACGGGATGAACAGGCCGATCGGATCGCCGAAGCCGCCGGTGTTGACAGGGTCGAAGAACAACGGCTGCGGGTTCCATTCGCCGGTCACGCCGGTGATGCGGTAGTCGCGTCCGTCCAGGTTGATCGTCTTGCCCACGCTGTCCTGGCCGTTGAACAGCTTGTCGTTGAGCTTCCTGCCGATCACCACGACCGCGGCGCGCGCGTCGTCCTGCGCCTGGGTCCACGGGCCGCCGTAGATGAAGGGCACGTCGAACATGGCGAAGGCGTCGCTGTACCAGGCGTAGCTGTTCTCCTGGATCGGCAGGCGGCTGGCGTCGGCCGGGATCACCGACGGCGCGATCGGGTAGAGCGCGGTCTGGCGCCGGCCTTTGTGCGCCTGCATGAAGGCCACGGCATCGGTATAGGTGAGCGCCGGGGGCGGCTCGCCATGGTCAAGGTCTTCCGACTTCCAGTTGGCGATCTGCACCGCATACAGCTGACCGGACTTCTGCGGGATCGGATTGTTGGAGGTCGCGCGGAACACCGAGTAGGTGATCATCGAGGCGGCCACGCCGAAGCCGATCGCCATGATCATCAGCGCGGTCAGCAGCGGGTTGCGGCGGAGACTGCGCAGGCCGAGCTGAAAGTAGTAGGCGAACATGTCGGGGGTTCCGGAAGGAGGGGCGACTGGGTAGGCGTCCAAGCTCCCTCTCCCCCGGCGCAGCCGGGGGAGAGGGAGCGGGGGAGAGGGGGAGGCCCTTGCTGCGGCTTCCACGGCCTGGGGCAAAAGCCAAAGGCCTCCCCCCCTCACCCAACCCTCTCCCCCGGCATTCGCCGAGGGAGAGGGCTTTCAACTGGCCAACGTCAGGCGTCCGCGACGCGCGCGTTGTGCGCGTGGAAGCGCGGCTCCTCGGAAAGATCCACCACCTGGCCGTCGATGATGTGCACGTTGCGCTGGGCGCGCGCGGCCAGTTCCGGATCGTGGGTCACCATGACGATGGTGGCGCCCTCGCGGTGGATCTCTTCCAGCAGCTCCATCACGCCGCGGGCCATCTGGGTGTCCAGGTTACCGGTCGGTTCGTCCGCCAGCAGCAGGCGGGGCGAACCGGCGAGCGCGCGGGCGATGGCCACGCGCTGCTGCTGGCCGCCGGACAGCTCGGCCGGGTAATGCTTGGCGCGCGAGGCCAGGCCCACGCGCTCGAGCGCGTCCATGATGCGCTGCTTGCGCTCGGCACCCTTCATGCCGCGGTAGCGCAGCGGAACCTCGACGTTGTCGTACACGTTGAGGTCGGGGATCAGGTTGAACGCCTGGAAGATGAAGCCGATCTTCTCGTTGCGGATCTTCGAACGCGCGTTGTCGTTCAGCTGGCTCACCTCAATGCCGTCGAGGTGGTAGTGCCCGCCCGTGAAGGTTTCCAGCAGGCCCGCGATGGTGAGGAAGGTGGTCTTGCCCGAGCCCGACGGACCGGTGACGGCGACGAACTCGCCTTCCTTCACGTCGATGTTGAAGTCACGCAGGGCGTAGGTCTCCACCACTTCGGTGCGGTAGACCTTGGACAGGTGGGTCATCTTGAGCATGGTGGAGTCCTTCGGTTGTTGAGCAGTAGTTGGAACGATGAGCCTCGATCGCCCGGGCGCGCCGTTCCACGAGGGAACGGCGCGCCCGTGGGTGTGGCCTCAGTCGCTGATGGCGACCTTCGCCGCATCCTTGAAGTTGTCGGTGCCGGAGATCACGATCTTGTCGCCTTCCTTCAGGCCGTCCAGGATCTCGACCTTGTCGATGCTGCTGGCGCCGACGCGGATGGGCTTCTTCTCGGCGATGCCGCCGCGCACGACGTAGGCGTAGTTGCCGCCGGACTCGTCGACGAAGGAGCCGCGCTGCACGGTCAGCACGTTGTCGCGCTTGTCGAGCAGGATGCGCACGGACAGGCGCTGGTTCTGGCGCAGCTGCTTCGGCGTCGCGCCGTCGAAGCGCAGCCGCGCGGCCACCTCGCCGTTGACCACCTCGGGCGAGATCGCGCTGACCAGTCCCTTCCAGGTGTTGCCGTTGCCGGTGATCTCGCCGGCCATGCCGATGCCGAGGTCACGCGCGAAGCTCTCCGGCACCTTCATCTCCACTTCCAGCGCGGACAGGTCGATCACGCTGAGCAGCTGCGCGTCCTTGGCCACGGTGGCGCGCTCGGCGATGAACAGCTGGCCGACCTGGCCGTCCACCGGCGACTTCACGTTGAGGTCGTCGACCTGGCGCTTGAGGTCCTGGACCAGCAGCTCCTGGCGCTCGTGCGCGAGCTTCTTGGACTTGATGTCGAAGTTCAGGCTGTCGTTGTCCATCCCCAGGTCCGCCTTGGCGTGCATGGTGGTCAGCTTGGCCTTCTGCAGGGTGTCCTTGGCACGGTCCACGTCCATGCTCGGCACGGCGCCGAGCTTGAACGCCTTCTCGTTGCGCGCCAGGTCGCGCTCGGCGGCCTGCTGGTCGATCAGCGCGTTGTCGTAGGCCTTCTGCAGTTCGCCGCGCTTCTTGCGCGCGTCGATCTGGGCGCGCTGGTAGTCCACTTCCATGGCGTCGGCGTTGGATTCTTCCTGCGCCAGCTTGTTGGTGAGCTCGGGGCTGTCGATGGTGGCGAGCACCTGGCCCCTCTTCACCGTGTCGCCGGCGTGCACCTTGAGCGTGACCGCGCCGCCGGAGGTGGCGTAGAGCGTGGGGCTCACCGCCGCCACCACCTTGCCCTCGGCCGCGATGTCGCGCACGAAAGGACCACGCTGGACGGTGGCGAAGGACAGCCGCGAGGCGCTTACCGAGGCATCGGCGGAGAACAGCCGCATCACGCCGGGCAGCGCCAGGCCGCCGGCGACCAGCACGGCCAGACCGATGCCGGCTATCAGCAGCCGGCGCTTGCGGTTTGGTTTGACTTCGACCATTCGGTCTTGAGCGGAAGTGTCGCGGATCATCGATGCCGTTCCTGACCGCGTACAGCGCGGTTACACGGCAGTCTCAGCAATCGGCATGCCAGATAAGGACGCCTGCCACAAAGGCTTACCTTTCAATCGTTTGCATCGCACGTCCGGCAAAGTCCAGGTGTCCGCGGACACCGCACGGACGCCGCCGCGGACGAAAACGCAAAGGCCCCGGTTGGCACCGGGGCCTTCGTGGTCTTGCGGGCGACGTTCGGCTAGAACTCCTGTTTGAAGCGGATGCCGAACGTGCGCGGCACGCTGAAGCCGGTATACACCTGCCCGTCCGGATACAGCGCCGACGCACCGTGCGCGGCACACACCGCCGGGGAGCACTCGGTGAACTTGTACAGCGCCGCCCGCTTGTCGAATACGTTGTCGACGTAGGCGTCCAGCGACCAGTTGCCCCTTTGCACGCCGGCGGAAAGGTCGACCGAGTTGTACGCAGGCAGGTCGCCGAGCAGGCTGCTCTCGAGCAGGCGCAGGTCGGTGGTCCGCCGGCCCACGTGCACAAGCGCGCCCTGCACGAAAGCATCGTTGCCGCCGAGGCTGAAGTTGTAGCGCGCCACCAGGTTGCCCTTGAAGCGCGGCGTGATCGGCAACCGCGAGCCCTTGGGCGCCAGCGGCCCGTTCACCACCTGGCCGGTGGACTGGTTGATCGAGCCGGGCGGACAGTTGGTGACCGCGTTGCCGTTGGCGTCGGTGAAGCCGCAGTAGTTCGCGGTCAGCTTGGCGTCGTAGAACGCCACGCCGGTGCTGATGTTGAGGTCGTAGGTGGCCTGCCAGACCAGTTGCGACTCCAGGCCGTCGATGCGCGCGGAGTTGGCGTTCTTGATCTGGGTGAGGCCGTTGGCGCCCAGGATGTTGAACTGGAAGTCGTTCCAGTTCTCGCGGAACACCGCGCCGTTGAACGACAGCCGGTTGTCGAACCAGGAGGTCTTCCAGCCCAGTTCCAGGTTGGTCAGGAAGTCCGCCTGGTAGGGCGGCAGCTGGCCGGCGCGGTTGACGCCGCCGGGGCGGTAGCCCTCGGAGCGGGTGGCGTAGATCATCTTGCTGGGCGAGAGGTTCCAGGTGAGGTTGACCTTGCCCAGCGAGCCGCTTTGCCGCACGCGCTTGTCGAAGTCCAGGCAGGGCGCGTCGATGAACGGCTGGGCCGAGATGCAGCCGGCCTCGCCGTAGCTGGAGTTCGGCGAGAAGCCCTTGCTGAAACCGTAGAAGCCGTACAGCTGGTTGGCAGTGCGGAAGTAGCGCCCGCCGACGGTGGCGGTGAGCGTCTCGGGAATGATGTCGTAGGACAGCTCACCGAACACGGCCTTGTCGTAGTCGTAGCGCATCTGCCGGGTCAGCCAGATCGTGTTGGGCCAGCCGGCCACCGACAGGCTGGTGGCCAGATTGTTGATCTGGTAGTCCTGCATGATGTCGTGCTTCTGCTTCTGCCAGAACGCGCCGGCGACCAGCCGCAGGCGGTCCTCGCTGGGCGAGACGATGCGCAGCTCATGGCTGTTGATGGTGTAGTGGTCGCGGTCGCTGATGAACTCGGAGGGGTTGATCAGCGCGCCGCTGTTGTCGTGGATATAGGCGCCGTAGGAAAGCAGGGTGTCGTACCAGAACGAGTAGTCGTTGTAGTCGGTCGCCTCTTCCTGGTTGCGCTTCAGGTGCGCATAGGCGTAGGTCACGTCGAAGTTGCCGATCTTGCCCTGCACGGTCAGCGCGCCCTGCCACCAGCGGTCGTTCACCCGTTCGGGATAGAAGTGGGTAACGGCCAGGTCGCCGACGACCGGGTCGCTGGCGAAGGTTCCATGCGAGATCGTCTGCTGCCCCATCAGGGTGGGGCTGATCGACCAGTCGTCGTCCAGGTTGACCTTCAGCGCGGCGCGGGCGCCGCTGGTGTTGGCGTCGTTGTAGTGCTTGCGGGCATGCCCGAAGCACTCCAGCTGCGGGCCCGGCGTGCAGCCATCGGCATTGCTGACGGTGATGCCGGACACCGGGAACGTCCGCGAGCCGGGCTTGTTGTCGATGTAGCCGGCGTCGTGCTCGCGCCAGCCGACCAGGCGCACCGCCGCGGCCTTGCTCAGCGGGATGTTGAGCATGCCCTCGGTGGTGTAGCCGATGCCGCCGTGCGCCACCTTGTTGATGCCGAGGGTGTAATTGGCTGCGAAGCCGCCGGGATCGGGCTTGTTGGTGATGATGCGCAGCGCGCCCGCCTCGGCGCTGGCGCCGTACAACGTGCCCTGCGGCCCGGCCAGCACCTCGATGCGGGCGATGTCGTACATGTGGATGTCGAGCGGACCCTGGATCGTGGTGACCGGCTGGTCGTCCAGGTACACGCCCACGCTGGGTTGCGATCCGGAGTGGTTGGTGTTGCCGCCGCTGGCCACGCCGCGCATGTAGATGGTGGCGAAGCCCGGGCCGGTGGCGATGCCGCCGCCGCCCTGCTGGAAGGTGACGCTGGGCAGG
Organism: Frateuria sp.; assembly: GCF_035943815.1. Taxonomy (GTDB): domain Bacteria; phylum Pseudomonadota; class Gammaproteobacteria; order Xanthomonadales; family Rhodanobacteraceae; genus Frateuria_A. The sequence goes on from NZ_DASZBU010000015.1 coordinate 232,794, forward strand.
TACTTCACGTAGTCGTTGAAATTCTGCACGTGCAGCGCCTCGAGCTGGTCGTTTTCCAGCACGCCGATGCTGATCGGCACCTTCTGCAGGTTTTCGGTGCGCTTCTGCGCGGTGACGTTCACCACCCCCAGCGTGGTGGGCTTCTGCTTGGTCGCCGGCGCCGTGGCGGACGTCCCGGCCGGTTCCGCGTCCTGTGCCAGGACTGGCGCGGCGATAGCCAGGCAGATCGCCGCCGCCAGCGGCAGCCTCGCCAGTGTCGCTCGTGGTATCCCGCCGATCCGCTTCAACCCATTCGTATGCATACACCCTCCCCAGGCAAGTCACTACAAACGATCGGTATCGAGCCGCTACTCCCCTTCAGGCACGTCCGGGTAGCTCGCCAGCACCGGCCCCAACGCCGACGCCAGCGGCTCCAGCCACGCCGCGTAATGCCGCCAGTGATCCACCCCCTCACGGTAGATCGGCTGGCGTACCTGTTCCGAGCTGGCCGTGCGCACCGGCCGCGGATTGTCGAAAAATCGCAGGCAGCCTGGCTCGAACGGCAGGCCGCAGTAGTCGAGCAGCCGACGCACCTCGCCCTCGGTGTCCTCGACCATGCGCTCGTACACCACGCGGTGGATGCGCCCGGGCAGAACGTCGTCGAAATGCGCCATCAGCGCCACGTAGTCGCGGTAGTAGCGGCCGATGTTCTCGAGGTCGTAGCTGAAGCCCTGCCCGCGCGCAAAGTGCTGCTTGAAGGCCGAGAAGCCACAGGCCATCGGATGCCGGCGCGCGTCGATGATCCTGGCGTTCGGCAGGATCAGCTGGATCAGGCCCAGGTGCATGAAGTTGTTCGGCATCTTGTCGATGAACAGCGGTGCCGAGGTCTTGCGCTGGATGCGGGTGTGCGCCAGGTAGCGCTCGCCGAGCGCGCGCAGCGCGTCGGCGCCCTGCGCCGCCAGCGCGCCGTGGTAGGGCATCGCCTCGCCGGCGTCGCCCTGCTGGCGCAGCAGGCGGGTGATCGAGGTGATCTCGGGCAGTTCCATCGTGCCCTCGACCTGGCTGTGGCTGGACAGGATCTGCTCGATCAGGGTGGAACCGGCGCGCGGCAGGCCGACCACGAAGATCGGGTCGGGCGCCAGGCTGCCGGCGCCGGCGCGCGCGGCGAAGAACTCGCGCGTGTAGCGCTCGCGGATGTAGCGCACCCGCGCGCTGGTGTCGTCGGCGCTGTAGTTGAGCTGCGCGCGGCGGATCGCGTTGCCGCGCGCGTAGTGGCGGAACGACGGCTCGTATTCGCCCGTATCTTCCATCGCCTTGCCGATGGCGAACTCCAGGTGCAGGCGGTCGTCCTCGGCCAGGTCCGCGCGCGCCAGCTGTCCACGCATCGCGGCCAGTTCGCTGGCCTCGAAACGGAAGGTCTTGAGGTTGGCCAGGCTCCACCATACCTCGCCGAACGAGGGTTCGAGCTCCAGGCTGCGGCGATAGGCGGCGACGGCGCGCTCGGTGTGCCCGGCGGTCTTCAGCGCGTGGCCCTGGCTCACCCATAGTTTGGAGTTGTCCGGCTGCTGTGCGAGCAGCGCGTCGTAGATGCCGATCGCCTGAGCGTAGTCGCCCGTGCGGCACAGCACTGCCGCCTTGAGCACGCGGCTGCCGGCGTCCTCCGGGTCGGCTGCCAGCAGGCGCTCGATCTCGGCCAGCGCCTGCTCCGACCGGTTGCTGCGGTGCAGGACCAGCGCGTAATTGCGGCGCGCCTCGCGGAAGCTGGGCGCCAATTCCAGGCAGCGCTCAAGCAGGTGCACGGCGTCCTCGTTGCGGTCCAGCCGTGCGGCAAGCTCGGCGAACATGCGGATGGCCGCCACGTCGGTGGGCGCCTGCCGCAGCTGCGCGCGCAGCAGCGCCTCGGCCTCGGGAATGCGGTTCCCGGCCAGCGCCACGGCGGCGGCCATCAATTGCGGATCGTGGGCGGCGTGGCGCACGTGGCTGACATAGGCCGCATCGGCGGCCTCGCTTTCGCCCGCCGCCGTTAGGCCGTCGGCGAGCACGCGCCAGGCCTGCGGCAGGTTCGGATCGAGCGCCACTGCGCGGCGCAGCGCAGCGATGGCTTCCTGCCCGCGGCCGCAGCCGGCCAGCGCCTGCCCCAGGTCGAACTGGACTTGTGCCGAGTCCGGCCATGCACGCGCCAGCCGAACGAGGATGGCCAGCGCAACGGTCGGGTCGCCCCGCCGCGAATGCGCCGCGGCCAGCAATTGCAGGGCCGATGGATGGTCGGGGGCGACCTTGAGGATCTCCCCGAGCTGTTCGGCCGCCAGGCCCGGATCGTGCTCCAGCAGCCGCTTGGCATGGGCCAGCGCCTGCTCCAGCGTGCCGGTGGCGGCAGCCTCCGTCATGCGTCGGCTTGCCGCGATGGAGCGGCGTGCGGGTCGGTTCCCGGGCGACACGACAGGCATGCGGCGCGTGGCATGGGGACGGCAGCTCCCTGGAGGCTCACCGCAATCTAGCATCCCGATCCGGCCGGCAGGTAGTGGCTGCGGCCCCTGCCGCGACGGTGGACATGCGCGCCGGGATCGGACATACACTGCCAGGAACGCGCAGCGCATGGATGCCATCGAAGACGACGGCCCGTCGCGTCCACGCCATCGGGGAAACCATCCACCATGACCGCCGACACCCGGGTCGAGGAACTCAACCGCGCGCGCGCCCTGCCCGCGCGCTACTACGCCGGCGAGGCGATGCTGGCGATGGAACGGCGCGCGGTGTTCGCGCGCAGCTGGCAGCTGGTGGCCCACCAGGGGCAGCTGGCCGGGCCGGGCGACCATGCCGTCGGCGAGATCGCCGGCGTGCCGATCCTGCTGGTCCGCGGAGGAGACGGCGTGCTGCGCGCCTTCCCCAACGTGTGCCGGCACCGCGCCGGGCCGCTGGCGCTGTGCGACGGCAAGGGCGCGCGCGCCCTGCACTGCAAGTACCACGGCTGGACCTACACGCTGGAAGGCCAGCTGCGCAGCGCGCCGGAGATGCAGGACGCCTGCGACTTCAAGGTGGAGGACATCCGCCTGCCGCCGCTGCGCGTGCACCAGTGGCAGGGCCTGGTGTTCATGGCGCTGGACCCGCACGTGCCGGCGTTCGAGGAGGTCTACGGCGGCATCGTCGAGCGCATCGCGCCGATCGACCTGTCGGCTATGCGCTACCTGCGGCGCGACAGCTACGACATCGCCTGCAACTGGAAGGTCTATATCGACAACTTCCTTGAGGGGTACCACCTGCCGCACGTGCATCCGGGGCTGTCGCGGGTGCTCGACTATCGCGCCTACGACACCGAAATGTTCGCCTGGCATTCGCTGCAGTCCTCGCCGTTGCGCAACAGCGGCGACATCTACGGCGACGGCCGGGCGTTCTATTACTTCATCTACCCCAACGTGATGCTCAACATCATGCCCGGCCGTCTGCAGACCAACCGCATCCTGCCGCTGGGGCCGGACCGCTGCCGGGTGGAGTTCGACTACTACTACGCGCAGGACGAGGGCGCCCAGGCGCGCATCGCCGCCGACCAGGCGTTCAGCGACGAAGTGCAGCACGAGGACATCGCAATCTGCGAGGCGGTGCAGAAGGGCCTGGCTTCCGGCCACTACGTACCCGGCCGGCTGTGCCCCAAGCGCGAGGGCGGCGTCTGGCATTTCCAGAACCTGCTGCGCGCGGCCTATGCGGGGCCGGCCGGGGAATCCGCGTGACCTTGCCCCGCGCCGAGCCACAACTCCCACCGGCCGGCGCGCCCGCCGGCACCCGCATCGGCTTCTGGACCTGCACCGCGCTGGTGGTGGGCAACGTTATCGGCATGGGTATCTTCGTGCTGCCCTCGTCGCTGGCGCCGTTCGGGTTCAACGCGCTGATCGGCTGGGCCATCGTGCTGGCCGGGTGCCTCGTGCTGGCGCGGGTGTTCTCGCACCTGGCCCAGGTTCTGCCCGGCGCCGGCGGACCCTACGACTATATCCGGCAGACCCTCGGCGAGCTGCCGGCCTACCTCGCGTTATGGGCGTACTGGGTGTCGCTGTGGCTCACCAACGCGGCGCTCGCCACCGGCGTGGTCGGCTACATGGCAGTGGTGTTTCCGCCGCTGGGCGCGCTGCCGCCGGCACTGTTCGCGCTGGGCCTGCTGTGGGCCGTGGTGGCTGTCAACCTGTTCGGCGTGCGCACCGGCGGCGGCGTGCAGATCGTCACCACCGCGCTCAAGCTGCTGCCGATGCTGGCGATCGCGTTGCTCGGCGGCTGGGTGCTGCTGACCGCGCCGGCGAACTACACCGCCCATCCGCCCGCCACGCCGATCACCCTGGGCAGCGTGACGGCGGCCGCGACCATCGCGCTGTTCGCGATGCTCGGCATCGAGTCGGCCAGCGTGCCGGCGGCCCGCGTCGACGATCCGGCACGCACGATCCCGCGTTCGACCATGACCGGCACCGTGCTCACGGCGATCGTCTACGTCGTGGTATCGGGCGTGCCGCTGCTGCTGATCCGGCAGCACGAGCTGGCCGAGGCGAACGCGCCGTTCGCGCTGCTGATGGACCGCTACGCGGTCGCCGGCGCCGGGCGCTGGCTGGCGCTGTTCGTGGTGATCAGCGGCCTGGGCGCGCTCAACGGCTGGACGCTGCTGTCCGGCGAACTGACCCGCACCATGGCCGAGCGCGGCGTGCTGCCAACGGTGCTGGCGCGCAACAACCGCCACGGCGCGCCGGCACTGGCGCTGCTGCTCACCGGCGCGCTGGCTTCGGCGATGGTCGGCATGAGCTACAGCAAATCGCTGGTGGCGGCATTCACCTTCCTCACCCGGGTGGTGACCGCCGCGAACCTGCCGCTGTACCTGTGTTGCACGCTCGCGTTGATGGTGCTGTGGCATCGGCGCCACGCGGCCTGTACCACGCGCCGCGTGCTGCTGGTCGCCCTGGCCAGCCTTTCGTTCGTGGTGCTCGCCTTCGTCGGCATCGGCCGCGAACCCTTCCTGTACGCGCTGGGGCTGATCGCGGCCGGCCTGCCGCTGTACGCACTGATGCGTCTGCGCCGCCGTTCCGGACCATCCGTGGGGGTACTGCCTCGATGAGAGATCCGCGCTACGACATCCTGTTCGAGCCGGTTAGGATCGGCCCGGTCACGGCGAAGAACCGCTTCTTCCAGGTACCGCACTGCAACGGCATGGGACACGCCATGCCGCTGGCGCATGCGGCGATGCGCGAGATGAAGGCCGAGGGCGGCTGGGCGGTGGTCTCCACCGAGGAGTGCGAGATCCACCCCAGCGGCGACCTCACGCCCTACGTCGAGGCGCGGCTGTGGGACGACCGCGACATTCCCGCCCTGGCGCTGATGTGCGACAAGGTGCACGCGCACGGCGCACTGGCCGCGCTGGAGCTGACCCACAACGGCCCCACCGCGTCCAACCTGTATTCGCGCGAAGTGCTGATCGCGCCTTCGGCGCAGCCGACCAAGTACGGCTACCCGCACCAGGCGCGGGAGATGACGCTGCACGACATCCGCGAATACCGGCGCTGGCACCGCGAGGCGGCTATCCGCGGCAAGCGCGCCGGCATGGACATCATCTACGTCTACGCCGCGCACGACCTGTCGCTGGCGATGCATTTCCTGCAGCGCCGGCGCAACCGCCGCAGCGACCACTACGGCGGCGTGCTGGAGAACCGCGTGCGCCTGCTGCGCGAGGTGCTGGAGGACACCAGGGACGCGGTGGGCGACCGCTGCGCGGTGGCGCTGCGTTTCGCCACCGAGGAGCTGCTCGGCCCCGGCGGCGTGGAGCTGGCCGAGGCGCAGGACATCGTGGGCATGCTGGCCGAGCTTCCGGACCTGTGGGACGTCAACCTGGCCGCCTGGTACAACGACTCGGTGCCCTCGCGCTTCGCGCCCGAAGGCGCGCAGGAACCGTTCATCGATTTCGTCAAGAAGACCACCACCAAGCCGGTGGTGGGCGTCGGCCGGTTCACCTCGCCGGACACCATGGTGTCGCAGCTCAAGCGCGGCGTGCTGGACATGATCGGCTGCGCGCGGCCGTCGATCGCCGACCCGTTCCTGCCGCGCAAGATCGAGCAAGGCCGCGGCGAGGACATCCGCGAATGCATCGGCTGCAACATCTGTGTCTCCGGCGACATGACCATTTCGCCGATCCGCTGCACGCAGAACCCGACCATGGGCGAGGAGTGGCGCAAAGGCTGGCACCCCGAGCGCATCGCGCCGGTGCGTACGCCGGCCCGCGTGCTGGTGGTCGGCGCCGGCCCCGCCGGATTGGAGGCCGCGCGCGCGCTGGGCCAGCGCGGCTGCGAGGTGAGCCTGGCCGAGGCTCGCCGCGAGCTGGGCGGTCGGGTCACCCGCGAGTCGCGCCTGCCGGGTCTGGCCGAATGGGCGCGCGTGCGCGACTGGCGCGTGGGGCAGATCCAGAAGATGGCGAACGTGGCGGTCTATCTCGATTCACCGCTCAGCGCGCAGGACGTGCTCGACTTCGGCGCCGAACACGTGGTGCTGGCCACCGGCTGCCGCTGGCGCCGCGACGGCTACGGCCGCAGCAACGGCTTCGACATCCCCGGCTTCGCCGACAACCCCCGCGTGTTCACGCCCGACGATCTGATGGATGGCCGCCTGCCCGACCTCCAGCAGTCCGGGGGCCGCGTGGTGGTGTTCGACGACGACGGCTTCTACTACGGCAGCGTGGCAGCCGAACTGCTGCGCCTGCGCGGCTGGGAGGTGATCCACCTGACTCCGGACGACGGGATCGCGCCGTGGAGCCTGCACACGCTGGACTACCGCTATATCCGCAAGCGGATGGCCGAGCTGGGCATCGAGCCGGTGGTGGCGCACGACATCGTCGGCTACGAAGGCCGCACCCTCCTCGTCGAGGATGTCTGGACCCACCGCCGCCGCGAACTGGACTGCGACGCCGTGGTCACCGTCACCGCCCGCCTGCCCGACGATGTGCTGTACCGCGAGCTCACGCAGCGCGAGGCGGAGTGGGATGGCGCCGGCATCCGCAGCGTGCGCTGCATCGGCGACGCCGAGGCGCCGGGGCTGATCGCGCACGCGGTCTACGCCGGCCACCGCTATGCACGCGAGCTGGAGCAAGGGCCCACTGGCGAGGTTGCGTTCAAGCGGCATTTCCACACCGAAGACGCCGACGACCTGCTGCGCCGATAGCCGCAACCGGGCTGTTGCACTCCCGGTCACGGCAACGGCATGACCTCAAGCTGACTCGATCACCTGCTGGATCCGCTGCGCCACCGCCGCATCCAGCCGCGGCAGCAGGTCCAGCGCGCCCAGGTTCTGTTCCAGCTGCTCGCGCTTGCTGGCGCCCAGCATCACCGTGGAAACGTGCGGGTTGAGCAGGCACCAGGCGATCGCCAGCTGCGCGAGGCTGGCGCCCAGGTCGGCGGCGATCGGCTGCAGTGCGCGCACCTTGCCGAGGCGTTCATCGCCCTGGCCCAGCACACCCTCGCGCAGCCACTCATAGCCGGGCTGGGCCAGCCGCGAGTCGGCCGGCACGCCCTGGTTGTACTTGCCGGTCAGCAGGCCGGACGCCAGCGGCGACCAGATCGTGGTGCCCATGCCGTAGGCCTCGTACAGCGGCGCGTACTCCACCTCCACCCGCTCGCGGTGCAGCAGGTTGTATTGGGGCTGCTCCATCGCCGGGGCATACAGATGGTTCTCGCGGGCGATCCGATGCGCCTCGTAGATCGCCTCGGCCGGCCATTCGCTGGTGCCCCAGTAGAGCACCTTGCCCTGGCGGATCAGGGTGTCCATCGCGGCGACGGTTTCCTCGATCGGCGTATCCGGATCGGGGCGGTGGCAAAAGTACAGGTCCAGGTGGTCGACCCTCAGCCGCTCCAGCGCCTGGTGGCAGGCCTCCATGACGTGCTTGCGCGAGAGGCCCCGCTGGGTGGGCTTGGGATCCTGCACGGCGCCAAAGAACACCTTGCTCGACACGCAGTAGCTGTCGCGCGGGAAGCGCAGGTCGGCCAGCACGTCGCCCATCACCCGCTCGGCCTCGCCCTGGTTGTAGGTCTCGGCATTGTCGAAAAAGTTGACGCCACGGTCGTGGGCCAGCGCCAGCAGTTCGCGCGCCTGCGAGCGCCCCACCTGCCGGCCGAAGGTCAACCATGCGCCGAAGGACAGCGCGGACAGTTGCAGGCCGGTGCGGCCTAGGCGGCGGTAGAGCATGGTGTTCTCCTCAGGGACCGATGCAACGGGTCCTCCAAGGATACGCAGCTCGCCTCAAGGTACGGCGAAATCCGGGCGCTACAGCCACCTCGCCACCAGCGCGAGCACCACGGCAGCGTAGGCCCCCGCCACCACGTCATCGACCATCACGCCCAGGCCGCCCTTGAGATGGCGGTCCAGCCAGCCGATCGGCCAGGGCTTCCACACGTCGAACAGGCGGAACAGGCCGAAGCCGAGGGCGACTGCCCACCACGGTGCGGGCGCCAATAGCAGCGGCAACAGCGCGAGCCATTGGCCGACGAATTCATCCCAGACCAGGCTGCGGTGGTCGTCCACGGCCAGCGCGCGGCCGGCGACGTTGCAGGCCCACACGCCCAGAGCGAAGGCCAGCGCCAGCACGAGCGCGTAGAGCGGCAGCGGCAGCTCGCGCAGCAGCAGCCACGGCAGGATGGCCGCCGCCGAGCCGAAGGTGCCCTGGGCGACCGGCGCGAGCCCCGAGCCCAGCCCGCAGGCGATCCAGCCGGCTGGAGTGGCAAGCAATTGCCGGCGCTGCGCCGCGGTGAGTTTCTTCCTGTCGACCATCGTTGTCCGTGTGAAGGTGCCGGCGCGCGCGCGTTGGAGGCCGCACACGCTAGCGCGAGCGACCATGCTTGCCCAGTGCGGCTTCAGCCGGGAAAGTGGTCCCAGCCTCGCTGGTGCGGCACCGGCCCGATGCCGGCCAGACTCACGCCCTGCTCTTCGACCACGCGGCCGATGCGCGTGGCGCGGCAGCCGAGGTCGGCCAGGGTCACCTGCACCGCGGCGATATGCGCGGGCGGCACGGTGAAGCACAGCTCGTAATCGTCGCCACCAGACAGCGCGAACTTGCGCGCATCGGCCTCGCCGAACACCGCGCACAGTGCCGCGGACAGGGGCAGCGCGCCGCGGTCGACCTCCACGCCCACGCCGCTGGCCGCGCACACGTGGCCGAGGTCGGCGAGCAGGCCGTCGGAAACGTCGATGCAGGCATGCGCCAGCCCGCGCAGCGCCAGGCCCGCGCGCACGCGCGGGACGGGGCGATCCAGCCGGGCGCGCAAGCTGCGATGGGATTCGTCCGCCGGATCGAACGGCCGCCCCCCTTGCACCAGCCGCAGACCGCCGGCGGCGTCGCCGAGCGTGCCGGTGACGAACACGGCATCGCCCACGCACGCGCCGGAACGGGTCAGCGCCTGTCCCGGCGGCACGAAGCCATGCACGGCGACGCTGAGGCAGAACGGTCCGCGCGTGGTGTCGCCGCCCACCAACGCCACGCCGTGTTGCCGCGCCAGCTGCGCGAAGCCCTCGGCCACGCCATCCACGCGCGCCGCGTCGGCGTGGGGCAAGGTCAGCGCGAGCAGCGCCCACGCCGGAAGGGCGCCCATCGCAGCCAGGTCAGAGAGATTCACCGCCAGCGCCTTCCAGCCGACGTCGGCCGGCGCGGTGCTCAAGGGGAAATGCACGCCCTCGACCAGCGTGTCGATCGCCACCGCCAGCTCCTGCCCGGGCGGCACGGCCAGCAAGGCCGCGTCGTCGCCGATGCCCAGCCGCACGTCCCCGCGCGGCTGCGCGGTGCGTTCGCGGATGCGGTCGATCAGGCGGAATTCCATGGCGCGCCTCGCAGGGGAGCATGCAAGCAGAGCATCACGTGCCGCCCGAAGGCAAGCCGCATGCATGTCGAACGGCACGGCGCACCCCGGCCGCGCGCTGGCAGAATCGGCCCGAAACCCACCGGGAGAAGCCCATGCGCCACGTCCTGTCCTGTTCCATCCCCGCATCCCCTGCCTTGCACCGGCTGCGCCTGTCCCTGCTGGCGGGCGTCGTGCTGGCCATCGGCGCCGCACCGGCCATGGCGGCGGACAAGGCCGGCGATGCCGCCGTGCTCGCGCCCGTGCATGCTTTCTTCGACGGCATGGCCCGTTACGACCAGGCAGCCATGCGCGCCCAGGTCCTGCCGGACGGCACGGCCACGCTGATGCGCCACGGCAAGCCTGTGCAGCTCACGCTCGGCGCGTTCGTCGACCACGTAAAGCCCGGCAAGGAGCGCATCGAGGAGCGCATCGGCACGCCGCAGGTGCTCATCGACCACGAACTGGCGGTGGTGTGGGCGCCCTACAGCTTCCTGCTGGACGGCAAGCCGCACCATTGCGGCACCGACGTGTTCAACCTGGTACAGGTGGATGGGCAATGGCGCATAGCCGCCATCGCGGACAACAGCCGCGACTGTGGCGCGTAGTGCCCCCCCCTGCTGCACGGGGGAAGGAGCGAGGATCAGCGCGCGCCCTTCTCGGCCGCGCGCAGTTCGCCGGCCAGCTTGTCCAGCACGCCGTTGACGTAGCTGTGGCCGTGCTCGGCGCCGAAGCGCTTGGTGACCTCGATCGCCTCGTTGAGGATCACGCGGTAAGGCACGTCCAGGCGGTACTTGAGTTCGTAGGCGGCCAGGCGCAACGCGGCGCGTTCGATCGGATCGATCTGGGACACTTCACGGTCGACGTAGGGCTTGAGCGCGGCATCCAGTTCATCGACGTGGCGCTCCACGCCGTGCAGCAGGTCCTCGAAGTACTCCAGGTCCGCCACTTCCATGTCCTGCTCGTGGCGGAACTGCTCGATCACGGCCTTCATGTGGCTGCCGGAGATCTGCCAGGCGTACAGCGCCTGCAGCGCGCGGCGGCGGGCGCGCGAGCGGGCGGCCAGGTCGATGCCTTGCGGTGCCGGGCTCATCACAGCTTCCCGTACAGGTTGGCCATCTCCAGCGCGGCCAGTGCGGCGTCGGCGCCCTTGTTGCCGGCCTTGGTGCCGGCCCGCTCGATCGCCTGTTCGATGCTGTTGGTGGTGAGCACGCCGAAGGCCACCGGCACGCCGGAGCCGTACGCCGCCTGCGCCAAGCCCTTGGCGCACTCGCCGGCGACGTAGTCGAAATGCGGGGTGGCGCCGCGGATCACCGCGCCCAGCGCGATCACCGCCGCGTAGCTGCCGGAGTTGGCGAGCTTGTGCGCGGCCAGCGCGATTTCCCAGGCACCAGGTACGCGGACCAGATCGATCGCCTCGTCCCTGACGCCATGGCGCACCAGCGCGTCGCGTGCGCCGGCCACCAGCGGCTCGACGACGAAGCCGTTGAAGCGGCCGGCGACGATGGCGAAGCGGCCAGTGGGCGTGGCGAAGTCGCCTTCGATGATGTTCATTGACGATCCTTGGGATGAGCGGGAGCCCTTCGCGGGCCGGGTATTTTACGGATTTGCGCCGCGGGCTGCCGACGCCGCCCCTAGGCGCACGGCGGTGGGGAAAGGTGCGGATAGCCGGTGCACGCCAGGCGCGCCTCGCCGTCGCCCACCTGCAACCGCGCCTGCGCGCCGAACGGCAGCGTGAGCTGGCGCGCGGCGTGGCCGTGCGGCAGACCGTGGATCACGGGGACGCCGGCGACCTGCGCCAGCTGCGCGAACGTCGCCTTCAGGTCGTAGCCGTTGTCGCGCGGACCCGGGCGGCATTCGTGGAAATCACCCAGCACCAGCGCCCGTTGCCGGCCGAGCACGCCGGACAGGTGCAATTGATAGAACAGCCGCTCGATGCGGAACGGCGGCTCGCCCAGGTCTTCGACGAACAGGATGCCGCCCTCGATCCGCGGGAAATAAGGCGTGCCCAGCAGGCTGCACAGCACCGCCAGGTTGCCGCCCCACAGCGTGCCGTGCACGTCCACCTCCGCCTGGCCCGCGCCGGGCCAGGCGGCCTCGCAGGAATCGGCGGCAAGGGTCTTCCAGAAGTGCTCCCAGGTGAACAGCGGCGCGGGCTCGGCGCCAAGGTCCGCCAGCAGCGGGCCGGCGAAGCTGCACACGCCGCTTCGCGCGTACAGCGCGAGCTGCAGCGCGGTGAAATCGCTATGGCCGACCAGCGCGAGGCCGGAGCCGGCCAGGCGTTCGCCCAGGGCGCCGTAGTCGAGCTGGCCGAGGATGCGCGCGGCGCCGTAGCCGCCGCGGGTGACCAGGGCGACGTCGGGCAACGCGTCGAGCGTGGCGAGCGCGTTGATGTCGCCCGCGCGCTCGGCGTCGCTGCCGGCGAAGCGCAACTGCGCGCGCTCCAGCACCTCCAGCCCCTCGACGGTGCAACCGGCCTCGCGCAGGCGCGCCACGCCTCGCGCCATGACGGCGGGGTCGTGGGCGTAGCCGGAGGGGGCGATCAGGCGGATGCGGGCGTGGGGCATGGGCGTGGTGGCGGTGGGATGCGGGTGATCCTAAGGCATGTGAGGTTTCGGGCGCCCCTTCGACTTCGGCCTGCGGCCTACGCTCAGGGTGAACGGTCCAAGAAAACCCGTTCGCCCTGAGCGTAGGCCGCAGGCCGGAGTCGAAGGGCCGCGCACTCGGCCCATGGGCCGCAGGCTCACACGTACTCGACCACTTCCAGGTCGAAGCCGGCCAGGCCCACCAGCTTGCGCGGCGTGCCAAGGACGCGCAGCTTGTGCACGCCCAGGTCGGTGAGGATCTGCGCACCCAGGCCGAGCTGGCGCCATTCCTGCTGCTGCGCATCCTCGGGCGCGAGCGTCGCCGGCTGGCGCTTGAGCCGCGCCAGCAGCGCTTCGGCGGTGTCCTCGCCCGAAAGCACCAGCAGCACGCCGCGGCCTTCGTCGGCGATGCGGCGCAGTGCGCTGGTGACGGTCAGCCCCAGGTCGTCGCGCGTCAGGTGGAGCACGTCGGAGAGCGTGTTGCGCACGTGCACGCGGGTGAGCACCGGCGCGCCGTCGTCGACCGCGCCGCGGATGAGTGCGTAGTGCAGGCCGTGGCGAATGGCGTCGCGCCAGGCGACCAGGCGGAACGGGCCGAATTCGGTCTGCACGTCCTCTTCGTGCACGCGCTCGATTGTCTTCTCCGTTTCCAGGCGATAGCGGATCAGGTCCGCGATGGTGCCGATCTTCAGGCCATGCCTGGCGGCAAAGACCTCCAGTTCCGGGCGGCGCGCCATCGAGCCGTCCTCGTGCAGGATCTCGATCAGCACGGCGGCGGGCTCCAGTCCCGCCAGCGCGGCCAGGTCGCAGCCAGCTTCGGTATGGCCGGCGCGGGTAAGCACGCCGCCGGGCTGTGCGGTGAGCGGGAACACATGGCCGGGCTGCGAGAGATCCTGCGGCTTCGCGTCGGACTTGACCGCCACCTGGATGGTGCGCGCGCGGTCGTGCGCCGAGATGCCGGTGGTGACGCCCTCGGCCGCCTCGATCGAGACGGTGAAGTTGGTGTGGTAGGGCGAGGTGTTGTCGCTGACCATGGGCCTGAGGCCCAGTTGGCGCGTGCGCTGCTCGGTGAGGGTCAGGCACAGCAGGCCGCGCGCCTCGCGCACCATGAAGTTGACGTCCTCCGGCCGCACCATCTGCGCGGCCATCACGATGTCGCCCTCGTTCTCGCGGTCTTCGTCGTCGAGGATCACGACCATGCGGCCGGCGCGGAGGTCTTCGAGAATATCGGGGATGGTGTTGAAAGGCATGGAAGGATTCCGGGTGGTTCGCTGCTTGCCTGGCGTCATTCCCGCGAAAGCGGGAATGACGCGGAGGCGTATGGAGCGGATGGGTGGTGTGAAGCGGGTCGATGGGCCGACGAGCAGTCGGGCATCGCACGCCCGCTTCGGTCAGGCGAAGCCGTGCTGCTTGAGAAAGGCCTCGTCCAGCCGCGGCGCCTGGCCGCTGCCGATCAGCCGTTCGACGTAGCGCGCGATCACGTCCACTTCGATGTTCACCGCGTCCCCGGCACGCTTGGCGTGGAAGGCCGTGTGTTCGACCGTGTGCGGGATCAGGTTCACGCCGAAGCGCGTGCCGGCCACCTCGTTGACGGTAAGACTGGTGCCGTCGACGCAGATCGAGCCCTTGGCGGCGATGTAGCGGGCGAGGTTCGCCGGCACCTCGAAGGTCCAGCGCTGCGAGCGCGCGTCGGGCGTCGCCGAGACGACCCTGCCCACGCCGTCGACGTGGCCGGAGACCAGGTGCCCGCCAAGCCGGTCGGCCAGGCGCAGCGCCTTCTCCAGGTTGACCGGGTCACCGGCCGCGAGCTGCCCCAGCGTGGTGAGCGAGAGCGTCTCGTTGGAGACGTCGGCGGCGAAGCCGCGTGCCTCCAGGGCGACCGCGGTCAGGCACACGCCCGACACGGCGATGGAGTCGCCCAGCTGCACGTCGGCAAGGTCGAGGCCGGCGGTATCGACGTGCAGGCGCACATCACCGCCGCGGGGTTCGAGCCGCGCGATGCGGCCCACCGTTTGAATGATGCCGGTGAACATCAGCGCGCCTCCCGGCGGGAGGCCACGCACAAGTCGAAAACGATGCTGGTCATGAAACGTTCTCCGCAGGAAAGCGAGCGAGAACGCCCCAAGGCATGAGGCCGACGCGCGGCGCAGGGCCACGCATCCGACCGTCTTCTTTCATCCGGACTGTGAGGATGCCGTTTCGCATCCAACCGTCGGCTCCGGCATCGGACCGGATCTGCTGACCTTCCGCGGAAAGCGGAAGCGCTCGCGGGCTCGTTCCTTAAGGGAACCTACCGCCGGTGGGGAATTTCGCCCCGCCCTGAAGACGTCGTGTGCCGGCAGGCCGGCCGGCGAAGTCTAGCACCGCGCCGGTGTGCCCAGGCGAAGCGCTGCGTTCCGCGGCAAGCCCCAGGCACTGCAACCGATCCTGCATATCCCCGGGTGCCGCTACGGGATCGGCCGGAGCCGCAGGCGCATGTCCTCGCCGACGATCCGCCGGTCCAGCGTCTGCAGGCGCCAGCGCTCGGCCATGCGGGCCAGCGGCGGAAGGGCCAGCAGCGGGCGGGCGGTGTCGCCCAGCAGCACGGGGGCGACGTAGAGCAGCAGCTCGTCGGCCAGCCCCGCGGCCAGCAACGCGCCGCACAGCGTGGGGCCGGCTTCGACGTGCAATTCGTTGACCTCGCGGCGCGCCAGTTCGGCCAGCGCGGCATGCAGGTCCAGGCGGCCATCCTGCTCGGGCAACGCTATGCGGTCCACCTTCGACAGGTGGGCCGGAACGGGCGCGCCGGCCGCGTGCATCAGCACGGTGGGGGCCTGCGCGTCGAGCACCTGGCTGCCGACCGGCGTGCCCAGCCGGCCGTCGAGGATCACGCGCAACGGCGGCAGCGGGCCGCCCGCCGCCTCGTCGGAGGCGTCCAGGCGCACGGTAAGGCGCGGGTCGTCCGCCAGCACGGTACCGCTGCCCGTGAGGATGGCGGAACTGCGCGCGCGCCAGCGCTGGACATCAGCGCGGGCGGCCTCGCCGGTGATCCATCTGGATTCGCCCTCGGCCAGGGCGGTACGGCCATCGAGGCTCATGGCGAGCTTGAGCCTCACGAACGGCCACCCACGCTCGATTCGGCTGAAGAAGCCGACGTTCAACTCGCGCGCCTGCTCGCGCAGCAGGCCGGCTTCCACTGCGATACCGGCCGCGCGCAGCTTCTCGATGCCCTTGCCGGCCACCTGCGCAAACGGATCCTCCGTGGCGACCACCACCCGCGCCACGCCGGCGGCGACCAGCGTATCCGCGCACGGCGGCGTACGACCGAAATGCGCGCAGGGCTCCAGCGTCACGTAGGCGGTGGCGCCGCGCGCGTCCTGGGCCGCCTCGCGCAGGGCGAAGACCTCCGCGTGCGGCCCGCCGGCGCGCTGGTGCCAGCCGGTGCCCACCACCTGCTCGCCGTGCGCGATCACGCAGCCCACGCGCGGATTGGGCTGTGTGGTGAAGAGCCCGCGCTCGGCCAGGCGCAGCGCGTGCGCCATGTGGAGATGGTCGAGGGCAGTGAAGGTCATGCGGGTTTGCTCCCTTCCACGGAGAGTCGTCGAGTCTCAGCAAACGAGTGTGGCTCGGCAAGCTTTCGGACGTCATTCCCGCGAACGCGGAAATCCACCTTGCTCTACGGGAAAGGTCAAAGTGGATTACCGCTTTCGCGGCAATGATGCTCGATGGAGGCCGCCGAAACGTTCAGGAGGCTACCGGCAGCTCTGAACTCTCATGCGCCTGGGCGGGATTCGCCTCTCACCCCGCCCCTGTCCCTGTCGAAGGAGGGAGGGGGGCGCTCAGCTCTTGCGGCCGCGGCGCGGCTCCCCGCCTTCGCCACCGAGCAGCGACAGCTGCAGCTTGTCCAGCTCCGGCAGGTCGCGCTCCAGCTTCTCGATCTCCTCGCGGAACGCCTGCACGTCCTCGAACTTGCGGTAGACCGAGGCGAAGCGCACGTAGGCCACCTGGTCGAGCTTCTTCAGCTCCCGCATCACCAGTTCGCCGACCTGGCGCGACGCGACCTCACGCTCGCCGCTGCGGCGCAGGTCGTTGACGATCTCGCGCACCGCGTTGTCGACGTCCTGGCTGGCCACTGGCCGCTTCTGCAGGGCGCGCTCGAAGCTGGTGCGCAGCTTGCGTTCGTCGAACGCCTCGCGCCGCTCGCCGCTCTTGACGATCGCCGGCAGCTTGAGCTCCGCCGTCTCGAACGTGTTGAAGCGCTCGCCGCACTGCGGGCACTCGCGACGACGGCGCACGGTGGCGCCGTCCTCGGTCAGGCGCGAGTCGATCACGCGGGTGTCTTCGTGCTGGCAGAAGGGGCAGTGCATCGGGGATCGATCAGCCGTACACCGGAAACTTCTTGCACTGCGCCTCGACCTTGCCGCGCACCTTGGCGATCACCGCCTCGTCGCCCGGCGCATCGAGCACGTCGCACAGCCAGCTGGCCAGCTCGACGCAGTCGGCTTCCTTGTAGCCGCGGGTAGTGACGGCCGGGGTTCCCACGCGCAGGCCCGAGGTGACGAAGGGCTTCTGCGGATCGTTCGGCACGGCGTTCTTGTTGACCGTGATGTGGGCCTTGCCCAGCGCCGCTTCCGCGTCCTTGCCGGTGACGCCCTTGCCGATCATGTCGACCAGCATCAGGTGGTTCTCGGTGCCGCCGGAGACGATCTTGTAGCCGCGCTCGATGATGGTCCTGGCCATCGCCTTGGCGTTCTTCACCACCTGCGCCTGGTAAGCCTTGAAGTCCGGCTCCAGCGCTTCCTTGAAGGCCACCGCCTTGGCGGCGATCACATGCATCAGCGGACCGCCCTGGATGCCCGGGAAGACGATCGACTGCAGCTTCTTCTCGATCTCCTCGCCGGCCTCGCCCATCGCCTCGCGGCTGGCCACGATGATGCCGCCACGCGGGCCGCGCAGGGTCTTGTGCGTGGTGGAGGTGACCACGTGCGCGTGCGGCAGCGGGCTGGGGTACACGCCGGCAGCGATGAGGCCGGCCACGTGCGCCATGTCCACGAAGAAATAGGCGCCGACCGAGTCAGCGATCTGCCGCATGCGCTTCCAGTCGACCACCTGCGAGTAGGCCGAGAAGCCGCCGACCAGCATCTTGGGCTTGTGCTCGCTGGCCAGGCGCTGGACCTCGTCGTAGTCGATCAGGCCCTGGTCGTTCACGCCGTACTGCACGGCGTTGAACAGCTTGCCGGAAATGTTGACCTTGGCGCCGTGGGTGAGATGGCCGCCGTGGGCGAGCGACATGCCCAGAATGGTGTCGCCGGGGTTGAGCAGGGCCAGGTACACCGCCTGGTTGGCCTGCGAACCGGAGTGCGGCTGCACGTTGGCGTACGTGGCGCCGAACAGCTGCTTGACGCGATCGATGGCCAGGCGCTCGGCCACGTCCACGTACTCGCAGCCGCCGTAGTAGCGCTTGCCCGGATAGCCCTCGGCGTACTTGTTGGTCAGCACCGAGCCCTGCGCTTCCATCACGCGCGGGCTGGCGTAGTTCTCCGAGGCGATCAGCTCGACGTGGTCCTCCTGGCGGCGCGCCTCGTCGGCGATGGCCTTGGCCAGCTCAGGGTCGAAACCTTCGATCGTGCAATCCTTCGGGAACATGCGTCGCCTCGGTGGGTGGCAGGTGGGTGTAAGCCGGAAAGTGTAGCCCTGCCGGGGGTTTGCGGCCACTGCCCGCGTCGCGCCGGTGCAACGCCCACACCATCACGTAGCTGATCACCATCAGCAGCAGCCGAGAGCCGAGCTTGCCCGGCAGCGCCATCGACCAGCCCTGGCGCTGCGCCGGGTAGAGCCAGGCACGGCTGAAGGTGCCCACGTTCTCGGCCAGCCAGATGAACAGCGCCACCAGCACGAAGCCGAGACGGATTCCCGCTTTTCGGAGGAACGACGCCGGGGAATGGGAGACCGCCGCAGGGTTCGGACCACCTTCGAAGCGCGCAGCATCGACCGCCCAACGGCGCCCGCCATGGCAAGACACGGCCCGATCGGCGATAATTGGCGGTCATTTCCCCGCCTTTACCGTCGGACCGCCCGCGCGGCCCGCGGACGCCCTCAGGGAGCCGCAGCATGCAGTACATCTACACCATGAACGGGGTGAGCAAGATCGTTCCCCCGAAGCGCCAGATCATCAAGGACATCTCGCTCAGTTTCTTCCCCGGCGCCAAGATCGGTCTGCTGGGCCTGAACGGCGCGGGCAAGTCCACGGTGCTGCGGATCATGGCCGGCGTGGACAAGGACTTCCAGGGCGAGGCCCGCCCGCAGCCGGGCATCAAGGTCGGTTACCTGGCGCAGGAGCCGCAACTCGATCCGGACAAGACCGTGCGCGAAGTGGTCGAGGAAGGCGTGCACGAGATCCTCGACGCGCAGAAGCGCCTGGAGGAAGTCTATGCCGCCTACGCCGAGGAAGGCGCCGACTTCGATGCGCTCGCGAAGGAGCAGGAGAAGCTGGAGAACCTGCTCGCCGCCAACGACGCCCACGCGCTGGAACGCCAGCTCGAAGTGGCCGCCGACGCGCTGCGCCTGCCGCCGTGGGACGCCAAGGTCGGCCCGCTGTCCGGCGGCGAGAAGCGCCGCGTGGCGCTGTGCCGCCTGCTGCTGTCCAAGCCGGACATGCTGCTGCTGGACGAGCCGACCAACCACCTGGACGCCGAGTCGGTCGAGTGGCTGGAGCACTTCCTGCAGGACTACCCCGGCACCGTGGTGGCGGTCACCCATGACCGCTACTTCCTCGACAACGCCGCCGAGTGGATCCTCGAGCTCGACCGCGGCCGCGGCATTCCGTGGAAGGGCAACTACACCGAGTGGCTGGAGCAGAAGGACGCCCGCCTGAAGCAGGAAGCCCAGCAGGAAAAGTCGCGCCAGAAGGCGATCGAGAAGGAACTGGAGTGGATCCGCTCGGCCGCCAAGGGCCGCCAGTCCAAGGGCAAGGCGCGCCTGAACCGCTTCGAGGAATTGAACTCGGTCGAGTACCAGCGCCGCAACGAGACCAACGAGATCTTCATCCCGCCGGGCGAACGCCTGGGCCAGGAAGTGATCGAGTTCAAGAACGTCAGCAAGTCGTTCGGCGACCGCCTGCTGATCGACGACCTGTCGTTCAAGATCCCGCCCGGTGCCATCGTGGGCGTAATGGGCCCCAACGGCGCGGGCAAGTCCACGCTGATGAAGATGATCATGGGCAAGGAGCAGCCCGATTCGGGCGAGGTCAAGCTTGGCCACACGGTCAAGCTCGCCTACGTCGACCAGTCGCGTGACGCGCTCGACCCGAAGAACAACGTCTGGCAGGAAGTGTCCGGTGGCTCGGACATCCTTACCATCGGCAACTTCGAGATCCAGTCGCGCGCCTACATCGGCCGCTTCAACTTCAAGGGCACCGACCAGCAGAAGATCGTGGGCAGCCTGTCCGGCGGCGAGCGCGGTCGCCTGCACATGGCCAAGACCCTGCTGCAGGGCGGCAACGTGCTGCTGCTCGACGAACCGTCCAACGACCTGGACGTGGAAACCCTGCGCGCGCTGGAAGACGCGCTGCTGGAATTCCCCGGCTGCGCGGTGGTGATCAGCCATGACCGCTGGTTCCTGGACCGCATCGCCACGCACATCATCGCCTTCGAGGGCGACTCGCACGTCGAGTTCTTCCCCGGCAACTACAACGAATACGAGGCCGACAAGAAGCGCCGCCTGGGCGACGACGCCGGTCCCAAGCGTGTGAAGTACAAGAAGCTGGCGTAAGAGCCGGGATTCGGGATTTGGGATTCCAGGGTTCGACGTAATCCACGCCCCCGCCGAAACCGGCTCCCTCTCCCCCGGCAAAGCCGGGGGAGAGGGTTGGGGAGAGGGGCCGCCCTGGCCCCGAGCACCATCGAGCGACACCACCATCACCGTACAACGAGGAGCCCCCATGCACTTCATGCAGTCCCTGCACCAGGCATGGCAGCGCAATGACTCCCTCGTCAGCGTCGGCCTCGACCCCGAGCCGGCCAAGTTCCCCGCCCACCTGCGCGATCGCCCGGATGCGGTCTTCGACTTCTGCCGCGCCATCGTCGACGCCACCGCCGACCTGGTCTGCGCCTACAAGCCCCAGATCGCCCACTTCGCCGCGCTGCGCGCCGAAGATGCGCTCGAGCGCCTGATCGCCCACATCCACGACGCGCACCCGGGCATCCCGGTCATCCTCGACGCCAAGCGCGGCGACATCGGTTCCACCGCACAGCACTACGTGACCGAGGCCTTCGAGCGCTACCGGGCGGACGCCGTCACCTTGAATCCCTACCTCGGTCGCGACTCCATCCAGCCCTTCCTGGACCGCGCCGACAAGGGCGTGATCCTGCTCTGCCACACCTCCAACCCCGGCGCTGCCGACCTCCAGGACCTCATCGTCGAGGGCGCCGATGGCGAGCGCCTCCCGCTCTACCAGCACCTGGCCCGCATCATCGCCCGCGACTGGAACACCCACGGCAACTGTGCCCTGGTCACCGGCGCCACCTGGCCCGAGCAGCTGGCGCAGGTGCGCGCCCTGGTCGGCGACATGCCCCTTCTCGTCCCCGGCATCGGCGCCCAGGGCGGCGACGTCGCGGCCGTACTGCGCCATGGCCGCACCGCCGACGGCACCGGCCTGATGATCAGTTCCTCCCGCGCCATCCTCTACGCCGGCAGGGGCGAGGACTTCGCTGCGGCCGCCCGCCACGCCGCCGCGTCGCTGTGCGACCAGATCAACCGCTGCCGTTGAGGCGCTAGGGCGGAAAATCGGATAGCTCGTCCCGAGCGGCCGCACGATGGCATGGCCCGGAAAGTCGACACCACCTCGCAAGCTTGCCTAACCTGGGCACCGGCCGCTTGAGGGGAGCTAGGCATGTGAAAATTTCGGCGCATATCCGAAATCGCTCGAACGAGCACGAGCTGACGGTCGCCACGGCAGGCAGGCCCCAACGGCTGGCCGTGTCCGCCAAGGCGTCCGGCAACGGAAGCGCGATCAACGGTGGCGAGTTGCTGATGGCGGCCCTGGCGACCTGCTATTGCAACGACCTGTACCGCGAAGCCGAGCGCCTCGGTGTCGGTATCGCCGGCTGCGAAGTTGTCGCCACGGCGCAGTTCGGCGGCGTCGGGCTCGCCGCCGGGTCCATTACCTATTCGGCGCGGATCGAGTCCTCCGCCTCGGCCGTGGAGGTGGAGCACCTGCTGTCGGAAACCGACCGGCTCGCCGAGGTCCACAACACGCTCAGGGCGGGCTGCGCCGTCCGACGGGTGGCATGGCACGAGTTCGCGGTTTAGCGAGCCCGCAGGCACGTTCGGCGCCATCGATGCGCCCGCTCGTGGCCCCGCCCCGGCAAACCTTGACCGCACGACGCACGCGCCAGGCGTGCCGTCCACTCGATCGTCGGCCTGCCGGGGAGCGAACATGGGCTCACGCAAAGCCAAGTCCGCGACGACTATCGAGGAAGATCGGGGCCAGGCTCGTGCAGCCGCTCAGGGCGGAGGTGGAATCGCTTCGGCGGATGATCCTGTCGGCTTCCGCCGGGCATGATTGGGTCCGGACAGGGCATCGTCGACCTCGCGGCGCCCGGGCGGTCAGTACGCAGGCCCGCGCCCTCCAGGCGATTCTGCGCCAGTGACCGCGACATGTGCCGTAAAGTGATGTGGGTTAACCCAGCCGGCAGGTTAGCGCCAGGAGGCGACACATGGCGACAGATGTTTCCTTCGTCGAGTACGTCATCGAGCAATCCGGGCTGGACGATCGCATCACCTTCAAGCGGATGTTCGGCGAATACGGCATCTACATCGACGGCAAGATCGTCGCCTTCGCTTGCGACAACAGCCTGTTCGTCAAGGCGGCGGACGCTACCGCGGCGCTTACGGCGAACCTTCCGCGGCGTCCGCCGTATCCGGTCGCCAAGCCCTATCCGGTTGCGGACGAACTGCTCGACGATGCAGACCAGCTGCAGGCGCTGCTGCTCGCAACGGCCGCCGCCATGCCCGGGCCGAAGCCGCGCAAGACGGCGCGCAAGCCCCGAAAGTGAGGCGCGCCAGAGGGCGGGCAGCCAGCGGTCCGGCCTTCGCGGTCAATGGAACTGATCGCTCGGCGGCACCCAGGAGCTTGAGCTTCCCGGCGGAACACGAGCGGGCGCCGGCAGCGTTGCGGTGCCCCCGCAGCCGGGCGGCAGCGGGCCGCCGCTGACACGTGCCGCGGCGCATTGGGCCGCATTGTCCAGATGGACCGGGGCGGCCGCTGATGCCGCCGCCGAGGTGCTGGCGGACGACACCGGCGCGAGGGGTTTCGCCGGCGCCAGATCCAGGCGCTTGTAGAGTTCCGGATTCTTGGCCGCCTTGGCGGGTGGGTCGCCGCCGCAACCGAACAACGCAATCGGGAGCAGCGGGCGGACCTCGCAGTTGACCCGCACGCCGCGCGGCAGGTGGAAAGTGTGTTTGATGGTGGTCTTCTCCACCGCGTGGCGCAGGGCGGTGTCGATGGAACTCTCGCCCTCGGGCGCCCAGTCCCCCTCGAAGCGCGTGGGCCGGTAGCCGATGTCGGGCGCGCGGCGCTCCATGATGTCGGTGTCGCCATGTGGCTTGAGCTGGATGTAGCTGCCCAGCCGGCCGTGCTCGGCGCCCTCGGCGGCGCCCGGTTGGGCCTTGCCCTGCTTGCCTTCGCCCTGCCCCTTGCCCTGGCCCGCGTTCGGCGCCGGCGCGCCGGTGTTGCCGACGGTTGCGGCAGCGCCTTCGCGGGCGCCGGGATTGCCGTTGTCGCTGCCTTGGGGCGTGGCCTCGGGTGCGCTGCTGGGCGTGTTCCCTGGGGCGCTGGGGTTGCCCGCCGGCGTGGCGCTGGCTTGGGTGGCGGCGGCTGCCTCGGGCGTGGCCTGTGGCTGGCCGGGCGCTGGCGCCGGTTCGCTCGCGGCGGCCTGCGGGCGCGCGAGGGTGACGGCTGCGGCAGGCGTGGCTGGATTGGCCACTTCGATGGCCGGCGCGGCCGGTTGCGGCGCGGCCGGTGCCTTGGCCGTGTCCAGCGGCACGGCCGCCAGCTGCGGCTCGGCAAGCTGGATGCTGGGCGCCTGCACCCGCGGCCGTTCGCGCGGCACGATGGCTGCGGGCGCGGTGACCTGTGGCGCCAGGTCGATGGTGGGCGCGGCCTGCGCCGCCAGCGGGATCGGCTCGACCTGCGGCGCGGCGGGCGCCGCGGCCTGTTGCGGGCGCACCAGCGTCACCGTGCTGGGCGGCAGCTTGGCCGGCGGCGCGACACGGTCGAGCGCGATGCTCGGCGCGGCGACGGGCGGCGGCGCCTGCGCCGGCAGGGCCGGCATCGCCAGCGAGGGCGGGGTGGGCATCGGCCGGTTGCCCTCCAGCTGCGCCTTGCGCACCGGTTCGGGCTGGAACTTCGGCGGCACCGGGCGGACGCTGGGCGGCGTGTCCAGGTTGACCTGGGGCGGCGCGCCAGCCAGTGGCACCGGCGCGAGATCCGGCGCGGGTTGCGGATGCGGCAGCGCGAGCGGCGGCGACGGCGCCGCCACGGGCGCAATGCGGATGGTCGCCTTGGGCGCGGTGACCGTGATCACCGGAACGTCGGGCGTGGCCGCTGCAGGTTGCGGCTGCGTGGCCGGCGCGCGATCGGCCGGACGGGCGGTGACGGCGGATGCGCTGCCGCGATGGCGCGGCCCCACCCGCTTCGGCGGTGTGCCGCGCACGGGAGGCGGGGGTGGCGGCTCGGGCTTGTCGATCAGGCGCACCTGCAGCGGCGCGGACTTGAAGTGCGGTTCCTGCAGGTCGTAGGCCGGGCCGAGGATGGCGCCGAACAGCACCAGCAAGTGCACCACCAGCGCGCCGACCAGGCCGGCGATACGCAGGCCGCGCTCGCTTGGCCGTTCGGCGCGCCGGCGGCGGTAGACGATGGCCTGCGCCGCGGCCTCGCGCGGGGAGCGCAGCATGATCACCGGATGCGCGTTGGCGGGCGAGTCGCTCGGCTTGGGCGCGGGTGGCAGGGGCATGGCGGAAGTGTAGCCTGCAGGATGGAAGGGTCAGTTGTGTGCGGGCGGGTTCCGCTCGGGCGCGCGCTTGCTTGCGCGTTGGAGTGCGGGATCCCGCTCCGGTCTCCCCATCCGCCCTTACTCGCGTCATCCATGACGCTCGCCCTTCGGGGGCCGGCTTCGCCGTTCCGCCGGCGCTCCTGTGCCGCTGGTCGAGCACCTTCCCCCGTAACCGGCGGAAGGACCAACCTTGTGTTTGTCCTTGCTCGAACTTGCCGTAGGCCTACGGCTTGCGGCAATGCGCCGGCAGCGGCTTGCCGGATTGCCGCGCTTCGCCGCATTCGGCGTCCACCGCACGCCGGGGCGTATCCACCGGGCAGCCGTGCGGCAGCGGCTTGCCGTCGCGATAGAGCGCGATGCATTCGGACAGCTCGCGCCGGGGCGGCTGGAGTTCCTTCGCCAGCGGCGCCGGCGCCATGTCGAGGCGCTCATCGCCGTCCTTCTTCGATGGCGGCGCCGGCGGCATCACGCAATCGGGCGTGGGGATGCCGAACACGGTCTTGCACTTCAGGTGCACGCCGTGGCCGACGTCGACCGATTTCTTCTCGCCGGTTTGGGTCGCACGCAGGACACTGCGCAGGCCCTGCCCCAGGATGGTTTCGTCCGGCGGAGGGAAATCCCTGTCGAAGCGCGTGGCCTGGTACTTGACCGGATCATCGTGGCGCATCACCTGCACGTCGCCCTGCGGCATGCGCTGGACGTAGCCGGGCGTGGGCGCGGTACTGGCGGCAGCGGCGGGCAGCAACGGCTGGCCAGTGCGGTCGAACAGGCGCAGCGTGGGCTTGGGCGAAGCGGCCGGCGTCGGCAGGCTGGCCGTCATCGCCCCCTTGGCCGGTGGCTCGTGCACGACGCGCGGAACGGCCCTTGGTGGCGGTGGTAGAGGTGGAGGAAGTGACAGCGGCGGTGCAGGTGCGTTCCGGGGCGTGCGCTCGATGAAGCGTACCTGCAAAGCGTCGTCCAGCCGCACGTGCATCACTTCGTGCACCGGCCGAGGCCGCATTTCCCACCACACGACGACGGCGAACAGGCCGTGCAACGCGAGCATCACGCCGAACGCCAGGCGGAAGCGCCACGGCTCGCGCGGCGGCATGCGCTCCCGCCGCGCGCGCAACAGCGCACGCGTGTCTTCGTCCAGCGGAGCCAGGCCGTGGCGTGGACGCTGCGGCGTCTTCCAGCGATGGGGCTCGACCTGTGGTGGGGAAACGATGGGGAGTTCCTTGCGAACGGGGAAAACGGGCGTCTTATCGTGCCCGCCTTCGCAAGACCATCACGTGAGCGCTTCGGTTCCGCACGCGCTGCCGCTTGACCAGGCGGCCGGATCGCACAAGGCTACGCAGGCGGCACCCGCCGCATCCCGCCATGACCGCCCCGCCCGCGCCGCCCGCGGCGCCCCAGGACGACCATGACGGCCCGCCATCGTCAGCCGCCAAGCGCGGCCTCGTGCGGCGCCGTTCATGCCCTGCGAGACCGTGCCTCTGTAGAGGAGGGTCGCATCGTGTCGTACAGCACGGAAAACATCCGCAACATCGCGCTCGCCGGCCACGCCGGCGCCGGCAAGACCACCCTGTTCGAGGCCTTGCTGCATGCCGGCGGCGTCATCCAGGCGCAGGGCTCGGTCGAGCGCGGCACCACCCAGTCGGACACCGACGCGCAGGAGAAGGCGCGCGGCCATTCCATCGACAGCGCCATCGCCGGCATCGACCGCGAGGGCTGCCACATCAACCTGATCGATACCGCCGGCTATGCCGATTTCCGCGGCGGCACGCTCTCGACCTTCGCCGCGGTGGAGACGGTGGCAATCGTGGTCAACGCCACCAACGGCATCGAGCACGGCACGCGGCGCATGATGGAGCGCGCCCGCGCGCGCGGTCTGGCGCGCGTGCTGGTGGTGAACAAGATCGACTTCGAAGGCGCGCGACTGGCGGGGCTGGTCGACGCGCTGCGCGAGGAGTTCGGCCCCGAGTGCCTTCCGGTCAACCTGCCCGCGCAGGGCGGCAAGCAGGTGCTGGATTGCTTCTTCCACGCCGAGGGCGCGACCGACTTCTCCTCGCTGGCGGCGGCGCACCAGCAGATCGTCGACCAGGTGGTGGAGATCAACGAAACGACCATGGACGCCTACCTCGACAAGGGCGAGGCCGCGCTCGGCCGCGAGCAGCTGCACGAAGCCTTCGAGCAATGCCTGCGCGAAGGACACCTGGTGCCGATCTGCTTCGTCAGCGCACGCACCGGGGTGGGCGTGGCGCAGTTCCTGGAGCTGGCCGAGCGCCTGCTGCCCAATCCGGCCGAGGGCAACCCGCCGCCGTTCGTCAACGGCCAGGGCGAGCCGATCACGGTCAACGCCGACCCGGCGCAGCATGTCGTCGCCGACGTGTTCAAGATCGTCAACGACCCGTTCGTGGGCAAGCTCGGCGTGTTCCGCGTGTGGCAGGGCACGATCCGCCGCGACACCCAGCTGTTCGTCGACGACGCCCGCAAGCCGTTCAAGGTGGGGCACCTGTTCCGCCTCGACGGCAAGGCGCACGTGGAGATCGAGCGGGCGATCCCGGGCGACATCGCCGCGGTGGCCAAGGTGGAGGAGATCCACTTCGACGCCGTACTGCACGACTCGCACGAGGAGGACGCCATCCGCCTGGCGCCGATGGATTTCCCGCAGCCGATGTTCGGGCTGGCGCTCACGCCCAGGCACAAGGGCCAGGAGCAGAAGCTCTCCCAGGCACTGGCCCGGCTGGCCGAGGAAGACCCGTGCCTGCGCACCGAGCACCACAAGGAACTCAACGAGACGGTGGTGCGCGGACTGTCCGAGCTGCACCTCAAGGTGATGCTCGAGCGCATGCGCGAGCGCTATGGCGTGGAAGTGGATACGCACCCACCCCGCATCGCCTATCGCGAGACCATCGCCGCGCACGCCGACGGCCACCACCGGCACAAGAAGCAGACCGGCGGCGCCGGCCAGTTCGGCGAGGTGTTCCTGCGGGTCGAACCGCTGGACCGCGGCGAGGGCTTCGAGTTCGTCGACGAGGTCAAGGGCGGCGTGATCCCCAACCAGTACCTGCCGGCGATCGAGAAAGGCGTGCGCCAGGCGATGGAGTCCGGCGCGATCGCCGGCTACCCGATGCAGGATCTGCGCGTGACCGTGTACGACGGCAAGTACCACCCGGTCGATTCCAAGGAAGTGGCCTTCGTCAGCGCGGGCAGGAAGGCCTTCATGGATGCGGTGGGCAAGGCACGGCCGATCGTGCTGGAACCGATCGTGGACGTGGAGGTGGCCATCCCCGAAACCAGCGTGGGCGATGTCACCGGTAGCCTGGCGGGCAAGCGCGCGCGCATCATGGGCACCGACTCGCAGCGTGGCGGCGAGCTGCTGATCCGCGCGCAGGCGCCGCTGGCCGAGCTGACCGATTATCCGACCGAATTGAAGGCGATGACCGGCGGACGCGGGCGCTACAGCCTGGACCTCTCGCACTACGAGCCGGTGCCCCCGCCGGTGCAGAAGCAGCTGTCCGAGGCGTGGAAGCCGCACGTGGAGGAAGATTGACTTCCCTAAGCCAAGTCACCGCCGGACCTGCTCCCTCTCCCCCTGCCGGGAGAGGGTTGGGGTGAGGGGCCGGGGCTTGCGGGAAGCCCCGCGCCATCGGGCACGAGTTAAGCGAGAAAGCCGAAGCAGGGTGGCGGGAACTTCAAGCCGCCAGCGCCTCGATCACGGCTTGCGCGAACGCCGGAATGTCATCCGGCTTGCGGCTGGTGATCAGGTTGCCATCGCGCACCACTTCGCGGTCTTCCCACCTGGCTCCCGCGTTCTCCAGGTCCTGGCGCAGCGACGGCCAGGAGGTGACCTTGCGGCCCTGGACCTGGCCGGCATTGATCAGCGTCCACGGGCCATGGCAGATCGCCGCCACGGTCTTGCCCGCCTCGGCGAAAGCCTGCACCAGTTCGACCGCGGCCGGCTGGGTGCGCAGCTTGTCGGGGTTGATCACGCCCCCGGGCAGCACCAGCGCGTCGTAGTCGGAGACGTCCGCTTCGCTGAGCCTCACGTCCACCGGCACGCTGCCGGCCCAGTCGCCGCCCTTCCAGCCCTTGATCTCCTTCACGTCGCCTGGCGCGATCACGGTGACCTCGGCGCCGGCCTCTTCCAGCAACCGCTTGGGCTCGGTGAGCTCGGAATATTCGAAGCCATCGGTGGCCAGTACCGCGACCGCGCGGCCGTTGAGCTTCTTTGATGCAGCCATGGCGAACCTCCTGCGAGTAAAGCGCGGAGGATGGCGCACGGCGCGTCTTGCGCGCGTCGTTCGGGTGTTAGCGCGCCGCGGTCGCAGATGCAGGCAGTTCGGTTCGGCGGATCCGTTTGGTGCGACCGACGGATCGCGCGCTGGGCGCGATGTCTGGTTGCAAGGCCCATCAATGCGCCCTTCGGGCACCCTCCCTTGTAAGCGGGGGAAGGATCGGCCGAGCACCGGCGCCCGAGGCTACCGCTTTGGCTTGAGCAGTGTCCCTGTGCAGTTGGGCGCGCCGCACAGGCACTGCCACAGCTTCTTCAACCGCGCGGTGTAGGGCACGTCCAGCACGATGCCGTAGTCGTAGGTCAGTTCCTCGCCCGGCTCGATGTCGCGGATCGCCTCGATCAGCACGCGATCCTTGCGCGGGTCGCCGCTTTCGCTCTCCTCCACCACGGCGCGGCAGTTGGGCGCGCAGCTGTGGTTGATCCAGCGCGCGGTATTGCCCTTGCGGTTGGCGTCGATGATGTAGTCGTCGTTGAGCGTGAACAGGAAGGTGTGGCCCGTCTCGCCGCCGTCGCCGTACATGGCGTCGGCCTCGGGGTGGGTCATCAGCGTTCCCTTGTACTGGATGATCTCCTCGCCCTTCTTGATCGGCGCGGTGGCGAACACGCCATTGCCGTGGATGGGGGAGCGGCGGGCGACATAGCGGCGGAGCATGCGAGGGAAGGCCTTCGAACGAAAGACGCTGATGATGCCTGCTCGGCGCGCCCGGCGAAACCGTGGCAACCGCCGTGGTCGCTTGCCGCTGACGCGAACGTGCCGGCTGTGGTTAGAATCGGAAAAATTCGAACGATCGTTTGGAGAGCCTTCCGATGCGTTTCCTGCGCTGGATCGTCCTGCTGTCGCTGGCCGTGGCCCTGATCGCCTGCGGCCCGCCGCGCAAGAGCGTCTTTCCGCCGACACTGAGCATCCAGCAGCTGTCGCTCACGCCCGGCGGCGCCTGGCGCCTGACCGTGCGCATCCAGAACAACAGCTACGGCGGCATGGACTTCACCGAGCTGGACGGCCAGCTCGCCATGGCCGACAGCGTGCCGGTGCGCGTGCACGGCAGCTTTGACCGCGACATCCCGGCCTTCGCCGGCGA
Source organism: Frateuria sp. (assembly GCF_035943815.1). GTDB lineage: Bacteria > Pseudomonadota > Gammaproteobacteria > Xanthomonadales > Rhodanobacteraceae > Frateuria_A. The sequence goes on from NZ_DASZBU010000015.1 coordinate 262,587, forward strand.
CGTGGTGCAGATCGACGTATTGCCCACCGCCGCCATGAGCAAGGCACTGGCGGCCAGCGCGGCCAAGGGCAGCGCCGGCGCCCTGTCCTACACCCTTTCCGGCAGCGTGCGCGCCAAGCCCGAGCAGGAAAAGGCAGCGCGCGATTTCGATTTTTCCGGCAAGGACTGGCTTTCGCCCGTGCCCGGCATCGCCCATACCTGGCGCTGACTTCATCCGAGGAACACCCGATGACGATCTACAAGGCCCCGCTCGACGACCTGCGCTTCGTGCTGCACGACCTGTTAGGCGTCGAGCCCACGCTGACCGCGCTCGAGGGTGGCGAGGGCCACACCCGCGACCTGCTCGACGCCGTGCTGGAAGAGGCCGCGCGCTTCAACGAGCAGGTGCTCGCGCCGCTCAACGCGCCGGCCGACGCCGAGGGCTGCCACTTCGACAAGGCCACCGCCACGGTGACCACGCCCAAGGGCTTCAAGGAGGCCTATCGCACCTACGTCGAGGGCGGCTGGGCCGGCCTCACCATGCCCGAAGCCATGGGCGGCCAGGCGCTGCCGGAAGTGATCGGCGTGGCGATGAAGGAAATGCTGGATTCGGCCAACCTGGCCTGGGGCAACTACCCGCTGCTCAGTCAGGGTGCAGCGCACGCGCTGCAGCTGCACGGCGACGACTGGCAGAAGGACGTGTTCCTGAAGCCGATGGTCGAGGGCCGCTGGTGCGGCAGCATGTGCCTGACCGAACCGCAGGCCGGCTCTGACTTGGGGCTGCTCAAGACCCGCGCCGAACCCGCCGGCGACGGCAGCTACAAGGTCACCGGCACCAAGATCTTCATCACTGCCGGCGAGCACGACCTCACCGAGAACATCGTGCACCTGGTGCTGGCCCGTCTGCCGGACGCGCCGGCCGGCAGCCGCGGCATCTCGCTGTTCGTGGTGCCCAAGTTCAAGGTGGCGCGCGACGGCTCGATGGGCGAGCGCAATGCGGTCGCGGCCGGCGCCATCGAGCACAAGATGGGCATCCACGCCTCGCCCACCTGTGTGATGAACTTCGACGGCGCCGAGGGTTGGCTGATCGGCCAGCCGCACAAGGGCCTGTTCGGCATGTTCACCATGATGAACGCAGCGCGCCTGGCGGTCGGCGTGCAGGGCGTGGGGCTGGCCGAACGTGCGCTGCAGAACAGCCTCAACTACGCGCGCGAGCGCCTGCAGGGCCGCGCGCTGAGCGGCCCTGTCTTTCCGGACAAGCCGGCCGACCCGCTGGTGGTCCACCCGGACGTGCGCCGCATGCTGCTCACCCAGCGCGCCATCACCGAAGGCGGCCGCGCGCTGATGCTCTACGCCGCGCTGCAGCTGGACATCGAGGACCGTGCCGCCGACGAGGCCGCGCGCGCCAGGGCCGGCGAACTGGTCGCGTTCCTGATCCCGATCGTCAAGGGCGTGCTCACCGAGCTGGCGCAGGAGAGCGTCAAGGAGGCCGTGCAGATCTACGGCGGCCACGGCTACATCACCGAGAACGGTGTCGAGCAGTTCGTGCGCGACGCCCGCATCATCACGCTGTACGAGGGCACTACCGGCATCCAGGCGATGGACCTGCTGGGCCGCAAGATCATGCAGCTGAAGGGCGCCGGCTTCCGCCACTTCCTGGAGGAAATCGGCAGCTTCTGTCAGCAGCACGTGGGTGACGCCGCCTTGGGCGAGTTCGTCGTGCCGCTGGGCAGAGCCGCCAAGGAGTGGCAGGCGCTGACGGTTGCGCTGGCCGAGCGTGCGCAGGCCAATCCCGAAGAGCTGGGCGCGGCCGCGGTGGACTATCTCTACTACTCCGGCTACGTGGCGCTGGCCTACGTATGGGCGCGCAGCGCGGCGGCGGCCGAGAGCAGCACGCAATCGGCCGCATTCAAGCAGGCCAAGCGCGACACCGCGCGGTTCTACTTCGCACGGCTGCTGCCGCGCTGCGCCGTGCATCGCGCGGCCATCGAGGCAGGCGTGGCCAGCATCCCGGCAATGGTCTAGCTGCAGCGGATCGAGCCCCTCCCGCGCGGGAGGGCTCGAGGTTTCATCAACGAGGGCGCTGCACGCTTGCGCGGCAGGACCGCTTTTCAGTCACGCCAGATCAGGCTCGCGAAGCGGCCGCTATGGGCGCCATCGCGCCGGTAGGAATAGAACCGCGTGTCGGCGAGCGTGTCGAAGCCGCCGCCGTCGACTCGCGTCACGCCGGCAGCGGCGAGCCGGCGCCGGGCAAGCCCGGCCAGGTCGCAGTGCCAGTGTCCCGGACGCGTCGCGGTGAAGCAGCCCGCCGCGCCCGCGTCACGGTCGACGAAGCCGGCGCGCACCTCTTCTCCTACCTCGTAGGACGCCGCGCCGATGCAGGGCCCCAGCCAGGCGAGCAGCCGTGCCGGCGGTGTCGCCATCGCCGCGACCGTCGCCTCGAGCGCGCCGGCAGCCAGGCCACGCCATCCCGCATGCGCGGCGCCGATGCGGGCACCGTCTTCGCTGCAGAACAGCACCGGCAGGCAGTCGGCGGTGAGTATCGCCAGCACCGTGCCCGGCAGGTGTGCAACGGCCGCGTCCGCCTGGAGCTCGTCGGCGCTGGCCAACGGTCCCAGCTCAGCCACGGTGGTGCCGTGCACCTGGCGCAGCCAGCGCGGCGCGGACGGCAGGTCGAGCGCGTCGCGCAGGGCGTCGCGGTTGCTCGACACCGCTTCGGGGGAATCGCCGCTGCGCAAGCCCAGGTTGAAGCGCGCGAAAGGTCCGGTCGAGACGCCGGGTCCGTGGCGCGTGGTCACCGCAGCATGCACGCCGCGCGGTGCGGGCCAATCGGGGAGGATCCAGGGTTCGGTCATGGGGATGGCCGTGTCGGGAACCAGAAGCATAGCGCGCTCTTGCTCCCTCTCCGCCGGCCTCGCCGGCAGAGAAGGAGGAGACGCGCGGTATGGAGGCCGCTAAAGCTCGCGGTGCTCTGCGGCGTCGGCGCGCAAGACGGCAACCAGCGCCTCCATGTCCACCGGCCGCTTCGCCTCGAACGCCATGGTCGCGCCCGTCACCGGATGCTCGAACGCGAGGCGTTCCGCGTGCAGCGCCTGCCGGCGGAAGCCGCGCAGCGCCGCCACCAGCTCCGGCGTCGCCCCCTTGGGCAGGCGCAGGCTGCCGCCGTAGAGCGGGTCGCCCACCAGCGGATGGTGGATGTGCGCCAGGTGCACGCGGATCTGGTGTGTACGGCCGGTTTCCAGGTTGCACTGGATCAGGCTGTGCGCGCGGAAGCGCTCCCGCAGCCGGTAATGAGTGACCGCATGCTTGCCGTCCTCTTCGTCGCGCACGGCCTGGCGCAAGCGATCGCCCAGGTGCCGGCCGATCGGCGCGTCCACGGTGCCGCCGGCGACCAGCGTCCCTTGCACCACCGCTTCGTACTGCCGCTCGACGGCGTGCCGCGAGAGCATCTCCACCAGCGCCGTATGGGCGGCCAGGCTCCTGGCCACCACCATCAGCCCCGAGGTGTCCTTGTCCAGCCGGTGCACGATGCCCGCGCGCGGCAGCTGGGCGAGCGCGGGGTCGTAGTGGAGCAGCGCGTTGAGCAGGGTGCCGCCGGGATTGCCTGCGCCCGGATGCACCACCAGGCCCGCCGGCTTGTCCAGCACCAGCAGATGCGCGTCCTGATGCACGATGGCCAGCGCGATCGCCTCCGGCGCGCTTTCCACCTCGCTGGCCAATTCGGCCTCCAGCCGCACCTGCTCGCCGCCCCGCAGCAACTGGCGCGGCAGCGCGGCGTCGCCATCGAGCGTCACCGCGCCGGCCTTGATCCAGCCGGTCAGGCGCGAGCGCGAATAGTCCGGGAACATCTCGGCCAGCGCCTGGTCGAAACGCCGGCCTGCCGCCGACAGGGGCACCTGCGCCTCGTGCCGGATGACGGTCATGCCGGTCTCCGCGGGGGGCAGGCGGTTTGGGCTATCATCCGTTCGATCACATACATAAAAACTTCCCACATGCGCCTAATCCTGAAATTGCCCATCGTGCTCGTCCTGGGCCTGTCGCTGGGCGCCTGCTCGATATTCGGCCACAAGCGCGATTCCATCGACACGATGCCGGTGGATCAGCTCTACGCCAAGGCACACGACGACCTGATGAACGGCGACTATGCCGCATCGACCAAGGACTACCAGCGCCTGATCGCGCGTTTCCCGTCGGGTGACTACAACGAACAGGCGCAGCTGGAGCTGGCCTACTCGCAGTACAAGGACAACCAGCCGGACGACGCGTCCTCGACGATCAACCGCTTCATCAAGACCTATCCGACCCAGAAGCACGTCGATTATGCCTATTACCTGCGCGGACTGATCAATTTCGACCGCACCAGCGGCGTGATCGAGCGCTACATCTCCCGCGAAGGCTCGCAGGCGCGCCGCGACCAGGCCTACAACCTGCAGGCGTTCGACGACTTCTCCGAGCTGGCCCGCCGCTTCCCCGACAGCGCCTATACCGCCGATGCGCGCCAGCGCATGATCTACCTGCGCAACGTGCTGGCGCAGTACGAGATCAACGTGGCCAAGTTCTACCTGCGCAACAAGGCCTATGTCGCCTCGGCCGATCGCGCCCAGTACGTGATCGAGCATTACCAGCAGGCGCCGCAGACCGGCGACGCGCTGGCGATCCTCACGCGCAGCTACCTGGCACTGGGCCAGAAGCCGCAGGCCGAGAACGTGCGCAAGGTGCTGGCGCTCAACTACCCGGACCATCCCTACCTGACCGACCCGAAGTGGCCGCACGCGCCCTCGATCCTGCGCAAGATGGTGCCGTTCTCCGGCCACCACTGACCGCGCGGGTAGTCCTGCAAATCCCAGAGCCGTCGAGCGATCGACGGCTCTTTTCATCTGCCCGGCGAGCCGCCAGGGCGCGGGACCGCCGGGTCAGCGCCAGCCGGAAGTGATCGGGTAGCGCCGCTCGCGGCCGAACGCCCGGGTGGTGACACGCGGCCCCGGCGCCGACTGGCGGCGCTTGAACTCGTTCACCAGCACCATCCGCACCACGCGGTGCACCGTCTCGGCGGCGAAACCGGCGGCGACGATCTCCGCTTGCGACTGCTCGCCCTCGATGAAGCGCTGCAGGATGGCGTCGAGCTCGTCATAGGGCGGCAGCGAGTCCTGGTCGATCTGATCGGCGCGCAGTTCGGCCGAAGGCGGGCGCTCGATCACCGCCGCGGGAATCGTTTCGGCGCCGTCCGGCTGCTCATTGCGCCAGAGCGCCAGCCGATAGACCGCGGTCTTGTACACGTCCTTGAGCGGCGCGTACGCCCCGCACATGTCGCCGTACAGGGTGGCGTAGCCCACTGCCATCTCGCTCTTGTTGCCGGTGGAGAGCAGCAGCCGGCCGCGCTTGTTCGACAGCGCCATCAGCATCACGCCGCGGGTGCGCGATTGCAGGTTCTCCTCGGTCACGTCCGGGCCGCGGTCGCCGAAGGCCGGCGCCAGCGCGGCGAGGAAGCTCCGGTAGGTCGGCTCGATGTCGATGATGTGGTAGTCCGCGCCCAGTCGCTCGGCCTGCTCGCGCGCGCCGTCCAGCGAGAGCTGCGAGGTGTAGCGCGTGGGCAGCATCACCGCGGTGACGCGCCCGGCGCCCAACGCATCGACCGCCAGCGCCAGCGTGAGCGCGGAGTCGATGCCTCCGGAAAGGCCCAGCAGCACGCCGGCGAAGCCGTTCTTCTCCACGTAGTCGCGGGTGCCGCGCACCAGGGCTGCATAGAGCGTCGCTTCCGGACCGGCATCGTCCACCGCGGGCCAGCCCTCCGCGGACAGCGTGCGCGTGGACGGATCGAAGCTCGCCCACAGCAGTGCGTCGACGAAGGCCGGGGCGCGCGCCGCGATGTTGCCGTCGCCGTTGACCAGCAGCGAGGCACCGTCATAGACGACGTCGTCCTGCCCGCCGACCAGGTTGAGATAGACGATGGCGCAGCCGGTCTCTTTCGCGCGCGCCGCCAGCAGCGCCTCGCGGGTGGCTTGCTTGGCGTCGTCCCAGGGCGATGCGTTGATGACCACGATCAGTTCGGCGCCGGCCCTGGCCGCGCCCGCCGCCGGCTCGGGTTCCCAGATGTCCTCGCAGACCAGGTAGCCCACCCGCACGCCGGCGACCATGCCGGTGGCGCTCGCGTGGCCGGGGCGAAAGTAGCGCTTGTCGTCGAACACGCCGTAATTGGGCAGCGCCTGCTTGTGCGCGACACATTCGACGCGGCCCTCGCGCAGCAGCGCGGCGGCGTTGTAGACCTCGCCCTCGCTGTGCGGAAAGCCGACCAGCGCGGCGATACCGTCCGTTTCCGCGGCCAGCGTGGCGATGGCCTCGCTGCAGGCCCGCAGGAAGCTGGGGCGCACCAGCAGGTCCTCGGGCGGATAGCCGCTCACCGCCAGCTCGGGAAAGGCCACCAGGTCGGCGCCCCCGGCGTGCGCCTGGTCCATCAGCTCGCGGATCTTGTTCGTATTGGCGACCACGGCGCCGACCGGGAAGTCGAATTGGGCCAGGGCGAGGCGAAGCTTGGTCATTTGAGCGCGCGGTGGTGGGAGACGCACATGATAACGAGCCGGAGGGAGCGACGAACGTAAGGGGTCGAGGCACACCGCTCCATCCACCCTTCAGGCAGCTCCCGCTTCGAGAGCCATCCGGAACTCTCCTCCACGGGGGGAGGTTTCAGCTTGCCGGTGCAGAAGCGCCGGCCGACCGCGCCGCCTTCCCGCGGAGGGCGAACGTCAGGGATGACGCGAGCAAGGGCCGACGGAGGCGACCTTGCGGAGAACCCGCAAAACAAAAGGCCACGCGAATGCGTGGCCTTTTGAGGAACGCGACGGGCGCGCCTTACTTCATCAGCTTCGCCAGCGTCTTGCCCAGGTCGGCCGGGGACTTCACCGTCGTCACACCCGCCTTCTCCAGCGCCGCGAACTTGGCCGCCGCCGTGCCCTTGCCGCCGGAGATGATCGCGCCGGCATGACCCATGCGCTTGCCGGCCGGAGCCGAGGCACCGGCGATGAAGGACACCACCGGCTTGGTCACGTACTCGCCGATGAACTCGGCCGCGTCTTCCTCGGCGCTGCCGCCGATCTCGCCGACCATGATGATGCCTTCGGTCTGCGGATCGTCCTGGAAAAGCTTCAGGCAGTCGATGAAGTTCAGGCCGTTGATCGGGTCGCCGCCGATGCCGATGCAGGTGGACTGGCCCAGGCCCTCGTTGGTGGTCTGGAACACGGCCTCGTAGGTCAGCGTGCCGGAGCGCGACACGATGCCGACCTTGCCCGGCTTGTGGATGTGGCCCGGCATGATGCCGATCTTGCACTCGCCCGGGGTGATGATGCCGGGGCAGTTCGGACCGATCAGCACGGTTTCCGGATGCTGTGCCAGCACGTTCTTCACGCGCAGCATGTCCAGCACCGGGATGCCTTCGGTGATGGCCACGATCACGCGGATGCCCGCGTCGATCGCTTCCATGATCGAGTCGGCCGCGAACGGCGGCGGCACGAAGATCACCGAGGCATCGGCGCCGGTCTCGGCGACCGCTTCGTCCATCGAATTGAAGACCGGCAGGCCGATGTGCTGGGAACCGCCCTTCCCGGGGGTCACGCCGCCGACGATCTTGGTGCCGTAGTCGATCGCCTGCTCGGCGTGGAAGGTGCCCTGCTGGCCGGTGAAGCCCTGCACCAGCACCTTGGTGTTCTTGTTGACCAGAACGCTCATGCTTTTTCGCTCCTCACTTCGCGGCGGCCACGGCTTTCTGCGCCGCGTCGTTGAGATCGTCGGCCGGGGTTACGCCCACGCCGGAGTTGGCCAAGAGTTCGCGCCCCTTCTCCACGTTGGTGCCCTGCAGGCGCACCACCACGGGGATCTTCAGGCCCACTTCCTTCACCGCGGCGATGATGCCCTCGGCGATCAGGTCGCAGCGCACGATGCCGCCGAAGATGTTGACCAGGATGGCCTTCACCTTGTCGGAGGAGAGGATCAGCTTGAACGCCTCGGTCACGCGCTCCTTGGTGGCGCCGCCGCCGACGTCGAGGAAGTTGGCCGGCTCGCCGCCCGCCAGCTTGATCACGTCCATGGTCGCCATGGCCAGGCCGGCGCCGTTGACCATGCAGCCGATGGTGCCGTCCATCGTCACGTAGTTGAGGTTGTGCTGCACGGCGGCCGCCTCGGCCGCGTCTTCCTGGCTCAGGTCGCGCATGGCGACCAGTTCCGGATGGCGGAACTCCGCGTTGTCGTCGGAATTGACCTTGCCGTCGAGCGCGGCCAGGTTGCCGTCCTCGAGGATCGCCAGCGGATTGAGCTCGACCAGCGACAGGTCCTTCTCGTTGAACAGCCGGTACAGGCCCAGCATGATCTTGGTCAGCTGGTTGACCTGCTTGGCGTTCAAATCCATCGCGAAGCCGAGGTTGCGGCACTGGTAGGGCTGCAACCCCTCCACGAAATCAACCACGATGGTGTGGATGTCCTCGGGCGTGTCGCGGGCGACCTGCTCGATGTCCACGCCGCCGTGCTTGGAGGCGATGAAGGAAATGGCCTTGTAGTCACGGTCCACCAGCACCGAGAGATAAAGCTCCCTGGCGATGTTCGTGGCATCGGTCACCAGCACCAGGTTGACCGGCAGCGCGCGGCCGGCGGACTGGTAGGTCGCCATGTTCGTGCCCAGCATGCCCTTGGCGGCAGCACGCACGTCGTCCAGGCTCCTGCAGAACTTCACGCCGCCGGCCTTGCCGCGGCCGCCAGCATGGATCTGCGCCTTGACCATCCACTGCGAGCCGCCCAGCGCCTTGGCGGCGTCGACAGCGGCGTCGGGGGAGTTGGCAACCTTGCCCGGCGGCACGGCGATGCCGTACTGCGCGAACAGCTCTTTGGCCTGGTACTCGTGGAAATTCATTCCTATACCTCGAGCGAACGAAAGGAAACGTATCGGCCGCACGCGACTTGCGAGGGGCGTGGGCGCGGGAGGAGTCGGACGGCGGGTTCACGACGCGCTGCCGGCATGCAGTGCGCGCTGCCTGGATTCAACCGGGCTGGAATCACGCAATACGGCCGCGCATTTTCGCCCAAAGGCGGCATTGATGGAAAGTGCCGCTCGCAGCCGGTCCATGCGGCACGCCGCTGGCAGCGCACGCCGGGCTGTCTATACTCCGGCGAACCCCGCGTCGGTGCCGTCAACGTGCCCTCTACGATACCCACGACCGATCCGCCCGCCTTCCAGCCCGCCCGCCCCCCCGCGGTCGCCATCCGCCACGAATTGTTCTTCCTCAACTATTTCCGCCTGGCGCAGGCGCTGGTCTATGCCGGCCTGGCGATCAGCTCGCCGCGGCTGACCTGGCCCACCATCGACCAGCCCTCGCTGTCCTATGTGGTGATCAGCGTCTACCTGCTGTTCGCGGTCGGCATGCTCATGCAGACGCGCAACGCGATGGCCAACGCGCGGCTGGTGGTGTCCGGGGCGCTGGTGGTGGACATCCTGGTCGCGGTGCTGGCCGCCTGGCTGATCCACGAAGCGCGCATCGGCATCGCCATGATGCTGGCGGTGAACCTGTGCACCGGCGCGCTGGTGCTGCCGCTGCGGTTGTCCAGCTTCTTCGCCGCGCTGGCCACGCTGGGGATGCTCGGACACACGCTGATCGCCAGGGCGCCCGGCGATGGCGACCTGCTCGAGTCGGGTCTGCTCGGTCTGGCCTACTTCGCAAGCACCACGCTATGCCACGTGCTCGGCCGCCAGTTGCGCGCCACCGAGGCGCTGGCCGAGCAGCGCAGTCTGGATCTGGCCAACCTATCCCAGATCAACGAGCTGATCATCCGGCGCATGAAGACCGGCGTGCTGCTGGTGGACGACGCCAACCGCATTCACCAGTTGAACGAGTCGGCCTGGATGCTGCTGGGCAACCCGCCGGCCGACCAGCGCGACCTGGGCAAGCTGGCGCCGGAACTCTCGCGCCGGCTCTACCACTGGATGACCTCGGGCAAGCTGGACGAAACCGCCACGCAGTTGGCCGATGGCGTACCTGAAGTGGTGCCGCGCTTCACCCGCCTGGCGCCCAACGACGACTCGCACGTGCTGATCTTTCTGGACGACACCTCGCTGCTGTCGCGCCGCGCCGAGGAACTGACCCTGAGCTCGCTGGGCCGCCTGTCCGCCTCGATCGCGCACGAGATCAGGAACCCGCTGGCGGCGATCCGCTATTCGGCGCAGTTGCTGGCCGAGTCGCGCGAGCTCAATCCCAGCGACGCGCGCATGGTGGAGATCATCAACAACCACTGCGTGCGGCTCAACGAGATCATCGAGAACATCCTGCAGCTCTCCCGCCGCGAGCGCTCGCGCCCGGAGACGCTGGACCTGGGCCGCTGGGCCAACGGTTTCGTGGAGGAGTACAAGCAGGGCAACGACATCGGCGAGGACTCGCTGCGGGTGATCACCGGCAACGCCGCAGTGGCGGCGGTGGCCGATCCGCAGCAACTGCAGCAGGTGGTGTGGAACCTGGTGCAGAACGCGCTGCGGTACGGCCGCATGCCGGGCCAGCCGGCACGGGTGATGGTGGTGGTGCGCCAGGGCGAGCACGGCGTGCCGATCATGGAAGTGATCGACCGTGGTCCGGGCATCGCGCCCAAGGTCGCCGCGCAGATCTTCGAGCCGTTCTACACCACGCACGAGTACGGCACGGGCCTTGGCCTGTACCTGGCGCGGCAGATGAGCGAGGCGAACCAGGCCTCGCTGGAGTACGTGCGCGTGGCCGGCGGCGGCAGTTGCTTCCGGCTGGTGCTCACGCCGCCGGCGCGCCTGCCGGGGGATGGCGGCGAAGCGGGCTGACGCCTTGCGCCCGCTGCCGTCCGGGAGAGGCGGTACCGGGGCCTGCGGCCAGGCTCCCCGCACGGACGGCACAAGGCCTTCGCGCATGCCGCGCGGAAGCTGCCGCGTGAAGCCTGCCCTCACCCGGTTTCCTTGCCTCCGATCAGCGCACAGAGCGACCAAACTGCTATACCCTTTCGCCGTTACCGCCTGACGAAGAGAACCATGTCCGCACAGACCGTCCTGGTCATCGACGACGAACGAGACATCCGCGAGCTGCTCACCATCACGCTCGGCCGGATGGACCTCAAGGTGGAGGCTGTGGGTACCGTGGCGGAGGCGCGCCGCGCGCTGAGCGAGCGCAGTTACGACCTGTGCTTCACCGACATGCGCCTGCCCGACGGCACCGGCCATGAGGTGATCGAGCTTATCGCCGCCACCCACCCGGACACGCCGGTGGCGATGATCACCGCCTACGGCAATGTCGATGCCGCGGTGAACGCGCTCAAGGCCGGCGCGTTCGACTTCGTCTCCAAGCCGGTGGACATCCAGATGCTGCGCCGGCTCGTGCGCACCGCGCTGCAGTTGGCCGAGGAACGCAAGAGCGGCGGCGCCTCGGTGGCGACCGGCACGGCTGGCCGGCTGGTCGGCGACTCGGCTGCGATGCAGCAGGTGCGCGCCACCATCGGCAAGCTCGCGCGCAACCAGGCCCCGGTCTACATCGCCGGCGAGTCGGGCGTGGGCAAGGAACTGGTGGCGCGGCTGATCCACGAGCAGGGTCCGCGCGCGAGCGGACCGTTCGTGCCGGTCAACTGCGGCGCGATTCCCTCCGAGCTGATGGAGAGCGAGTTCTTCGGCCACAAGAAAGGCAGCTTCACCGGCGCCAGCTCCGACAAGGAAGGCCTGTTCCAGGCCGCGCACGGCGGCACGCTGTTCCTGGACGAAGTGGCGGAGCTGCCGCTGCACATGCAGGTCAAGCTGCTGCGCGCGATCCAGGAGAAGGCGGTGCGCCCGATCGGCGCGCGCGAGGAGGTGCCGGTGGACGTGCGCATCCTCTCGGCCACGCACAAGGACCTGGGCCGGCTCGTCGAGCAGGGCCAGTTCCGCCAGGACCTGTTCTACCGCATCAACGTGATCGAGTTGCGCGTGCCGCCGCTGCGCGAGCGTCGCGGGGACGTCCCGCAGCTGGCCGCCTTCATCCTGCGCTCGCTCGCCGCCAAGAGCGGCGGCACGCCCGGCCGGCTGAAGCCGGACGCGCAGCAGGCGCTGGAGGAATACGATTTCCCCGGCAACGTGCGCGAGCTGGAGAACATCCTCGAGCGCGCCATGGCGATGTGCGAGGGCGACACCATCGAGGCTTCAGATCTGATGCTGCCCCAACGCCCGCTGCGACAGGCCGAGCCTGTCAACGCCGCGCACGCGGCCATGCACGCGCCGCAGCCAGGGGCTCCGGTCGCCTCCCAGCCGACGGTGCCGCATGCCGGCCCGGGCAGCGGTGTGCCGCTGGACGACTACATCAGCAACCTCGAGCGCACCGCGATCATCAAGGCGCTGGAGGAGTCCCGCTACAACAAGACCGCGGCGGCGAAGAAGCTCGGCATTACCTTCCGGGCGCTGCGCTACAAATTGAAAAAGCTCGGCATCGACTGACGCTTTTGCTCGCCCCTCCCTTATCAAGGATAAGGGGCGAGGGCCGGGGCTTGCGGAGAATTTCCTCGCGAAGGGTTGAGCCAACCCGCCAAAGGCAAAGGCCACCCCTCTCCCCCGGCTGCGCCGGAGAAGTGGGGCTGGAGTCTAGTCGCCCGCCCCTGCCTCATGCCCATCCAGCGCCCGGCGCATCGTGCGCAGCAGCTGCTGTGTGTTGATCGGCTTGTCGACCAGGTAGAGCCGCTCCAGCATGGGCAGTTCCTCCAGGTCGGGGGGCGCCTCAGGCCGGGCCAGCAGCAGCACGGCGTGCCGGTAGCCATGTTCGATCAGCGCCGCCAGCGTGCGCACGCCGGTGAACAGGTTCATGTCCGCGTCCATCAGCACCAGGTCGGGTATGCCGTGGGCCTCGATCCACTGCAAGGCCGCGGTGCCGCTCTGGCTGGCGTGCGGCTGGTAGCCGTAGCCGTCCAGGATGTCGACCAGCAGCGACAGCGGGCCGGCCTCCTCCACAACTACCAGCACGCGCTCGGCCTCGCCGAGCAGGCTCTCGCCCTCGTCTTCCTCGCGCGCCACCTGCTCGATCGAAAATTCCTTGAGCGGTATGTAGAGATGGAAGGCGGTACCCCTGCCAGGTTCGCTGTCCAGTCGCATCACGCCGTCGTGGCTGGCGACGATGCGCTGGCAGGAAAGCAGGCCCAGCCCGGTGCCGTTCTCCTTGGTGGTGAAGAACGGCTCGAACAGATGCGCGCGCACCTCCGGCGGCATGCCCGGGCCGGTATCGGCGACGGTCAGGCGCAGGTAGCGCCCGGGACGCGGCGCTTCGCCGGGCAGGAAGAAATCGCCGGCCAGTTCGCACTCGGCGGCGGCCACGCGCAGTTCGCCGCCCTCGGTCATCGCCTGGATCGCGTTGAGGCACAGGTTGAGCAAGGCCTGCTGCAGTTCGGTGTGGTTGCCCTCGAAGGTGAGTTCGCGGTCGGCGACCTCAAGCTCCATGCGCACGTCCCTGGGCACGCTGCCGCGCAGCAGCAGGCCCAGCGCATCCATCAGCGCGCCGACCCGCACCTGATCGGCGCGGCGCGCGCCGCGGGCGAAGGAGAGCATCGACTGCACCATCTGCAGGCCGCGCCGCCCGCAGTCGCGCACCAGTGCGCCCAGGCGCGCCAGGCGCGGATCGTCCTGGTAATCCTGCAGGCTGTCGCCGGCCAGCAGCAGCGGCTGCAGCAGGTTGCGCAGGTCATGGCTCAGGCCTCCGGCGAGCATCGCCAGGCTCTCGAAGCGCTGCGCGCGGATCAGTTCGGCCTCGGCGCGGCGCTTGGCTCGCACCGCCTCGGCCTCGGCCAGCGCGCGGCGCACCGCGGTGGCCAGACGCGCCGGATTCTGCTTGAGGATGTAGTCGGTGGCGCCGTTGCGCAGCGCCTCGACGGCGGCTTCCTCGCCCAGCGTGGCCGAGACATAGATGAAGGGCAGGTCCTCGTCGTGGCGGCGCAACAGCTCGAGCGCGCGCTGCCCGGAAAAGCCCGGCAGGCTCAGGTCCGACAGCACGATGTGCGGCTCGAACTCACGCAGGCAGGCGACGTAGCTGGCCTCGTCGTCGATCAGGCGCACCTCGTAGCCGATGCCGTCGGCGTCCAGCTCGGCCTGGATCAGCTCGGCGTCGATCGGGTCATCTTCGACCTGCAGGATGCGGATGGTGGGCAGCGCCCGCGTGTTCGGGTTGGGCATGCAGTCTCCTGCGCTCCTCTTTCGTTCCTTCGCCGGGACGTTCAGTCGTGTTCCGGCAACTGGTTGAGTACCGCCCAGAACCTGCCCAGCGTGCGCACCGCCTCGAAGAACTGGTCCACGTCCACCGGCTTGATCACGTAGGCGTTCACGCCCAGATCCCAGCTGCGCGCCAGGTCGCTCTCCTCGCGCGAGGACGACAGGACGACCACCGGGATCAGCCGCAGCCGCTCATCATCGCGCAGCCGGGTCAGCACCTCCAGCCCGTTCATGCGCGGCATCTTGATGTCCAGCAGGATCACCGACGGGTCGACCGCCTCGCGGCCCAGCCAGGCGCCGCGGCAGTGCAGGTAGTCCAGGCAGTCGACGCCGTCTTCCACGTGCACCACCGGGTTGGCGAGGTTGGCCTCGCGCAGGGCGTCCAGGGCCATCTCGGCATCGGCCAGGCTGTCTTCCACCAGCAATACGGGACCCAGGTGGCGGTTGTTCATGATGGACGCCTCGTGGTGCGCACCTCGGCCAGTTCGGTGGCCGGCAGCGAGAAATGGAAGCTCGCGCCGCGCTCGGGCTCCGCCTCGGCCCAGACCCGGCCGCCATGGCGCGCGACGATGCGGCGCACGTTGGCCAGGCCGATGCCGTTGCCCGGGAACTCGGAGGCGCGGTGCAGGCGCTGGAACACGCCGAACAGCTTGCCGGCGTATTCCATATTGAACCCGGCACCATTGTCGGCCACCGTGAAGACGTATTCACCGTCGCGGTCGCGCTCCACACCCACGGCGATCTGCGCGACCTCGCGCCGCCCGGTGTACTTGACCGCGTTGCCGATCAGGTTCTGCCACACGGTGCGCAGCATGTTCTCGTCACCGATCACGATCGGCAGCGGGCCGATGGTCCACTCGATCTTCCGCTCGCCCGCCTCGGACTCGGCCAGCGCGCGCGCCTCGTCCACCAGCGATTGCATGTCCACCGCTTGCAGTCTGAGCGCGCCGCGGCCCAGGCGCGAGAACACCAGCAGGTCGTCGATCAGTTGCGCCATGCGGGTGGCCGAGGTGCCGATCACGTCCAGGTAGTGGGCGGCGGTGTCGTCCAGGTGCTCCCCGATATGGCGCTTGAGCTTGCCGTTGAAACCGGCGATGTGGCGCAGCGGCGCGCGCAGGTCGTGCGAGACGGAATAGCTGAAGGCCTCCAGCTCGCGGTTGACGTCGGAGATCTGCTCGACCTTGCCTTCGAGCTGGCGGTTGAGTTCCTTGACCTGCTGCTCGACCAGAGCGCGCGCGGTGACGTCGCTGACGGTGAGCAGCAGCACCGGCTCGTCGCTCTCGTGCTGCTGCAGGCGGCGGGCGTTCACCATCACATGGCGATCGATGCCGCCGACCGTGCGCTGCACCAGTTCGTAGTCCCACAGCTCGCGGTTGTGCAGCAGCACGTCGCGCAGGCGCTGCAGCAGCGCGCCGTCGGTCCAGGCGCCCTCGCCCACTTCCTGCAGCGCACGCTGCTCGCGCTGTTCCTCCTGCGGCAGGCCGTACAGTTCGCCGAAGGCGGTATTGACCAGCAGCGTGCGCAGCTGCGCGTCGAGCAGGGCGATCGGCTCGCGCACGGCCTGCACGATCATCCGCGACCGGTGTACCGCCTGGCTCTCGCGCGTTTCGGCGCGCATGCGGCGAGCGATCTGGCGCTCGGATACGATCACGATGATCGACAGCAGCAGGATCTGGGCGATCGAGGTTATGGTCAGCACCAGCGCGCTCTGGAAGGCGCTGCGCTTGGCGTGAGCGCGGCGTTCCATCAGCAGGCTGCCCTCGTTGCGCACCACGGTCTCGATCTGCTGGTCCATGCGGAACAGCGTGCTGGCGTCGTGCAGCGCCGCCACCGCGCCGATGCGGTCGCCGTGCTGGATGCGCGCAAGCGCCTGCTCCAGCAGAGCCAGCCGGCCGTTGGCCACGTTGCCCAGCGCGCCGATCGCCGCCTGCTGGGTGGCGTTGTCGCGGGTCATGTCGCTCAGCTGGCCCAGCAGTGCAGGCACATCGTTGCCGGCCTGGCGGGCGCTCTCCACCAATGTGGGGTCCTGGTCGCCCTCTAGCAGGCGGTAGACCGCCGCCTCGCTGCTGCGGGTGACGTAGGCGATGCGGTAGGTGAGCGACTTGACCTCGGAGGAGTGGGTCACCAGCTCGCCAGCCTCCATCGCATCGGTGTGGCTGGTGCGGGTGGCCAGGTAGGGCAACAACACGATGACCAGCACCGCAAAGAGCAGCCCGGCCATGCGCCACCGCGGCACGCGCCAGCGGTACAGACCACGGCCGATTCTGGGCAGCAGGGCGCGATGGCGGCTGGGCATGCGGCGGAGTCTTCCTCACTGGCGCGGCGGCCACGCGGAGCTTACGGCGTACCGCCCCCGGCCGGTAAACCCGTGATGAAAGCGTACACCCCGTAAGGGACGGGTGATGCCGGACTCGATCGGCAGCCCTGGCGCGGGGCGCGCCCGCTTTGCTGCCTCCCCCTGACGCAACCGGGGCAGGCAGCGCGGGAAAGGGGCTCTTGCTCCGGGCGCCGGTCACCGCACCGGCTGGGCCTGCATGCGGAAGTGCAACTCGCCGCCGGCGAGGATCTGCGCATGGTGCAGGAACGGCCTGGCCAGCGGCTTGCCGTTCAGGCTCACCTCGCCCACGTAGGGGTGGGCCTGATCCAGCGGCGCGGCGCTCACGGTGAACTCCTTGCCGTTGGCCAGGTGCAGCGTGGCATGTCCGACGAAGGGTCGGCCGATCGCGTAGACATCGCTGGCAGGCGTCACCGGATAGAAGCCCAGCGCGGTGAACACGTACCAGGCCGACATCTGCCCCAGGTCGTCGTTGCCGGCCAGGCCGTCGGGGCGTGCGGCGTACTGGCTGTCCATGATCTGCTTGAGGCGCTCCTGCGTCTTCCACGGCGCGCCGGCGTAGTCATACAGATAAGCGATGTGGTGGCTGGGTTCGTTGCCATGGGCGTACCAGCCGATCAGGCCGGTGATGTCCTCCACGTTCTTGAAATGCGCCGGATCGATCTTCGCGTCGAAGACCTCGTCCAGGCGCCGGACGAACGTGGCGTCGCCGCCCATGGCCGCGATCAGGCCGGACACGTCCTGCGGCACGTACCAGGAATACTGGTAGGCGTTGCCTTCGGTGTAGTCGGTGCCGTAGCCGGCGGCCGCCGGATCGAAGGGTTCACGGAAGGCGCCGTCGCTCTTGCGCGCGCGCATGAAGCCGGTCTTGGCGTCCCAGGCGTGCTTCCAGTTGCCTGCGCGCTTCTCGAAGGTCGCAGCGACGTCCTTGCGGCCCATCGCCTTGGCCATCTGCGCCAGCGACCAGTCGTCGTAGGCGTATTCGAGCGTCTTGGAGGCGCCCTCGGGCTCCTTGTCGATCGGCACGTAGCCGAGCTTCATGTAGTCGGCCAGGTCGCCGTAGGGGCCGTAGGTGGCGCTGGCGACCATGGCCTCCAGCGCCTTGCCGGCGTCGAAGCCGCGCACGCCCTTGACGTAGGCGTCGGCGATCACCGGCACGGCGTGGTAGCCGATCATGCACCAGGTCTCCAGGCCCTGGTACGCCCAGACCGGCAGGATGCCGAAGGGGCTGGCTTCGCGCGCGGCGACGAGCGAACGCACGAAGTCGGTCGAGAGGTCCGGCCGCAGCAGCACCATCAGCGGCTGCTGGGCGCGGTAGACGTCCCACAGCGACCAGGTCGAGTAGAACTCGAAACCCCGCGCCTGGTGCACGGCATGGTCGGGGCCGCGGTACTGGCCGTTGGCGTCCATGCTCAGGGTAGGCGAGAGCATGGCGTGGTAGAGCGCGGTGTAGAACTGCGTGCGGACGGTGCCGGGTGCGTCCACGTCGATCACCGCCAGCGCCTTGTCCCAGGCGGCCCTGGCGTCGGCGCGGCGGGCGTCGAAGTCCCAGCCCTTGCCGTCGGTGTCGAGGTTGGCGACGGCGTTGGCCGCGCTCACCGGCGAGATCGCCACCTTCACTTCCAGCGGCTTGGTCAGCACTCCGAAGTCGAATACGCCGACCAGCGCGCGGCCGTTCTGCGCGTCGTGGTCGACCGGCTGGTTGCCCGGACCCTTGAAGCCTTTGTAGAGGACGTCGCTCTCGCGGTCGTACAGCGTGCGCGAGGCGATCGGCTGGTTGAAGCGCATGGCGAAGCACAGCTCCCGCCCCGGGGCCCAGCCGCGGGTGGTACGGCAGCCGCTGACGGTGCCGTCGGCCGCCACCTCGAGCTTCGACCACAGCACCTTGCCGGGGTAGTCGTAGATGCTCGGGCGCAGGTCCAGCAGCAGGTGGGCGCTCTTGCCCCGGGGAAAGGTGTAGCGATGCCACCCCACGCGGCGGCTGGCGGTGAGCTCGGCGCGGATGCCGTAGTCGGCCAGGGTCACCGCGTAGTAGCCGGCCTGCTCGACCTCACTGGCATGGTCGAAGCGAGAGCGGTAGCCGCTGCCGGGCTTGGCCGGGTCACCCGGCTCCAGCCTCACCTCCCCGGCGATCGGCATCACCAGCACGTCGCCCAGGTCCGAATGGCCAGAGCCGGAGAAGTGGGTGTGGGAGAAACCCATGATGCTGGCGTCGCCGTACTGGTAGCCGGCGGCCCACTTGTAGGCGTGCTTGAAGTCCGGCATCGCGGTGTCGGGCGACAGCTGGATCATGCCGAAGGGGACCGTGGCGCCGGGAAAGGTATGGCCGTCGCCGCCGGTGCCGATGCGCGGGTCGACGTCGCCCGCATGGCTCGCTGCAAGAGCAAGGCCGGGCAGCAGGGCCAGGGCGAGGGCCAGGCGGGGCAGGCTCGGGCGCATCGGAGTCTCCATTTGGATCGTTCTAAACGGGCAAGCTATCAGCGCTGGGGCGGGTATGCATGTTGCGGTGCGTGAATGGCCCTTCGTCGCAGCGAGTCAGACGGGGCCTCCATACCCGAGTCCGTCCCCTGCGGACGCGGGGGATGTGCCGACAGCCGGGAGGAGGCGACTGGAGCGCGTGCCACCCCTTCGCGAAACCCGAGCTTGCACCCACCGGCCAATCGACTACATTTGGATCGTTCCAAACCAGGCCGCCCCATGGACAGCACTCCCCCGCTCGGCCGCAAGGTCACGGTACGCGACATCGCCGCAGGCTGCGGCGTATCGCGCGCGACCGTGTCGCTGGTGCTGCGCGGCAGCCCGCTGGTCAACAAGGATACCCGTGCCCGCGTCGAGGCCGAGCTGCGCAAGCAAGGCTACGTGTACAACCGCGCCGCAGCCAACCTGCGCCGCCGGACCTCCTCCTCGATCGCGCTGGTGATCAACGAGCTGGCCAATCCTTTCTTCGCGGAGTTCGCCGCAGGCGTGGACGAGATCGTGGGCGAGGCCGGCATGGTCACCCTGCTCGGCTCCTCCAGCGAATCGCCGCGGCGCGAGCAGGCCGTGCTCGGTTCGATGATCGAGCACGGCCCTGGCGGCATCATCCTGTCACCCGCCGAAGGCAGCGACGCCCGCCACGTGCTCGCTGCGGTGGGAGCACGCACGCCGCTGCTGCTGTTCAACCGCGAACTGGCCGGCGAACAGCCGGAATACGCGCACTGGGACACGCTGCTGCTGGACAACCAGCAGGGCGCCCGCGAGGCCACCGCGCACCTGATCGCCCAGGGCCACCAGCGCATCGCCTTCTTCGGCGGCCACCGCGATTCCAGCTCCTGCCGCCAGCGCCGCGCCGGCTACCGCGAGGCGATGCAGGCCGCCGGCCTGCCGGTGGCGCCACACTGGGAAGTCGAGTGCGCGCCGACCCGCCTCGATGCGGCACGCTGCGCCGAGGCGTTGTTCGCCGGCGACCCGGCGCCCACCGCGGCGGTCTGCTACAACGATGCGGTCGCGCTGGGCCTGATGCACGGCCTGACCCAGCGCGACGTCGCGCCCGGCCGCGACTTCGCGCTCACCGGCTTCGACGACATCGCCGAAGCTGCGCTCGCCGCACCTTCCCTGACCACGCTCGCCGCCGCGCCGCGCGCGCGTGGCCGCCAGGCGGCGCAGATGCTGCTGGAGCGGCTGCGCGACCCGACCGCGCAGGCGCGTCGCATCGTCGCCCCCGTCCAGCTGGTGATCCGCGCCAGCAGTTGCCCGCCCGCCTGACCCAGGAGCCCTCCATGGCCTTCGCCAACGCACCTGCCCCAACGCCCGTCGCCTCCGCGGCCGGACCGCGCGAGCGCTACACCGACAACCCGGTGGCGCTGGGCGTGGTCACCACCATCTTCTTCATGTGGGGCTTCCTCACCTGCCTCAACGACATCCTGATTCCCCACCTCAAAGCCTTGTTCGAACTGAACTACGCCCAGGCGATGCTGGTGCAGTTCACTTTCTTCGGCGCGTATTTCCTGATGTCGCTGCCGGCCGGCTGGGCGGTGGCGCGGCTGGGGTACAAGCTCGGCATCGTGGCGGGCCTGGCGATCGCCGGCGTCGGCGCGATGGGCTTCTGGCCGGCGGCGGGGCTGCATTCCTATCCCGCCTTCCTGGGCGCGCTGTTCGTGCTGGCCACCGGCATCACGGTGCTGCAGGTCGCGGCCAATCCGTACGTGGCGCTGCTGGGCCCCGAGCGCACCAGCTCCAGCCGGCTCACCCTGGCGCAGGCACTCAACTCCTTCGGCACCTTCCTGGCGCCGCACTTCGGCGGCCTGCTGATCCTGAGCGTCGCGGTGAAAAGCTCGCTGGAGGTGGCGCAACTGTCGCCTACGGCGCAGCTGGCCTACCGCACGCAGGAGGCGCAGACCGTGCAGGGCCCCTATCTGGGCCTGGCCATAGCGCTGTTCGCACTGGCGGTGCTGGTGTACCTGTTCCGCCTGCCCGCTCTGGAGGAAGCCACCGAGCAGGCCGACCGCAGCCGCCACACCCTGCTCGACGCGCTGCGCATCCCGCACGTGCTGTTCGGCGTGCTCGCGATCTTCTGCTACGTGGGCGCGGAAGTGTCGATCGGCAGCTTCATGGTGAGCTACCTGACCATGCCGCGGATCGGCAACATGCCCGAGACGACCGCCGCAACCTACGTGTCGTACTACTGGCTGGGCGCGATGATCGGCCGCTTCGCCGGCTCCTGGCTGATGACGCGCTATTCGCCGCGCGCACTGCTGGCGCTGTTCGCGCTCGTCAACATCCTGCTGCTGGCCACCACCATGAGCACGGCGGGGATGACCGCGGGCTGGAGCGTAGTGGCGATCGGCCTGTTCAACTCGATCATGTTCCCGACCATCTTCACGCTGGGCATCGAGCGGCTCGGGCCGTTGACGGAGAAGGCGTCCAGCCTGCTGATCATGGCCATCGTCGGCGGCGCCGTGGTGCCCTTCGCGCAAGGCGCGCTGGCCGACCGGATCGGCGTGCAGATGGCCTTCGTGCTGCCGGCGCTTTGCTACGCCTACATCGTGTTCTACGGCCTGCGCGGTTCGCGCGTCGTCGACGCGCCGACACTTGCGCGCTGAGGGCTGGGGCATGGCGCAGGACATCCTCTGTTTCGGCGAGGCGCTGATCGATTTCCACGCCGAAGGCAGTGGCGAAGGCGGCTTCCCGCGCGCCTTCGTGCCCTTCGCCGGCGGCGCGCCGGCCAACGTGGCGGTGGCGGTGGCGCGGCTGGGCGGCCGGGCGCGCTTCGCCGGCATGCTCTCGACCGATCCCTTCGGCGACTTCCTGCTCGACAGCCTGCGCCGCGCCGGCGTCGGCGTGCAGGACGTGGCGCGCACGGCCGAGGCCAACACGGCGCTGGCCTTCGTCAGCCTGGATGCGCGCGGCGAGCGCAGCTTCAATTTCTACCGCCCGCCTTCGGCCGACCTGCTGTTCCGGCCGGAGCATTTCCGAGCCGGCGCGTTCGACGCCGCCGCGGTGTTCCACGTCTGCTCCAACAGCATGACCGATCCGGAGCTGGCCGAAACCACCCGCGAAGGCATGCGCCGCGCACAGGCTGCCGGCGCGCTGGTGAGCTTCGATCTCAACCTGCGCCCGGCGCTGTGGCCGCGCGAATCGAACCCACGCCCGTCGGTGTGGCCGGCGTTGCACCTGGCCGACGTGGTGAAGCTGTGCGCCGAGGAATTCGCCTGGCTGGCCGAGGACGATGCCCTGCCCGGCCGCCTGTGGCAGGGCCGCACGCGCCTGCTGGTGGTCACCGACGGCCCGCGGCCGCTGCGCTGGTTCCGCCGCGACGGTAGCGGCGAACTGCCTTGCCCGCAGGTCGCTGCGGTCGATACCACCGCCGCGGGCGATGCCTTCGTCGGCGGCCTGCTGTGCCGGCTGGCGGCGCTCGAACCGGGCGGCTTCGACGCAACGCTGCGCGACGACGCGGCGCTGCGCGACCTGCTCGCCTTCGCCGCGGCCTGCGGCGCGCTCACCGTCACCCGCCAGGGCTCGTTCACCGCGATGCCGAGCGCGGCGGAAGTCCATGCCTTCCTGGAATCGCACCGATGACCACCCTGCCCGACTTCCGCAGCGAGAATTTCCTGCGCGAGCACATCGCCCAGACCATGGCGTTCTACCATCCGCGCGCGATCGATCCCGCCGGCGGCTTCTTCCAGTACTTCAAGGACGACGGCACGATCTACGACCGTAGCCACCGCCACCTGGTCAGCAGCACGCGCTTCGTCTTCAACTACGCGCTGGCGGCGATGGAATTCGAGGATCCGGACTACCTCGAGGCCGCCCGCCACGGCCTGCACTACGTGCACGAGGTGCACCGCAACCCGGCCACCGGCGGCTATGCCTGGACGATCCGCGACGGTAAGCCGGAGGATCGCACCAACCACGCCTACGGCGTCGCCTTCGTGCTGCTCGCCTGCGCCAGTGCACGGCGCGCCGGCATCGTCGAGGCCGCGCCCTGGATGGACGAGACCTGGGACCTGCTGGAGCGGCGCTACTGGGACGCCGAGGCCGGGCTGTACAAGGACGAAGCGGACGAGCACTGGAACTTCTCGCCCTACCGCGGCCAGAACGCCAACATGCACATGTGCGAGGCGATGCTGGCCGCCTACCAGGCCAGCGACGACGTGCGCTACCTGGACCGCGCCCTGCTGCTGGCCGACCACATGACGCGCCGCCAGGCCGCCAAGGCCAACGGCCTGGTGTGGGAACACTACGACGCGGACTGGAACGTCGACTGGAACTACAACCGCGACAACCCGCGCCACCTGTTCCGCCCGTGGGGCTTCCAGCCCGGGCACCAGACCGAATGGGCCAAGCTGCTGGTGATCCTCGAATCGCTGTTGGCCGAGCGCGGCCGCGAGGAACGCTGGCTGCTGCCTACCGCCCGCCACCTGTTCGACACCGCGCTGATGCGCGCCTGGGACGACAGGAACGGTGGCATCAGCTACGGCTTCGCCCCCAACGGCACGGTCTGCGACGGCGACAAGTACTTCTGGGTGCAGGCCGAGTCGCTGGCCGCCGCCGCGCTGCTGCATGCGCGTACCGGCCTGGCCGCCTATGACGAGTGGTACGTAAAACTGTGGGCCTACGCGTGGCGGCATTTCGTCGACCACAAGTACGGCGCGTGGTATCGCATCCTCACCCACGACAACCGCAAGTACGACGACGAGAAGAGTCCCGCCGGCAAGGTCGACTACCACACCATGGGCGCCTGTCACGAAGTTCTCGCGCTGATCCGCGCCGGCGGCCAACCGTAGCCACAGGGGATTGCATGAGAGCTCTCGTTTTTTCCATCGCCGGCGCGCTGGCGATGGCCGTCGGCATCGCGGCCGCCGCGGACGCGCCGAACTTCGACCCGCTCAAGACCTTCGCTCCGTTCACCTACCCCGACCCGGTCAACGCCTACCGGTCCGCCGACGGCAGGCCTGGGCCGCTGTTCTGGCAGAACCGCGCCGACTACGCGATCGAGGCAACGCTCGATCCGGACAGCCGCCTGCTGACCGGACGCGAGACCATCACCTACACCAACCACAGCCCCGGCGCGCTGGACGTGCTGTGGCTGCAGCTGGACCAGAACCGCTACAAGCCCGACGCGCGCGGCGCCTTCACCAGCCAGTTCCCCACAAAGTTCACCAGCGGCTATCGCGTCGCCTCGGTCGAGGTGCAGGACGCCAAGGGTCATCGCCAGAGCGCCCAATGGCTGGTCTCCGATACGCGCATGCAGGTCCGCCTGCCCGAAGCGGTCAAGGCCAACGGTGGCAGCGTGCGCGTGCACATCGCCTGGAGCTTCACCGTGCCGGGCGAGTTCGGTGGGCGCATGGACGTCAACGCCAGCAAGAACGGCGACATCTTCGAGATGGCCCAGTGGTACCCGCGCCTGTGCGTCTACGACGACCTGCGCGGCTGGGACACCGCCCCTTACTTGAACAGCGAGTTCTACCTCGAATACGGCGACTTCGACTACAAAGTCACCGTGCCGTCGGACATGATCGTGGCCGGCTCCGGCGAGCTGGTGAACCCCAGGGACGTGCTCACCGCCACGCAGATCAAGCGCCTGGACGAGGCCCGCCACAGCGACCGCACGGTGATGATCCGCACGTCGGCCGAAGTCACCGATCCGGCCAGCCGACCCAAGCAGGGCGGCACGCTGACCTGGCACTTCCGCATGCACAACACCCGCGACGTCGCCTTCGGCGCCTCGAAGGCGTTCGTGTGGGACGCCGCCCGCATCAACCTGCCGCAGGGCAAGACCGCCCTGGCGATGTCGGTCTACCCGGTGGAAAGCGCGGGCGACGCTGCCTGGGGCCGCGCCACCGAATACCTCAAGGCCTCCACCGAGTACTTCTCGAAGGAGTGGTTCCCGTATCCCTGGCCGGTGGCGATCAACGAGGCCGGAACCGCCGGCGGCATGGAGTACCCGGGCATCACCTTCGATGCCAAACGTGCCCGCGGCAAGAGCCTGCACATGGTGATCGCGCACGAGATCGGGCACAGCTGGTTCCCGATGATCGTGGGCTCCAACGAACGCCGCCACGCCTGGATGGACGAAGGCTTCAACACCTTCATCGACATCGGCGAAGCGGGCGCCTTCGGCCACGGCGTGTACGCGCCCAAACGCGACAGCGAATACGCCCCCAAGGGCGGCAACCCGGCCGACGAGATCGCCCAGGTGCTCGCCGACGCAGACGCGCCAGCCCTGCTCAATGGCGCCGACGAGACGAGCGAGAAGTACCGCCACCCGATCAGCTATTTCAAGGGCGCCTTCGGCCTGGTGCTGTTGCGCGAGCAGATCCTGGGGCCGGAGCGCTTCGACGGCGCCTTCCGCAAGTACATCGCCACCTGGGCCTACCACCATCCCTCGCCATCGGATTTTTTCCGCTTCATGGAGAGCGAGGGCGGCGAGGACCTGGGGTGGTTCTGGCGCGGCTGGTACCAGCACAACTGGCCCTTCGACATGGCGGTGCGCAAGGTCGAGCCGATCGACGGCGACTGGTCGCACGGCGCCGCGGTGACGGTGGCCAACCTCGACCCGCTGGTGCTGCCCAACACGCTGCGGCTGACCTACGACGACGGCAGCCACCAGGACGTGCGCGTGCCGGTGGAGACCTGGCAGCAGCACCGCGAATACGTGGTGCGGGTCCCTGGCACGCGCAAGGTGGTGTCGGCGGAGCTGGATCCCTCGCATGCGTTGCCGGAGGCGGACCGGGTCAACGATGTGCTGCGGATGAAGTGAGGTAAAGGCCTCCCCCTCTCCCCAGCCCTCTACCCGAGCAGGCTCGGGGGAGAGGGAGCGGGTGGTCTGCCGCGTAGGCTCCCTCTCCCCCGACCCCGCCGGGGGAGAGGGTTGGGGAGAGGGGGAGGCTCTCCGGCACACTGGCCGAGGGCGCTCAGCGGGGCGTTACACCTTCGGCAACCGCTGCTGCAGCTTGGCCATGCCCTCCCACGGATCGGCCTTGAGCTTGGCCGCCCGCTCCAGCGCCGCCTGCATGCCGAACGCGGCCCCGCCTTCGATCTTGCCTAGCTCCTCCCAGCGCAACGGCATCGCTACCGGCGCTCCTTCGCGCGCGCGCAGCGACCAGTTGCACACGCTGGTCGCGCCGCGCGCATTGCGCAGCCAGTCGATGAAGATCTTCCCCTCCCGCTTGGCCTTGCTGGCCGTGGCGATGTAGCGCCCGGGATCCCGCTCGACCATCGCGTCGGCCACCGACTCGCAGAACGCCTTGACCGCCGGCCAGCCCGGGCCGCGCCGGAACGGCACCACCACGTGCAGCCCCTTGCCTCCGCTGGTGCGCACGAAGCTCGTCAGGCCGAGCCGGTCCAGCTGCCCGCGTATTTCGCGTGCGCCCTCCGCCACCGCCTCCCACGCCACACCGGGTGCGGGATCGAGGTCGAGCACGATGCGATCGGGCGAATCGGGCTTGTCCACGCGCGAGCCCCAGGGATGGAACTCCAGCGTGTTCATCTGGACCAGTTGCAGCAGGCCGGTGAGGTCGCGGATGTAGACGTACTCGTCCTCGCCGCCCTCCTTTTCCTCCAGCGGGATGGCCCGCACGCTGCTGCCGAGCTTGGCCGCGTGGTGCTTCTGGAAGAAGCAGGCGCTGTCGGTGCCGCCGGGGCAACGCACCATCGACAGCGGCCGGTTGACCAGTTCGGGCAGCATCCATTCGGCCACCGCCGCGTAGTAGGCGGCGACCTCACCCTTGGTGATGCCGTCCTCCGGATAGACCACGCGCGAGGGGTGGGTGATCCTCACGCCCTGCACCGTCACGCTGTGGTCCCGGCCTGGAGCGGCCGCCGTCGTGGCGGCCTGTTGGCGTGCGGTCACGTCGAGGGCCTCCAGTTACCAGCGCCTGACGTGAAGCGCGCAAGGAACCTGCGAAAGGCGCATCGCCTCAACCCGCCTTGCGGCCCTTGCGGGTCGCCGGCGCCTTCTTGGCCGGCGCCTTGCGGCTGGCGGCCTTCTTGGCCGCCGGCTCGGCCTTCTTGGCGGCAGCCTTCTTCGCCGGTTTCTTTGCTGCCGACTCGTCCTCGCCGCGCGCGGGCGTGCGCTGCTTGTTCTCGATGCTCCTCTTAAGCAGCGACATGAAGTCGACCACGTTGGTAGTGGCGTTGGCGTGCGCCGGCTCCTCTTCCTCCAGCGCGGTGGTGACTCCCTTGCTCTTGAGCCGCTGCTCGATCACGGCGGTGAGCCGATCGCGGAACTCGTCGCGGTAGTTCTCCGGCTGGAACTTGCCTGCCATCGACTCGATCAGTTCGCCGGCCATCTCCAGCTCGCGGTCGCTGATGCGGTAGTCGGCCACCGGTTTGTCCGGCAGCGCGTACTCCTCCGCGCTGACCAGTTCCTGCGGGAAGCGCAGCAGGATCAAGAGCAGCGCCTCTTCCTGCGGCATCACCGCGCACAGGTATTCGCGCGTGCGGATGACCACGCGCGCGATGCCGATCTTGCCGGTGCGCTTGAGCGTCTCGCGCAGCAGCACGTAGCCTTTCTCGGCCTTCTTGCCGGGCACCAGGAAGTAGGGCTTCTCGAAGTAGGCCGGGGTGAGCGCGTCGGCGTCGATGAAGCTGTCGATCTCCACCGTCTCGTGCGTCTCCGGCGCAGCGTTCCTTATGTCCGACTCCTCCAGCACCACGTAGTTGCCCTTGGAGTATTCGTAGGCCTTGACGATGTCCTTCCAGGGCACTTCCTCGCCCGATTCGGCATTGACGCGCTCGTAGCGCACCGGCTGGTTGTTGCGCTGGTCGAGCATGCGAAAGTGCAGGTCGATCCTGCGCTCGGCGGTCATCAGGCGGATCGGGACGTTGAGCAGCCCGAACGACAGCGTGCCGGTCCAGATGGGGCGAGCCATGGCTTACCTCCAAAGTGGCGGGTTTCGATGGTAGTCATGCGGCGCGTGCACGAAATGCCAAGGCGCGGTAGCGCGGACGCGGTCCATCGTCCAGACTTGGCCGATGAGCACCTTGCCCGCCGCCGCCCGCCTGCTCGCCTGCGCCGTCCTGTCGTGGCCGCTGGCCGGCCAGGCGACGGCGCATCGCTACCGCTACGACACGGTGCACAGCCAGATCCTCTTCAGCGTCGACCACGATGGCTACTCGCGCCCGTTCGGCCGCCTGCACATCGCGCGCGGCTGGCTGCGCTTCGATCCGGACGACTGGAGCGATGCCGCCACGGAACTGGACATCGACCTGGCCAGCCTGGACATGGGCGATGCGAACTGGAACGCCGCGGTACTCAAGAGCGCCTTCCTCGACGCCACGCACCAGCGCTACGCGCACTTCGCCAGCACCTCGGTCGAGCGCACCGACGCCACCCATGGCGTACTGCACGGGCAGCTCACACTGCGCGGCGTCAACCGCGGGATAAGCATCCCGTTTACCTTCAACCGCGAGGCGCGCACCATCTTCGGCCTGCACACCATCGCCGGGTTTTCCGCCACCGCCGTGCTCGACCGCACCGATTTCGGCATGACCACCAACCTGGGCTCGATCGGCCGGCACGTATCGCTGTGGCTGGAAGTCGAAGCCATCCGCGAAGAACGCAGCCCCGCCAAGGAGACCGACCATGCTGCGCAATGATGCTTACCGCTGGGGCGCCGTCGCCAAGTTCTTCCACTGGACGATCGCGCTGCTGATCCTGGGCAACGGCGTGTTCGGCCTGCTGATGGACCTGGCCAGCACCCCGATGCAGAAGGTCAACTGGCTGGCCCTGCACAAGTCGATCGGCCTGACCGTGCTGGCCCTGTTCGTGCTGCGCCTGCTGTGGCGTTTGGGCAACCGCCCGCCGCGCGAGCTTCCCGCGCCCCGCTGGCAGCTGCTGGCCGCGCGCGCGGTGCATGGTTTGCTTTACGTGCTGGTGGCGGCGCTGCCGCTGTCTGGCTGGTGGTTCAACTCGGTGCGCGGCTACCCGCTGCAGTTCTTCAAGCTGTTCAACCTGCCGGCGATCGCCGCGAAGAACCCGGACCTGCGCCGCCTGTCGCACGAAGTGCACGAGTACCTGTTCTGGTTCCTGCTGCTGGTGCTCCTGGCCCACGTAGGCGCGGCGCTCAAACATCATGTGTTCGACCGGGACGACGTGCTGCGCCGCATGTGGCCGTTCGCCCGCCTCCGTCACGGACCGAAAGGAGATTCTGCATGACCCCGACCGCCACCATGCGCCTCGCCCTGCTGCTCTGCCTCGCTCTGCCGGGTGTCGCCGCGGCCACCGCCTACCACGTGCAGCAGGACGAGAGCACGCTGGGTTTCACCGCGACCTTCCAGGGCGCGGCGTTCCAGGGTAGCTTCTCGCGATGGCATGCGGACATCCGCTTCGATCCCGCGCGCCTGGCCAATTCGAAGTTCGACGTGACGGTGGACACCACCAGCGCCGCCACCGGCGACGCCGACCGCGACGGCGCCCTGCCGGGGGCGGACTTCTTCAACGCGACCAAATACCCGCAGGCGCACTACCTCACCACCGGTTTCACGCGGTTGGACGGCTCCCGGGCGATCGCGCACGGCAACCTCACGCTGCGCGGCGTCAGCCATCCGCTCAACCTCACCGTCACCTTCACGCCGCAGCCCGACGGTACCGCGCTGATGGACGTGACCGGCACGCTCAAGCGGCTGGACTACGGCGTGGGCGGCGGCGAATACGCCGACACCTCGGTGATCGGCGACAACGTGACGATCCAGGCGCACCTGGTGCTGTCGACGAAGTAAGGTAGCGCGGTTCGAACGAGCCACCGAGCAAGCCTTCCCCGTTTACGGGAGAAGGTGTCGACCGGCGGATGGGTGAGGTCTGCCTCAACCCCTCACGAACGCCGCCACCGCCTCCGCCCCGAACGGCCAATCCAGCTCGCGCCCATCGCGCACGTCGCGCAAGACTGGCACCCGCGCGCCATAGCGCGCCTCCAGCGCCGGATCGTCATCCACCCAGACGCTGTCGAAGTCCGGTGCGCGCGCCTGGGCGAGCACCGCCAGCGCCTGGTCGCACAGGTGGCAGTAGTCGCGCTGGTAAAGGACGAGGTCGGCCATGCGGTAGCGAACGGACTGCCAAAGGTGAAGGGGGCGCGTAGAATAACGGCTTCCGTCTACCACACCGCAGCGCGTTCATGGCCGTCAGCGTCTTCGACCTCTTCAAGATCGGCATCGGGCCGTCCTCCTCGCACACGGTCGGGCCGATGCGCGCAGCGGCGCGCTTCACCGAGCACTGGCTGGAGGAGAAAGGCGTGCTCGACCGCGTCGTTCGCGTGCGCGCCGAACTCTACGGCTCGCTGGCGATGACCGGCCGCGGCCACGGTACCGACAAGGCCGTGCTGCTGGGCTTCGAAGGCCACTACCCCGACAAGGTGGATGCGGACCTCATCCCCGACATCCTCGCCCGCATCCGCGGTACCGCCCGGTTGCGCCTGCTCGGCCGCCAGGAGATCGCCTTCGACGAGAAGAGCGACCTGGTGTTCAACAAGCGCCAGAAGCTGCCCTTCCATACCAACGGCATGCGCTTCACCGCCTACGACGCCGACGGCAACGAACTGGCCACGCGCGACTACTACTCCGTCGGCGGCGGCTTCGTGGTCAACCAGGACGAGGCGGCCGAAGATCGCATCGTCGCCGACACCACCGAGCAGCCCTACCCGTTCTCCACCGGCGAGCAATTGCTCGACCTGTGCGAAAAGCATGGCCTGACCATCGCCCAGCTGATGATGGCCAACGAAAGCGTTTGGCGTCCCGAGGCCGAGACCCGCGCCGGCCTGCTGACCATCTGGAAGGCCATGGCCGACTGCGTCGCCCGCGGCCTGCGCTCGCCCGGCACCCTGCCTGGCGGCCTGCACGTGACGCGCCGCGCGCCGGCGATGGCGGAGGAATTGCGCAATCAGCCCGAGGCCGCGCTGAAAGACCCGCTCACCATCCTTGACTGGGTGAACCTGTACGCGCTGGCGGTCAACGAGGAAAACGCCGCCGGCGGCCGCGTGGTCACCGCGCCCACCAATGGCGCCGCCGGCATCGTGCCGGCCGTGGGCCACTACTACCTGCGCTTCTGCCCGAAGGCGGACGAGAACGGCATCATCGACTACCTGCTCACCGCCGCCGCCATCGGCATCCTCTACAAGGAGAACGCCTCCATCTCCGGCGCCGAGGTCGGCTGCCAGGGCGAGGTGGGCGTGGCCTGTTCGATGGCCGCCGGCGGCCTCACCGCGGCGCTGGGCGGCAGCATCTGGCAGGTGGAAAACGCCGCCGAGATCGGCATGGAGCACAACCTGGGCCTCACCTGCGACCCGATCGGCGGCCTGGTGCAGATTCCCTGCATCGAGCGCAATGCGATGGGCTCGGTCAAGGCCATCAACGCCAGCCGCATGGCGCTCAAGAGCGACGGCAAGCATCGCGTGAGCCTGGACAAGGTCATCAAGACCATGCGCGACACGGGCCGCGACATGAAGGACAAGTACAAGGAGACGTCGCGCGGCGGGCTTGCCGTCAACGTCATCGAGTGCTGATGTTTCCGGTTTCCTGTTTCTTGCGGGGAGCGGGCATGGCGCGGCTTCTAGCGACTTGGCTGGATTGCGAAGAGCTTCCGATCGCCTGATCGGCGCTCGGGTCACTTTCTTTGCTGGCCCACGCCCGCGCCTGGAGCGCGGGCGAACAGCGAAGCTGGCCCGAAGGGCGAAGGGCGGGATGCCCGGAGTAAAGAAAGTAACCAAAGAAACGGCCCTGGTTCAGCCCGGGGCGAGACAAAAGCTAGGTGCCATTGCGACCTGCCGAGCGGGTCTCTTGCTCATAGAGGAGGTGCAGCCGCTTTACCGCGGGCGCTCGGGAGTTGAGGCAAGAGAGGGATCTGGATTTCTGGCGCGAGTGGCTCGGTTGCACGGGCGCACAACGGGCCGCGCGGCGCTCTGCTCCCTTTCCCTCCGGGGAGAGGGTTCGGGAGAGGGGCGGGGCGCACGGGAAGCTTCGCAGCACCCCGGCGTCAAGCTTTTGCCTACCCGAGTCCTTCCACTGCGACCGGCTTGCGCACGCTCAACGCCGTGCCTGCCGCCGCCACGATGATCGCCCCGATCGCCAGCCACTGCAGCGCGCTCAGATGCTCGCTGAGCAGCACCACGCCCGCCAGCGCGGCGATCGCAGGCTCCAGGCTGAGCAGGGTGCTGAAGGTGCGCGCCGGCAGTCGCGTCAGCGCCACCATTTCCAGCGAATAGGGCAAGGCCGAACTCAGCACCGCCACGCCCACCGCATAGGGCAGCAGCGCTGGCGACAGCAAGGTGGCGCCCGCGTGCACCACGCCGAAAGGGATGGCCAGCAAGGCGCCGACCGAGGTGCCCCACGTCACCGCGTCGCCGCCGTAGGCGGCACCGGCCTTCTGCCCCGTGACGATGTACAGGGCCCAGCCCAGCCCTGCGGCAAGCGCGTACATCACGCCCACCGGATCGAGCGCATGCGCCTGGCCGCGCAACGGCAGCAACAAGGCCAACCCCGCGATCACCAGCGCGATCCAGACGAAGTCGAGCAGCCGGCGCGAACCGATCATGGCCAGCACCAGCGGCCCGGTGAACTCCAGCGCGACCGCCAGCCCCAGCGGGACCGTGCGCAGCGACATGTAGAACACCAGGTTCATGGCGCCCATCGACAACCCGTAGGCCCACAACCCGCGCCAGTCCCGACCGTCTCGCAGGCGCCGCCACGGCTGGCGCCACGCCAGCAGGATCAACGCACTGATGCCCAGGCGATAAGCTGTCGCCCCTTGCGCCCCCACCTGCGGAAACAGGTGCTTGGCCAGCGACGCACCGCATTGATACGAAACCATGGCGACCAGCAAGGCGCCGATCGCGATGGCGATCCGGGGAGCATCCGAACGCGAGGACATGGGGAAACCACGACGGGGAAGGCTTCCCATGATGCCAGTAAGCGGTTGGCTCCAAGCTCCCGACCCTCCCGGTCCGGGCTGGATGGGAGGCCGGGGTTCGCGGGGACCTCACTGTGTAAGCACACCGCCTTCGGACGCGCGGTTACCGGCTCGCCTTCGGCGCTCCACCCAACGCCACGATCATCTCCCGCACCAGCCGGCGGTGCTCCTCCGGCAGCTTCAGAAACGCCTCGAACGCCAGGCGATCATGCCCGCGCACCTGCTCCGGCCAGCGGGCCGGCGCATCGCGCACGCCCCTGTGGGACCGATACTCCAGCTCGTGCGCCTCGATGCCCAGGATCGACGCCAGCGCTTCGATATGATCCGGCTTGGGCCTGTGCTTGCCATTGAGCCAGCCCGAGATCGCTTGCTGCGTCACGCTCACGGCGCCCTCGCGGGCAAGCAACCGCTCGATCGCCGCTGGGCTCGCCTCGATGCCTTCCGCCTCCAAGGCGGCCCGCAGGCGCTGGGCGAACGCTTTCTGGTCGGTCTTCATGGCTCGCGACCATAGGCGCGGGCCCACGGCCACAATGAAAGCCTTGCTTCTTTCCTATCTAAAGTTTTGCTTTCATCCGACGGGCGATGAGCTGTTCCGAAGGGCTGGCGACTGTTGCTGCCGCAGCCCGGCGATCGAGCACATCGTGTACGCGCTTGGCCTGACCTCGCGCGATTACTGCATTGCCGCATGCAAGCCTTCCGGACCGATGCTACCTTCCATATAGATCGATCTAAACGGTGGG
This sequence comes from Frateuria sp., assembly GCF_035943815.1. Classification (GTDB taxonomy): domain Bacteria; phylum Pseudomonadota; class Gammaproteobacteria; order Xanthomonadales; family Rhodanobacteraceae; genus Frateuria_A. The sequence goes on from NZ_DASZBU010000015.1 coordinate 296,222, forward strand.
GAGTCTTGGGCCGTCCGCAGCCATCCCGAAGCGTCTTCGCCTGCTCGGCGGCCTATCGCGCCCGGGCCGCGCACGCCTTGGACCTGCCTCCTGCCGGCGGGGCTTGCTGATGGCTGTCGACAGCGTGCCCTTGCTGGAAGTGGCGGCCAATTCGGTGGCTTCCGCGCTGGCCGCGCAGGAAGGTGGCGCGGGGCGCGTGGAACTCTGCGCGGCGCTGGAGCTGGGCGGGGTCACGCCTTCGTATGCCGAGATCGCCACCGCGCGCGATCAGCTGGCGATTCCGCTCTATGTGCTGATCCGCCCTCGCGGCGGCGATTTCCTCTACAACGATTTCGAATGCGAGGTGATGCAGCGCGACATCGAGGTGTGCGTCGCGCTGGGCTGCGACGGCGTGGTGCTGGGTGTGCTCGATGCGCAGGGACAGGTCGACGCGGCGCGCAGCCGCGTGCTGGTCGCGGCGGCCGGGGCGCTGGGTGTCACCTTCCATCGCGCCTTCGACATGGCGCGCGACCCGGCGCAAGCACTCGAAGCGGTGATCGACCTCGGCTGCGAACGCGTGCTGACCTCCGGCGCGCAGGCCAGCGCCATCGACGGCGCGGCGCAGATCCGCGCGCTGCTGGCGCAGGCGGCCGGTCGGGTGACAGTGATGCCGGGCGCGGGCGTGCATGCGCGCAACATCGCGGCGCTGGCGCAGGCCACCGGCGCCAAGGAACTCCACGCCTCGGCCAAGCAGCAGTTGCCCTCGCGCATGCACCATCGCCAGCCGGGCCTGGATGACATGGCCCGGGGCGAGTGGCGCAGCGACTCAACCGAGATCCGCGCGATGGTGACGGCGCTGCGGGAGCTGTCCACGCAGGCGGGAAACCATCCGCCTTAGCGGTGCAGACGGGTGGCGACGCCGCCGCCCGTCGCCCGTGCCGCCAGGAAACGCCATGCCCGCACCCGTCCCGCCGACCCGAACGCGCACAAGGCCACGCCTGCCACCGATCGCGTGCGCGCTGCTCCTGCTGGTGCCAATGCTGGCCACGGCGGCGCCGCTGGTTTCGCGCAAGCTCGACAGCGGCTGGCAGTTGCGCCTGGCGCCCGGCGACGTCCACGCCGCCGACCACCCGCAGGCAACCCGCTGGCTGGCGGCCACGGTGCCGGGCACGGTGCAGACCGATCTGCTCGCCGCCGGGCTGGCGGTCGATCCTTTCCTGGGCGAGAACGAGAAGGCCATCCAGTGGGTCGGCCTGTCCGATTGGGTCTACCGCACCACGTTCACCGTGGACACGGCCACGCTGGCGCGCCGGCATGTCGAGCTGGTGTTCGATGGCCTGGATACCTTTGCCGAGGTCTACCTCAACGGACACAGGCTGCTCGACGCAGACAACATGTTCCGACGCTGGGCGGCACCGGCGAAACCCTGGCTGCGCGCCGGCGCCAACACGCTCCAGGTGCGGCTGTACTCGCCGGTAAGGCGCCTGCAGCCCTGGCTCGCGCGCCAGCCCTACGCGCTGCCCGGCGAGTTCGACTCCGCCTTCGGCGACGAGCCCAAGGGGCGGCAGAGCGCCAACTACGTGCGCAAGGCCGCCTACCAGTACGGCTGGGACTGGGGCCCGCGCATCGTCACCGAAGGCATCTGGCAGGACGTGCACCTGGACAGCTGGGACGGCCTGCGCGTCACCGGCCTGCACGTCGCGCAGCCGCACGTGGATGCGCAGCGCGCGCAGACCCAGGTGCAGTTGGCGATCGACGCCGACGACACAGCAACACTGCAGTTGGAGATCGACGTGCTCGGACCGGATGGCAAGCCGGTCGCGCACCGGACGCAGCCGGTCACGCTCGCAGCCGGCAGCCACCGCGTCGAGGTGCCGCTGGCGATCGACCACCCCCGCCGCTGGTACCCGGCCGGCTACGGCGCGCAGGACATGTACGCCTACCACGTGCAGTTGCGCGGCAAGGACGACGCCGTGCTCTACGAAGCCACCCGCGAGGTCGGCCTGCGCAGCGTCGAGCTGCGGCGCGACCAGGACCGCTGGGGCCGCGGCTTCGCCTTCGTGGTCAACGGCATCCCGGTGTTCGCCAAAGGCGCCAACCTGATCCCCTTCGACAGCTTTCCCACCCGCGTCACCGAGGCGCAGATGCGCAACGCGCTTACGTCCGCGCGCGACGCCAACATGAACATGTTGCGCGTGTGGGGCGGCGGGTATTACCTGCCGGACAGCTTCTATGCCGAGACCGACCGGCTGGGCCTGCTGGTCTGGCAGGACTTCATGTTCGGCGGCGCGATCCCGCCGGATGACCCGGCCTTCGTCGCGAACGTGCGCGCGGAGGCCATCGAGCAAGTCGAGCGCCTGCGCGACCATCCAAGCCTGGTGCTCTGGTGTGGCAACAACGAGGTGCAGAGCAGCTGGCTCTCGTGGGACGACCGCAAGGCTTTCCGCAAGTCCATCACGCCGGCGCAGGACGCGCGCATCCAACAAGGCATGCGCATGCTGTTCGGCGACGTGCTGCGCCAGGTGGTGGCCCGGCACGATCCGGAGGTGCCGTACTGGCCCAGCTCGCCCAGCACCGGCGGCGACGGTTTCGCCACGTCGCTGGACGATGGCGACTACCACTACTGGGAAGTGTGGTCGGGCGAGGCCAAGCCGGCCCGTGCCTACCTCGACGTCACGCCGCGCTTCCAGTCCGAATACGGCCTGCAGTCGTTTCCCTCGATGCGCACGATCCGCGCGTTCGCCGGCGCAGGCGCGCTGGAAGAGGACTCGCCGGTGCTGCGCGCGCACCAGAAGTACGACGGCGGCAACGGCAACGCCCGCCTGGCAATGTACGTGGAGCGCGAGTACGGGCAGCCGAAGGACTTCCCCGCCCTGGTCTACCTGAGCCAGGCGATGCAGGCCGAGGGTATCGAGCTGGCGGCCGAGCACCTGCGCGCCTCGCGGCCGCGCAGCATGGGTTCGCTGTACTGGCAGTTGAACGACGTGTGGCCGGCGATCTCCTGGTCGAGCATCGACTACCACGGACGCTGGAAGGCCCTGCAATACCACGCCCGGCGCTTCTACGCGCCGCTGCTGGCTACCGCACTGCGCGAGCACGGCACCACGCAGGTGACGCTGGTGTCCGACCGCACGTCACCGGTGCGGGCGCGCTGGCGCCTGCGCGTGCTGGATTTCGCCGGCAGGCTGATCTCGGAGCAGGCGCATGACCTCACGCTCGCTCCGCTGGCGGCCACGCCAGTCGGGAGCTTTACCGACGCGCAACTGGCGGGCACGAAGCCGCGTGCGCGCTTCGCAGTGGTCGATCTTCTGGTGGATGGCCACGGTGTCTCGCGCTCGCTGGTGTTCTTCGACGCACCCAAGGCACTCGCTCTCCCGCTCCCGCACATCCGCACGCATTGGGCGCCCTCCGGCGACGGCTACACCGTGACGCTGGACACCGACATGCTGGCGCGCGCGGTATGGCTTTCATTCGGCCAGCTGGATGCGCAGGTGTCAGACAACGCCTTCGATCTCCTGCCGGGCGAACCGGTCAGCCTGCATGTGCGCAGCGATGCCGCACTGGACGCGCTGCGCAGCGCGCTGCGCGTGCGAAACCTGGCCGACGCCATGCGGAAGGGCGCGCCGTGAGGACGTGCTGGCCCGCACTCGCGTCCTGCATGCTGGCCGCGTTCGCCGCGCATGCCGGTCCCCGCGATGACGCGCGCGCCCGCGCCCAGGCGCTGGTCTCGCGCATGACTGTGCCGGAAAAGGTCGCCCAGCTGCAGAACCATGCGCCGGCGATCCCGCGCCTGGGCGTGCCGGCGTATGACTGGTGGAACGAAGGCCTGCACGGCATCGCGCGCAACGGCTACGCCACGGTCTTCCCGCAGGCGATCGGCCTGGCGGCGAGCTGGAACCCGGCATTGCTGGAGCAGGTGGGTGAAACGGTGGCGACCGAGGCGCGCGCCAAATTCGACGCGACGGGTGAGCACGGACCCTTCCAGGGGCTGACGGTGTGGTCGCCCAACATCAACATCTTCCGTGACCCGCGCTGGGGCCGCGGGCAGGAGACCTACGGCGAGGATCCCTTTCTCACCGCGCGCCTCGCCGTCGCCTACGTCCAGGGCGTGCAGGGTGACGATCCGGTCCACCCGCGCGCCATCGCCACGCCCAAGCATCTCGCCGTGCACAGCGGCCCGGAACGCGGACGCCATGGCTTCGACAGCGTCGTCTCCGCGCATGATCTGGAGGACACCTACCTGCCGGCCTTCCGCGCCGCGGTCATGGAGGGCCACGCCGGCTCGGTGATGTGCGCCTACAACGCGATCAACGGTACGCCCGCATGCGCCGATCGCTGGCTGCTCGACAGCGTGCTGCGCCAGGCCTGGGGCTTCCGGGGTTACGTCGTCTCCGATTGCGACGCCGTGGACGACATGACCCAGTTCCACCATTACCGGCCGGACGACGCGCGCTCCTCCGCTGCCGCGATCCGGGCCGGCACCGACCTCGATTGCGGGCAGGCCTACGCCGCGCTGGGCGAGGCGGTCGCCAAGGGCTACGCGCGGCAGGCCGACCTCGACGCCGCGCTGGTACGGCTTTTCACGGCCCGGTATCAGCTGGACCTCGCGGATCGCCCGACGCCCGTCGCAGACGCCGCGATCGAGGGCCCCACCCACCATGCGCTCGCGCTCGAAGCCGCCCGCGAGTCGATGGTGCTGCTGAAGAACGCGCACGGCACGCTGCCGCTACGCGAAGGTACGCGCATCGCGGTGATCGGTCCGGATGCGGACACGCTCGAAACGCTGGAGGCCAACTACCACGGCACCGCGCGGGCGCCGATCACGCCGCTGCAGGGCCTGCGCGAACGCTTCGGCGCCGGGCGCGTCAGCTACGCGCAGGGCGCGCCCGTGGCCGCCGGCGTACCGGTGCCGGTGCCGGAAACCGCCCTGCGCACGCCCGGCGGCCAGCGCGGCCTGCAAGGCGGCTACTTCGACGCGGCGGGCCTGGTCGGCAGCGCACGCCTGACCCGCACCGACCGCACGATCGATTTCGACTGGGACCGCGCGGCGCCCGGCGCTGGCCTGGATCCCGGCCATTACGCCGCGCGCTGGATCGGCACCCTGCTCCCGCCCGGCCCCGGCGACTACACGCTGGCCGTGCACGTCGACCGCTGCTTCGACTGCCACGGCCATGACCCGGTGCGCCTGTACCTCGACGGCCGCGAGCTGATCGACGACGCCGGCACCGACACGCCCACCCTGCAGGCGCAGCTCCATTTCGCCGACCGCTCGCCGCACGCGCTACGGCTGGAGCTGGTGCACAGCGGCGAGGACCAGGGCATCCGACTGCAATGGCTGGCTCCCGCGCGCGCCCAGCTCGACGAGGCGCTCGCGGCCGCGCGCGATGCGGACGTGGTGGTCGCCTTCGTCGGTCTCTCGCCTGACGTCGAGGGCGAGGAGTTGCGCATCGAAGCGGCTGGCTTCGACGGCGGTGACCGCACCGACATCGCGCTGCCGGGCGCACAGCGCAACCTGCTCGAACATGTGGCCGCGAGCGGCAAGCCGCTGGTGATCGTGCTGATGTCCGGCAGTGCGGTGGCACTGGACCGGGCGCAAGAGCATGCCGGCGCCATCCTGGCCGCCTGGTATCCCGGGCAGGCCGGTGGTACGGCAATCGCCCGCGTGCTGGCCGGCGACGACGATCCGGGAGGCCGGCTTCCGGTCACCTTCTACCGCGCCACCAGCGACCTGCCGCCGTTCACCCGCTACGACATGCGCGGACGCACCTACCGCTACTTCAACGGTACGCCGCTGTACCCGTTCGGCCATGGGCTGAGCTATACCCGCTTTGCCTACGAAGGCCTCGCGCTCTCGACGGACACGCTTGCCGCAGGCAATCCATTGCGGATCGGCGTGACCGTGCGCAATACCGGGCCGCGCGCCGGCGACGAGGTGGCGCAGGCCTACCTGCACGCGACCGACGTGCCGCTGGCACCGAGACGAACGCTGGTCGCTTTCCGCCGCGTGCACCTGAAGCCCGGCGAGAGCCAACGGGTGACTTTCGAGCTGTCGCCCCGCCAATTGAGCACGGTCGACGCTGCCGGCCGACGCTCCGTGGTGGCGGGGAGCTACCGCCTGTCCGTCGGCGGCGGCCAACCCGGCGATGGGCCGGGCGAGCAGGCCACCTTCACCATCACCGGCCGGCATGCACTGCCGCGATGACACCAGGAGACGCGATGTCCGACCGCCGCCACTTCCTCAAACTGCTCGGCACGGCCGCCGCGTGCGGCGGGCTGGCCGGGCTTTCGCCGGCGATGGCAACGGCTCCGGCCGCACGCTTCGCGAGCCACCGCCCGCCGCGGGCGCAGCGCAAGTTCACCAGCGACGCCGTCGAGCGCGAGATCGCGCGCGTCAGGGCATGCATCGGCGACCCCAAGCTGGCCTGGATGTTCGAGAACTGCTATCCGAACACGCTCGACACCACGGTGGAACTGGGCACGCTGGAGGGCAAGCCCGACACCTTCGTGATCACCGGCGACATCGACGCGATGTGGCTGCGCGACTCCTCCGCGCAGGTCAGCCCGTACGTGGCGCTGGCCAAGAACGATCCGGCGCTGCGCCGGCTCTTCCGAGGGCTGATCCGTCGCCAGGCGCATTGCATCCGGATCGATCCCTACGCCAACGCCTTCCTGCGCGATCCGCACGCACCGCCGCTGAGCTGGGCGCGCCAGGACGAGACCGCGATGGCGCCCGGCGTAGGCGAGCGCAAGTGGGAGATCGATTCGCTGTGCTGGCCGATCCGCATCGCGCACGCCTACTGGCAGGCCACGGGAGACGCCGAGCCGTTCGACGGCGGCTGGCGCGCGGCGATGCAGCGGGTGCTCGCCACCTTCCACGAGCAGCAGCGCCTGCACGGCCCCGGCCCGTACCACTTCCAGCGTACCTCGCCCCGTCCGAGCGATACCGTCCCGCTGGAGGGCTACGGCAACCCCACGCGCCCCAACGGCATGATCCATTCGATGTTCCGCCCGTCGGACGACGCCTGCCTGTATCCGCTGTTCGTACCGGCCAACCTGTTCGCCGTGGTGGCGCTGCGGCAGCTGGCGGTGATGAGCCAGGCGATCCATCACGACGCCGCCTTCGCCACCGCCTGCACCTCGCTCGCGCGCGAAGTGGAACAGGCGGCCCATCGCGACGGCCGGCTGCGCGACGAGGCGGGCGACTACTGGGCCTACGAGATCGACGGCTACGGCAACCGGCTGTTCATGGACGACGCCAACATACCCAGCCTGCTCGGCCTGCCCTACCTCGGCTGCTGCGCGGCGGACGATCCCACCTACCGGCGCACCCGCAAGCGCGCGTGGAGCTCGGACAATCCGTATTTCTTCAAGGGCACCGCGGCCGAGGGCATCGGCGGCCCGCACGAAGGCCTGCGCATGATCTGGCCGATGTCGATCGTCATGCGCGCGCTGACCAGCGACGATCCGGGCGAGATCCGCCAGTGCCTGCGCTGGCTGCGCGACACGGACGCGGGCACCGGTTTCATGCACGAGACGTTCGATCAGGACGATCCGGCGCACTTCACCCGCGCGTGGTTCGCCTGGGCGAACAGCTTGTTCGGCGAGTTGATGGTGAAACTCGCGGACGAACGGCCCGCACTGTTACGCCAGCCGTGATGCGCTCGCTCAAGGGCCAGTAGTTCCTCTTTCCACGCTTGCATGACCGACCCACAGGAGAACCCACCATGCTGACGCGCAGACGCTTCCTGCAGGGCATTGGCGCCCTCGCCACCCTGGGCACCGCGGCCGACATGCTGCCCGCCTTCGCCATGAGCCGCCCCGGCCGCGACCGATCCGCCGCACTGCCCGGCGATGGGGTGTCGCGCTACGTCGACGTGTTCGTCGGCACCGGCGGCCACGGGCACACCTTCCCTGGCGCCGCCCTGCCCTACGGTATGGTGCAGCTGAGTCCCGACACCAACGACGCCGGCTGGGACGCCTGCTCGGGCTACCACCAGCACGACGGCTCGATCATGGGCTTTTCGCACACGCACCTGTCCGGCACCGGCGCCAGCGACATGCTCGACGTGCTGGTGATGCCGGCGCAGGGCGAGGTACTGCTCGACCCCGGCGCGCGCGGCCTGCCCGACAAGAACTATCAGTCGCACTTCGACGAGGCCTCCTTCGCCAGCACGCGCCTGCCGCCGGACGCGGTGGGCAAGCCCGGCCGGGGATACCGCTCGCGCTACGACGGCGAGCAGGCCCAGCCGGGCTACTACCGCGTGCGCCTGACCGACCACGACATCCTCGCCGAGCTCACCGCCACGCTGCGCGCGGGCCTGCACCGCTATACGTTCAACAAGCATGGCGCAGGCCACCTGCTCGTCGATCTCGCGCACGGCTACCACGACGACGCCAAGGTGCCGGCCAAGGTCAGCGACGCGCAACTGCAACTCATCGGCGACGACCTGCTGGTCGGCAGCCGGCGCGTGCATCAATGGGCCAACGGCCGCTACATCCACTTCGCGATGAAGCTTTCGCGGCCGCTCTCGCGCGCCACCCTGTACTCGGAAGACAAGCCGCTGGCCGACGGCACGCGTTCGGCCGCCGGCGCGCACCTCAAGGCCGCGCTGCACTTCGACGATGCGGCCAGCGCACCGCTGCTGGTGAAAGTCGGCATCTCCGCAGTCGACATCGACGGCGCCCGCCGCAACCTGGACAGCGAATTGTCCGACTGGGACTTCGAGCGCGTGCGCAAGGAAGCGGCCGATGCGTGGGAGCAGGAGCTCGCGCGCATCCGCGTCGGCGCCGCCGACGAAGCCGTCAAGCGCACCTTCTACAGCGCGCTCTACCACACCATGCTCGCGCCCACGCTGTTCAGCGACGTGGACGGCCGCTACCGCGGCATGGACCTGAAGGTGCACACGCTGCCCAAGGGCCGGCACAACTACAGCACCTACTCGCTGTGGGACACCTACCGCGCGCTGCACCCGCTGCTCACGCTGTACCAGAGCGAGCGCGTGCCCGACCTGGTCGACGGCCTGGTGCGGATGGCCGCCGAGAGCCCGGACGGCCCACCGGTATGGCCGCTGCAGGGCGTGGAAACCGGCTGCATGATCGGCTACCACTCCGCGGTGGTGATCGCCGAGGCGCAGGCCAAGGGCTTCACCGGCATCGACTACGCCAAGGCCTGGCCGATCTACCGCAAGCGCGCCATGGACGACGACTACCGTGGCCTGCCGTACTACCGCAAGCTCGGCTACATCCCTGCCGACAAGGACTGGGAGTCGGTCAGCAAGACGCTCGAATACGCCTACGACGACTGGGCGCTGGCCAGTCTGGCCGAGGCGGCCGGCGCGCACGCGGACGCCGAACACCTGCGCCGCCGCTCGCGCAACTACCGCAACGTGTTCGACAAGCAGCTCGCCTTCGTGCGCCCGCGCGGCAGCGACGGCGCCTGGCTGCAACCCTTCGACCCGCGCGCGATGGGCCACTCGGACAAGTGGCGCGACTTCACCGAGTCCAACGCCTGGGAGGCGACCTTCCTCAACCAGCACGACCTCTACGCCTACATGCAGCTGTTCGGCGGCGAGCAGGCCTTCGAGCGCAAGCTGGACGCGCTCTTCAACACCAGCTCGGCGCTGCCGGCCGACGCGCCGCCAGACATCGCCGGCATGGTCGGCCAGTACTCGCAAGGCAACGAGCCGGGCCACCACGTGGCCTATCTCTATGCCTACACCGGCGCGCACCACAAGACGCAGGCGCGCGTACGCATGCTGCTCGAATCCATGTACCGGCCCCAGCCCGATGGCCTGGCCGGCAACGAGGATTGTGGCCAGATGAGCGCGTGGTACGTGCTGGGCGCGCTGGGTCTGTATTCGGTCGACCCGGTGAGCACCAACTACGTGTTCGGCAGCCCGCTGCTGGACCGCGCGCAGGTCGCGCTGGCTGGCGGCAAGACGCTAGAGGTGGTCGCCCACGGCAACGGGCCGGGCAAGCCGTACATCCAGTCGGTGCGCTGGAACGGCCAGCCGTGGACCAAGAGCTGGATCAGCCACGCGGAACTGGCCGCCGGCGGTACGCTGGAATTCGCCATGGGCGCCACGCCGAACGAACGCTTCGGCGCCGCCCTGGCCGACCGGCCGCCCTCGTTCGGCCAGCCGGCTGGCAAGGAGGCGCACGTGGGCTGAGGATGCGCGGTGATGGCCGCCCGACGCCACGACGGCGTGTCGCTGTGGGACACCGTCCCGGGCTCTCGACGTGGCAAGGCACACTCGGGCGCGGCGCAAACTCGTCGCCCGGTTCGTGTCCGCTGAGCAAGGGCAGCCCCAGGGTCGGACGTACTTCCTGCTGATCGACCGGTCCGCGCTGGACCGGCACGGCTTTTCTACGATGAACTCGAAACCACCGAGAAGAACGGATGAAGCCCGCACCCGCCCTGTTGCTGTTCACCCTGCTGCTGCCCATCGCCGCACATGCGGGCGACGGACCCTACGTGCCCGAGACCGACCCGCTGGTGCTGAAGAAGCTCGCCGCATGGCAGGACTGGAAGTTCGGCCTCATGCTGCACTGGGGCCCGTACAGCCAGTGGGGCGTGGTCGAATCCTGGTCGATCTGCTCGGAGGACCTGCCCTGGTGTGCGCGCCCGAGCGGCATCAGCTACGTCGACTACAAGAAGAGGTACGAGCAGCTGCCGACGACCTTCAACCCGACCAGGTTCGACCCCGACACCTGGGCGCGCGCGGCCAGGGACGCCGGCATGCGCTACGTGGTGTTCACCACCAAGCACCACGACGGTTTCTCGATGTTCGACACTAGGCAGACCGACTACCGCATCACCGCGCCCGACGTGCCTTTCCATCGCAACCCGCGCGCCAACATCGCCAGGGAAGTGTTCGGCGCCTTCCGCGCGCAAGGGTTCGGCATCGGCGCCTACTTCTCCAAGGCCGACTGGCACAACACGGACTACTGGGCGCCGGAATGGGCCACGCCCACGCGCAACAACAACTACGACACGCGCAAGTACCCTGAACGCTGGAAGCGCTTCGTCGACTTCACGCACAGGCAGGTCGGCGAACTCACCTCGCAGTACGGCCCGATCGACATCCTTTGGCTCGACGCCGGCTGGGTCAACCCGTACAGCCACCCGCACGCGCTCGCCTACAGCGACGAGGTGCCCTGGCCGCAGGACATCGACATGCCGGGGCTGGCCGCGCTCGCGCGCAGGAACCAGCCCGGCCTGATCGTCGTCGACCGCGACGTGGGCGGAAAGTACGAGGACTACCGCACCCCCGAGCAGCAGGTGCCCGCGCAGCCGCTGCCCTACCCGTGGGAAACCTGCATGACCATGGGCGATTCCTGGTCGTACAAGCCCGACGACCGCTACAAGCCGGCACGCGAGCTGGTGCACATCCTCGTCGACGTGGTCGCCAAGGGCGGCAACTTCCTGCTCAACGTCGGTCCCGACGCAACCGGGCAGCTGCCCGCCCCGGCGCTGGAGCGCATGCGCGACATCGGCGCCTGGATGAAGGTCAACGCCAGCGCCATCTACGCCAGCCACCCGGTCGCCCCCTACGCCGAAGGCAAGCTGCGCTTCACCCAGCTCAAGGACGGCAGCGTCAATGCGATCTACCTGGCCGACGAGGGTGAGACGCTGCCGCCGGCCACCATCACGCTCACCGGCTTGCGGCCGGCCGCCGGCGCTATGGTCCAGTTGCTCGGGACCACCACGCCGTTGACCGCCACGCGCGCCCGCGGGGCCACGACTATCACCCTCCCGGCAGCCGCAAGACGGCAGCTCGCCGGCGCCTACGCATGGACGATCCACCTTTCGGCCATCCAGCACTGAAGGCGGCTTTGCTCCCTCTCACCGCAGGAGAGCTGAGGTGAGGGTCGCCATCACCGGTGAAAGCCACCCGACGCGACCGCTTCACGCGGGCGCGCCGGATGGAGACTGGCAAGGCCGTAGCCGCGACGCTCAGTCCATGTCCCGCATGGGTTCGGACTTGAAGAACAGGAAGAAGTTGGAGGGCACCTCGACCGCATTGCCGCGCCGCTCCGCATCGTGCAGCTTCTTCGTCGACGTGATGCCGAGCGAACCGCCGGCCGAAGGCCAGCAGTTGGGGTCGGTGACCAGTACGGGTATCACCTGCCACCAGATGGCGCGTGTCCTGATCGCATCGCCATTGACCACGTGGCTGTGGTTGGGCGTGGGAAGGAAGACGTTCTTGGTCGACGGCGGCAGCTTGCCCAGAGCCACCAGTACCTTGCCCAGGTCGATGCTCGAGGCGTGCATCGTGCAGGTGCCCGGCGGCGAACCCGGGTCCGGGCACTGGGTGGCGACCAGCGGCTTCTTCTTGTAGGCCTCGGGAATGGCACCGAACAGGCTGACCAGTGTGTTGCCCAGCGCCTGGCCGCACAGCGTGGTCGGCCGCACGCCGGCCGGACACGGTATCGCGTCGTTCGCGTTCTTGTCGTTGTCGAGCGAGAACATCGGAACCAGCACGTACAGCGGTTCGGACTGCTTGATGTTCCTGCCGGTCGGATCGATCGAGGGTTCGGTGGCGGCCTGGCAGACCGGCATCTGGAATTCGCCCGGGTCGGACTGCGCGGGCTTGCCGTCGTAGTCGAGGTCGCTCCGCGGTTCGTGGATGCAATCGTAATTTTGCGTATAGGTGAAGATGAGGCGCTGCCCCGCGCCGAAGCCGCGGGTCTGGTTGGGCTTGAGCGTGCCTCCACTGCTGGCCACGACCGAATCCTGGGCCTGGCTCGAACTGGCCGTCTGTGCCGACACGCCGCCGGTGGCGAAGAGCCCGGCGAGCACCGCTGCGGACAGAAGCGATTGGACTGAGCGTTTCATAATGTCGTCCTGTAGCTGGGTAGACCCCCTGATGGTTTCCCCTGAGGACGTGCCTGCCGGTTCGCAGGCACGCCCCGCATCCGCGCAGGCAACGAGAGCCTCGAGCGCAGGACGCCACTGAGGGGTACGCAACGAGCGGGCATCTGGATGCGTTTTGTGTGCGCGTTTCGCTGGTTCGCGAGGCAGCGCCCGCTTTCCCCGCCGCGTTCGGTTATCAACGGTGGATCGCAAGCAAACGCTCCCCCGCATTGATTGGGTTCGTGATCCGGTCGCGCCCGGAGACGAACGATCGCGCACGCCTGTAGTCTTCGTCCGAACCGGTGGCCTTCCCGGCTTCCGGCGTTCGTTCCGACAGCTCACCCATCCTGGGAGAACGCATGAACAAGCACGCGCTACGCGCCAGTCTGGCCGCCGGTTTGCTCGCCAGCCTGACCTGCCTGGCCGGCCAGCAGGCCAAGCCCGCACCTGCCGCGACCACGGCGACGCCCGCGATCGACAACCGTGCATCGATGGAGGTGATGCAGATCCCCAGCCACGGTGCTCCGATGAATGCGCTGGTCTATGTGGCCGCCGGCGCCGGCCCGCACCCCGCGGTGATCCTGCTGCACGGCTTCCCAGGCAACGAGCGCAACCTGGACCTGGCGCAGGACATGCGCCGCGCAGGCTGGGACGTCCTGTACTTCAACTATCGCGGCTCGTGGGGCACGCCGGGCAACTTCTCCTTCGTCCACGGCATCGAGGACACCGCTGCCGCACTCGCTTATCTGCGGCAGGGCGCGGTGGCGAAGAGACTGCGGCTGGACCCTGCGCACATCGTGCTGATCGGCCACTCCATGGGCGGTTTCATGGCCATCCAGGCGGCCGCGGCCGACCCGGCGGTCGAGGCGGTCGGCGACATCTCCGGCGGAGACCTGGGCGCGGGCTACCTGGGGCTGCAACGGGAAAACCCCGCAGCCGAAGCCCTGCGCAAGCTGTCCGCCGCCCTGGCCGGCGAAGGCATGGCGCCGCTCAGCGGCTGCACGCCCGACGGCCTCGCCCGTGAGGTGGCCGCGCACGCCGCGCACTGGGCCTTCCCCGCGCAGGCGCCGACGCTGAAGGACCGCCCCGTCCTCGTGGTCACCTCCGACGACGGCCTGGCCGGCATGAACGACGCCTTCGCCGCTGCCCTGCGCAAGGCCGGCGACAGCCACGTGACGACCCAGCATTTCTCCACCGACCACGCCTATTCGGACAAGCGGATCGAACTGTCGCAGGCGGTGCTGGGGTGGCTGGCGACGCTGCCGAAGTAGTCCTCCGGCCGGCGCTTCCTGCCTGCTCTGCCATCAGAACCAGAAGCGCAGGCCCGCCACCCATTGCCGGTCGAACGGGCCCTGTCCGTCCTCGCGGGCGAAGCTGGCCGTGCCGCCAAAGCGGCGCGTCCAGACCACGCCGACATAGGGCGCGAACTCGCGGCGGAACTCGTAGCGCAGGCGTAGCGCGAGGGACGCATCGGATACGCCACTGCCCAGGCGCCGTTCCGGGTCGGCCCTGCCGTATGCGTCGGCCTCGAGCGCCGGCTGCAGGATCAGGCGCTGGGTGAGGAGCAGTTCGTACTCGACGCGGACGCGGGCGGCGGTGCGGCCGGCGGCACCGACGTAGCCGGTGGCTTCCAGCTCGAACCAGTAGGGGACCAGGCCCTGCACGCCGAAAGCGGCCCACCGTCGATGCGGGCCGTCACCGGTATCGGCGCGGATGCCCGCCTGGATGCCCCAGAAGGGAGCGGCCGCGTGGTTCCAGAACACCTCGACGCTGGCGTCCGTGAGCCGCCCGTCGCTGCGCTCGCCTTCGGTGCGCAGCCACAGCTTGTCGTAGTCGTTGCCGTAGTGGCCTTCGAGGTCCCAGTGCTGGCCGTTGCCGTGCTTGCCATGAAAGGCCTCCAGCTGGTCGGCCAGCAGCATGCCGAAGCGAGCGTTGTCGTCCATCTCCATGTGGATGCCGTGCATGGGGGCATAGCCGACGCCGGCGGAGTAGTCGGGGTCGCGGGCGGCGCCTGGCGTCCCGCTGTCCCGGATCGGTTGCCGTGCGATCCCAGGGGCGGCGTCGTGTGGCATGCCGTTCATGGTCGCGTGATCCACGTGCTTGGTGGCGTGCGGATCCATGGGATGCGCCGGCTGGGGTTCCGTGTCGTGCATCGCTTGCTGCCCCGCGCCGTGCATCGACGCGTGGTCAGTCGACGGTGTCGCTGCGGAAGCGTCGGCGTGTGCGTGCGAGGCCGTCTGCGGATGTGTCTCGCTCGCCGGCGCAGGCATGGCCATGCCGGACATCGATCCGCCGGCCATGGTCGCGCCGCCGCCCAACGCGGGCGCTTTTTGTGCGTGCGCGGCCGATGCCGACCAGGCCAGGACCGCGAGCAGCAACCGAACCCACGGGCGATTGCGGATGTCGTGGCGCGGGCTCATGACACCACCACCTCGCGGAACATGCCCGCCTCCATGTGGTAGAGCAGGTGGCAGTGGTAGGCCCAGCGGCCGGGGTTGTCGGCGCTCACCCGATAGCTGATGCGCTGTGCCGGCTGCACGTTGATGGTGTGCTTGCGCGCGAGGAAGCGGCCCTCGGAATCCTCCAGCTCGCTGAACATGCCGTGCAGGTGGATCGGGTGGTTCATCATCGTGTCGTTGACCAGCACGATGCGCAGGCGCTCGCCATAGTTGAAGTGCACCGGCTTGGCCTCGGAGAACTTCTGCCCATCGAAGGACCACATGAAGCGCTCCATGTTGCCGGTCAGGTGCAGCTCGATCTCGCGTTCGGGCTCGCGCGGATCGATCGGGCCGTCGAGCGAATGCAGGTCGGCATAGGTGAGCACGCGGCGGCCGTTGCCGCGCAGGCCGAGGCCGGGGTCGTCGAGATTGGTGCGTGGCGTATCGATGCGCATGTCGACGCCGGGGCCGTACTCGCTGCGCGCGTGGCGCACCGCGTGCGCGCCCTCCATCGGCATGCCCTGCGTGCCGCCCGCTTCAGGGCCGCCGCCATGGTGCATGCCATCCATCGGCATGGCGCCCATCATGTCCTGCATGCCAAGCCACACGCGGGGGTCCATCGCCGGCACCTGTGCCTGCATGCCCTCGTGCGGGGCCAGCGTGCCGCGGGCATAGCCGGTGCGGTCTATGGACTGCGCGAACACGGTGTAGGCGCGCTCATGCTCCGGCTGCACGATGACGTCGTAGGTCTCGGCCACCGAGATGCGGAATTCGTCCACCGGCACCGGTGCGACGTCCTGGCCGTCGGCCGAGACCACGGTCATCTTCAGGCCCGGGATGCGTACGTCGAAGATCGTGGATGCCGAGCCATTGATGAACCGCAGGCGGATCCTCTCGCCCGGCCGGAACAGGCCGGTCCAGTTGCCGGCCGGCGCGGCGCCGTTCATCAGGTAGGTGTAGGCGGCGCCGCCGACGTCGGAGAGGTCGGTGGGGTTCATGCGCATGCGGCTGTCCATGCGGCGCCCGGCCAGCGCCCGGCGCAGGCCCTCCCCGCGCACGTCGCGCAGGAAGTCCGCCGCGGTGGGCTGGTGGAAATTGTAGTAGTCGCTGCGCTGCTTGAGCTTCGTGTAGATGTGCTCGGGGTCTTCGTCGGTCCAGTCGTTGAGCATGACCACGTAGTCGCGGTCGGCCGGGTAGCGCACGGGGCCGGCCGGCTCGATCACCAGCGCGCCGAACAGGCCGGTCTGCTCCTGGAATCGCGAGTGCGCGTGGTACCAGTAGGTGCCCGACTGGCGGACGGGGAAGCGGTAGACGAAGGTCTCGCCGGGCGCGATGCCGTCGAAGGCGATGCCGGGCACGCCATCCATGCGAAAGGGCAACACGATGCCGTGCCAGTGGATCGACGTGGTAACGCGCAGCCGGTTGGTTACGCGCAGGGAGACGGTGGTGCCCTCCTTCCAGCGCAGGATCGGTCCCGGCAGGCTGCCGTTGACCGTGGTGGCGGTGCGCGTGGCGCCGGTGTAGTTGACCCGGGTCTCGCCCACCTCGAGCGCGAATTCGGTGCCGGGCTCGCAATGGCCTGGGCTGGCCAGCGCCCAGGCGCGATCCGGCCGCAGCAGGCCCAGCCCTGCGGCGGCCCCGCCCAGGGCGACACCCTGCACGAAGCGGCGGCGCGACAGGTCTGCCGATGCCGGCAACAACAGACGTTTCATGGAATCTCTCCGATGGGCGCCACCCGGGCGCCTCCGATCCGACGATGCCGTCGGCCGCGGGCCGGGCGCAGGCATCGATGCAAATGGCCGCAGGAGATCAGGCCATCGGAGGTCGCAACGGCGGAACCGTGCCCGGCGTCGGAGCCCGCACCCGGCCGGTACGCGCCTGGAGCACGGCGACCAGCACCGGTGCGACCAGGCAAGCCGATGGCAAGGCCAGCGCGGTCGCGCATGAGCCCTGGCAACGGCAGCCATGGCTAGCTCCCGCATCGTGGCCATGGCTATCGGGAACACAGCAGGCGTGGGCAGCGCCGCCGGCGGCTGGGGATCTGCCGGCATGGGCAGCGTGCTCGCCGAACGTGACCATCGTGGCGTGCGCGGCGGCATCGTGCAGCAGGCCGTCGACCGAAGCCGGATGGGCCAGTCCGCCGATCGCCAGCATCAGCCACGCCAGTACGCCCAAGGCGCGAAGGCCGCGGGAGCGAACCAGGCGGTGCATGGATGCAGGCATTGGCGGAAGCGTAACCACCCGATCTGCGCCCCTCAACCCTGGAGATGGGTTCAAGCCCTCTCAGAACGCATCCGGCGCACCGCCCTGCAGTTTCGGGCAGCCACTGCCGGGCAACTCACGCCTGAGCCTGCCCGAGGCGATCCACAGGATCACCGCGCTGCCCCGGCGGCGCACGCGTCTGGACCAGGGCGATGCTGTTCACCGGCGTGCCGGTGGTCGCGCAAGGCAGGATGACGCCGGCCTTGCCCGGAAAGGGCTGCGTGGACCCGGCCCAAGGAGCGGACCGATAAGCCGCACGCTGTCGATACGTGAAGTGCGGGCAGGCCCCACGCCGCGCCGGTGCGGCCGATCCTGCGCGCTGCATGCCGCCTGCCCCTGCGCGTACGCGATCACCTGACGGTTGCAGCCGCGGTGCGCAGGCGTTGTCGCGGTTCAGGCAGGTGCCGCCAGAGATGGAGCGACTGTGGGATGCGTGCCCGTGGCCATCGGCTGCGCAGCGCCTGCAGGGCGGTGTCCGCCGATTCGTGCCGTCCGACCTCCTGCTCATTCACCAGCGACCGCCAGCGATGGCCGTGCTTGACGATGCGGACGAGGCCGGGCTTGCAGGGGTGCACGTACTGGGTCACGGCGGCGCGATGTTCGGATCTCGGGGACGCGCAGTCTGCGCGTCCCGCATGACAAGCTTCTTGTCCACGCAAGACCGTCCCGTGACGGCGGCGGCCCAGCGTGTTTCAGCGCACCAGGATCTCGTCGGCGAACACATAGGCCGGCTGCGTCGCGCCGCCATGGCCAGGCGGCAGCGTGCCGTAGTTCTGAGCGCTGACGCGCACATAGCGCGCGGTAACCGGCGCTGCGACGTCCAGGCGCACGGTGTACACGGTCGGACGCAGGTTCCGCGGGTCGACGTCGATCGTCGTGGACCTGAGCGCGCGCCAGGCCTTGCCGTCGTTGGACACCGCAAGACCCACTTGCCGCGGCAGCAGGATCCAGGAGCCGCTCTGCTGCAGGAAGCGCACCTGGATCGAGTGCATGGGCGTGGCCTGCTGCAGGTCGACCGTGGCGTCCATGTCAGCGCCCTTCCAGCCGACCCATCGACCGTCGTGGAAATCGCTGCCGCCGAGAATGCCGTCCACCAGTTGGCCTGGCGTGCCGGTGTAGCGCGGATCGGGCACGGCGCGGTAAGCCACCGGCTTGCCCAGCGCCAGGTTGTCGACGATCTCGAAGGCCTCGCTGGCCTGGTAGGGCACGCCCTGGCGGAAGGGCGCGACCCGGATGGTCCCGGGCGCGTAGCGGTCCAGCACGTCGCCGAAAGCGGGCGACCGGGCGGTGGGTTCGCTGCCGTCCAGCGTGTAATGCAGCTCGATGTCGTCGAAGCCGCGTGCGGCGCGCAGGCGCCAGCGGCGGTGCGGCGGGTTGAAGCTCAACTGGTAATCGACCAGGTCGCGGTCTTCGGGACCGTAGGCCACGTGCTGCGCTTCCAGCCACGGGTACTGCGCGTGCAGGCGCCGCTGGAAATCGGCGTAGTCGCGCGCCTGCGGATTCCACAATCGCTCGGCGAAGGCGAGCACGCGCGGGTAGAGCATCGCCTCGGCGTTGCGCGTGGTCACCCGCTCGCTCCATAGCGGCGCCTCGGCGCCCAACATCTGCTGCGGGCGCGCGGCGAAGGCCGGATCGGCAAAGGCGTCGGTGCGGTAGAGATCCTGCAGGGTGAGCCGGTCGATCGGCGTATCCAGGTAGAACGGACCGGCGACGATCAGCCGGTTGCCGTTGGCCAGCGCCTTGCGCGCCTGCTCGGGGCCGCGCCACATTTCCACGATGGCCTGCCGGTCGACGCCGCCTTCAAGTATCTCGTCCCAGCCGACCAGGGTCTTGCCGCGCGCCGCCATGTCGCGCTGGATGCGGCCGATGAACCAGCCCTGCAATGCCTCGCCGTCAGCCAGGTGCCGCTCGTGCATGAGCCGTCGCGTGGCCTCGCTGTCGAGCCATTGCCGCTTGGGCACCTCGTCGCCGCCGATGTGGATGTAGGGCGCGGGAAACAGCGCAGCCACCTCGTCGAGCACGTCGTGCAGGAAGGCGAAGGCGCGCTCGTCGCCGGCGCAGAAGACGTCATCGAACACCCCCCAGCCGGAGGGCACCACGACCGGCCGCTGCGGGCACGAAAGCCACGGATACGCCGCGACCGCGGCCGAGGCGTGGCCCGGCATCTCGATTTCCGGGACCACCATGACATTGCGGCGGCGCGCGTACTCGACCACCTCGCGGATCTGCTGCTGGGTATAGAAGCCGCCCGTGCGCTCGCCGTCGGTCTCGGTGCGCCAGGCGCCGACCTCCGTGAGTTTCGGGTACTTGCGGATCTGGATGCGCCAGCCCTGGTCGTCGGTGAGGTGCCAGTGCAGCACGTTGAGCTTGTAGCGCGACATGAGGTCGATCTGCCGCTCGACGAAGGCGACCGGCTGATAGTGGCGCGCCACGTCGAGCATGACGCCGCGCCAGGGATAGGCTGGGGCGTCCTCGGTGCGCACCGCGCCAATGCTCTCGCTCGTTCCATTCCGTGCCGGAACCAGTTGGATGAACGTCTGCACGCCCCAGAACAGGCCGCGGTCGTCGGCCGCCGCGATGGTGGCGCGCCCTGGCGCGACGGTCAGCCGGTAGGCCTCTTCGCCACGCACCGACGGATCCATGCGCAGCTCGATGGCGGGCGCTTTCGCACCCGTGCGGACGACGCGCAACGCAAGGCCGGTCTGCGCCTGCAGCGCGTCGCGCAGGAAGCCCGCAATCTCCCGCGCGCGCCGGTCGGCGGGCGCCACGATGCGCGTGCGCTGGTCGAGCACGAAGCTGCCCTCGCCCGGACGGACCGCCTGCGGTTGAGGAACGAGCCCAGCCGATGGCGCGCCCGCGCAGGGGGCTCCGATCGACACCAATGCGCCGAACATCAGCGCCAGGATGCGCTTGGGCATGGTCGTCCTCCTGTTGCTGCCAGTTCCCGGGAGGCGGGAGACAGGCCGGCCCGCGGCCAAAAAAAGAAGCCCCAGCGGGAAGCCGGGGCGCGCGAATTCGCGCCGGGGATGATCGGTCGGCCGACCGCGCCGTCACCGACGCGATCGACCGCTCCAGTCGGACCCGGCTTCGATCGAACCGTGCTTCATCGAAGCAGATCCGATCGAGCTGTGGGTCAATCGAGCTTGTAGTTGATCGTCGCCAACACCTCGCGGCCGTTGTAGTTGGCGCCCTGCAGCGTCGGGACGAATTCGAAGCCGCCCGCGTAGTAGGGAATCTCGCCCACGTTGTCGAAGATATTGGTCACGCCCAGGCGCAGCTTCACCTTGTCGTTGAACTGGTAGCCGACGCTGGTGCTCCAGACGATCCACGGCTTGGTCCTGCCGTTGTAGACCACGCAATCGGGGTCGCCCGCCTGCGGCTGGATGCCGTTGGCGAGGATCTCGCAGCCGCCGTAGTTGTTGGCGCGGATGCTGCCGGCGCGGTCGCCGTAGAGCGTCGCGTCCCACTTGCCCTCGTGCCAGGCCAGCACGCCGCGCACCTTGCTGGCCACACGGTCGTAGCGGGTGTTGACCAGCGGATCGGAGGCGTTGGTGCGCTCCTTATAGGAGAGATTGTCGGTGTACTGCAGCTCCAGGTTGAAGGCGCCCCAGTTCTCGGTCCGCAGCGCGTAGGTGAGCTTGGCGTCGATGCCGCTGACGTAGAGCTGGGTCTTGTTGATCGGGCCGACGTAGATCGCGGTGATGTTGCCGGCGGCGTCGCGCTTGACGTCGGCGATCACCTGCTGGCAATAGGCCGAGCCCGGCGAATTGGTCAGGTAGGGGCCGCCGCCCACGACCTTGCCGGTGCGGCAGCCGGCCTCGTCGGTCAGCAGCGTGCCCATGTCGACATAGTCGATCGCGTTGTCGATGCCGGTGTGCCAGTAGTCGGCCTGCACCGCCAGACCATCGACCCAGGGCAGATCCCAAACGAAGCCGTAGGTCCAGCCGTGGCCGGATTCAGGCAACAGATTGGGGCCGCCGCCGGAGTGCTGGGCGAAGTAGGTCGAGTGCTGCACCGCGGTGCACGCCGCCTGGTTGTTGATGATGCACTGGTAGGGATCGGAGTAGATGCCGACCGTGGAGACCGAGTCCGCCTTGTAGACGTAGTTCATGTCCGGCGCGCGGAAATTGGTGCCGTAGTTGGCGCGCAACAGCAGGCTGTCGAACGGGCGGAACTCCAGCGAGGCGCCCCAGGTGCGCGCGATGTCGGTGGCGCTGGCGTCGCGGTACTTGTCGAGACGACCGGACAACGTGCCGGTGAGCATCGAGGCCAGCGGGATGCGGAACTCGGTGCCGGCCGAAATGCGGTTACGCGTGCCGCCGCCGGTGTTGTAGTCCTGGAACGGGTCGCCGAAATGGGTGTCGTTGCCGCGCGGGTCGGGCGAAAGGCGGTAGTTCTGGTGCGCCGCCTCCAACACGCCGGCGAAACCGATCGGCTGGCCGGTCCAGGTGTTGAACAGGTCGCCGCTGACGTTGAGGCTGGCCTGGTCAAGGCGGCTGGAGGCGGTGTTCTCGCCGCTGACGCCGAAGCTCTGGTACTCCTGCGGCGTGATCGGGTTCCAGAAGCGCTGGCTGTTGAGCGCGTACACCGGCAGCGCGTTGCCGTTGACGGTGGTGGTGCCCAGCTGCGGCCCGAAGAAGAAGTCGAACATGCCCTGTTCGTTCAGGCCGGTGTAGTACTCGTGCACGATGTAGCGCGCGGTGCCGAGGTTGAAGTCCCAGCTGAAGCGGTCATCGAAGAGCGTGCCGCGCAGGCCGGCGTGGATGTCCCAGTTCTGCTCGCGGTCGTGGGTGTTGCCGTAGCCGCCCAGCTCCTGTGGGGTGAGCTGGCGGAAGTAATTGCTGATCACCTGGCCGCTGGTCTGGTCGTAGAAGCCGTTGGGGAGACCGCCCATCGGATACAGGAACGGCAGCTCGGTGTTGGAGGTGCCCGTCGTTTTCCACAGGCCGGCCGAACCGTAGAGCTGCAGGCCGCCGCCGAAGTCGTAGTCGCCGGCGACGTAGGCGTCCTGGTTGTCGCTGCCCGGGGTCAGCACCCAGTTGGAGAACAGCGCCGGCTGCGTGCAGTAGTAGCCGTGGTCGGTGACGTCGGCGGTGTTGACCGTGTGGCCGGTGGTCGACACCGTCTGCGAATGGCGCAGCGCGAAGTTGTTGCCGAACTGGCCGCAGGCACCCGGCGGCGGGGCGATGTAGTTGCCGTCGGCGTTGTTCAACGCCAGGCCGGGGTAGGTGTTCCAGCCGAACAGGCGCGCGTTGTAGTCCCATGCGCCGTAGCCGGCGTCGGCCTCCGAATCGGTATAGGGGCGGTCGCGACCCCACAGCGCGTTGCGGTGCGAGCGCTCCAGGTTGTAGACCACGTGCCAGTGGTCGCCCGCGCGGCCGCCAAGGAAGTTCAGATCGCCGTACTCGCGTCCGCCATGGGTGGCGCCGCCCAGGCTGAACTGCACGTCGTCGCCCTGGTATTCCTTCTTGAGGATGATGTTGACCACGCCGGCGATGGCGTCGGAGCCGTAGATCGAGGAGGCGCCCGCACCGACGATCTCGATGCGCTCGATCATCCCGGCCGGGATGTTGTTGTAGTTCTGGAAGTTCTGCTTGCCGCCCGCGGCCATCGGGTAGTCCGCCACGCGGTGGCCGTCGACCAGCAACAGGCTGCGGCCGGGACCCAGGTTGCGCAGGTTGAGCTGGCGCGCGTTGACCGAGGTGCTGCCCCAGCTCGGCGGCGTTTCCGGGCGGCCCACCTGGGTGAGCGAATCCATCACTTCGTAGACGGTGGTAAAGCCCTGAGCCTTGATCTGGTCGCCAGAAATCACGGTGACCGGCGTGGGCCCCTCGATCTGCGCGCGCGGGATGCGCGAACCGGTGACGACGACCTTCTCCAGGGTCACCGGCTTCTTGCTGGCGGCCTTGCCGGCGTTGTCCGCCTGCGCCTGCCCGGACGAGCCGGCCGTCTGCGCAATGGCGCCCAGCGGCAACAGCATGGCGACGGCAAGCGCGCCGGCAAGCGCGTTGCGACGAAACACGGTCACATGATGCATGAGATGCCCTCCCCGGGCGGTAACGAATGTTGTGGGTCCAGTCGTGCGCCTGCGATGCGGCGGTCCACCCGGAACAGCGGGCGGAAAGCACTTTCCTTTCGCAGGCCACGCCTAGGACGATTTTTATTTTTTTGAATCGATCTAAATAGATCGATTCATAAGGTAATAACAAGCCGTCGCGGGCGCATCTTGCAGAGCAGCACGCTTGCGCCCGCTCGGCAGCCGCCACGGCCTCGTCGGGCCTTTGGGCGGGATGCCTGGGTGGGCCTTTCGCACGGTCTCCCCACGCGTCCTTCGGGCACCTCTCCGTAAACGGGTGAAGGGTTGCCTCAGCGCCGCACACCAACCTTCCCCGACTCCGGCCGGAGCGCGGCGATGGTTCACCAACGCTTCCCACCAGGCATACGAAGCGGCGCCCGGCCTGCCACAGGCTGACAGCCACGTGAACGGTCTGTCATCATCGGGCCTTGTGCTGTCCGCGACGGCGCTGTTCGTCCCCCACCGATCCGGGAGCTTGCATGTCTTCACCCAGTTCCATCCGCCGCGACGTCGGTCCCTTCGCCCTCATGCTCACCGGCCTGGGCTCGATCATCGGGTCGGGCTGGCTGTTCGGCGCCTGGCGCGCCGCCGGCCTGGCCGGTCCGGGCGCCGTATGGGCGTGGGTGCTGGGCGCGGCGATCATCATGACGATCGCGCTGACCTATGCCGAGCTGGGCGCAATGTTCCCCGAGTCCGGCGGCATGGTGCGCTACAGCCATTACTCGCACGGCTCGCTGGTGGGCTTCATCGGCGCGTGGGCGAACTGGATCGCGATCGCCTCGGTGATCCCGGTGGAGGCCGAAGCCTCGGTGCAGTACATGGCCTCGTGGCCGTGGCAATGGGCGCAGGACCTGTACATGCACCTGCCCGGCGGCGCGGGCGAACTGGCGCCGGCCGGCCTGGCGATCGCCGCGGTGCTGGTGATCATCTATTTTCTGGTGAACTTCTGGAGCGTGAAGCTGTTCGCGCACTCCAACACGGCCATCACCGTGTTCAAGCTGGTGGTGCCGGCGGCGACCGGCCTTGCGCTGATCGCCAGCGGCTTCCACCGCGGGAACTTCTCGGTCGGCGTGCACGGCGGCGACCATGCGATCGACTTTGCGGCGGTGCTCACCGCGGTGGCGACCGCCGGCATCGTGTTCAGCTTCAACGGTTTCCAGAGCCCGGTGAACCTCGCCGGCGAGGCGCGCAACCCCGGCAAGAGCATCCCGTTCGCGGTGCTCGGCTCGATCGTGCTGGCGACCATCGTCTACGTGATCCTGCAGGTGGCCTACATCGGCGCGGTGCCGACGGACATGCTCGCCAAGGCCGGCTGGCATGGCATCGACTTCCGCTCGCCGTTCGCGGAGCTGGCGATCATCGTCAACCTGCACTGGCTGGCGATGCTGCTGTACGTCGACGCCTTCATCAGCCCCAGCGGCACCGGCATGACCTACACCGCGACCACGGCGCGCATGCTCTACGGCATGGAGCGCAATGGCACGCTGCCGGCGGTGCTGGGCCGCGTGCACCCGAAGTGGGGCGTGCCGCGCCCGGCGATGTGGGTGAACCTGGCGGTGGCGTTCGTGTTCCTGTTCTTTTTCCGCGGCTGGGGCACGCTGGCGGCAGTGATCTCGGTGGCCACGATCATTTCCTACCTGACCGGCCCGGTCAGCGCGATGACCCTGCGCCGTACCGCGCCCAACCTGCACCGCCCGTTGCGCCTGGCCGGCCTGCCGCTGCTCGCCGGCGTGGCCTTCATCATGGCGACCGAACTGCTGTACTGGGCGCGCTGGCCGCTGACCGGCGAGATCATCCTGCTGATGGTCGTGGCGTTGCCGATCTACCTCTACTACCAGGCCAAGAGCGGCTGGCACGACTTCGGCCGCCAGATGAAGGGTGCCTGGTGGCTGGTCTGCTACCTGCCGGCGATCGCCGCGCTGTCCTGGGGCGGCAGCACCACCTTCGGCGGCAAGGGCTACCTGCCCTACGGCTGGGACCTGGCCGCGGTGGCCGTGGTCGGCCTGGTGTTCTACGGCTGGGGCGTGAAGTCCGGCTGGCGCACGCCGTCGGTTGAGGCGGCCGAGCTGGAGGCGAAGGCCGATCCGAATGCGCCGCTGGTGCCGCCGGACGAGGAAACGGCCGAGCGCATCACCGGGCTCTGAGCCTATCCGGGCAAGCGAACGCGCGGTGACGAGCCGCGCGTTTTTTTGTGCCCGGCGCCGGGGCCTACTCACGCGATCGATACGCTCGGGTTACGGCACACGCCACAGGATCGCTCTGCGCATGAGCGGCGACGCCCGCTCATCCCCAAGGAGAGCATCCATGAGCGACCTCAAGAGCGAACAGCGTGGCGACCTGCCCAAGGGCGAATTCGCCTTTCCCAAACAGCGCAAGGAGCCGCTGGAAGACGCCAGTCACGTACGCAACGCCATCGCGCGCTTCGACCAGGTCGAGGGCGTCAGTGACGACGAGCGCGACGAGGCATGGAAACGCATCAAAGCCGCAGCGAAGAAGTTCGACGTGGACGTCAGTGAGAAAAGCTGGCGGGAGCTTGGGAAAAAGTCCTGAGCGCGACGGGCAACGCGGCCGATCCGCCATTGCCGGCTGTCGGATGTCCCCCGGTTTGGGCCCGCCCTAGCCTTTCGGCGCCAGCGCGAGCACGTCGCCCAGCAACGCCTGAGCCGTCACCTCCGGCCCCGCGCCCGGCCCCTGGATCACCAGCGGCTGGGTGTTGTAGCGGGTGGTAGTGAGGGCAAACTGGTTGTCGGTGCCGTAGAGGCGCGCGGCCGGATGGGTCGGCGGCACTTCGACCAGGCCCACGCGGGCGCGGCCGCGCTGGTTGAGCCGGGCCAGGAAGCGCAGCACGTTGCCGCGCGCACGCGCCTGCGCGTGGCGCTCGGCCAGCGGCGAGTCCAGTTCGGCCAGCCGGCCGAGGAAGCCGGCGGTATCCAGCTCGCGCAACGCGGGCGGCACCAGGCTTTCGACCTCCACTTCGTCGCTGCCCAGCGCGAAGCCGGCGTGGCGGGCAAGAATCAGCAGCTTGCGCGCCACGTCCTCGCCGGAAAGGTCCGAACGCGGGTCCGGTTCGGTGTAGCCAAGCTCGCGCGCCTGGGCGAGCAGCGCCGAGAACGGCCGGCTGCCGTCGTACTGGTTGAACAGGTAGGAGAGCGAACCGGAGAACACGCCCTCCAGCGTGAGCAGGCTGTCGCCGCATCGGCGCAGGCGGCGCAGCGTGGATAGCACCGGCAGGCCGGCGCCGACGGTGGCCGCGTCGCCGTAGCGCGCGCTGCCTCCCAGCGCCGCCTGCAGGGCACGCCAGCCTTCGAGCTCGCCGCCGGCCAGCGCCTTGTTCGCGGTGACCACGTGACAGCCCCGCGCCAGCCATTCGGGATGGCGTCGCGCGAGCGACGCGGAGGCGGTCGCGTCGACGATCGCCTTGACCGACGCACCGCTGGCCTCGAGCGCGGCGAACAACGTGCCATCGTCGCGCGCGTCGCCTTCGCCGCGAAGTTGCTCGCGCAGGTTGCGCTGGGCCAGGCGCCGCGGATCGGTCTGCTGGCGGCGCGAATTGGCCGCGCCGACCAGCCCCACCGACGCCGCGGCCGGCGTATCGAACAGCCTGAGCAGCGCACCGCCGACCACGCCCGTGCCGAGCAGCACCACGGCAATCGGCAAAGCTGCCCGCGGTGGACGAGCGGCGAGCACCGCGCTCATGCGCCCACCCGGCGTTTGGACGGCTGGACGGCGGCGCGGTCGAGTGCCCGCGCCAGGTCCAGCAGCAGGTCGTCGCCATGCTCGATGCCGACCGAGACGCGCAACAGGGTATCGGCGATGCCGGCGTTGCGGCGCGCCTCCGGCGCCATCGCGGCATGCGTCATCGAGGCTGGATGGGCCACCAGGCTTTCCACGCCGCCCAGCGACTCGGCCAGCGAGAAGAACTCCAGCCCGTCGACGAAGGCGGCCACGTTGGCCTGGTCGCCTTCCAGCTCGAAGCTCAACATCGCGCCGAAGCCCTGTTGCTGGCGCGCCGCAAGCGCATGGCCCGGGTGGCCGGGCAGGCCCGGGTAGTGGACCGCGCGGACGGACGGATGCAGCGCCAGGAACTCGGCGACGCGCAGCGCGTTCTCCTGGTGCTGGCGCAGCCGCACGGCCAGCGTGCGCAAACCGCGCAGGGTCAGGAAACTGTCGAACGGGGCGCCGGTCAACCCCAGGCAGTTGCCCCACCATTTCAGCTGCTCGGCCACGGCCGCATCGCGCGCGATCACCGCGCCGCCCACCACGTCGCTGTGGCCGTTGATGTACTTGGTCGTCGAGTGCACCACCACGTCCGCCCCCAGCGCCAGCGGCTGCTGCAGTGCGGGCGAGAGGAAAGTGTTGTCCACGACCAGCAACGCGCCCACCGCGTGCGCGGCTTGCGCGGCATGGCGGATGTCGGTGATGCGCAGCAGCGGATTGGACGGCGTCTCCACCCACACCAGCGCCGGCTTGCGGGCGAGGCCGGCGGTCAGCGCGGCGCCGTCGGTGAGGTCGGCGAAGGCAAGCTCGAAGCGGCCCTTCCGCGCCCAGGCATCGAGCAGTCGCCAGGTGCCGCCGTAGCAATCGTGGGCGGCAAGCACCAGGCCGCCGGGCGGCACCAGCTCGAGCGCCAGCGCCACGGCCGCCATGCCGCTGGCGGTCACCACCGCACCGGCGCCCAGCTCCAGTTCGGCCAGCGCCTGCCCGAGCAGGTCGCGCGTCGGGTTGCCGCTGCGCGAGTAGTCGTAGGGCCGCTTGCCGCCGAGCCCGTCGAAGCTGTAGTTGGTGGACAGGTGCAGCGGCGGGACGATCGCGCCGTGCTGGGTGTCCGATTCGATGCCGGCGCGCACGGCGCGGGTACAGGGTGCCGATTCGCTCATGGTCTTGTGCTCCGTGTGTTCAGGCCAGCGCGGCGCGCAGCAGCGGCGCGAGCCGGTGGGTTTCCTTCAGGAAGCCGTCGTGCCCGTAGGGCGACTGCAGGACTTCCAGCGTGGCGGGGCCGTGCAGGCGCCGCTGCAGCTCGCACAGATCCGCCAGCGGCACCAGCAGGTCCGAGGCGAAGCCGATCAGCGTGGCCGGCGTGGGGATGGATTCGGGCGTGACGTCGTGCAGGTCGATCGATTCGGACAGCGCCAGGAAGCGCCCGGCGTCGAAGCGCTCGACGAAGCGGCGGCCCTGGTGCTCGAGGTAGTCCTCGACCGGCAGGCGGAAGCGGCCCTCGCGGAATTCCGGCGCGCCTGCGAAGCGGCGCGCGAACTCCTCGCGGCCGCGATAGGTGGTCACCGCCAGTTGCCGCGCCAAAGCGAGCGCCTCGTCGGCCTGCCCGCTGGCCAGCCCGAGGCGCACGATGCCGCGCTGCACGCTGCGCTGGGCGGATGCCAGCGGGTGCGGGCGATGCGCACCGGCCAGCAACACCAGCCGCTCCAGCGCCCACGGGTGCCGCGCCGCGAAGGCCAGCGCGACCATCGCGCCATACGACGCGCCCACGAAGGCCTGCGCGCGATGGATGCCCAACGCCTCCAGCAGCGCCGCGAGCACATCGGCCTGGTCCTCGCTGGAGATCGTCTCCACGCCCAGCTCGGCCGGCGCAAGCCAGTCGATCGACAGCACGCGGCACTGCTCCAGGTCGATCGCGGCGCCGGCATCGACCAGCGCCTGCCACCAGCCCGGCGAGGCGGCGCCGTCGGAGGCGGTGACGTCGCGGCCGGCGGAGATGCCGCCTTGCACGATCACCGTCGGCGCATCGGCCGCCCCGCACCACAGGTAGCGCACGTCGACCGTGCGCGGACCGTGGCCGTACTTGGGCGAAAGCGACAGCCGGCGCGAACTGCGCTGGGCGGTGAGGCCTCCCATGCGGGCATCCACGCGCGGTGGAAGGGCGGACGATGCAGACAGGGGCAGCGGCTGGGCGGACATGCGGTTCTCCGTGGCATCGCCCGCAGGAACCGGAAAGGTCGCCATCCCTCGCCGGCGGCAAGCCGCGGCGACGAATCACGCCCATCTCTCGGCAGCGCTCGTGCGCCCCGCAGGATTTGGCACCGTCGCGGGAACGCTCTCCCGCAGGTTGCCCCGGCATCAAAGGGCCTATCCCTCCGCCGGTCTCGATGAGTTGGGCGGATTCTGGGCTCGACATATCTATATGTCAATAGACGTTTAGACGTCTGGATGTCTTTTTTCAATTTGTCTAGGGCCGCACCATCTTCCTAGGATAGGTCTAGGGTGAGGGGCGGCTCTTGCCGCAGGCCTGCTACGGAGCGACATAAGGCACGCCGTAGTGGCAAGTTTCCCCGCCAGCCCCGGCCCCTCGCCCAGCCCTCTCCCCCGGCCTTTATCAAGGATGGGGGAGAGGGCTCAAGATCGCGCAGGCGTATGCTGTGAGCCCCCTTTCGCCCGCCCCGATCCATGACCACCGCACTCGCTACGCTGCACGACCAGCTCCGCCAGGACGGCTTCGCCTTCGTGGCTGCCGATGCCATGCGCGATCTGCTCGACGCCGCCTCTCTGCCAGACTGGCCGGCCTTCACCGCCAGCTGGGACGCCCTGGCGCCGGACGCCTACCTCGCCACGATCGGCCGCCACCGTCGCCGCCGCCATGCAGTGTTCTCTGCCGACGCGCAGGGTGTCCGCCGCGAGGTGCACCGGCCGCACTACCAGAGCAAGACCTACAACGCGCTGCAAGGCGACATCGAACGCTGGTTCGAGCCCATCGCGGCCGATGGGCCGAGCCTGCGCCGCATACTCGACTTCTGCCATGGCTTCTTCGGCGGGCTCGCGCCGCAGGTCGATCGTTGGCACGTGGAGGCGCACCAGTTCCGCATCGAGGCCCGCGCCGGCGAGGCCGGCGAGCCGACGCCGGAGGGTGTGCACCGCGACGGCGTCGACTTCGTGCTGGTGCTGCTGATCGACCGCAGCAACATCGAGCGCGGCACCACGACCATCCATGCCGCCGACGGCGAGTTGCTCGGCAGCTTCACCCTGACCCACCCGTTCGACGCGGCCCTGGTGGACGATGCAAGGGTGTTGCACGGCGTCACGCCGGTCACTCCGCTGGACCCGACCCGGCCGGCGCACCGTGATGTTCTGGTGGTCACCTTCCGCGCAGCCTGAGCACGCGCAGGCGCGCCGGAACGCGCCGCGCCCGCCCTGGCCATCACTGCTTGACGGCGACGAACGACGTGTGGGTGCCGCGCAGTCGGTTGTCGATGGCTACATCCATCGTCTTGCCGTCGGGATGGACGCTCATCCGGGCAACGCTGACCGGCTTGCCGTCGCGCTTGTCCGTCTCGACGAAGGTGCGCGCATCGGATCGGGTCACGCTGACGCTGGTGACGCCGGGATCGCCGTGGAAGGGCGCGTCGGTGCCATCGAGCCTGGCGGTGTAGGACTGCCCGGTCGGGCTGTGCATGGTCAGGCTGCCACCCTCCTCCTTGAAGGTCATGCTGAGCGCGTTGTCCGAGATGCGCCGGTAGCTGGCGGTACGCCATGAGCCGGACAGGGCATGGGAGCCGGCCGGGCCCTTGGCGGTGCGCGCCAGGGTGCCTTCGCCGGTCACCGGCGGCCCCTGGCTGTCGCTGCTGTCGCTGAACTCGAAGGTCGCGGTCTTGCCGTCGGGCGCCACCGTGGTGGTCGTCGTGGCAACGACCCTGCCGTTCTTCTTGTCCGTTTCCTTGACCGTGTGGTCGTCCACCACGGTCACCGCCACGGTATCGAAATAGGGATGGCCGGCGACCATGTGGTCGGCGCCGTCGGCCTTGACCTCGTACGGTGGCGCGCAGGTGCCGCAGCGGAACATGTCGTCCTTGAGCACGAGTACGTCCGATTTGGCGGGCAGCTTCACCTGGTTCATGTCGATCTTCCAGGTGCCGTCGATCGGGCTTTGCGCCATCGCCAAAGCGGGCACCAGCAGGCCCGCCAGCACGCCAGCCAGCATTGAGGTTTTCATGGCCGATACTCCCGGGGTTGGTTGTGCCGGGATGGCTTGCTCCTGCCGTATCCAGGCAAGCCAGCGCCGGCCTGCGCACGCTACCCCCGGATTTGCTAACGGCCGATCAAGCAGGGGTGACGCCAGGCGACCGGCACGCCGCGGCCGGCCCTGCCATGATGCCCCTCCCGTCAACCGAGGTCGCCCATGAGTCTTCGAGAAGCCGTCGGCAGCCGCTTCGACCCCATACGCATGCAGTACGCGCGCACGCAAAGCTGGGCCGCGCTGGAGCGCATCCGCGAGCGCATGCGACCGGGCCTCGACGAAAAGGAGGCCAGGGCCCAGGCGCTGCAGGTGTTAGGGGAACTGGGCATGGAGCGGCTGTGGCATCCGGTGATCATCCGCATCGGCGCCAACACCCTCAAAACCTACCGCGAGCGTTCGGACCCTACCGTCCGCCTGGGCGAGGACGACATCTATTTCATCGACCTGGGCCTGGTGTTCGACGGGCACGAGGGCGACGTGGGCGATACCTTCGCCACCGGTGCCTCGACGGAGCGCCGGGCGTGTGCGCAAGCCGCGCGCACGCTGTTCGGCGAAGTCGCGCAGGCATGGGGAAACGAGGGCCTGGGCGGCCGCGCGCTGTACGACTTCGCCGCCGATCGCGCGCAGGCCATGGGCTGGCGGTTCAACCACGCGATCAAGGGGCATCGCCTGGGCGACTATCCGCACGCGGTGCACAAGGGCGGCGACCTGGGCACGCTGGACGGGACGCCCTCGGCGGGCCTGTGGGTGCTGGAGATCCAGATCGCGCACCCGACCGAGCCGTTCGGCGCGTTCTATGAGGACTTGCTGACAGGTCCGGCCGCGGCCTGACGGTCGCGCGCGCGTAGCGTGCACCTTTCCCGCACCCTGCGCCTCCCCCGCGACGCCTGCGGAAGCCCACGCATTTAGCGTGCAGTATCCCGGCCCGATCTATGCTTGCCCGCGATGCGGACAGCGTTCGGCCGTGCCGGCCGAAGGGGGACTGTCCGTGCCCGGGTGCGGGGAGCACCCTTCGAAAAATAGGGAACGAAACATGGACTCAAGCCCGTCGTCGCACGCACGTCCTGTGCGCCACCTTCCTGTGCGCCATCCGCTGGCCGCCGCCTGCATCGCCACGTTGTTGGCTTTCGGCGCCCAGCAAGCCCTGGCGCAGGACCAGGCCGGCCCGCCGCCGGGCAACGCGCCTTCGCAGGCCCAAGCCGCCGGCCCTGCGAAAGGCCTGGATGCGCAGGCCAAGCGCAAGCCGCAGGGCGACGTGAGCAACCTGAGCACCGTAGTGGTCACCGGCATCCAGGGCAGCATCGAAAGCTCGATCAAGGCCAAGCAGAACGCCGACGACATCATCGAGGCCATCTCCGCCGAGGACATCGGCAAGCTGCCCGATGCGAGCATCGCCGAGAGCCTCGCGCGCGTTTCGGGCCTGGCCACCCAGCGCGTGGACGGCCGCGCCAACATGATCTCCATCCGCGGCCTCTCGCCGGACTTCGCCGGCACCACGCTGAACGGCCGCGAGCAGGCGACCATCGGCGAGAACCGCGGCGTGGAGTACGACCAATACCCCTCCGAACTGATCAGCGGCGCGGCGATCTATAAGACGCCCGACGCCAGCCTGATCGGCCAGGGCCTGTCCGGCACCGTCGACCTGCACACGATCCGCCCGCTGGACCTGTCCCGTTCCGTGCTGACGATGAACCTGCGCGGCGAAGTCAACAGCAACGACAAGCTCACCCCGGGCAGCGGCGTGGGCGACACCGGCCATCGCCTGAGCTTCTCCTGGATCGACCAGTTCCTCGACCACACGCTCGGCGTGGCGGTGGGCTTCGCCCAGCTCGACTCGCCCATCCAGGAGAAGCAGTACCAGGCCTGGTGGTGGAGCGTGGACAACGGCCCGGGCAGCATTGAGACCCCGCCTCCGGATGGCTGGGGCGGTTCGCACACGCCAGGCATGCCCGACGGGGTGATCTCGCAGGAAGGCATGCAACTGCGCGCGCAGTCGCAGCGCCAGCTGCGCAACGGCCTGATGGCGGTGATCGAGTGGGCGCCCGGCGAGCACTACCACTCCACGCTGGACATGTACTACTCCACCTTCGGCAACAAGAAGTTCACCAACGGCGCGCAGTGGTCGAGCAGCCCCTACGACAACGTCAGCTATTCGAACGTGGGCATCACGCCGGCCCAGCCCTATCCGATCGTCACCTCCGGCACCGTCGCGGGCATCGCGCCGATCCTGCAGAACGAGTACACCAAGGAGCACGACAACCTCTTCTCCGCCGGCTGGAACAACCAGTACGACTTCGGCAACGGCTGGGCGGCCAGCGCCGACCTTTCCTACTCCAGCGCGAAGAAGAAGCTGCACGACGCCTACCTGTTCGCCGGGCTGCCCGGCGGCGCGTTCACCTCGGCGGACTTCGTCACCAAGGTCGATGGCGGCTACCCCTGGTTCGTGCCCGGGGTGAACCTGGCCGACCCGGGCGCGCTGGTCTTCACCGACCCTGACAACTACGGCTACGACGGGCGCGAGGAGTTCGACCGCCAGAAGGACACCATCAAGGCCGTGCGCCTGGAGGTGACCCACCCGCTGGGCTGGATCTTCAGCGACATGGCGCTGGGCGTGGATTACTCCGACCGTGTCAAGACCAAGCAGGCCGACGTGTACTTCGCCTGGCTGAACGGCAATGGCTCGGACTCGGCCACCTACGACCACCACTTCGGCGCGCCGATCGGTTTCGTGGACGGCACCACCTCGCTCGGCTACGGCGGCATCCCCGGCATCGTCTACTACGACGTGCTCGGCGCGCTGCGCAACCAGTACTACACCACCGCGCGCAATGGCCTGGCCGACTACAACCGCAACTACACGGTCCAGGAGAAGGTGCCGCTGGCGTATGCCAAGTTCAACATCGACACCACGCTGGGCTCGGTGCCGCTGCGTGGCAACATGGGCGTGCAGTTCGTGCGCACCGACCAGTCCTCCAGCGCGCTGCAGACCAACGGCGACACGCTGGTCGGGCGCATCTCCGACGGCGCCAAGTACAACGAGGTGCTGCCCAGCCTGAACCTGGTGGCCCAGCTCACCGACCGCCAGTACCTGCGCTTCGGGCTGGCCAAGACGATGGCGCGCGGGCGCATCGACGACGAGAAGGTGGCCACGTCCGCCAGCGTCGCGCAGGTCAAGGAAGGCCCGGGTGCCGGCCAGGTGCTGTGGTCGGGCAGCGGCGGCAACCCGCAGCTGCGGCCCTACGTGGCGGTGGGAACGGACCTGTCCTACGAGTTCTACTTCGGCAAGTCCAGCTATCTGGCCGCGGCGGTGTTCAACAAGAACCTGCTCAACTACATCTACACGCAGACCACGCTGGACTACGACTTCTCGCACTACACCAACGACAACCCCACGCTCACGCCGACTAGCACCACCGGCTCGTTCACCCGGCCCGAGAACGGCACGGGCGGCCGCATGGAGGGCCTGGAGCTGTCCGGCGCGCTGGAAGGCGGCCTGATCACGCCGGCGCTCACCGGCTTCGGCGTGCAGGCCAACTTCTCCCTGACCAACAGCTCGATCCCGCAGGGCTCGATCTCGGCCATCCCGGGCGGCCCCAAGACCCTGCCGGGCCTCTCGCGCAAGGTGGCGAACCTGACGCTGTACTACGAGAACCACGGCTTCTCCGTGCGCGTGGCCGAACGCTACCGCTCGTCCTTCACCGGCGAGGCGGTCGCACTGTTCGACCAGCTCGGCTATACCAAGGTGCAGGCCAACAAGCAGACCGACCTGCAGCTGGGCTACGACTTCGGCGAGGGCCGCTGGCAGGGCCTGTCGCTGCTGCTGCAGGTCAACAACCTCACCGACACGCCCGACCAGACCCAGCAGATCTCGGGCCTGCCCAACAACGTGCAGGTGGCGCGGCCGCTGGAATACGACACGTTCGGGCGGACGGTGATGTTCGGCGTCAACTACAAGCTGTAACACCGACCTCGGCTATAACACCGACCTCGGCCCTCTCCCCTAAGGGGAGAGGGTTGGGTTAGGGCCGGGCTCGCGGGGAAGTTGCTTTTTGTCGCCACGGACAGCGCTACCGGGCGGGTTACCGGGCCGCTGCTGTCCTGCTCGGCGCGTTTTGCGGGGATCTGCTGACGCGTGAGCGCCCGCCGGCCACGCAAGGCCCCCGCCACGGCAAGGGCCCGCGACCGACGCGCCGCTCCCGCTGCTACTTCAGCACGAGCTCGCGAATCAGCTGGCTACCGATCAGCTCGCGCATGGACCCGCGATCCATCATCGCCTTGTCCTGCGCCTCCAGCGAACCCATCACCTTCGCGCGCACGGCATCGGCTTCATCGGTGCGGTCGAGCGCGGCCATGTTGGGATAGGTCACGGTGAGGATCAGGTCGGCGTCCGCCGGCGACCTCGGGCGCGACTGGTAGACCGAATACTCGGTGATCAGGCCGGCTTTCCTGGCGGCCTCCATCGAGGCCTTGTACGGCCCGTCGAGATATTTCATGTAGTTGTTGAACTGCCCCGGCTTGATCTTGACGAAGTTGACCTCGCGTACCGCTCCCTCCCGGTACGGCTTGGTGTCTTGGGCGAACGTCGAGCCGGTCATCGCGAACAGCACCAGAGTTGCGAACAGCATGGCGACACGTTTCATAACCCACCTCCTTGATGGGGCGCGCGGATGCGGCGCGTCGCGACGCTACTCCCGCGCGCTGTTCCGCCTGTGTGAAAGCCGTGTGGCTGCAGGCCCCGCAGGCCCATGCCGCCCGGCTGCCCGCGCGATCCCGGCTACAATGGACGGTTCGAATCCCCGCCCGACTACCCACATGTCCGCGCACGCCCAAGAAACCCGCCGCCGCCGCACCTTCGCCATCGTCAGCCATCCCGACGCGGGCAAGACCACGCTGACCGAGAAGCTGCTGCTGTTCGGCGGCGCGATTCAGATGGCCGGCTCGGTGAAGGGCCGCAAGGCTGCGCGCCACGCCACCTCCGACTGGATGGCGCTGGAGAAGGAGCGCGGCATCTCGGTCACCTCCTCGGTGATGCAGTTCCCGTACGAGGGCAAGATCGTCAACCTGCTCGACACCCCGGGCCACGCGGACTTCTCCGAAGACACCTACCGCGTGCTCACCGCAGTGGACTCGGCGCTGATGGTGATCGACTGTGCCAAGGGCGTAGAGGAGCGCACGATCAAGCTGATGGAGGTGTGCCGCCTGCGCGACACGCCGATCATGACCTTCATCAACAAGCTCGACCGCGAGGGCCGCTCGCCGATCGAGCTCCTGGACGAGGTGGAATCGGTGCTCGGCATCGCCTGCACGCCGGTGACCTGGCCGATCGGCATGGGCAAGCGCCTGAAGGGCGTGTACCACCTGCTGCTGGACGAGGTGCACGTGTTCGAGCAGGGCCGCAACTTCACCCGCCAGGACTCGACCATCTTCAAGGGCCTGGACGCGCCGGGGCTGGAAGCCGCGGTCGGCGCGGACATGCTCGCCGAGCTGCGCGACGAACTGGAACTGGTGCAGGGCGCCTCCAACCCGTTCAACCTGGACGACTACCTCGCCGGCAAGCTCACACCCGTGTTCTTCGGCTCGGCGGTCAACAACTTCGGCGTGCAGCTGCTGCTGGACTTCTTCGTCGAACACGCGCCCGGCCCGCGCGCGCGCGCCACGCTGGGCCGCGAAATCCAGCCGGAAGAGGACAAGCTCACCGGCTTCGTGTTCAAGATCCAGGCCAACATGGATCCCGCCCACCGCGACCGCGTGGCCTTCATGCGCGTGTGTTCGGGCACCTATTCGGCCGGCATGAAAATGATCCAGACGCGCACCGGCAAGGAGGTGCGCATCGCCAATGCGCTCACCTTCATGGCGTCCGACCGCGAGATCGTCGAAAGCGCCTTTCCGGGCGACGTGATCGGCCTGCACAACCACGGCACCATCTCCATCGGCGACACCTTCACCGAAGGGGAGAGCGTGCACTTCACCGGCATCCCCAACTTCGCGCCGGAACTGTTCCGCCGCGCGCGGCTGCGCGATCCGCTGAAGATGAAGGCGCTGCAGAAAGGCCTGGCGCAGCTTTCCGAGGAAGGCGCCACGCAGTTCTTCCGCCCGCTGATGAGCAACGACCTGATCCTGGGCGCGGTCGGCGTGCTGCAGTTCGACGTGGTCGCCTACCGCCTGAAGGACGAGTACGGCGTGGACGCCTCGTTCGATCCGGTGGGCGTGGCCACCGCGCGCTGGGTGCATTGCGAGGACGCCAAGAAGCTGGAGGAATTCCGCGAGAAGAACGCGATGAACCTCGGCATCGACGCCGCCGGCGAGCTGGTCTATCTCGCCCCTTCGCGGGTCAACCTGCAACTGGCGCAGGAGCGCTGGCCGCAGGTGCGCTTCTCGGCCACGCGCGAGCACGCGGCGGCGGTGGAAGTGTGACCTCCGGCAGGGCATGACGGATGGCAGGCGGTAACGGCCGCCCAGAACGGGAGACTGCGCGCTCCCCATCACGGAGGCTCCCATGATCGTTCCCGGCCAACAGGTCGCTTTCGCCACACCCGCGGGTACGCCCGGCTGGAAACGCTGGCTGGTGTTTTCGCCGCTCGCGCGGCTGCTGATTTTCGTGGCCCTGTTCATCCCGTGCGTGAAGCTGGTGACGATCGCCATGCATGCGCTGGGCTGGACACACGGCGGCACGCCGCTACAGGTGGGCCTGGGCCAGATGATCGGCCGCATCGTGCCGGCGCTGGTGGCCTACCTGGTGCTGGTCTGCCTGGTCGAGCGACGCAAACCGACCGAACTGCTGTCGCGCAACGCCCCGTCGCGCGCCCTGCTCGGCCTCGCGGCGGGCACGCTGCTGTTCAGCACCGTGGTCGGCGTGCTGTGGCTGCTCGGCGTCTACCACGTCACCGGCTTCAATCCGCACGCCAACTGGCTGACCGCGCTGCTGATGGTGGGGATCGGTGCCGGCATCGGCGAGGAGATCATGTTCCGCGGCGCGCTGTTCCGCCTCGTGGAGGAAGGCCTGGGCAGCTGGGCGGCGCTGCTGGTCTCGGCGCTGTTCTTCGGTTTCGCCCATGCAGGCAATCCAGGCGCCACCCTCTGGAGTTCGGCGGCGATCGCGATCGAGGCCGGCCTGCTGTTCGGCCTGCTCTACATCGTCACCCGCTCGCTGCCGGTCTGCATGGGCCTGCACGCGGCCTGGAACTTCTGCCAGGGCACGGTCTACGGCATCCCGGTCTCCGGTCTGAAGGCCGATGGCTGGCTGGTTTCCACCCGCAGCGGCCCGGACTGGCTGAGTGGCGGCGTGTTCGGCGCGGAAGCCTCGGTCGTGGCGCTGGCGCTGTGCCTGACCGTCTCGGCCGTGCTGCTGTGGGTCGCCGTGCGGCGCGGGCTGATCGTGCCGCCTGTCCGGTGGCGCACCCGCGACTGAAGCCCGTCGCGCTATCCATGCCATCGGCCGGCCGGCTCATCTGGCCCGGATCCGCCGACCGCGGCGCTCGCACGGACGAGGTGGAACTCGACCACCCGAAACACGCGAGACTCGCATGGTGGAAGCAACGGCACCGGAGCCCTCCCGCAAGACCGCTGCGTGCTGGCGGCCTAGGGCCTCGCCCGGCACCCGTCTATCGTGTACAGGCGGCGGCTTCCTCCTCTCCCCCTTCCGGGGAGAGGTCCCCGGGGCACGCTCAGGCGATGCGCTTCTGCGGTTGCGCCTCCTGTTTGCGATCCGCCCGCGTCACCTTCGCGCCGAGCTCGGCCGGATCGAAGTCGTCCACCGAGATGAATTCGAATACGCCATCGTGCACGCGCTTGAGCAGCGCGGCCTCGACTTCGGTGATGACGCCTTCGCGCACCGCCTCGGCCAGTTGGCCGTCGTAGTCGTGCGCCTTGAGCTGGCCGGCCTTGAACGCCTTGCCGAACTTGCGCTCGACCGGCTCGGCCGCAATGACGTCGGGCAGCAGCGCGTTCATGCGGCCGATCGTGTTGTTCGGCGTGGGCTTGAGGTAGACCCAGTCGACCAGCCGGTCGCGCGCCTCGCCCGGCGCGGTGAGGATCGCGGCCACGCGCCGGCCCAGTCGGTCCGACGGCGGCACTTCGCGGCGGCCGAACGGGAACACCAGCACGCGCAGCAGGAAACCGACCGGCTTGACCGGGAAATTCCGGATCGCGCCGTCCAGCGCCATCTGCGTGCGCCACATGCACTCGTGGAAGGCCCAGGCCAGCAGCGGACGGTCGGCCTCGGGACGGCCGGTGTCCTCGTAGCGCTTGAGCATGCTGCTGGCGATGTACAGGTAGGACAGCACGTCGCCCAGCCGCGCCGACAACTTCTCCTTGAACTTCAGCTTGCCGCCGAGCACGCCCATGAACACGTCGGCGCACAGCGCCAGCGCGGCCGAGTAGCGGTCGAGCTTGCGGTAGTAGCGCCGCGTATAGGCATCGCCCGCGCTCTGCCCGATCGAGGCGCCGGTGACGCCCAGCACGAAGCTGCGCACTGCGTTGGAGATGCCGAAACCGAGGTGGCCGAACAGCAGCCGGTCGAAGGTGCGCAGCTTCTCGCCGTAGTCGGCGATCGACAGCGCCTGCATCTCCTTGAGCACGTACGGATGGCAGCGGATCGCGCCCTGGCCGAAGATCATCAGGCTGCGCGTCATGATGTTGGCGCCCTCGACCGTGATCGCGATCGGCACGCTTTCCCAGCCTCGCCCCGCGTAGTTCTTCGGGCCCAGTTGCACCGCCTTGCCGCCGTGCACGTCCATGGTGTCGCCGGCGACCTGGCGTGCCCATTCGGTAGCGTGGTACTTGGCGATCGCCGAGGTCACCGCGGGTTTCTCGCCGCGGTCGACGGCGGCGGCGGTGGCGCGCGACAGCGCCGCGGTGGCGTAGGTCAGGCCGCCGATGCGCGCGAGCGCTTCCTCCACGCCCTCGAAGCGGGCGATCGCCAGCCCGAACTGCTTGCGCATCCGCGCATAGGCGCCAGTGGCGGCCGCCGAGGCGCGCATCCCGCCGGTGGCGTTGGAAGGCAGCGAGATCGCGCGGCCGACCGAAAGCACCTCCACCAGCATGCGCCAGCCCTGCCCGGCCATGTGCGGACCGCCGATGATGGTGGTCAGCGGCGCGAACACGTCCTTGCCGTGCACCGGGCCGTTCTGGAACGGGATGTTGAGCGGATAGTGCCGCCGGCCGATTTCCAGCCCCGGCGTGGAGCGCGGCAGCAACGCCAGGGTGATGCCCAGGTCTTCCTTGTCGCCCAGCAGGTGCTCGGGGTCGTACATGCGAAAGGCCAGGCCGATCACCGTGGCGATCGGCGCCAGCGTGATGTAACGCTTGTCGAAGGTGAGCCGGATGCCCAATGTCTCGACGCCGTCGACCATCTGCTTGCAGACGATGCCGTAATCGGGAATGGAGGTGGCGTCGGAGCCCGCGTACGGGCCGGTCAGCGCGAAGCAGGGAATCTCCTCGCCCACCGCCAGGCGCGGCAGGTAGTGGTTCTTCTGTTCCTCCGATCCGTAGTGCAGGAGCAGTTCGGCCGGGCCGAGCGAATTGGGCACCGCGACGGTGGAGGACACTGTCGCCGAGGCGGTGGAAAGCTTCTGCAGCACGGCCGAGTGAGCCAGTGCGGAGAACTGCAGACCGCCGTATTGCTTGGGGATGATCATGCCGAAGAACTTGTTCTTCTTGATGAACTCCCAGACCTGCGGCGGCAGGTCGGCCAGTTCGTGGGTGATCTGCCAGTCGTCGATCATCGCGCAGAGCTCTTCCACCGGGCCGTCGAGGAAGGCCTGTTCCTCGGTGCTCAGCTCCGGCCTGGGCTGGGAAAGCAGCACCCTCCAGTCCGGCTTGCCGGAGAACAATTCGCCCTCGAAGCCGACCGTGCCGGCCTCCAGCGCAGTCTGCTCGGTGGCCGAGAGCGTGGGCGTGGCGCGGGCGAACAGCTTGAGCAGCGGTGCGCTGATCCGGCGACGGCGGAAGGTCGGCAACAGCAGCGGCACGGCGACCAGGAGCTCGATAGCCAGCAGCACGGTCGTGGTTACCGGCGCGTGGGCCAGCAGGCCGACCACGAGCGTGGCCGCCAGCGTAGCGATCGCCCAGGTGCGCAGGCTGCTGCGGTGGTAGGCGCAGGCGCCGGTCGCGACGACCGCAGCCAGCAAGGTCAGGAACACGGACATTTCAATGCACCTCTTGCGGAATGGCCGGCCGGCACGTGGCGCCGCCCGGGAAAACAGCTTGGATGAAGGCGGCGATCTGACGCGTAAAGGCGTCGTTCGCATCGCCGGCGAGCATGTGGGTGGCGCCGGCCACTTCGACGTGGCGGGCGTGCGGCACCAGTTTCAGGAACTCGCCGACCGTGTCACGCGAGACCACGTCGCTGCGTTCGCCCGACAGCAGCAGGACCGGCACATCCACGCGCGCCGCGGCGGCCAGCAGGCGCGGCTGGTAGCGTTCGCTCTCGCGCACCACGCCTTCGAGCAGAGCCGGATCCCAATGCCAGCGCAGGCGGCCGTCCGCGCCCTCCCGCAGCAGCGGGCGCAGTTGATCCTCGCGCTTGCGCTCGCGCCGCTGCGGCAGGTAGGCGGCGACCCGTTCGGCGGCCTCGGCGTAGCCGGCGAAACCGTCCGGATGGGCCTGCATGAAGGCGAGGATGCGCTCCACCCCGGCAGCCTCCCAACGCGGCGTGATGTCCACCAGCACCAGCGCGCGGAACGGCGCGGGGCGGATCTCTCCGGCCAGCACCAGACCGAGCAGACCGCCCATCGAGGCACCGACCAGAACCGGCGCCTGCGACTGGGCCTGCGCCAGTGCCAGCAGGTCGCCGGCGAACTGGTCCATGTGATAGTCGCCGCCGGGCAGCCGACCGCTCTGGCCGTGTCCACGACTGTCGAAGCTCACGCAGCGGCAGCCGAGCGCCGCGAGGGCGTCGGCCGCGCCGTTCCAGGCGCCGCGGGTCTGGCCGAAACCGTGCGCGAACAGCAGCGTCGGGGCACCGTCGCCGCGGATGTCGACCGCCAGCGGCAGGCCGTCGTGGCTGGTCACCATGGATGTACGGACAGTTACCATACGCATGAGTATTGAGTGCTCGCCCGATGGCCGTCAACCGCCGGACGCCGTCCACCGCCTGTCGCCCGCCCTCGCCTAAGCGCTACCATGCGCCAATGAATGCCAGCAGCAAGCCCGAACGCACGCGCCTGTCCGCCGAGAACTGGGAAGACGCCGCCCTCGATGTGATCGCCGAACAGGGCGTGGGTGCGCTGGCGGTAGAGGCGCTGGCTCGCCGGCTCGGCGTGACCAAGGGCAGCTTCTACTGGCATTTCCGCACCCGCGAGGCGCTATTGCAGGCGGCGCTGGAACGCTGGGAGCACTACGGCGAGCGCGAAGTGATCGCGCAGATCGAGGCCATCGCCGACCCGCGCGAGCGCCTGCCGGAACTGTTCCGCCGCGTCGCGCACGAGCTGCAGCCGCACCGCGTCTACGCCGCCCTGCTCAAGGCACTGGACCACCCGCTGGTGGTGCCGGTGATGGCGCGCGTATCGCAGCGGCGCACCGAGTTTCTCGCCACCGCCTTCCGCGAGGCAGGCCTGCCGCCCGCGCAGGCGCTCAACCGCGCCCGGCTCACCTACGCCGCCTACGTCGGCTTCCTGCAGCTCAACTTCACGCTGGGCCTGCCACGCATCAGCCACGAGGACTTCGACGCCTACGTGGAACACATGATCGCGACATTGATTCCTGCCTGATAACCCTTTCGGAGAGGGCGGGTTGCGCACGCCTGCGCGCGTCTTTTGCTGCACCGAACCTTGCAATACCAGTGCACGCAAACTAGCGTTCCGGAACCCTTTTTTCCTAAGACCTTGAAGAGGACATCATGGCCAGCAAGCTGGAAGCGCTCGAGCGCTGGGTGAACGAGGTGGCGGCGCGCACGCGACCGGCGAGGATCCACTGGTGCGACGGCTCGCAGACCGAATACCAGCAACTGGTCCAGGAGATGCTGGCCGACGGCACCCTGATCGAGCTCAACCAGCAGACCCACCCGGGCTGCTACCTGCACCGCTCCAACCCGTCCGACGTGGCGCGCGTGGAGCACCTGACCTTCGTCTGCCACAGGAACCGGGACGACGCCGGCCCGAACAACCACTGGATGGATCCGGCCGAGGCGCACGCCAAAATCGACGCGCTGTTCGACGGCTGCATGGAAGGCCGCACCATGTACGTCATCCCGTACTGCATGGGCCCGATCGACTCGCCGCTTTCGCGCTGCGGGGTGGAGGTCACCGACAGCCCCTATGTGGTCGCCAACATGCGCATCATGACGCGCATGGGAAAGGCGGCGCAGGAGCGCATCGAGCGGGAAGGGGCGTTCGTGAAGGGCTTGCATTCGACCGGCGAGCTCGACCCCGAACGCCGCTTCATCATGCACTTCCCGGAGGAGCGCACGATCAA
The DNA here is from genome assembly GCF_035943815.1 of Frateuria sp. GTDB lineage: Bacteria > Pseudomonadota > Gammaproteobacteria > Xanthomonadales > Rhodanobacteraceae > Frateuria_A. The sequence goes on from NZ_DASZBU010000015.1 coordinate 340,207, forward strand.
GTCCTACGGCTCCGGCTACGGCGGCAACGCGCTGCTCGGCAAGAAGTGCCATGCCCTGCGCATCGCCTCCAACCAAGCCCGGGACGAAGGCTGGCTGGCCGAGCACATGCTGATCGTCGGCCTGGAGAACCCCAATGGCGAAACGCACTACATCGCCGCCGCCTTCCCCTCGGCCTGCGGCAAGACCAACCTGGCGATGCTGATTCCGCCGGAGGGCTATCGCAAGGACGGCTGGAAGGTCTGGACCGTTGGCGACGACATCTGCTGGATGCGCCCGGGCGCGGACGGCCGCCTGTATGCGATCAATCCGGAGGCAGGCTTCTTCGGCGTCGCGCCGGGGACCAGCACCGCGACCAACTCCAATGCGCTGAAGTCGATATCGCGCGACACCATCTTCACCAACGTCGCAGTCACCGCCGACAACCAGCCCTGGTGGGAAGGCCTGCCCGGCACGCCTGTCACCGACTGGCAGGGTCGTCCGTACGACCCGGCCAACGGCCCGGCGGCGCACCCGAACTCGCGCTTCACCGTGAGCGCCAGGCAGTGCCCGACCTGGTCGGAAAAGGCCGAGGACGCACAGGGCGTACCGATCAGCGCGATCGTCTTCGGCGGCCGCCGTCCCTCGCTGCTGCCGCTGGTGATGGAAGCGCGCGACTGGGCGCACGGCGTGCTGATGGGCGCTGCAATGGGTTCGGAAACCACCGCCGCCGCCACCGGCGCGGTCGGCGTGCTGCGCCGCGACTCGATGGCGATGAAGCCGTTCTGCGGCTATCACTACGGCGACTACTTCGCGCACTGGCTGTCGTTCGACCAGCCGGGCATGAAGTTGCCGAAGATCTTCCACGTCAACTGGTTCCGCAAGGGCAAGGACGGCAAGTTCCTGTGGCCCGGCTTCGGCGAGAACCTGCGCGTGCTGGAGTGGATGATCGACCGCGTCCAGGAAAAGGCGCGCGGCGTCGAAACGCCGATCGGCATCGTGCCGGCCGAGGGCGAGCTCAAGCTCGAGGGCGTGAACCTGTCGCGGGAGGCCGCCGCCGAGTTGCTGGACATCGACACGGCCGGCTGGCAGGCCGAGCTCGGCGCCATCGGCGAATACCTGGACAGCTTCGGTCCTCGCCTGCCGGTGCGTCTGCGCCAGGAGCAGCAGCGCGTGGCCAGCGGCCTGTCTGCCGATACCGCGCCCCGCGCCGCCACCGCCTGAGTCGGAGCGCTCAAGCCCCTCTCTCCCGAGAGAGGGGCCGGGTATCGCCGCTGCGCCCCGCCGCCGGCGGGCAAGCCAACACCAACCTCACTTTTCCCCCTCGAGGGGAGGAAGGGGACTTCGCGTAGGGATGGGCAAGGCCCCTGGCGACCGTCGATCGTCCCTTCTCCGGGCGAGAGGCGGGGCCGCGGTTAAACGCTGGGCCAACTTCACGCATCCAAGCTGGCAAGATGGACACCGCCTGCCTCGCCACCGGAAGCCCGATGCCGCCACCGCCCGTAGCGTGGTCCGCCGACGCCGATGATGCGCGCGCTGCGGCCCAGGGTGACCGTCAGGCATTCCAGCGGCTCTACCGACAGCATGTCGACCGCATCTACGGCGCGGTGTACCGGCTGGCCGGATACGACCACGCGCGTGCCGAGGACCTTACCCAGGACGCCTTCGTGCGCGCCTGGCAGAAGCTCGCCGAGTTTCGCCACGAGAGCGCCTTCGGCACCTGGCTGTATCGGCTGGCGGTGAACGTGGCGCTGATGGACATCCGCTCGCGCAGTGCCCAGCCGGTCGGCTTCGTCGGCGAGGACGATCTGCCCGATCCCGGCGAGGTGCCCTTCTGCGCCGCCGAACGCGAGGAGCTCGAGCGCGCCATCGCCAAGTTGCCGCCCCGCGCGCGGGCGGTGCTCGTGCTGCACGACGTGGAAGGCTGGCGCCACGAGGAAATCGCCAGCGAACTGGACATGGCCGTCGGTACCTCGAAGGCACAGCTGCATCGCGCACGCGCGCTGCTGCGCCGGATGCTCGGACCCGGAGAACGCTCATGAACGAATTCGAATGGCGTCGCCAGTTGCGCGAACTGCGTGCGCCCGTCACGCCTTCGGCGGATCTGTGGACGCGTATCGACGCCGCGCTGGAGCCGGCCCAGCCCGCGGCCCGATCCAGCGCGCGCCCGGGCTGGCTGCTTGCCGCCAGTTTCGCCGGCCTGAGTCTGCTCGCAGTAGGACTCTCCCTGCGCCAGGACAGGTTGCCCGCTCCTTCGCAAAACTCCATTGCGGCCACGCAGGCGCCATGGAAACCGGGCGATCCGCGCCTCGCCGGTGCGGCCGTCGTGCTCGATGCGGCCAATCTGGAACTGAAGCAGGCGATCGAGCAGGCCCCCCATTCACCGGCGCTGCAGCGGCTCTTGTCGCGCACCCGGCAACAGCAATCGCGGCTGCGCCAGCTCGACCAGCAGGCAGGCTGAGACACATCCAGGAGTCATCATGAAAACCGCGCGCTATCTTCCCCTGCTGCTCGCCCTTTGCATCGGCCAGGCGCTTGCCGACACGCCCATCAACCTGCGCCACGCCGCCTCGCCGGATGCGCGCGTCAGCGTAAGCAACGTCAAGGGCCAGGTCACCATCGTCGCCTGGGATCGCAATGAAGTCCAAGTCGGCGGCACGCTCGGCAATGGCGCGGCGCCGCTGGTCATCGAGGGCGACAACGGCGACCTGGAAATCAAGGTCAAGCCGCAGGGCGGTTCGCACGGTTGGTTCAACTGGAACGGCGACAACGCGATGGGCCCAACCAGCCTCGAGCTCCACGTACCCAAAGGCGCCAGGCTGGACGTCAACGTGGTCAGCGCGCCCCTGGGCATCGACGGCATGGATGGCGGCGAGATCTCGGTCAACTCGGTCAGCGGCCGGGTGCGTGTCGATGCCCGCACGCCGATGCTCACCGTCGACACCGTGAGCGGCACGGTGCAGCAGTCCGGCCACGCCGAACGCGCTCACCTGCAGACGGTCAGCGGCGACATCCTCGCGCCTGCGCTGGGCGGCAACGCCGACCTGCAAACCGTTTCGGGAAGGATCCAGGCTTCCGGCGGGCCCTGGCAGAAGTTCAACCTGAGCACCGTGTCCGGCGACGTGCAGGTCAGTGGCGCCGTTGCCGACCGCGGCAGCCTCGACATCGACAGCATGAGCGGCGACGTGCAGATCCAGGTGCCTTCGAACCTGTCGGCAGCGATCCAGGCCAGCAGCTTCAGCGGAGACTTGCGAAGTGATTTCGGCAAGGTCAGCAAGCACGAACATGGCCCCGGCAGCGAACTCAACGCAGAGATCGCCGGCGCCCGCGGCCGAATCCACGTGGAGACCTTCAGCGGGGACCTGCGCATCCGCCGAAAGGCCGATTGACCGCACCGAATCGGCATCAACAAAAAAAGGCCGTCGCTTGCGACGGCCTTTTTCTTGGAACGAGCAGAGTCCTACAGATCCTGGTGGTACTGCACGTACGGCGTGCGCGACTGGTCGGGCTCCGGACCCGACGGTGTCGGCACCGAGGAGCCGGATGACCAAAGGTTCTGCGCGCCGATGCTCAACTCGCCCTGCCAGGGCAGGCGCAGGGTGACGCCCAGATCGATGCTGCTCCAGCGCTTGTCGCCATAGAAGCCACCGGGCAAGGCCGGTTGCATGGTGCGGCCGATCAGGGTGCCGCTCAGCGGGCCATGGTCGACGCCGAAGCTCAGCGCCTTCTGGTCGAGGGTGTTGATGCCCAGCACGTTGCCGGGCAGCAGGCGGATGCGGCCCACGCTGGCGCCCAGGTCGATGCCGCTCTGTCCGCCCACGGCCACGCGCCCGCGAGCGTTGAGCTGGGCGCTGCTGTCGAAATCCGGCAAGCCGTTGACGCCAGGCGTGGCGCCCGGCAATACGCGCGGCAGGCGCTGGTCGGGCGTCGAGTCCGCGCCCACGCTCAGGCCCACGCTATAGCGGCCGAGGTTGTAGGTGGCGCCGATCTCGCTGCCGATCACCCGCGGGCCGCGCGAGACCCAGTTGTGCTCGCTCACGCCGGCGTGGATCTGCAGGTTCGGATCCAGGCCGTACTGCAAGGTGCTGGACATCACGCTGCCAGCGTCAACCGCCTGGAAGGCAAGCGGCGCATCGCCCTGCTGACCCGGCACGGACGGCTGTGCGTCGGCCTTCAACATCAGCATGCGACCGTCATGGCCGCGCCACAGCGGCACCACCACGCCCTGGCCGAAGTCGGCCATCTGGTCAGGCGTCTGGCGCAGCAGCTGCTGTGCCAGCGCGTGCGTGTCGCCGTCCAGCGACTGCCCTGCCGCGGCGAGCGGCACGAGCAAGGTCAGCAGTGGCAGCAGGCGGCGCATGATCGTGAGTCTGGTCTTTCGGTGACTGGGGGAATTCGATGGAGGAGAGTATAGCCCGCTTTACGTTTACCTAACACCCCACGGCCCCCTGGCGGTCGCCGAAATGGTGAACCCAGCCACATATCCCCGGGTATGGACCGTGGCGTGAAACTGGGGTTCCGTCCAAATGAAAATCAAGGCAAACCCGGCTCCGCCAGGACCGCGTCGCAGGATATAGTCGCGCTACGGCCCGCCACGGAAACCGAGAACCGCAAAATGAGCCCGGTGCCACCCTCCCGCGAGCCCCTGCCGTTCCCGGCCGACCGGGAAGCGCTGCACCGGGCCGTGGAACGGCTGTTCGGCGCACCGGACGCTGCCGGCGTGGCCGCCGTGTGCGAAACCCTGCTCTCGGACTGGCATGTCCGTGCCCGCCTGGGCTGGCGACTGCTGGGCGGGGACGAAGCGCCGACGTCCAGCGGACGGATAGAGCTGGCCGAGGATCCGCAAGGCCTGCGCGTGCTGGTGTTGGAGCCGGAAGTGCCGCTGGCGCAGCCGCTGCGAGAGCGGCTGTCCTGGTTCGGCCGCCTGGCCACCACCCGGCTGCGGCAGCAGGCCGAGACGGCCCGCCTGTACGAGGCGATCTCCCGCCTGGCGCTTGCCGAGCGCCTGCAGCGCGCGCTGTTCGCGATCGCCGAGCAGGCGGGCACCGAGCGCAACATGACCCATATGATGCGTTCGCTGCACGCCATCGTCGGCAGCCTGATGTACGCCGAAAACTTCTACGTCGTGCTGTACGACGAAGCCACCGACAGCGTGCGCTTCCCCTACTACGCCGACGCCGCCGACCGCGATCCGCCCTCGCCCGAGCGCAGCGCTCCGCTGGCCGAGCTGGAACACAGCCTGACCTGGAACCTGCTCAAGGGCGGCCGCGCCATGATGGGCTCGATCGAGGAGCTCAACCGCACCGTCGGCAACCGGCTCGTGCGGATCGGCCCGGATTGCGAGCACTGGCTCGGCGTGCCATTGCTGCGCGAAGGCAAGGTGGTCGGCGGCATCGTGATCCAGAGCTACCGCGCCGACACCCAGTACACGCCGCAGGACCGCGAACTGCTCAGCTACGTCGCCCAGCACGTGCAGACCGCGCTGGAAAAGCGCCAGGCCCAGGCCGAGCTCGAACGCCGTGTCGCCGACCGCACCGCCGCCCTGCGCGAGGCCAACCGCGTGTTGCGCCAGCAGGTGCTGCAACGCCAGCGTGGCGAGCGGCTGCAGGCGGCGCTGTTCCGCATCGCCGAACTGGCCAGCACCTCGGAAGGACTGGACACCTTCTATGCAGCGGTGCACCGGGTCATCGGCGGCCTGATCTACGCGCGCAACTTCTACATCGCATTGCTGGACGAAGAGAGCGGCCAGCTGACCTTCCCCTACTCGATCGACGAGGTCGACAACGTGCCAGCCCCGCGCCTGCATGGCCGCGGCGCGACCGAGTACGTGCTGCGCCACGGCAAGCCGCTGCTGGCCGATTCGGGCGAGCTGGAGCGGCTGACCGCGCTGGGGGAGATCGAGCGCCAGGGCGCCCATTCGCTGTGCTGGCTGGGCGTGCCGCTGGTCTGGGGCGAGAAGGTGATGGGCGCGCTGGCGGTCCAGAGCTACACCCCCGAGCACACCTACAACGAACGCGACCAGGAGCTGCTCACCTTCGTCAGCTACCACATCGCCAACGCGCTGCAACGCAAGCACACCACCGAATCGCTCAAGCAGGCCTACGCCGGCCTGGAGCGGCGCGTCACCGAGCGCACCCGCGCGCTGGCGTTGGCCAACCGCGACCTGCGCGAGCAGATCGCCGAGCGTGAGCGCGTGGAGCGCCGCCTCAAATACGAAACCCTGCACGATTCGCTGACCGGCCTGCCCAACCGCACCCTGCTGCTGCAGCGCATGGAGCAGGCGCTGGAACGCTATCGATCCGAGCCCGAGGCCGGGTTTGCGGTGCTTTTCATCGATTTGGATCGCTTCAAGGTCATCAACGACTCCGTCGGCCATCTGGTCGGCGACGATCTGCTGTTCCAGGTAGGCGGACGCATCCGCGCCTGCCTGAAGACCCGTGATGTGGTTGCCCGGCTGGGTGGCGACGAATTCGCCGTGTTGCTCGAGGGCATCAGCGACCCGGCCACTGCGGTGGTCGTCGCCGAGCGCGTCATCAGCGAGCTGCAGACCCCTTTCCGGCTCGGCGCCAAGGAGATCTTCACCTCGGCCTCCATCGGCGTGGCCCTGCCCGGCCCGCATTACCAGAAGCCGGAAGAACTGCTGCGCGATGCCGACGCCGCGATGTACCGCGCCAAGGACGAAGGCCGCCATCGCGCCGCGGTGTTCGACGACCGCCTGCGCCGCGAGGCGCTGTCCCTGCTGGAGCTCGAAAGCGACCTGCGCCGTGGCCTGGCGCGCAACGAGTTCGTGCCTTTCTACCAGCCCATCGTCGCGCTGGAGGATGGCCGCGTGGTCGGCTACGAGGCGTTGCTGCGCTGGCACCATCCCGACCGTGGCTTGCTCGCCCCGGGCGAGTTCCTGGTGATCGCCGAGGAGGCCGGCTGCGCCGAAAGCATCGACTGGCAGATCTTCGAGCAGGTCTGCGTGCAGGCGCCCCGCCTGCTGGGCAAGGATGGCTTCGTCAGCATCAACGTCTCCGGCCGCCACTTCCGGGTGCCTGACCTGGACGCCCGCCTGCTCGCCCTGCTGGCCGAGCACGGCCTGCCGCCGCGGCAAGTGCGCATCGAGGTGACCGAGCGCGCGCTGCTGGACAACCCCGCGCAGGTCAAGCGCATCCTGGAAAACATGCGCAGCCGCGGCGTACGGGTCGCGCTGGACGACTTCGGCACCGGCTACTCCTCGCTGAGCTACCTGCACCAGTATCCGTTCGAGACGCTCAAGATCGACCGCTCGTTCATCACCGAGTTGCCGCGCGAGGGCGAAAGCCAGGGCCTGGCCGTGGTGCGGGCGATCCAGGTGCTGGCCGATTCGCTGAACATGCTGGTGATCGCCGAAGGCATCGAGGACGAGTACCAGCGCCAGGCCCTGATGCGCGTCGGCTGCCGCTTTGGCCAGGGCTTCCTGTTCGCCCGCCCGCAGCCGATCGGCATATGGCTCCCGGCCGATCCGACGCCGGCCGTGGCCTAGTCGCCGGCTCGTTCGCCGGCGATGCGCGCTACTGCGCCGTGGTCGAGGTATCGGCGCTGATCCCGCCGCTCAACAGGTGTTCGGCATCGATGCGGTCGAAGGTGTAGCGCTGCGCGCAGAACTCGCAGATCACCTCTATCTCGCCATCACGGGCCGCCAGGGCGGCTTCCACTTCCTCGCGACCGATCGAGCGCAGCATGGACTCGACGCGCTCGCGTGAGCAGCTGCAGCCGAACACGAGTGGACGCGGCTCGAACAACCGCACGGTTTCCTCGTGGTAGAGCCGGTACAGCAGTTGCTCGGGCGCGGTGCCGAGCATCTCTTCGCGACCGAGCGTGCCGGTCAGGTGCAGCACGCGGCCCCAGGCGTCCTCGTCCTCCACCACGCCGTGGCCGCCTTCGCCGGGCAGCTTCTGCAGCATCAGGCCGACCGCGTGTTCGCCGTCGGTGGCCAGCAGCAGCCGTGCCGGCAACTGCTCGGAGAGGCGGAAGTAGTTTTCAAGCGCACCGGCAAGTTCCGGCTGGCTCAGTTCCACCAGCCCCTGGTAGCGCTGGCCGCGTTCGGCGTGGCCGATGGTGATCGCCATCACCGCGCCGGGCAGCGCCGAGAGATCCAGTGGCTCCGGCAGCGGGTCGCTCCAGCGCGCCAGGCCGCGCAGGCGGCCCTGGTCGCTGCATTCGGTGAACAGCAGGCGCAGTGCGCCGCTGCTCTTGAGTTCGATCGACAGCGCACCCTCCAACTTGATGTTGCCGGTGAGCAGCGCGCTGGCCGCCAGGCTCTGGCCGAGCAGGTCGCGCAACGGCGGCGGATAGTCGGCACGGGCAGCCACCTCGCGCCAGGCAGCGCCCAGCCGCACCAGCACGCCGCGCACACCGGCGCGTTCCAGCACGAAGCGATGCAGCACGTCCTCGACAAGCACGGTTTCCACGAAGCCCTTACCTCTGCGCAGGGAAACCACCCAGATGGGGGCGCGGCGGCCAGGGACAATGGCCGCAGGCGCCCCGCTTATACTCACGAAGCCACCGCCACCCGAGGCCGCTCCCGACGATGCCCGCACCGCGCACCGCCCTCCGCCGCCTGCTGCGCATCGCCGCGATCGTACTGGTCTCCTGGTTGGCCCTGTCATGGCTGATGGTGCTGGTTCTGCGCTTCGTTCCGCCGTGGACCTCGGCCGTGATGATGGAGCGGCGGCTGGGTGCGCTGGTGCACCGCGAGCGGGACTTCCACCTGCGCCAGCACTGGGTGCCGTGGTCACAGGTGTCGCCCTACGTGCCGCTGGCGATGGTCGCCGGCGAGGACCAGAAATTTCCGTTCCACCACGGTTTCGACCTCGACTCGATCCAGAATGCGTTGGACGAGGCAGATGAAGGCCGCCGCCTGCGCGGCGCCAGCACGATCAGCCAGCAGACGGCCAAGAACCTGTTCCTGTGGAACGGCCGCAGCTTCGTGCGCAAGGGGCTGGAAACGTACTTCACCGTGCTGCTCGAGCTGACCTGGCCCAAGCGGCGCATCCTGGAGGTCTACATGAACATCGCCGAATTGGGCGATGGCATCTACGGCGTGGGCGCGGCCAGCGAAGCGTACTTCCACCTGCCGCCCGCGCGGCTGGGCCCCGCCCAGGCCGCGCGCCTGGCCGCGGTGCTGCCGAGCCCGCGCCGCCTGCATGCCGACCAGCCCAGCGCCTACGTGCAGCGCCGCACCCAGTGGATCGAGCGGCAGATGCAGCAGCTCGGCGGCCCCGGCTACCTCGACGCCACCCATCCCCCGCGCCCGCGGCGAGGACACTGACCATGAGCGAACTCACCATCGTCGTCCCCGCGTTCAACGAAGCGGCCGTTCTCGATGTCTTCCACGAGCGCCTGGCCCGCGTGCTCGACGCACTACCCTTGGACAGCGCCGTACTCTACGTCGACGACGGCAGCACCGACGGCACCTGGGCGCTGATTGAACGATTGCTCGCCAGTGACGGCCGCGCGCGGGCCCTGAAGCTGTCGCGCAACTTCGGCAAGGAGGCCGCGCTCACCGCCGGGCTCGACCACGTGACCGAAGGCGCAGCGGTGGCGATCGACGCCGACCTGCAGGACCCGCCGGAATTGATTCCCGAACTGGTGGCGCAATGGCGCGCCGGCTTCGACGTGGTCTACGCCACCCGCAGCGCACGCGCCGGCGAGACCCGGCTCAAGCGTCTCACCGCGGCCGGCTTCTATCGCGCGATGGAACGCTTCTCCGACACTCCGCTGCCGCGCGATACCGGCGACTTCCGCCTGCTCTCCCGCCGTGCGCTCGACGCACTGGCGCGCCTGCGCGAGCGCCAGCGCTTCATGAAGGGCCTGTTCGCCTGGATCGGCTACCGCCAGACTGCCGTGCGCTACCAGCGCGAGCCGCGCCAGGCGGGCCGCAGCAAGTGGAATTACTGGCGGCTGACCCAGCTTGCGATCGAGGGAATCACTTCCTTTTCCACGGCACCGTTGCGGCTGGCTACCTGGGTCGGGCTGGGCTCATCGATGCTGGCCTTCGTGTACGGCGTGTGGGTGCTGGCCAAGGCGCTGATCTGGGGCGACCCGGTACGCGGTTATCCGACCCTTATGCTGGTGATCCTGTTCCTCGGCGGGGTGCAGTTGCTGGCGCTGGGCGTGATCGGCGAATACCTGGGCCGCAGCTATGCCGAGAGCAAGCAGCGCCCGCTGTATTTCGTGGAAGAGGAGCGGCTGGCCAGCTGCATGGATCGGCCACCGGCCCCTTGACACCACGCCGACGCCGCGGCGCTAGACTCGTCCCACGCGGCCGGCCGCGGCCGGGTGAGGAGCCAAGGCATGCGTCAGGTAAGGCATCTGCTCGAGGGCAAAGGCAGCGACGTCTACGCGATCGCACCGGACGCACCGGTACTGGAGGCGATCCGGCAGATGGCCGAACGCCGCGTCGGCGCCCTGGTGGTGATGGAGGGCGACCGGCTGGCCGGGATCGTGTCCGAGCGCGACTACGCGCGCAAGGTCATCCTGCAGGGCCGCTCTTCGGCACAGACCGCAGTGTCCGACATCATGAGCGCCGCCCCGCTCACCGTCTCGCCGGAAACCGATGTGTTCGATTGCATGCGCCTGTGCACCGACCGCCGCGTGCGGCATCTGCCCGTCATCGAGCACCAGCGGGTCGTCGGGGTGATCTCGATCGGCGACCTGGTCAAGGCCGTGATCGACGTGCAGGCCGAGCAGATCGAGCAACTGCAGCGCTACATCACCAGCTGAGCGCTACATCACCCTGGGAGTGACGCATTGCCTTTCCCTGTTCGGGAAGGTGCAGCCGCTAATCCTTCGCCAGGTCCGGCGCGCGCCCGGCCAGCCGCGCCACCCACGCCGACGCCGTCGCCACGCCCACGCCGATCAGCCCCAGTCCGCCCACGCCCACACCGGCCCAGGCCAGCAGGCTCACGCCGCTGGTGACCAGCACGTCACCAAAGCGCCACACCGCCGTCTCGACGAAGTTCTTGCCCTTGTAGCGCGTCTCGCGCGGCACTCGGGTGTACAGCGTATCGACCGCCGGCTTGGTCATGCCGTAGGCGAAACCGCGCGTGGCCACGAGCACCAGCGCGAGCATCGGCACGAGAGCGCCCAGGATGCGCAAGTCGCCGGTGCCGAAAACGGCCACCAGCATGAGCAGGCCCACATTGACCAGCGCCGGCAGCACCAGCCCCCAGCCGGCGCCGAAGCGGACCAGCACCCAGCGGGTGAGGCTCAGCTGGAGCACGACGCCGAGCAGGTTGGTGACCAGGTCCAGGTCGTTGTAGAAAGCGGTGCGGGCGACACGATCGACGAAATGCGCCTTGGCGTAGTCGGCCATCAAGGCGTACGCCAGCGTGCCGATGCCATCGCCCAACAGCATCAGCACGGCCATGTAGCGCAGGAACGGCCGCGACCACAGCTCGCGCACGCCGGCCCAGAGCGATCCCCCGATCGGCTGCGCGGCGTGCCCCTCGCCGGCCTGCTCGTCGCGCGCGGACAGGCTCAGCAGCAGCAACAGCGCCAGCGCCAGCGTCGCTGCCGATACCGCCAGCAGCGGCGCCACGCCGAGCGCGTACACCAGGTACCGGGTCAGCAGCGGACCGAATAGCGCGCCACCCATGCCGCCCAGCGCGATCAGCGGGAACACCCTGCGCGCCTGGCGGCTCTCGAAGATGTCCGCCATGAAGCTCCAGAACAGCGACACCACGAACAGGTTGAACACGCTGACCCACACGTAGAACACCACGCCGAGGATGCGCGCGCCGATCCGATCCTGCGCGACGAAGGCCGGCACGAAGGCCAGCAGGCAGGCGATGAAGAAGCTGTAGCTCCAGGCCAGCAGGCGGCGACGGGAAAAACGCGCCACCAGCCAGCCGAACACCGGCGTCAGCAGCATCATCACGGCGAAGGTCACCGCATAGAACAGCGGCAGCGACTGCGAACCGACCGCGCCACCCAATTGGTCGCGCACCGGCCGGATCATGTAATAGCCAGCCATCACGAAGAAGAAGGCCAGCGTGGCGAGGGTCAACCCGGTGCGTTCGTCGGCGCGGGCGTTGTGGCGCAGGCTCACGGGGAGTCCAGCCTCGAGTGGGGCGCAAAGCCTAGCATGGGCACGGCCACCGGCCGCACCCTCGCAGCCGGCGTGCGAGCCTTGGGCCGTCGACGGCCATCGCGTTGTGGACCCGGCTCCACTGCACCACAATCGAGCGCATCGTGCCGTCCCGGCCGAGCCCTCCTTCCATCAGCACGGCATTGCGCCGGATCTTCCAGGCATGCAGCTTCGTACGCTTCCCCTGCTGATCGCCGGCCTGCTCGGCGCAGCAACCACCCCCGCATCGGCGCGCGTCCCGGCGGCCACTCCGGCTCCCGCCGACACGGCCACGCAGACCCTGCCGCCGGAACGAGTCAAAGCCACGCTCGAGTCCTACCGCCAGTGGCTCAACGCACTCGATCGGCGCGATGCTGTCGCCGGGCTGGCTACCGCGATCGTGGTCAACGACAAGGTGGTGTTCGAAGGCACCATCGGCTATGCCGACGCGGCGGACAAGGAGCCGGTGAAGCCCGATACCGTGTTCCGCCTCGCCTCGCTGTCCAAGGCCTTTGCCACCGGGCTCACCGCCGTGCTGGTGCAGGACGGCAAGCTGGCCTGGGATACGCGGCTGGTCAACGTGCTGCCGTTCTTCAAGCTCAAGAACGTGCCCGACACCCAGCAGGCCACCGTCGCCGACATCCTCGGCCAGCGCCTGGGCCTGCCGCGCAACACCTACGACAACATGCTCGAGGACGACGTCCCGTACGAGGAGCTGGTGCGCAAGCTCGACGAGGTCGACATGACCTGCGGCGTAGGCAAGTGCTACGGCTACCAGAACGTCGCCTTCAGCCTGATTGGCGACGTGGTCTACGCGATGACCGGCACCTTCTTCTACAAGCTGGTCGACCAGCGCATCTTCCTGCCGCTGGGCATGGCCACCGCCAGCTACGGCCGGGCCGGACTCGAATCGAGCAAGAGCTGGGCGCGCCCGCATCGGCGCACGCGGCGCGGCTGGGTGCCGTTCGAACCGAAGGAAAACTACTACCGCGTCGCGCCGGCCGCGGGCGTCAACGCCAGCCTGCGCGACATGGAGCAATGGTTGATCGCGCAGATGGGCGGCCGCCCGGACGTGCTCTCGCCGGCGGCGCTGAGCGTGCTGCACACGCCCGGCGTCCCTACCCCGGTGGAGCTGCACTCCTCGCCCTGGCGCAGTGGCCGGCTCAGCGCCGCGCACTACGCGCTGGGCTGGCGGGTATTCACCTACGGCGGCGAGACGCTGATCTATCACGCCGGCGCGGTGGAGGGTTACCGCACGATGATCGGCTTCTTCCCCAAGTACCACGCCGGCGTGGTGACGCTGTGGAACGCGGGCGTGCCCACGCCCTCGGGGCTGATGCCGATGGTGTTCGACAGCCTGCTAGGCCTGCCCGCGGTCGACTGGGCGGGCGTCGAGAAGGACCCGCCGGCCGCCAGTGCGCCGGCCGAGCCGAGCAGAAATCGCGCGCCCCGGCATCGACGGCATCGTTGAGCCATCCGGCGGGCATGAAAAAGGCGGCGCCGGAAAGCGCCGCCTTTTCTTCGTCATCGTCGATCGCGTTACTGGTTGAGCTTGAACACGATGCGCTGCTGGCGGTTGGCTTCCACCGGCACGCCGTTGCGCGTGGCCGGCTTGAACTTCCAGCGCTCCACCGCGTCCACCGCCTCGCGGTCGAACAAGTGGCGCGGCTGCGCATCCAGCACCTTGACGCCGTTGACGTTGCCGTCGGTGTCGATGTTGTAGCTGACGACCACCCAGCCTTCCAGGTTGGCGCGGCGCGCCTGGGTCGGGTAGCGCGGCTGCACCGTGCGGATCAGCACCGGCTCGGTGGCGGCCGCGGCCTCGGAGGCAGGCTTGGCCTCGGCGGCGGCGACCTGTTGCTGGGCGGCCGGCGCCTGCGCGGTGGGCTTCTGCGGTTCGGCCTGCTGCGCGACCTTCTGCTCCGACGCGAGCTTCTCGGCCGCCGCCTTGTCCGCCGCGGCCTTTTCGGCAGCGAGCTGCTGCTGCCGCTGCTGGTCGAGCGCCTGCTGCTGTTCCTTGTCCAGCAGCTTGCGCTGGGCATCGAGCTTGGACCGCAGGATGGTCACCGTGTAGTTGGCCGGGTCGGCCTTGGCCAGCAGGTCGATCTGACGCTGCGCCTCGTTGACATCGCGTCCGTTGATCGCCTGCTCGGCGCCGCTGGCGGCGAAGGGGAACGTCTCGCGCAGCGCATCGGTCGCCACTGGATTGCCCGGCTGCTTCTCCAGCGCCTTGAGGTAGAACTCGAACGCGTTGTTGCCGGCCGGGGCGAGCACGCGATGGTCGTTCATCGCCTTGCGCGCTTCGGCCAGCAGCTGGTTCACGTCCATCGCCTCGACGTTGGCCGGCGGAGGCACGGAAATCTTGTCGGTGGAAACCGGCGTGGACGGGTGGCCGCCGGCGTCCTGCATCATCAGCTCCTGGTGCGGCTGGATGATCAGGAACCAGCTGGCGACCGCCAACAGGACGATGATGGCGACAACGGCCAGCAAGGTGGGCCGGACGGCCCCGCGCGCATGCGCGCGCATAGAACTGGAACGGGTATCCATGGGACGTTCACCGATTGGCATGAGATACCCGCGCTTTTTTCCCCCTGTAGGAGCGGCCGTCCCCCTGGACGTGCGCGGCGCGAGTACGCACAACTTACCCCCAATGCGGCTTTGCGGCAAATCGGGAACCGCGGTGAATCCGGCCTTTTGGCCTCCCAAAAACGAAGCGTCCCAGCCGGGGCCGGGACGAATCGCTCTTCGAAGTACCCTCCCTGCGCTGGGCACCGCAGGGAGAGAAAGTCGATACCGCTCGTTGGTTTTCTAGTGCTTACTTCTTGGTGACCTTGGCGGCCGTGGTGGCCTTGACCACCTTGGCCGGTGCAGCCTTCTTCGGGGCCGCCTTCTTGGCGGCAACCTTCTTCACAGCAACCTTCTTGACGGCAGCCTTCTTGGCGGCGGCCGGCTTCTTGGCGGCAGCCTTCTTCGGGGCGGCCTTCTTGGCGACGGCCTTCTTGGCGGCCGGCTTCTTGGCAACCGGCTTCTTCGCGGCGGCCTTCTTCACAGCGGTCTTCTTGGCGGGCGCCTTCTTGGCGGCCGGTTTCTTTGCAGCGGTTTTCTTGGCAGTGGCCATGGTTCGTCTCAGCTCCTCATCAGTTGGCAGTGGTTGCCCAGTAAAAGCGTGCAGGAACGCCTCCACCAGCAGGTCGCTGTTGGTGGCGTGCCGAAGATTGTTGACCTGACGGCGAGTGCGCTCGTCAGAAAGCAGACGCAGGACATGCAACGGAATCGACACGGTGATCTTGCGCACCGCGCCTGCCTTTTCGCCGTGACCGACATAAGGCGTGATGAATTTCGATGCAGCCATATGTACCTGTTCCCCTCAATCTAGGCGAAAGCTATTCCCGAAGATTTCAACTGTCAATTGATTTCGACCGGAAAATGCATCCGGTCCAAACCCCTCCGACGACCCCGCAAAGCGCCGCGCGGCAACGCATGACGGATTAATCAAGCATTTTTATTTGGACGTATGGATGTCCATTCAAAAATACTTCCCGCCAGGCCTGACGCACCTCAAACCTTTGCCACACAAGGCTTTGCGGCGGATTGCATATTTCATCCGCAAGAGATCCGCGCACACCATGATCGTGCACGCGCGGCATCGAAAAGCAGTGCGCGGGACCCCGCGCCCGAATGAACGGTAGTCGACCAGGGAGGCATCGGGCGGCAACCACCGATCGCCTCCCGACCCACGACCTCACCCTTCCGGGCGGTCGTCCAAGACGGGAGGCACGGGCCGCACCGACCCCTGGGATCGGCTCGTGCGCCACCGATGGCGACGCACGATGCCGGACCGTCAGTGGTCCTCGTTCTCGATCTGTTCGGCGTAGGCGTCGGCGTCGAGCAGGTCGTCCAGCTCGGCCTTGTCGCTGATGCGCACGGCGAAGATCCAGCCGTCGCCGAAGGCATCCTCGTTGATGGTCTCGGGCTTGTCGTTGAGCAGCTCGTTGACCTCGACGATCTCGCCGGAGACCGGCGAATAGATGTCCGAAGCGGCCTTCACCGATTCGACCACCGCCACGCCGGTGCCGGCCTGCACGCTCGCGCCGATCTCGGGCAGCTCGACGTAGACCAGATCGCCGAGCTGGCCCTGCGCGTGGTCGGAGATGCCCACGCGCACCACGCCGTTGTCTTCGATGCGGGCCCATTCGTGGGACTTGAGGAACTTCAGATCGCCGGGAATCTCGCTCATGGTCGGGTCCAGTCGTTCGTTCGAGGGAAGAGAGCGGCGATTCTAGCCGCTACGATGAATGCTCAGTAGAAAGAGGTGCAGGCCGTCAGATGCCTTCGCAGGGTTTGCCGTCGCGCACGAACGGGTACTTCACCACGCGCACCGGCACCTCGCGGCCGCGGATGTCCACGCGCACCTGGCCCGGATCGCCGGCAGGGATGCGGGCGAACGCCACCGCCTTGTCCAGCGTGGGGGCGAAGCTGCCCGAGAGGATCTCGCCTTCGCCATTGGCGGTGAGCACCTTCTGGCCGTGACGAAGCACGCCCTTCTCGTCCAGCACCAGGCCGACCATCACGCGCGGCACGCCGGCGGCCTTCTGCGCCTCCAGCGCCTTGCGGCCGATGAAGTCGCGGCCCTCGTCCAGCGCGATGGTCCAGCCCAGGTTGGCCTCCCACGGCGAAACGCTCTCGTCCATGTCCTGGCCGTAGAGATTCATGCCGGCCTCCAGGCGCAGCGTGTCGCGCGCGCCCAGGCCAGCCGGCTTCACACCCGCGCCGGCAAGCGCCTGCCACAGGGCCACCGCGTGCTCGGCCGGCACGATGATCTCGAAGCCGTCCTCGCCCGTGTAGCCGGTGCGCGCGATGAACAGCCCCATGCCGTGAGGACCCTGCGCCGCGGCGGCGGCGAAGCGGCCGAGCTTCTCGATGCGCGGGCGATCGACTTCGTGCAGCAGGCCGATCACCTTGGCGCGCGCGCTGGGGCCCTGCACCGCGATCATGGCGAAGTCGGGACGCTCCTTCACCTCCACGCCGTAGGCCTGCGCCTGCTGCCCGATCCAGGCCAGGTCCTTGGCGCGCGTGGCGGCGTTGACCACCAGGCGGAAATGCGCCTCGTCGAAGAAGTAAACGATCAGGTCGTCGATCACTCCGCCCCGCTCGTTCAACATGCACGAGTACAGCGCCTTGCCCTGCGCCTTGAGCTTGTCGACGTTGTTGGCCAGCAGGTGGCGCAGGAATTCGCGCGTGCGCGGGCCGTGCAGGTCGACCACCGTCATGTGCGAGACGTCGAACATGCCGGCATCGCGGCGCACCGCGTGATGTTCCTCGATCTGCGAGCCGTAGTTGATCGGCATGTCCCAGCCGCCGAAATCGACCATGCGCGCGCCCGATGCGCGATGGGTGTCGTTGAGTACGGTCTTCTCGGTCATCGCACGGGCACCTTGGGGAAAGCCGCGATTATCGCCGGCACCCCGTTGCAAGCCAAGCCGCGCACCGCGCTGCGTCGACTTGCGGACGCGCCTCGACGGCAACTAGCCGATCCGTCGGAACGTGAGGTTGATGCGCGGCGCGGCGATCCGCAGCGCGCGCGGCAGCGCATGCTGGTACAGGCGCTGGGTGGCGCCGGCCATGCGCAGCAGGCTGCCGTGTGCCAGGCGCAGCTCCAGCGCGGCGCGTGCTGCCGCCTGCCCCCGTGCGGGCTTGCGGCGGAACACGAAGCGCCGCTCGGCGCCCAGGCTGAGCGAGGCGATGACTGGCTCCCGCCCAAGTTCCGGCTCGTCGTCGCTGTGCCAGCCCATCGCATCGCGGCCGTCGCGGTAGAGATTGGCCAGCACGCTGTTGAAGCTTGCGCCGCAGGCCTCATCGATGCGCGTGCGCAGCGCCGCCAGCGCCGCAGGCCAGGGTCGGGGTTCGAAGCGCGTGCGCGAATACACGTAGCTCGCGCCAGGGTCGCCGATCCAACAGCTGAGCCTGGGCGAACTGACGTCGCGGCCACGGATCCGGATCACGTGCGTCTCCCATGGGACTTGCACATACAGGCTCTCGAACAGCGCATCGGCCTCGGCCGGAGCCAGCCATGCCGGCCAGTACGCCAGTTCGGCGCCCGGCAGATCCAGCGGTTGCAGGCCGGCGGAAGCAGCGAACAGATCGCCGATCGACATCGCTTCCGCCCGGACCTGCGTCAGGCGATCGCCGGATAGGGCGGGTCCGCGTCCAGCGACGAGGCACAGACCGCCGCCAGTTCCAGCAGACGCAGATCCGAACCGCGCGCCCCGACGAACTGCAGGCCGATCGGTCGGCCGTCGCTAAGCACGCCCATCGGCATGCTCACCGCGGGACAGCCTGCAAGGCTGGCGAAGCTGGTCAGATCCGCCGCGGAATCGGGCGCCGGCCCGTCCAGCGCAAACGCACCCTGCGGCGTGGTCGGCAAGACCAATACGTCGATCTGCGCAAACAGCCGTCGCATCTTGAGCGTGGCGGCGTCCAGCACGCGGTCGGCCACGGCGTAGTCCGCGGCGCTCTTGCGCGCGGCGTACTCGAGCATCCCGCGCAACCGGGGCGAAACCGGATGCGTGGTGTCGGCCAGGTCGGCGGCGAAGGTGCCGAGCATCTCCGCTTCCATCAGCAGCAGGCCGGCGCGGCGCGAGCGGGCGAAATTCCAATCGGCGAAATCCACCGTGCGCCGTTCGCCCAGCTCACGCGGCAACCTGGCCAGCGCCGCCTCGAACACTTCGATCACCTCCGCGTCCACACCCACCGCCGCCAGGTCCGGCAACAGGCCCGCACGCAGGTTGCCGGGCTCCCAGTCCGGCGGGGAGAAGGCGACACGGCGACGGCGCGAGCGAGGGTCGTCGGCGTCGTAGCCGGCCAGCACCTGCAACAGCACGGTGAGGTCGTTGGCACTGCGCGCCAGCAAGCCGACCGCATCGAGCCGGCGTGCCGCCGGCAACTTGCCGCGTGTGGAGATCTCCCCGTGCGTGGGCTTGATCGCGTACACGCCGCAGTAGCTCGCCGGAATGCGGATCGAGCCGAGGCTGTCCGAGCCCACCGCGGCCGCCGCAAGCCCGGCGGCAACCGCCGCTGCCGCGCCGCCGGAGGAGCCTCCAGCGCTGTAGCCGTGCTTGTAAGGATTGTGCGTAGGCCCGTAGTGCGGGTTGTCGGTGGCGGCGCCCAGCGCGGCTTCGTCCATGTTGGTCTTGCCCACCAGCACCGCGCCGGAGGCGCGCAGGCGCGACACCACGTGGGCATCGTCCTGCACCGGCTTCTCGCGCCCGGGCAGGCCGGCGCGGGTGGGCCAGCCGGCCATGTCGAAATTGTCCTTCAATGCGATCGGGATGCCGTCCAGTCGCCCGAGCACGCCATCGCGGCGGCGATGGGTCGCGGTGCGCGCCTGTTCCTGCAGCAGGCCCGGCCGCAGATCGACGTAGGCATTGAGTTCGGGATTGATCCGCTCGATCGCACCCTGGTAAGCGTCCGCCAGCGCCTGGGGTTGCACGCGTCCGACCGCCAGCCAGTGCAGCAACTGGCACACGCTGGCGCGGCGCAGGTCAATGTCGGCGATCGCGGTCGAATTCATGCCTCGTCCTGTTGTATCGGATATCCCGATTATCGCCATGGCCAGCAAAGCGATTGCAAGCGCTCGCGAGTGAAGAGTCCGGTTTGCCGCCAGGCGCGCGAAACCGGACAATGCCGGTCTTACCTTGGTACGCAGGCACGGAGTCCGCCATGAGCGAACGCGAGACGATGGAATACGACGTGGTCGTGGTCGGCGCCGGCCCCGCCGGGCTGTCGTTCGCGATCCGCCTGAAGCAGCTTTCGCCCCAGACCACCGTCTGCGTGATCGAGAAGGCATCCACCGTCGGCGCGCAGATCCTTTCCGGCGCGGTGATCGAACCGGGTCCACTCGATGCCCTGCTGCCCGGCTGGCGCGACAACCCGCCGCCGGTCTGCGTGCCCGCCGGCGAGGACGAGTTCTGGCTGCTGACCAGGACCGGCGGCCGCAAGCTCCCGGTGCCGCCGGGCATGCGCAACCACGGCAACTTCATCGTCTCGCTCGGCGCCATGTGCGCCTGGCTGGCGCCGCAGGCCGAGGCGCTGGGCGTGGACGTGTTCCCCGGTTTCGCCGCTGCCGACAACATCTATGACGAGGACGGCTCGGTCGCTGGCGTGCGCATCGGCGACATGGGCGTGGCCAAGGACGGCACGCACAAGCCGGGCTACACCCAGGGCATCGACATCAAGGCCAAGGTCACCGTGCTCGCCGAGGGCGCGCGCGGCAGCCTGACCAAGCAGCTGATCAAGCGCTTCGACCTGGCGAAGGACTCCGACCCGCAGGGCTACTCGATCGGCATCAAGGAGCTGTGGCACGTGCCCGCCGGCCGCGTCACCCCCGGCAAGATCGTGCACAGCATCGGCTGGCCGGCCGACAACCATACTTACGGCGGCAGCTTCCTCTACCACCTGGATGGCGACCGCATCGCGCTGGGCTACGTCAGCGGCCTGGACTACCGCGACCCGGACTACAAGCCGTGGGAAGCCTTCCAGCAATGGAAGAACCATCCGCACGTCAAGCCGCTGCTCGAGGGCGGCAGCATCCTCTCGGCCGGCGCGCGCGCCATCGTCACCGGCGGCTGGCAATCGCTGCCGAAGGTGGAGATGCCCGGCGCCCTCCTGATCGGCGACACCGCGGGCCTCCTTAACGTGCCCAAGATCAAGGGCACCCACCAGGCGATCCGCAGCGGCATGCTCGCCGCCGAACACCTGGCCGCCAACCGCCTGAAGCCCGCCGGCTTCGATGCCGCACTGCGCGCCTCGCCGGCGATGGAGGAACTGAAGCAGGTGCGCAACATCAAGCCCGGCTTCAAGAAGGGCCTGTGGTTCGGCATGGCCAACGCCGCCTGGGAGACGCTCACCCGCGGCGCCTCGCCATGGACGCTGAAGAACAAGGCCGACTGGTGCTCGCTCGACAAGCTCGGCGAACACGAGGAACCCAGGCGCGACTACGTCACGCGGGAACTGCCCCCGCGCGACCGCCTGGCCGGCGTCTACTTCGCCGCCACCGAACACGACGAGGACCAGCCGATCCACCTGCACGTGGCCGACACCAATATCTGCATCGAGCGCTGCAGCGTCGAATACGGCAACCCCTGCACGCGCTTCTGCCCGGCCAGCGTCTACGAGATCGTCGAGGACGACGCGGGCAAGCGCCTGCAGATCAACGCCGCCAACTGCGTGCACTGCAAGACCTGCGACATCAAGGACCCCTACGAGATCATCACCTGGGTCACGCCCGAGGGCGGGTCGGGGCCGAATTACCAGAACCTCTGATCGGTCGAGGGCCATCCCCTGATCGGCAATCTGCAATGGCGCCTCAAACGCCTGGGCTACCAGCTGCAGCGCATGCGCGGCAGCATCGCGCTGCGCGGCTGGCGCGGGACGCTGGCGCGCGTGCGCCAGGAGTTGGAGACGCGCCCCGCCGTTGCCGAGGACCTGGCGCTGCTGCCGCTGGATGAACCCTTCGCGCCCTTCGCGCTGCCGCAGACAGCGGCGCCGCCGCGGGTTTCCATCGTCATCCCGATCCACGGCAAGCTCGCCTACACGCTGGCCTGTTTGCGCTCCCTGGCCCGGCACGGGGCGAAGGCGGCGTTCGAGGTCATCGTGGTCGACGACGCCTCGCCGGACGAGAGCGCCTCGGCCCTGGCGCAAGTGGAGGGCCTGCGCTTGCTGCGCAACCCGCACAACCTGGGCTTCGTCGACAGCTGCAATGCCGGCGCGGCCGCGGCCCAGGGCGAGTACCTGTTGTTCCTCAACAACGACACGCAGGTCACCGCCGGCTGGCTCGATGCGCTGCTGGACTGTTTCTCCGAACGTCCCGATTGCGGCATCGCCGGTGCGCGCCTGGTCTATCCGGACGGCCGCCTGCAGGAAGCCGGCGGGCTGGTGTTCGCCGACGGCAGCTGCTGGAACACCGGGCGCTTCGAGCCGCGCGACGCGCCGGCCTACCAGTACCGCCGCCGCACCGACTACGTGACCGGCGCCTGCCTGCTGATCCGCCGTGAGGTGTTCGACCGCGCCGGTGGCTTCGACACGCGCTATCGCCCGGCCTACTACGAGGACACCGACCTTGCCTTTGCGGTAAGGCAACTGGGCCTGGAGGTGTATTACGAGCCGGCCAGCACGGTGATCCACTGCGAGGGCATCACCGCGGGGACCGACATCGGTGCCGGCGTCAAACGCCACCAGGCGCAGAACCAGATCCGGTTCGCCCGCAAATGGGCCGACCGGCTGGCCCAGCAACCCCCACCGGGCACACCGCTGGAAAGAGCTGTCCGCTGGCGCGCGCGCGGCCGTGTGCTGGTGGTGGACGCCACCCTGCCCGATCCGGCGCGCGATTCGGGTTCCCTGCGCCTGTGCGGCATCCTGCGGTTGCTCGACCAGCAGGGGTGGAGCACGTGCTTCTTTCCCGACGACCGGCGCGTGGACGCCGACGCCGTTCGCAGGCTGGGCGCGCTCGGCTGCGAAGTGCTGGGGGGAGACGGCGTTCC
Source organism: Frateuria sp. (assembly GCF_035943815.1). Classification (GTDB taxonomy): domain Bacteria; phylum Pseudomonadota; class Gammaproteobacteria; order Xanthomonadales; family Rhodanobacteraceae; genus Frateuria_A. The sequence continues at coordinate 362,816 of NZ_DASZBU010000015.1, forward strand.
CGACCTGCCGCGCTGGCTGCGCGACCATGGCGCCGGGCTGCATGCCGTGATCCTGTGCCGCCATACGGTGGCCGGCCAGTACGCCCCGCAGGTTCGCCGCCATGCGCCGCAGGCGCGGCTGGTGTTCGATACCGTGGACCTGCACTTCCTGCGCGAGCAGCGCGCGGCGGAGGTCGCCGACAACCCGGCGCTGGCACGGCAGGCGAGCGCATCGCGCCGCAGCGAGCTGGAGCTGATCGAGCGCAGCGACGCCACCCTGGTGGTCAGCCCGCACGAACAGAGCCTGCTCATGGCGATGTTGCCGCAGGCACGCGTGGAGCTGCTTTCCAACATCCACGAGGTGCATGGCTGCCGCCGTCCGCATGCCGCGCGCAAGGACCTTGTCTTCATCGGCGGCTTCGGCCATCCGCCCAATGCGGACGCGCTGCGCTGGATCCGGGCCGATCTGCTGCCGCGACTGCGCGAGGCGATGCCGGAGCTACGGCTGCACGTGCTTGGCGACCTGCCCGAGGCAGCCCGCCGGGAACTGGCCACGCCGGGCCTCGAACTGCACGGTCGGGTGCCCGATCTCGCGCCATGGCTGGATGGCTGCCTCGCGTCGCTGGCACCGCTGCGCTTCGGCGCAGGCGTCAAAGGCAAGATCAACATGGCCATGAGCCATGGCTTGCCCGTCATCGCCACCACCATCGCGGTGGAAGGCATGCAACTGGTCGACGGCATGGATGTGCTGGTGGCCGACGACGCGCCGGCCTTCGTCGCCGCGGTGCAGCGCCTGCGCATGGACGAACCCCTCTGGCAGCGCCTGTCCCGGCACGGGATGGAAAACGTCCGCCAGCACTTTTCCGCCGCGGCCGCCGCGGCCACGCTTGAACGCGTGCTGGGCTGAGCCTCGCCATATCGCCATCCGCGCTTGCGGATGTAGCCGGTGCTACCAAAGACCGACACCTTCATGCGGCCCGTCCATTACAAGCGTTAGCCATTCCAACTAATGGCGAATTGCCGTACGCCGACGCATGGGTGACGTGCTCGGGTTAGAATTTCGGCTTCCCGTCCCTTCCCCTGCCGCCTCCGCAGCGGCAAATTCAAGGAACCGCGATGAAGATTCTGGTCGGCTACAAGCGCGTCGTGGACTACAACGTCCGCATCCAGGTCAAGCCCGACGGCACCGGCGTAGTGACCGAGGGCGTCAAGCTCTCCGCCAACCCCTTCGACGACATCGCGCTGGAAGAAGCCCTGCGCCTGCGCGAGAAAGGCGTAGCCGAGGAAGTGGTGATCGTGGGCATCGGCCCGGCCGACCTCACCGCGCACCTGCGCAACGGCCTGGCCATGGGCGCCAACCGCGCCATCCACGTGACCACCACCGAGACTGTGCAGCCGCTCACCGCCGCGCGCGCGTTCCTCAAGCTGGTGGAAAAGGAGCAGCCGGGCCTGGTGATCCTCGGCAAGCAGGCGATCGACGACGACGCCAACCAGACTGGCCAGATGCTCGCCGCGCTGTGGGATCGCCCGCAGGCGACCTTCGCCAGCAAGGTCGAGATCGCCGACGGGAAGGCAACGGTGACCCGCGAGGTCGACGCCGGCCTGGAAACCATCGAGGCCGACCTGCCAGCCGTGATCACCACAGATCTTCGCCTCAACGAGCCGCGCTTCATAAAGCTGCCGGACATCATGAAGGCCAAGTCCAAGCCGATCGACGTGATCGAGTTCGGCTCGCTCGGCGTCGAAGGCGGCGACCACTTGAAGACCATCCACTACGCCGCGCCGCCCAAGCGCAGCAAGGGCGTGATGGTCAAGGACGCAGCCGAGCTGGTCGCCACCCTTAAGCAGAAGGGCCTGCTGTAAGCGGCCGCCGGGAACTGGAGAGAAGACATGAGCAAGATCCTCGTCATCGCCGAACACCTGGGCGGCAAGCTCAACCCTTCCACTGCGCGTGCGGTGAGCGCCGCCGCGGCCCTCAAACCCGAAGCCATCGACGTGCTGGTGCTGGCCGACACCTGCGACGCGATGGCCGCCGAGGCCGCAAAGATCGAAGGCGTGAGCCGCGTGCTCACCGCCAGCCGCGCCGAGAATGCCCACGCGCTGGCAGCCGTGCTGGCGCCACAGGTGGCCAAGGCTGCCGCCGGGTACAGCCACGTATTCGTTCCCTCCACGACCTTCGGCAAGGATCTCGCCCCGCGCGTGGCCGCTCTGCTAGGCGTGGCGCAGGTCAGCGACGTAATGTCCGTCGAGGGCAGCCACACCTTCAAGCGTCCGATCTACGCCGGCAACGCCATCGTCACCGTGGAAGCCGACCCCGCGCAGACCGTAGTCGCCACCATCCGCACGGCGTCCTGGCCGGCGGCCGCAAGCGGTGCAAACAGCGCCCCAGTCGAAACGCTGAACCTTGACGTCGCGCTCCCCTCCTACACCCGCTTCGTCGAATTGAAGCAGGGCAAGAGCGACCGCCCGGACCTGCAGAGCGCCAGCAAGGTCGTCTCGGGCGGCCGCGGCGTCGGCTCGAAGGAGAACTTCGAGATCATCTACAAGTTCGCCGACAAGATCGGCGCCGCCGTGGGCGCCTCACGCGCCGCGGTGGATGCCGGCTACGTACCCAACGAGATGCAGGTCGGGCAGACCGGCAAGATCATCGCGCCCGAGCTGTACATGGCGATCGGCATCTCCGGCGCCATCCAGCACCTCACCGGCATCAAGGATGCCGGCACCATCGTGGCGATCAACAAGGATGCCGAAGCGCCGATTTTCGAGGTGGCGGACATTGGGTTGGTGGGTGATCTGTTCAAACTGATCCCTGAGCTGGAGCAGGCACTTTGACCCCAGCCAACCGGGTGCACTGGCGTACGGTCTCGCCATGAACGAGGCGTTGCGTCGTCGATCCTGGCTGATGCGAACCCAAATTTGATCAGATTGCGCCCGACCCTTTTGCGATGAGCGACAACTACGTCCTGATCCACTACCACATCTTCAAGAATGCCGGCAGCAGCGTGGACGCAAGCTTGCGGCACTCCTTCGGAGGCCGCTGGGGAACGTTCGAAGGGCCGCATGCCCATGCCATCCAGTCAAGCGAGCAGTTGTCCGCGTTCATGGCGGCCAACAAGCATCTGGTTGCCATATCCAGCCACCTCGCACGCCCCCCGCTTCCGCATTCCCATTGCCTGCCCGTGGTGTTTCTGCGGCATCCCCTGCTGCGCGCCTGGTCCGTCTATCAATATACGCGTGCCAACAGTTCGCAGCCCTATTCCGCGGTGGCCCAGAACCTGACGTTCTCTGACTACATCCGGTGGGCGCTTAAGAAAGAGCCAGGCAGCATTGTCATTCGCGACTACCAAGTAGTGCATCTTTCGGATGCGTCATGGCGCGGAGGCGACATCCTCAAGACAGAGGCCACCCAAGCCGACTTGGAGCAGGCATGCCAGCTGCTGTCGTACTGGGGCGTAGTGGGCATCGTCGAGGAGTTCGACCGGTCGGTCACGGCGTTCCAAGCAAGGTACGGAGAATATTTGCCGGATCTCGAATTTCTTCCCAGGTGGGACAACGCCACCTCGCGTGAGGTCGTCCCTTTGGCCGAACGCGTGGACCAACTGAGGCAAATGCTGGGCGATTGCCTGCACGATGACTTCATGGAGGCCAATCGCCTCGATTCGCACCTGTACGCCCACGGGCGGTCGTTACTGCACGCGTGAGCTTGTCCATCGCCCGATGGAAAAGGCGTCGAAGCACGGCGCGGCGTGGTGTGGGCGCGCAGATGTAAGGGCCGGCAACCTCGCCGGTTTCCGGGCTGCGCAGCACCAGCTCAAGCCGACACGCCCGGCCGGTCAAACCGGGCGGCACCAGCGCCGTCACCCATTCGCCCCGACTGCTCACCGAGGTCTCCAGCGGCACTCCACCCAATTCGATCACGGTGTCCCACCAGGCGTTGCTGGTTTCGACCCACAGCGCGTTCATGCCATTCGATTGGACGTTGAACGGTCTGCCGGCGACGATGTCCCGCGGCCCCCAGCTCCGCACCTTCAAGGGCGCCTCCAGCAATTTCAACCGCACCTTGGTGCTGCGCAACTGGGAAAAGAGCTGATCGTTCACATCCGAACGCAGGCCGCGCTGGTACTCGCGCAACCGGCGTTTCAGCTCGCGGAATGCTGCAAGCCTGCCTGTCGACAGGTGCTGCCCCCGCAGGAGCCGGTTGTAGAGCTCGAAGGCTTCACGGACCCATCCGTCCGATGCGTCGATATTCGCCGCGATGCTGTCATCGCCGACATCAGCGCAGCGGGAGCTGTTGATCCTCTCCCGCAGCGGCAGCAGGCACTTGGGATGGAACTCCTCGCCCGCAAACTCGAGGCAGCGCCGCAGGGTTGCCTCCGGATCTGCGACGATATCCTCATAGCGGATTCGTAGGATACGGCCAGGGCCCAGCGCCTCTTCGGCAAGTGCGCACGACCGAACCATCCTGGACCAGATGCGATAAGCCTCCTCCTCCGGGTAATCACTGGCGCCCGCAGCCGAGAAATGCATCAGCGAGCTGGCGACCTGTCGCGGATTGCGCAGGATATGGATGAACTTCGCCTCGGGATACATGCGCCACAGGGACAACACGTAATGCGCGTTTTCAGGCGTGCCGTCGATCCAGCGCCGTTTTGGATCTGCCTCGGAAACCTTCAGCGCGATGTTTTCGGTGTGCTGATCGCGGAACTTGCCGGATCTGGCGTGACGCACGATGCGCGACCGAGACGACGCGATGAGATCATCGCACGCACGACCGAAGTGCACACGCAACTCACGCCGGGTGAGTTGCGCCATGCCGATGACGGACCGATGCCCTTGTCGCGCCCCCACCTCGTAGAGGTAATCCAGGTCGACGGCCAGCTTATAGACGAAGTGCGTCTCTTCAAGCGGAAAGATGTTCGGATGCTGCCCCAACGCCCAGGTCATGACGCTGGTGGCGGATCGGTACGAGCCAATGATGAAGATGGGGCAAGGTGTCTTGGTGCAGCGTGGCTCCGGCGGCATGGCGAACTCGTTTGGTCAATACGCGTCCGGCGTAAACGTCGATCGCCTGTCGTGGTGTACACGAGGCCGATCGCTTCAGTCGCTGATCGCTCCTACCCGGGCGCCGTGACAAATCCCATCTGCGTGTACCGCGCAAACCCATTGATGCAAAGGTCAAGTGAAGCTTGGGTTACGATGAAATTCGGGCGGCCAAACACGGTGCGGATCGTGACCAGATCAGTCCCAAAACCTCATGGCCTGACACGGTCATTTCAGGGAACACGCCGCCAAGCTGCTATATTCAACGGCTTCGAGCTGTCAAGAATTCAGGAGATTGTCCATGAAAATCAGTCGGATCGTTATGCTGACGGCGGCCGTGCTGGTCCTTGCGGCTTGCCAGCAAGAGTCTGCGCCGCCGGCATCGGCGCAAGCAGGCAGTGGGACTTCAACCCAGCAGACCGTTGTAGCCAAGTCGGACCCGTCAATTTCGGTTGATCCGGGAACCATGAAGAGCTGCGACAGTGTCGTTGCAACAGTGCATTGGGACGCCAGCAAAGCGGGGGCCAATACCAGCAGCACGGAGATATGGGTTGGACCGACCGATACGGACGCTAAGCTTTTCTCGGCTGGCGGCAAAGCCGGTGAAACCGAGACCGGCCCGTGGACGCAGCCTGGTACCCACTTCGTACTCAAGGACAAGCAGGACGGAAAAGTGCTTGGCGAAGCGGTCGTCGGCGGCCCCTCCTGCCGCTGATCTGCCAGAGACCGATACGAGCGCAATTCATGTTAGGCGAACGCTGACCTTCCGACCTGTACGGACCTGTGGCCAGGCAAGTTTTGCCGGCCTCATCAGAAGGTTAAGGCAACGATCTCTATAGCCCACCACTGCGGACTATCCGGTTGGCAGATTTCGGAACCGAGGATTTGCTGTGATGAATCCCATCACATGCCGCCACCAGCATCGCTAACCCTGGACTGGCCTGGCTAAAAGCCGACAGGCCATACCTGAGAAGCCACACGTTTTTTTATTTCACCCGGATTGATCCACCGTGACAAACATAGGCACCATCACACTGGCTTGGCATTCATGATCGTCGGCAACGGACTACTGGCGAAAGCCTTCGGGCCGCATTTCGGCGATGACGCCGAAATCATCATATTCGCCTCGGGTGTTTCCAACTCTCTCGAGACACGTCGTGGAGAGTTTGCGCGTGAAGAGGCATTGCTGCGCAAGCTGGTGGATGGCGATGTAAAGCGATTCGTCTACTTCAGCAGTTGCGGCACCACTGCACCTGTTTCGGAACATACCGACTACATGCGGCACAAGCGAGCGATGGAGTCGCTGGTGCTTGCCGCACCGCACGGCCTGGTGCTGCGTCTGCCGCAAGTGGTGGGCCATACGGGTAATTCGCATACCCTGACCAATTTCCTCAGGAACCATATCGTCTCCGGCGAGCATTTCACCGTCTGGGCACGCGCCGAGCGCAACCTCATCGACATCGACGACATCGTCAGGTTCGGTTCCTGGCTGGCTACGGAGCTGCCCCCAGAGGCAACTGCCGTTTCCATCTCTGCCATCCACTCACTGTCCATGCCCCGCATCGTCGAGATATTCGAACGCGTGCTGGGGCGCTCTGCCAACTGCTCGTACGTCGACAAAGGCACCCCTCTTAGCATCGACACCCGCATGGTCGAAAGCCTTGCTCCACAGCTTGGCATCGATCTCGGTGAGGGCTACATCGAGCGTGTGATCGCCAAGTACTACGCCGTCGACCGATCCAAAAACACCGATGATCCACCGCCCCCCAAGGCAAGCCGTGCATGGACGGACGCATCATGAACGACAACTCCACCAGCACAGTGATCACCGAATCGGCCCTGGACGTCTCCATCGTGGTACCCGTGTACGGTGGCAGTGCCGCCTTGCCCGAGCTGTGCCATCGCCTGGACGCAACGCTGCAGGCGGCCGGCCTCGATTACGAGGTGATCCTTGTCGACGATCGTGGCCAGACTGAAGCTTGGGGGGTGATCCGTGCGCTCGCCGCAAAACATGCGCGGGTGCGCGGCTTGCGCCTCGGTCGCAATTTCGGCCAGCATGCTGCCACCATCTGCGGCATCGCCCAGGCGCGCGGCGAGTGGATCGTTACGATGGACGACGATCTCGAACATCCGCCCGAGTCGATCCCTGCCCTGCTCGCGGCCGGTGACGATGATCATCCGCTGGTCTACGGCGTATTCCAGAAGCGCACCCATGCCGCCTACCGCAACCTGAGCTCGGAGCTGATGCGGCGCCTGCTCAAGCGCGCCTTCCCCGACCTCAACGAGGACTACTGCTCTTTCCGCGCCATCCACGCGCCGCTGGCCAAGCAACTCGACCGTTTCGGCCTCAATCGCCCCTACATCGACGGCATGCTGTCCTGGTTGACCTCGTCGACGCGCAGCGTCAAGGTGCCCCACGAACAACGGCAGCATGGCGAAAGCACCTACACCATGCGCAAGCTTATCTCGCATGCGGCCAACATCTTCGTCACCTTCTCGTACATGCCGTTGCGCATCGCCACATTCGGCGGCGCCGGGTTGGCGGTTCTCAGTTTTTTGTATCTGCTCTACGTGATCTACGGCAGGTTGAGCGGGAGCATCACCGACCCTGGCTATGCCTCGCTAATGTCCGTCATTCTGTTCGCTTGCGGCATTCAGCTGCTGATCCTCGGCGTGGTCGGCGAATACGTTGGCCGGCTGATGGGCGCGACGTTCCGGCGCCCGGTGTATATCATTGATTGCGAAACCCGGAGCCAGAAAACGACACCCCTTGGGTCCATCGTTTCCGATACTCCATCCAAAATCATCCGCTGAAGTGCACTACCGCTCCATGAAAACGATCTTGGCCCATCTCCGACGCCCTTTCCTGCACCGCGCCTGGTTTGGTGAAGTTCTGCGCTTCCTGATCGGGGGAGTGCTGAATGTGATCGTTGGTTATGGTGGCTATCTAATTCTGCTGCACCTGTTTCGCTACGAGGTGGCATACGCTTTCGCATATTTACTGGGCATCGTCGTGTCGTATGTATTCAGCACGCTCTACGTGTTCCGGCAGCCCATGCGCTGGCGCTCTGCATTGCGCTATCCACTGGTGTACCTCCTGCAGTTCCTGCTCGGCCTGATCTTGCTCAAGATCTTGGTCGAACTAGTCCACATGCCGCAGCGATTCGCCCCGCTCGCCGTCGCCGTACTCACCATACCGGCGACATTCCTGGCATCGCGCACCATCGTTCGCACGAATTGAGCACTATTTCAGAGTCCGACGAGATAGCCATGAACAAGTCAGTGAAACCTGAGTTTGATCAGTACGCCGAGAATTACACGGATCTCCATCGGGCTAGCATTCGGACCAGCGGCGAGGATCCCGCGTTTTTCGCGGCTTACAAGGCTGGATACATGGCCTCATGGCTCGGGGACAACGCTCGCGTCAAGCCGGTTTCGATACTTGATTTTGGCTGTGGTGTCGGCAATGCGATTGCTCACTTGCGCAAAGCGTTCCCTGCCGCGTCGCTGCACGGCGCTGATCTGTCGGGCGAGAGCATTAGGCTTGCCGGCCAATCCCATGCTTGCGAGGCGACGTTCCGCACCATCGAAAATGCCCGCCTCCCCCATGACGACGCGAGCTTTGACATCGTCATGGCGGCTTGTGTCTTTCACCACATACCGCCGGTCGAACGTGCCCACTGGATGAGTGAAATCAGGCGAGTGTTGAAGCCCGGTGGCCACGTTTTCATCTTCGAGCACAACATGCTCAATCCGCTGACTCTGAAAACCGTACGGGACTGCCCTTTCGATGAAGACGCGATCCTGCTACCGCGCTCTGAACTGCTCGGTCTAACCCGGCGCGCAGAGTTTGACGGCGTCCGCTGCCGCTACATCGTATTCTTTCCGCATCTGCTCAGCTTCTTGCGCCCGCTCGAGCCGGCCATGGGCTGGATACCCCTTGGCGCGCAATATGTTGTTCACGGCATTGCCAGTCAGGCTCGTGTCTGACAAATGCCGCACAACCGCGGGCGTTGCGTGTCACGGAGGCTTACTTGTCTGCAGCGTGCAGTGAATAACGGTCGGCTAGCATCTCGCCTCAATGACGATAGTGTATAGGGGATGCCCAGCAGCCCTGTCAGTATGTAGCTTTCCGATTTCTAGAAGACCAGGCAACCAGGGTTTTCCCTTCTGGTACGGTGCAAACATTTTTTTCCGCCATCCTGCTTGAGTACCCAGCGAGCGAGCGGTGCTTGGCTGATAAGGAAGCAAGCCTCCAGACAAACCAGCCTGCCGCTGAGCACCAATGAGGCTTGTGCAAGCACGGGCTTTACATTTAATCAGGTTTCGCCGGACCGACGACTTGCCCGTTGGCAGCTGATGTCAAAGGCGCAGCAGGAACCGGCAACAACCGTGGCAAATAGACATGCCGCTGTTGCACCTTCGATGAAAATACGTTGAGTCGGTTTTGACTCAGCAGCCGAGTGAGTTCTCGACGTTTCCCCATGGACCAATTGCACACCGGCAACTCGGGCACGCAGGCGGCGGCATGCGCGGGATCTTTGGCGAGATCGTCGATCTGATGAGCCATCTGGACGTAATAGGCCCATAGGTAGGGCCGCATATGCCACGCATAAATCGACGTAGGGATCTGTGCCACGAGCAACACCAGACATCCGACCGCAGGCGTCCATGTACCAATGGCATGCCACCCCGTGGAGGATTGAGGCGTTGCGCCAAGCGAGCCAGCCCACATGAGCAACAACGCGATCAGGTGGCCTCCATAGAGCAAGACGTAGCGTGGTTGATTCAGATAGTCATTACCGGAAACTGGCACACGCCCTAGGATAATGCCGGCCACCCAACCGTATGAAAGCAACATCAGGCACACGGCGACGAAGGCTGGGCGATTGTATCTGCCACGAAATGCCATCCGCCAGAACCACAGATGTGCCAGAAGTAACACCAATCCCATGGCTATTTGCATAGCCAGCCAGGTCTCGGCGTGAAAGGACTCGAGCGGGCTCCGATAGAACACCGGCAATGTTAGCGGCAACACCGCCCACATCCACCACCCTTTGTCCCAAAAGCGCTCGAGCAGTAATCCCAGATGAGAGGACAATGGAACTGGAGGTGTGCCGCCGACGATCGGCGCATAGGCATAGCCGATTCTGACCAGCACCGTGCATACGATCATTACGACCAATAACTTCCAGGTCGATCGGCGTCGCTGTTCAGGATCTCGAAGCCACATTAGCAATAAGGCCGCTACTGCAGCGATGATGGCAATCAGAGCACTGTCATCACTACTGATGTCCAACACCAGTGTAACCAACGCCAGTGCAACATAACGCTGTTTTTGATGGGCATGCCACACCACCACCACGAACAGCAGGATGATCAGGCTGGTAACGTTTTCGAGCGCAACCAACGGCCATGTCCACGTGCCCGCGTCCGCATTCAGTGAAAGCAGCACCGCACAAATGGCGGCCCAAGCAAGACAGCGGTAGGCATCGCCGCGATCGTTGCATCGCTCCACCACAATGATTCGATAGAAAACAAGCCCGCAGGCGGCGGCAGCGAGAACACCAACCACAGCCCCGACAGCGAAATCTAAATCGAAATAACGCCATTCGAAGAGGAGTAGCATTTTGAACAACGGCTGTGCGTGATCCGCACCCGCGCGCTTCACGAAAAAGTCGCCGACCCCTAGGCTCCCATTGATCGCCTTCCGCAAGAATACGTCAAGAAAATACCACGCATCATCGCGAATGACAGGCGAAGATGCTCGCAGCACGAAATAGATAGCGTTGAGCAAGAGCAGGGCAGCCACGAGCCATGCAAACGCACGTGCGATGGCAGGCACAAACTGCTTAGAATTCAAGCCACGCCTGGAATGATTTGTTAAGACCACGTACGCTCCTTAAAATGCCAACGAAGGCTATCGGCGCAGGAACTTAAGGAGTTTCCTTTCGGCCGTGCTCAAGGCAAACATTCTTTTCAATTCACGATCCAAACCCAGCGCCCAGTGGGTTCTGGCCAGGTATTCCTCCTGGTAATAGGAGGAGCGCGCAGCCTCAAACGCCGCCTGAAACATCAACCCCGACTCCTCCAAAAACGCCTTGTTTTCCCCCAGTGGCTGATAGATTCGATGCGCGAAATCCGACACATCAGCAACTGGCTTGAATTCCGCGATGAATGCGTAGCTTTTGCCGGGAATCGCGTTGACCACAAATCCATGAGGCTCAAAAATCTTTGCGATTCCGGGTAGCGAATATGAAACGATGTGGCCTCGATGCAGCGGATCGAGATACCCACGATCCTCTTTCAACACGTAATCTGGCATGCCAGTATTGAACAGCCAGAGGGAGCCGGCCGCGCTCACTCCAGCCAAACTCTTGGCTAAGCTACTCAGCATTTTCGGCGTAAGGTGCTCAATCACTTCGATACATACGCCCGCATCGAACGTCATGTCGAGTTCGGCCACTTCGCCGACTCGATAGTTGGGATGTGTGGAATGCTCTTGCGGGGGGAACAGCTCGATTCCGTAAAATGACCCCGAACGTCCGGGAAATTGTTCACTCAATCTGTCCAGCAAATACCCCGGACCAGTACCGACGTCCAAAAAAAGCTTTACCGGCCGCCTTGCATAAAGAATGGCCTCACCTGCGCGAACCAGCGCGGCGCCGTTAGCGCGCTCACGAGCAGCTCGCAGTTCTTCCTGCCAATACGCTGCATCGTATATCCGGGTGCTCTTGCCGGCATCAATGTCATTGATGACGTCGCTAGCGATGTGCAGCGCACCGCAAGCACCACATTGCATGTAGTCATAGCCATCGATCGTTTCATAGAACGACGACGTTCCGGAATCGCACACCGGGCAGTCTGTTTTCATGCGGTCACCTTCAGGTTGCGATATCCCGTGGTCGGCCACTATCGAATAGCATCACTCCGCTGCGCCAGCTTACCCCGTTACCCTGCCCTCCCCCGCACCTTCATGTAGTTGACCACGTCGACAAACGGCTCCGGCTTGCCTGGGTCAACCAGGAAACCCCTCGGCACGCCTGCCTTCGTGGCGGCAAGCAGGTCACTCTCCTTGTCGCCCACCATCACCGATTCTCCGGCCGCGAGGTAAAAACGCGCGATAGCCGCCAGGAACAGGCCGGGGGCCGGCTTACGGCAGTTGCACTCGCAGCGCAGATCATCCGATCCGGCCATTGGGTGGTGCGGGCAATGGAACGTGGCGAGGATAGCCACGCCGCGCTCGGCAAACTCACGGTGCATCCATCGGGTGTAGTCGAGAAACTCCGCCTCGCTGTAGTAACCGCGGGCGATACCCGCCTGGTTGGTGACCACGACCAGGGCATAACCGGCGTCGCGCGCCGTCGCGCAGAGCTCGAAGATGCCCGGCACCCAATCGGTTTGCGCTGCCGTGTGCACGTAGCCGTGGTTGACGTTGATAACGCCGTCGCGATCCAGGAACAGCGCTTTGCGCGGCGCAGGCACGGCCGCCAGCAGCTCGTCCGCACGGGGATCCAGATACGGCTGGGCGATTTCGCCCGCCATTACGCGCTACCGAACAGGCTTTGCGCGCGCTGGTAGTCTTCCGGCACGCCGATGTCGATGAATCCGCTGGAGGCTTCGAAGCCGCAAACGCGCCCGGCCATCGTCAGCGGTGCGAGCACGCGCGTTTCGAAGGAGAACGCCGGCTCCGCTGGCAAGGCCCGGATGGCGGCGGCCGTCAGGTAGTAGCTGCCGGCATTGATGTAGCCGGGGCCGCTCTCGCCCTTCTCCCGGAAACCGGAGATGCGTGCCCCTTCGCGGATCACGGCGCCGTAGCGCGCCACGTCCGCCACCTGGGCAAGTGCCATGCCTAGGTCGGCGCCGGCATGCACGGTGGCCTGCTCCAGCGCGCGCAGGTCGTAACGCAGGAAGGTGTCGCCATTGAGCACATGCGCCGAATCTCCCTGCAGCATGCCGCAGGCCTGGCGCACGGCGCCGCCGGTGCCCAGCGGATGGGACTCGATGGAATAGTCCATCCGCATGCCGCACCATTCCCGCCCGATGCAATCGACCACGCGCTCCGCCAGGTAGCCGGCGGCCAGCACCACATGGCGCACCCCGTTCCCGGCCAGGTTATCGAGCAGCCACGCCAGAAACGGCCGTCCGGCGACCGGAGCCAGCGGCTTGGGGACATCGCTTACGACCGCCCGCAGACGGGTTCCCAGCCCCCCGACGAGGACGATGGCTTCCTCAGTCGCCACGCGGGAACATCTCGGCCTCGATCAGCGCGCACAGCAGGTGGCCCAACGCTTCGTGGCCTTCCTGGATGCGCGGCGTCTCGCCGGACGGCACGCGGAAGCAAAGGTCGCACAGTTCGACCATCTGTCCGCCGCCCTGACCAGTGAAACCTATGACCACCATGCGCTTCGCGCGTGCGGCCTCGATGGCGCGAACTATGTTGCGCGAATTGCCCGAGGTGGAAATGGCGACCAGCACGTCGCCTTCTTGCCCCAGCGCCTCGACTTGGCGGGCGAAGACGTAGTCGTAGCCGTAATCGTTGCCGATGGCGGTGAGGATGCTGGTGTCGGTGGTCAGGGCAATGGCCGGCAGGCCGGGGCGATCGTAATAGAACCGGCTGACGAGTTCCCCCGCCCAGTGCTGGGCATCGGCGGCGCTGCCACCGTTACCTGCGAAGAGCAGCTTATGGCCACTACGCAGTGCGGCCACCGATTGGCCGACGGCTTTGGCCATCAACTCGTGCAGCTGCGCATCCCGTGACATTTCGGTCAGCAGCTTGATCGATTTGTCGAACTCGGCCTCGAACATGGCCTTTACATGATTCGCCATGAAGTGGCTCCTTGTTGCGTGAAATGGAAATCCAGCAGCCGCCCACCGTGTGCGGCGAGCGCGCGGGTCAAGCCGATGCGCTTTTCCGGCTTGCACATGAAGATCATGAAGCCGCCGCCGCCTGCGCCGGAAACCTTGGCCGCATGGGCACCGTTGGCGAAGGCCAGCTGCTCCACCTCCTCAATCAGCGGATTGGAGATAGAGCTGGCCATGTTCTTCTTCGCCACCCAGCCTGCCTGCAGTGTGCGGGCCAGGCGATCGAGGTCGCCGCGCAGCACGCACTCCTTCATCTCCACCGCTTCCTGCTTGAGGCTGTGCATGGCGTCGATGGAGGACTGCTTGCCCTCCGTGACGTTCTTCGCCTGCTGGTCGATGATGTCCGCCGAAGCGCGCGACACGCCGGTGAAATAGAGGACGATGGAAGCCTCCAGTTCGGACCACACCCAGTCCTTCACACGCAAGGGGTTCACGATGACCCGGTTGCCCGCGTAGAACTCCATGAAATTGAAGCCGCCGAACGTTGCGGCGTACTGATCCTGCTTGCCGCCGGCCAGCTTGAGATCGCTGCGTTCTATCTCATAGGCGAGGTTGGCGACTTCGTACTCGCCCAGGGGCAGCGAGTAGTACTCCACGAACGCCTGTACCAGGGCCACTACCATCGTCGAGGACGAGCCCAAGCCAGATCCCGGCGGGGCATCCGAGAAGGTCTGCACCTTCAGCGGGCGCGCCTGGCCTGAAAGGAAGTCACGGCAAACGCGCGCGTGCACTCCTTTCAGCAATTGCAGCGCCCCACCCTGGGTCGGTATGACGTCACAATCGTGAACCTCGGAGACCCCGACATCCAGCGCTGCGAACTCGCACTGCCCGGATTCGGAGGGAGAGAGCATGGCGTACGCGTATTTGTCGATGGTGGCATTCATGACATGACCACCATAGACGTCACAGTATGGCGACACGTCCGTGCCGCCCCCCGCCAGCCCCAAGCGTAGCGGCGCGCGCGCACGAACGATCATCGAACAACCCCAAAACCGAAGATTTCCGCCAGAGCGGTACGCATGGATTGCCGGGAGAAGCGCAGCTCGGCATAGCGGCTGGACGCAACAGACAGCCTACGCCATGCACTGTCATCCACCAGCAGCTCTTGAATCGCGTTGGCAATGCTCTGGGCGTCATCCGCCACACGGGCCACTTGCTCAAGACCATCCAATCCCTGTGCGCCAATGCCGGTGGTCACGAGAGGGAGCCCCTGCTGCAGCGCTTCCACCACCTTGGACTTGATGCCCGCGCCGAAGCGCAGCGGAACCACAGCCACCCTGCAACGGCGATAGAAGTCCTGCAACACGGCATCTTCCACATAACCGGTCACGACCACGTGCTCCGAAGCCAGCGCCAGCACCTTGTGGTTAGGGTTGGATCCAACCAGATAAAGTCGGGTGGCGGGATCCGCTTCGATCAACCGCGGGAGGATTTCCTCTACCAGCCAGATGGCCGCGTCGACATTCGGGGGATGTCCAAACCCAGCTACGAACAGGATTCCGGAACGCTCCTTCGGGTCGTCGTATCCGTGAGTTCCGAAACGGTCAAAACAATATGCCTGCACTTGGCGACAGGCGGTGGCGGGCGCCAAATGGGCAACCTCCGCGACTTCGTCGCTCGTCGGGTACAGAACAAGATCGGACTTGTTCCACAAGTCACGTTCCATCTTCTCGAACTCATCTGCCTTGGCCAAGTGGGCATCGTCCCCACTTAGCTCATGCTGCTTGCGCAAACGAGCAAAATGCATGTCGTGCCCGTAGTACACCACTCGGGCCCGAGGGACGTATTTCTTAATTGCATCGATGAAATGTACCGAAACATGCGGGCGGCTAAGCAGCACATGATCGATTTGACTGCCGAATTCCTGCAGATAACGCTCGAACCCATTCAACCAGGCCGAACCGTATATCACCTCGACACCCATCGCCTGCAGCGGTGGCGTATAGACCGGGTCGAGCCAGAGGTTTTCCGGCCAGAACTTGACGGAGTTACCGAGGTCGCACAACCCCTGCAGGAACTGCATCATGGTCCGCGAACCTGCGTCGCGATCCGGCTGCGGCACGTAGTGGTCCACGACCAGCACGACAGGTTTCCCGCGGCTACGCTCGCGGGCACGAAATACGTTCTGCGCGTTCGGATACTGCCCAGCCAGATCCCCTTGCCAACGCTGCAAGAATTTCTTTTGGTTCTCGAGCTGGTAAGCCTTTATGCCACTGTTTTCGTCAGTGCCGTGCGAGATGCCCTCGTAGTGGACTACTTTCGAAAAAGGGGTGTAGTACACCTTCTTGCCCGCAGCACGCACCTTGAAGGCCAGATCTGAATCTTCGCAATAGGCAGGGGCGAAAATCTCGTCGAAGGCGCCGACTTCTTCGAACAACGCTTTGCGTATTAGCAGGGAGGCACCGGAGCAATAATCGGCCTCATGCACATAGTTGAATTGCGGATCCTCGGGATCGGCCAGCCGGCCGAAATTCCAGCCGCTCGCATCGGCCCAGATGATGCCGCCCGCTTCCTGCAGTCGACCATCGGGATAAACCAGCTTGGACCCCACCATGCCGCAGTCATCGAAACGTTCGAACACGTCGAGCATTGCATCCAGCCAGCCAGCGGTCACTTCGGTATCGTTGTTCAGGAAGTAAAGAAACTCCCCCTTGGCACTGCTTGCCGCGCGGTTGCAGGAACGTATGAAACCGAGATTTTCCGGGTTTACTTCGTAACGCAGCCCCGGGACTTCAGCAAGCGCATGAATATCCGTGTCGCCCGAGCAGTCCTCGGCCACGATCACTTCGATTCCCACCGGGGGCATGTGAACCATGATCGAGCGCAGGCAGGCGGCGGTGTAATCCAGGCGGCCATACGTAGGGATGATGATGGAAACAAGGGGCTGGGCCGTTTCCGGAAAGGCGAGGCCCTGAACCATTTCGGCTGCTTGCGCCGAAGTCACCGGGAAGTGCAGGACGGGAGCTGCAGGCGATCGTTCGCCCTTGCGCATCAGCCAGGCCTTTACCGGCTTCTTCAAGGGCTGCAGCACGCTTACCCCATTCAGATTGGAACGGCGCAGCGAGTGTGCAACGGAAACCCAATCGCCGCGTAGCAACCGGCCAATGAAGCGCAACGGCCGGGTGATTTTCCAGGATATGGAATGGGTCAGCGTTTCATGCTGGCTGCGAAGCCGCTCGATTTCCCGTTCGATATCCGTGGCCCGCCTTTCCATTTCCACCTTTTCCAGTTCCATCCCTGCTAGCTGGCGGATCTTAGCTTCAGTCCGAATGTTGGCCAACTCAAGTTGCTGGTGGGCTTCGCTCAACTCGACACCCAAACTGCTGGCCAAGACCTCCGCCTGCTGGCGTGCCCCCCTCGCTTGGTCGACTTGTTGCCGCGCTTCGCCGAGCTCGGCATCAAGGCCCTTCGCCCAGGTAACCGCCTCGGCGTGCTCACCCTGAAGCTCACCGACGCGTTGACGGGCAACCAACAACTCCTTGTCGAGCCCCTGGGCCCAAGCCACCGTGCTGGCGTGCAGCTCGACCAAGGCACCATGCTCAGTCCGTAGCGCGGACAGCTCTCGATCGAGACCAACTGCCCACTTCGCCACCTCGCGATGATGGGTGTAAAGATCCTCTGCCTCGGAAAACAGCACGGAAGGCCGCAGTTTTTCCAAGGCCACCTCAGGCAATCCGGCAACGGCAATGTAATAGACCGGGTCAGCCAGTGATGCAGTCCGCTCTACGACGTCCGAGCCGGTATCCGTGAGGGCTGCGTAATCCCGGCTGTTTGCGTCACCTTGCATGTCGAATATGGATGACCCGACGGCAAGTCTTTGCCCGAAGTACCGTATGGAATCGAACTGCTCTCGCAGCACGGCGTCGAACTCGGCAAAATCAAGTTCCTTGACATGAAACTCGTTGTGGTGCCCGGCGAGTTCGGTATATACGACACGATTGGGGGACGATATGACCAGAAACCCGTCCTTGCGCAGAACACGCCTGATCTCCCGGAGCATCTCGCTGTGGCGATCGTGATGTTCGATGGTCTCGAAGGAAACAACCACGTCGACGCTGTCATCCGGCAACGGTATCTCTGCAGCGTTACCCACCTTGAATCCAAGGTTTGAGTACTTGCCGTATTGGGTAGCGGCGTGTTGAACGGCATCTTCCGAGATGTCCACACCCAGCACCGAGCGCCCAAAGCGCGCGAGTATCGCGCTGCCATAGCCTTCACCACACGCGATATCGAGTACGTCCTTGCCGGCGACAAGCGCGGTGCACCATGCATAGCGGTGCAGATGCTCGTGACGAATCTCCCCCAGCTCCGTCGGCACATAGCGCTCACCAGTGAACTTCATCGGTTACGCCCCCACCTGTTCGATCTCGATCCGGTGCATGGGAATCCCCACCAGCCCGTGACGCATGGTGCTCTCGTGTGCCTTGAAGCTGATCGCATCATGGATCCAGTGCTGCTGCGTGTGGCTTTCCTGTGTACCGGTGGCGAGCGCGACGTCGACTGAATAGTCGCCGCTGGGCAACACCGGCATCCGGAAACGGAAGTGCGCACGCAGACGAGTGCCTGGCTGCGCCTGAACCGGCCGCTCGTGGTAACTGACGTAGGTGTTGTCGCCGAAAATTCGCTGCCCCAAGCGATCCTTTACGTAGAATCCGAAAATAGGTGCGTCGATGGGTTGCAGCACGTCCACGTCGATCGAGAGGTCCGCCACCTCGCCGCCGGCGACCAGCCGGTGCGCCTTGCCATCACCGCCCAGCAATTGCAATTGCACGTTGACGATGCGCGCCGCACCGGCGCCGAACTCGGAATCGATCTGTTCCAGGTCGAAATCGAAGACTTCGATCAAGTTCCGCGTTGCCTCGCCGTTGAGCACCGCCTTGCGCGGGTCCACGACGTCAGCGGGCATGCCGTGGTCTTCTCCGGTAGCAGGCAGGTCGGAGTTGGCGGTTGTACGTACAGTTACCGACTCACCCAGCGAAGCACGATCAGCGGCGTGTTGCGCAGCCAGATAACGCTCGACCACATCGCGCGCCGAACCATCCATCACCTGTTCCCCGCCATCCAGCCAGATGGCTCTGCTGCATAGGTTGGTGACCGCGCCCGTGTCGTGACTCACGAACAGCAGCGTGCCGCGTTTTTGGAAGTCCCGCAGGTAGCGCATGCACTTCTGGGTAAATCGCACGTCGCCGACACTGAGCGCCTCGTCGATCACCAGCGTGTCGGCATCGACGTGTGCAGCGACGGCGAAAGCCAGGCGCACGTACATGCCGCTGGAGTAGGTTTTCACCGGCTGGTCGATGAAATCGCCGATATCGGCGAAGTCCACGATCGACTGGAATCGGCTGCGCAGCACGCTCTCGGAGATGCCATAGAGCAAGCCGCTCAGGTAGACGTTTTCCCTGCCTGTGAATTCGGGGTTGAAACCCGCACCAAGCTCCAGCAGAGCAGCGATGCGCCCACGCACGGCCACCGAGCCTTCGGTGGGGTGCAGGGTCCCGCACACCATCTGCAGCAGCGTCGACTTGCCTGAGCCGTTGCGGCCAATGATGCCTACCGTTTCGCCGCGACGCACATTGAACGACACGTTGCGCAGCGCCCAGAATTCCTTGAAATAATCGCGATGCGGCCGGCCGAGCGCCCAACCGACGCGCGGCATGAGCATCTGTTTGAGTCGATCGGCAGGCTGCGCGTAGATCTCGTAGCGCTTGCCAAGCCCCTCGACGCGGATATTCATATCGTCAGAGGACATCGGCGAACCCCTTTCGGCTTCGCTCGAACCAGGCAAAGGCCAGCCATGCAAAAAGCATGGACACCAGCGTGTAGAGGCCAAGTATTTCCCAAGCGGGCTGCCTACCCCAGACCAGTACGTCCTGTGATGCTTCGACGATAGCCGTGAGCGGATTCAGGTACATCCAGTTGCGGAACGCGACCGGGATGGTTTCCTTCGGATACATTATCGGCGCCAGGAACATCAGCGCTGTGGTGATGATGCCGATTGCCTGCTTGAGGTCGCGCAGGAACACGCCCAGCGACGCCAGCAGCCAGACGACGCCAGCCACGAATGGCAGGAAGCAGGCGATGACCGCCGGGAACAGCACGGCCGTCCAGGGAACCGCTCCATTCGCCAGCCATTCGATGATAAGCAGCACCAGCGTCGAGACCAGCAGATGGAACAGCGCCGATCCGATGACGCTCCACGAGAGCGTTTCCAGCGGAAACACCACCTTCTTGACGAAGTTCGTGTTCTCCACGATCAGGGTTGGGGCGCGATTGGCGCATTCGGTGAACATCGAATTGATGTTTAAGCCTGCGAACAGGATGACGGCAAACTCGAATTGGCCGCCGGTCTGCCCTCTCCAGCGCGATTTGAAGATGACGCCGAAGACGAACGTGTAGATCATCAGCATCAGCAGCGGATTGAAAAACGACCACAGCAACCCGACGAACGAGCCGCGGTAGCGGCCAACGACATCGCGCCGCGCCATCTGCACCACCAACGCAAGATGGCGGGACAGCGCGCGGTATGGGGAAAGCGGATCAGCGAGCTTGTAAGCTGAAATCATGGAGTTCCAAGCGTTCTGCTAACGTCTATTGATAGCCAATGGCTTACGTGAGCGTTTAAGCAACGAAGGAGCCGAATGGCCGATGGATGCGGGATCAAGCCAGCGCAGCAGCAAGTTCCACACGCAGGTCTTTGATGTCCTCCACGCCCACGGACAACCGCACCAAGGCATCGCTGATACCAAGCCGCTTGCGGTTGGCCGGCGGTACCGAGGCGTGGGTCATGATGGCCGGGTGCTCAATCAGGCTCTCGACGCCGCCCAGCGACTCGGCCAGCGCGAACAGCTCGCAGCGTTCCAGCATGCGACGCGCCTTCTTTAGCCCACCTTTCACCTCGATGCTGATGATGCCGCCGAAACCCTGCATCTGGCGCTTGGCCAACGCATGCTGCGTGTGGCTTTTCAGGCCCGGGTAGATCACCCGCTCGACGGCCGGGTGCTTGTCCAACCAGCCGGCCAGTTCAAGCGCGCTGGCGCAATGCTGGCGCATGCGCAGGTGCAGGGTTTTCAGACCGCGCATCGCGAGGAACGCATCGAATGGGCCGGCCACCGCGCCCACCGAGTTCTGCAGGAACGCCATCGACTCGGCCAATTCTTGGCTGCCGGCAATCACGATGCCGCCCACCATATCGGAATGGCCATTGAGGTATTTCGTGGCGGAGTGCAGCACCAGATCCGCGCCGAATTCCAGCGGCCGCTGCACCATCGGCGAGCAGAAGGTGTTGTCCACCACCAGAATCAGGCCGTGCTTTTTCGCGAAAGCGGAAACCTTGGCCAGATCCACCAGCTTGAGCATGGGATTGGTCGGCGTCTCGGCCCAGATCATCCGGGTGTTGGGCTTGAGAGCAGCTTTCAATGCGGCGCCGTCGTTCAGGTCGACGAAACTGAAATCCAGCCCGGCCGAGCGGCGTCGGACGCGCTCGAACAAGCGGTAACTGCCGCCGTAAAGGTCGTCCATTGCGATCACGTGGCTGCCCGAGTCGAGCAGGTCCAGCACGGTCGCCGCCGCGGCCAGGCCCGAAGCGAAGGCAAAACCGGCCACACCCCCCTCAAGGTCGGCCACGCAACGCTCGTAGGCCATGCGCGTGGGATTCTGCGTGCGCGAATACTCGTAGCCCTTGTGCTTGCCAGGGCTCTCTTGCACGTACGTAGAGGTGGCGTAGATCGGCGTCATGATCGCGCCGGTGCTCGGGTCCGGATGCTGGCCGGCATGGATGGCACGGGTACCGAGCCCCAGGGGCGCGTCGGCTTTCTTGGTCATGACTGATCCTTCGCTTGGCGCCGTCGGACGCGGCGCGGGTGTGGGGGCGACATCTTAACTGCGAACCGCCGGATTGCCTTAATTTCCACCAAGCGGATGAGGTGCATCGTGCTCGGAAAACCCTTGGATTCAGTGCACAATATGTGTTTTGGACTGGGACTTTCTGGGCTATGGAAACCTTGCTCGTCACCGGCGGCGCCGGCTTCATCGGCGCCAATTTCGTGCTGCAGGCGGTCGCCGATGGCCTGCGCGTGGTCAACCTGGACAAGCTGACCTACGCCGGCAACCTCGACACCCTGGCCTCGCTCGAAGGCAACGAGCGGCATGTGTTCGTGCAGGGCGACATCGGTGATCGGGGGCTGGTGGCCCGGCTTCTGACCGAACACCGGCCGCGGGCCATCGTGAACTTCGCGGCCGAGTCGCACGTGGACCGCTCGATCGATGGCCCGGCCGCGTTCGTGGAAACCAACGTGGTAGGCACGCTCGGCCTGCTCGAATGCGCCCGCGATTACTGGCGCGGCCTGGAAGGCGCGGCGCGCGAAGCCTTCCGCTTCCTGCACGTGTCCACCGACGAGGTCTACGGCTCGCTGGGCGCCGAGGGCAAGTTCACCGAGACCACGCCGTACGCGCCCAACTCGCCCTATTCGGCGTCGAAGGCCGCCTCCGATCATCTGGTGCGGGCCTTCCACCATACCTACGGCCTGCCCACGCTCACCACCAACTGCTCCAACAACTACGGCCCCTATCAGTTCCCCGAGAAGCTGATCCCGCTCACCATCCAGAAGGCGCTCGCCGGCGAGTCGCTGCCGGTCTACGGGGACGGCAGGAACATCCGCGACTGGCTCTACGTGGGCGATCACTGCAGCGCCATCCGTCGCGTGTTGGAAGCCGGCCGCGTGGGCGAGACCTACAACGTGGGCGGCAATGCCGAACGCGAGAACATCACGGTGGTCAAGACCATCTGCGCGCTGCTCGATGCCCGCCGCCCCCTTGCCGACGGGCGAGCGCGCGAGTCCCTGATCACCTTCGTCAAGGATCGCCCCGGCCACGACCGCCGCTATGCGATCGATTCGAGCAAGCTGCAGGATGAGCTCGGCTGGGCTCCCACGCAGACCTTCGAGAGCGGCATCGCGCAGACCGTCGACTGGTACCTCGCGCACCAGCTCTGGGTGCAGCGCGTGCTGGACGGCAGCTACCGCATGGAACGGCTGGGATCGTGAGGAAACACGCATGAGCGCACGCAAGGGCATCATCCTCGCCGGCGGGTCCGGCACGCGGCTGTACCCGATCACCCAGGGCATCAGCAAGCAGCTGCTGCCGGTGTACGACAAGCCGATGATCTACTACCCGCTGGCGATCCTGATGCTCGCCGGCATCCGCGAGGTGCTGGTCATCAACACGCCGCACGAGCAGGCCCTTTTCCAGCGCCTGCTGGGCGACGGCTCGCAGTGGGGCATGGACATCCAGTACGCCGTGCAGCCCTCGCCCGACGGCCTGGCGCAGGCGTTCCTGATCGGCCGCGAGTTCCTCGGCGGCGCGCCCAGTTGCCTAGTGCTGGGCGACAACATCTTCTATGGCGTGGGGCTGACCGAGCGCTTGCAGCGCGCGGCCGCACGCGAGCAGGGGGCCACCGTGTTCGGCTACTGGGTGCGTGATCCGCAGCGATACGGCGTGGCCGAGTTCGACGCTGAGGGTCGCGTGGTCGGCCTGGAAGAGAAGCCTGCGCAGCCGAAGTCGCACTACGCCGTCACGGGCCTGTATTTCTACGATGAGCACGTGTGTGACCATGCCGCCTCGCTCAAGCCTTCCCCGCGCGGCGAGCTGGAGATCACCGACCTCAACCGCTGCTATCTGGACCAGGGCAACCTGCACCTGGAACAGCTCGGTCGCGGCTATGCCTGGCTCGACACCGGCACGCACGAGTCGCTGATGGAGGCCGGCAACTTCATCCAGACCATCGAGCACCGCCAGGGCCTGAAGGTGTGCTGCCCGGAGGAGATCGCCTACCTCCGCGGGTGGATCGACGAGGCGCAGTTGCTGCGGCTCGCCGAGCCTCTGGCCAAGACCGGCTATGGCGCCTACCTCAAGAACCTGATCGGGCAGGGAGCCGTGCGATGAAGGTGATCGAGACGTCGCTGCCGGGCGCCCTGGTCATCGAGCCCCAGGTGTTCGGCGACGCCCGCGGCTTCTTCTACGAGAGCTACAACGAGGCGAAGTACCGCGAAGCGGGCATCGACCGGCGTTTCGTGCAGTCGAACGTCTCGCGCTCGGCCAAGGGCGTGCTGCGCGGCCTTCACTACCAGTGGCCCAACCCGCAGGGGAAGCTGGTCAGCGTGCTGGAGGGCGAGGTCTACGACGTCGCCGTGGACATCCGCCGCGGCTCGCCCACCTTCGGGCGCTGGGTTGGCGTCATGCTCACCGCCGACAACCATCGCCATTTCTGGATTCCCGAAGGCTTCGCCCACGGCTTCTGCGTGGTTTCCGAGTTCGCCACCTTCAGCTACCAATGCACGGCGCTGTACGACCGCGAGGGCGACGCCGGCATACGCTGGAACGATGCCGACATCGGCATCGATTGGCCGGTCAGCGCACCGCTGCTGTCGGAAAAGGACACGCGCGCACCGTTCCTCAAGGACGTGCCGGCCGACCGGCTGCCGGCGTTCACCCTATGAAGATCCTGCTGCTGGGCGCCAATGGCCAGCTCGGCCGCAGTTTCATGGAGGACGGCGGCCTGGCCGCGCGCGGCGAGCTGGTACCCGCCTCGCGCGATGGCGTGCTCTGGAACGGCGAGCGCGGCGAGATCGGCGATCTCTCCGCAAGCCTGACGCCACTGCTCGCTCGCGTGCGCCCCGACGTGATCGTCAATACAGCCGCCTACACCGCGGTCGACCGCGCCGAGCAGGAAGAAGCGCTGGCCACGCGCATCAACGGCGAGGCGGTCGGTGAACTTGGCGCCTGGGCCGCCGCGCACGGCGCGCTGGTGCTGCACTACTCCACCGACTACGTCTTCGACGGCATGGCGACCACGCCCTACCCCGTCGACGCCCCGACCGGCCCACTCGGTGCCTACGGCCGCAGCAAGCTCGCTGGCGAGCAGGCATTGCGCGCCAGCGGTGCGGATTACCTGATCCTGCGCACCGCCTGGGTGTATGCGCCGCATGGCCACAACTTTCTGCGCACCATGCTGCGCCTGGGCGCCGAGCGCGAGGAGCTGCGCGTGGTGGCCGACCAACAGGGCGCGCCCACGTCCACGGCGCTGATCGTGCGGGCCAGCCTCGCGGCGCTCGACCGCTGCTTCAGCGAACCCGCAGCCCGCACACGACTTCTCGGCACGCATCATTTGGTGGCCAGTGGGCATACGAGCTGGCATGGCTTCGCCTGCGCGATCTTCGAGGAAGCCCATGCGCGTGGACTGCTCGCACGTGCCCCGCGCGTCTTGCCCATCGCCACCGCCGATTACCCCACGCCCGCGCGCCGGCCGGCCTGGTCGGTGCTCGACAACGCGGACTTTCAGCGAAAGGTCGGCATGGCGCTGCCCGATTGGCGGGCAGGCCTCAGCGACGTGATGGACCGCATTGCCGGTTGAGCCAGGCTCAAAGCTTGCTGGCAGGTGCGTAGTTTCGCGTAACGATGTGCCAACCTGGGGCTGCTTTGGCAGCCGCAGGTCAGACTGATGCGGTCGGTCGCCTTTCCTTTGCAACAGCTGGGTCGACCGATTAGAAGTACCAACACGCATCGAGCGAGGAAGCGCTGGTGTAGATGCGCGACACTCTGTCGGATCTTATGGCGCTGTAACCCGAAAGCCTGGTTACGTGGATGAAAGTGACGACTGATTTGATACCGGTTAGGCGACCCTGACTTCACTCAACAGGTCAGGATGACGATCAAGCACCCTCAGCAACTTCACCAGCGCCAGGGGCGGCTTGGTCTTACCGGTTTCATATCGCGAGAACGCATTGACGCCGCCGCCGAAAATTTCGGCAGCTTCGCGCTGGTCGAGTGCCAGCTTCTTTCGGACACTGGCGATGAAGCTGGGATCAACGATTGAGGCATTCACCTGCCTATTGAAATCCAGCATCACCGCACTGGTACGTGCCGACTCGGCAACATCAAGGATCATTTCCCCACAGCTCGGACAGAAGTCGCCGGTGACGCCAGGAATGAAGGTCGATTCGCCCTTATAGGTATAGGGCATGTCGCGGGTGTCTCGCACCAGTTCAGCGCTTGCACACGATGGACATTTCATGGTCAAAGCTCCTTGAAGGACACGATGAGTACGTCATCAATGACCGTCAGCTTGAGGTAGACCTCGCCAGCGGACGCGCTGGGCCGGTACACGTCTTGCCACACCCGATGATCCGCTTGGGTAGTCATGCTCTTGTAGAAATCCTTCGGGGTCAGGGACGAAACCACGCCGACGATGCCCGCAAAGTCGAAGCCCATGGCAGCGCCATCCGCCAAAGCCGAGAACGTAGAACGCACCTTGCCGTCGGCAAGCAAGGTCTTCACGACGGCCAGCTTGCAATGAGGGGTGCTTTTCTCCATGTGCCAAGACTAACCTAATAGGTTTATTTTGGCAAGTAGGTTAATGGTGCTGGCGCGCGTCGTTACATGCGCAGGCTCATCAGCAGGCTACGTGCTCGGCACCAGCACAATGTTCGGCCGCTACCGGAATAGATGACCAGTTGGGTTGGAACCCGCAGCCAATAGAGCTTCCAACTCGGCTCCCGCCGCCGATGATCCAGGCTAAACATTGGCGTGCGCATCGAGCTGCCGGGCCGCCGTGGGAATCTCTTTTATGCCGCCTGCCTCGCCGGCGCTCCTGTTGGAACCTCGCACCGACAGCGGCACGCCCAAACCCGGGTCTACTCCACCGTCACCGACTTGGCCAGGTTCCTCGGCTGGTCGACGTCGGTGCCGCGCAGCACGGCGACGTGGTAGGCGAGTAGCTGCAAGGGCACGGTGAACACCGCTGGGGCGATCAGCGAGCCGCCGCCATCCACGCGCAGCGTGGCGCCGTTGGCGTTGTGCTCGTCCACCTCGGCCTGGCCGTCGGCGAAGACGATCAGGCGGCCGCCGCGAGCGCGCACTTCCTGCAGGTTGGACTTGAGCTTGTCCAGCAGCGGGCCGTTGGGGGCCACGGCGACCACCGGCATCTCCTCGTCCACCAGCGCCAGCGGGCCGTGCTTGAGTTCGCCGGCGGGATAAGCCTCGGCGTGGATGTAGGAGATTTCCTTGAGCTTGAGCGAGCCTTCCAGCGCCACCGGATACTGCGCGCCGCGGCCGAGGAACAATGCGTGGTTCAGCGGTACGAACATCGCCGCCAGCTCGGCGATCTGCGACTCCAGCTTGAGCGCCTCCTCGATCGCGCGGGGCAGGTGCGCGAGCTGCGCGCACAGTTCGGCGTAGCGCGCCGCATCCAGCCCACGCTGCTCGGCGAGCTTCAGGCACAGCAGCGCGAGCGCCGCCAGCTGCGTGGTGAAGGCCTTGGTGGAGGCCACGCCGATCTCGGGGCCGGCGCGGGTCATGAGCTTGAGGTCCGCCTCGCGCACCACGGACGATTCGGGCACGTTGCAGATCGCCAGCGTGCCCAGGTAGCCGCGGCGGCGCGACTCGCGCATGGCCGCGAGCGTGTCGGCGGTTTCGCCGGATTGCGAAATGGCCACGAACAGCGTGCCTTCCGGCACGACCGTGTCGCGATAGCGGTACTCGCTGGCCACTTCTACGCTGACCGGCAGCCGCGCGTACTCCTCGATCCAGTACTTGGCGACCAGGCCGGCGTGGTAGCTGGTGCCGCAGGCGATGATGTGCAGGCCCTTGACCTTGTCCAGCAGCTCGTCGCCGCCGACGCCGAAGATGTTGGGCAGCACGCCGTGCGGGCCAATGCGTGCCTCCAGCGTGTCGCTGATTGCGCGCGGCTGCTCGTGGATCTCCTTCTGCATGTAGTGGCGGTATTCGCCGCGCTCGACCGCGTCGGTGGACAGCTCGCTCTGGTGCACCGCGCGTTCCACCGGCGCGCCGTCCAGGCCGTAGACCTGCACGCTGTCGCGGGTGATCTCGACCACGTCGCCTTCGTCCAGGTAGACCATGCGATTGGTCACCTGGATCAGTGCCTGCGCGTCCGACCCCAGGAAGTTCTCGCCGATGCCCAGGCCGACCAGCAGCGGCGCGCCGCGCCGCGCGCCGACCACGTGGCCGGGCTCGTCGTGACTGATCACCGCGATGGCATAGGCGCCTTCGAGCGCACGCACGGTGGCCAGCACCGCGTCGCGCAGGCTCATGCCCCCGGCGATGCGCTCCTCGATCAGCGCGGCCATCACCTCGGTGTCGGTCTCGGAGGTGAACACGTGGCCGCGCGACTGCAGCTCGGCGCGGAGCGTCGCGTAGTTCTCGATGATGCCGTTGTGCACCAGCGCCACGCGGCCGACGATGTGCGGGTGCGCGTTGGCCTCGTTTGGCACGCCGTGGGTAGCCCAGCGCGTATGCGCGATGCCGGTGCAGCCGGGCAGCGGGTCGGCCAGGTAAAGGGCTTCCATCTCGCGCACCTTGCCCTTGGCGCGCACGCGCCGGATGGCGTGCTCGTCGAGCACGGCCAGGCCGGCGGAGTCGTAGCCGCGGTACTCCAGCGCCTTGAGGCCGGCGATCAGCAGAGGGGCAACGTCACGCTGGGCGGTGGCGGCAACGATTCCACACATGGGCACGGTTCCTTAAGGGGGTTCTGCGCAAGGCTGGCGATTGTTCCCGGGGCTTGTTTCAACGGGCTTTCGCGCGGGCTTTAGTGCACCTTGCGGCGCAGGTAGTTCAACAGGTCGATGCGGGTGATCAACCCCAAGAACTGGTCGCCGTCGACCACGATGGCCACGTGGCCGCGCTCGAACACCGGCAGCAAGGCCTCGATCGGGGAATGCACGTCGAGCTTGGTGAGCGAGGTGATCATGGCGGTGGAAACCGGGTCGCGGAAGCGCACTTCGTTGGCGTGCACGTGCATCAGCACGTCCGACTCGTCGAGGATGCCGACCAGCTGGTTGCCGTCCATCACCGGCAATTGCGAGACGTCGTACAGCTTCATGCGCGTGTAGGCGGTCATCAGCAGCTCGTTCGGGCCGACCACCACGGTGTCGCGCTGGGCGAACGGACGCAGCAGCAGATCGCGCAGGTCGCCGTGCTGCTGGCGCTCGATGAATCCGTTGTCGAGCATCCAGTAGTCGTTGTACATCTTGGACAGGTACTTGTTGCCGGTGTCGCAGA
Source organism: Frateuria sp. (assembly GCF_035943815.1). Lineage (GTDB taxonomy): Bacteria > Pseudomonadota > Gammaproteobacteria > Xanthomonadales > Rhodanobacteraceae > Frateuria_A. The sequence continues at coordinate 391,769 of NZ_DASZBU010000015.1, forward strand.
CCAGCGTGACCACCCGCTTCGGGGTCGTCTGTTCGCGGCAGTATTTCAGCGCCGCGGCCAGCAGCGTGCCGGTGGAGGAACCACCCAGGATGCCCTCCTTGGCCAGCAGCTCGCGCGCGGTGAGGAAGCTTTCCTTGTCGGCGATCGCGTAGGCCTTCTTCACCCGCGAGAAGTCGCTGATGGTCGGCAGGAAATCCTCGCCGATGCCTTCGACCATCCAGCTGGCGGACTTGTCCGACAGGATGCCCTCGTTGATGTACTGCGCCAGGATCGAACCGACCGGATCGGCCAGCACGATCTCGGTGTCCGGCGAGTGCTTGGCGAAGTACTGCGACAGGCCGGTCATGGTGCCCGACGAACCGCAGCCGACCACCACGGCGTCGACGCGCCCGTCCATCTGCTCGAGGATTTCCGGCCCGGTGGTGGCGATGTGAGCCGCCGGGTTGTCCGGGTTGCCGAACTGGTTGATGAAGTAGGCGCCGGGCGTCTCGCGGGCGATCCGCTCGGCCATGTCCTGGTAGTACTCCGGGTGCCCCTTGGCAACGTCCGAGCGGGTCAGCACCACCTCGGCGCCCATCGCCTTGAGGTTGAAGATCTTCTCGCGACTCATCTTGTCCGGCACCACCAGGATCAGGCGGTAGCCCTTGGCCTGCGCCACCAGTGCGAGCCCCAGGCCGGTGTTGCCGGCGGTGCCCTCGACCAGCGTCGCGCCGGGCTTGATCCTGCCTGCGCGCTCGGCCCCCTCGATCATCGACAGTCCGATGCGGTCCTTGATCGAGCCGCCGGGGTTGGCGCTCTCGAGCTTGAGAAACAGCTCGCAAACGCCCGTATCGAGCCGCTGGGCCTTGACCATCGGGGTGCGCCCGATCAGCTCCAGCACGCTTTGGTGAACCGTCATGGCGACTCCGTCGTTGGCCTGCTGGCGAAGCGCCGGATGATAACCGAGCTGCCGTGCACGACGGCATTCACGCCGCCCAGACGCACGCGGCCCCGGCGCTTCCAGAGGAAAGGGCCGGGGCCGCGGTCGGAAATCAGGCGGTCAATGCATCTGGGGAACGCGCGCATCCCACATGCGCTGCAGTCGTTCCTTGGCGTGGAGCTTTTCCTTCTTCATGCCGCACAAGGTGACGTCGTCGATGGGGAGCACGCCGATCTCGGCGTCGTGGACCTTGCTCTTGAGTTCGCGGTGGTGCTGGTAGAGCCGGCGGAACTCCGCGTCGGCCTTCATGAATGCTTCGACATCGTCACGCTGCTGGTTTTCGAACATGATCCGACCTCCTCACGAGATGAGCGGGCGCGTGATCGGCGCACCCGCGGACGGATGAAGCGCGCGCACCCGCGCCCCGTGCGCATCAGCGAAACAGGGATGGACAGTGCGAGGGGGATTGGGCGCATATTTCAGGTCAGTAGGCCCCGGAACGGTGTGTCCCAAGGCCACTCGACCCTACTCCCGCGCCCTGGGGCACGCAAGCCGCCGCGGCAGACGATGCCGCGGCAGGTTTCTTACGGTCTCGTCCGCTTGCCGCGCGGCCGCCTGGGAGGCGGCCGCGGCCCGTTGCGGCGGGTGCTCAGTCGCCGCTGGCGGGCTTCTTGGTGGACTTTTTCTTGGCCGGGGCCGCGGGCGCGGCGCCGGTATCGCCCTGCATCTGCGACCGCATGGCGCGAGCGGCCTGGGCGGCCAGCTCGGCCTCGCGGCGGGCGGCCCTGGCGACACGGCTCTGCGCGGCAGCGAGCTTCTTGGCCCGCTCGGCTTCGGCGCGGGCCTGTTCGGCGGCCTGCGAGGCCTCCATGCCCTGCTGCTGCAGGCGGGCGGCCTCTTCCTGGGCCATCTGGTACTGCATGCGCTGGCGTTCCAGTTCCATGCGGGCGGCTTCGGCCTCGCGGCGGCTCATCTCCAGCAGGATCTGGTCATGCTCGCGGTCGAGCTGGGACAGCTTGCCCTGGGCGTCCTGCAGCTGCGCGGCGGCCTTGGCCAGGTCGACCCGGCGCTCGGCCAGGTACAGCGCGTGCGGCCGGTCGCTGCGGCCGGACTGCTCCAGCCGCGCGATGGCGGCGCGCGCCAGCGCCTGTTCGGCCTGCGCGTACGTGCCCAGGGTGGGATCGTTGGCGAGCTGGTCGAGGCTGGAGCTCAACCGGCTCACGTCCATGTCGTCCTGGCCGGCCGCCAGGGCCGGTCCGGCCAGCGCCAGCAAGGCGATCATCGCGGTGGTGGCAAGGCGCTTCATTGCTGGCCTCCCTGGTCCTGGTTCTGGGCGCTCTGGGATGGCGCGGGCTGGAAGCCGCCGTCTTGCGGCAGCGGCGCGGACAGCACCGAGGCCGATGGGGCCGGCATGTCTTCCAGCGTGGACGGCGCGCTGCTGCCGGCAGCCGGCGCCGGGGCGGAAGCCGGCCGTGCCGGCGCCTGTTCCATCTGCTGGCGCAGGCGGGTGTTCTCGTCGACCTTGGCTTGCACCTGCGCCCGCGCGCTGCCGAGCTGGGCGCGGGTCCGGGCCAGTTCGGCGTCCGCGCGGGCCTCTTCGGCCAGGTTGGCGGCATCGGCGTACTTGCGCGCGGCCATCGAGGCCTGCGCCTGCTGGAACTTGGCCTGGGCAAAGCCCAGGTCGACCGGATCGTAGTCGGCCGCACCGGCGTCGCGGGCGGACTGCAGCAGGGCCTGGGCCTGGTTCATGGAGGCATCCGGCGGCGGCACGCTGGCACAGCCGGCCAGCGCCAGCAGCGCAGCCGCCAGGATCAAGCCACCTGCCGCCCGGCCGATACCCTTGATGCGCCCGGGCGGCCGGGAAAAGATGTGCACCATCACTCATTCCTCGCGCAGTGTCGCCGCGTATTGTGGGCGGGCATAATCACTGTTTGCAACGCGCCAGAGAAAGCGCGATCAACCCAGAGGTCCTTCGTGGATATCGGTTACTTCCTCAAGCTGATGGTAGACAAGGGCGCGTCGGACATGTTCCTGACCACCGGCGCCCCGGTGAACATCAAGGTCGAGGGCAAGCTCTACCCGCTCGGCAACACCGGCCTGCCCAGCGGCATGGTCAAGAAGATCGCCTACTCGCTGATGGACGAGGGCCAGGTGCCGCAATTCGAGCGCGACCTGGAGCTCAACATGGCGCTGGCGGTGAAGGAAGCCGGGCGATTCCGCATCAACGTGTTCAAGCAGCGCGGCGAAGTGGGCATGGTGATCCGCGCGATCAAGAGCGAGATCCCCTCGGTCGAGCAACTGCAGCTGCCGCCGATCTTCCGCGACCTGATCATGGAGCAGCGCGGCCTGATCCTGGTCGTCGGCGCCACCGGTTCGGGCAAGTCGACCACGCTCGCGGCGATGCTCGACCATCGCAATTCGAACTCGCCGGGCCATATCCTCACCATCGAGGATCCGATCGAATACCTGCACCGGCACAAGAAGTCGATCATCAACCAGCGCGAGGTCGGGCTGGACACGCACAGCTATCACGAGGCGCTGAAGAACGCGATGCGCGAGGCGCCGGACGTGATCATGATCGGCGAGATCCGCGACACCGACACCATGGAGGCGGCGATCGCCTTCTCCGAAACCGGCCACCTGTGCCTGGCCACGCTGCATTCGAACAACGCCGACCAGACGCTGGAGCGCATCCTCAACTTCTTCCCCGAGTCGGCGCACAAGAACGTGCTGATGAACCTGGCGCTCAACCTGCGCGCGGTGATCAGCCAGCGCCTGGTGATCGGCAAGGACGGCCGCCGCATCCCGGCGGTGGAAGTGCTGCTCAACACCCCGCTGATCCGCGACATGATCCGCCGCGGCCAGATCCACGAGGTCAAGGAAGCGATGGACCGCAGCCTGCAGGAGGGCATGCAGACCTTCGACCAGTCGCTGTACAAGCTCTACAAGAGCGGCCGCATCGAGCTGGAGGAAGCGCTGGCCAAGGCCGACTCGCGCGACGGCCTGGCGCTGAAGATCCGCCTGTCCGAAGGCGGCGGGGCGGAGAACGCCGAGCTGGTGGGCAACGATCCATACGGCCTGGGTTTCTGAGCCTGGGTTTCTGAGCCTGGTTTCTGAGCCCCGTTTTATGAGTCTGGGCTTCTGAGCCCCGTTTTATGAGTCTGGGCTTCTGAGCCGGGTCAATCGGGACCGAAGAAAGGGCGCAGCAATGCGCCCTTTCCTTTGGGCTCGTTCTCCTCTTTGCGGAGAAGGAGCAGATCGCTTAGCGGCGCGCGGCGACTATGCCTCAGGGCGCGTCCGGCTGCGCCTCGGGCATGGCCTGGCGGAACGCCTCCAGTTCGTTGCATGCGGCGTGGATGCGCGCGATGGTCGGCCAACGCTCCAGCGGCAGCTTCCAGCGCAAGGCGTTGTAGGCCTGTGGCACCAGGCAGGCATCGGCCAGTCCGGGCGTGTCGCCGTGGCAGTAGCGGCCGGTGGCCGAGCTGCCGGCGAGCATCGCCTCCAGCGCGTCGAAGCCGGTCTCGATCCAGTGGCGCGACCAGTCGAGCTTCTTCGCCTCGTCGGCGCCCAGGTTCGCCTCCAGGTACTGCAGCACGCGCAGGTTGCCGAGCGGATGGATGTCGCAGGCCACGGCCAACGCCAGCGCGCGCACCCGCGCCCGGCTGCGCGCGTCGGCGGGCAGCAGCGGCGGTTCCGGGTGCATCTCTTCCAGGTACTCCATGATCGCCATGGACTGGGTCAGCACCCGCTCGCCATCGGTGAGGCAGGGAATGAGCTGCTGCGGGTTGAGCGCGCGGTAGTCGGCGCCGTGCTGTTCGCCGCCATCGCGCAGCAGGTGCACCGGCCGCGTGTCGTAGGGCAGTTCCTTGAGGTTGAGCGCGATGCGCACGCGATAGACGGCGCTGGAGCGCCAGTAGCCGTACAACGCCAGCCGTTCCGCTGTCATGTGGATTCTCCCGCCGGATGAAGCCGGCAGCATAAACCGGGCAGGCACCGCCCTGCGCGCACCCGGTGCCCTGCCCGGCGGGGTGGCGGGACAGCGGCCTGCAAAGCCGTGTACGCCGGTTGCGGCGTTGCATCATGGAAACCCACGCCGGACAATACGAGGTTCGCGCCCGGACAGGGCGCGTCCGATGACCATCGATCCCGTTTGTCTGCCCGAGGAGTGGCGCCGTGTCCATCACCCGCATGAGCGATCTGGAGCTGCGCGGCAAGCGCGTGCTGATCCGCGAAGACCTGAACGTGCCGATCGAGGGTGGCCGCATCACCTCGACCCAGCGCCTGGATGCGGCGCTGCCGACCATCAAGGCCGCCCGCGATGCCGGCGCGAAGGTGATGGTCCTTTCGCACCTGGGCCGCCCGAAGGAAGGCCAGTTCGATGCCGAATCCTCGCTCGCGCCGGTGGCGAAGTGGCTGGGTGACAAGCTCGGCACGCCGGTGCGCCTGGTGGCCGACTACCTCGACGGCGTGGACGTCGCCGAAGGCGAGGTGGTGGTGCTGGAGAACTGCCGCATGAACGTCGGCGAGGGCAAGGACGAGGAGGCGCTGTCGAGGAAGTACGCCGCACTGTGCGACGTGTTCGTCATGGACGCCTTCGGCACCGCGCATCGTGCGCAGGCCTCGACCCACGGGGTGATCCGCTTCGCCCCGCAGGTGGCCGCCGGCCCGCTGCTGTCGGCCGAGCTCGATGCGCTGGGCAAGGCGCTGGAGCGGCCGGCGCACCCGTTGCTGGCGATCGTGGCCGGCTCCAAGGTGTCGACCAAGCTCACCCTGCTCGACAACCTGATCGGCAAGGTGGACCAGCTGATCGTCGGCGGCGGCATCGCCAACACCTTCATCGCGGCGGCCGGCTACGGCGTGGGCAACTCGCTGTACGAACCGGACCTGATCGACGCGGCGAAGAAGGTCATCGCCGATGCCAAGCGCCGCGGCGCCGAAGTGCCGCTGCCCGTCGACGTGGTGGTGGCGCCGGAGTTCTCGGCCAACGCGCCGGCCACGGTCAAGCCGGTCGATGCGGTCAAGGACGGCGAGATGATCCTGGACATCGGCCCGGAGACCGCGCGCCGTTACGCCGAACTCATCGCCCAGGCCGGCACCGTGGTGTGGAACGGGCCGGTCGGCGTGTTCGAGTTCGACGCCTTCGGCAAGGGCACCGAAACGCTGGCGCACGCGATCGCCGATTCGAAGGCGTTCTCGATCGCCGGCGGCGGCGATACGCTGGCGGCGGTCGACAAGTACGGCATCGCCGACAAGGTCTCCTACATCTCCACCGGCGGCGGCGCGTTCCTGGAATTCCTCGAAGGCAAGGAGCTGCCGGCAGTGGCCGCGCTCAAGGCACGCGCGAACCGCTGATGCTCTGCCTGTTCGACCTCGATGGAACGCTGATCGATTCGGAGCACGGGATTACCGCGTGCGTGAAGCACGCGCTGGAACGCCTGCGCGTGGCCATTCCCGCGCCGGAAGAGCTGCGCCGCTGGATCGGTCCGCCCCTGCGGCACAGCTTCGCGCCGCTGCTCGGTCATGACGCGGCGCAGGTCGAGGCGGCGGTCGAGCACTACCATGAGCGCTTCGACACGCACGGCTGGCGCGAGCACAGCGTCTACCCGGGCATCGAGCCGCTGATCAGGCGCCTGCTCGACGCCGGGCATCAGCTGGCGATCGTCACCGGCAAGCCGCATCGGCATGCGGAGCCGATCCTGGCGCAGCTGCCGTTCGGCCGCGCGTTCCTGCGGCTGTACGGCCCCGACCCCTCCAGCGCGCGCAGCGAAAAGGCGGACATGGTCGCCGCGGCGATGGCCGATTTCGGCGCCGCCGCGGACCAGACCGTGATGATTGGCGACCGCCATTTCGACATCGAAGGCGCGGTAGCCAACCGCGTGCGCGGCATCGGCGTGCTGTGGGGATTCGGCAGCCGCATGGAACTGGAACAGGCCGGCGCGGCGGCGATTGCGGCCACGCCGGAGGAACTGGGCGTGCTGCTCGGCGCCTGACGCGCTCCATCCTGGAAGCTTTCGGGGAAAGCCGAGGCCCATCGTGCCGCGAACTACCCCTCTCCCCTGCGGGGAGAGGGCCTGGGGTAAGGGGCCAGACTTGCGGCAAGCGCCCATCCACCTATCGGCACCTTCCCCCGCCAAGCGGGGGAAGGTTGCGTCGATCAGCCGATCACGCGCTTGGCCGCATCCACCACGTTCGTGACGGTGAAGCCGAAGTGCTCGAACAGCTGCGGCGCGGGTGCCGAGGCGCCGAAGCCGGTCATGCCGACCACCTCGCCATCCAGGCCCACGTACTTGAGCCAGTAGTCGGCGGTGGCCGCCTCCACCGCCACGCGCGCGCGGCACCAGGACGGCAGGATGCCCTCGCGGTATTCCAGCGGCTGCTCGTCGAACACTTCGGTGCACGGCATCGAGACCACGCGCACCGGCACGCCCTGCTGGGCCAGCGTGCGCGATGCCTCCATCGCCAGCTCCACCTCCGAGCCGGTGGCAATGATGATCGCCTTGAACTTGGTGTCGGCCGGGTCGGACAGCACGTAGGCGCCGCGCGCGATGTCGGCCACCTGCTGCTCGTTGCGCTGCTGGTGCTTGAGGTTCTGGCGCGAGAACACCAGGCAGGCCGGGTTGCCCTTGCGCTCGATGGCCGCCTTCCACGCCACCGCCGATTCCACCGCGTCGCACGGGCGCCATACCTGGTTGTTCGGGATGTAGCGCAGGCTCGCCAGGTGCTCGACCGGCTGGTGGGTCGGGCCGTCCTCGCCCAGGCCGATCGAGTCGTGCGTGTAGACGTGGATGGCGTGCGCCGGGATCAGCGCGCTCATGCGCACGGCGTTGCGGGCGTAGTCGGAGAACACCAGGAAGGTGGCGTCATAGGGAATGAAGCCGCCGTGCAGCGCCAGGCCGTTGGCGATCGCGGTCATGCCGAACTCGCGCACGCCGTAGTAGACGTAGTTGCCCTGGCCGTCGCTGCTGTTGCCGTTGCCGGCGTCCTTGCTGCCCTTCCACTTGGTGAGGTTGGAGCCGGCCAGGTCCGCCGAGCCGCCGATCAACTCCGGCAGCAGCGGGCCGAAGGCGTCCAGCGCCATTTGCGAGGCCTTGCGCGAGGCCACTTCCGGGCCTTCGGACTGCATCTTGGCGATGTACGCCTGCGCCTTGTCGGCCCAGTCGGCCGGCAAGTCACCGGCCAGGCGGCGCTTGAACTCGGCGGCCAGTTCCGGATGGGCCTTGGCGTAGGCATCCAGCACGGCGTTCCACTCCTGCTCGCGCTTGGCGCCGGCGGCCTTGGCGTCCCAGCCGGCATAGATCTCGGCCGGGATCTCGAAGGGCGGATACTTCCAGCCCAGCTGCTCGCGCGCCGCGGCGACCTCGTCCTTGCCCAGCGGCGCACCATGGCTCTCTTCCTTGCCCTGCTTGTGCGGGGCACCGAAGCCGATGACCGTCCTGGCGCAGATCAGCGTGGGCTTGTCGTCCTGCGCGGTGGCCTGCGAGATCGCACGCCTGACCGCCTCGGCATCGTGGCCGTCGACGTCGCGGATCACGTTCCAGCCGTAGGCCTCGAAGCGCTTGGCGGTGTCGTCGGTGAACCAGCCCTGCACCTCGCCGTCGATGGAGATGCCGTTGTCGTCGTAGATCGCCACCAGCTTGCTTAAGGCCCAGGTGCCGGCCAGGGAGCTGGCCTCGTGCGAGATGCCTTCCATCAGGCAACCGTCACCCAGGAACACATAGGTATGGTGGTCGACGATGGTGTGGCCCGGGCGGTTGAAGTGCGCCGCCAGCACCTTCTCGGCGAGCGCGAATCCGACCGCGTTGGCCAGGCCCTGCCCCAGCGGGCCGGTGGTGGTTTCCACACCGGGCGTATGGCCGTATTCGGGATGGCCCGCCGTCTTCGAATGCAGCTGCCGGAAGCGCTTGAGTTCGGCCATCGGCAGGTCGTAGCCGGACAGGTGCAACAGCGCGTACTGCAGCATCGAGCCGTGGCCGTTGGAAAGCACGAAGCGGTCGCGGTTGAACCACTTTGGGTTGGCCGGGTTGTGCTGCAGGAAATCGTTCCACAGCACCTCGGCGATGTCGGCCATGCCCATCGGCATGCCCGGATGGCCGGATTTGGCCGCCTCGACGGCGTCCATGGCGAGTGCGCGCACGGCGTTGGCGAGTTCGCGGCGGGTGGTCATCAGTGAAGTCTCCGGACAAGCGGCAAAGCGCCAATTGTCGCCGATCGGGCGGTTACTGTCGCGTCATTGCCGGGCTTCCCCGAAAGGAAGCCGATTAATTCAGCCTTAATCGTCCCGGCGCGGATATCGCGGAACTTCAGGCGGGCTTGGGTTCAATGCCTGGCGCGCATGCCCCGTGCGCCCTGTCCGGCCCGCTCCCCACGCGCCGGATGGCCTGGCCTCAAAATCAGGAGTTAACTCCATGAAAAACACGCTGTACGTACTTGCCTTGGGTTCGGCCGGTCTGCTGGCCGCGCCGGTCTTCGCGCAGGACACCACGCCTCCGGCCGATCAGGCAGCCAGCCAGCCGCAGGCCACTGCGCCCGCACAGAACCCGACGCCCGACGAAGCATCCGGTGGCGGCGGCAACTACCAGTCCGGCCAGCCGGTAGGCAGCGGCAACTGGTTCATCGACGCCAATGTCGGTCGCACCGATGGCAACAGCAGCGGCGGCTTCGGCAGCAACGCCAGTTCCTTCAACTTCTTCAACGGCCATCGCGGCCGCCGCACCGGCTACGGCCTGGCGGGCGGCTACCGCTGGAAGGTCGGCCATGACCTGGGACTCGGCGTCGAAGCAGGCTATGCCGACCTTGGCAACTTCCGCATACGCAACGTGTTCAATTCGAGCCCCGTCAACCAGCGGGATACGGTCAACGCGCTGCGCGGCTGGATGCTCGGCGTCAACGGCCGCATCAACCTGACGCCGCAGTGGTACGTAGGCGCGCATGGCGGTTGGTTCCGGGCCAACGACAACAACCAGCGCTACTACGACACGATCAACCAGCAACTGGGCTTTTCCAGCGGCAAGCACGCCGGTCGCGGCAGCTGGTACGGCGGTATCGGCACCGGCTGGGACATCAACGAGCATTTCGGCGTCGGCTTGCAGTACGACTACTTCCACGCCAACGCAGGCCATTACACCAATCCGGCCACGGGCGAGCGGATAGCCGGCATCAAGCGCTCCACCGGCATCGTTTCGCTGACGGGCGAATACCGCTTCTGATGTGCTCATCCGACGGATGGACGTCTAGACGTCCATCCGTCGAATCGGCTTCTACCTTAACGGCAAATTACCCGCGGCTTCATGGAGATTGAATCTTTCGGCCACCGGCCCCATCCAAGGAACACGCGTCGCCCTCCCCATTCCGGGCGCGCGCAGGCGACTCCCCGCGATCGCTACAACAACAGGAGAATCTCCCCCATGAAAAAGACGCTGCTTGCCCTTGCCTTCGCTTCCGCCAGCCTGCTGGCCGTCCCCGCCGCATTCGCGCAGAGCGCACCGACCCATACGGACGGCTGGTTCGTCAACGGCAACGTCGGCCGCACTTCGATCGACAAGGGTCCCTACAACAACCACGACACCGGCTATGCGATCGGCGGCGGTTATCGCTGGTCGTTCGATCCGTTCGTGGCGATTGGCGTGGAAGCGGGCTACAACGACCTGGGCAACATCCACGTCAAGAACCTCTTCAACAGCAACGACGTGGTCGATCGCGGCCGCTCGCAGCTGCACGGCTGGACCGCCGGCGTGAACGGTCACTTCAACGTCGGGCAGAACTGGTACGTGAGCGCGCGCACGGGCCTGTACAGCTGGAAGGGCCACGGCCTCTCCAACGACGTCAACCCGGTGCGCAAGAGCCTGGACGACACCAGCTGGTACGCCGGCGCCGGCGTGGGCTACGACTTCAGCAACAACGTCAGCGTGGGTCTGAACTACGACCATTACGACGCGTCCAAGAGCAACGTCAACCTCGACACCAACATGGTGTCGGTCAGCGCCGAATACCGGTTCTGATGCCGCTGGCGCAAGGACGCGCCGTCATGGAGAAGAAGGGCACCCATCGGGTGCCCTTCTTTTTGGCTCCCTTTCCCCCCGGGAAGCAAGTGCGCCGCAAGCACACGGACCCGCGCGATCTCCTGCCTCAGCTCCCGAGCGCCCCCGGTATAGCGGCTGCGGCTCCTCTATGAGCATGCGACTCACCAAGCCAGGCGCAATGGCACCTAGCTCTTATCCCTCCCTGTGCTTAGCCAGGCCGTTTCTTTACTTTTCTTTGGGCCAGCAAAGAAAAGTGACCCGAGCGCCGACAGGCGATCGGAAGCCCGCCGCAGGCGAGCCCAGTTGCCGGAAGACCTCGCAAAGAGCGGCAGATCAAGCAAGGCCTCTGCAGGAATCCCCGCGAGCCCCGGCCCCTCACCCCCTCCCCGGAAGGGAGAGGGCGCAAAAGAAAAGGGCGCCTTTCGGCGCCCTTTTCTACATCCTCGTTGGAACTGGCCTTGCCGGAACTCAGCCGTTCCACTGGCCCAGCGCAGCCAGGCCGTTCTCGCGGGCGCGCGCGGCGACGGTCTTCTGTGCCTCGGCATAGTTGCCCTTCATGTCCTTGGACCACAGCTTGAGCGCCGCCTGCTGCATGGCACGGCCATAGGAGAAGGACAGCGGCCAGGGATGCGGCCCGATGCGGTTCATGGCGTTCAGGTGCGCGGTCGACTGCTCGTCGGTCTGGCCGCCGGAAAGGAACACGATGCCCGGCAGCGAGGCCGGCACGGTGCTCTTGAGCACGCGCACGGTGGCCTCGGCCACCTCCTCGGCCTCGGCCTGCTCGTCGCAGTCCTTGCCGGGGATGACCATGCTGACCTTGAGGATCGTGCCCTCCAGCATGACGTTCTGCTCGTACAGCGCATTGAACAGGCTGCGCAGCACGGCCTCATGCACCTCGTAGCTGACCTCGATCGCGTGGTCGCCGTCCATGATCACTTCCGGCTCGACCATCGGCACCAGGCCGGCTTCCTGGCACAGAGCGGCATAGCGGGCCAGCGCGTGTACGTTCGCCTCGATGGCGGTGGAGCTGGGGTTGTCGTCGGAGATGTTGATCACCGCGCGCCACTTGGCGAACTGCGCGCCCAGCTTGACGTACTCGGCCAGACGCTCGCGCAGGCCATCCAGGCCTTCGGTGACCACGTCGCCCGGAAAGCCGGCCAGCGGCACCGGACCCTTGTCGACCTTGATGCCCGGGATGATGCCGTTCTTCTTCATCACCTCGGTGAAGGGCACGCCGTCGCGGGTCTTCTGGCGGATCGTCTCGTCGTACAGGATCGCGCCGGAGATGTGCTCGGAAAGGCCCGGCGCGGTGAGCAGCAGCTCCCGGTAGGCGCGGCGGTTCTCTTCGTTGTTCTCGATGCCGACGGCCTCGAAGCGCTTCTTGATCGTGTTGGTCGATTCGTCGATCGCGATGATGCCCTTGCCGGGCGCGACCATCGCCTGGGCGATGCTTTCAAGGTCTTCGATGCTCATGAACGACTCCGTGCAGGACGAGGCGGGGACACCGCAATGGATTTCCTGCCGCCTTCGGCGGCCGGTCAAAGAACCGCCGATTATAGCCGCAAGCGTCAAGGCCGTCGTGACGGCCGCGCCGGAGCCTCAGTGGGCGTAGCCGGACAGCCGGCAAGGCGCCATCACCTTCTGCTGGCCGGCCGGATCGGAGGGCGCGTTGAAGGGCACGGTGTAGTAGGTGGCGACCGGGTCGTGGTTCTTGTTGGACAAGGAGGGGCCGTAGCGGAAGTTGGACACCGCGCTCATCGCGATCTGGCCGAAGTCGCCCTGGGGCACCACCTTCTCGACCTTCAGGTCGCGCGGCACGCCGTCCGAACCGATCATGTAGCTGACCGAAGCGCAGCCGGGCCGGTTGACGCCGCGCGCGCTGTTGGGCACGTCGATGTCGACCTGGTGGTTGATCAGGATCCAGTGCTCGTACAGGTGCTGCGGATCGACCTTGTTCAGCGATTGCGCCATGGCCGGAAAGCCGGCGGCAAGCAACGCCGCAAGGGCGAGACGGCGGACGGTGATGTTCATGGCGGCCTCCTGGGCATGGGGGTCGCAGTGTAGCGCCGTGGCAGTGAGCCGGCCGGGACCGGCTCCTTCTCCCGCGGCTCTGCTCGAAGATGGGGAAGAGGTGAACGCTAGAGCCGTGCTTAGAGGTCCCGCAGGCTCTCCACGATGCCCTCGGCGCCCACCAGCAGCAGCTTGAGCGTGTTGGTGCCGCCGCCGGCGCCGACGCGGTCACCCTGGGTCAGCACCACACGGTCGCCTTCGGCCAGCTTGCCCAGCGCGAACAGCTGGCGCACGGCTTCGCGCGCGTTGGCGGCCGAGCTCTGGCTCACCTGGTCGAATGCCACCGGTTGCACGTCGCGCAGCAGCAGCATGCGCCGGCGCGCATCGGCGGCTGGCGAGAGCGCGTAGATCGGCACCGCGCTGCGGTAGCGGGAGAGCCATTGCGCGGTGGCACCCGATTCGGTCAGCGCGATCAGCGCGCGCACGCCGAGCTGGCCGGCCAGCACCATCGCGGCCAGAGCGATCGCCTGGTCGGCGCGGTCCAGCCGGTGCCCGGCGGAGGCCAGGTCTTCCTTCGGTTCGAACTGGCGCTCGGCACCCAGGCAGATGCGGCGCATGGCCGCCACCGCCACATCGGGATGCGCGCCGGCGGCGGTCTCCTGCGAAAGCATCACAGCGTCGGTGCCGTCGATCACCGCGTTGGCGACGTCGAGCACCTCGGCGCGGGTGGGAATCGGCGCGGTCACCATCGACTGCAGCATCTGCGTGGCGGTGATCACCGCGCGGTTGCGCGCCACCGCCTCGCGGATGATCTTCTTCTGCAGGCCGGGCAGTTCGGCGTCGCCGATTTCCACGCCCAAGTCGCCGCGCGCCACCATCACCGCGTCGGAGGCGTCGATGATCTCGCTCAGCACGGGGATCGCGTCGGCGCGCTCGATCTTGGCCACCAGCGCGCCGTGGCCGTCGGCCTCGCGCAGCAGGCGGCGCGCGGTTTCCATGTCCGCGGCCGAGCGCACGAACGAGACGGCAAGGAAATCGGCGCCGATCTCGGCGGCCAGCTTGATGTCGGCGCGATCCTTGTCCGACAGCGCCGCCACCGACAGGCCGCCGCCCTGGCGGTTGAGTCCCTTGCGATCGGAAAGGCGGCCGCCGATCAGCACCTCGCAGCGCACCTGCGCGCCGTCGACCTCGACCACGCGCAGCGCGACCAGGCCATCATCCAGCAGCAGTACGTCGCCGGCGACCACGTCCTGCGGCAGCTGGTGGTAGCTCACGCCGACGCGGGTGCGGTCGCCGGGCGGAGCATCGGGCGAACAGTCGAGCACGAACGGGTCGCCCGGCTGCAACTCGATGGGTCCGTTGGCGAACTTCTCGATGCGGATCTTCGGGCCCTGCAGGTCGGCCAGGATGCCGACCTCGCGCCCGACTGCCGCGGCGGCGTCGCGCACCGCCGTGGCGCGGGCGCGATGGTCCTGCGGCTGGCCATGGGAGAGGTTCAGGCGGACCACGTCGACGCCCTCGGCGATGATCCGCTCGAGCATGCCCGGCGAGTCGGTCGCGGGGCCTAGGGTGGCGACGATCTTGGTGCGGCGCAGGTGGTTTTCGGGGTTCATGCCGGCAGGCTAGCAGATGCCGGCGGCGCCGCGGCCACGCTGCAATCGTATGCACCGCGGCCTGCGACGGCCGTCGCGGACGGGCTCAGCCGAGCGTGCGGTTGAGCAGCTCGGCCAGGCGCCGGCCGGCCTCGCGCAGGCGCCGTTCGGCCCGCGGGAGCTGGGCCTGCACGTAGGACGCGCCGATCGTATGGCCGTCCGGATAGATGTCGCGGGTGAGCCGGCAGGATTCCTCGGCCCAGGCCGCGTATGGCGCGGCCGAGGCCGGCGGCAGCGCGGCGGGGCCGCGGGCGTCCAGCTGCTGCGCGTAGTCCTGCCATGCCAGGTCGCGGCTGCGCAGCATGCCCGAATCCCACACCCGGTGCAGGTTGCTGCCCTTGCCATCGAACTGCACCTGGTCGGTGTTGCCGCCCTTGTCGTCGCGGTAGCCGGCATGCAACGGCTGGTGCACGTCGCCGAGGAAATGCACGACGAACTTCAGCGCCTCGCGGCGCGCCTCGTCGCTCTGGTGGCGGTCGCCGAGCACGGCGACGTAGTGGTCCAGCGCGCCGACCACGCAGCGGCCGTCCGGGCAGTCTCGCGGCGGCTCGTAATGGCACTGGCGATCGCGGAAGTTGATGTAGTGCAGGCCGCGCGTGGCCTTCCATAGCGGCTGCTGCGCGGGATCGTCCTGGATGTCGTCGGCCCAGGTGGCGACGTCGGCCAGGCGACGCGTGTGTTCGGGCGCGAGCAGCCGCTCAACCTGTGCCTCGGCGGCGGGGCTCAGGTGGCGTTGCGCCAGCTCGGCCACGATGCGGTGGCCATCGGGACCCCACGCACGGGCATCGGGAACCAGCAGGAAGCAGGCGAGCAGGAAGACGGCGTGGCGGCGCAGGGTGGCCATCGGCAGCAACAGGTTGGAAAAAACGGGCGGTGAGTTTGCCACGCGCCGGTCAATCCGTCCGCAGCGGCAGCTTGAGGTAGCGCTGGCCGTTGGCCTCCGCCGGCGGCAGGCGCCCGCCGCGGATGTTCACCTGCAGCGCAGGCCACAGCAGCCGGGGCTGCGCCAGGCCGGCGTCGCGCTGGCGCCGCATGGCGACGAACGCATCCTCATCAACGCCCTCGCGGATGTGACGGTTGTGGGCGCGCTGCTCGGCGACGGGAACCTCCGCGCGCGGCGCCTCGCCTTCGGGCGGATAGTCGTGGGCCAGGAACATGCGGACGGCGGGCAGGCCATAGATGCGCCAGACCGAACGGAACAGCGCATGCGCATCGCCGCCGGGGAAGTCGCACCGCGCCGTGCCGGCGGCGGGCGAGAACAGCGTATCCCCGACGAACACGGCGTCGCCGATCAGGTAGCTCACGCTGTCCGGCGTGTGGCCGGGCGTGGCGATGACGCGAATGGCGAGGCTTCCCAGCGCCAGCTCGTCGCCGTCGTGCAGCAGGCGGTCGAACGCGCGGCCGTCGAGGCCCGGCTCGGCCGCATCCAGGCCCAGCCGCTGGCGAAAGGTTGCCTGCACCTGCTCGATGCCGGCGCCGATCGCCGTGCCCGCGCCGGTGCGCTCCTTCAGCCAGTGCGCGGCAGACAGGTGGTCGGCGTGCGCGTGGGTCTCCAGGATCCAGCGCACGCTCGTGCCCGCGCGTTCGGCCGCCGCCAGCACCGCGGCCGCGCCGGCATGGCCCACCGTGCCGCTGGCCGGATCGAAGTCGAGCACCGGGTCGATGATCGCCGCTTCGGCGCTGGCCGGGTCGCGCACCAGGTAGGTCCAGGTCGAGGTGGCCGCATCGAAGAACGGCGTGATGTGCGCTTGCATGGCATCGGCTCCGGATGGCGGCCCGGATGATGCTCGCATGCGCAGGCGCAAGAGCGATGGCGCGATACGTGCCTGGGCAGCTTTCGCGGTGCCGCGAGGCGGACGCGGCTTCAGGCTAAAATGGGCGTTCTCTGGCGACCCGGCGGGCCGCCAGCCGCCTTCACCGAACCAGAGGAAGCAACGCCCATGGCCATCAAGGTCGGCATCAACGGCTTCGGCCGCATCGGCCGCAACGTGCTGCGCGCCGCCGTGCAGAACTTCGCCCAGGACATCGAGATCGTCGCGATCAACGATCTGCTGGAGCCGGACTACCTGGCCTACATGCTGCGCTACGACTCGGTGCACGGCCGCTTCAAGGGCGAGGTCGCCATCGAAGGCGGACATCTGGTCGTCAACGGCAAGCGCATCCGTCTGAGCCAGGAGCGCGACCCGGCCAACCTGAAGTGGGACGAGGTGGGCGCCGACGTGGTCATCGAGTCCACCGGCCTGTTCCTGACCAAGGAAACCTGCCAGAAGCACCTGGACGCGGGCGCGAAGAAAGTGATCCAGTCGGCCCCGTCGAAGGACGACACGCCCATGTTCGTCTACGGCGTGAACCACCAGAAATACGCCGGCGAGGCGATCATCTCGAACGCCTCGTGCACCACCAACTGCCTGGCGCCGCTGGCCAAGGTGCTCAACGACAAGTGGGGCATCAAGCGCGGCCTGATGACCACCGTGCACGCCGCCACCGCCACCCAGAAGACCGTCGACGGCCCGTCCAACAAGGACTGGCGAGGTGGCCGCGGCATCCTGGAGAACATCATCCCCTCCTCCACCGGCGCGGCGAAGGCCGTGGGCGTGGTCATCCCCGAGCTCAACAAGAAGCTCACCGGCATGTCCTTCCGCGTGCCGACCTCGGACGTGTCCGTGGTCGATCTCACCGTCGAACTCGAGAAGCCGGCGACCTACGCCGAGATCTGCGCCGAGATGAAGGCGCAGTCCGAGGGCGCCCTGAAGGGCATCCTGGGCTACACCGAGGACAAGGTGGTCGCCACCGATTTCCGTGGCGACGCTCGCACCTCGATCTTCGACGCCGAGGCCGGCATCGCGCTCGATCCCACCTTCGTCAAGTTGGTCAGCTGGTACGACAACGAGTGGGGCTACTCCAACAAGTGCCTGGAGATGGTGCGGGTGGTGGCGAAGTAGGCATCAAGCCGGCTTCTCCACGAAAGCCGTTGCATGCAGCAAGGCCGGGACCCGCGAGGGACCCGGCCTTTTCTGTCGGTTGGGAGGCGCCCGGATGGCCGCCGAACACACGCTTGGGTGGCCGGCGCTGCGGCATCCCGACACGCCCGCCGCCTACACGCGGTTACGGCCTATACTGTGGCAATGATAGGCATTCTCAACAAATGGACAGCCCGGACGCTGGCTGCCCTCCTGCTGGCGGCCGGTTGTCCTGCCTTCGCCCAGGACCCGCCCGCTTCTCCCGCTACGGCCATGACGGCCAACGGCCCGGCGCCGGCCACGGTCAGCCAGACCTGGCAGATGCTCGACTACCTGGCCACCGACTACGCCGGCGCGGTGCGCGACGGCCAGGTGCTGAGCGCCTCGGAGTTCGCCGAGATGCGCGAGTTCGCCGGCACGGTGCGCCAGCGCATCGCGCAACTACCGCCCGGTACGGCCACGCCGGCACTGCAGGCGCAGGCCACGCGCCTGGCGCAGGCGATCGATGCCAAGGCGTCCACCGGCGAGGTCGCCAGCCAGGCCCACGCGCTGGCCGATGCCCTGCTGGCCGCCTATCCGGTGCCGACCGCCCCGGCGCAGGTGCCCGACCTGGCCCACGGCGCCACGCTGTACCGGCAGAACTGTGCCGCCTGCCACGGCGCGGGCGGCCATGGCGACGGACCGGCCGGACGCGCGCTCGACCCGCCGCCGATCGACTTCACCGACCGCACGCGCGCCGACCAGCGCAGCGCGCTGTCGCTGTTCGAAGCCATCAGCCAGGGCGTCAAGGGCACGGCGATGGCCGGCTATGCCAACCGCCTGCCGGTCGAGGAGCGCTGGTCGCTGGCCTACTACGTCGGCACGCTGGCATACGCCGCCGAGGCGCGCGACGGTGCACAGGCCTGGCAGCACAGCGCCACGGCGCGGGCGCGACTGGACAACCTGGACGAGCTTTCGCGCGCACGCGTGGCGCAGCTGGCGCCCGTGCTGGGCGAACGCCAGGCCCGCTCGATACTGGGCTACCTGCGCGCCCATCCGGATGCGATGCCCAGGTCCGCCTCCGGCCTAGTGCTGGCGCGCGAACGGCTGGCCGCGAGCCTGGCCGCGCACCAGCACGGCGACGCCGCCGAAGCGCAGAGGCTCGCGCTGTCGGCCTACCTGGACGGCGTCGAGCCGGTCGAACCGCAGCTGGACGCGCGCGATGCCGCGCTCCGCGCGCAGCTGGAAACCGCCATGGGCGCCTACCGCAGCGCGGTCGCCGGCAGGGAGACCGAAGCCGAGGTGCTGGCCCGGCAGCATGCGGCCGACGCCCTGTTGCAACGCGCCCAGGCCACCCTGGCGGGCGGCGCGGCCGATGCCGCGTCGACCTTCCTGGGCGCCTGGACCATCCTCGTACGCGAAGGATTGGAGGCGCTGCTGGTGGTGGTCGCGCTGCTGGCCTTCCTGCGCAAGGCCGAACGCCCGGCCATGCTGCGTTACGTGCATCTGGGCTGGAGCCTCGCCCTGCTCGCCGGCCTCGCCACCTGGGCGGTGGCCAGCTACGCGGTGGCGATCAGCGGCGCCGGGCGCGAACTCACCGAAGGCCTGTCCTCGCTGTTCGCCGCCGCCGTGCTGATGTGCGTGGGCCTGTGGATGCATCGCAAGAGCGTGGGCGGCCGCTGGCAGAGCTACCTGAAGGCGAAGATGGCCGCGACGCTGGACCGCTCGGCCTGGTTCCTGTTCGGCCTCGCCTTCATCTCGGTCTACCGCGAAGTGTTCGAGACCATCCTGTTCTACGTGGCGATGTGGAACGAAGGCCCGCGCGCCTGGCTGCTGGCCGGCATCGGCGTGGGCGCGGTCACGCTCGCCGCGATCGCCTGGGTGCTGCTGCGCACCAGCCGGCGGCTGCCGCTGGGCAAGTTCTTCTCGGCGAGTTCCGCGCTGATCGCGCTGCTCGCCTTCGTGCTCACCGGCAAGGGCATTGCCGCCCTGCAGGAGGCCGGCTGGATCGGCGTGCATGCCGCGCCCTTGCCGCGCATCGAGCTGCTGGGGATCTATCCGACCTGGCAGTCGGTGAGCGCACAGCTGGCGGTGGCGCTGGTGCTGGCGGTGGGTTACGCGCTGAACCTGCGGCGGACGGCAGGGCCGAGTTAGCCGCGCTTTGCTTCCTCTTCCCCGGCACCGCCAGGGAGTAGGCCTCGGGCCGGTGATGGGCTTCCCGCGAGCCTCGACCCTTCACCCCAGCCCTCTCCCCCATCCTTGATAGGAGCAGGGGGAGAGAGGGAGCAGGTGTGCGCACACACTACCCACCCGGCAACCTTACTCAGCTCCCCGCCTCTGCTCCCGAGCGCCCACGCACAGGAAGCAGTCGATGCACTCGTCAGAGTTGACGACCAGGAAGTTGTGCCCTTCGTGGAAGGCGGTGTTCTTCGGCACGCCTGCGCGCCGGAGCATCCGCCACATCTACGTGGCCATGGGCACTACGTCACCTGGCCATGCCGTCTTGATGAAAGGCACGCTGACCCTCAAGTAAGCTGTGTCGCCGGCGCCCTCGCGGCGCCGGTGATCCCATCGAACGATCCCATGTCAGATACCACGCTCACTGAAGAGGCGATCGCCCGCCTGGTCGACCGCTTCTACGACAAGGTCACCGCCGATCCCGTGCTCGGCCCGGTGTTCAACCCGGTGGTGCACGACTGGCCCGAACACAAGCGCCTGCTCACCTCGTTCTGGTGCTCGGTGGTGCTGCGTGCGGCCAGCTACCGCGGCAACCCGATGGCCGTGCATCGCCAGTTGCCCATTCGCGCCGAGCATTTCGACCATTGGCTCGCGCTGTGGAGCGCCACCTGCAGGCAGGAGCTGGACGAAGCCGGCGCGGCGCAGATGATCGACTACGCCCAGCGCATCGGCCGCAGTCTGAAATACGGCATCGGCCTGAACCCCGATGCTCGCGGCATCGGCGTGCCGCTCGTCTCCGTCAGCCGCTGAGGCTGCGCGCTTTTCGGCTCCCTCCCCGGCTACGCCGGGAGAGAGGGAGCACGAGCGCATCCTTGCTTCAGCCCAGCGCCTTGATCGCCGCGTCGTAATCGGGTTCGTGGGTCAGTTCGTCGACCAGCTGCGCATGCAGCACGCGGTTGTCCTCGCCCAGCACCACCACCGCCCGCGCGGCCAGCCCGGCCAACGGCCCGGTCGCCAGCGCCACGCCGTAGTCGGCGAGGAACTCGCGCCCGCGCATGGTCGAGAGCGTCACCACCCGCTCCAGGCCCTCGGCACCGCAGAAGCGCGCCTGCGCGAACGGCAGGTCCGCCGAGATGCACAGCACCACGGTGTTGGAGAGGCCGGCCGCCACTTCGTTGAAGCGCCGCACCGAAGTGGCGCACACGCCGGTATCGATGCTGGGAAAGATGTTGAGCACCTTGCGCTGTCCGGCATAGCTGGAAAGCGCCACGTCGGTCAGGCTCTTGCCGACCAAAGTGAAGGCCGGCGCCTGCGCGCCCTTGGCCGGAAACGTTCCCGTGACCTCGACCGGCTCACCCTTGAACTTCACTTGCGACATGGCGGTTCTCCTCGTCTGGATAGACCTACAAGTAGAACATGGTCTTGGCCAGGAACACGATGCCCATCATCAACACCAGCACGGCGCGGAGAGTGCGGCGGAAGCGGCACACGCTCATGCGCCCGCACAGGCCGGCCCAGGCTGCGTTGACGAATACGCCCAGCACGGTAAAGGCCAGGGTCACCTTGATCGGCAGGAACCAGCCGAAACGCGTGCCACGCAGGCGATCCCGCCGCAGCGGATGTCGAGCGGCATGCTCCGCTGGCAAAAGCGGCAGCACCACGAACGGCATGAAGCGGCGCACGGCCGGCCCGGGTGACGCTGCGTACGCGCATGACCATCGCCACCGGCATCGAGCCAAAGTAGCCGATGGTGAGCACGCGCAACGGCGCCAGGCCAAGCACCGGGCGATGCCTGGCCAGCAGACACAGGCTCTGCACCGTGTACAGCGCATGACGCCGAGGGCAGTTGCGTGCGCCCAGCGGGTTCCACCGTAGCCCGGCGGTCGCGGCAGCAGGCTTAAGGCATTTTAGATAGCCGCTTCACCGGTACCCAAAGATGCCGGTCGCACACTCGCCGGCATTCCGCTTCGCGTCCAGTCCAGGGGGAACCCGCGTGGAAGGAGGTGTCGTATGCGCGGTCTAGTCATCAACCGTCCCGGGCGTAGCCCCGCAAGACATGCGCTCGGACCAGCTATCGCATTGGCCATCGCTGCCGTATGGTCGCCGGCGATGCCGGCACAGGTACAGCACCATGGAATGATGGGGCGCGGCGACGTGTTGATCGCCGATCAGTTCAACAATCGCGTGATCGAGGTCGATCCGCACACCCACTACATCGTGTGGCAATTCGGCACCGGCTCGGACAAGCCCGGACCGCACAGCGTGGTGGGCACCAACGACGCCGAGCGCTTCGGCCGCTATACGCTGATTTCCGGGACCGGCATCCCGCCCAGCAGCCCGCCGTTGCCCGGATGCTCCGACCCCATCAACGGCTGTCCCGACAACCGCGTGTTCGTGGTCGACCATGAAGGCCACATCGTCTGGCAGTACGGCAAGGCCGGCGTGACCGGGGCCGGTTTCAACCGCCTGAACACGCCGGTGCAGGCGGCGGTGCTCGATGGATTCCGGGATGAGCCGGGCTTCCACGTGATCATCACCGATCAGGGTAACCAGCGCGTCATCGTGGTCGACCGCTTCCACCACGTCGTGTGGCAGTACGGCACCACCGGCGTGGCCGGAAGCGGGGCCAACCAGCTCAGCAATCCCAACAGCGCCGAACTGCTGGAAAATGGCCACGTGCTGATCGCCGACGAATCCAACAACCGGGTGATCGAGGTGACGCTGCACGGCCACATCGTGGCCCAGTTCACCGCCGGCGGCACGGTCAACGGCGCCGCCTTCGCCAGCCGGTTGCGTAACGGCGACACGTTGATCACCGACTCCAACAACAACCGCATCGTCGAGGTGAACGCCCACGACGTCGTGGTCCGCCAATACTTCACCAACAAGCAGGCAGGCAGTAACCCCAACCCACTGCCGACGCGTGCGGTACGCCTGCGCGATGGCGACACGCTGATCAGCGATCAGTTCAACGATAGGGTGTTCGCGGTCTCGCCGCACGGGAAGATCGTCTTCACCCAGGGCAAGCTCAACGTGCCGGGGGACGGCTTCAATCGGTTGAACGGGCCATACGATGCGAAGGTCATCGGCGATTTCACCGGCCTGACGCCGCCGTGGGCGGACGACGACGATGACGATGACCGGTAGCGTGCCGGACGCTGCGGCCGCGGGGAGAGCCGCCGGCAAGCCGCAATGATGTGATCAGCAGAAGGGCGACGCCGCCATGGAAACATGGCGGCGTCTTCCTGCGGGCCCTGTCCTCATGCGTGCAACGGTATCTTCCCTGGCGATCGTAACCGGCTGGCTGGCGCTGCTGGCCGCCGCACCGCGCGGCAAGAGTGTGGCTCATGGGCCAGTGTGCCGGTGACTCCGGAGTGGACCTCGACCGAGGTCAGGACACGACCGAGCTGGGTGGACAGAAGGTCGCGGGGCTTCGCGCAAGGCCTTGCCCGCCGGAAAGCTCAACCCCGAACCGCACCCTCCAGATAGATCCGCGCCGTCGTCAGGTCCTGCGCATCGAGCGCATCGGCGGACGACACCACGTTCCCCCCGCCATGGCACGAGGCGCACAGGTTGTGCGGCAGGGCCGCTGCCGCGCGGTCGGCCGCGTGGCCGAGGGCGTGGTCCGGAGCGGCATGGATCGCCAGGCCCAGCAAGGGCGCGGCGGCGCCGGCGACGAGAACGGACAAGGGGTGCGGCATCGGCAGGCTCCTACGATGGACGATGCCCGGCAGGCCGGGACCACCCAGGCGCCTGTGCGCCTGGGTGGCGTCGATCATGCCGACAGCGGCGTGACGATTTGTTCGATGGCGCCGAAGATCGAGGCGCCGTCGGCGTCGGTGACCTCGATCCGCAGCGAATCGCCGAACTTGAGGAACGGCGTGCTCGGCTTGCCGTCGCGCAGGGTTTCCACGGTGCGCTGCTCGGCCAGGCAGGAGGCGCCCTTGCCGGTGTCCTGGTTGGCGATGGTGCCCGAGCCGACGATCGTGCCGGCGGTGAGCGGGCGCGTCCTGGCCACGTGCGCCACCAGCTGCGCGAAGCTGAACTGCATGTCCACGCCGCACTCGGCCTCGCCGAACCACCGGCCGTTCAGCCAGGTGCGCATGGGCAGGTGCAGCTTGTCGCCCTTCCAGCAATCGCCCAGCTCGTCCGGCGTGACCAGCACCGGCGAGAGCGCCGAACGCGGCTTGGACTGCAGGAAGCCGAAGCCCTTGGCCAGCTCGTTGGGAATCAGGCCGCGCAGCGACACGTCGTTGACCAGGCCGACAAGCTGGATGTGCCCGGAGGCCTGCTCGGGCGTGGCCGCCATCGGCACGTCGTCGGTGACCACGATCACCTCGGCCTCCAGGTCGATGCCGAAATCCTCGCTGGGCACCACCACCGGATCGCGCGGCCCGAGGAAGCCCGCGCTGGTGGCCTGGTACATCAGCGGGTCGGTGTAGAAGCTCGCCGGCACCTCGGCGCCGCGCGCGCGGCGCACGCGCTCCACGTGCGGCAGGTAGGCCGAGCCGTCGACGAATTCGTAGGCGCGCGGCAGCGGCGCGGCCAGCGCCGACACGTCCAGCTCGAAGGCCCCCGCGGCCCGGCCGCCATTGAGCTCGTCGGACAACGCATTGAGCCGCGGCGCGGCGTTGGACCAGTCATCCAGCGCGGCCTGCAGCGTGGGCGCGATGGCGCCGGCCTTGACCGCGCGCGAGAGGTCGCGGCTGACCACGATCAGCGTGCCGTCGCGGCCGCCTTCCTTGAGACTTGCGAGCTTCATCGGGTTCTCCTGCGCAAAAGAGTTCAGGCCTGCGGCGGTGCGAAGTGCCGCGCGATGCCCTGCCAGCACTGGTAGTAGTTTTTCTGCAGCTGCGGCGACTCCAGCGCCTGGCGCGTGGGCCGGATCACCTTGCGCGTCTCGAACATGAAGGCCATGGTGCCGCCGATCACGTCGGGCTTGGAAAGATCCGCGCTCGACGCTTTCTCGAAGGTGGCCGCATCCGGGCCGTGGCCGCTCATGCAGTTGTGCAGGGAGGCGCCGCCTGGCACGAAGCCTTCGGCCTTGGCGTCGTACACGCCGGTGATCAGGCCCATGAACTCGCTGGCCACGTTGCGGTGGAACCAGGGCGGGCGGAAGGTGTGCTGCGCCACCAGCCAGCGCGGCGGGAAGATCGCCAGGTCGACGTTGGCCGTTCCCGGCGTGTCGCTGGGCGAGGTGAGCACGGTGAAGATCGACGGATCGGGATGGTCGTAGCTGATCGAGCCGATCGTGTTGAAGCGGCGCAGGTCGTATTTGTACGGCGCGTAGTTGCCGTGCCAGCCGACCACATCCAGCGGCGAATGGCCGATCTTCGCCTGCCACAGCGTGCCCTGGAACTTGGCGACCAGGCGGAAATCGCCCTCCACGTCCTCATAGGCCGCGCAGGGTGTGAGGAAGTCGCGCGCGTTGGCCAGGCAGTTCGAGCCGATGGGGCCGAGTTCGGGCAGGCGCAGCAACGCGCCGAAGTTCTCGCAGACGTAGCCGCGCGCCTCGCCCCCACGGCCATCGATCTGCGGAAGCTCCACGCGGAAGCGCACGCCGCGCGGGATCACCGCGATCTCCTGCGGCTCCAGCTCGATCACCCCGAGCTCCGTGGCGATGCGCAGGCGGCCCTGCTGCGGCACGATCAACAGCTCGCCGTCGGCGTCGTAGAAGAAGCGGCCCTGCATCGAACGGTTGGCCGCGTAGAGATGGATGCCGATGCCTGCCTGTTCGGCTGGGCCGCCGTTGCCGGCGATGGTTACCAGGCCGTCCACGAAGTCGGTGGGCTGCGCGGGGCTCGGCAGCGGGTCCCAGCGCAGCTGGTTGGGCGTGGCCAGCGCCTCGTCGAAACGGTTGTGGAAGCCTTCGTGCGCGAGCGGCTCGAACGGCGCGTGCACTGCTGCCGGGCGGATCCGGTAGAGCCAGCTGCGGCGGTTCTGGTGCCGCGGCGCGGTGAAGGCGGTGCCGGAGAACTGCTCGGCGTAGAGACCATGGGCCACGCGCTGGGGCGAGTTCTGGCCTTCGGGCAAGGTGCCGGGAACCGCCTCGGTGGCGAATTCGTTGGCGAAGCCGGATTGGTAGTTCATGCGTCTCTTTCCTGGTGGGTCTGACGCGTGATGGCCCCCTCACCGTTCGCGCTGAGCGTAGCTCGCGCAGCGAGCGGAGTCGAAGCGCCCTCCCGCACACGCTGGTGCTTGTGCTTGCCTTTGGCCAGAGCGCCGATGGCGCTCCAGTCGCCGGCCATGTAGGCCAACTTCTTTGCATGGCTCCAACCCTTGAGCTTGCGCTCCATGGTCAGGGCCTCGTATCGCGTTTCGAAAGCTTCCGTGTGGACCAGCTTCACCGGTCGACGGGTAGCCGTGTAGGCGCAGCCCCCTGGTCATGCTGATCCATGCGTCGGTCCAGATCGTCGGTGTGGCCGATGTACAGGCTGCCGTCGGCGCACTGGAGAATGTAGAGGGTGAAATCCATTTCCGGCTCCCTGATGGACTGCCCTTCGACTTCGGCCCGCTGGGGCCTACGCTCAGGGCGAACGGATAATTCCAACCGTTCACCCCGAGCGTAGCTGCGCAGCGGGCGCTAAAGCACGCCGCGCTTCATCTGATCCCGTTCGATGCTCTCGAACAGCGCCTGGAAGTTGCCCTCGCCGAAGCCCTCGTTGCCCTTGCGCTGGATGATCTCGAAGAAGATCGGCCCGATGTTGTTCTGGGTGAAGATCTGCAACAGCTTGCGCTGCTTGGTTTCCGGGTCGGCGTCGATCAGGATCTTGTTCTTGCGCAGGCGTGCCACGTCCTCGCCGTGGTTGGGGATCCGAAGGTCGATCACGTCGAAGTAGGTGTCGGGCGTGTCGAGGAACTCCACGCCCTGCGCGCGCATCGCCTCGACCGTGGCGTAGATGTCGTCGGTGAAGCAGGCGATGTGCTGGATGCCCTCACCGTGGTAGGCGTCGAGGTACTCGTTGATCTGGCTCTTGGGGTCGGACGACTCGTTGAGCGGAATGCGCACGATGCCGTCCGGCGCGGTCATCGCCTTGGACACCAGGCCGGTCTTGGCACCCTTGATGTCGAAGTAGCGGATCTCGCGGAAGTTGAACAGCCGCTCGTAATAGTCCGACCACTTCTGCATGTTGCCGAAGTAGAGGTTGTGCGTGAGATGGTCGATGAAGGTCAGGCCGAAACCCTTGGGGTTGGGACCGGCGCCTTCGACCGGCGCATAGTCGGCGTCGTAGACGCTGCCGGCGTTGCCGTAGCGGTCGATCAGGTACAGCATGCAGTCGCCGATGCCCTTGACCACCGGCGCGTTCACCGCCTTGCTGGAAGCCTTGTGCTCGACCGCCTCGCCGCCGTTGGCCAGCACCTTGCGGCAGACCTCGTCCGCGGGCGTCTTGAAGCGGATGGCGAAGCCGCAGGCGCAGGGGCCGTGCTTGGCGGCGAAGTCGGCGGCGAAGGAATCGGGATCCTCGTTGACCAGGAAGTTCACGCCATTCTGGCGGTACACGGTGATCGGCCGGCTCTTGTGCCTGAGCACCGCCGTGAAGCCCATCCTGCGGAACAGCGTGTGCAATTCCTGCGCGCGCCCGGCCGGCGCGGCGAACTCGACGAACTCGAAGCCGTCGATGCCCATCGGGTTCTCGAACGTGGTGACCTGCATGCCGAGGTTCGGTTGGGCGTTCATGGCGCTCTCCTGGAATGGCGGAAGACGTAAGCTGGCAGCGCGGCCCTGTCCGCAGCATGCGCGGCGGCCACGAAGAATTCGGCTAGAACGCCGTTATAGTTACATATGAAACCATTTGCAAGGAACCGCGCCGCCGTGCCCGCCAAGCGCCAACCTGCCCGTCCATCGGCCGAACATGTCCCTTTGAAGCACGCCCCGTCGAAGCAAGCCTCGCCGGAGCACGCGCCGCTGGAACTGGAGCATTTCCTGCCCTACCAGTTGTCGATCGTGTCCAACACGGTGAGCCAGGCGATCGCCGACGACTACCAGCGACGCTTCGACCTGGGCGTGACCGAGTGGCGGGTGATGGCCGTGCTGGCGCGCTTCGACGGCCTGTCCGCGCGCCAGGTGGCCGAGCGCACGGCGATGGACAAGGTGGCGGTGAGCCGTGCGCTGGCGCGGCTGGTCGAAGCGGGCCGGGTAAGCCGCGGCACCCACGACGGCGACAAGCGCCGCTCGGTGCTCAGCCTCAGCGAGGCCGGCTGGGCGATCCACGACCAGGTGGCGCCGATGGCGCGCCAGCGCGAGCGCGAGCTGCTGGCGAAGCTGGACGGCGAGGAGCAGGCCTGGCTCGAGCGCATCCTCGACAAGCTGATGCCGCCGGACAGCCCGTGAGCCCTCCCCGCTTGCACGGGGAAGGCCCGGTAGCAGGATCTACTTCACCCCGTGCATCAGCTTGTTGATCAGCGGCGAGATCAGCAGCAACAGCACGCCGGAACCGGCCAGTACCCAGAAGCAGAAACCGAAGCCCGACAGCGCCGAGGCGACCGTCATGCCGTGCTCGCCGCTGATGCGGCTGGCGACGATGCCGGAGAAATCGCCGCCCCCTGCCAGCGAAAGGAACCAGCCGCCCATCGCCAGGCCGACGAAACGCGGCGGCGCGAGCTTGGTCACCATCGACAGGCCGATCGGCGAAAGGCATAGCTCGCCCAGCGTCTGCATCACGTAGCACAGCACCAGCGGCCAGAACGGAATCAGCCCGGTGGGCCCGAGCAGTTCCTTGAGCGCGTACACCAGCACGATGAAGCCCAGCCCGTTGAAGATCAGCCCGAAGCTGAACTTGCGCGGGATCGACGGCTCCGCCTTGCGGCGCGCGAGCACAGCCCAGACCAGCGTCAGCAACGGCGCGAGCACGAGGATCGACAACGGCGTCACCGACTGGAACCAGCCGACCGGGAACACCCAGCCGCCGAACATCTGGCGGTCGACCCAATTCTCGGCCAGGAAGTTGAGCGAGGTGCCAAACTGGAAGTAGAAGGTCCAGAACACCACGCTGAAGACGAACACGATCAGCATGGCGATCACGCGATGCAGCTGCACCCGGTCATGGCGCATCGCCTCGACGATCAGCGCCGCCGCCACGCCGACGAACAAGACGCCGAGCAGCCACTGCAGGCCATCGGCGCCGACGTAGGCCAGCAGGGCGTAGATCACCGGCACCGCGATGCCCGCGCCGATCAGCACCCACAGCACGCGCAGGCGGTTCTCCATGCCCGGCAGCGGGCGCCCCACGCCCTTCAGGCCGCGGCGGCCGAACCAGAACCACAGGAAGCTCAGCAGCATGCCCACGCCGGCGGCGCCGAACACGATGCGGTAGTTCTGCTGCATCGGCGTGTCGGTGAAATAGGCCGCCATCCAGCCGGTCAGCAGCGGCGCCACGAAGGCGCCGGCATTGATGCCCATGTAGAACAGGGTGAAGCCGCGGTCGCGGCGCGGATCGTCGCGGCCGTAGAGCTGGCCCACCATGGTGGAGATGTTCGGCTTGAACAGACCGTCGCCGGCGATCACCAGCGCCAGACCGAGCATCATCAGCGGCTTGCTCGGCAGCAACAGGGTGAACAGGCCTGCGGCCATGACCGCGGCGCCCAGCAGGATCGAGCGCTGGTAGCCGATCACCCGGTCAGCCACGTAGCCGCCGAAGATCGAGGCCGCATAGATCAGCGCGGTATAGGCACCGTAGATGCCGGCGGCCCAGCCCTGCCCCGACGGATCGCCGTGGAAGAACTGCGCCACGATGTAGAGCACCAGCGCCCAGCTCACGCTGTAGTAGGCGAAGCGCTCCCAGAACTCGGTCATGAACAGCATCCACAGCGGACGCGGGTGGCCGAGCAGTTGCGGGTAGTCGGGCGCGGCCGGTGCGGCGTCGGCGGTCTGGCTCATGGGTTCCCCTTGGATATGAGGGCGCGCTGGCCGCGCGCCATCGCAGACGTGTAACCGGCCCGAGGGCGCCGCGTCAAATGGCGGCCCATCCGAGCGCCGTCAAGTACCCAGCACCGTGCGCACGTCCAGCAGCTCGGGGAAGAACTCCAGCTCCAGCGCCTTCTTCAGGAACGACACGCCGGAGGAGCCGCCGGTACCGCGGCGGTGCCCGATGATCCGCTCCACCGTCTTCATGTGGCGGAAGCGCCAAAGCTGGAAGCTTTCCTCCACGTCCACCAGCTGCTCGCACAGGTGGTACTCCGGCCAGAAGCTGCCGCGCTCCTCGTAGATGCGCTTGAGAACGGGCAGCAGCCCGGCGTGGCGCCGGTAGGGCTGCGTCCAGTCGCGCTCGACCAGCTCGCCCGGCACGGCGTGGCCGTGGCGGGCGAGGTAGCGCAGAAACTCGTCGTAGAGGCTGGGCGACCCGAGCACCTCACGCAATTGCGCCTGCGCGGCCGGGTCGTGTGCGAACACCTTGAGCATGTCCGCGTGTTTGTTGCCCAGCATGAACTCGATCATGCGGTATTGCAGCGACTGGAAGCCGGACGAAGGCCCGAGCATGTCGCGGAATTCCAGGTACTCGGCGGGCGTGAGCGTCTCCAGCACCGCCCACTGCTCGAACAGCTGGCGTTGCACCTGCTTCACGCGTGCCAGCACCTTCAGGCAGGCGTCGACATCGTCCGCCTGCAGATGCGCGATCGCCGCCCTGAGCTCATGGATCACCAGTTTCATCCACAGTTCCGACACGTGGTGCTGCACGATGAACAGCATCTCGTCGTGATGGCCGGAAAGCGGCCGCTGTGCCGACAGCAGGGTGCCCAGCTGCAGATAGCCGCCGTAGGTCATCTTGCCGTCGAGGTCCGTCTCGATGCCGGTTTCGAGGTCGCGCTGGTTCTCGGCCATGGATGCGTCCGTTCGTTTCGATCGAAGCGGATATGGTAGCGGGCGCGTTTCGCAGCGGCCCCTGATCCAGGACAGGGACGGCGCGTCACACCCATGTCAAAGGCAGGCCGCATCGTTTCCACACGCCGGCGCATGTTGCACCGTACCTTGCACCGCAACATCCCCGCCTGCTATCAAACGCGGTCTTTCCGGGACGAAAAGCGCGCGCCGGGCCCCACTGGATGGGCCGCCGCCTCCCCACGCAAGCATCACCCCACCCCACTTTCCATGGGAGCGAGTCGTGTCCATCGCCGCCAAGTTTGAAATCGAGTACCTGCAATACCTCGACGCCGAGGGCAAGCAGGTGCGCGACGACCTGCCTGCGTTCGCGCAGGATCTGAACCAGATGGTCGAGCTCTACAAGCTGATGCTCTCCACCCGCGTGTTCGACGCCAAGTCGATCGCGCTGCAGCGCACCGGCAAGCTCGGCACCTATGCCTCGTGCCTTGGCCACGAGGCCGCGCACGTGGGCATCGGCAGCGCCATGAAGCCCGAAGACGTGCTGGCGCCGAGCTACCGCGAGTACGGCGCGCAGCTCTACCGCGGCGTGCAGCCGCGCGAGGTCTACATGTACTGGGGCGGCGACGAGCGCGGCAACGACTACCAGAACGAGCCGGCGCGCCACGACTTCGCCTGGTCGGTGCCGATCGCCACGCAGTGCCTGCACGCGGCCGGTTCCGCGCTCGCCTTCAAGATCCGCGGCGAGAAGCGCGTGGCGGTGTGCACCATCGGCGACGGTGGTTCGTCCAAGGGCGACTTCTACGGCGCCATCAACATCGCCGGCGCGCAGAACCTGCCCATGGTCGCGGTGATCGTGAACAACCAGTGGGCCATCTCGGTACCGCGCAAGATCCAGTCCGGCGCGCCCACGCTCGCGCAGAAGGGCATCGCCGCGGGCCTGTACTGCATCCAGGTCGACGGCAACGACATCATCGCCGTGCGCAAGGCTATGGAAGACGCGCTCGAACGCGCCCGCAACGGCCAGGGCGGCAGCGTCATCGAGGCGGTCACCTACCGGCTGGGCGACCACACCACGGCCGACGATGCGCGCCGTTACCGCGGCGAGCAGGAGGTCAAGGACGCCTGGGCCAAGGATCCGGTCAAGCGCCTGAAGAACTGGCTGGTGGCCAAGGGTGCCTGGGACGACAAGAAGGAAGAAGCCTGGAAGGCCGAGTGCGACGACTGGATGGACAACGAGGTCAACGCCTACCTCGAAACCAAGACCCAGCCGGTCACCGCGATGTTCGACTACACCTTCGCCGAGATCCCCGCCGACCTGGAAAAACAGCGCGACCTCGCGCTCTCGCTCGAGAACACGCCCAATAACAGCAGGGCCCACTAAGCCATGGCACAGATCACCCTTATCGAAGCAGTCACCCAGGCGCTGGCCTACGAAATGGCGCGCGACCCGTCCGTGGTCGTGCTGGGCGAGGACGTGGGCGTCAACGGCGGCGTGTTCCGCGCCACCCAGGGCCTGCAGGAGAAGTTCGGCGAGCTGCGCGTGCTCGACACGCCGCTGGACGAGACCACCATCGCCGGTGTCACCGTGGGCCTGGCGGCGCAAGGCATGAAGCCGGTCGCCGAGGCGCAGTTCGAGGGCTTCATCTACCCGATGATGGAGCAGATCGCCTGCCACGCCGCGCGCCTGCGCAACCGCACGCGCGGACGCATCACGGTGCCGGCCGTGTGGCGCGCCCCGTGGGGCGGCGGCATCCGTGCGCCGGAGCATCACTCCGAGGCCAACGAGCACCTGTTCACCAACATCCCGGGCCTGCGCGTGGTGCTGCCCTCCTCGCCCGCGCGCGCCTACGGCCTGCTGCTGGCGGCGATCCGCGATCCGGATCCGGTGATGTTCTTCGAACCCAAGCGCATCTACCGCCAGTACAAGGAAGAGGTGCCGGACGATGGCGAGGCGCTGCCGCTGGACGTGTGCTTCGTGCTGCGCGACGGCACCGACGTGACCCTGGTGACCTGGGGCGCACAGGTGAAGGAGACGCTGGAAGCGGCCGACGTGCTAGCCGCCGAGGGCATCAGCGCCGAGGTCATCGACGTCGCCACGCTGACGCCGCTGGATTTCGACACGATTGCCGAGTCGGTCGCCAAGACCGGCCGTTGCGTGATCGTGCACGAAGCGCCCAAGACCGCCGGCTTCGGTGCCGAGATCGCCGCGCGCCTTGCCGAGGAGTGCATGTTCGACCTGCTCGCGCCGGTCGAGCGCGTGACCGGTTACGACACGCACATCCCGCTGTTCCGCCTGGAAATGAAATACCTGCCCAGCACCGAGCGCGTGGTCGAGGCGGCCAAGCGGACGCTGGCCGCCAGCTGAGCCCTCGAGCCCGCTTCCGCATCACGGAAGCGGGCTGACGAACATCTCAATCCTTTCGGAATTGCGAACATGGCTGACATCAAGACGTTCCACCTCCCCGACCTCGGCGAAGGCCTGCCCGACGCGACCATCGTCGAATGGCACGTGAAGGTCGGCGACACGATCAAGCTCGACGCGCCGCTGGCCTCGATGGAAACGGCCAAGGCGGTGGTCGAGGTGCCCTCGCCCTACACCGGCAAGGTGACCAAGCTCTACGGCGCCGCCGGCGACGTGATCGAGACCGGCGCGGCGCTGGCCGACTTCGAGCCGGACCCGAACGCCAAGCAGCGCGCCGAGGCCGAGTCCACCGGCCACCACCACGGGCCGAAGAAGAGCGTCGGCAGTCCGGCGCCGGACGACGGCAACAAGGTCGTCGCCTCCGACGAGGGCGGTGAAGTCGAAACCGGCGGCAAGGACCGCGAGGACGAAGGCACCGTGGTCGGCGCCATGGTCAGCGGCAACGCCGTGCACGTCGAACAGGCCGCCAGCATCGGCGGCGTCAAGGCGGTGCCCGCGGTGCGCGCGCTGGCCAAGAAGCTCAAGGTGGACATCGCCAAGGTGCGCCCGACCGGCGCCGAGGGCGTGGTCACCATGAAGGACGTCAAGGACGCCGCCGCCAACGGCAGCGCCCCGCTCGGCGGCGCGCCGGCGCGCGCGGTGCCGGCCTCGGCCGGCCGCCACCTGGCGCCGCAGCTGCCGGAGCCCGGTCCGGCGCCGCAGCGCGGCCCGGTCTCGCTGGCCGGCAAGCCGGTGCGCACCGCCCCACCGTCGCAGGCCGCCACCGGCCAGCCGGAGCAGCTTAAGGGCGTGCGCCGCAACATGGCCCGCGTGATGGCCGAGGCCCACGCCCAGGTCGTGCCGACCACCTTGGTCGACGATGCCGACCTGCACGCCTGGCTGGGCAAGCAGGACATCACCGCGCGCCTGATCCGCGCCATCGTCGCCGCCTGCAAGGCAGTGCCGGCGCTCAACGCATGGTTCGACGGCAAGAACCTCACCCGCACCATGCACCGCCACGTGGACATCGGCATCGCGGTGGACACCGACGACGGCCTGTTCGTGCCGGCCCTGCGCAATGCGGACGTGCTCGATGGCGCCGGCATCCGCGCCGGCATCCAGCGCCTGCGCGCGCAGGTCGAGGAC
Source organism: Frateuria sp. (assembly GCF_035943815.1). GTDB lineage: Bacteria > Pseudomonadota > Gammaproteobacteria > Xanthomonadales > Rhodanobacteraceae > Frateuria_A. Next base: position 425,852 of record NZ_DASZBU010000015.1, read on the forward strand.
CGCTCGATCCCGCCGTCGGAGCTTTCCGGCTACACCATCAGCCTGTCGAACTTCGGAATGTTCGCCGGCCGCTATGCCACCCCGGTGGTGGTGCCCCCGTGCGTGGCCATCGTCGGCGCCGGCAAGTTGAGCCACGACGTCGTGGCCGTGATGGGCGGCATCGAGGTGCACCGGCGCATGCCGATCAGCCTCACCTTCGATCACCGCGCCGCCACCGGCGGCGAGGCGGCGCGCTTCCTCAAGGCGCTGCTGGACGACCTGGCGCTGCCGCAATAGGCGGGAACGGGGAACGGCAAGGCTAGCCGCAACCGCTCCCTCTCCCCCGGCCCAGCCGGGGGAGAGGGCTGGAGAGAGGGGAGGCCTTTCGCTCTCCAGACTCACGAAAAAACGGAGCGCCCCGGCGCTCCGTTTTCTTTTCACGATCCCGCGCGCACGCTTGGGACTCCCGCCGACAGGAGGCACCCGATGCACCACAGCCGCCTGAGCACCATCGTGCTCGACTGCCAGCTCGACGATCTGGAACCGGCGATCCGCTTCTGGAGCGCCGCGCTGGGCAAGCCGGTCGAGGATGCCGACCAGGACGGCGACGGCCGCTACGCCGCACTCGCCACTGCGGACGACGAACCGATCGTCCTACTGCAGAAGGTCGACCACGAAAGCCGCGTGCACCTGGACATCGAAACCGACGACCTCGATGCCGAAGTCGCCCGCCTGCAGGCGCTCGGCGCCCGCGCGATCGCCTTCGTCAAGGAACGCTGGTGGGTGATGCAGGCGCCCACCGGCCACCGTTTCTGCGTGGTGCGCAAGCAGCGTGACCGCTTCGGGCCGCACGTGAACCGGTGGGACTGACGCAGAGGTGGGACCGACGCAGGCGCCGTCGCCTGGCCCGGGGAGGCTACGTCGATTCGCGGGCCCGCCGTGAACCGATCAGTAGTCGCGCAGGTCCAGCACCAGCAGGCTGCGCACGCTGTAGTCCTGCGTGCCCGCCGGCCAGGGAAGCGCGGCCAGCGCGCGGTCGCCGGCCGACCAGGGTTCGTTGTCCAGCAGCGCCTCGACCGCCAGCGGGCCATCGGCCCCGCGACGCAGGAACAGCCGCACCCAGTGCATGCACGGCGCCAGCGACTCGAGCTTCAGCGCCTCGGCGATGGCGCCGCGGACATCCGGCAGGCCGGTGGCGTCCGCGCCCTCCGCCTGCAGGCGGCCGATGAAGGCATCCCAGCTGCGCAGGCCCAGTTCCCATTGCGCCAAGTCGAGCTTGCGGTCGTCGGTGACGTACCAGCAGGCGGCCAGCAGCACGGCCAAGTCGCCGGCAGCGAAGCGCTCGAGCGCGTCGCAGCAGCCGGCCTGGCCGGGACCGTTGCCGGCGTAGCTCAGTTCGATCTGGCGCTCCTCGTCCAGCACCAGGTCGATGTCCAGCCGGCCGGGCTGTCCCGCAGATCCGTCCTGCCAGTGCGCGCGCACCGCGGGAAAGTCGCCGTCGGTCAGCAGCCAGTCTTCGTCCGGCTCCAGTTCCACGTCGTGGCGCTCGAACAACCGCAGCAACAGCTTCTGTGTATCGACATGGGGCATGGCGGGGTTCACCGGCGGCGCCACAGCAGATGGCGCAGGAACATCGCACCGCCCAGCACGGCGACGCAGGCGCCGTAGCCGAGCAGCGCAGGCAGCACCTGCTGCCAGATCGCGCCACTGGCGCGGCCAAAGGTATCCACCTGCGGCGGCGGTGCCGATTCGAAACCGTAGGCGGCGCACATCGCGGCGGCGATGGCCGCCAGCAGCAAGGCGACCCAGTCGAACAACCGACGCGCGGCGGTGCGCGGCAGGCTCTTGGGGTAGGCGAAATAGGCCCAGCCCAGGATCAGCAACCAGGGCGCGAGCAGCAGCAGTGCCAGATAACGGAGCATCGGGACGGTCCCTCAAGCCGCGCCGGCAAGCTGGTCGAGCGCTATGCGCAGGCGCTCCAGCGCCTGGTCGCGCGCCTTTCCGTCGGCGTACTCGGGCGTGCTGCCCACCGGCTCGCCGTCGAGCTCCAGCAGCAGCGCGGTCGGCGTGAGCTGCACCACGGCAGCCGCGGCGCCGAGCTGCTTGAGGCGCTTCTGCGCGGCTCCGGCGGCCTTGGGGTCGTCGAACGCGCGCGAAAGCAGCAATTCCTCGCCATCGCCGGCGAACAGGCGGAAGCGGAAGCGACCCTGCTCGTCGCGAAAGCTGGCCAGCCGCGGCGCCTTCTCAGCACGCGGCCTGGCCGCGCCCATCGCACCCGCGGGCGCATGACTGCCGAGGCCGACCGCCTCGCGCAGCATCGCCAGCTTCGGCGTGGCGATCGCGCGCGCCTTGCGGGCGCCTTCGTGCAGGATCTCCTCGATGTGCGCAGGCTGGGCGATCAGCGCCTCGTAGCGCTCGCGCATGGGCGCGATCTGCCCTTCCAAGAGCTCGAACAGCGCCTGCTTGGCCTCGCCCCAGGCCAGGCCCGTCTGCAACGCCTGGCGGAACGCCATGGTCTGCGCCTCGCCGGCGAAGGCGCGGTAGAGCGTGAACAGCGAGGCATCGTCCGGATCCTTCGGCTCGCCCGGCGCTCGCGAGTCGGTCACGATGCGCATCACCGCCTCACGCAGGGCCTTCTTGCCGCCACCGAAGAGCGGGATCGTGTTGTCGTAGCTCTTGGACATCTTGCGGCCGTCCAGGCCCGGCAGCGTGGCCACCTGCTCCTCGATCTGCACCTCCGGCAGCACGAAGAAGTCCTGTCCATAGATATGGTTGAAGCGCTGCGCGATGTCGCGCGCCATCTCCAGGTGCTGGATCTGGTCGCGGCCGACCGGCACCTTGTTGGCATCGAAGGCGAGGATGTCGGCGGCCATCAGAACGGGGTACATGTACAGGCCCGCGGTGACGCCGGCGTCCGAGTCCTCGCCGGTTTCCACGTTCTTGTCCACCGCCGCCTTGTAGGCATGCGCGCGGTTGAGCAGACCCTTGGCGGTAACGCAGGTGAGCAGCCAGCAGAGCTCGGGGATCTCGGGGACGTCGGATTGGCGGTAGAACGTCACCCGCTGCGGATCCAGCCCGCAGGCCAGCCAGCTCGCCGCGATCTCCAGCCGCGAGCGGGCGATGCGCGCGGGGTCGTCCGCCTTGATCAGCGCGTGGTAGTCGGCCATGAAGAAGAACGCATCCACGTCCTGGCGCCGGCTGGCGGCGATCGCAGGGCGGATGGCACCGGCGTAGTTGCCCAGGTGGGGCGTGCCGGTGGTGGTGATGCCAGTGAGAACGCGGATTCGGGTCATGGCGAGGGATGATGGCAAGGGCAACGCGCGGCAGGAACCGCCAGCCCGCCATGATAGGCGTTGCGGACGCGCCGCGGTGGATTGCGCTGTTGCGCCGCAGCCGGTGTCAGCGGATCAGCGTGGACTTGCCGAACAGCGACTCGACCAGGTCCACCGCCAGCTTGGCGGTCTGGTTGCGCTTGTCGTAGGCGGGGTTGAGCTCGACGATGTCCAGCGAACCCAGGCGGCCGGTGTCGGCGATCATCTCCATGCACAACTGCGCCTCGCGGTAGGTCGGGCCGCCGCGCACGGTGGTGCCCACGCCCGGTGCGATCGACGGATCAAGAAAATCGACGTCGAAGCTCACGTGCAGGTGGGTGTTTTCGTCGACGCCGGCGAGTGCTTCTTCCATCGCGCGCTTCATGCCGATCTCGTCGATGTGGCGCATGTCGACGATCTCCATGCCGGCCTCGCGTACCAGCTTTTTCTCGCCCTCGTCCACCGAGCGGATGCCGATCTGGCGGAACACCTGCGGCGTGGTCGCCGGCGTGTGGCTGCCCATGCCGGTCAGCTGGGCCGGGCCGTTGCCGCACAGGCAGGCTACCGGCATGCCGTGGATGTTGCCCGACGGCGTGGCCTGGGCGGTATTGAAGTCGGCATGGGCGTCCAGCCAGAGCACACGCAGCTGTTTCCCGGTGTCGCGGCAATGGTCGGCCACGGCGGAGATCGAGCCGATCGCCAGGGAGTGGTCGCCGCCGAGCAGCACGGGGATGCGCCCGGCCTGCAGTTCCTGGCGCACGGCCGTGTGCACGGCCATGTTCCAAGTCGCCACCTCGTCCAGATGACGGTAGCCCTCTTCCGGCGGCAGCCACGGATTGAGCGGCCCCTGCAGGTTGCCGCGGTCCATCACCTGCAGGCCGCGCGCGACCAGCCTCTCGGCCAGCCGCGCCACGCGCAGCGCTTCGGGACCCATCGAGGCGCCGCGGTGCCCTGCGCCGATGTCGGTGGGTGCGCCGATCAAGCTCACGGTCTGGGTCGCGCTCATGCCTGCCTCGTCCGTCCGTTGGCGCCTGCGCGCCGGGGTGATGCGGCAGCAAGCTCCGAACCGGCACGCGCGCGGTTCATGCTGCCGCCTGAAAACTGCCTGCCGCCGGGTCGCGCCGGCGGGCGACGCTTGCCGGAACCCGTCCGGTCGGGAGCCGGCTGCTGGCGGCCTGCTAGTGTGCCAGAGAGCGGCCAGCCAGTGCTGGCGCTGCGGTCACTGCAGGCGCACTCGCCGCATGACCTACTCGTCTTCGTCGGCGGAGGTCAGGTGCCAACCCTGCGCGAGCTCGGCCGGGGACGGGCCGCCCTCGCCCAGCCACTTGCCGACCACTGGCTGGCTGTCGCGCGGCACGAAGCCGGCGCGTCGCCATCCGGCCAGTCGTTCGTCGGCGATGGCATGTTCCAGCGAGATGGAGGTGTAGCCCTCGCGGCGGGCCGCATGCACCAGAGCCAGCACCAACGCACCGTCGATGCCGGCCGCGCCGGTCTCGCTCCAGTAGTCGGCTACGCGCAACACCGCGCCGACGGACTGACAGGCGAACCAGGCCCGCAACGGGCCACCCGGATGATCGCCGACGAGCAGGTAGCGGGTGCTTGCCAGCGGCGACTCGTCGAAGCGCCAGCGCGCCATGGTCGCATCGCGCACGCCGACCAGGCCCGCCCCATGCGTACTGGCCCGCCACAACGCATCCATGCGCGGGTCGGCGCGCGCCGACCACTCGGCCCCCGTACGCCGGCGGGCCCGCGGCCGTTCCCACAGCGCCACGCCTGCATCGAGCAGGCGGCCAAGCGGCCTGGCCAGCCAGCGCGGCAGGTGGCGCTCCAGGTAGGGGCCGTGGCGCAGCACCTTCGAATGGCGGACCAGTGCGCCGAGCACGGCGTAGCCCAGGCGCCTGACCACCGGCAGCGACTTGCGGTTGGGGAAGCCATAGAGCAGTTCGTAACGCTCTCCGGCCGCTTGCACCAGCGCTTCCTGCAGCATCAGCGCCGGCCCCAGGGTGCGATGTTGCGCGGCCACGGCCATATCGGCCAGCAAGCCGGCGCGGATCTCGCGGCCTTGCCACAGCATGCGCCGCGGGGCGGCCGTGCAGCAGCCGATCGCGACGCCGTGGTGACGCAGCAGCTGCGTCGCCGGCTCGCCGAACGGGCAACGCCGGTAAAACCAATCGAACTTGCCCGCGTGCCGGGCCGGGTCGCCCAGGCTGCCGTGCCAGATTCCCAGCACGGCTTCGCGGTCGCGCGGCAGATCGGCGGCCTCCACCCGGTAGCCCGCATCTGCCGTCATGCCGGCGCTCCGGCGGGCACGTCCTGCAGCAGCAGCGGTGGCAGGTGGAGGTAGCGCGTGCTGCGGCGCTTGTTGCGGATATCGGCATACACCGCCTCGGCGGCGGCCTCGGAGATGTCCAGCGCATGGCCGAGTTCGGCGGCTGTGCGGCCGTGTTCCAGGGCCCACAGCGCCCGGTCCATCTGCGCCCAGGGCAGCGCGAAGTAGAACTCGTCCTGGCCCTGGGCGAGGCTGTACGTATCGGTGGTGGGCGCGGCCTGGGCGACGCATGCGGGCAGCCCGAGATGCCGCGCCATGCCATAGACCTGGGTCTTGTACAGGTGCGCGATCGGTTTGACATCGGCCGAGCCGTCGCCGTTCTTCACGAAGAATCCCTGGTCGTACTCCAGCCGGTTGGGTGTGCCCACCACGGCGTAGTTGAGGCGGTCGGCGTGGTAGTACTCCAGCGTCTTGCGCACGCGCTGCTTGAAGCTGGTGGCCGCCACGATCTGCAAGTAATCGGCCAGTCCCAGCGCACGCTCGTGGGTAACGCCGTGGGGCGAACGGGCGACCAGGTTGAAGTGGTTGATGCCGCCTTCGCGCCCGCCGGCGATGACGATCTTCATGCGCCAGTCGTCGGCGTAGTCCGGCAGCACGCGGCGTACGGCTTCGTCGCGCGCGGCGTAGCAGCCGATGGCGGCCAGCGTGGGCGCGATGTCCACGGTTTCTACGCGCACACCCAGATGTCCGGCCAGGATGCGCGCGTGGCGCGCGCTTTCGTCGGCCGAGTCGCGCTCGGGAAGGATCAGCGCGAACACGCGCTGCGCGCCCAGCGCGCGCACCGCCAGCGCGGCGCACACCGAGCTGTCCACGCCCCCTGATATGGCCACGACCAGGCCGCGCTTGTGCAGCTCGCGCGCCGTGGCCTGGCGCAGCCGCTCGGCGATGCGCTCGGCCTCGGCGGCGTAGTCGAGCGCGAATACGTCCGCAGTCAGTCCATCCATGCCCGGTTCCCCCTTCAGGCGCGGCGGGCGAGGAGCGCCCGCACCTCGCCGTGGTCGTCAATCAGTGTGCGCACTTCGTCGTAATGCGGGTCGCGGCCGAGGCGGCGGGCCATCGCCGGGCCCTGCCCGAGGCCGGCCTCGAACGCCAGCCAGCCGCCCGCGCGCAGCAGGCGCGGCGATTCCTCGAGCAGGCGCAGCAGGATGCTGACGCCCAGCGGGCCGCCGTCGAACGCCAGTCGCGGCTCGTGCGCGGAGATTTCCGGCGCCATCTGCTCCACCTTCGCGCTGAGGATGTAGGGCGGCGCGCAGGCGATCAGATCGACCGTGCCGTCGAAGCGCGCGCCGAACGGCGCCAGCAGGTCGCCGCAGCGAAACTCCACGCGTGGCAGGCCCAGGTGCTCGCGGTTGCGCTCGGCCAGGGCCAGCGCCTCGGCGCTGATGTCTGCGCCGAGCACCTCGGCGGCGGGCACGTGATGGGCAATGGCGAAGGCCAGGTTGCCCGAGCCGGTGCAGACGTCGACCACGCGCGGCGGGTGGTGCTCCGTGGCCGTCCGAAGCAGTTCGACACAGGCGCGCGCCAGCAGCTCGGTTTCCTCCCGCGGGATCAGTGCAGCGGAGCCGGCGAGCAGTTCCAGCCCCAGAAAATGGCCGCGGCCAGTGAGGTAGGCAAGCGGCTCGCCAGCAAGGCGGCGATCGACCAGCCGGGCGAGCGATTGGCGGGCACTGTCGTCGAGCAGCGGCGGCAGTGGATCCCGCGCAGCCGCCACCACCGAGCATGGCTCGCCCGCCGCGGCGAACCACAGCGCGCGCAACGCGCTGTCGGGTGTTTCCCGGGGCTTGTCCGGCAGCGTCTGCAGCGAGGCGCTGAGGCGGGCGTGCAGCATGTCGTAGAGATCGTCCATGGCGAACCTTCAGGCAGGAGGCTGTTCGAGCAATGCCTTGCGGCTGACCTTGCCGGTGGCGGTGCGCGGCAGGTCCATGCAGAGCAGGATCTGCTGCGGCACCATGAAGCTCTCGAGGCGGCGCATGCAGTACGCGCGGATCTGGCCGACGCCCAGCGACACGCCCGACTCCAGCACGACGTAGGCGCGGATCGCCTCGCCCAGCAGCTCGTCGGGCACCCCCACCACCGCCGCTTCGCGGACACCTTCGACGGCGTGCAACACGTTCTCCACCTCGACCGGGCTGACCTTCTCGCCGCGCGTCTTGATGATGTCGTCGCTGCGGCCCACGAAGTAGAGGAAGCCCTCCTCATCCATGCGGAACCAGTCGTGCGTGCACAGCACGCGCTCGCCGGGAAGCGGGCCCTCCCTGAGCATCTGCGCCGAGAGATCGGGGCGGTTCCAGTAACCCAGCATGACGTGCGGGCCGCGCACGTGGAGGATGCCGGCCTCGCCCGGCGCCACCGGGCCGCCTGCGACCGAGCGCAGGAACACCTCGGTGCCGGGAATGGCCTTGCCGACCGAGCCCGGCTTGGCCTCCATCAGCTCGGGCTCCAGGTAGCAGACGCGCTTGCATTCGGTGAGCCCGTACATCTTGTAGAGCAGCGCGCTCGGGAAGATCTCGCGCAGCTTCAGCGCCTGCTCGTCGGGCAGCGCGGCCGCGGTGTTGGTCACCCGCGTCACGGAGGGAAAGCACAGTCGCTCGCGCCGGTGCGCCGAGAGCAGCATGGCGAAGACGGTGGGCACGCCGGGAAACACCGTGACCTCGAACGCGTGCATGCGGGCGAACACCTGCGCGGGGAAGGCGAACGATCGCTCCAGCACCAGCGTCGCACCCAGCTGCACGGCCATCAGCCACTGGTACAGGCCATAGTCGAAGGCCAGCGGCAGCGTGCACAGGATGCGCTCGCCCTCGCCCAGCCGCAGGTACTGGATCAGGCTTTGTGCCGCGAACAGCATGGACTGGTGAGTGTGCATCACCCCCTTGGGCATGCCGGTGCTGCCCGAGGTGTAGATCAGCGCGGCCAGGTCCAGCGCGATGGTGGCGGGCCGCTCGCACAACGGCGCGGCTGCCTCGATCACTGCATCGAACGCCTCGATCGCGCATCGGTCGGGCAAGCCGCCCGATGCGATGACGCGCAACGCGGGTCGCGTACCCAGCAACGGCACGAACTCATGCGCGAGGTGGCCGTCGCTGAGCAGCACGCGCGCGCCGGAATCGTCCAGGACGAAGCCGAGCTTGTCCGACTTGGTCAGCGGATTGACGACCAGAAAGACGCCGCCGGCCAGCAGCGTGGCGAAGACCGCCACCACACAGGGCCAGGTGTTGTCCATGTAGATCGCCACGCGATCGCCACGGCCCACGCCACGTTCGGCGAGCGCGCCGGCGAGCCGGCTGGCGGTATCAAGGAGCTGCGCGTAGCTGTAGGCCCGGCCTTCGACAACCACCGCCGTGTGCCGCGCGCGCGCCGGGTCGGCGCCGTGCTCGAGCAGCGCCTCGTGCAGCAGCCGGCGCGGGGTAGCGCTTGGCTTCACGCGCCGCCCTGCTGCTGGCGCTGGACGAAGGCGACGATGTTGTCCACCGAATCGAAATTCTGCGGCAACATCTGGCTGGCCTTGACCTGCAGGCCGAAGCTCTCCTCCAGGAACAGCACCACTTCGAGCACGCCGGTGGAATCGATCACGCCGCGATCGAGCAGCGAGACGTCGTCGGCGAGCTCGGACGGATCGCTGCTGAACATCAGGTTCTCGAGGATGTAATCGCGGACACGCGCCTTCACGTCCATGGTCTGGGTCGACATCGGAAGCTCCGTTTGCTGGGTCATGCGGCGGCGCGCCGCACGAAGAACTCGTCGACCAGCATGGTCGAGAGGATGCCGACGAAGGCCTGGTTGTCGGCAAAACCGATCGCCCGCCCGCGCCGGCATTTCTCGAACAGGCGGCCGACCGCCGCTGCATCGAAGTAGCCGGCGTCGTGCAGCCGCGCCGGGCTCATCAGGTCCGCCACGAAATCCAGCGGCTCGCCGTCGACGAAGAAACTGGACTGGTCGGGCGCCCGGTAGGGTTGCTTGGTGCGCTGCCGGATCGCGGGCGGCAAAAGTCCCTCGAGCGCGCGGCGCAGCAGGTATTTCTCGGTCAGGCCGCGGATCTTCCAGCGGTCCGGCAGCGCATTGGCGAACTCGACCACGCGATGGTCGAGGAACGGGAAACGCCCTTCCACGCCGTGTGCCATCGCCGGGCGGTCGCCCTGCGCGGGCAGCAGGTAGCCGGCCAGCAGGGTCTTGGCCTCCACGTACTGATCGCGCGCCAGCGGGCTCCAGCTTGCGATGGCCGGCGGCAGACGCCGCTCGTACCAGTCCAGCGGCTCGAAGCCGCCGAGCCCCGCGCGCAGCTCCGGCGCCAGGAAACGCAGCGCGCTCTGCGAGCTGGCCCAGCGCGGCACGTGCGCGAACACCGGCCGGGGCAGGTGCTCCATGCCGCGGCCGAAGAACGATTGCGCCAGCGCGGCATGCCGCACGGGCGAGTTTTCGAGATAGCCGTAAAGGCGGCCGAGCAAGGCCGGGCGCAACCGCGAGCCCGGCTGCCTGGCCCAGAAGCGGCGCACCTTGGCTTCCTTGAACAGGTCGTAGCCGGCGAACACCTCGTCGGCCCCCTCGCCGGTAAGCACCACCTTGCAGCCGTCCTCGCGCACGCGCCGGGCGAGCAGCATCAGCGGCACGCCTGCAGTGCGCAGGACCGGGGCCTCCACCTGGCGGATCAGGTGCGGAAAGGCCTCGCCGATGGCCCGGCTCGTGCAGCGCAGCGTGTCGTGCTCGCAGCCCAGGTGGCGCACCATGGCCTGCTGGTGCTCGCTCTCGTCGAACTCGGCGCTGTCGAAGGCGATCGAGTAACTGCGCAGGCGCGAGGCGCCCGCTTCGCGCATCAGCGCCACCACCGCGGAGGAATCCAGGCCGCCGCTCAGGTAGGCGCCCAGCGGCACGTCCGCCTGCAGGCGCAGGCGCACGGCATCGGTCAGCAGCTCGCGCAGCTCGCCGGCGGCCTGCTCCACCGAACACCAGCGCGGCGGTGCGCCCGGGGCGGGAAAGCTCCAATCCCAATAGCGGGTGAGCGCGCGCTGCCCATCGGCTCCGATGGCCAGCAGGTGTCCCGGCGGCAGGCTTTCGACGCCAACAAACACGCTGCCAGGATCGAGCGGCCCCCAGAAGGTGAAGGCCTGCGCCAGGCCGGCCGGGTCGAGCCGCGCCCGGGTAGGCAGCGCGGCGAGGATCGCCTTGATTTCCGAGGCAAACCACATCCGCCCGGCAGCGGAGGCGTGGAACAGCGGCCGCACCCCGAAGCGGTCGCGCGCCAGCAGCAAGCGCCCGCGCTCGCCGTCCCACAGCGCAAGGGCGAAGTCGCCGTTGAGGTGTTCGACGAAGCGATCGCCATGTTCCTCGTAGAGGTGGACGATGACTTCCGTATCCGACTGCGTGGCGAAGCGGTGGCCGCGGCGCACCAGCTCCGTGCGCAGCGCGCGGTAGTTGAAGATCTCGCCGTTCAGCACGGTCCATACGGTGCCGCGCTCGTTGGCGATCGGCTGCGCGCCGGTCGTCAGGTCGATCACCGCCAGCCGCGCATGCGCGAGGCCGACACCACCCTCGACATGGAAACCGAAGCCGTCCGGGCCACGGTGGTGCAGCGTGCCGATCATGCGTTCCAGCAGGGCCCGGGCCGCAGCAGGCGCTTCGGGGGTCCCGAGGAAGCCGGCCAGGCCGCACATGCGGCGCTCCTCAGCGCCGCCGGCCGGCGTGGCCGGCGGCGGGGCGCCCGGGCACGGAAACGGCCGGCCGCAGGTCGGTGGTCGGGTCGTCTATGACCGTGTCGCGAAACACCGCACTCTCCCCTGTGTGTCCCCTCGAGGCCGCCGTCACGCTCGGGCCTTGCGCGAACATAGCAGCGGACTGCACAGTTTGCGATGTGGATCACAATTTGATCCGCTACGCCTGGGCCAAACAGGCTTGCGGCGGACCACCGGGGATGGCAGTCGACCCGCGGCGATAAGGCACACGGATGCGCGGCCGAACGGACCAAGCGCGCCCACGACGTACTGCGGCAGTCTGGGGGGACAAGGAGATGGACGGTAGCGAGCGCTTTGTTTTCCATCGGGACTGCGACCGGCCCGCGGGTCCTCACGGCCGGAAGCCCAGGTCGTGAGGACCCCGACCGGATGGGACGAACCCGCGCGGGGCATGCGCGGCCGCCTGGGTGCGCTGTGCCACCGCGGCGGCCTGCTGCGGCTGTTCCAGCATGTCCGGGGCTGGATTCGCCAAGACCTGCGCGTACTGGCCTACCACCGCGTGCTGCCGATGGATGACCCGGACCGCTTCGACTTCGACCTGGATCTGGTGAGCGCCTCGGCTGAAGGCTTCCGCGGGCAGATGCAGCTGCTCCGGCAACGCTTCCGCCCAATGACCCTTTCGCAGGTGCTGGCCACACTGGAGGCGGGCGAGCGCCTGCCGGTGGACGCCGTGGCGGTGACCTTCGACGACGGCTACGACGACAACTTCCGGTTCGCCTTCCCGATCCTGCGGGAGCTGGACATCCCGGCCACGTTCTTCGTCTCCACAGGCCACATCGACAACGGCCAGCCCTACGCCTACGACTGGCTGGTGCACATGATCCTGCGCACGCAGGCCGACGAGCTGGCCATGCCCGAGCTGGGGCTGGCGTGCGCCCTGCCGAACGGCCGGCCGGCGCGCCGGCGCCTCGCACAGCACCTGCTCGACCGGCTCAAGTCGCTCGACGGAGCCGACCAGGCGGCCTTGATCACGCGCCTGGAAGCTGACTGGAACCTGCCGCGCGCAGCCGGGCATCCGGACTGCACCCCGATGAGCTGGACACAGCTGCGCCAGATGCATGCGGCCGGCTTCGAGATCGGCTCCCACGGCGTACACCACCGCATGCTGGCCAAGCTGCCGCAGGAGGAGCTGGAAGCTGAACTGCGCGAATCCAGGGCCGCCCTGGAGCGCGAGCTGGGCACGCCGGTATCGCTGGTTTCCTACCCGGTGGGCGGTGAGGGCGCCTTCGACGAGCGAGTGGTCCAAGCCACGCGCGCAGCCGGCTACCGCGCGGCCTGCAGCTACATCTGCGGCACCAACCCGTTGCCCGCTCCCGACCGCTACGCGCTGTACCGGCTCCCGGTCGAACGCCAGATGGACACCGGCTGGTTCGCCGCCATGCTGACCCTGCCCGAACTGGTCAGCTATCCCTCGACCCAGCGCGGGTCCGCATCGTCGGGGGCGCCCGCCGCCATGCCCGGATGAGCGTGGGATGAGAGGAGAGGTGGTGCCGGCAGCAGGAGTCGAACCCGCGACCTACTGATTACAAACGCGTTGATCAGGTGCGCCGGCGGTTTCTTGTGTTACCTGGTGTACTAGGTTCGAGCCTTGCTGTGTCAGGCTTTGCTGGCAATGCGTACATACATGAGGCAACATGGAAGCACCTGCCAAAACGCCCCCTTTTGTTGCCTAAGGTTGACTCGTGCCATGCCAAAGACGGCCAATCGTACCAGCCTCACCGACAAGTTTCTCGCATCGGTCAAACCGGGAGAGAAGCAAACAGACTACCCGGACGGCCACGTGCGCGGGCTGGCGCTGCGCGTATCCCCCGGCGGAGCAATGACGTGGGTGCTTATCAAGCGCCTACCCGGCGCCGGCGTGCGGCGCATCCGCTTGGGCCATTACTTGCGCCACTCCGATGGCGCGCTGTCCGGCGACTCGTCGCCCCGTGACAACTTCCCCGCCGGACACCGCGCCCTCACTCTGAAGCAGGCGCGCGAGGAAGCAACCCGAACGCTCGCGCTGATCAACGAGGGCCGCAACCCGGTCGAGGAACGGGAGCGCGCGAAGCACGTTCGCCAGGTGGACAGCGAGCGGGGCACGTTCGCGGATCTGCTGCGCGATTACATCGCCGCGCGCAAGGAGGGATCCGAGCGGCGCGCGCCGACGACCGAGAGGCAGGCGAAGGAATGGACGCGCATCGTTGACGGACTGGCGGAACGGGCCGGCGCCATTCTCTCCATGAAGGCGCGCGAGGTCGAGCCGGCGCACATCGTGGCGCTACTGCGCCCGATCTTTCATGAGGGCGTGGACCGGCCCGCCAGTGGCCGCGGCAGTGCCGGCCGGCGCAACACGTCTGGTGCGCAGGGCAGCGCCAGCAAAGTGCAGTCGTTTCTGCGGGCCGCGTTTGCTTATGGCGTGCAATCTGAAAACTCGGTGGCGCGCGCCGCGGCTCGAACCTATGCGCTCGTCCACAACCCCGTGGCCAACGTGCCCCGGGAGGCGAAGAGCACCCCCGGCACTCGCGCACTATCCCGCGCGGAGCTCCGGCAATTCTGGCTGACCATCGACAAGGCGCCACGCGTCGGACGGATCATGGCAGACCTACTGCGCTTCACCATCGCCAGTGGCGGTCAGCGCACGCACCAACTCGCACGGGAGCCCTGGAGCTCGTACGACGTTGAGGAGGGCACGGTGTCGCTGATCGACCGCAAGGGCCGCGGCGGGCAGCCGCGCGTGCACCTAGTGCCAATGACGCCGCGCATGGTGGAGATAATCGAGCGCGTGCGCCCACTGAGCGGCGGGCGTCCTTGGCCGTGGTCGACCAGCGAGCGCGAGCCGATTGACATAGCGTCACCGGCCAGTGCGGTGCGCTACTGGCTCAAGTCAGAGCACGCCGCGGTGGACGGCAAGAAGATCGCGCCATTCACACCCCGGGACCTGAGGCGCACGTGCACTCAATTAATGCAGGCCGCCGGCGTGCCGGATGAACTCGCCGACCGGCTGCAGAGCCATGGCATCGCCGGGGTAACCGGGACGCACTATCGCAACAACGCAGAACTCTACTTGCCCGAGAAGCGCCGCGCGATCGAACTATTCGACGCTGCGCTGGGGCGCGTGCTCGATTGCGACCTACCTGCGACCTAGGCGCTTTTTGCTCCGTTGAAAGTCACGCAGCAGCCTGCGTTGCGAGCGCCGTCTAATTGACTTTACGTCAATTAACCCTATGTTTTCATTGACATAGAGGAAGACGAATGTACACTGTGGGCCATAGGGGGCCGGCGCCGTACTGCCGCAGAGCGATCGCGCGCTCTTAAAAATGACATTGCCCGCAATGGGCCAAGGGCAGGCGGCCGCCTCCCTGTCAGTCCGAAGCAAAGCGCACACAAATTAGTGGCATGTCCGCGAAGGACATGGGGGCCTGTCGCCCTGTCAATCCGACTTAACAGACTGAAGCCAACGCCGCCGGACGACTGCGTCTAGCGGTGCCCATTGTTCTTCATCTGAGCGCTTCCAATGACTGAAACAAACAGCACCAGCACTGTCGTTCACGATCGCGTCGTGAGCTACCCCGAGCTGAAAACTGCGTGGGGTATTCGCTTCTCGCGAGTGCACCTTCGCCGCCTTTGGAAAAATGGCCAGTTTCCGCGGCCCATCTCTCTTGGCGGCTCCGGCCAAGGCGCCGTCGGCTGGCTCGCTAGCGAGCTTGCTGCCCATCTCGCCAGCTGCGCCGCCGCGCGCAACGGGGGTGCCGCGTGATGCCCGTCACCGGTGAAGACCTCGCTCAGCTCATCGCTTTGGTCAACGAAGCGATGAGCCAGCCAATCCCGGGCGTGTCTCTGCGTATGTTCTCGCCTTCCGATTTGGACGCGGACGCCGAGGACAGCGCGCCGCTGCCGCCGGGCGTTCGGCGCCTCTGCCTGGCGATCGATCAGCCGGACGGTTTGCACGGTATCGACCAGCCGGAAAGCGTCCGAATGGTATTCGCTCTGCACGTCGCAGGGCCTGGCCCAACGGTGCAGCTCGACGCCGAGGCATTGCTACGCTGGGCCTCCTGCGTGGAGTCCGCAGCGGGCGCCCCATTCGATGCCGCTTACGACCTGGCCGACCCCGCGACAGTCCGCGCTCTGGCCAAGGATCGAGCCGGCGCGCGCGAAGTGTCCGCGGCTCTGGCTGAAGCAAGCCGGCGCATCAACGCTGTTGCGGACGAAGTGCGGGCACGTATGGCCGACCCATCCACGTGGCTGCCTATTGGCCGGAACGATGCCGTGTGCGCAAGCATGAGCCTCCATCGCATGCCGGCGATGGAGGTTCGCGCATGACGATGACTCGTGATCCCGCGATGCTCGACAACACCTTGGCACTCGTCGGCCAGGGTTTCTACGCCGGCAACATGACAAACCTGCGGACGACGACCCAGGACCCGGACACCATCCGCCAGTGGTGGGAGGCCGGCGAATTGGCCGGCGTCTCGACCGCCCGTTTTCGCGATGGGGGGCACTTGGCCGTTGTTGTTGTGCGAATGGCTCCGGAGCTCATGGAAGATGGCTCCGTTTTAGAGTCCAGCGAGCACGAGTTTCGCGAGTTCAAAGCAGACGGATATTTTCCGCGAACGCTTGAGGTCGTAAACAAAACGCACCGGTACCTGATCTACCGATCCGACAAGATCGTTACCCAGGGGCGGCTCGGGGATGGCATTTGGGTGTGGGCGCGAGGACTCATCGCGCCAGAGTTCCTCGCCACCCCTGAGGAAATCGCCGAGGCGCCCGAGTGGATGCTCGAGAACGCCAGCGAGCCAAAGGCCGAACGGAAGATCGTTTACAAGCTGCAGAGCGTGGCGGACCTGATCGCGGCGCCGCCGCCGTCTTGGCTGATCCGCGACTTGTTGCCCGCGGAAGGCCTTTGCGTGCTTTTTGGCGAACCCGGGAGCGGCAAGAGCTTCCTTGTGCTGGACCTGCTGGCCACCATTGCCAGAGGCGAAGCATGGGCGGGCCAGCGCACCCGAAAAGGAGCGACCGTCTATGTCGGATTGGAAGCGCAGATAAACGCGCGCGTTGCCGCCTACCTGCGGCACAACCAGCTACAGCCGACTGACCTGGCCGACCTGCATGTGATCCAGCGCCAGGCCATGAGCCTCACGCAGCCTGCCAACGCCAAGCAGTTCATTGCGGATCTGCACACGCATGGCATCGAGCCGGCCGTGGTGGTGATCGATACGCTGGCGCGTGCGATGCCGGGCAAGGACGAGAACAGCGCCACCGACATGAGCGCGGCCATAGCGTGCGCCGGCATGATCTCCACTGCGTTCGATTGCCTCTGCATCCTGGTCCACCACAGCGGCAAGGACGCCAGCCGCGGCGCCCGCGGCCATTCGTCGTTGCTGGGAGCCGCTGACGCAGAACTCGCGGTGACTTACGACAAGGTGACGGGCGTGCGCGAGGTGCGCGCCACCAAGATGAAAGACGGAGCCGACGGTGTGGCCTGGCAGTTTCGGCTATTGCCCGTCGATCTGGGGCCGGGCGCCGATGACCCGGCCGAGCGCGTTAGCTCCTTGGTGGTCGACAACGTGGAGCGGGTCCAAGGCAACGGCGGCCGCGGACGAAAACCGGAGATGACGCCGGCCCGGCAAATGGTCTACCAGGCGTGCGTCCAAGCGCTACGCGACACCGGCCCGGGCTTTGATGCGCCGCAAGAGTGCAGCCGCGACGAGTGGGCGCGAGCGTATGACGAGCTGAACCCTTTGCGTCAGGACGTGGAGGGCGTAGAGCTGACCACCGCTCGCAAAACCCGCGCGCGTGCATTCGATCGCGGGGTGGAATGGCTGGTCACACAGCGACTGGTGCTCAAGGAGCCCGGGCGGCCATTCTACAAATTGCCCAGCCAGGCGCCGGCATGACCGCTGGCGACAAGTGGCATTTGTCGCCAATGCCGCCGAGCGGCGTGTCGCCAGGGGCGGCGGCGACAAGTTGGCGACAAGTGCCAAGCCGCAAGGAATGGCTTAGCCGTGCGGGTTTCGAGCGATTGGCGACACGGCGACAAACTGCGACAAATAGCTTTGTCGACCAGCCATGTTGGCGACAGCGACAGACACAACCCTATAGGGTGTGTCTGCTGTCGCCATGGTCGATTGAGCAAAGGGTTTAACCCTTGGTTTCTACCGTCTGTTGCCGCTCCCACAGTTCCAGCAGGTCGAGCGGGTACAGCACGCGGCGGCCGAACTTGCGGAACGGCGGGCCGACCCGCTTGTTGCGCCAGTTGGCCAGGGTCTTGGGCTCTAGCCGCAGACGCGCCGCGGCTTCGATCGGGGTGAGGTTCATCACTGCGCTCACGTCAGGACGCCGCCGAAAGCGGCGGACGCGCGGCCGCATTGACCGCATCGATGAGGGTTTGCAGCTGGACGACGTCGACCGGCGTGGGAGCCCGGGACATGACCTGCAATACCCGCTCGCAGGCGTCGATGTCTTCGGATTCAAAGCGTAGCTGGAAGCCAGCTTCCAGAGTCTTGGCGATATACATGGTGGTCCCCCTGTCCCGGCAGATGCCGTGGGTTGACTTTGGACCTACTGATAACGATTTGCAACCACTTGTTTTTATTGATGTTTTATCAACGCGCCGGCAATTAATCAACGCCACAGCCAGCTAAAACCCAACAGCCCACGCGCGTAGGCGCGAGGGCGCTCCCGTGCGTGATGCCTGCGAGCCTGGTGGCTCGCCAAACGCCTTGAGTTGCCAATTTACTCCCTGTAAGGCAGTAGGTTCTCGCACCGCATTCGGCTCATAGGCTGTTGTATTTGTTGGTATAATGGTCACGTCAGCGCAGACGAAATGCGCCAACAGGCAACAAGAGACAACATTTTTCCTTTAGGACGACGTCGCATGCTCAATTCGAAGCCCAGTCAACAGGACGTGGTCTCTCGGCTGCAAGCTCAGCTCGCTGCGGAAGAGTTCGACGTCGACACCGCCCGACGGCGTCACGATGAACTCGCGCTGGCCGCCGCAGACGGCACTGCGGACCCGCGGGAAGCCGACAAGGCGCACGGCGCCTTCGTGACCGCCACGCAACGCCACGACCGAACAGCTCGCACGCTGGAGGCCGCGCAAGCCCGTGCCGCCGAACAGGCGCGCGCCGCGGCGCGCGAGGCGCAGGACGCCGAGTTATCGCAGTGCGTCGCCCTGGCCGAAAAGCGCGCCAAGGCGGCCGATGCCACACAAGCCGGCATCAAGCACCTGGCCGAGTTGATCGACAAACAGCGACAGGCCGAAATCGCGTTCGACCGCGCGCTGCCGGCGAACTTCGGGACAGCAAAGCGCGATGGTCTCTATCTGGAAGCGGACGAGTTGCGCGCTTCTGTCCGCCACGAGTTCGACCGGCTGCAGATGTTCGGCGGCCCGCCTCCTTGGCACGAACACCGGCCTTACGCCGTCAAGTTCCACGAGTCGGTGGCCGTCATGCGCCGCCGGCGCGCGGCCCTGCTGGGGCTGCCGGAATGATGGAGCAAGCACAGAGCCCCGCCAGCGGCGGCGGCGCGCCGAGCACCGCCAACGTCATCACTCCGTCAGCAGCGCCAACACCTGCACCGACAAGCGCTGACGCCGTCATGGCGCAGGCCTTAGTGGCTGGCGGCCATTGGACCGAGGCCCAGGCGGCCGCAGCGCTGGCCGACGTCGGCGCCGAGCCCAACGAAGGCGACGCACCGGCCAGCGCCGAGCAACCAGCCGACGCCGCGGAACCGTTCAATCCATACGCGGCAGTCGCGGACATGAAGTCCACGCTGGCGGCAGTGGGCATCGAAGGCAAGGACGCGGGCGCCGCGGAATTCATCGTGAAGCGTGGGCTGGAGCGTGCGCCGACACCCGAGCAAAACGCCCAAGAAAGCCACGAGGTGCTGCAGGGGCTGCAGGGCCTGTACGGCCCGGAAAAGGCAGGCTGGATGGTGGAATGGGCGCGACGCGAGTTCCAGCACCTGGCCGCGGCAAACCCGAAACTGGTCGACTTGGCCGAGCGAAGCGGCGCGGGCAACAGCATTGCGCTGATCCAACAACTCGCGCACCGCGGGATCAATCGATACAACCGCGTACGGCTCGCCAAGTGAGTAACAGCCTGACGGCACGCCAGCGTCGATTCATCGCCGAATGGCAAACCCGCGCCGACGGCACGCAGGCGGCCATCGCTGCGGGCTACTCCCCGAGGTCGGCCAGGTACACCGCATACCACCTGTTGAACGAAAACCCGGCCGTAAAAGCCGAGATAGAGCGTGTGCAACACCAGTTGGCCGAAGCCGCGGAATACAACGGCGCCAAGTGCATGGCCGAGTGCGACGCGGCGATCCGCTTCGCGGAGAAGACGAACAACGCCAACGCGCTCGCTCGGCTGATCGAACTGAAGGCCAAGCTCACCGGCCTGCTGCGGGAGAAGCTGGACGTAAGCATCGATCACCGGATCGATATCTCCGATGCCCTGGCTGCAGCGCGTTCGCGCGCCACGTTGCGACCTATGCGCGACCTAGTCGAGGCAGTCGACGCCGAGTTCAAGGCGCTGCCTGGATTTGCCCCCGGCGGCGCAATTGATAACGAATCACCTCCGCCCTTTTTTGCTCCTTTGGATCTCAACCTGTGACATGCGCACCGAGCCGTTTCGCTTGTGGGTCCCATCTGCGAGGCGAAGGCCGGCCGCGGTGGGTGGCACCCCCGGAACTGGCGCGCGAGTTTCCCCCGGGGCCAGCACGAGGACGAACTTTCAAATTTTTTTATAGGAGCAGCCAGATGACGACCCTTTTTTGCGGCATCAACTTGGGCGTGGAGCGGGAAACCGCCCCTGTTTCAGCCACCACGGCCGCCTGTCTAGCCCACGAGGCCGCGGCCGCGTGCTTCCTGCGTTCGGGAGGTGCGGCATGAAGCCCGAATGCGCAGCCGCCGTAGCGCAGACCCTGGGCCGGGAGCCGACCAAGGGTGAACTCGATGCGATCGAGGGGCGCATCTACTCGTCCATGAAGGAGCTGCAGGCCAAGGACCCCACCCGCTGGAGCACGCTGTCGCGTGAGAGCCGCCTGGTGGAAGGGGCCAAGCTGGCCCGGGCCAAGGCCCTGGAGGACACCACCCGCGCCCACGCCGCGCAACTGCGCGACATGGAGATCAAGGCGCGCGAGATCGACAACCTGGGCCGCGTCGAGCCGGGCGTCGGCAAGGGCAAGGGGCAGTTGAACGCGCTCAACCAGCGCACGCTGTTCGACGCTCGCGGCGAAGGCCGCGGCACGTCCCTGGAAACCGACATTCAGGCTATACAGAACGAGTCGATGAGCCGCCTGGACAACTTCGGCGGCAAGGGCAAGTTCTGGGGCATGGTGCAGGACCCCACCGAGCAGCACAACCTGATCCGCGCGATCCGCGGCGAGGACACCGGCAACCCGGAGATCAACAAGACTGGCGCGCTGGTGCGGCAGGAGATGGAAACCCTGCACCAGAAGGCCAACGACGCCGGCATCCAGATTCACCACCTGGACGACTGGCACCACCCACAGCCGGTGGCGTGGGAGAAGGTGGCCGCGCGCCCGGGTGAGTTCGAGGCCGATGCGCTGAACCACATCGACCGCTCGAAGTACATCAACCGCGACGGCTCGCCGATGACCGAGGCGCAGATCCGCGAGTCGGTGGCGGCCAGTGCCGAAACCCTGAGCACCGATGGCGCCAACAAGCTGATGGACACCTCGCCCACGGGCCGGGGCCGTGTCGGCGCCAGTCACAACGCGCCGCGCCAGCTGCACTACAAGGACGCCGATTCGTACCGATTCATGATGGAGAAGTACGGCAAGGCCGACAACGTGTATTCGCTGCTGACCCAGCACATCCGCGGCATGGCGCGCGACATCGCCACCGCCGAACGCTTTGGCCGCGACGCCGACACGTTCTACCCGCAGCTGGTCAACCGCGCGTTCGTTGCCGACTCCGAGGCGATCGGCAAGCTGGCGCTGGATCCAAAGAAAAAGGAGGCGATGCTCAAGAAGCTGGAAGGGCAGAAGAACCAGACCCTGAACCTGTGGAAGGGGCTGCGCCACCCGGACGCGCCCGGCACGATGCCGATGTGGGCCAAGGTGTCGCAGACGATCCGCGGCGTGGCGCAGTCGACGCTGCTGGGCGGCGCGTTGTCGGCGACTCCGGATGCGGCGATGGCCACCGAGTACATGAAGCTGCGCGGCATCGCGCGGCGCAAGGTGCTGGGCAACATCATCGAGGGGGTCAAGCCCACCGAGGCGAACATCAAGATGATCAACCGCCTGGGCATCGTGAACAGCCACATCGACGCGTCGGCGCACCGCTTCGGCAGCGAGGAACTGGGCGGCCACACGGTGAAGTTCCTGAACCACGTCGTCCACGTCGCCGGCGGACTGCGCATGTTCGACCGCGGCATGACCCACGGCGTGTCCGCGAGCCTGATGGACATGCTGGGCGAGCACACACATAAGACCGAGTTCGGCGATCTGGACCCGTACACCGCCAAGCTGGCCGAACAGTACGGCATCAGCAAGGACCACTGGGACACCTGGAAGCTGGCCGAGCTGGAGCACGGCCCGGACAACAACCACACCATGCTGACGCCGGCGGGCATCTACGGTATCCCGGACGAGGCGCTGCGGCCAATGGCCGAGCGCAACGTGTCCGCGCGCGGCGACACGATGAACGACGCCAACCTGGGGCGCGAGATGCGCAACCTGCGCAGCAGCGCGGCCAAGCAGTTGCTGTCCACGGTGCTGTCCGAAACCAAGGTGGGCGCCCGTGGCGGCTCGGGCACGTCCCTGCGTGCACAGATGTCCTATGGCGGCATCATGGCGCCGAGCAAGCGCGGCACCCTGGGGCACGAGATGGCCTCGTGGCTGCTGTTGCTCAAGCAGACCCCCCTGGGCATCGCCAAGACACACATGTGGGACGTGCCCAACAGCCTGAGCGACTGGGGCGCGGCCACCGCCTACCGCGCCAAGTTCATGGCCGGCAGCGCGTTGCTGGGCGCGATCGGGCTGGAGATCAAGGCACTGATCCTGGGCGAAGACCCAGAGAACCTGATGAGCTGGAAGGGGCTCGGCAAGGTGGCGATGGCCAGTGGCGGCTTCGGCATGTACGGCGACTTCCTGTTCGGTGATCGCGGCGACCACAAGAACGGCACGCTGGCCAAGATCCTCGGGCCGGGCGCCACGATGATCGAGGACGGCATGAACCTGGTCAAGAACGCGCAGACGACCCTGGAAGGCAACGCCGGGATCGAGCCGGAAGCGGGCGAGGCCAAGCCGATCCCCGGCGACAAGCTGGCCGCGCAGGCGGTCAACTTCGCGCACAGTTACGCGATGCCGTTGACCCGCATCTGGTACGCCAAGGCCGCGTTCAACCATCTGGTCTACCAGCACGTCATGGACAACATGGTGCCGGGCTACAGCCAGCGGGTGGAACAGCGCATGGCGCAGCGGCATCAAGGCACCTGGTGGCATACCGGGGAGAACCTGCCGGCACGCGCGCCAGACTTCGGCAACGCCGTGGGCCATCCGTCCGAATGACCCTGTTCCACGATGAGGGGCTGGTGCGGCCTCTTGAACTGGACGGGTTCACCGCGCGTCGGATTGTGGCCGCGGTGGTGCTGCGGGCCTTTGATGACGTGCAATGCATGGAGAAGCGGCTCAGCGCCAACCCGCAGGCCAGGCCCAAGGTATCCGAGCTAGACGCGCGCTACTGGCTCGAAAGCGAGGCAACGGGGCCGTTTAGCTACTGGTGGTGCCGCGAGGTGCTCGCGTAGTGGCTGTCACACCCGAACTAGGTTGCTCCAAGCTGCGTTCGTGTACTCGCAAACCAAGACTGAGTTGGGCTTAGCTATCATGTCGGCGCAACCCTTCGCCAGATCCCTAACCTGTTCGTAGGTAAGCGTGGTTGAAAGGTTGTATTCGGCGCTTGGCAGCTTGTACCAGACGCCATCGTTGCCGAGTATTTTCCGGCTGAAGCCCACCGCCTCCATCTGGCGATGGAGGTTGTCGTAGTCTTGCCAGCTCGCACTGTTGTGCAGCTCGATGCGGGTCATAAACGTGGCCATAGTTCCCCCGGTTCTAGAGCGCGGTATCACGCCCTCGGAAAGGGTATGCCTGGCAACGCACGCAACTGCGTGGGTCAACGCCGCGTTGTGGCGTCAGGCATTTCCTACCCCTGAGACACGCCCCCTCTACCCTCCCCGACATGGCCCGACGAGTCCACCGCGCGAAGTCCTTTACTTTCGACCTGCTGGCCGGCTGGCGACCCTACGCGGTACCGCCTGCGGACAACAGCCCTTGGCTCTACTACGGTACCGGCACGCTGGACGGCGTGACTGGAGCGCTGGCTTGGCGACGGGGCTGGATCGGCCTCGCTGTGGGTGCTCAGCCCGTGCGCGAGCTCCGCATGTGGGAGCGGATCGATCTCGATGCGGCAGTGCGTGCGAAGGCCGTGCCGGGCTGGGAGGGCGTGCCTCAGTGGGAGGCCCCACCGCCGTCGCCGTCATGTTTCCAGAACGTGGGGCCCAGCGACTGACCGATGCTTCGCGTCAGGCCGCCGCGCTCTCGCCTCCGCGCCATACTGGCGGGGCGTACTGCGCAAGCGCGCAAACCTCGCCGGCCACTTCTAGCTGCACCGTGCACAGGACGCCGGTGCGGGCGTGGTGTTGGCGCGCCAACTTCCCGGCTTCCTTGATCGCGCGCTCGAGCGTCAGACCTTCGGTCACCGTGGCACTAAGGCAGACGCGCCACAGGCCCGCGCTGTCTTCCTTGATGGAGAACGCCACGCTCATTGCCGCACGCCTGAAGGGAAAGGTTGCCCCGGTCATCGGTCCGCGCCCAACATCCTCGTCGGCTGTCGCCTGACTCTTGTCGCCTTGGACCTGACTCGCAGGGCATGCCCAGATTGCCGCAGCGGCAGCGAGCGGCCAATCGGCGGTGTTCGCTGCGGCGTGTAGGGGTTTGCCTCTCAGCGCGCACACGGTTACCTAACCGGCAACGAAGTACCACAACCGTAGGTGGACATGATCGCGGCCACCGTCAGCAAGTAGTTTGCGGCCTGGGTCGCCTTTAGATTTTCGGGATGCTCGGTCGCCATCGATACGATGCGTCTGATCACGGCTTCGGTATTTGGCGCGGCGGTGGCAGGGAAGCACAGCCTGGTGTGCTCTGGTCCCAGCAAAGCACCGCCGCTTATGGAAGACATGCCGTCAACCATTCCCGATACGTATGACGTGCACTGAAAGGACAGCAATAGGTCTTCGTTCGTGTAGCCGACATAGTTCGCGTCTAGCGCTTCTATGGCGAGGCGGCACGCGGAAACAAACGTGCGGGCGTCCGTGGGATTTACGCCGACGTGCGTCGTCGCGGCACTTGCTGAGCACGCCGCCGCGGTCGACAGCCCAAGCAGCATCATCGTTAGGCGCATCTGCGTTCCCCCAATCAAAGCCAGCGCGCCACGCCGCCGTGGTGGGAGCACGTTCCGCGGCGGCTCTGGCTGAAGCTGTAGGAACCATCACGGCACTGAGCGGAGGCCCCGGCGGGTGCCGCACCGTTGTCCGTGTGGGCCGGGCTGTGCACCTGTACGCCTGCGTGGTTCGTGTAGCTGCCGCTCTCGATCATGTGCGGCTGTTGGGCTTGGGTGGCGGGCGCTTGCTGTGAAGGTTGCGGTTGGGTGAACTGGCCGCGTGCTTGGACCGAGAGCGCAGCAACGCAAAGCAGAGCCGCGAGGCTCAGACGCTTGAACATTGGTTTCCCCCTTGTATGCCGGCCCCTGCCGGCTTCCGCACTGTCACGCGCGAGGGAGCGACACGCAAGCGCTAGTATTTATCGGAGGGTAAAGTGCTTTCGATTCAGTAGGTTGCGATTTCACGCGGCGCGCCCGTTAGAATCCCTTTCCGAGGGGACCTCGGCCGAAGGCGAAGAAAGGGATTCTAACGGGCGCGCCCCGTGAAGCCCGTTGACTCCCAAACGTGGTGAACGCATAATTTCCTTACCGAGCTTCCCTACGCCGAACCGTCTCCGTAGGGTGTGCTTGCCAACCGATCGGTTGGCTAGGCATGGGAAGCGGAAAGAGGCCCGAGAAATCGGGCCTTTTTCTTTGCTATCGAAAATTCCAGACATCCTCGATGCGCTTCGCGCGCCTAAGCATCCAAAGCCACGTGTCCTCACGCCGCAAATCGTTCCTGTGTGCCCTTAGGATTGCCCCTGCGCACATGTCCGCGAGTTGTACCAAGCTGTCGGACCGGGAATCTACAAAGCGAAACTTCCCTATCTGGCCTTCCCGCAACTGTCCTCGCAGGTAGGCGGCCATCTGCTTTCTGAATTCGGCGTCGCCACTGCCGTCCACTTTGACTGACGCGCCTTGGGTGGCTCCTCCATCGTGGGTGAGGAGCATCCGCAGAAAGTAGTTGTAGAAGCTATCTGTTGCGGTCCTTAGGTGTGGACTCTGGACCGCTGCCTTGTCGACGACGATAGCGCGAACTCGGAAGCTGAACGATGCGACCGCCTGGAAAAACTGAGCGCGCACATTGTTTCCGGCCTTGGCGAATTTGAACTCCGGCTTTACCCGCAGCTCATCGCGCAATGCCGCTATCCGCTTCGATGTTGCTTCCGCGACCGCCGTGTCATCGAAGATGACCATGGCGACCACGAAGTGCGATGTGGAACCTTGAGCGATCCGAAACCCTGGGTCGCCGCTTTCATCTATGAAAACGAGCACGCTGCTCCATCTGATCGACGCTCTTACTTGAGCCCGGTGAAATGTGGCGGGCGCCAAGGCGATGGGCAAACGCGAGGTGCACGCAGATTGTTGCCCGAAAGTTGCCTGCCACTTCGCGAAGTGAAACCCGAATCGTTGCAGGTCTTTGTTTTTACTGGTGCCGGCACCCGGATTCGAACTGGGGACCTACTGATTACAAATCAGTTGCTCTACCAACTGAGCTATGCCGGCGTGCAGAAGGCCAAGGAGTCTAGCAGGCGTGCCGGCGGGGTGCGTCGGGCTAGAAGCAGGTGGCGCTGTGCGAACTGACGCCGACGCCGCGCACACGGCCACGCCAGTCGAAGTTCGCACCATCGGCGACGACCAGGTCCAGCCAGTACTCCGGCACCAGCTCGGTGCGCTCCTGGATCTGCGCAGCGAAGCCGGCCGTGGTCACCTCGTCGCGACGCTTGCGCGCATTGGCCGGGTCCTTGAAGAGGCCCAGCGAAATGGCGTTGGACTGGTCGCCGGAACTCATCACGAAATAGTCGCCCACGTGCGCCGTGTCCAGCCGGCGCGCCAGCGCGAGCGCCTGCGCGCGATTGCCTGGCGCAGGCAGGTAGACCCACCAGCCACGCGTCTCGGTGGTGTGTTCCTGGCGCGAGCGCATGCGCGTGCCGGGGCTGGTGAGCGCGGCGCGTGCATTGCGTAGGTCCTGCGGTGTGGCGAAGGGGCCGATCGCCAGGCAGCGGGCCTGCAGGGCCTCCGCGTGGGTGGCCGCGGGCGCCGAGGCGGGCGGTGGCGGAGCGCTGGCCACCGCGGCGGGCGGCACGGGTTGCTCGGACAACAGGTGCAGCACCGGCACGCCCGGGTCGGCGATGCTGCGCCCGTGCGCGTCGTCCTGCCCGAGCAGCAGCCAGGCGCCCACGGCGATATTGAGCGCGATCAGCAGGACGAACAGCAGGCGCAGGACCATCGAAACTCCCCGTTGGACGGGGCCATTCTAATGGCCGGACTCGGCCCCCGATTGTGTCTGCACCCACACCGCCAGGCCGTGCAGCACGCCGTGCTCGACCAGGCTTGCGGGCAGGTCGAGCAGGGGCGCCAGGCCCGCCGCGTCGCCGCCATCCAGGCGCACCGCCGGCGTGCCGCCAAGGCGCGGCGCCATGCGTGCCACGAAGCGTTCGACCAGCGCGGCGGCGGCCTGCCAGCAGCCCGATACCACCGCGTCGGCGGTGTTGTCCGCCGAGTCCACCAGCACGCCGTCGTTGCGCGGGCGCACCTGCGCGGTGGCGCCGATCAGCGACTGCTGCATCAGCCGCGGGCCCGGCGCGATCAGCCCCCCCAGATGCTGGCCGTCGGCGGCAAGGGCGTCCAGCGTCAGCGCCGTGCCTACGCCGACCAGCACGCAGTCGCCTGAGCCGGCGGCGCGTGCGGCGACCATCGCAAGGAAGCGATCCACGCCCAGCCGTGCCGGCTCGGGGTACGCATTGCGCACACCGCACGCAAGCGCGGGCGTGCGCAGCCAGGCGACGTCCAGCCCGAACAGGGCACGCACCTGCGCGGCGACCGCCTGCTCACGCGCATCGTCGACCACCGATGCGCCGAACGCCGCGGCCGGCTTCGGCAGCGCCTGCCAGGTGGCGCCGAGCATCGCGAGGTCCTCGCTCCACGCGGCCGCGCCATCGGCGAACCAGCGGCCGGCATCTTCCAGCGCCCACTTCAGCCGCGTGTTGCCCAGGTCCAGCAGCAGCCTCATGCGCGGCGCACCGTGACGTCGGCACTATCGAACGACCGGATCTCGTCGAGAGCCAGGCGCACCTGCAGCGCGCCGCGCGCGTCGACGCCGGCGCCCACGCCTTCGCAGTGGCCCTGCGCTCCGCTGAGCCTGAGCTGGCGTCCGGCCAGCAGGTCGTGGCGGGCGTAGTCGTCGACGAAGGGCGCGAAGCCGTGCCGCTCGAATTCACGCAGGCCATCGGCCAGTGCAGCGATCAATCGCGCTGCCATCGCATTGCGCTCCGGCGGCTGGCCGCCGGCCAGCGTGGCCAGGTCGCAGGCCGGCTGCCCGGCCTGGTCGCGCAAGGCCTCGGTCAGACGCAGGTTGAGTCCCACGCCGATGACCGCGGCGCACGGCCCCTGGTACTCGCCGCTCAGTTCCACCAGCACGCCGGCCAGCTTGCCGCCGGCCGCCAGCAGGTCGTTGGGCCACTTGAGTCCCACACCGTCGATGTCGAAGGACTCGATCGCGCGCAGCACCATGACGCCGACCGCCAGCGACAGCCCGGATAGGGTTGCGAAACCGCGATTGAAGCGCTTCACGCAGGACAGGTAGAGGTTGAGCCCCGGCGGCGACAGCCAGCTGCGGCCGCGGCGGCCACGACCGGCGGTCTGCGTTTCGGCCAGTACGAAGCTCACGTCCGCCGCCTCGCCCAGGCGCCGCTGCAGTTCGCTGGAAGTGGAGTCGAGCTCCCAATGCACTTCCAGCGTGCCCAGCCGGGACGCACAGGCGCGCGGCAGGGCCGCGCGGATGCGCGATTCATCCAGCAGTTGCACCGGCCAGGGCAGGCGGTAGCCGGCCGCGCCGCGCGCCTCCACCGGCACACCCCGCGTGCGCAACGCCTCGACCTGCTTCCAGATCGCCGCGCGCGTGACGCCGGCCCGTTCGGCCAGTTGGGCTCCGGAAACCGGCTCGCCCGCGGCCAGGGCGGCCAGCAGTTGTCGTGCCTGCATCAGCCGGCAACTCCCTGGGCGGGGCTGTCGAGCCAGGCGGAGATGGAATAGATCGCGCGCATCGGCCGATTCTATCTGTTCCGTCCAGCCGCCCGCCCGGCCCAAGCGCGCCGGACCGGGCACTGGCAACACCCTCACGTTTCTGCGACGATCCGGCCCTTGGCTGGTGGATCAAGGGGTTGATCGCCATGGGACTCAATCGCTGCCTGTTCGGATGCCTGCTCGCGCTGTCCAGCGTGGGTACGGCCGCGGCCATGGGCGTCACCACGCAGGACCCGATCGCCCCGCACGCGACGCTCGATACGGCCAGCCACGAGGGTGGCGGCAGTGCGAGCAACGACCCATCCAGCGCCAATCACGACTGCCTCCCCCCCGACCCGGCGGCGGACAATACGGACAGCAGCGAAGGTGGCGGCGGCGGTTCCACGCCACATCAGCGCGCCAGCCATCACGGCAGCCTGGGCTGGCAATCGCTGCTGCCAGGTTCGATCCAGTAGACCGGCAACACCCGTTCCCTGCGGGAGCGGGCTTCCCAGGCGACCTCAACTCGCCGGCAAGTTCACGCTGAAGCGCGCGCCGCCGAACTCGGGCGAGCGATCGACCACCAGTTCGCCGCGGTAAGCCTTGACGATGTCCTGCACGATCGACAGGCCGATGCCATGGCCTTGTACCCGCTCGTCGCCGCGCACGCCGCGCTGCAGCACCTTCTCGATCTTGTCCTCGGCGATGCCGGGGCCGTCGTCCTCCACGCTCAGCCACAGGCCCGGGCGCTGGCGGCCGGCCTGCGGCTGCGCCTTGACCACCAGCAATACGCGGTGGCCGGCCCACTTGAAGGCGTTTTCCAAAAGGTTGCCCATCAGCTCCAGCAGGTCGCCCTGCTCGCCGTAGAAGGCCGCGCCCTCGTCCATCTCGAACTCGCACAGCACGTTCTTGGCGGCGTAGACCTTCTCCAGGCTGCGCACCAGGTCCTCGGCGTGGCCTGCGATCGGCACCGCGCTGGCGAAGGTCTGCCGGCCGGAGGTGGCGGCGCGGGCGAGCTGGTAGGCAACCAGTTCGTCCATGCGGCGCACCTGGTCGAGCACGTCGGCGCGCAGGTTCGGTTCGTTGCCGGCCGACTCCAGCCGCGAGCGGATCACCGCCAGCGGCGTCTTCAGGCTGTGCGCGAGGTCGGCCAGGGTGTTGCGGGTGCGCGTGCGCTGCTCGCGCTCCGAATCGATGAAGGCATTGATGCGCTCGGTGAGCGCGGTCAGCTCCAGCGGGTATTGGCTGTCCAGGTGGTCGCTCTTGCCGCGCTCGACCCGCGCCATGTCGGTCGCCACCCTGCGCAGCGGGGTCAGGCTCCAGCGCAGCAGCAACAGCTGCAGCACGATCAGCATCACGCCCAGGATCGAGAGCATGCCGACCAGGGTCCGTCGGTAGACCGCGTTCTCGCCTTCGAACTGGCCCTCGGTCTGCGCCACCATGAAGGTGAGCTTGAGCGGCTTCTTGTCCGGCACGTCCCAGGCCACGCCGAAGGCGTAGTAGTAGAGCCGACCCATGCGCGTGTCGACCGGGCCGATGAAGCGGCTCTGCCCGGGCGCCAGCTCCTTGAGGAAACCGAAATCGCGGCCGATCGCCGAGGACGATACCCAGCGATAGCCCTTCTCCCCAAGCACAACCGCATACAGCCCGGAACCGGGCTGGGAGAAGCTTGGGTCGGGCGGTGCATCGGGCGGCAGCACCTTGCCGTAGCGCGAGACCTCGGTCCCGGCCAGATAGGCGATCACGTAGTTCTGCAGGCGGTCGTGCAGGTTGTTGAGCGCGCTCTCGTGGTTGGCGCGAGAGAGCGTCAGGCCCACCAACCCCAGGAACCCAGCCAGCACCAGGCCGGTGGCGATGGCCGCGCGCGCGGCCAGCGAGAACGGACGGGGGGCGTACACGGATCAGCGCCCGCCCAGGCCCGGCGGCCGGCGCAAAACATGCGTGTTCAGGGGCCGCCGCTGGAGCATGGGTTGGAGCTCAGTCGTCGTCGCCGTCGCTGCGGGGAATGGCGAAGCGATAGCCACGCCCGCGCACGGTCTCGATCGGCTTGAGCGCGCTGTCCGGATCCAGCTTGCGCCGCAGGCGGCCGATGAATACCTCCAGCACGTTGGAATCGCGATCGAAGTCCTGCTGGTAGATGTGCTCGGTCAGGTCGGCCTTGGAGACCAGTTCGCCCGCATGCAGCATCAGGTATTCGAGCACCTTGTACTCGTAGCTGGTGAGGTCGACCGGCTTGCCTTCGACGGTGACCGTCTGCGCGGTCGTGTCCAGCTTGATCGGGCCGCAGGCCAGCACCGGCTTGGACCAGCCGCTGGCGCGGCGCACCAGCGCGTTGATGCGCGCCAGCAGCTCCTCCACGTGGAAGGGCTTGACCAGGTAGTCGTCGGCGCCGTGCTTCAGGCCCTCGACCTTGTCCTGCCAGGAGCCGCGCGCCGTGAGGATCAGGATGGGATAGCGCTGGCCGGCCTCGCGCAGCGCCTTGACCAGGTCCATGCCGGACATCTTTGGCAAGCCCAGATCGATGATCGCCAGGTCGAACGGCACCTCGCGACCCAGGTAGATGCCTTCCTCACCGTCCTGCGCGGCGTCGACCGCGAAGCCGTCGCGCTTCAGGCGCGCGGCGAGGGTCTCGCGCAAGGGCGCCTCGTCCTCGACCAATAGGATGCGCATCAGTGTTTCTCCTTGTTGCCTGCGCCGTTGCCGGCCGGGTTCTTGCCCGCGCCCGCAGCCGGTGCGTCGGACGAAATCGCTATCACCCGCACATGCCCTTCCGGGGTGAGCACCTTGATGCGGTACTCGGTCCGACGGCCGAGCCGACGCGGGTCGGCGGACAATATCTTACCGCCGGTCTCCTGTTGTACCTTGGCCACGGCCTCCTCCAGCGTCAGCGACGCCTTCTCCTGCGCCAGTGCATGCACGGGCGCGGCAAGCAGCAAGGCGGGCAGGCAGGCCAGCAGCAGTCGAGAGAACATCGTCGGCAAGGTGGCGACCCACGTCCAAATGGGTGCCAGCCTAGGCAAGCGGGCCTGAACAATCCCCGGACGGAGGCCGCCCGCACACCCGCCGCCCTGTCCGTTGGTCGGATGCCGTGCGAGCAGGCCGGTCGTCGCCGGCCTGCGAGTGATCACGCCGCCTCCCGGCGGCCACTGGCCGCGCGCTCGAGCAGGCCCCAGCCCGCACCGGGCAAGTGCGCGCCCTCGCTCAGCACACGCCGGAAGGTGCGCGCTCCGGGTTCGCCCTGGTACAGGCCCAGCAGGTGCCGGCTGATGTGCTTGAACGCAGTGCCGCGCCTGAGCTCGGCTTCGACGTAGGAACGCAGGTGGCCAAGCACCTCCTCGCGCGTGGGCAGCGGAGCGTCGTACAGGGCCGCTTCCAGATGCGCGAGCAGGAAGGGATCGTGGTAGGCGGCGCGCCCCAGCATCACCCCGTCCACGTGCGCCAGGTGCGAGCGCGCCGCCTCCACCGCGGTGATGCCGCCGTTGATGACCACGACGAGCTGCGGGAACTCGCGCTTGAGGCGGTAGACGCGCTCGTAGTCCAGCGGCGGGATCTCGCGGTTCTCCTTCGGGCTCAGGCCCTTGAGCCAGGCCTTGCGGGCATGGACCACCATTAGCTCGACGCCCGCCTCAAGCATGTTTTCGGTGAAATGCTGCAGATCGGCATAGTCGTCCTGGTCGTCCACGCCGATGCGGCACTTCACCGTCACCGGCACGTCCACCGCATCGCGCATGGCCTTGATGCAGTCGGCGACCAGGGCCGGCTCGCGCATCAGGCAGGCGCCGAAGCGGCCGGACTGCACGCGATCGGATGGGCAGCCTACGTTGAGATTGATCTCGTCGTAGCCCGCCTGGGCGCCAAGCCGTGCAGCCTTCGCCAGCTCCGTCGGCTCGCTGCCGCCCAGCTGCAGCGCCACCGGATGCTCCTGCTGGCTGTGTTCGAGCAGGCGCAACTTCCCGCCACGCACCAGCGCGGCGCTGGTGACCATCTCGGTATACAGGCGCGCATGCGCCGAGAGGATGCGGTGGAAATAACGGCAGTGCCGATCCGTCCAGTCCATCATCGGGGCGACGCAGAGGCGCCAGTCGCTCGAATCTAGCATTTCTTGGCCGTGGAGCTGACCGTTCTGGACATCTTGGGCGGTTGCGTTTTGGGGCATTTCCGGCAATTTTCGGATGTTTTGAGTGCTACAGTGCTACGATAATTGCTACACAACCAGCCATGTAGCACCGCCATATGGGCACTATCGTGCAGCGCCGTAGAACCAACGGCTCAATAGGGTACACCGCGCAAATCAGGCTCAAGCGCGATGGCGCTTTGGTGCACACCGAGGCGCAGACCTTCGGAAAGAAAGCGCTCGCCACGGAGTGGCTGCGACGGCGCGAGTCAGAGCTCGATCAACAGCGCGCCCGTGGCGAACCATTAGGCGTACGCCACACGTTGAAAGAACTCATCGACTGGTACATCGCCGAAGTCAAAGCGTCCGCGAACTGGGGCAGAACAAAGGAAGCGGATCTCAACCGACTTCGTGGCTACCCCATAGCGGCGAAGAGAGCCGCCAACCTCTCGGTCGCGGACTACCTGCAACACGCCGCCGAAAGACGGGACGAAGGAGCAGGCCCAGCCACCGTGGGAAACGACTTCATCTGGATCGGCCAGATACTGAAGTCGGCACGATCCGCACTCAGTATCCCTGTGGACCTCACGAAGCTCGACGACGCCCGCCATGAGCTCCGCAGCCGCAAGGTGATCCAGAAATCGAAGCAGCGCGATCGACGCGTCAGCACCGCCGAGGAGGAGAAGCTGCTGGAGCATTTCCGGGCCCGCGACGGGCGCGCCGACATCCCTATGGCCGACATAATGCAATTCGCCCTCGCGTCCGCACGGCGGCAGGAGGAGATCACACGCCTACGTCGCCATGATCTTGTGCCGGAAAAAGGCATCGCGTGGCTCGACGATGTGAAGCACCCGCGGCAGAAAATCGGCAACCGCCGCAGCTTCCGCATGCCGCCCGCAGCCTGGGAAATCATTCATCGCCAGCCTGCGGATAACGACCTCGTTTTCCCGTACAACCCCAAGTCAATCGGCGCAGCCTTCACGCGCGCCTGCAAACTGCTCGGGATCAAGGATCTGCGGTTCCACGATTTGCGTCACGAGGCGACGTCGCGCTTGTTCGAACGCGGGCACAGCATTCAAGAAGTGGCTCAGTTCACCTTGCACGAATCTTGGGCCACGCTCAAGCGCTACACCCATCTGAAACCGGAAGACGTGCCAGACCGGTAATCGCGGATAGTTAGGCTTGGCTTGCTGTCGCAACCTGGTCGCGCCTGGAACCCTCCAACAAGGAACAAGGATGCAGTATCAGATCAAGGCGGTCGCATTCGACGCTTTCGGCACACTCGTCGAGATACACGACAAGCGACGCCCATACGCCAGGCTGGCGAAAGCTGCAACGCGGCCGCTGGCGAGATCACCCATGTGCGAAGCGATCGACCTAGACGCGATGGCCCAACTCTGCGGCTTGACCCTCGGCGCTAGCGAGATGGACACCCTCCAGGCAGACCTGCAGGCAGAACTCGCATCCACCGAACCCTATCCAGAAACAAAAGAGGTTCTGGAAGAACTCAAGAGGCTTGGCCTACGCACTGCCGTCGCATCAAACCTCGCCCTGCCCTACGCTCGTCCGATTGAGGACAAGCTAGGCTACCTATTGGACGTCTCATGCATGTCTTTCAAGGTGGGGTTCGTGAAACCGGATGCCGGTTTCTATGCCGAACTCTGCCGACGTCTAAACCTTCTTCCCTGTGAAGTGCTCATGATCGGCGATACGTGGCGTTGCGACTACGAGGGTGCGACTGTCGCCGGCCTGCATGCTATCCACCTCGATCGACGAGGAAAAGCCGAGGAGGGCCAGCACCATGTCTCTACGATCGATCTCCGCGGTGTCCTTTCATATATAGAACGACAATAGATCGTTGCGCACGCATGGCTTCACTACGTCCGCCTCCGGCCACAAGCGGCCTGGAAGCAGAATCATGTGGTTGGCTGTCCAAAGCTGTTTGCGGATGTTCCTACTAAAGACGTAGATGCCCGTTGTCAGGGCGAGCGGCCATCACTCCAAGAGCAGGCGGCGTACCCTGCGTTGGCTAGAAGAAGCTTTCCGCTAAGCTCTGCGGATCAACAACTCGTAAACAGGGGTACTCGTGTCGGGAGCTCACAAGATCACGCCGTCAAACCCACGACTCTCGTCGCTGCTCACGGACGTGGCGAAGGGGAACATCAAAATTCCCGTCTTCCAGCGCGAGTATGTCTGGGATGACGAGCAGATCATGAGCCTGCTCGACTCGATTTACCGCGGTTTCCCGGTTGGTTCGCTGCTACTTTGGTCCACCAAGGAGGCGCTCAAGCATGAGCGCAACGTAGGGGGCTTCGAGTTACCGACGACGCCGGAGGACTACCCGGTCAACTATGTCCTCGACGGCCAGCAGCGTCTAACCACCCTCTACGGCGTATTCAACTCCGACGCCAAGACATCTGCCCCGGAACTGGCCGACCGGTTCAGCGTGTGTTTTGTGCCTTCCACCGAGGAGTTCATCCACTACGCTGAAGCTGATCCGAAAACATCGATCAACCTTCGTGTAATCCTTGACACGACGAAGCTCCTTCCCGAGATGACGCGCTTCGACGACGGCATGAAGACGGTGATTGCGAACCTCACCGAGCGCTTCAAGGACTACGAGTTCCCGGTCGTTACCATCAGGGACCGTACCAACCAAGAGGTCTGTCGCGTATTCCAGCGCATCAACTCGTCAGGTACGAGCCTCAGCACTCTCGAACTGCTCGCGGCATGGACGTGGTCGGATCAGTTTGATCTCAGAAAGGAAATCGAGGGGGTTCTCGACAAGCTCGCGGACAAGGGGTACGACCAACTTGATGAGGGGTTGGTCATGCGCAGCCTCGCGGCTGTGGTGCTTAACAGCATCGAAGCCGATGCGTTGGTCGACACGCCGCCAAAGAACCTGATCGATGGCATGCTGCGCTTAAAGCAGGCAATCTACGCCACCGTGGATTTTCTGGAGAAGGAACTACAGATCAAGAACGTGGTATTCATCCCCTTCCCGATCATGTTCGTTCCGCTTGTGAAATTCTTTTCCCTAGTGCTGAAGCCGAACGCGGCGCACCTAACGGGGCTTAAGCGCTGGTTCTGGTTTGTTGCCTTCACACAGCGCTACAAGGCGGGCACCAATGTCGCTGTGATGGAAGATATCAGGGCGATGCACAACCTGGCTGACAGCGAACCGGTGTTCGACGCGGTCGATGCTGAGATTGACCCCAGTTTCTTTATGAAGACGTGGCGGATCAATTCGACCGCCGCTAAGGCCACTATTTGTCTACTCGCGCAGCACGCTCCACGCAGCTTCTTTTCCAACAGTTTGGTGGATCTGGGCTCGGCCATGTCCGCGTACAACGCGCGCGAGTTCCACCATGTCTATCCGAAGGCATTTCTGAACTCTCAGGGTATTAAGTTCAACGAATCCAATATCATCGCCAACGTCTGCTTCCTCAATCAGGCCGACAATCGCGCGATCAGCGACTCGTCACCCGCAGATTACATGCCCAAAATTGACGCCGCGCTTCGGTCCTCGATTGCTGCTTCGTCATTGCTTCCGGTCGCCGCGATGGACGGTTCGATGAACTACGCTGACTTCATCCAAATTCGCGCGAAGTTGTTTGCGGAAGCCGCGCGCAAGCTCATAAAGACCGCGGCGATCTGAAGTCCGTCACCCGCCTGATGCCTGATGCAGTGTGATCTCGCCATGCTTGCGCGGAGCAGGTCCAAGCGGTACTCGACGGACTTCAATTGGCGCCGCGTCAGCGCTCATGACAGCTATCGGCCAAGAGCGGGCAGCTGCAGTGCGCCTCCGATAAACAGCTTCAGGCTGGGAGTCGTCACTCACACGCCTGCTGAGAAACGACCGCATCGAGAATTTAACGGACACTGGGCACCTCGGTTCTAAGCTAGAGAGAGTTGACAAGCTGTTGGGAGGCGCTTTGTGGTCCCGGTTTCATCCAAACACTCCGATGCACGAGCTCGACCGTCGGCACCCAAGGCCAAGCAGCCTGCCATCGGTTGGGTTCTGATCTCCCGGGCAGAGGTCGCTATGGCCGAGGCGCTGCTGAATGATCGGCAGCGCGGCGTCGTCGACGAGCTGGGGTTGCTCTCCATCCACCAGGCATTCGCTGACCGGCTGTTTCCCGGCACGTCGGTATTGCACACCCGCCTGAGGTACGCGTTGTTCGTGCCTTGGCTGATGCAGACCGCAGCCAAAGCTGCCAACCCGGTCAAGAAGCTGGAGCAGCTGGAGTTCGAGCTGACCGGAAGGCTCAAGCTTGGGCTGACCAACAATGCGGCCAGTGAGGACGACACCGGCATCATCGGATCGCGCGTGTACGAGAAAGGCAAGCCTGCTGCCCAGCCGGCCTCGTTCTCATACTGGTCAGCGCTGACCACATGGGGCGTCCTCGGACGCGACCATAGGCACGCAGCTCCCCCGCGCGAGTCCGTCCTCGATGAATTGGGATCGGAGCGCAAGACCAGGTCTGCGGTCGATCTCGATGGGCAGTCCTTGTCCGCCGGGCCCACCTACTTTCAAGACCTGCCTCCGCAGCCTCCTGCGCTGCTTGAAGATCCCAAGGGTGTGACCTTCAAGCTGCTGGCCCATGAAAGGCAATACCTCCGCAACCGTCTGAGATCGATCAAGGCGCCGACCTTGGAAGACGAGACGCCGCGCGAATCATTTCTGGCGGCGCTGGCCCGCAATACGGTGAGGCCGTTGGAGAAAACCGAACTGTGGGATGACGCCGCCGTCTGCGCCTGCGTTCCGAAAGAGGATGAGGATCTCATCGACCTGGCCCGCCACATCTCCGCGCTGGGCGGCATCGTCCGGGCGGTATATCTCGCCTTCGTCGAGCAGGCCTGTGCCGACAAGAAGTACCTCGCCAGCCGAGTGCATCGCGAACACCTTAACAAGTGCCGCATCGCTTGGGGCGCCGAAGCGATGAAAGCCGACCTTGAGAAACTGGTCTCGCAACGGTTGGGGCTGGAGCACAACAAGCTGTACGCGCTTCTCGAAGCCACGCAGGCTTGGCTCACGACGTCTGCAGCGCTGCCGAAGGCTCCCGTCAGAAAGCTCTACGCAGACCTGGAGCGCGACCGTAAACAGGGCAGAGCACGTCTCGGCGGCAAAGCCGGCGCCAGCCAGCAGCTGCGACGGTGGGCGCGATCCGGCGAGCGTGCCAGCACAGCAGGCCGGCTCCATTTCCGCTGGCCCAGCGTGAGCCGCCTTATCCGGGACCTACATGAGCAGCCCTGACTAAGCATCGATGGCAAACGACGAAGACGATAAACAGGCCAGGCACCTTCCCACGTCGTCGCTGTTGGATGTCCTGACGCCTCCCACCGGCTACATCGTCGACCGCGCGCTTTGCTCGGCCTACTCCGGTCAGTGCGCTGTTTTTGTCGCGATGCTGGCGGCGATGGTTCGCCAAGGCACGGCTGAAGGCAAAGGTTCCTCAGACCTCGCGCTCGCACGCGCGCTGGAGAGGTTGAAGGACCGGGTGCACTTTCTCGTGCAGCATGGCCGCATTATCGGTCCGAGGAGCGCAAGCCCGATCCTGAACATGCTCGACAGGTTCGTCGTGCCTGTGAAGTACGACGAGCGCAAAGCGTCATGGCATCCCAAGGTGTGCGTCGTGCGTTGCGTGAATCGCTACAGCGCGCAAGCCAAGCCGATCTGGCGCCTGTGGATCGGCAGCCGGAATTTCACGATGGATGAGTCGTGGGATATGGCGCTCTCGCTCACGGGCGAAGTTGACCGCAAAGGCGATGAACTGGCCGACGTCGAATCGATCACCCGGCGGCTCGCTCAACAGGCCGGCGTTGAAGCCCAATGGCTGGAGGCCCTCCAGGAACTGGGCACGGTCCGGTGGCAAGTCCCTGCGGGCTTGCGAATCGACAAGCTGGCGCTGTTCACGCATGGAGGCTTGAAGCGTGACCTGGAACCGGTGCCTGCAAACGCGCGCAGCGTCTTGGCTGTCTCGCCATTCCTCGATGAGTGGGGCGTTAGCAACCTCCTGAGGCTTCTGCCGCCGCCCACAGACCCGTTGAAGAAACCCCGGCTGATCTCCACGATGGCGTGCCTGTCGGAGATAGCGAAGAAGCATCGGCCTGCCCTCGCCCGATACAACCTGCGGTCGCTCCCCGAGTCGAGCCAGGACGATCCGCCCGAGGAAATCGACGAGCCCGCCAGTGAAGGGGCAGACGCCGGCGCAGATGCCGCCGAAAGCCGCGGGCTGCACGCGAAGTTCGTTTGGATCGAAACGCCCAAGCGCGGGGAGCTGAGGCTGGGAAGCACGAACCTCACGAAGCGTGGATGGAAGGAGAACGCTGAAGTGCTGGCAATCGTCTCGGTGGCGCTGCCTGGCGGTGACTACAGCAAGCAACTGAGGAGCGGCCTTAAAGCCTTCGACGACTTCTGCTCCGAATACGAGCTCGGAGAAGAGGAAGCCACCCCCGACGACGAACTGCGCCTGCAAAGGGAGTTCGACGACGCCCGCAACGCATTGGTCGTCGACTTCGTTGCCACTCAGGCGCTGCAGGGCTGCGTCGCAGTCGTGACCCTTCAGTCGCCGCTGCACATGCCTACGGGCGCTTGTCTTCGAGTCGGGCGCATCGGCGACGCACTGCTGCCGTGGGACGCCGGCGTCACGAGCCTGAATCTTCCTGATGCCCCCGCCCATGACAACGGCGATCTCTTGCGCATGGAACTCGTGATGGGAGGCCTGAGCTCAGAGTGGCTGCAGCACGTCCCCTTCGTCCCGAGCCTGTCCAGGGACGCTCGTGATGTGCCATTGCTCCATGCCTACCTAGGTATCGATGGCGTGATCTCGCTGCTCAACGACAGCCTGACGGCCGGAGGCAACGGCGGTGGAAGCCGGCGGCCGTGGAACAAGCCGCATACGGCTGGCGCATCAGTTCAGACCATCCCGCTGCTGGGCATTGAAGCGGTGCTGAGCAGCTGGGTGCGCGACAAGGAGTCGCTGAGCGAGACGCAGCGAATTGTCGAGATTGCGCGCAAGTGCGAGGCGACGTCCAAGAAGGAGGAGAAGGCTATCCAGCAGTTGAAAGCCTTCCTGACAAGTTGGGATGCCATCGAACAAGAGCTGATCAAGCCATGAAACCGAAGCCGTTTCAGGTCGCCACGGTCGAGGCGGTCATGCGCGCATTCAAAGGAAGCGGCACGCGCCGATTCCTCGTGGCCGACGAGCCTGGTCTGGGCAAGACGTTGGTGGCGAGACAGGTGCTGTCAAGGCTGTCCGAGAAGAAGAAGCTAACCGTCCTGTACGTGTGTGCGAACCAGCCAATCGCTGGCCAAAATGTCGATCAGCTCTTGGGTGATCTGCCGTATGAAGAGCGACGGAGCGCACGGGCGTCTGCGGATCGCCCCGGCCTGCTGCCGCTGACCGACGCGCCGTCACATGAGCGTCTGTGCATCTACTCGCTGACACCCGGGACGGCCTTCTCGGGCGACAAGCGTCGCCACAAGGGGCGGGTTCAGGAGCGTGCCTTCGCCTGTGCGCTGTTGGAGCATGAGGCTGGCTTCGATCTTCCCTGGCTGCGGAACACTCTCTCTTGGGGCGCGGGCAACTTCGAAACCCTGCTCAAGGGCTACAAGAATCAGGTAGAGAACAAGATTCAACCTGTCAATGGGTCGTTCGCCAGATTCTTTGATCGGTTCTGCACCGCGATGCGCGGATGCATGAAGGCGAGGGATCCGGTCGAGAGTCATCTCGCGCTCAAAGCCATCGTCGATGTCAACGCGGCTAGCATGCGGCTCGATGTCACCGGCTGGTGCCGCAACAGTTTGGCAGTGGCGGCGCTGGGAGAGCTCGAGCCTGGCCTCGTCATCTTCGACGAGTTCCAGCGATTCCGAGACCTCATGACCGATACCGCCACCGCGCGCGACAGCGCCGAGGCAAGCATCCGCAACATCCTGACCGCCAAGGGAACCGGGCGGCTGTTACTGCTGTCGGCAACGCCCTATGAGGCGTTGCGCCCCGCAGTTAACGCCAAGAAGGTCCGCCATGTCGAGGGCAGCAAGCCTGAGAACCCAGCAACGGACAACGACTTCTTCCGCCTGCTGGAGTTCCTGCTGGGCAATAGAACGAGGGTGCAGCGCGGGGCTGCGATGCATGCGATCCGTGAGGCCTTCAGCGCGCGGGAGTCCGAGATCCGCCGCGGTGCGCCGGACTCCGCGACGGCCAAGGATGCGCTCGCAGATCTGGTGACCAACCTGAGCAACGTCATGTGCCGCACCGAGCGCCCGGTGGTCTCAGATGCAGAGCTTCACGGCGAGCCTCCGCCGATCCCGCTCACGCCGGCAGACATCCGTTCGTTTCGCTCATTTGCGGAGTGGGAGCGTGGCAAGGCCTACGCCCACTGGGCAGTGCCCCTGTGGCACTCCGTGCCGCTGGCCGCCCAGACGCTGGGCAATCGCTACCAATACTGGAAAGCTGGGCGCGAGAAGTTGCCGCCGTCGGAACTGACATCCAAGGGCTTGAACAGCTGGCGGCTGCCGGAATGGACCAATCCGAAGGCGCGAGGTCTTCTTCAGGCATTACCGCCAGAGCGGCTCAAGGCGCCCTGGGTGCGACCGTCCAAACTCTGGTGGCCGCTGGCAGGTATTTGGAGCGCGAGTAATGGCGACAGCCTGATCGACGGCAAGGCGCTGGTCTTCAGCCGCTTTGCCGCCGTGCCTGGCGCCGTGTCGGCCATTGTCAGCTACAGCGTCGAGGCACGCCTGTACGGCCATAAGGGTGTCCGCGCGAAGCCGAAGTACCGAGCTGGCGCGAAGCCGACATTCAAGAGTGGTGGAGCCAGTCCCGGGATGTTCCGTCTCTTCTTCGTGTCCGAGTTCCTGGTAGGGCTTGATCCCCTAAACGAGGGTGTGCCAGGTTCGGTGGGCGTCGCTCGCAGTACGCTTTTGGTCCAGATCAAGAAGGCGCTACGCGAGCGCGGCGTGGTCTACAAACCGTCTTCAAAGCGTAGGCCGGTTCCGATCGAGGCCTGGCTAGTTCATCTTGCGGCGCATCAAGCGGGCAAGCCAAGAGCGGCGAGACAGGCATGGGTCGATGCAGTCGTGGGGGAAGAGGGAGACAAATCCACGCCAAGCGTCGTTGGCGCTGCGTTCGACGCCTTCCTGGCTCGCGTGCCGAAAGACAGGATGGCCGAGATTACGAGAACCGAACTCCACGCATTGGTCGACTTATCCCTGAGCTCGCCCGCCGTGGTTCTTGCTCGGGCGGTCATGAGGCATTGGCGCGATGGTGAGATGCCCCTCGACTGGGACCAGAAGCCCAAGGCTGAGAAAGGCAAATGCAAGGAGAAGGTGGAGCCGCGCACGCCGCGAGAGCTGCTGCAGCGGCTGGCCATCAGCGGCTTGCGCCGCTACCTAGACCGGCCGTGGTTCGCAGCAACGCTGCAGCGGTCCAAGCGATATCACAAGGACTTCTCGGACGCGCTGCACGCCGCGGTTGTCGAAGGCAATCTGGAGAACGTTCTGGATGAGCACTTCTGGTTCGTGACCGCGACGAACTCGCAATCTTGGCCCAAGCGGCTGCTGGAGTTACAGGCCGCTCTGGCCTTGTCCGGTGGACGGACGGTTCTGCACGAATCGGCCAAGGCTGCAAAGAACAGGTCCCGCGTTCGCTGCAATGTCGCGCTGCCCCTGCATCAAGCCAAAGACGAAGGCAAGGATGAGGCGCCTCGACCCGACGTCGTGCGGCATGCCTTCAACACTCCGTTCTGGCCCATGGTGCTGACCACCACCTCCGTCGGCCAAGAAGGGCTCGACTTCCATCCGTGGTGCAAGACGGTCGCGCACTGGGACCCGGCACCTGGCCCCGTCGAGCTGGAGCAGCGCGAAGGACGGGTAAATCGCTATGCCGGCCTGGCCATTCGAAGAGCGCTCGCCAAGGCGGTCGACATGGCCGTCGTGAACGAGGCAAAAGGCAGCCCGTGGGCGGCCATGGCGGTCCAGGCCGAGAAAGAGGCCAAGGTCGGCGATGAGTCGGGCGGCATGTCGCCATGGTGGTGCACGGCAGGCGCTTCGGCGACGCAGCTGTACTTGCACTGTGCCGGCAGTCGGGAGTCGGCGGTGCGAGTCCGCCTGGAGCGACGTCGTGCTGTCTACCGTATGGTGCTGGGCGCATCGGAGCCTCACTGGCTCATCGACGAGCTCGATGCCACAGATCCACCATCGCACCAGCTAGTTCTGGAGAATTCGTTAGAACTTGGCGCGTGGAAGCTGAAGCAGAAGAAATAGACCTAGTGGGGTCCTGCGGGAATCGGGCCGGACGTGCATGAGACTTTGGGGCACATCGGACTCGACGCATTTGTCGTATGTGGAGCTCGAT
This sequence comes from Frateuria sp., assembly GCF_035943815.1. Lineage (GTDB taxonomy): Bacteria > Pseudomonadota > Gammaproteobacteria > Xanthomonadales > Rhodanobacteraceae > Frateuria_A. The sequence goes on from NZ_DASZBU010000015.1 coordinate 469,097, forward strand.
GATGGGTGGAAGCCCGGCATGGAGCTGGCAGAAGTTGGAGAGCGACCGCCGTTGAACGTGTTGACGATTTGGTATGGTGAGGCGCTGGTCACATTTACCAGCGACGAATCATGAACTACAAAAGAAATCACAGCCCTCACGAAAAGCCCGCCATCAAGTACGACCAGGGCCGCAAGGTGAGCAATCCCAATAGGATTACGACCAACCAACACGTGATACCGATTGCGCATCTCCGGGAATGGCTGGGCACGAATCAGCTGCTGAATGTCTTTGATCGCAAAGTTGGGGTATGGTCCACGCCCGACCTGGACAATGCCTTCACGGTCCAGCGTCTCTGGGACCAGCAGACGGAGGTGGACTTACTCGGTTCTAACGAACGCAATTACCAAAACCAGGTCGATCGGGTCGAGAAAGGGCTGCCGATCGAACAGCACGACCATATCTCCGCATACTTCGCCATGCTGATCGTGCGTCACTCAGTGGCCCAGCGGCCTCGGCCCGACGAGCCCTCGATCCTGGGGGGCATGTCCGAACCGCTCTCCCAAGAACGGCTCGAGGAGATCGAGTTGGAGAATCTCGGCTCGCGAGCGCCCTACGTGTCCGCGGGTGGCGTGGGTAGCCAAGGGATAGCGCGCACCATCGTCGCCATGGCTATGAACAGGGAGTTCTTCCAGCATGTGAGACGTTTCGCGGGCGTGCGGTGGACGCCGGTGGCGATGGGCGCAGATGATGCCATCCTGCCTGACTCGGTGGCGCGCCTGGAACGAAGGCGTGTAGTGCTGCTACCGATGTCGCCTAGAGTCGTATTGGTCGGATCGCGCGGCAACAGCCCGATCGCCGCGCTGAACCGGTACACCCCGGCGGACATTAACGCCATGCTCTGGCGCTCGGCCGAGAGGCGTTTTGTGGTGACAAAGCGCACGCGCGATGCTGCGCCGTCCTGGCTTCTGAGCCAGCCACCTCGGCGATTGCGCTGAAAAAATCAGCCAACTAGCGGCCTTACACACCTGGGGTTGGGGGCGCCTCGAGCTTCCTGTCCTGAAGTCTGGGATGGGTCCTGCTCGGCTCCGGCCTGGCGGGCTGGTTGGTGGCGGCGGCACTGGGAGGGCTTGGGTCGCCTGCGTAGCACGGCCGGACATACCTAGTGTCCGCTGTGGGTCGATCTCTGCCAGTCGCAGCTTGCCGAGTCGTCATTGAACCAGCAGTGGCTGCGATCCGCCAAAAGCAGCCATCTAGGCCAGGCCGCTGTCCGCAGAGTATTTACAACCGCCCCGATGTCCCTGACGTCTACGCCCGTGAGATCTCAGCGCTTCCGCGACTTCCACGTCAGTTCGCCCGTTAGCTCAGGCAACAATTCTTCGTGGTCACGATGCGCACCCGCCCACTGCGTCTGCGGCGGCGCCTCCAACTCCTCGAATGTGAGGAACGAATAAGTGCGTTTCTTTGGCGCGTAAAACGACGCTTCTTCGTAAACGCTAAAACGTGCAGCACTGTCGGCGTGACTCCAGACCGTGCCCTCCAACTCGGCCTTCGTTACGGCGCCATCGGCGCTGTCCTTACTCACCCTCTCGGCCGCCGATCCACGCGGGGCAGCGGTACCTCGGTTAATGTGAACACCCGCGGATCGAAGCGCATTCGAGGGAAAGGCAAGCGTGATCCGTCCATCCTGAGATACAACGAAAGCAAGGCATTCGGCGGAGGCTTTCACGAACTGAGAGGCAACACAGTGTTGGGACGCCTCGAAGCTGTTGGCGAGGTCCACAACCGTATCCACGCCGAACGATCGGTCTTCGGTGAGCGGCCTGATCAGGGCTAAAGGCACCAGGCATTCTGAAGCGAACACATCGCAAGCGACCTCCTCGGGCGGCCGCTTGGATTGGCCTTTGAACGCTTCATCGACCGGTGCATCGGCCTTGCCATGCACCGAGGGCAAGACCAGAACATGGTGAGCAATCTCATGGAGGATGGTGAAGCGCTGCCGCATGGGCGGCTCATTCTCATTCACCAAGATGATGCGCCGTCCACCTCGCAGCAGGGTGCTGCCCGCCTCCCCATCGGGGAGGTCCTTGAACTTGACTTCAAAGCCTTCGGCCGCAGCCAACGCCATGACATCCACCGGCGCCGAGGCGACGCCATGTTCCTGCAAAAAACGTCGCGCACGAAGAATTGCCGTGTTTTCGTCCATGAGCAGCGTGCCTTAAAGGTCTTGAATCATCCGGATGCGCTTCATCCAGGCTTCTTCCGTTGTCGGTCTTTCCCCTCGAAAGCTTAAACGGGCGACATCGTGCAGATCGCCCCACGGAATTGTGCGGTCCGCCATCATGATGCGATAGAGCGCGTCGTCCACCGGCTGCTCTGCCAGCAGTTCCAAGACCTGCTGTTCTCGCTCGTCCAGACGCAGCGCTGCGCCCAAACGCTGCCGCACTTCCGGCGATGGAGCCCCTCGATCCCCTTTCTCCAAGCGGTAAATGTAGGTGTGGTCCAACTCCTCCGCACGATCCTTGAGGGCGCGCAGGCTCAGTTCTTCTCGCTCGCGCATGGCTGCGAGGAAACCGGAAAGCTCCATAAATCTCCCAGTGTTGATTTTTTACGAAACGCAAGATAGTCTGTTGCCCAGACAGTCAACACCACAACATCTTGTGCCGCCCCGTAGGCGGCTTTTTAAAGGGTTCGGTGTTGCCTGGCCAAACAACGGCAATGTCGCCGTTTTTTAATAACCCGAGTGTTGCCTGGATTGGCAACAGGAGCAAGTCATGAGCACAAAGACGACCTTCAAACCCGGTCAGAAAGCGCCGACGTCCGGCCAATACGGAATCACTGGACCCCGCGGCGGGAAAGGCCCGGAGCGCACGGTAACCCGTGGTGAGCCGCTGCCACCAACGCGCACCCCTGGTTCGACCTACCGCCTCGTCGACGCGACCCGGCACAAACGCTAACCGCCACAGGGCGGCCCCTCCCCCAATCGAGAATACCCCGATGAATCAGCAGTTCGAAGACAACGTAGAAAACATCGCCCAGGCCGCCCGCGAAAGCCGGCCGGTCCGGGAACACGGCCCCTACGGCCTGCTGATCGGCAACGGCCAGCTGCATTACAGCAAGGTCATCATGGCTGACCCCGTTCCGACTGGTGAGCAGATCTTGGATGCCGCTGGCCTGCACCCAACTCGTGAGCACCTGCTGTTCCAGGTATCGACGAACGGGACCATCGATGAGGTACGGCCTGAGATCCTCGTGGATCTGCGCCAGCCGGGTCTGGAGAAGTTCCTTGCCTTTCGCGGTGATCGTATTTATCGCTTCACCTTGAACGATCGCTCGGTGGATTGGGGAAGTCAGTGGGTCACTGGTCGCGTTCTCAAGCTTCTGGCTGGCGTGAACCCGGAAGAGGTGGATGTCGTGCTGATCCATCCGCAGGGTCAAAATCGCGTGCTGGAAGACGACGACCGGGCGGACCTTGCAGAAGCCGGCGTTGAGCGGTTCGAGACGGTCCAGCTGAGCATCGAGATCTTCGTCAACACCGATCCGCGCACGGTCCATCAGCGGGTCATGGACTACTGGGGCATCGTCCGCCTCGAATACCCCCATGCCGATCCTAGCCGCGAGCTGGAGTCCTACACGGTTACTTATGCCAAGGGACCAAAGCAGAACCCGAGCGGCACCTTGGTCAAAGGCCAGTCCGTCCACCTCAAACAGGATATGGAATTCGATGTCTTCCTCACTGATCGCTCGTAGTCCCGACTTGCTTCAGCTGCGGAACGAAGGCTTTCACCTTGAGATCCAGGGTGGCTACGTGCTCGTCCACGACGTGCCCTATGTCACTCCGGATCGCAATGTGGAGCGTGGAACGCTGGCGTTTCGCCTCGACTTGGTTGCCGATGTCGCGGTCAAACCTCTGGAACACACGGCCTATTTCATCGGCAAGTGTCCCTGCGATGCGCAGGGACACCCCTTGTCCGCGATCATCAATAACAGCACGTCCGCAGTGGTGAATGGCATCACCGTGCACCACTACCTCTCGGCAAAACCGCGGACGGCCGACCATCTATATCGGTCGTATTACGAGAAGGTCACAAAGTATGTGGCGCAGTTGGAAGGGCACGCCCAGCACATCACGCCCGGCGTCAATGCACGTACGTTTCCCGTTATCGAAACCGACGCTGCCGAATCGGTGTTTGTCTACGAAGACACCGCATCCACCCGTGCCCACATCGGCGTGCCTACCAGCCGACTGAAAACGCAGCGCATCGCCATTGTTGGGTTAGGGGGCACAGGCGCCTATGTGCTCGACATGGTGGCCAAGACACCGGTCGCGACCATCCACCTATGGGACGGCGACGTGCTTCAGCAGCACAACGCGTTTCGCTATCCCGGAGCGGTGTCCTTGGAAACGCTCCGAGCAGCACCACCGAAGGTCAACTATTTGGCGACCTCGTATGCGGCAATGCGTCGGCACATCGTGCCCCACGCGGAGATGATCACGGCCGATAACGCCCACGCGCTCCGTGACTTCGACTATGTATTCTCCTGCGTGGACAAGGCGGAGGCGCGTCGCTCCATCCTCAACGCACTTGAAGGGTCTACCGCCACGCTCGTCGATGTGGGCATGGGAGTGCGCCTGAATGCTGCACAAGAGCTGCTCGGCCAGTGCCGCGTCACTGTTGTTGACTCGCGCCGCGACCCGGCAGCCATCGCCACGCTCCCACTTGCTGGCGAAGACGATCAGAACCTCTACGCCACCAACATCCAAGTTGCTGACCTCAATGCCCTGAATGCGTTTATGGCGGTGGAGAAGTGGAAAAAACGGTCGGGATTTTATGCGTCCCGCTCGTCCGGCCCCATGATGGTTTATTCGACCTCCAATAGCCTCATGGCCACCAGTGAGGAGGCCCCATGCCACGCCTGAGTCGCTTTGAGCATCGCTTCGTAGACAGCTTCCCGAAGCCCTTGGAAGCGGGTGTCCTCTACGTCTCGATGCGCTTCCGAACCGTGGCGCATTTATGCGCATGCGGCTGCGGAAATAAGGTCGTGACGCCTTTGTCACCTGCGGGCTGGTCGATGCGGTTCGACGGCGAGTCGGTCACTCTTGCGCCATCGGTGGGCAATGGTCGCATCCCGTGCCGGTCGCATTATTTCATCGAGAAAAACCAAGTCGTCTGGTCTTACGCGATGACGGATGACCTTACAGCAGAATCACAAGAGCGCGACGCCGCGGCCCGAGCACGTTATTACGGTATACAGCGCGGCGCGAACATTGTTCCGCGTACTGCGACCACGCCACGGCTCGCGCAGCCAGAAGCTACCTCGCTGCCCATACCTGCACCGCAACCTGGCCGCCTCACTTTGCGGGCTCGGATGCGAGCCTGGTTACGTTAGCCGGACAATAGTCACCGACTTATCGCCCTGTGCTTGTTCGTCGTGCACGTATCTCGGGGGGAGGGAGAAAATTTTCCCCGATAGCCAGTTGACGACAAGCGGAATCAATCTCGGCACCGAGACGGCCGCTTTGGGTATTAGATTCAACCGATCGACGAAGACCGATTGAGGGGAGACGGGCGTGTCTGCTGATCGAAATGCAGCTGCTACAGGTATCCCTTTACGGCCTCTCTTTAATCGAGCTGCCTGAGCAGCGCCGGGCAGTCCAAGCACGAAACTGCGGGTGCTCGTCCAAGAAGTACAGAACGATGCTTTCGACGATGTCGCTGACAGGCGCCTGCAACCCTTCCTCTTCTTTTAGATAAGTGCAATACAAATCCAAGGCTTGGCCGACCTTGGCGTCATTCAAATGCAATTTCATTCCCGCTCCAAGTACACGACCAGTCGCTAACCGAGGGTCCCCATCTGTCCATACAGCGATTCCTAGGGCAATCGCCGGCAGCCCTTGGGGCTCAATTGGTAGCGGGTTTCAGCTGCCCCGCCCCAAGCACCCCATTTTTGCGGACTCCGCAAAAATGGGGTCACTCCGCAACCGACCAGAGCGCCGCGAGCCCTTCGCCATTCTGCAGCGCGGAAGGTATGTCGCGCATGAGCTTGTGGTACCTCTCGCTTGCGGTTGCCGCCTGCGCATCGATGGCTTCCGAAGGAACCGGCGGCGTGTGTACGAGGTAGGAACGCACGAACCTGTCGAAGAATGCCATCAGCACGTGCACGTCATTGCGTACGAGGCTGATCTCCTTCCTAGTGCGGCTCAACGACCCGGCGATTCGCGCCTCAAGGTGATCTTGCTCGTCCCTCCGCCGCTCTTCCTGTAGCCAGTCGCGCACGGCTTCGCGCACCGCGGCAGCACGCGTACCGCCACGTTCCACCAACAGGGCTTCTAGCTTCTGCAACATGCCGTCGTCGAGACGAACGCTGATTTGGGAGGTCGCCATAGCGGGATTCACCTGAGATTCGATGGTTGTATTTTTGGGATTCGTTGCATCTGAGCGACACCAACGGCTGCGCGACTGATCGCGCGAAAGTGAATCCCACTCCTTTATGTTCCACTACCTGAGCATCCGGGTTGCCGCTACGGAATCGCCTGTGAGTTTTTTGCGGACTCCGCAAAAAACTCCTGGCAATGGATAGGCTGCGCTCCCGTCGGGCAAGCGCCGAATGGGAACCCGCAGCAAGCAGCCGCTGAAAAAAACATCGTGCTTCACGGGCGACGACTCCGGCATCAAAGTGGACCGCCGGCCGCATTGATGCGGCGCCAGTCCGCTGCGGCTTGGGCCTTGCGCTCATCCAGGTATGCCGCAAGGCGCGTGGCATCCACCAGCCAAGGCGATTTCTGGCTCCCGACTCGAAATGCCGGCACTGGCAGTGAGGCACGTCCAGCTCGCTTTGCCGCCTCTTCAGGAGTCATCCCGAAGAGCTGAGCGCAGCGGCCCAAGGGGATCTGAGCAGTTCCGTACTCAGCCATCAAAAGAAAGAGCGTATTCACACTACAAACCCCGCTTTTTCAGTTCCTTGACCGCTTTGGCACGTGCAGCATCGCTGCGCCGCTTCCTCTCGGGATCGTTTTCTTCCGCAAGACGAATTGCTTTCAACTGCTCCCTTCTCTTTTCTTCAAGGCTTCGCTTTTGGGCGGCAGTCCTCTTCGCCGCCACCTCCAGGCCAAGGTGAGGAGAAAACGTACCGGCCGCAGCTCTCTCTCGCAGACTCTTCGCGAGCGCGAGAGGGCACGAACGCAGCCTGCCTTTCGCGACCATCCCTTCCACCTCGTCCGCAATGGCCTGTCCGAGAAGCTTGCCGCATGGCGCCAAGAGATCTTTCATGGCGATCGAGAGAAGCGGGTCTAGCGACTCCGGCAAGACCAATCCCCCGTCTTCATTTCCCGGTTGTGGTGGTGGTGAAGATGATGGTTGTTGTGGTGGTTCTAGGGGTGCCATAGCGCTGACGTCCCCTCCCTGACATCGCGTAGACGCCCCGTCAGTGACATCCTCGACATGGTCCGGGTGGCAGGCACTTGGGGAGGGTGACAATTTGTCGGGGTAGACCCGCAGGCTTAGCTGATAGCCATTCGAGGTCTGGCGGCCGCTTTCCGGCCGGAACCGGCGCGTGACTTTTAGCAAGCCCAAATCCTCAAAGGTTCTGAGCGTCCGCTGCACGGTGCGCTCGGATACGTTGCACCGCTTGGCTACGTTCTTGACGCGTGGCCAGCAGTAGCCTTCCTCATCAGCGTTGTCCGCAAGGGACATGAGAACCAGCTTTGGTGCCGGCGGCAGAAACTGGCCCCATGCCCAATTGGTGGCGACGACGCTCATGCCCGCCCCCGATCAACTATCTCAGCCACTTGGTCAGCACGGAAGTACACGCGCCGACCAAGCTTTACGCGAGCAGCCAAGAGCTGCTTGGAGAACTCCGAGTCCTGTCTCGACATCGAGTAACGCAGTCCGGTGATGCTCCGCTTAAGCAGCTCAGCGAGCTGCGGGTATGTCATCAGCTCACCAAACCGAGCAACCAACCTTTCACTAGTTTCCATGGCTCACCATTTACCCAACAAGGCCTAAGTTGGACGCAGATTGCCAAAGAAAAAAGGCGCCCCGCAAGGGGGCGCCATTCTAGTCCGATATACATATATCACTCTGATTTCTATATATCCACGTCGAGGGCCAATTTGTTACTGAGATTATTGGCTAACTGATTGATTTATAGATGTTTGTATTCTCATTAAATGGGAATTAAACGTAGGCAACAATAAAATATTGAGGCATTAACTTCGCCTGATTATCTACTTCTATAAAGATCAGGCGCTCCTCCGTCTTATCTTGATCTACGACATAGCCAATAGCCGCACACTCGACCACAGCTCGCCCCAAGCCAATGGAGGTCGTGAGAGCGCATCCACTCCAGTGCAACCCACTGGCAGCGAACGATTTAAGCGCGCTGATAAGTTCCCGGTCGCCCTGGGATGGACGCTGGCCCTGACCGCCAGTTCGTACCTAAGACCTGCTCCCCGTATGTGTTCGAGAAAGCTACCGGTACGAGAACCCGTGCCCCAACGGCCACAGTTCCACATCCGCCACGCTCGGCTCACCGGTCCGGGTCGATGACAGCCTGCATCAGCGCAGTCTCGCTCAGGGGCGCACCCAGAGCGCGCGCGCGCTTCTCCCAGCCGCGCACTGCTGCGCGCACATGCTCGGCCACCGCGCCTACGGCCTTCTTGGAAAGGCGGTAGTAGTCGGCCGTGGCCAGCAGCAGGCTCGAATCTGGTGACGGGTCCCGGTCGTCGATCGCCAGCACGTGATGATCTTTGTCAGGGTTCGGGTTGACATCGAATGCCGGCGACAGTTGCCAACCATCGCCCGCCCGCATGAACCCATGATTGCGCAGATGATCGTCGCGGTTGCCGATCAGAATGTTGAAGAGGACTCGCCGGAACAGCTGTTCAAGGTCCCGCCCAATCTGCGTGGAGGTGCCGCCGGTCTCAATGACCTGCACGAGATCTAAATAGCTGTGGCCCTCGCTCTCGGTGACGTCCAGCTGGGTCATGGCCGACGAGAACATGCGGCGCGAGCTCGGAGTGCGATCGAAGCGCCGCACTGCGTAGGTGTGACCACGGTCCGAGAACTGCATCAGCCGTGCCTCGGGCATGTCGATGCCCGCATCGAGTGAGAGCTGGTAGGTCAGAAACTCCCACAATCCCACGTCGAAGCGGTCATCGTTGGACGGGAACTTGGCGAGCCACAGCTGTCCAGCTTTGTCACGGAAACTGGCTTTTGGTCGGGCGCCGCCAAGTGAAGCGCCGGGCGCCACGATCTGCTTGATCCAGCGGACCATCTCGTCGGAGAGGTCGGCATCGCCGCGCTCCACTTGCGCGGCGATGCCTTCGAGCTGGCGCAGCTCGGTGATCGGTGGGGCGCTGAGCGTGCGGTCGTCCACGTAGCGCGCGGACTCTGGATCTACCAGACGCAGCGCTCCCATGCGGGACTCGTCATTGACGCCTACCAGGTATTCCCACGCGCGCAGGTTGCGCGGCTTACGCCCCTCTTCGCGCGCCTCGATCGTCTCGCGGCGGTCCATCAGGCGCTTGCCCCAGCGATCGGGGGAGCAATCCTGAAAAGCACCCGACAGTTCGTTGGCGCCAGCCCTCGCATACTGCTGACCAGCGCCGAAGTACAGCTCGTGATCCAGCGGGAACCCCGCTACCGGCCCGCCGCCGGCCAGCCAGCTGGGGGCGTACTCGAAGCTGATCGTCTCCCCCGTCCTACTTACCGTCTTCGACAGGTGACCGACAAAGGCCGAGCCGCCGAGAAACTCGTCGTCGATCCAGACTTCCAGACGGTTCACAGCTTGGGCTTCCGCGGTCGTGGTGGCTTCGGCGGCGCTGGTGGTGTGGGGAGCAAGGTAGGCGCAGGCGGCGTTTGGGCAATGGGCGTCGGCCGCGGCGTTGGGGTGGTCCGCGTGCGGGGCGGGGCATTGGTGCGCCGGAGTGCGTTGTCCTGCAGCTCGCGACCGAGGGTGTCCTGCGCGGCAATCAGGTCGATGTCGCCGGCCAGACCGAGCACCGTCAGCGCTCGCAAAACGGTTGCCAGACTGGTCGACGGGTCGCCGTTCTCAAGCTTGGCGATGGTCGGGACGCTGACCCCCACGCGCTCCGCCATCACCTCCTGGGTCATCGAGCGGCGCATCCGGGCTGCGCGCAGGCGCTGGCTCAGCGCCTCGATCTGGCGCTGTACGCGGGGATGAGTTGGGGGAATTCGTTTCGCCATCCCAAATTAAATTACAGTTTTCGGCCGGAAACGCAAGTTAATTTTGGATTTCACGGCCTAAACGGTTCAGCTCGGGGGCTCTACCGCGCCCGGCCGCTGGGCGACGCACCTCTGCTCGATGCGGATTGGGTGGAAAACGACGTTCCGTAGCGGCGCCCCGGACAAGAGAATCGACTTGACTTCCGCTATCGGCCAAGAGCGGACCCGTTGCGCGTCCGCTTGAGTGAGCGGCTCAGCTCGCCTAGGTGACCAAACTGGACTGCTCCGGGCGGGCAGCGTTGGCGATTGCATCGTGGCTACGGCGAGAGGCGTACGTTACCGACCAGAAGCGAGCACCGGCCGTGCGTGCAGCCTCGGGCGATCGAGCTTCAATTGAAACGACCGGTGGGCTCCTGCATGGTGCTCCCGATCGTAGAGGTTACAGCAGGTCGGCCACTCTCTGAGGCGCAGGCCTCATCTGAGCCACTTCGGAAGCGCCTGATTCAGCTCAATTGAACCAGGCTTCCTCGATGTCGTCTTTCACGACGTCATCAACCTCTTCAGTGGGTATGCTGCGGAGTCCGTTGATGCGGCCGTGGCGCATACCGAAGAAGACGCCGTTGCGCCGAAACGTGGCGGCCCAGGTGATCCGATCCGGGCTTGCATTGGCATAGATGCCTTCGTACGTATAGCCGTTAACGGTTTTGCCGGATAAGTTCACCATGAAAGCCTGCCTCTGGAGTGGTGTTCGCGCCCCTCGTTGCATCTGGAGCCGTGGAGGATGTCCAGGCCGGATGCCATCGTGTCCTGGGCGGGGCAATGGCTAACCTTCGTCTTGCTGGGACCGTGTAGGCGCATCATCGTCCATACGATCGAACTCTTTTGCGTGGCGATCTAATTCAGCTTGCTCGGTGCGGATGTTTCCACGCGCGGGTAGAAGGTGGGCGCAATGGGATGAGCCCATCGCCACCCGGCCGATCCATGATTCCGTAGCAGCCAGTGATCGCGCTCCATTTCCGCCTTTGGAGGAGCAAAGCTGAGCGTATGCGGAAAGAAGTACAGTGAGTTGGTTTGATTGAGGGCGTACATGGCGACTTCCTCTATTCGACAATCTGGGCGAGGCGTTGCAGGAGAGCGACCTGCCGTTGGCGTGCGTCCATCCTCGTCATTGCTTGTCTGCCATCAAGTCCGCAACTCCGAACATGCTCTCGGTGCTGCTGTTCCGGCCTGAGATGCCGCTGGGCATTCGGGAGGCGGGCCGCGATTCTCGTATCCCGTGCACGCCGCCTCACTATCGTGGACCTCGGTCTGCTCGTGGTTGCCGTTCCCGGTGGCCACAAGGGATGAGCAGAACGAACCAAAGTAGGTCGGCTTGGACACGGCTGAGACTTTAGGAGGGATCAAGCCAGATGCCTGGCTGCCCCGTTCTCGCACGCCGCCGCGTCGTTCATCCACGATCCGCATCGCCCGATGACGGCGGCTGATTCGGTCGCGCACGGCGGGCGCTGGCACCAGGCCGATCTTTTGGCAAAGCTGGAGAAGAAACCTGCCGATCGAAGCATGGGCGTCGGCCAACGGGACTTGGTGGCTTTGCATGATGCGGCCCTCTGGCCGCGGCGCACGTAGCGCCAGGACACCCACAGTGCTCCTGTCGATGTTACGGTTTTGGTTGCATCAGGCTGGGCCTCGTTGGGCGCTCGGCCCTTACCTCCACTACGCGGCAGCCCTTCAGTCGCTCGGCGAATTCGACCAGTACGCGGATGCCGCTGCTTTCCGCGTCGGTGCACCAGCGCCGCAGATCCTGCGCCAACGGCGAAATGTCGCGCCGATTGCGCGCAGTCATGTCAGCCAATCGGTCGCGAAAATCGCACACCTCGGTCAGGTATCGCCGCGCATGTACCAGCGCCGCAAGTTCGGAGCGGGTCGAGGGGTCCAGCCAGCGCCCTCCATTGGCCAGCGCCCGTCGAAGCCGACGCACGCTGCGAGCGCCGAAGCGCTGTTGCGCAAGAATCGGTGCGATCACGCTGGACGCGTAGTCATGCAGGATCCGCCCGTGCTGCACGCGCAACGCTCGTATCGTTTCCACGTCGGGTTCCTGGATGTGCGCGCGGTACCCGAGGGCGGGCGCAACCCGCCGCACCTTTGCCAGGCCAAACCAGCGCAGAAGACAGATCACCAGCCAGCCTCCATCGAATTCGAACCGGTGCTGCGAGAACTTGGCTGAAGCGGGAAACGCGTGATGGTTGTTGTGCAACTCCTCTCCGCCGACCAGCAGTCCCCACGGCACGAGGTTTGCGGACGTATCGGAGGTTTCGAAGTTGCGGTAGCCGCACCAATGCCCGAGGCCGTTGATCACCCCGGCCGCCCAGAATGGGATCCACACCATCTGCAATGCCCACAGCGCTACGCCGACCACGCCGAACAGAGCGATGCTGACCGCTGCCAGCAGGGTCGGCCCCAGCCACGACCAGGGTTCATAAAGGTGGCATTCGATCCAGTCCGTCGGTGTGCCGGCTCCGAAGGTCGCCAGATCGTCCTTATTTGCTGCCGCCCTCTTGTACAGGTCGACCCCTCTCCATAACACGGTACCGATGCCAAAGACCTGCGGGCTATGCGGATCCTCGACGGTCTCGCAGCGAGCATGATGCTTGCGATGCACGGCAACCCATTGCCGCGTCACCATGCCGGTGGTCAACCAGCACCAGAAGCGGAAAAGGTGTGCGATCACGGGATGGAACTGCACGCCACGATGGGCCTGGCTGCGGTGCAGATAGAGTGTCACCGCGACGATGGTCCCCTGTGTGGTGGCAAGGAAGTAGAGGACCCACGCACTCCACGACGCCCCCGTCAGTCCGCGTGACGCCAAGGAAAGGAGATCCGACATCGTGCTCACCCCAGCGGGATCATGCTAAAGCCGCTCCATATGTAGCGCGCGATGGCGAAGGCCGAGGCCAAGGACGCGTGAACTGGTTTTCCCTCGGCATCCACCTATGCCGTTCCAACATGACGAAGGACGCGACCGCGCAGGCAACCGCCAGCTTCCGCCCCGGCAGGTGAAGCCAGACCACGAAATGCACTGCGGCCGGCGACTTTGATGGACAGGTGAAATACCGAAAGGCATCAAATCCATGCAGGATGAGCGCTTGCCGCGCGCACCGATCCGATTGCCAGGCGAGCTGATCGACTGGCTGACTCGCCCGTTCCTGCGCTTCATGCGCATCGAGGCCGGCGCCGGCGCGATGCTGCTGCTGGCCGCCATGGCCGCATTGGTGCTGTCGAACTCGCCGTTGGCGCAATCCTTCGACAGGTTTTGGGCCACGCCCATGGGCGTGCGGCTGGGGCCCATCGAGCTGGTCCGCTCGTTCAAAGGATGGATCAACGATGCGCTGATGACCCTGTTCTTCTTCCTCGTCGCGCTGGAACTGAAACGCGAGCTGGTGCTTGGCGAGCTGCGCAAGCCGCGAGTGGCTGCGCTGTCGATCGCGGGCGCGTTGGGCGGCATGCTGGTGCCCGCGAGCCTCTACCTGCTGCTTCTGTCGGGCCGTCCCAGCGCGGCAGGCTGGGGCACCGTCATGGCCACCGACACTGCCTTCGTGAGCGGCTGCCTGGCGTTGCTCGGCACGCGCATCCCCAAGCGGTTGCGGGTCTTCATGCTTTCGCTCGCCATCGTCGACGACATCGGGGCAGTGCTCGTGGTCGCGATCGGCTATAGCCACGCGATCAACTGGCAGGCGCTCGCGCTGGCGGCGCTGGGTCTGGTCGCGATACGCGCGTTGGCTTGGGCGGGATTGCGAAGCCTTCCACTCTACTTCGCAATCGGCGCCGCGGTCTGGGTCGCGGTGGACGCATCCGGCGTGCATGCAACGATCACCGGGGTCATCCTCGGCCTGATGACCCCGGCCCGGCCCTGGGTCAGCGCCGATCGCCTGTACGCCATATTGCGCCAAGTGGTTGCGCACCCTGCCGCGGACCGCGGCAGCGGCCCGACGCGCGACCGCCAGACCGTGTTGCTGGCCGAGATCGCCGCGCGCGAAACTCTCTCCCCCGTCGAAAGGCTCGAGCTCGGCCTGCACCCTTGGGTGGCGTTCGTGATCATGCCGCTGTTCGCCCTCGCCAACGCCGGGCTTGTGCTCTCACGGCAGCATCTCGGGGGGCCGATCACCTGGGCGGTGTTCGCCGGATTCGCATTGGGCAAGCCGGTGGGGGTATTCACATTCAGCTGGATTGCGGTGCGCCTGGGCATCGCCACACGCCCGCCGGACCTCGACTGGCGCATGCTGGCAGGCGGCGGCCTGCTCGCGGGCATCGGGTTCACCATGGCCATGTTCATCGCCAACCTGGCCTTTCGGGAAAGCGAGCTTGCCAGCGCCAAGCTGGGGATATTCCTGGCATCGGGATGTGCCGGACTCGCGGGACTGGCGGTGCTGTGGAGGTCAAAAAAGCCACCAGCAAGGGCCAACTAGCCGCGCGAAAGGCCCGTGGCGCTAAGCTGGCGGTCGTCGATCCTCGGCAAGCGCAGCCTTGTTCGAAGGACTGGACAGCACGGCGGAGTCCGCTCGGGGCCCGCTCCCCTCACGCTGCGAGGGCACTCTTTTGAAACTTTCGACTTTCATCCGGTACCACATCGAATCCATCCTTGCGCAATGGGACGCTTTCGCGCGAGAGAACACTCCGCAGCCGGGGCTGCTTTCGAATGAAGCACTTCGCGACCATGCACGCCAGATGCTTGCAGCGATTGCCGACGACATGGAGACCGAGCAGACCGACCCCGAGCAACGGCGCAAGTCCCAAGGGCACGGGCCAAAGGTGGAGAGCGAAGAAAGTGCCGCGGCCGAACACGGCAAGAGCCGGCATCTGCACAAATACACGCTGTTGCAGCTGAGTGCGGAATTCCGCTCCCTCAGGGCCGCCGTCCTGCGACTGTGGGAGCCCTACATGGAGCATGCCGATGTCGACGCACTGCATGAGGTGATCCGCTTCAATGAGGGAATCGATCAGGCACTGGCCGAATCGATCAAGGGGTGGACGAGGCACACAGGGGACACGCGGAACCTGTTCCTGGCCGTGCTCGGTCACGATTTGCGCTCCCCGCTGGCGAGCATCGCTCTCGCCGGGGAGATGCTGGCGGAGCCATCGCTGTCAACTGAGGATATCGGCGCGTTGGCATCCACCGTGACCCGTGCGAGTCGGATCATGTCCCACATGATCAACGACCTGATGGGCTATGCCAGTAACCAACTCGGAGGGGGCATACCCCAGCACCCCGAGCCTTGCGATTTGCTGGAACCGCTCAACGACGCGATCGCCGATGCCACCGCCACCTATCCAGGTGCACGCTTCGAACTGCACGCGCCTGCCAGGCTAAACGGCCATTACGATAGGGGTCGCCTGTACCAGATGTTCCTCAACCTGCTGGTCAACGCCGCGCGCCACGGTGCAGAAGGATGCCCGGTTGTTGTCGAGGCTGGCGGCCGATCTACCGGGTACGTGGTGAGCGTTACCAACAAGGGCGAACCGATACCCGCAGCGGCGCTGGAGTCCATCTTTCAGCCGCTGGTCCAATTGACCGAGGAAGACCACGTCACGCGCCCACCGACTAGCCTGGGCCTGGGCCTTTTCATTGCACGCAAGATCGCCGAAGGGCACGGCGGCGGCATCCAGGTGACGTCGAATCACTCCGACGGCACCCGGTTCACCGTCGCGCTGCCTAATAAGGCATCGAAAGCATGACCCCGCTAACTCGCCTGCTAATGTTCCCTTGCGCAGCGCAAGAACTTAAGTGGCTGCAGGCTCGTTGAGATCACTCTAGGTTCCAACGGTCTCGAACAGCATCGCGCCGACGTACTCAATGGCGAGGCTGCAAGCCGGTAGATGCGCGCCGTTGCAGCATCCTTGCGTATTCATCGCCCACTGACATGGACCCAGGCGCGCGAGGGACGGCTCGTGGTCAAGTCGCTCCTGAACTTGCCCGGGCGTACCGAAGTGCGTCGCTCAAGTTGTCGTAGCGGTATTCGCCGTAGCAGAATTTCGCCGCGTCGATGCGGGTCACGCCCAACGCGTCCATCTCCTCTTGTTCCTCAGTCGAGGCTGCTTGCCCTTGTGCGCCCGTGCGTTCTCCGGGCACGTCCAAGCTACTCAATTTGCTTAGGACAGCGCAGTACAATTCAACGGCCTGGTCGGCCGCCATTGCCACGTTATCGGCGGTTTGGAGCGTAAAACCCTGACCAATCAGTGCCGCTGCCATCGTTGCAGCGATCTGCTTGTCTGAAGGGTCGCCGTCGTTTTTGCGGCACCATTCGTTAGCCATTGCGTTCACCAGGTAGTCGATGCGTCACTGAAGCCAGGCGATTTGGGGGCACCTCGATCCGCGGTTGCGCCAGTCCGCTCCCATCCGTCGACAGCGACTGGCCGATTCTGGTTCATCCGTCAGAGGCTGTACCTCAAGTCGCCGAAGCGGCCTGGATCCGAGATGCCGGTCGAGATGGCGGTAGCTTGCCCTTCAAGCCGATGACAGGCGGCCATCTCGGCGTTCAGAGATCGCCTAGAGGTCGCGAGGCCGTCCGTTCACGAGCGCAGCGAACCGATCTGGGATCTCAATCTCAGTAACTCGGGCAACGCAGCTACCGCCCATTGGCACTGGACAAGCGAACTCACGCTTGCTTGCCTTCCTTCCGCGTTTTGAAGCCCGCGCAATTCACAGGTCCGCGGGAATGTCAGAAGGGACGGTGCGCTGTCGCATGTGACAGCTCGGTGAGCTGCTATCGCGGTTTGCTGTTTGCATTGCGTGCAACCGCCCGCCCGACTTGGCTATGGCATTAGCCTACCTGGATGACGAGGCGCCATTGGCGTTCTCCCTTTGAGCCGGCATCGACCTCAAGCTTCCATATTCTGTCGAGAAGCCGAAAACGGTGGAGAGGGATGCGATCGTCCGCTTCGGGTCGGAAGCCGCCGCCGTAGCGGCGAGCTGGCGGTGCGGCGTTTGCCTCAGCGTGAGGCGGGCATCTGCAGGTGCGATAGCTTCGACGCACCATTCCCATAAGCATTAGTGCAACACAGGTGCTACACGACCAAAAGTTCCGCCAGCAAAGCCTTTTCACGCCGACTTGTTTAGGCTCTATCGGTCCAGTCCATCATCGGGGCGACGCAGAGGCGGAAGTCGGCTGGGGCAAGGGGCGCGCTCATGCTCCTATTGTACGGGGACGGCCTCGCGGCACCTGCCTTGCGACTGCATGGCCGCGGACGAGCCAGGCCAATCGCCCGGTTGCTCAGCTGATCCTGCCACGCTGCCCGCGGCGCCAGATCCGCCTTCTCTACCGGGTTCAACAGGTGTATTTACCTTGTGCTAACGTCTAGCACACAGTTTCGGGGGAATGGACGACCATGAAGCACCTGGGGCGATTCGCAGCGCTGCTGCTTTTTCTTATACTGACCGGTTGCGCCTCGACCGCTGGGTCGACACAGGCGCCCAAGCTCGACGCGCAGGCCATGGCCGTCAGCACCTACCGCATCGGGGTGGACGACCAGTTGCAGGTGTCGGTCTGGCACAACCCCGACCTCAGCGTTGCCGTGCCGGTGCGCCCGGATGGCCGCATCACGGTGCCGTTGATCGGGGACGTGCAGGCAGGCGGCCAGACGCCCGAGGAAGTGGCCGCAACCATCCGCGACAAGCTCAAGGCCTACGTGCGCGACCCGCAGGTCGCGGTGATCCTGACCCAGCTGCGCAGCCACGAATACCTGTCGCGCGTACGCGTGACCGGCGCCGTGCGCACTCCGGTTTCGCTGCCGTACCGGCAGGGCATGACCGTGCTGGACGTAGTGCTGGCCGCCGGCGGGATCACCGAGTTCGCCTCGCCCGACCGCACCGAGCTCTATCGCCATGCCGGCGAGGGCGCCAGCCAGTCCTACGCGGTCCAGCTGGCCAAGATCCTCGAACGCGGCGAGATGGCCACCAACTATCCGCTGCAGCCGGGCGATGTGATCACGGTACCGCAGCGCGCGTTCTAAGGACGCGCGAGGGGGGACCTCAGGGAGGAGTGGCGAGGCCATGAACGAACAACCAACCTCGATCCAGGCGTTGCTGCCGGTACTGGCGGAGGAAGGCCGCCGGCGCCGTATCGCGCTCGGGCTGGCCTTCGCGGCGATCGCGCTGGCCGCGCTGGTGGCCGGTGTGCTGTGGCCCAAGAAGTACGAAGCCTCCACCACCATCCTGGTGCAGGAGAGCAACATCATCGCGCCGCTGATGCAGGGCGCCGCCACGCCCACCGCCAACGCGAACCGCGCCGGCATCGCCCGCGCGGTGATCCTGAGCCGCAAAGTGATGGACCAGGTGCTGGTCGGCGGCGGCTGGATGGCCAGCCACCCGACCCCGGTGCAGGTGGACAACATCATCCACGGCATCAAGGCACGCACCAGCGTGCAGTTCTCGCGCGACAACCTGCTGACCATCAGCTACTACGACTCCGATCCTGAGCGCACCTACGAGGTCACGCGCCTGTTCGGGCAACTGTTCATCAGCGAAAGCCTGGCCTCCAAGCAGCGCGAGAGCCGCGAGGCATTCGAATTCATCGACAACCAGGTCGAGGCCTACAGGCTCAAGCTCACCAGCGCCGAGGAAAAGCTCAAGGCCTACCGCGAGAACAACGCCGACGCGCGTCCCGGCAGCGATGCCGCAACCGCCGCGCGCGTCAACGAGTTGCGCTCGCAGGTGGAAAACGCGCGCATGGACCTGATGGAGAAGCGCTCGCAGGAGGCCTCCCTGGTGGCGCAGCTGTCCGGCGAATCGGAAGTGAATTCGGTGCAGACCACCGAGGGCTTCTACCGCACGCAGCTGGCCGACCTGCAGGCGCAGTTGGACAAGCTGCTGCTCACCTACACCGACGACTACCCCGACGTGGTGCGCGTGCGCCACCAGATGCAGGACCTGCAGCAACAGATGGCGCAGGCCTCTCGGCGCAAGGCGTCGCCGGTGCCCACCGGCGCGCCCTCGCTGGACGCAAACGTGCAGTTCAACCCGCTCTACCAGCAACTCAAGAGCAACCTGTCGGCCCTGCGCGGCGACATCGCCGCCACCACCGCACGCATGAATGCCAGCCAGGCCATGCTGGAGCAGGAACTGGAGCGCAGCCGCCGCATCGCCGGCTCGGAAAACGCCACCGCCGAGCTGACCCGGGACTACGACGTCAACCGCGACGTCTACCAGGATCTGCTCAAGCGTCGCGAGAACGCGCGCGTGTCGATGAACCTGGATGCCAAGCAGCAGGGGCTGACCTTCATCGTGCAGAACCCGGCGATCATGCCGCTGACGCCTACCGGCCTGCGCTTCATGCACTTCGGGCTGGCGGGCATCGCACTGGGCCTGGCGTTGCCGCTGGGCTTGCTGTTCGGCATCGCCCGGTTCGACCCGCGGGTCCGCTCGGCCGAGCAACTCGAACGGCTCACCGGTCTGCCCACGCTGGCCACGGTGCCCTACTACGCCACGCTGCAGGACCGGCGCCGCCAGCGCCTGGGCAGCCTCGCGCTGCTGGTCATTCTGGCAGTGGTCGGCGCGGCGTATCTGGTCGTCTTCGTGCTCAAGCTCAAGGGGGCGGCATGAAACCGTCGGACGAATCGCTGCTGCCCGATCCCGTGCGGGCGGACGACCTGGATATGGGCGAGCCGGACGGCGAGGCCGGCCTGCCGCGGACGATGCCGGGCGCGACCATTGCCCGGATGGCCGAGAGCCGTGCGCTGGCGCCACAGCAGCTCGAACAGCGCCGGCTGATCCATCGCGAGGCTGCAGGCCGCGCGCAGTCGGACACCTTCCGTGAGATCCGTACCCGCCTGCTGGGCCTGGCCGGCGACCGCAACTTCAGCACGCTGGTGGTCGCCGTCAGCCCGCGCTCGGGCGCCAGCTTCGTAGCGCGCAACCTGGCCGCGGCCTTCGCCTTCGACGAGGCCAGGACCAGCCTGCTGATCGACTGCAACCTGCGCTATCCCGAGCAGCACCGCGCGCTGGGCGTCGACCCGGCCGACGGTGGCCTGATCGATTACCTGGAACACCCCGGACAGGGCATCCGCTCGAAGATCTACGCCACCGGCGTGCCACGCCTGCGGCTGATCCCGGTGGGCGGGGCGCGCGAGAACAGTGGCGAATACTTCTCCTCCTTCCGCATGCGGGCCTTGCTCGAATCGCTGCGCACCCGCTATCCGGACCGTTACCTGTTCCTCGATGGCCCCGCCATCAAGGGTTCGCCGGATGCGCGGATCCTGTCCGACCTGGCCGACTTCGTGGTGGTGGTAGCCGGCTACGGCCGCGACACGCCCGCCGCGATCAGCCAGGCAGCGGCCCATTTCGAGCCGGAGAAGCTGGCCGGCGTGGTGTTCAACCAGGCGCCCTGAGGCCCACGGCGGCAAGCCAGGCAGCTTGGCCGGATGCTTCCCCGCCGCACGATCCACAGCAGGAGGCACGCATGCTCCCATCCAAACGGCTCGCCGGTGCCGTCACGCTGGCCCTGACGCTTGCAGCGGGTCCGGCCGTGGCAGGCCAGTTCGACTACTCGCTCTATGCAGGCGTCGAGCACAGCGACAACATCAACCTGAGCGCCACCGCGCCGGTCAGCCAGTCGGTGCTGGTTCCGGGCCTCGGCTTCGGCTACGTGGAACAGGGCGCCACCCTGCAGGCGCACGTGACGGGCGGCGCGGAGTACCGCGACTACCTCGGTGGCGCCTATGCCAACCAGAAGTTCGGCGAGCTGGCTGGCGTGGCGGACTGGACGATCCTGCCCGAGCGGCTGGACTTCGTCGCACAGGACTACGCCAGCGTGCAACCGCTGTCCACGCTCTCCAGCGACGCGCCGGGCAACCAGCAGCAGACCAACGTACTGACCCTGGGGCCCACCCTGCACTTCGATCTCGGCCGCGCAGTACGTGGCCAGGCCGAGCTGCACTACATCGGCAGCCACGCCTCGCGCGCCACCCAGTTCAACTCCTCGCGCGGCGAGGGCGCGCTGCGGTTGGCGCGTGACATCTCGCCGATCAGCGAGCTGTCGCTCAACCTCGAAAGCGAGCAGGTGGCTTTCGACGAGCCGAGCGAGATCGACTACCGCCGCGACCGGCTGTTTTTCCGCTACGCGCACAAGCTGGCGCACATGGACATGGACGTGGCCGCGGGCTGGTCGCACGTGCGCTTCGACGACGGCCGCACCACCTCCGACCCGCTGGTGCGCGCCAGCGCCAACTGGCAGGCCACTGCCCGCAACACGCTCGGGGTTTCCTATACGCGCGACTATTCCGATGCGGCGCAGGAGCTCCTGGCCATGGCGGACCCGGTGCAGGGCGGCGTCCGCCCCAGCGCACCGGCGAGCATCCAGACCGGCGGCGCGGTGATCGCCTCGGCGGCGTACCTGGAGCGGCGCGTGCGCGGCTACTACGGCTTCGGTGGCGAGCGCCTGACGGCGAGCCTGTCGCCGTGGTACCGCAAGCTGCACTACATCGAAGGCGTCAATCCCGACCAGACCGGCCGCGGCGGAGACGCCGGCCTGAACTATCGCGTGCGCGAGCGGCTGACGCTCTGGGCGTTCGCCAACGTCGAGCGGATCAACTACCAGGTGCTGGCGCGGCGCGACACCACGCGCAACCTCGGCATCGGCCTGCGCCAGGCCTACAACAGCCACTGGAGCTGGCGCCTGTCGCTGGTGGACCGGCGCCGTACCAGCACTGCCCCGGGCGGCCGCTACCACGCGAAGGAAGCCTATTTCGGGATCGTCTACCAGCGATGAGTCCGGCGGAGCCTTGCCAGTTCGGCCGCGACAGAGCGCTGATGGGCATGTACCACGGCGTTGCCGGCCATGCCCCGGTGGGCATGCTGCTGTGCCCGCCGGTGGGTCAGGCGCTGGTGCGTACCCACCGGGTCTACCGCCAGCTGGCTGCCGGAATGGCTGCGCGGGGGATTCCCGCATTGCGCTTCGACTACCGCGGCAGCGGCGACTCGGCCGGCGACTCCGTGGCGCTGGACTGGCAGCAGTGCCTGGACGACATCCGCAGCGCGGCCGCCGAACTGCGCGTGCGCAGCGGTTGCGCGATGGTGGTGGGCTTCGGCGCGCAGCTGGGCGGCGCCCTCGCGCTGGCGGCGGCGCCGGCAGCGGGCCTGGCGCAGTTGATCCTGTGGGATCCGGTGCTCGATGGCGCGCGCCATGCGACCACGCTCGACCGGCTGCAGGAGGAGCTGCGCACCGATCCGATGCGTTTCACCCGGCCGCGGGCGCCACAGGACGCGGCCGGACAATGGCTGGGCTTTGCGGTCAGCCCGGACTGGCGTGCCCAGGTGGCCGCCTGGCAGGCGCAACCGGTGCGGGTGCCGACGCTGGTGATCGACTCGCTGCCCGCGC
Source organism: Frateuria sp. (assembly GCF_035943815.1). Classification (GTDB taxonomy): domain Bacteria; phylum Pseudomonadota; class Gammaproteobacteria; order Xanthomonadales; family Rhodanobacteraceae; genus Frateuria_A. Next base: position 491,628 of record NZ_DASZBU010000015.1, read on the forward strand.
CCGCGAGCTGGTCGACGCTGGCCGCAGCCGGCGCCCGCGTGGTCGCCATGCAGCCGGCCACGCAGTGGGACGACCTGCACCGGCTGGAGCACGCGATCCTCGCACCCGAGCTGCTGCAGCTGGTGGGCCAGGCCCTGGAGCAGCCCGCATGATGAGCGAGCGCGCCCTCCGCTTCGGCCGCGCCCAGCACCTGGTCGGCGTGGCTGGCCTGCCGTCCGCCACGCGCGGCACGGTAGGGGTGATCGTGCTCAACGCCGGGCTGATCCATCGCATCGGCCCGTTCCGCCTGCACGTGGAGCTGACCCGCCGGCTCAATGCGCACGGCTACCCTACCCTGCGTTTGGACCTGTCCACGCTGGGCGACAGCGGCGCCAGCGCGGACGCCGGCTCGCGCGAGCAGCAGGTGCGCGCGGACGTGGCCGATGCCATGGCGTTGCTCCGGCACGAGGCCGGCTGCGGGCGCTTCGTGCTGGTCGGCCTGTGCCGCGGCGCGCAGAACGCGCACATTGCCGCCTGCACCGAGCCAGGTATCGCTGGTGCGGTCTTCCTGGACGGCTACATCTACCGCACGGCAGGCTTCCGGCTGCGTCACTACCTGCCGCGTCTGCTCAGCCCCGCGCGCTGGCGCGGCTTCCTCGCGCGCAAGCTGCGCCAGGCGATCGAGCCGGAGGAGGTTTCCTTCGGCAGCGACTATCCGCCCCGCGAACAGGTACGCGGCGAGCTGGCCGCCATGCTGGCGCGCGGGCTCAGGTTCTATTTCCTCTACAGCGGCGGCATCGACGAGCAGTTCAACCACCCGCGCCAGTTCCGCGAGTGCTACGGCCGCTCCGTCGCCTTCCACCCTTCGGTGCGCGTGGACCTGCTCGAAGGCACCGATCACACCTATTCCCTGCTGTGCGACCGCCAGCGCATGTTCGATCACATCGAAGGCTGGCTGCTGGAGCACTTCCCCGTGTCGACGGCGCCCGCGGCGGAACCCGCACTGCAGGCCTAGGCGCGCCTATCCGGCTGCAGCCCCTGCGGCCGCGGCCGGCTCGATGGCCCGATGCGGCGGCGGCGGCAGCTCGAAATCGCGGTAGTCGCCCGGGTTGCCGCACAGGCCCGCTTCGGCCGCCCTGATGATGTTGTACATCTCGCGCGCGGTGACGTAGTGCAGCACGTGGCGGACGCCGTCGTTGTAGGCGCGCTCCAGGTGCGTGTGCATGGCGTCGGCGGCCTCGCCCAGCAGGGTGTCCATGTCGCGCTCCTGGGTGCCGTGGGTATGCACCTTGACGAACACCCACTCCGGCCGGCCCTCGACGTGGATGCCGGTGCGCACCCAGTGATCCACCCGCGCGGGCGTGGGCGGGCAGCCGCGGCGCACGTCCGCGTTCTCGATGCGCGGGACCAGGCCGAAGCGCCGCTCGCGCCAGTTCAGCCCCAGCGGTCCCTGCACGATCATCAGGTCGCCGCTGGGCATGCCGCCCACGCGCACCGGCGTGCCGCTGTCGTGCGATTTCGGCCGCGCCGGGTCGTCGGTGGCGTAATAGATCGCGTTGACCATGCGCGTCTGTGTCTCGCTGGGTGCGGACGGCAGGGTGAAGTCGGCATAACAGCCAAGTTCGCGCAGCAGCACCAGTTCGTTGTTGATGCCGCACCAGCGCCCGTCGGCGCGCGAGTTGTCCAGGCACCAGTTGCCGTGGATGAAGCCGAAGCGCAGCCGGCCGGTGAGCGGGTCGCGCGGCAGTGCACCGTGGCGTTCGTGCAGCAGGGCGTTGAAGCGTTCGATGGTGGCGGTGAAGTTCTCCGCCGTGTCGTTGTCGTGGTGCAGGTGGATCTCGATCTCGCCGTAGCCTTCGGCACAGAGCGCGGCGAGCTTGTCCAGGTGTTCCTCGACGTACTCTTCCTCGGGATAGAAGAAGCTGTGCTGCGGCGGGCGGCCGTCCGCGTCGCGATGGCGGCCGGCCAGCGCACGGTAGTCGCGGCACCAGCGGTCGACGCGCGCGCGCTGGGTCGCCAGGTCCACGCGGCCCCAGTTGGGCTCGAAGTGGTCGACGAAGCAGAACATCACGTGCACGGGGCCGTCCGCCGGAGGCGCGGGTGGCCGGCGGCGCAGGTAGCTGCCCAGCCAGATCTGCATGTTGCGCGAGCGGATCGCCAGCGCCAGTGCGGCGACGGCCAACAACAAGAAAGCGAAGGCGAGGGCGAGGAAGGCGGCCATCAACCGGCCTCCGGCAGCAGGCCGAGCAGCTGCTCGGCGTTGTTGCGCCACTGGCGCTCGCGCACGATGTACTCGCGCGCCGCCGCGCCCGCGCGCCGGCGCTCGTCCGGGCGCAGCGCCAGTTCCAGCACGCGCTCGACGCAGGCGTCCAGCTGCCGGCGCGGGAACAGCCAGCCGGTCTGCCCGTCGGCGACCACTTCGGCCACCGGCACGTAGTCCGGCGCCACCATGGCCACTCCCATCGCCATGAACTCGAACAGCTTCACCGGCGAGCCGTAGTGATTGGAATCGGGCAACACCGCGTAGTCCATGCAGGCGATCCAGGAAGGTATCTCGGTGTGCGGCACACGGCCGGGCAGCAGGATGCGGTCGGAAAGGCCGCGCGCCTCCACCAGCGCGCGGACTTCCCCCAGCGTGCGGCCGTCGCCGACCAGCAGCAGCACCAGCTCGGGCGACTCGGCCAGACGCGCGGCAATCGCCTCAACGAAACCGTTCACGCCGTGCCAGTGCACGAACGCGCCGACGTAACCGCACACCACCTTGCCAGCTACGCCGCGTTCGGCGCGCAGGCGGTCGCGGTCGTGGCGCGCCGGGTCGAAGTGCGCGAGGTCCGCCGCGTTGGGCGAGACTACCGAGGGCGCGATCGGGCCATAGGCGGCCTCGGCCTGGTGCTTGAAATAGCTGGAGATGAACACCAGCCCGGTGCAACGGCGCAGGCACCAGCCCTCGATGCGCCGCGCAAGGTGCTTGAGCCACAACGGCCGCACGCGCTCGACCAGCGCCGAGTCGTTGATCTCCAGGATCACCGGGATGCCGTGCCGACGCGCCAGCCACACGGTGGCGAACAGGAACAACGAATAGCGCTCGTACACCAGCTGCGGCCGGATGTGCGCGAAGGCGCGGCGCATGCGTAACAGCGTGACCAGGTTGTAGGCAAGCTCCAGCACCTCGAACAGCACGCCCGGCATGCGCGAGACCCAGGCGCCGAGGCGTCCCCGGCCCTTGCGCGCCGAGGCGCCGGCGACCGGTTCCTGCTCCGGGTCGGCGCCGGGAAAGGACAGCACGGTGACTTGATGGCCCAGCCCGCGCAGCGCATGCACCACGCCGCGTATGTGCACGCCCTCGACGTCGCGGCCGCGGGTGCGGTGGTGGTAGAGGATCCTCATGCGCGCACCTTCGGCAGGGCGAGCAGGTGGCGGCCGCCGGCGCGCCAGAGGGGCAGCATGCGCTCCAGGATCTGCGCCGCGCAGCCGCTGTCGTCGTGCATCAGCACGATGTCGCCGTCGGCCGGCGGCCGCCGCGCCAGCAGCCCCGCGAGCTCGCCGGGCGAGCGCGACTGGTAGTCCAGGCTGTCGTAGGACCAGTAGGCGATGCCCCGGCCGCGTCGCGCGAAGGCCAGCAACAGCGCCGGCGACATGCTGCCGCGCGGCGGCCGGAAACGGTAGGACCCAGCGTGGTCGAAATTCGAGAGCAGGCGGTCGGTGCGCTCCACCTCGTCCAACTGCTGGCGCAGCCCGAGTTGGTGGAACATCGGGTGGCTGTAGGAGTGATTGCCCAGGGCATGGCCCTCCGCCACGATGCGCTCGACCAGCGCCGGGTGCCGCTCGACCCGCTGGCCGACCAGGAAGAAGCTCGCCCGCGCGCCGTGCCGGGCCAGCAGATCCAGCAGCCGGGGCGTGTGCTCCGGATGAGGGCCGTCGTCGAAGGTGAGATAGAGCGCTCCCGGTGTGCGCGGCCCCCGCACCAGCACCAGCCGATCGGGCAGCAGGCCAAGCAACTGTCGCCGCGATGGCTTGAGCCTCATGGAAGCGCCTCCGTCGCCGTATTCGCCGGCGCGGTCGCCTGCTGCAGGACTCCGTCCAGCCGATCGATATTGATCTCCCAGCTGAAGCCGCGTGCGTGTGCGGCGATGGCGGAGCCGTCCCACGGGCGGGTGGCTGCGTCGACCAGCGCCGCCGACAGTGCCGCACGGTCGCCCAGCGGCACCAGCCGGCCGGCGTGCCCGGGCACCACCTCGGGGATACCGCCCACGTGCGTTGCAACTACCGGCGTGCCGCAGGCCATCGCCTCCAGCACCACGTTGGGCACGCCCTCGTTGTGGCTGGGCAGGCACAGCACGTCGGCGGCGCGGAACCAGCCCGGCAGCGCGTCGTGCGGCATCGCACCGACCAGCTGCAGCCGCACCTCGACGCCGAGCGCACGGGCGCGCGCGAGCAGCGTGCCGCGGCACGGCCCGTCGCCTACGTAGACCAGCCGCGCCTGCGGCCGCGCCGCCAGCACAGCGGGAAAGGCCTCCAGCAGGTCGATGCAACCCTTGCTCTCCTTGAGATTGCCGACGTACAGCAGCAGTGGCGCGTCCGCAGCATCTATGCCCAGCTGCGTCCGCGCGGCATCCCGACTACCTGGGGCGAACAGCGTGCCGTCCACACCGTTGTAGAGCGTGTGCACGCGCGCCGCGTCCGCGCCCAGCGCGACCGCCTTGCCGGCCAGCGCACGGCTCACCGCCACCACGGCCGCGGCGCCGCGCAGCGCCGCGCGGATCTGCGGCCGGCGCAGGGCGTGCGTGGCCTGCACGTTCAGGTCGCTGCCGTGCACCTTCACCACGTAGGGAACGCCGAGCAGGCGCGCCAGCCAGCCGGCGGCGACCGCGTCGGGATAGCCCCAGCTGGCGAGGATGCAGTCGTAGCCGGCCGCGCGCAGTCGCCGCCCTCGCTGCAGCAGCAGCGAGGCCAGCCAGCACACCGCATGCAGCGCACGGCCCACCCGCGGCGGGTAGACGAACACGAAGTGGTCGGTGCGCAGCCCCGGCACCTGCACGCGGCCGCGAGCGCCGCGCAGGCGCTCGCGGAAGTCCACCGCGGCCAGCACCTCGACCGTATGGCGCCGGCCCAGGCGCTCGAACTGCTGGCGGTTGAACGCGCCGCGCAGCGGGTCCCAGGGTGTAGGGAAAAGGTTGGTCAGCACCAGCACTTTCATGCGCCCTTCTCCGCTGCGCCGTACAGCTCGGCATAGCGTGCCGCCACCGCCTCGAGCGAGCCGCGGGTTTCCACCATCGCCCGTGCCGCGGCGCCGAGTCGTGCGGCGCGGTCCGGATCGCGCATCAGGCCCAGGATCGCTTGTGCCAGGGACTCGACATCACGCGGCGGCACGATGCAGCCGGTCACGCCGTCGCGCACGATCTCGCGGTTGCCGCCCACGTCGGTCGCCACGATCGGCAAGGCCGTCGCGCTGGCCTCGAGCAGGGCCATCGAATACCCCTCGCTCACCGAGGACAGGGCGAACACGTCCAACCCCTGCAGCAGCTCGCGCACGTCGCTGCGGTCGCCCAGGAAATGCACGACTGCCTCCACACCCTCGCTGCGAGCGCACGACTCCAGCTCCGCCCGCAGATTGCCATCGCCGACCAGCAACAGCGCGCTGTCCGGCAGCTGTTCGTGCACGCGGCGGAAGGCGCGGATCAGGCTCGACTGGTCCTTGGCCCAGTTGAGCCGCCCCACGGTACCCACCAGGTGCGTCTGCGGCGGCAACCCGAGCATCTGCCGCAGATGCAGGCGTGCGGAGGGGGAAACGGTGGCGAATTCCTGCACGCGCAGGCCGTTGGGCACCACCCGCAACTTGCCGCGCGGGACCAGTCGGCGTTCGATCGCGCCGTTGCCCGCCGCCTCGCAGACCATCGTGACGATGTCGGTACGCACCAGCCCGGCGCGATAGAGCATCTCGGCGCGGTTCCAACGCCGCATGCCGCCCATGCCATGGCGGGTGTTGACCACTTTGCCCAGGCCCAGGCCCAGGCTGGCCAGTACCACCAGGTAGTGCGCCACCGCATTGTGGGTATGCAGCACGTCGGTGGCGTGCGCGCGGATCAGTGCCCGCGCGCGGGAGAGCGCGGCAAGGTCCAGCCCCTTGCGCTTACCGCAGGCATGCACGGGAATGCCCAGCGCATCGAGTTCGTGCGCCAGCGTCCCGCGCTCGAACAGGCACACCACCTGGCAGCGATAACCCTGCTGGTGCTGCAGCTTGACCAGCTCCAGCACCACGCGCTCCAGTCCCCCCCGGTTGAGGTTTTCGACGACGTGGGTGATGTTCTTCGGAGGGTTCATGCAACAGGCGCGGTGAGGGCGGAGACGGTAACGCGCAGCTTGCCGCTGGGCGTCAGAGGAATGTCGTCGACGATGCGGCACTCCAGCCCGACGCGCTCGCCCGCCACCTTGGCGACCTCGCGGCGGATGTAGGCCAGCGAGGCGTCGTCGAACGCCTCGCTGCAGACCAGCGACAACTCCAGCCGGTCCAGTTCGCGCTGCACCAGCTGGAAGCGCTTCAGTCCCGGCACGTCCTTGAGCATGTGCGGAAAGAACTCGCCGGGCAGCAGGCGGCCGTCGGGCGTACGGATGGCGTCGAGCACGCGACCGTCCACGCGCGAGAGCAGCGGGAGGCCGCGGCCGCAGGGGCAGGTGTCGTCGCCCGCGGTGGCCATGTCGCCGTTGGCGTAGCGCAGCAGGGGCATGCCTTCGTTGGAAAGGTCGGTGAGCAGCACCTCGCCCGGTCCTTGCTGTGCGCCGAGCAGCTCGACCACCAGATGATCGGCATTGACGTGCAGGCCGCGGCGATGCTCGCACTCGGAGGCGATCAGCATCACCTCGCGGCAGCCGTAGGTGTTGTACGCCGGGCAGCCGAAGGCACGCTCGATCAAGTCGCGCTGGAAGTCGTGCAGCGCCTCGGCCGCACCCAGCACCGACACCGGCCGCGCCACCCGTCGGCCATTGTCCAGCAGCCACTGCGCCAGGCGTACCAACGGCCCGACATAGCCGACGATCACTTCCGGGCGGTAGGCATCGATGGCGTCGGCGTAGCGGCCGAGATTGGCGTCGGTCATATGGAAGCTGTTGAGCATCCGGCGCGCGAAGGCGGCATGGTAAAGCCGCTCCTTGAACTGCTTCAGCGGGTGCGGCTGGCCCACCGCGCCACCCCACAGGAACAGCGTGCGTCGGCCCATGCGCGCGCCGGCCCAGCCGTAGCCGCGCCACATCACGGCGGTGCGCCGGTCGTTGCTCTCGCGCGTGTAGCCGAAGCGCAGTGGCTCGCCAGTGGAACCGCCGGTGGACTTGTAGAGCAGGCGGTCGCGCCAGCCGTCGGCCTCGAACTCCCCGGCGTGGGCGCGGATCTCGGCCTTGCTCAGCACGGGCAGCCGCGCGTAGTCGTCGAGGCTGCGGATGTCCGCCGCCGCGACGCCGAGCTCGCGCCAGCGCCGGCGGTAATACGGAACGTGCTTCCCGCAGTGTTCGAGCAGGCGTTGCAGGCGCTGCCATTGCAAGGCGCGCACCTGCTCGGGCGCCAGCCACTGGTCACGTTCGTAGGCGGCCAGGTAGGCCAGCGTGCGGCGCCGGCGCAGGCCGCTCTCGTAGGCCGGGAAGAGCACGCGGCGGAACACTTGTTCGTACATGTTCATGGCCCCTGCCCCGCGCGTGCGCCCGACCAGTGCAGCAAGCGCCCCAACAGCAGCGGGCGGCCGGCCGCAAAGCGACCATGCAGGCCTTGCAGCTGTTCGATGTCGGCGCGCGTCCAGCAGCGCAGCAACAAGGTCAGGGGCAGGTAGGCGGCGACCAGCATCGGGCCGCCCAGCGCGAGCGTAGGCAGCGGCGGCAGCCGCAGCGCCAGCACCAGCGAGGCCAGCGCCCCGGCCAGCGCTGCCGCCAGCAGGATCCGCACCAGCCGCAGCCACTCCAGCGACACCCCGCCCACGCGCACGCCCAGTGCGAGGTAGGCCACCGAACTGACCGCCGCCTCGATCGTGATCGCCGCCATCGCGCCGTGCAGGCCGAAATGCCTGATCAGCAACACGTCCATCGCGATCTTGAGCGCGCCGAACGCCAGCGTCAGGGACAGGATCACGTGTTGGCGATCGGCGCTCACCAGCAGGCTGGTGGCGCCCTGCGCCGAGGTGTTGAGCGCGCTGGCCAGCATGCACAGGGCGAACACCGGCGCCGCGGCGGCGTAGGCGGCGCCATAGAGCAGGCCGATCACCGCACCGGCGAAGCAGGCGCCGAACGCCACCACCGGCGCACCCAGCAAGGCAAGGTAAGAGGTCACCGCGGCGAAGCGGCGGCCGCCGGCCGCGCGCCCCTCGCTCAGCGCCTTGGCCATCATCGGCAGCAGCACGGCGCTGAACACCCCGGGCACCAGCAGCATGATGCCGCTGGCCAGCTGGTAGGCCACCTTGAAGTAGCCGGCCGAGGCCGCGCTGTCGAACAGGTTGAGGAACAGGATCTCCACGTCGCTGGCGATCAGGAAGCTCACGATGATCGTCAGCGAGACGATGCGCAGGTGCCGGCGCATCCGCTGCAGCAGTTCGGGCGGCAAGGCTCCGTCGCGCGGCAGCGGCGCCAACAGCCGGCTCACCTGGTGCTGCGAGGCCAGCAGGAAAGCCGCGCTGGAGATCGCGTACATCACCACGAACAGCAGGACGTCCCCATGCAGCAGCATCGCCGCCAGCACCAGCGCCAGGTTCAGCGGCGCGGCCACCAGCGTGACCCGCGCGGTGGCGTCGAAGGCCTCGCAGCCCTTGGCGATGGCGATGTTGAACATGTAGGGCGCGCGCATGCCCACCGCCGCGGCCAGCAGCACGAACTCGAGCAGGTCCAGCTCGGCGGCGAAGCGGTGCCCCATCACCAGGTACGCCACCAGGCCGGCGCCCAGCACCACCAGCATGTGCCAGCGCTGCACCTTGCGCATGTGCGCGAGCATGGGCCGGATCAGCTCCGCCTGGCCGCTGCCGCGCAGCTCGGCGACGAACTTGATGACACCGGTGGTCACGCCCGAGTTGGTCACCACGATGCCGATCGCGGCGAACCAGATGAACAGGCCGTAGATGCCGTAATGCCGAGGCCCCAGGTGGCGCGCGATAAGCACCGCACAGACCATGCCGAGGAAATACTCGACGTAGATCCCCAGCGAGGAGAACAGCGTATTGCGCAGCGCGAGCGAGCGATGGCTCATGAGGTGCGCAACAGGACGGCGACGAGCACGTACAGCGCCGCCACGGCCACGACGGTGATCGGCAGCCAGCGCCAGCCGCTGCCGGAAAGGGTGAACAGGGGCAAGCCCGCGTGCCGCTGGCGCACGCTGGCGTAGTGGCCCACCACGATCGCCGCCAGCGTGTAGAGCATGATGTTGTAGCTGCGGCTCAGGAAGAATGCCGCGGCGAAGAAGCCGCACAACGCGCACATCAGGGCAAGCGCGAGCGACTTGTCGGTCGCCGCCGTCGCATCCGCCGCTACCGCAGGCGCCGGCACGCGGCGCGCCACCGTGCCGCGCGGCGCCGGCCGGGGCGCGGCCATCGCCTGGCCTGGCGCATCCGGCAGCGCCACCGGTGCCGGATGGAAGCGCAGCAGGCGCCACATCATCCAGAAGCAGTAGCCGACGAAGGCCAGCCACGCCAGGAAGCCCAGGAAACCGGTCTCGGCCAACACCAGCACGAAGGAGTTGTGCGCGGTCAACTCGTTGTAGTCGGTAAAGTTGCCCGCGCCCACGCCCAGCAGCGGATGGCTCTTGAACATGTCCAGCCCTTCGTACCAGGCATCCACGCGGCCGAAGGCCGAGGGCTCGTCCACGTCCAGCTCGGTCATGCGCGAGGACGGCAGCAGCATCAATCCGACCAGGCCGGCTAGGCTCAGCGAGACCGCGGTCGCGGTGCCGCGACGCTGCCACAGGTACACCGCGAGCATCAGCAGCACCGCCAGCTGGGTGCCGCGCGACTGCGTCAGGTACACGCCACCCAGCAGCAGCAACGCGCCCGCGCGCCACAACCAGCGGCCGAGGAAGCCCGCCCGCGAGGCCAGGTAGAGCACCATCGGCAACGCCATCACGAACAGCAGCCCCAGGTCGTTGGGATCGTTGAAGATGCCCACGTAGCGCACGCGACCGTCCTCGCCCAGGGTCATGCCGGTCCAGCCCACGCCGTTCTGGGCCTGTTGCACGCTGTGCAGCGCCAGCACCATTGCGGACAGGCCGATCACGCCGAAGGCAGCCGCCGCGCGCCGCGGTTCGGTGATCGAGGTGGCCAGCACGAAGAACACGATCACCGCCGGACCGAGCTGGCCCAGCACGTAGAGCATGCCGCCGGCCCAGCCGTTGGCCACCTCCGACGCCATCGCCATCAGCACGAACAAGGGCAGCAGGAGGAACTGCGGTGCGGTAGGCGTGCGCGCGCCGGCGGCAAGCCAGCCGACGAAGGCCAGCAGCAGCGACACCGACATCAGCGGCAGTTCACCCATGCCCGGCAGGAAGTCCTGCGGACGGATGATCACGAACGTCAGGTACAGGAGGATCAGCGGGAACATGGACGTTTCCCGCTGCCTGCCCGCGCGCTGCGCGACGACTTGCCCCATCCGCTCACCACAAGTGCAGCCTCCGGTTGCGCGCGAACGCCACGAGCGCTTGCGCGGCGAACAGGTTGAGGTAGCAGAACGCGGTCAGCAGCCGCACCGGCAGGCGCCCGCCCAGCGACGGTAGGTGCCGGCCGACTATCACCGCGGCGAGGGCCGCGGCCAGCGCCAGTGTGATCGCGGCGAACAACGTATGCCGCGTGGCCAGCAACGCCGCGGCCAGCGCCAGCCCGAGCAGCAGCCACGGCGCCAGCAGGCGCAGCAGCTTGTGGCTGACGAAACGGAACCACAGCGGATTGCGCCATGGCAGCAGCAACCAGGGCGCCAGTTGGACCAGCTGGTAGTTGCCCGCCAGCGTGCGGATCTTGCGCCGTTGCTCCTCCTGCGGCTGCTGCGAGGTGCCGTCCCACGCCACCGCCTGTGGCTCGAACACCACGCGCCGGCCGGCCGCTGCCACCTGCATCGGCACCAGCACGTCGTCCAGCACGGTGCCCGGCGGCAACGGCCGGAACAGCTCGCGGCGGATCGCATACAGCGCTCCACTGACGCCGACCACCGAACCGGAACGGCTCTCGGCGCGGCGGATCAGCTTCTCGTAGCGCCAGTACGCATCGATGCCACGGGCGAACCCGGTCTGCGCGTCGAACAGCCGCAACTCGCCGCTCACCGCGCCGACCGCCGGGTCGCCCAGGTTGGCGACCAGGCGGAGCAGCGCGTCCGGTTCCAGCCGCTGGCGGACATCGGTCATCAGCAGCACTTCGCCGCGCGCCTGCGCCACCGCGTCGTTGAGGCAGGCGGCCTTACCGCGGCGCACGTCGAACTCGAGCACGCGGATGCGCTCATCGCCCAACCGGCGGCATCGCGCGGCGGTGTCGTCGGTGCAGCCGTCGCACGCCACCACGACGTCCAGCAGCCCGCGCGGATAGTCCAACGCGAGCAGTCCGGCCAGCTTGGCCTCGATGTGCGAGGCGCCGTCATGTACGGCGACCACCGCGGTGACGCGCGGCGCCCATGCCTGCGACCGCACCCGCCTTGGCCACCACCGCGCCAGCGCGGCGACCCACAGCGGATAGCCCACGAACACGTGCGCCAGGCCAAGCGCACAGGCGACGAAGACGAGGTAGGCCACGGTCATCATGCGACCGCTCCGGCGCACGTGGCCATATCAGTTGCGCCCAGGCGGCGCAGGCGCAGCAGCAGCGGATCGGACGGCTCCCGCCGCCTATGCCGGCAGTTCGCTGGCCAGCTTCGCCAGCGTGCCGGCGGCGACGACCGATCGAGCCGATCGAGACCTGCCCCCGGCGCCAGCAGCCTGTGGTCGCGGCTGTCCCTCATGCTTGATTCCCCTGTTCCGGGCAGCCCCCTGCCCCACGCCCTGGAAACACTGAAGCCATTATGGCCAGGTCGCGACCGGAACGGGGGCCGCGTCGGCCCTCGACCGCGCTGGATGCGAATGCATGCCATGGCCATCGGTGCGGTCATCCATGCAGGCCCAGCAGGCGGCGCAGCCGCGCGCCGAACCCGGCGGCGGCCGGCGGCGCCAGCTGCACCGCCAGCGACGCGAGCGTGCCGCTGGCGATATCGAGCAGGTTGAGCCGCACGCCGGTATCGCGCTGCACGCGCGCGGCCAATTCCACCGCCAGCAGCGAATGGCCGCCGACATCGAAGAAGTTCGCCTCGGCCGCCACCTCGGTCACACCCACCAACTCGCACCAGACCTGGGCGAGGTAACGTCGGCGCGGGTCCGCATCGGCCTGGATGCGCACGGACATGGAATGTTCGGCAGGCAGCCGCGGCGGCGGCAGCGCACGGCGGTCGAGCTTGCCGTTGGGCGTCTGCGGCATCGCATCCAGCCGCACGAGGTGCTGCGGGCGCATGTAGCCCGGCAGCTGTGCCTCCAGCTCGCGGCGCAGGCGCGGCAGCAGGCTGTCCTCCGGTTCGGCCGAGGCCACGTAGAGCACCAGGCGCTGGTCGGCCGGTCCCAACTCCTGCACTAGCGCCGCGCAATCGCGTACCGCGGCGTCGGCGCGTGCCACCGCCTCGATCTCGCCCGGTTCGATGCGGAAGCCGCGCAGCTTGATCTGGAAGTCGGCCCGGCCCAGGTGCTCCAGCGTGCCGTCCGCGCGCCAGCGGCCGCGGTCGCCCGTGCGGTACAGCCGCGCGCCCGGTTCGTCCGA
>NZ_DASZBU010000016.1:0-2513 GCF_035943815.1 Frateuria sp.
GAGGTGTAGATCACGTAGGCGGTCGCGGCCGGATCGACCCTCACCGGCGGCCGCGTGGCCGGCAGCGTTGCCCAGCTCTCCGGCGGCGCATCCAGCGCGATCACCGGCCGGCCGCGCAGGTCGAAGCGCGGCGCCAGACCGTCCTGCGTCAGCAGCGCGGCCAGCCCGGCGTCGGACACCATGTACGCCAGCCGCTCGGCCGGGAAGCCCGGGTCCAGCGGCACGTAGCCGGCGCCGGCCTTGAGCGTGCCCAGCACCGCCGCGAGCATGTCCACCCCGCGCTCCAGCGCGATGCCCACCAGCGCACCGGCGTGCACGCCCTGCGCCAGCAGGCCATGGGCGATGCGGTTGGCGCGTGCGTCCAGCTCGCCGTAGCTCAGCACCGTCGCGCCGCAGCGCACCGCCGCGCGCTCCGGCGCGGCCTCGCACTGCCGCTCGAACTGGCCCTGCATGGACGATGCGGGCACCACCGCTGCGGTGGCGTTCCACCGCTTCAGCCTGGCCCATTCGGCCGCCGGCAGCAGCGGCAACTGCGCGACGGGCTGCTGCGGGTCGGCCAGCGCCGCTTCCAGCAGGGTCTCGTAGCCCTGGCGGAAGCGCGCGGCCGTGGCGGCTTCGAACAGGTCGGCGTTGTAGGTGAGGCCACCGAGCAGGCGGTGTTCCTGCTCGATGAACCACAGGCCCAGGTCCTCGGCCGCGCCGCGCTGGAACACCGGCACCTGCTCGTGCTGCAGATCGCCCCAGCGGCGCGGACGGGCGCTCACGTTCTGGTAGGAGAACATCGCCTGCGCGAGCGGCGGACGGCTCTCGTCGCGCGGCAGCCTGAGCGCCTTGACCAGGTGCTCGAACGGCACGTCGGGACAGGCGAACGCATCGAGCACCGTGGCGCGCACCGCGCGCAGGACGTCCAGGAAGCCTGCCTGCGGATCGACCGGCACGCGCAGCGGCAGCGCGTTGACGAAGAAGCCCATCACCCGCTCGAGCTCCGCGGTGTCGCGGCCGCGCACGGGCGTGTTGACGATCAGGTCGCGCTGCCCGCCGAGCCGGTGCAGCAACACTACGTAGGCGGCCAGCAGCACCATGAAGGGCGTCGCCCCGGCGCGGCGCGCGAACGCGTGCAGAGCCTGCAGCCGGTCGGCGGGCAGCTCGATCCACTCGGTCCCGCCGGCCCCGGACATGCGCGAGGGCCGCGCGCGGTCGGCCGGCAGCTCCAGCGGTTCGGGCGGGGATTCCAGCCGTTGCAGCCAGTGCGCGAGCTGGCGCTGCAGCGGCTCACCCTGCATCCACTCCCGGTGCCAGGCGGCGAAGTCGGCGTATTCCACGGCCAAGGGCGGGAGCGGATCGGCACCGCCGGCGCGGAAGGCCTCGTACAGCGCGGTCATCTCCTGGTAGAGCAGGTCGAAGGACCAGCCGTCCCAGACGATGTGATGGGCCATGAAGAAGAACACGTGCTCCTGCTCGCCGAGCCGGAACAGGCGCGCGCGGAAGAGCGGCGGCGCGGCCAGGTCGAACGGCTCGGCGATCAGCGCGTCGAGGCGCCGGCGCAGCCAAGGCTCGCGCTCCTCCGGCGCAAGCCCGGCGAGGTCCTCCAGCGGCAGCTCGACGTCGATCGCGGCATGGATGTGCTGCTGCGCGAGGCCATCGAGCGTTTCGATCGCCGTGCGCAGCACCGGCTGGCGCCGCACCATCGCACACAGCGCCTGCTCGAATGCCGGCAGGTCCAGCGCTCCGCGCAGGCGGTGGGCCGATGGCGTGTGGTAGGCCACGCGGCCTGGATGCAGTTGCTCCAGGTACCACAGCCGCTGCTGCATCAGCGACAGCGGCGCGCGGCTGCGATCGGCCAGCCGCGGAATGGGCCGCCGCGCACCCGCGGTGCCAGCGCCGCGGATCGCCGCGGCGAGCCGGGCGATGGTGGGCGCTTCGAACACGCTGCGCAGCGGCAGGGCCAGGTCGAGCTCGCGGTTGAGCCGTGCGATGAGCTGGGCCGCCAACAGCGAATGGCCGCCTTGTTCGAAGAAGTTCTCGTCTATGCCTGGCTCATGGCCGCCGAGCACGGCGGCCATCGCCAGCGCGACCTGGCGCTCCAGTTCGTCGCGTGGCCCGACGCGCGCGCCAGCTGGTGGAGAAGCCACGATCGGCGCCGGCAGGCGCGCACGATCGATCTTGCCGTTGGGCAGCAGCGGCAATGCCGCCAGCGCCACGATGTGTTGCGGCAGCATGTATTCCGGCAGGTGTTCGTGCAGGCGGGCACGCAGCGCCGACTCCTCCACCGGCGCATCGCTCACCAGGTAGGCGACCAGGCGCGTATCGCCCGGCCGGTCCTCGCGTACGGTCACCAGCGCCTGCGTGACCGACGGGTGTGCCGCGAGCTGCGCCTCGATCTCGCCCGGTTCGATGCGGAAGCCGCGCAGCTTGATCTGGAAGTCGGCCCGGCCCAGGTGCTCCAGCGTGCCGTCCGCGCGCCAGCGGCCGCGGTCGCCCGTGCGGTACAGCCGCGCGCCCGGTTCGTCCGA
>NZ_DASZBU010000017.1:0-115181 GCF_035943815.1 Frateuria sp.
CCGCGTGAGCATATGGCCCGAGATGGCTCGCTCGACCTCGATCGCCACCGCCTCGTGCGTGGCGTCGTCGACGATCGTCAGGCACTTGATCACCCGCCCTTCGGCCGTGCGGTCGAAGACGAAGTCCATGGACCAGACCTCATTGGCCGCCATCGGTCGCAGCAGCGGCTGACGTTCGCCCATCGGCACCTTCTTGCGCTTGCGCTGCCGCACCTGCAGCTTCGCTTCCTGGTACAGCCGTTCGACTCGCTTGTAGTTCACGAGCAATCCTTCCTGCCTGAGCTTGAGGTAGATCATTCCGACGCCGTAGCGCTTGTGCCGGTGCGCCAGCGCCAGGATGCGCTCGCGCAACTCGACGTTGCGGTCCGGGCGAGGCGCATAGCGCAAGGCGCTGGCACTCATGCGCATGACGGCCAGAGAGCGCCGCTCGCTTAAGCCCCGATCGATCATGTGCCGCACCAGCCCGCGACGGGCCGGTGCGGTCACCACTTTTTTCGCAGGGCGTCCTTGATGACCTCGTTCTCGAGGACCTGCTCGGCCAGGAGCTTTTTCAGGCGGCCGTTCTCGGTCTCCAGCTCCTTCAGCCGCTTGGCGTCGGGCACGCTCATGCCGCCGAACTTGCTGCGCCAGAGGTAGTAGGAGGCTTCGCTGAAGCCGTGCTTGCGGCACAGGTCCTTCACCGCCGTGCCGGCTTCTGCCTCACGCAGGAAGCCGATGATCTGCTCTTCGGAAAAGCGCTTCTTCACGTCCAATCTCCTTCGGGTGGGGGATTGGACTCCAAACCGATGCGCTACTCAAAGGCGGGGGGACGTCGAATGCCCACCGAACCCACAGAAGAGCTTCGACGCGATCCAGAGCGGTACGGAACCTTCCAGAAAGACGAGTACGCGCGATGGAAGGCGCTCGACTACATCACTAAGCCAGATTGGGCCAAACGGTCGTTCATGGACGATTGGATTGCCTACATGAGTACCGATGCCTGCTGGCCCGGAATGGGTGATTAGCTAGCTACTGGCCCGGCAGGGAAGGAACCGTGGTGGTACCGGACGCAGCCGCTTGTGCCTACTTGCCCCTACGCGTCCGTAGATCGAACCGCCCATTGCGCTGCCCTCACGTACGTGTAGACTCGGGCGGGGATACAAGGAGATCCGAGTATGGGGAAGGGAGCACGGATTGGCCTCTTCATGGCCGTGATCATCGGCGGCAGTCAAGTCTCGCAAGCACATTTCTTAGGTGCAGACCCGAAACCGCCAAAAGCAGGCGACCTATTCGGATTCAACCGCTACGCCTACGCGAACAACAATCCGGTCAGAAATGTGGACCCCGATGGTCGGGACTGCACCACATCAGATCGGGTGACCACCTGCTTTACTGCGGTCTATCGCGTGTCTTTCCCCGCTCAACCCGGGTTCAAGGATTTCACAAGCAGCTCCCCCAACTACCATTTTTACAGTGTCCCGGTGGCAACCCCTGGCATGACGGTGGCCCAAAACCAAAACTATTTGGTAAGGAATCCAACCCCTGGTCTCTCGCACGGGGCCTCTCCCCAGGGCACCCCCAATGACGCCACGCCCGTCATCGGAAACATGATTCCGATTTCTATCAGCCCGGTCATGTCCTTCCAGCTCACGAATCAGGTGAATGGCCAGCCGGTGGTCGTAAATGTCACCGAGCCCGGTCATCCATTGCAGTCTGGCATCGTAGTGCGCCAAGCCACGCAGTCGAGCGACGGCACTACCTCTATTCAGAGTTGGGGTGAGGGAACATCCTCACTGCAGGCGTCCGGCTCTCTCTTCGGCAAGGACATCGACAACGTGTGGAAGCAAGAGGGTCCACCGTCACCGCCCAACCCCACTGGCTGTAGCGCAGCTGCGGGACCAATGAACAATGTCTGCAACCATTAAGCCGCCGATGCGCCTTTTAGTGGGTTTCTTGCTGGCGCCCTTGGCTCCCGGTTTGCTGTTCTGGCTGCTTTCGCTGGTCGGCAATCCCGGTGAAGGTCTTTGGGCTTTAAAATTCTTAGCCCTAGTTAGCTATCCCGCCATGCTGGTCTTAGGTGTGCCAGCGCACATGCTGTTGACCACGCGCCACTGGACCAGCGGTTGGAGTTACTCCATGGCGGGGGTTCTGATCGGGGCGACTGTAGCGGTGGTACTCTTTTACAGTACAGCGATTCACAATTTCAGCCCAGCGCTTGACCCCAACAAGTCTTTGGGACCGTTCGCAGGCATTTTGATCATCGCTGCGCTGCTCGGTGCACTAGCCGCCTGGGTTTTCTGGCTGATCGCACGTCCGAATCGGATACCCAGTGCATAGGGTCATGCGGTGGTCGCTAGTGGTCTGCTTCATGGCGATAAGCCCTTGGTCTTGGGCCCAGATGCCTGGTGCAATTCCGATCCCCGATGACCCGAACGTAAAAGCCCTTGAGCAACTGGCGGATGCGCCGGATCGCGTGGACTACGCGAAGGTTCAGACCGCCATTGAGAGAGCGGTCAATTCCAGCTTCGACGCGTCGGCCTTCAACGCGGAGCTGGATCGCTTGGCAATTCTAGTCAGAGCACGAGTGCCGAAGGGCGCCCCACCCACGGAAGTGATGACGGCGCTGGGGCAAGTGATCTACACGTCCGGCCCTTGGAACGATGACCATCCGTTCTCCTATGACCTAGACGACCCGCTCGGCGCGAAATATCAGAACAAGCTGGTATCGACCTATCTACACACGCGCAAGGGCAACTGTGTGTCGATGCCCACGCTACTGATTATTTTGGGGCAGAAGCTCGGTTTGAACATGACGCTGAGCCAGGCACCACAGCACGAATTTGCGCGTCTCCAGGATGTAAACGGACGATGGTTCAATATCGAGGCCACCAGTCCTGGCTCCCCACCTGACTCGAAATACATCAACGAACTGCACGTCACGTCGCTATCGATGCAGAGCGGAATCTACATGCGAACGACTACGCCACGTGAAACCGTCGCAGCGATGCTCGGACCGCTGGAAAGCATCTACGCCCACACACGTCCACCGGGCTACCTGCTCGGCTTGGCGAAGTTGGAGCAGCGGCTCGATCCAAAGAATGCGAACGAATACGTGAGTGAGGCGAAGCCTATTTCCTGACCCTCGCTCACCGCTACCTAGTGCACCACCTGACCCCCGAAGTGTTGCCACCGGCGCAGCGAACAGATTTCAACGCGCTCTACGACGCCAACGACCGCCTCATTAAACGGGTGAAAGCGATGGGTTGGGCTCCGCCCACCGATGCCGGCGACAAGGAATACTTGGAACGCGTGACACGCTACAAAGCCGAGCACGGCAAATAGCGATCCAGCAGGGCTGATCGGCGGTCCGACCCATTCTTAATACTCTCCTACCCGGGGTTGGTCGCTAGCACAGAGCACGCGCCGTGCCTCCCGCCGAGCAGGCTTGCCTGCGCAGAACCAGCCTGATGCTCAACACCAGCAGTGTGCGCAACCCAAGCCGGATGCGTGGTCAGCGGCGACCGGAATCCGCACGCCCCAAGCCTTTTCGCCCATTGCAGCAGCACCAAGCCCAGTCCACCCGCAGCTGCATGGACCAGGACCGTGTCGCCGCGCTTCACTGGGTACACATGCGTCAATAACATGTGCGTTGTGATCCCGCGCAACAGAAGCGCCGCAACATCGTCATCATCGAGGCCATCTGGCACGTGCAGCAGCCGTGCTGCCGGAATATTGCGCACGCTGGCGTAGCCGCCTACCGGTGGCCCCGCGTAGGTGACACGCTGACCCGGTTCGATCCCACGGACCGCCGCGCCGATGGCCTCGACGATGCCGACCGCTTCCACGCCGAGCACGGAGGGGAAGTTCGGCAGAGCATAGATGCCGGTCCGATGATAGACATCGACAAAGTTGACGCCGATCGCAGTGTGGCGCACCCGGACTTCTGCATCGCCTAGCGCGGGAAGCAGGACTTCCCGAACCTTTAATTCTGAAACGTTGCCATATTGCCCGACCACTACCTCGGTCGCGGCGACCTTGCTAGCCTGATGAATGGAGCTCATGATCCTGCCGCTCTTTTGCCCAGGGAAATTGCGCGGCGAGATTGCGCCAGTCGCACCCATACCACCACCCCTTACCACGAGCACTCGTTGTGCAAAAACGCACAAGTCGAAATTCTTTGGGGGGACACCACCTGCAGTGGGACGACGTCCGCCATTTCTTGGAGCTAGCGCGACTGGGAAGCCTGTCGGCCGCGGCGAAGGCGCTCGGCGTGGAACATTCGACTGTTGCCAGGCGAATCCAATCGCTAGAGCAGTCCCTCGGACTGCGGCTGTTCGACCGTCTGGCCAAGGGCTGGTCGCTCACGCGGGAAGGCGAGCTCCTGACCGTCCAGGCCCAACGCATCGACGACGAGGCGCAGGCATTCTCCCGTGCGGTGCTAGGGGCCTCGTCCCAGCATGGCACCGTGCGGCTTTCCGCACCCCCCGTGCTGGCGAGCCATTTCCTCGTGCCCAGGCTGGCCGCGGTCCGATCGCAATGGCGGAACATCGATCTGCAGGTCATTGGTGAATCGCGGGACGCCAATTTGGTTCGGGGCGAGGCCGACCTGGCCATACGCCTTGCACGACCGACGGCACCAGGCCTGACTGCCCGCCGTATCGGCGAGCTGGGCTACGGCGCATACGCGGCGCATGGCTACACTCATCGCCCCAGCGAGGAGTGGGAGTTCCTTGGGTACGACGACAGCCTCCGGCATGTGCCACAACAGCATTGGATCGAACAGATCGCTGGCAACAGGCGTTTCGTGTTGCGAAGCAATGACCTGGCGACCCTGCTGCATTCAGCGCGGGTGGGGTTGGGTATTGCTGCGCTCCCCCATTTCCTGGCGGCGGGCGACGACGCGCTGACCCCTCTGCCGACCGCGGCCTACCCCGATCCACGACCGCTCTGGCTTGTGATACATCCGGACGTCAAACGATCGCCACGAGTCCGCCTGGTAGCGGATGTTCTCATCGCCCTGATGAGCAACATGAAGCACGAGTTGCTGGATAGCACACGCTGAGCATCGTCGCGTAGACCACCGTCCGCAAGGAACTTGCCGGCAGTTTGTGGCGGCGGCATCGGGGTGCATCTACGCAGGTGGCATGGTGCCTTTCGCCCGGCTTCAAGGATTGCTGCGAGGACCTTCGTCCAGCAGTCGCGCCAAACCGCTCAGCTTACGCGCCGGACCAAGCGACGCTCATCTATCGGCAAAGCAAGAACCTTCAAGCGGTACAGCTGCTCCTAGGACATACAAAGCTCGAGAGCACCGTCAGGTATTTGGGAACTGAGGTAGAGGACGCGCTTGAATTGGCCGAGCAAACAGGCGTGACAAAACTGCTGGCGAGCCGAGAGCGTGAACTAGGCCGAAGTCCCTGAGGAAACTCACCTTTCACAACGTTCAAAGGTATTGGCTTGACATTTGCCTCTAATGTTTCGTGTCTAATGGGGACGACCCAATCCCTAGGACGACTATGGCTATCAATCTCGATTCACTCTCCCCCGCTGAGCTTCAGGCTCTGATCAAGAGCGCAGAAGCGCAAATGCATTCTGCCCGCAAGAACCACATCCAAGAGGTCCGGACCAAGATTGAGGGGCTTCTCAACAGCGCAGGCCTGACCATCGACGAGGTTTACCCCCGTCGCGGTGGGCAAGGCAGCAAAGGGCCGAAGGCTGCGGTTGCGCCGAAGTACCGCAACCCGGAGAGCCCAGCCCAAACGTGGTCGGGACGGGGCAAGCGCCCGCTGTGGTTCTCGGAGGCCCTGAAGAAGAAGGGAGTAACGGCAGACAGTATGCTCATTGGCGGTGCCGCGACGAAGTCCGCGCCTGCTAAGAAGGTTGCTCCTAAGGCCACCAAGAAGGCTCCCGCCAAGAAGCCAGCGAAGAAGAAGTAGCGCGAACGACCTTGCCATAAGACCCCGCAGGCCCCTGCGGGTTTTTTTTCCCGAGCTTTGGAGGGAGCCGGATCCGCTTCCGGGCGGTGTTTCTCGAACGGCCTCGCCTCAGCCGAGCAGCACGGGTAATGCTCCGGCATAGAAGAGTCGCCCTGCTCGCTAGGGCGCGAGCGGCTCCCAAACATAGCCTTCGCCCAGACGGCGCACATGTCCGATGCCGGGAAAGACCAAGTGTGCACCGGCGACCCATGTGTGGTGGGCGGCAACCCGTGACAAAAAACGCTCGCGCGTCGTCTCCGCCTCCGAGCGGTTGCTGTCAAAACGGATCGTCACCCGCGGGTCGGTAAACTGCACCAGCGGAAAATGTACGACGTCACCCCATGCCAGCAACACCTGCCCGCGACTCGCGAAGCGATAGCCGGTATGGCCTGCAGTATGGCCATACACGGGTACAGCACGCACGCCGGCGGCCAGTGTCGCGCCGGCGCTGAAAGTCTTCAGTCGACCTTCTCGTTTGTATGGGGCAAGTTCCTCCGCCGCTTCCTTGAACACCTCCTGCAGCCGCACTCCGACCTTGCTTGCATTGTCAGGATGGAGCCAAAACGCAGCCTCCCGGGCATCCAGGCGGACCACTGCGTGGGGGAAGGTGGGTTGGCCGTGCGTGACCAAACCGCCGTCGTGGTCGGGGTGCAGGTGCGTCAGCAGCACCTCGTCGATCTGTGCCGGCGTGTAGCCAGCCTCGCGTAGGCTCGCCAGGAGCTTGCCCGACTCGGCACCGAACAGGTCTCCCGCGCCGGTATCCACCAGAAAGCGCTTGTGCCCGGTATCGACCAAGAATGCGTTGACTGAGGTAGGAACGCGGTCGGGTGCATGTGCCTGTGTGAGCAGGGCGTGCGAAACGCCGGGCTCATCGTCAACGAGCAGCTCGGCGGACGGCAACATCAGGCGCCCATCGGACAAGGCGATTACGTGGAAGGCGCCCAGACGCATGCGCTGGAAACGCGGCTCCGCGGTCACTGACCGAGTGGCGGCGACTGCCGTTCCAGCCAGAGCTAGCAAGGCGACGGCGGCCACAGATACGAAGCGCACGAACAATGGACGGTGCCTCATAACACGAACTCCATAGGGGGGAGTTCAAGCATGACTTCGCCTTCTGTCGGGCGACACTGACAGGAATGAACGGTCCGCTTTCAGGAATGTTCGGCGGTCGGCGCCAGCATCTCGACGGCGAGGTCGGTCAACGCCCGCAGGCGGTCCATGCGGCGCAGATCACTGTGATAGCCCATCCACATCGTTCTTGCAGGCGGCGGCTCATCGAAGTCGACCCGGCGCAGACCGGACGTATGCTCGGCCAGCACGCACGGCAGCACGGCTAGGCCCACGCCCTGCGCACACATTCGTGCCTGCGCGCTTCGACTATTGCTTCGGAACGCGATGTTCGCTGCGGGCAGCTTCTGCTGCAGCCAAACTGTGTCCGGATAGAAACCCTGTTCGGTATCCACCAGGATCAATGCTGCGCCGGCGCCATCGGCGGTGGGATCCGGTTGGTCCCGTGCAGTGTAGACGCCGTGCTCCAGAACCATGAGGCGGCGCTGCACGATATCCACATCGTCGAACGGCACATTGCGGAAGACGATATCGGCCTCGCGCCGGGACAGGTCGAACAGCCTCGGTTCACTAATCAACTCCGGCACCAGCCGCGGGAAGCGGCGCGTGAGTTCAGCGATCACCGGGGCCAGCACCAGGCTTCCGAACCAGTCTGATGCAGAGATGCGCAGGATGCCGGTGGGCTGGCTGTCCTCGCCGGCAAGCCGGCGCTCGATAGCCAGTGCCTGTAACTCCATGATTTCGGCCTGCTGCAGGATCGCGCGGCCGGCTTCGGTCAATAGGAGGCCTTGCGGACCGCGCTGCAGCAGCACCTGGCCAGTGTCGTCCTGCAGCGCGCGCAGACGTCGGCCCACAGTTGGGTGACTCAGCCCAAGTCGACGTGCGGCGCCACCGATGGATCCGGCTCGCGCCAAGGCGAGGAAAATGCGTACGTCACCCCACTCCATCGCCACGTCCCACGGTCACAAGTCGAGACTTTGCCTAACTGCTACGGAGTCCGCAATGCGGACGACCGTAGGCTCATACTCCGTCTTACCGGGAACCGCCTATCTCGTCGATCGCGCTTGGCGTGCTGGCTCATTTACCCTGGAAGTCCGCTTCCGGCCATAAGCCGACATCCAACGCTTGAGTTAAGCCGCGCGCGAACGAATAGTTATCCGCTGAGCTGCAGCGGCACAACTGGATAAGTGGCCTTGCCAGGCTGATAGGAGAAAAGCACGAACGCCTTGCTTATCTGGTTGAATGGCCCAAATGTCGTTGCGGCTAACTCCTGCGCTACACGCTCCGCGGTTAGCGTGAACTCGTCGGTGAACACGCATACCCAAAGAGCTGAGAATGGGCCACCGTGAAGCTTGATAGAATCTTTTCGGAGCAGCAAAGTGGTTAGTGCCTCGGCCGTCTCCCCGGGGCGCCAGTCGCGACAAGTCGACCTTGCCCTGGCCGTCGCCCGATGCGCGTATGCGGTCCTGTGCGTTGGCGATCACTGCCACGCGCGCCACTGCTGATTCCAGTGCCGCGCGAACGGCGGGATCGGTCTGACCGCGCGCCTGCAGGGAAAGCACCGAGGTCACCATCATCAGGTCGTTGCGAACCCGGTGGCCGGCCTCTTCCAGCATCAGGGTCTTTTCCGCCTCGGATCGGCGCAGGCCTTCCACCGTGCGGCGCATCCGGTCCGTGACCGTCGAGATCACGATTCCGACCAGCAGGAACGCCGCGACGCTCACCGTGTCGGTTTCGGCCATGGCGAAGCTGTGGACGGGCCGAAGGAAAAAATAGGTCGCCAGTGCGGCCGCCGCGAACGTCGCGAGCACGCCCGAACCGCGCTCGAACAGGAGCGCAGCAAAGAAGATGGCCGGGATGAAGATGGGAAACGGGTAGCGCTGCAACTGGCCTTGCCACGTCAACACGATCGCGAATGCCACCGCGACGAAAAGAAGCCCGGCCCCGTACCTGACGATCATCGGGTACCGCTTTTCGCGCACCAGCGAGATGATCGAATGGTCCATGTCGGCAGCTCTGCGGCAGGAAAGGGTCTTGCCCAGGTTAGGCGCAAGCGGCTCGGTAGAGTCGCTTGCGCCGGTATAGTTCCCTGCATCTGCGAGTGCAACGGGGCCGTCATGCGAAGGCCTCCGGCGGCGGGGCCCACCCTTGGGATCTTGCACGTGCAATCGCAGGATCATCAACCAGCGGCACACCTTGCCGGCGATCCTCGATCGGCCCAAAGTCGCCGGACAACCCTTGCCTGGAGAAGACGATGACCTTGGGCGTATGCCTGGCGGGAGCCACCGGCTGGGCCGGTTCCGAACTGGCGCGCGCCATCGCGCAGGCGCCCGACCTGGGCCTGGTGGCTGCGGTGTCGCGAAGCTACGCCGGACAGGACCTGCGCGCGGCGCTGGGCGGCAACCTGCCCGCCTGTCCGGTGTTTGCCACGGCGCAGGAGGCGCTTGAACGGCCCTGCGAGGTGTTCGTCGAATACACCGGCGTGGCCAGCGCCAAGGCGAGCGTCCTCGCCGCGCTCGATCACGGCGCGCACGTGGTGATCGGTTCATCCGGGCTATCGGACGAGGACTATGCGCAGATCGACGCGGTCGCACGCGCGAAAGGCCTGGGCGTGCTCGCCTGCGGCAACTTCGCGCTGACGGTGGTGCTGCTGCAGAAGTTCGCCGAAATGGCGGCCAGGTACATCCCGCAGTGGGAGATCATCGATTACGCGAACGACGGCAAGCGCGACGCGCCCAGCGGCACCGCGCGGGAACTGGCCAGCCGGCTGGCTGCCGTGCGCGCGCCGCAGCCGACGGTGCCGCTGGACCAGACCGCCGGACTGCGCGAGGCACGCGGCGCGACGCTGGCCGGTACGCAGGTGCACTCTCTGCGGCTGCCCGGTTTTGTGATCAGCGCGGAGGTGATCTTCGGCATGCCGGACCAGAAGCTGACCTTGCGCCACGATGCGGGCGCCAGCGCGCGGCCCTATGTGGACGGCGCGCTGCTGGCGGTGCGCAAGGTGTCCTCGCTGGTCGGGCTGCACCGCGGGCTGGACCGCGTACTGGATCTTTGACGGACACGGGGGCGCTAGGGCGAGCCTCGCCAGACGCGGGGCGGCGACTCCTTCGCGCTCCGTAGACGGCCGGGAAAAGATACTTCATCCAGTTGTTTCAGAACGCCTTTCGCCATGCCCATGAACGCCCGCAACTCCTCCGTCGTCCGCCACCACCCCGGCTTCATCCGCGATCGCGACTGGACGATCAACGGTCCGGCGGTGGGTCCGGAGCAAACGCCCCGCTGGCCTTCCGACAAGCAGCCGCCGGCCCAGCGTCGGCACCGCGACATCGAATGGCCGGTGGACGACCGTCGTGCGCCCCGCGTGCCGGTGCCCGAGGTGGAAGACGACTTCCCCTATATCTCGACCAAGCAGCCGGCTACCTGCTGGCTGATCTGAGGCGCGAACGCCCTTCCCTCCCGCTGGTTCGACGCAGCGGCGGCCGACGTGGTCGCCGCTGATTCTTGCGTTGCCGACGTAAACGATGTGGGCATGGCCGGCCCAGCGGGCGAACACCACCGGCCACGGCTCAGGACGCCGTCGGCGCGAGCACGGCCACCGGCAGGGGCGCAAGCCAGCTTGACGGGTCCAGCCCGGTATCCACCACGTCCTCGCCCTCCCCAAGAACGTTGCGGTAACGGCCAGGCCTTACGCCACGCACGCGCGTGCCGTCCGGCAGCAGGGCGGCCGACGAGGCGGCATCCCAGTGCGGCGTGGCGGCGTCGAGCAGTACATCGGCGGTGTGCCGCAGGGCCAGCACGATGATGGCGTGGCCATCGAGCGTGCGCTGGAACGCCAGCAGCCGGTCACCGGCCTGGCCGTCCGGTGAAGCGACGGCAAGCGCCCGGTAGTCGCCCTGCGCGAACGTCGGTGCGTCGCGGGAACGCAGCTGCAGCAGCTGGCGGATCACGCGCTGCTTGAGGCGGCCGTCGCGCCAGTCCTGCAGAAGCTCGTCCCACGAAGCCGTCTCGTTCACTGCCGCCTCTCGACGGGCGAAGTCGACGGGTCGCCGGTTGTCCGGGTCGACCAGGCTGAAGTCCCAGAACTCGGTGCCCTGGTAGATGTCCGGTACGCCCGGCGTGGTCAGGCGCAGCACGGTCTGGAGCAGGCTGTTGGCCGCGCCGGCGGCCGCGATGCGCCCCACGAAGGCATGCAATTGGGCCGTGAAGCCGTGGGCGGGGTCCAGTAGCCGTGTGAGGAAGCTCCCGCAGGCTTCTTCGTAGGGTTCGTTCGGCTGCGTCCAGCGCGAGCGGCGCTTGGCTTCGCGCAGCGCCTTGAGTTGCCACTGCGCGATCCGGTCGGCGAAGTCCCGCACGCCGTCGGGCTGGTTCGGCGCCAGTTCCAGCGGCCAGGCGCCGACCAGGGTCTGGTAGAGCATGTATTCGTCGGCCGGGGACGGCGCAGGCGCCTCGTCGATGAGCGGACGCAGGCGTGCGTTGCGCTCGCGCCAGCGCGCCACGGTGCCGGCCCATGCGCTGACCACGCCTGCCTGCGAGAGCACCGCCAGGCGGGCGCGCGCGTCTTCGCCGCGCTTGTGGTCGTGGGTGGCGGTGGCGAGCAGGTTGTGCGGAAAGTCGTGCGCGCGTTCGGCGCACAGCGCATGGAAGCCGGGGATGTCCAGCGCCAGGCGACCGGGATCGGCGCCCACCTCGTTGCGCGACAGCAGCCGGCCGTAGCGGTAGCAGGCGGTGTCCTCCACCGCCTTGGCGGCCATCGGCGAGGTCGCCTGCTGGAAGATCGTCATGGCCCGCTCGCGCGCACGCCGCATGCGGCCGGGCGGCAGGCCGCGCGGCGACTGCCCGCCCAGCCAGGCCGACACCTCGGCCAGCAGCTCCCGGTCCTCGATGCGCACGTTGCGTCGCGCACGGCCGTACGCCTGCTGGAATACCGACTCGTCGGCGGCATCGCGGCCCAGCCCTCCGGCATAGGTGCGATAGACCGGGAAATGCACCAGCAGCTCCACCAGCACGCGGCGGATCGCCGGCAGGCTCACGTCGCGGGTGGATAGGTCGGCGCGCGCCGCGTCGAACAGGGCGCGTGCCGTGCGATCGAGCTCGGCCTCGAAGCTGTCGACCAGTATCTGCCGCCGCGCCGTGCGCGCCACCGCCGCGAAGTCGGCCCGCTCGCCGCTCATCGCCTGCCAGAGTTCCGTGAGCATGCCCTCGCCCGCGGGGTCGTGCAGCAGCGCGCCGACCTGGTCCATGAACTCGTAGCCGGTGGTTCCGTCCGTGCGCCAGGTGCCACGCAAGCGCTCGCCCTCGGCCAGGATTTTCTCCACCACCACGTAGGCCGGGCCCGGCGGCGTGCCGGTGGGACGCTGGCGCTGCAGGCTGCGCAGGCGATGGCGTAGCTGGCGGCAATAGCGGTGCGGGTCGGCCAGGCCGTCGACATGGTCGATGCGCACGCCGTCGATCAGTCCTTCGGCGTACAGCCTGAACACCAGCGCGTGGCTGTCCTCGAAAACGCGGGTGCGGTCCATGCGCAAACCGGCCAGCTCGTTGATGTCGAAGAACCGGCGGTAGTCGATCATGTCGTTGGCGAGCTTCCACAACGCCAGCCGGTAATGCTGCTCATCGATGAGCGCGTGCAGCCGATCGAAGCCGGCCGCGGCGGTGGCATCGTGCGCGGCCAGCACGGCGGCCCGCTCCCCTGCCCGCTCCAGCGGCTGCGTACTCACCGGCGAAAGCGGCAGCGCGGCTTCGTGCACGCACAGCGCGAAACCCGCCTCGCCGTGGACCAGCCGCACGTCGCCATCGCGCAGCGCCTGGGCGTAGGGCTTGCCCAGGATGGGCAGCAGCACGCGGCCGCGCACCAGCGGATCGGGGCTGCGCCAGTCGATGTCGAAATACGCGGCATAGCGGCTGGCGCGGCCCAGGCGCAGCACGTCCATCCACCAGGCGTTGCCGGGTCCGGCGAACATGTGGTTGGGCACGATGTCCAGCACCAGGCCCATGCCGTGCGCGCGCAGGCGCTCGACCAGCCGCCTTAGCGCCGGCTCGCCACCGAGCTCGGGGCTGATGCGGTGGTAGTCGATTACATCGTAGCCGTGGAGGGAACCCGGGCGCGCGGCGAACAGCGGCGAGGCATAGAGGTGGCTCACGCCCAGCTTGTCGTAGTAGTCCACCCGCTCGGCCGCATCGTCGAGGGTGAAGCCGGCATGCAACTGCAGGCGTGCGAGCGCGCGTGGCGGGTTGGGAGCGGGTGATGGGGCGCTCATGAGACGGCCTCCGGCTCGACCTCGCTGTGCGCGGAGCGAGCCCTGTCCCATCGAAGCTGGACTTGCCGGAGGCCTCGCGGGAACGCCCTCGCCTCCTCGCTCGGCGTGGCCGAACAGTCGGGCGGCGGGCCGGGCAGCTTGCGGTTCATGGGGTCGTCCGAGCGGCGGCGACGGCGTTGCAGCACGCTTGCGCCACCGGCCCGTCGAAGAGCGTCGCTGCGCTTTCGGGCAACCTGCGGCGCCAGTTCGGGTGCAAGGCATCGGTAGGCCCGGGAAGGTTCGGCTGCTCCGGCAGCGCGAGCAGGTCCTCGGCCGGAATCAACACCAGCGGCGCTGGTGCGCGCGCCACGTGGCCAGCGGCGGCTATCGCCACCGGCAACACGTCCTCCGGCGTGGGCGGGCGGTTCTCGTCCGGCAAGCCGCCCGCGTCGCGAGCCGCGCCGGAAGCGCACAGCGCGCGCCATAGCCGGCCGCGGTCGACCTCTCGCTCCGCGGTCTCGTCCACGCCAGGTTCGGCCAGGCCGGTGCGTGCGCGCCATTCGATATCGCGCCCGCTCCACCAGCCGGCCACGGTCGGCACATCGTGGGTGGAGGTGGTAGCCATCGCCTCGGGCGACCAGTGCACGGGTGCTATGAAGCCACGGTCGGCCGCGCGCTCGAACCACAGCACGCGGATGCCGAGCACGCCGGTGCCCGCGATGCGCTGGCGGAAGTCGGCCGGCACGGTACCTAAATCCTCGCCGATCACCACGGCGCGGCAGCGATGCGATTCGATCGCCAGCAGGCGCAGCAGGTCGTCGAGCGGATAGCGCACGTAGGCGCCTTCGGTGGCGCCTGCGCCGTTTGGCACCAGCCACAGGCGCTTCAGCCCCAGCACGTGGTCGATGCGCACGCCGCCGGCGTGCGCCAGCGCGGCGCGCAGCATCCCAAGGTAGCCGGCGTAGCCGCCGCGCCTGAGGCCGATCGGCGAAAAGGTGGTCAGGCCCCAGTCCTGCCCGTTGCGGTTGAGCAGATCCGGCGGCGCACCCACCGACAGTCCGTGCAGCATCTCGCCCTGGTGGCTCCAGGCCTGGCTGCCGCCGGCATCGGTGCCGACCGCCAGATCCGAGACCAGGCCGATCGCCATGCCTGATTCGCGCGCCGTGCGCTGTGCGTCGGCCAGACCGCGCATGGCCAGCCACTGCAGGAAGGCGTGGAAGGCGACGTCGCGGCTGTGCTCGCGCTCGAAGGTGGCGACCGCGGGACTGGCCGGATCGTGGTACTCGGTGGGCCAGGCCTGCCAGCCACCGGGCGTGCCGTTCGCGCGAAAATGCACCTGCAGCGCCTCGAAACGCGCATGGCGTTCCAGCGCCTCGCCCTGTGCTTGCCGGAACGCGTAGAGCTCCTGGGTCAGTTTGGAATCGGCAGAGGACCAGTCGAACAGCGCGCGCAGGAGCGTCATGCGTGTACGCGCCGCGCGCGGCCAGTCGATCAGGTCCAGCCATTCCAGCTCGGCCAGCTCCTGGCGCAGGTTGTGTGCGTCGGTCACCGTGCGCAGCGCCGCCCCGCCGCCCACGCGCGCGGGATCGGCATAGAGCGGGTTGAGAAATAGCCTGCTGGAGGGTGCGTAAGGGCTGTAGCGTTCGGGCGCGGCGGCGAACAGCGCATGCACCGGGCTGATCGCCAGGGCATCGGCGCCGCGCGCGGCGGCGGCACGGGCGCATTGCTCCAGCGCGGTGAAATCGCCGATGCCGCCATCGCCCGGCCGGCGAAGGCTGGCCAACTGCACCGCCACGCCCCAGGGCCGGCGCGCGCCGGTGACGTCGCCGATGCCGAAGGCGCGCGGTGGTGCGGCTGCCAGCGTGCATTCGGCCTCGTCCAGCAGCAGGCGGTAATAGCCAGGCGCCTGGGGTGAGCGCAACGAGCGCTCGCCGGCTGGCAGGGTGCCCTCCTGCACCAGCGCGCCATGTTCGTCCTCGATGCGGTAATGCCGTGCCCTGGCGTCAGGCGGCAACACGAAGGAGCTGCCGGCATCCGCGACGAGCAGGCGTGGCAGGGCCGTTCCCTCGCGCTCGCGACGAAGGCGCTCGAAACTCTCATCGAGGTCGCCGTCGCTGTCGCACGGCAGGCCCAGTGCGGCAAGCACCGCGCGTAGCGTGGGGAGGCGCACTTCCTGCGGGCGGTCGCTGGCATCGAGCCAGTGTACGTCGACGCCGGCACGCCCGGCCAGCTCGATCAGGCGGATATCGTAGCCGCTCACGGGTTGCCCCAGCCGGTGGCCATGGGGCCCCGGGTGGGCTGCGCTTCTGCTGGAGCGGCCGGTCGCATGCGGCCGGAGGCGGCGAAGCTCATGCCGAAGTTTCCAGGTAGACCAGGGTGCTGGCGGGTGCGAGGCGGCCTTCGGCCAAGGCAGCGATTGCCGGCGCCCCGCCATTCAACCATCGCGCATCGGGTGTTGCCTTGGCGTCGATGGCAACCTCACGCTCGCCCAGATTGCAGCACACGTGCAGTTGCAACTCGCCCATCTGCCAGCGCGCCCGCAGGGCGTGCGTGCCTATGGCCTGCGCGCCCAGCGGTCGCACCTGCCCGAGCCGCGGCACCAGCCACTGCCTGCGTTGCGCCAGCAGCAGGCGGATCAGTGTCAGACGCGCGGCGCCGGCCGGGCTGGACGCCTCGCGCGGATCGGGCCGCGAACGCTCGAAGGTCGGGATGGCCTGCGGATCAGGCAAGCCATCCACCACGCCGAACTCGGCAAATTCCTTGCGACGGCCTTCGCGCACCGCCTGCTGCAGTTCCTCGCTGGGGTAGTCGGCAAAGAACAGGAACGGCGTGCGGCTGCCCCACTCCTCACCCATGAACAGCAGCGGCACCATCGGCGTGAGCAGCAGCAATGCGTAAGCGGCCTCGAGCTGCTGCGGATCGGCCAGCGTGGTCAGCCGTTCGCCCAGCGCGCGGTTGCCGATCTGGTCGTGGTTCTGCAGGAAGTCGACAAAGCGCAGCGGGAGCAGCGCCGCGCTCGGTTCCCCGCGGGGCTTGCCGCGCATCGGCTCGCCCTGCCAGGCGAAGCCCTCGGCCAGGCAGCGCACCAGCTTGGCCAGCGGGTCATCCGCGTAGGCACCGTAGTAGCCCGCGCGTTCGCCGGTCAGCAGCACGTGCAGGGCATTGTGGAAGTCGTCGTTCCACTGCGCGTCGAAGCAGCGTGCGCCCAGCAGGTGCGCCTGGTTGCCTTCGTTCTCCAGAATCAGATGCACCTGCCTCTGCCCCGCCGCGGCGCGCACGCGCGCCGCCAGCGACAGCAGCCAGGCGGGGTTGTGCAACGCGTGCACCGCATCCAGGCGCAGGCCGTCGAAGCGGAACTCCTCCAGCCAGTACAGCGCGTTGTGCACGAAGAAGTCGCCCACCTGCGGCTGTGCCACGTCGATCGCCGCGCCCCAGGGCGTGGGCGCACCGTCGGTGCGGAAGAACGGCGAGGCGTACTCGCCCAGATAATTGCCGTCCGGGCCGAAATGGTTGTAGACCACATCCAGGATCATCATCAGCCCCAGCCCGTGCGCGGCGTCGACCAACGCCTTCAGCTCCTCCGGCGTGCCGTAGGCGGCGGCCGGCGCGAACGGCAGGACGCCGTCGTAGCCCCAGTTGCGGGTGCCGGGGAACTGCGCGATCGGCATCAGCTCGACGGCGGTGATGCCCAGCGCATGCAGGCGCGGCAGCATCGTCTGCACGCCGCGGAATCCGCCGCAGGCGCCGACGTGCAGTTCGTAGATCACCGCCTCGCTCCAGGGCCTGCCGCTCCATCGGGCGTGTTGCCAGGCATAGCTGCAGGGGTCGGCCACCACGCTCGCGCCGTGCACGTCACCGGCGTGCTGCAGGCGCGATGCCGGATCGGGTACGCGCAGGCCTTTGGGCAACAGGTAGCGGTAGCGCGTGCCGGGCGGTGCCATGCAGAGCCCTTCGTGCCAGCCGTCGTCCAGCGCACGCATGGGCCGAGCGCTGGTGTCGTCCAGCTCCAGTTGCACCTCACCGATGTCCGGTGCCCACAGCCGGAAGCGCGTGTGGCCATCGCCAACGAGCTCGGCCCCGTAGGGCATGGCGTGGCGAAAGCGACCGCTCATGCGCCGTCCTGCCGCGGCGCGGCGGACAGCAGCATGACGCCGGCACCAAGCAGTTCGAGCTCGCCCTCGTCCACGTTGCGCTCGGGCAGCTCTGGATGCGCGCTGTCGATGCGCAGGCGCCACGGCAGCTTCGGTTCCGGCAGGGTGAAACGGTGCGGTTCGCCGGTGCCGTTGATCAGCAGCAAGGTCACGTCGACGTGCCGCCGTCCCTTGGGCAAGGCGCGGCGCAGCATGAGCAGACGGCCCTCGGCGTATTCCCAGTCGTTCTGGCGCATGGGGCTGCCGCTCTCGTTGAACCAGGACACCGGCGGCAGGCCCGGCAGCACGTCGGCGCCGCCGTGCATGAAGCCGGCGGCGCGCAGCGTCGGGTGCTGTTCGCGCAGGCGGATCAGCCGTGCCACGTACTCGGCCAGCGTGCGGCCGCCTTCGGACTGGGCCAGTTTCCAGTCGAACCAGGAGATCTCGTTGTCCTGGCAGTAGGCGTTGTTGTTGCCGCCTTGCGTGCGGCCGAACTCGTCGCCACCCAGCAGCATGGGCGTGCCGTGCGAGAACAGCAGCGTGGCGAGCATGGCGCGCTTGGCGCGGCCGCGTGCATCGAGGATGGCGGCATCCTCGGTCGGACCTTCCACGCCATGGTTGCTGCTTTCGTTGTCGTTGGCGCCGTCGCGGTTGTCCTCGCCGTTGGCCTCGTTGTGCTTGTGTTCGTAGCTGACCAGGTCCTGCAGCGTGAAGCCGTCGTGCGCGGTGACGAAATTGACCGAAGCCCACGGGCGGCGGTGCTGGTGGTCGAACAGTTCCGCCGAGCCCTGCAGGCGTCCGGCCAGTGCACCGCGCAGGCCGGCGCCGCCCTTCCAGAAGCGGCGCACGTCGTCGCGGAACTGGCCGTTCCACTCGGCGAAGCCGGGCGGGTGGTTGCCCAGCTGGTAGCCACCGGGGCCGACGTCCCAGGGCTCGGAGATCAGCTTGACGCCGTTGAGCAACGGGTCCTGGCGAATGGCGTCGAACAGGCCGCAGTTGGGGTCGAAGCCGTTGGCCTCGCGACCGAGCGTCACGCCCAGGTCGAAGCGGAAGCCGTCGATGTGGAAGGTGTTCACCCAGTAGCGCAACGAGTCCATCACCAGCTGCAGCACGCGCGGGTGCGCGGTGTTGAGCGTGTTGCCGGTGCCAGTGTCGTTGATGCAATGGCGCGGGTCGTCCGGCAGCAGCCGGTAGTAGCTGGCGTTGTCCAGGCCGCGGAAGGAGAGCGTGGGGCCCAGCTCGCTGCCTTCGCCGGTGTGGTTGTAGACCACGTCCAGGATGACCTCGATGCCGGCCGCGTGCAGCGCCTGCACGGCGGCGCGGATCTCGTTGAGCGCGCCCTCGGCCAGGTAGGAGGGCTCCGGCGCGAAGAACGCCAGCGTGTTGTAGCCCCAGTAGTTGCGCAGCTTCATCTCGGCCAGGCGGCGGTCCTGCACGAAGGCATGGATCGGCAAGAGCTCGATCGCGGTGACGCCCAGGTGCACCAGGTGGTCGATCACATAGGGGTCGGCCAGCGCCAGGAAGGTGCCGCGCTCGTGCGGGCGGACGCGCTTGAGCGTGCGCGTCAGCCCCCTGACGTGCGCCTCGTAGACGATGGTCTTGCACCAGGGCGTGTGCGGTCGGCGGCCACGCCCTCCCCAGTGCATGGGCTCGTCCACCACCACTGCCTTGGGGCAAGCCGCGGCGCTGTCGCGGCGGTCGAAAGAAAGATCGGCCCGCGGCGAGGAGACACGGTAGCCGTGCAGCACGTCCGACCAGCGAAGCTGCCCGGCGAGCAGGCGCGCATAGGGATCGAGCAGCAGCTTGTTCGGGTTGAAGCGGTGGCCCTGCTCCGGCTCGTACGGGCCGTAGGCGCGATAGCCGTAGAGCTGGCCGCCGCGCAGGCGCGGCAGATAGCCGTGCCAGATCTCGTCGGTGCACTCGGGCAGCTCGTAGCGCGCGATCTCGCGCCGGCCCGAGGGATCGAACAGGCACAGTTCGATGCGCTCGGCGTGCGCGGAGAACACCGCGAAGTTGGTGCCGATGCCGTCGCAGTGGGCGCCCAGCGGATAAGGGGCGCCCGCCTGCATGCGTTCGGGGAGCGTGGGCATCAGACGCTCCCCCTCGGATCGGCGTGGGGGCGCCAGGTCGAGGCAAGGTCTCCCCCATCCGCCCTCCGGGCACCTTTCCCCGCAGGCGGGGAAAGGATCGGTTGCCGCGAGGTCCATTCGCGAGCTTTCCCCTGTTCCGCGGGGGAAGGTGCCGGCAGGCGGATGGGAGCCACCGGAGCCAGAGGCTTCATACCGACTCCGCCAGGTAGATCACCGTGGCCAGCGGCGGCAGCGTGAGCGCCAGCGAATACGGCTGGCCATGGGTCGGTGCCGGTTCGGCCTGCACCTCGCCCTGCCCCATCCCGGACCCGCCGTAGTCGTCCGCGTCGGTGTTGATCGCCAGTTGCCACAGGCCTTCGCGCGGCACACCGATGCGGTAGTCATGCAGCGGCGTGGGCGTGAGGTTGCTTACCACCAGCGCCGGGCGTGCGCCGTCGGCGAAGCGCAGCCAGGCGAACACGCTGTTGTTCGCGTCGTCGCCGATCGCCCAGCGGAAGCCGCGCGGGTCGCCGTCCCACGCGTGCAATGCCGGCTCTTCCACGAGCACCCGGTTGAGGTCGCGCAGCAGCCGTTGCACGCCGCGGTGGCGGACGTCGTCCAGCAGCTCCCACGGCAATTGCGCGTCGTGGTTCCACTCGGTCGGCTGGGCCAGCTCGGCGCCGGCGAACAGCAGCTTCTTGCCCGGGTGCGCCCACATGAAGCCGTAGTAGGCGCGCAGGTTGGCGAAGCGTTGCCATTCGTCGCCGGGCATGCGGCCGAGCAGCGAGCGCTTGCCGTGCACCACCTCGTCGTGCGAGAGCGGCAGCACGTAATGCTCCGAATAGGCGTAGACCATCGAGAAGGTCATCTCGTGGTGGTGCCAGCGCCGGTGGATGGAATCGCGCGACATGTATTGGAGCGTGTCGTGCATCCAGCCCATGTTCCATTTGTAGTCGAAGCCCAGGCCGCCTTCGGTCGGCGCACGGGTGACGCCGGGCCAGGCGGTCGATTCCTCGGCGATGCTGAGCACGCCCGGATGGCGCTGGTGCAGCACGGTGTTGAAGCGCCTGAGAAAGGCGATCGACTCGAGGTTCTCGCGCCCGCCGTGGATGTTGGGCACCCACTCGCCGTGCTTGCGGCTGTAGTCGCGGTAGAGCATCGAGGCGACCGCGTCCACGCGCAGGCCGTCGACGTGGAAGCGTTCGGCCCAGGCCAGCGCGCTGCCGATCAGGAAGCCGGAGACCTCGTTGCGCCCTAGGTTGTAGATCAGCGTGTTCCAGTCCTGGTGGAAGCCTTCGCGCGGATCGGCGTGCTCGTAGAGGGCCGTACCATCGAAGTGCGCCAGGCCGTGCGCATCGGTGGGAAAATGCGCCGGCACCCAGTCGAGGATCACGCCCAGGCCCGCCTCGTGGCAGCGGTCGACGAAGCGTGCGAAGGCCTCGGGCGGACCGAGGCGCGCGGTGGGCGCGTACTGGCCCAGTGGCTGATAGCCCCAGGAGCCGCCGAAGGGGTATTCGGCGATCGGCAGCAGCTCGAGGTGGGTGAAGCCCATGCCGACCAGGTATGGGATCAGCCGGTCGGCCAGCACGTCCCAGCCCGGCGATTGGCCCTGCGCGTCGCGCCACCACGAGCCGGCGTGAAACTCGTAGATCGACAGCGGTGCATCCAGCCGCTGACGCGCGGCGCGCTCGGCCATCCAGACGTGGTCGGTCCATGGGAACGGCGCATCGGAGGCGACCACCGAGGCGGTCGCCGGGGGAACCTCGGCGGCGAGCGCGACCGGGTCGGCCTTCTGGCGCACGGCGAAGTCCGCGCCCAGGATCTCGTACTTGTAACGCGCTCCGGGCAACAGGCCTGGCACGAACAATTCCCATACGCCCTGAGGCAGTCGCAGTCGCATCGGGTGGCGGCGTCCGTCCCACCGGTTGAAATCGCCGATGACGCTCACCCGCCGCGCGTTGGGTGCCCACACGGCAAAGCGCACGCCGCTCACGCCGTCGATCACGTACGGATGCGCGCCGAGCTGGCGATACACCTGCGGATGTTCGCCCTGCGCCAGCAGGTCCAGATCGTGCTCGGCCAGCACGGCTCCGAAGGCGTAGGCATCGTCCAGTTCCTGTACCGCCGTGGGCCAGTGCACGCGCAGGCGATAGCGGCCCTCGCCGGGCACCGCACCCGCGAAGAGCCCATCGGCGACGGGCGCCAGCGCGGCGAGCACATGGCCCTGGGCGTCGATCGCCTCGACCGCCTGCGCGCCCGGTTGCAGCGTGCGTACCATGCGCTCGCCACCCGCGCCGTGCGGCCCGAGCACCGAGAACGGGTCGCCATGGCGCGCCTGCAGCAAAGCCTCGATCGCGCCCGGGTCCATCGCCCCGGAGTGGGTGACGTGCGTATTCACGCGCCCCGCTCCTCGATCGCGGCCTCGTCGGTCAGGCGCAGCAGGCCCTGCAGCGGTACGCCCAGCCAGCCGGGACGGTTGGCTGCCTCGTAGGCGATCTCGTAGGCGGCCTTGTCCAAAAGGAACAACTGCAGCAGCGGCACCAGCGCGTCGGCGCCGACCCAGCGTACCGGGGCCCGCTCGAGCACCGCGACGTAGGCGGCGAGGAACACCTCCGAGGCCCGCAGCCGGAAACGCTCCAGGAACGGCGCGTACAGCGGATCCTGGATCGGCGCCACGCCTTCCTCGCCGCGCAGCGCGACCGCCGCGACGTAATCGAGCGAACGCAGGAAGCCGGCCACGTCGCGCAGCGGCGTGGTCTTGATGCGCCGCTCTTCCAGCGGCCGCGCCGGTTCGCCTTCGAAATCGATCAGCCAGGCGTCGCCCTGCACCACCAGCACCTGGCCCAGGTGGAAATCGCCGTGCACGCGCGTGCGCAATGCGCCCACTCCATGCGAGGCCAGCGCGTCGATGCGCCGGCACAGCGCTTCGCGCCGGGCCAACAGGCGATCACGCTGCACACCCAGGTCGCCGGCCTGCGGGTCGAGGTTTTCCAGCGCGTCCATCGCGCGCTGCAGTTGCGTGCGCGCGTCGGCCGCCCAGCCGGAGGTATCGTCCTCGCCGGCGGTGGCCGGACGGAAGGCATCGTCCTCGCTGGGCTGCGAAAGTACCGCGTGCAGCTCGCCCAGGCGCGTGCCGACGGCTGCGGCGAATCCGTCGTAGTCGGCCAGTATCTCGGCGCGCGAGGCGTCGTCGGCGGCATGGCTGAACTCGTCCCAGGTGCGCAGCAGGTAGTCCAGCGTCCAGCGCCAGGCATCCCCCTGGTTGCGTACGAAGCCCTGCAGCACCGCCAGCGCGGAGGGGATGCCGTCGGCGCCCACGTGCAGCACCTCGCCCAGCAGCGGCGGCGTATGGGCATAGCCCACGCGCGTGAGATGCCGCCCCATTTCCAGCTCCGGATTGATGCCGTGCGCGATGTGCCGGTACAGCTTGAGCATGCCGCGCTCGTGCACGATCACCGAGCTGTTGGACTGCTCGGCCGAGAGCCAGCGGTTCGCCTGCTCGTCGGGAAAATCGATGGCATCGAGCGCGCTGGTGCCGGCGAAGCGGATCACGCCGCCGCGCTTGAGCGGCAGTTCCGTGCGCTGGCGCAGACCGCGCAGCAGGCCGGAGACGAAGGCGTCCAGCACGAAGCCGTCGGTGAGGTAGCCCACGCGACGGCCGCGGCGCACGCGCGCCAGCGCCAGTTGCTGTGCGCGTGCGGGCGGGTTCTCGTCTTCCCAGATGATGCCCAGCGGCAGGCAGTAGCGCTCGATGCTGCCGTCGTTCAAGGTGGCGATGATCTCCGAGACGACTAGGTCCTCGCCGCGGTCCGGCCAGGGTTGGCTGTACATCATGCTGAGCGAGGCGATGCCGCGGTCCTTGGCGCCGAACCAGCGCCGCCGCCCGAGATAGGCCGGCAGCACGTCGCGCTCCAGCGCGCCCCGGTGGTGGGCCATCACCGGGCCTTCGGCCAGCGGCCCGCGCAGCACCAGGGTCTCGTAGTCCGGCATCGGCTCGGCCGGGACCTGATGCCAGGGCGGCATCTGGGCGTTGGCGCACAGTTGGAAGGCGTAGAAGCCGAACGGCGGCAAGGTCAGCAGGTACGGCAGCCGTCCGACCGGCGGGAACGAGGTGCCGCCGACGATCTCCACGGGAACGCGGCCGTCGAAGGCGCCGAGATCCAGCTCGACCGCCTGCAGGCTACGCGACATGTTGGCCACGCACAGCACCTGCTCGTCCTCGTACTCGCGCAGGTAGGCGAGGATCTTGCGGTTGCCCGGATAGAGGAAGCGGATCGTGCCGCGGCCGAAGGCCCTGTAGCGCTTGCGCACGGCCAGCACGCGGCGTGTCCAGTTGAGCAGCGAATGCGGGTCGCGCGCCTGCGCCTCGGCGTTGACCGCCTGGTAGCCGTACAGCGGGTCCATGATCGGCGGCAGCACCAGGCGGGCCGGGTCGGCGCGCGAGAACCCGCCGTTGCGGTCCATCGACCATTGCATGGGCGTGCGCACGCCGTCGCGGTCGCCCAGGTGGATGTTGTCGCCCATGCCCAGTTCGTCGCCGTAGTACAGCACCGGCGTGCCGGGCATGGTCACCAGCAGCGAGTTCATCAGCTCGATGCGGCGGCGGTCGCGCTCCATCAGCGGTGAGAGGCGGCGGCGTATCCCCAGGTTGATGCGCGCGCGCTGGTCGCTGGCGTAGGTCTGCCAGAGATAGTCGCGCTCGGTGTCGGTGACCATCTCCAGCGTCAGTTCGTCGTGGTTGCGCAGGAAGATCGCCCACTGGCAGTTGTCCGGGATCGCCGGCGTCTGGCGCATGATGTCGGTGATCGGGAAGCGGTCCTCGCGCGCGATCGCCATGTACATGCGCGGCATCAGCGGGAAGTGGAAGGCCATGTGGCATTCGTCGCCGCTGCCGAAATAGTCCTGGGTGTCCTCCGGCCACTGGTTGGCCTCGGCCAGCAGCATGCGGTCGGGATAGTGCTCGTCGATCTCCTTGCGGATCAGCTTGAGGATCGCGTGCGTCTCGGGCAGGTTCTCGTTGTTGGTGCCCTCGCGCTCGATCAGGTAGGGCACCGCGTCCAGCCGCAGGCCGTCCACGCCGATGTCCAGCCAGAAGCGCATCACACCCAGCACCGCCTTGATCACCGCCGGGTTGTCGAAGTTGAGGTCCGGCTGGTGCGAGAAGAAGCGATGCCAGAAGTACTGGCCGGCGACCGCGTCCCAGGTCCAGTTCGACTTCTCCGTGTCCAGGAAGATGATGCGCGTGCCCGCGTAGGCCTGGTCGGTGTCGGACCACACGTAGAAGTTGCGCGCGGCCGAGCCGCGTTTGGCCAGGCGTGCGCGCTGGAACCATGGGTGCTGGTCGGAGGTGTGGTTGATCACCAGTTCGGTGATCACGCGCAAGCCGCGCGCATGCGCGGCCGCGATGAAGCGCCGGGCATCGGCCAGCTTGCCGTAGTCCGGGTGCACCGCCTTGTACTCGGAAATGTCGTAGCCGTCGTCGCGCCTCGGGCTCGGGTAGAACGGCAGCAGCCAGAGCGTGTTGACGCCGAGCTCGGCGATGTAGTCGAGCTTGTCGATCAGCCCCTGGAAGTCGCCCACGCCATCGTCGTTGGCGTCGAAGAACGACTTGACGTGCACCTGGTAGATGATCGCGTCCTTGTACCAGAGCGGATCGCTGGTGAAGCTGCGACGGCTGCCGGCGGACTTCGCATGCGCGCTCATGGCCTCAGGCCTCCACTCGCCAGATCGCGTACGGCCTGCCCTGCCCCAGCCACACGTGCTGGCGGCCGCCGTGCCAGGTCAGCGTGGTGCCATGCAGCAGGTCCTCGACGATGAGCGGCGCATGCTCGGCCACGCCCCAGTCGGCCAAGGGCAGGTGCAGGTCGGCGGCCTGTGCGTGGTGAGGGTCCAGGCTGATCACCACCAGCACGCGGTCGCGCCTGCCGGTTGCGTCGCTCCCGGACAGGGATTTCTCGAAGAACAACACCTGGTCGTTGTCGGCACGCAGGAAGCGCACGCCCAAATGACTCTGCAACGCCGGTTGCTCGCGGCGGATCGCGTTCAACTGGCTGATCTCGGCGATGATGTTGCCGGGCGCATCCCAGTCGCGCGGCTTGATCTCGTACTTCTCCGAGTCGAGGTATTCCTCCTTGCCCGGGATCGGCACCGCCTCGCAGAGCTCGAAACCCGAATACATGCCCCACAGCCCCGACAGCGTGGTCGCCAGCGCCGCGCGGATCAGGAAGCCGCTGCGGCCGGACTGCTGCAGGAAATAGGGGTTGATGTCGGGCGTGTTGACGAAGAAGTTGGGCCGGAAGAAATCCTTGGGCGGGCCCCGCGTGAGTTCGGTCAGGTAGTCGATGAACTCCTGCTTGGTGTGCCGCCAGGTGAAGTAGGTGTAGGACTGGCTGAAGCCGAGCTTGGCCAGCCGGTACATCGGCTTGGGGTGGGTGAACGCCTCGGACAGGAACAGCGCGTCCGGATACTGCCCACGCACGCGGGCGATCATCCATTCCCAGAACGGGAACGGCTTGGTGTGCGGGTTGTCCACGCGGAAGATGCGCACGCCCTCGCCCGCCCAGTACAGCACCACCTTGCACAGCGCCTGCCAAAGCGACGGGATCGCGCCTTCCTCGTAGAAGTCGACGTTGACGATGTCCTGGTATTTCTTCGGTGGGTTCTCCGCGTAGCGCAAGCTGCCGTCGGGGCGCCAGTCGAACCACTCCGGGTGCTCGGCGAGCCACGGGTGGTCGGGCGAGCACTGGATCGCAAAGTCGAGCGCCAGTTCCAGTCCGTGTTCCTGCGCGGCGTCGCGCAAGGCGCGGAAGTCTTCGATGGTGCCGAGCTCGGGATGGATCGCGGTATGGCCACCTTCGGCCGAACCGATGGCGTAGGGGCTGCCCGGATCGTGCTCGTCCGGCGTCAGCGTGTTGTTGCGGCCCTTGCGGAAGGCGCGGCCGATCGGGTGGATCGGCGGGAAATACAGCACGTCGAAGCCCATGGCCTGGATGCCCGGGAGCCGGCCGACGACATCGCGAAAGCTGCCGTGGCGTGCGGGGCTGTCGGTGATCGAGCGCGGAAACAGCTCGTACCAGCTGGCGAATTGCGCCGCACGGCGATCGACTTCGAGCCGCAGCAGCGGATGCTCCACCGCGAACGCGCGCAGGTCGCCCTCGGCCATCGCCTTGGCGGTGTCGTCGGCGATCAGCAGGCGATAACGGACTTCGTCGTCCTCGGCCTTGGCCAGCGCGCTGGCCAGGGCACGCAGGGGCTTGCGCCTGGCCGCCGACGTGCCCGCCGCGGTCTGCTCGACCAGATGCTGGCCTTCGCGCATCTCCAGCGCGATCGGCACGCCGGCATCGTGCTTGGCGACGATCTCGTGACGGTAGCTCGCATAGGCATCGCGCCAGCCCTGCACGGTGTATTCGTAGCGGCCCACGCGCGTGGGCGCGAACCGGCCGCGGTAGCGGTCGTTGCCCAGCGGCTGCATGCGCTGCTCGTGCCAGTGTCTTTCGTCCAGCGCACGCCAGCGCAGCGCCACGGCGAGCTTGTCGTGACCATCCATGAACACGTCCGCTTCCACGGTGACCGTGTCGCCTACCACGCGCTTGACCGCGAAGCGGCCCTCGTCCACCGAGGGCGTCACCGCCTCGATGGCGATGCGCGGCGACTGCGTGGCGTCGGCCAGCGCCTGCTTCTGCGCGGTGGCGGTGGCGCGCACGGCAACCGGCTGGGTGCGGGTGCCTTCGAGGAGGCGCGCCTCGCCGGGTGCGAGCGTGAGCGGAGTGGATTGCGCGGCGCCGTCGGGCAGGGTCCATTCGGCATAGGCGCAGGCCGCGCCGGCGGCGACGGCGCTCAGGTCGACCGTGGTGTCGCGATCCAGTCGCGCATTGAACAGCGCCAGCCACGCGCGCTCGCCCTGCCCGCGCAACACGCCGACCCAGTCGTCGTCGACGTGGATGGCGGCGGCGGTGCGCGCCTGCTCGCCCAGGCCGGACAACCAGGCGTTGATGGCACGGACCTCGCCGGACAGGTCAAAGGCCTGCGTCGCGTCGCCGGCAAAGCCCGCAGGCATCAGCCAGCCGCCGGCGCAGCTGGCGGCGAACCAGGCGGCACGGCGCCGATGCCGCTCCGCCTGTTCGCGCTCGCCAAACGCGCGGTCGGCGCCCGGATCGCCGAACGGCTCAGCGGCACAGGCCAGCGGTGGTGCCACCTCGGCTACGCGGCGCAGCTCGCGCGCCAGC
The DNA here is from genome assembly GCF_035943815.1 of Frateuria sp. Classification (GTDB taxonomy): domain Bacteria; phylum Pseudomonadota; class Gammaproteobacteria; order Xanthomonadales; family Rhodanobacteraceae; genus Frateuria_A. Next base: position 27,677 of record NZ_DASZBU010000017.1, read on the forward strand.
CAGCCGGCGCGGAAGTCCCACCACTCGGCCGAACAGAACCCGTAGTCGAAACCGACGCCGGTGAGCCGCGCCAGTTCCTCGGGGGACAGGCCTTGCGTCCAGCCCAGAAACAGCGCTTTCGGTGCCTTGCCGCGCAGGCCATCGAGCAGGTGCTCCCACCAGAGCGCCGGTGCGGCGTCCAGCGAAAGAAGCCGCAGTCCTGACAGTCCCGAGAGCAGCGCATCACGCAAGCGCTCGCACCACCAGGCCAGCGCTTCGGGCGCCACCGTCTCGTCGTGGAAACGCCACCGCACGCCAGCCTCCGGCGCTGGTTGGCGCGGGTCGGGCATGGCGCGGGTGTCCGGCAGCGCATGGAACCAGCCGGGATGCTCTGTGCGTACGTCGAGCCCGGCAGGCAGCATGCGGGCGATGTCCACGTCGAGCAACAGGCCCAGGCCGTGGTCGTGGCACAGGCCCGCCATCGTTCCCACGGCGCCGGGGCCGTCGTCCAGCAACGAAGCGGGCGCCAGTACGTGGCTGAAGCCCAGCTCGGCCGCATGCTGAAGCCAGGGCGTGCGCGCGCCTCCGATCGCAGCGAGCCCGCCAGGCAGGCCGAGGATACGGGGCGCCGCGGGTGTCGGCATGGGCGTTCCCTGGTCCGAACTCGACGTGGCAGCCGACAGCGCCGCATGGTGCTGGCTCTTTTGCTTGCCGCCGGTGCCGAGGCCTGCAGGCACGTCCGCTGTCCCTTTGCGCCGGGCCATCAATCGTCGTGGCGGCGGCTGGCGCCGCGCGGCTTGCCTGCGTGGCTTGCCTGTGGCCGGCTGGTGTACTGGCGCACGGCCTGCGTGCTGGTGCCGACCGCCGCGATCGCCTCGCGCAGGTCGCGCTCGGATACGCGCAACTGCTTGGACCAGTACCGCATGGCGAACGGATCCCTATCGTTGATCGTGTTCAAGGTCCGGTCGGACTGGTTCATCGGCTCACCCGGGGCCGCGGCTTGCGGCAGCGCGGCCATCTTCGTGTGCGTGCGTTGAAGGTGCTGTCACGGAAAGATGAGACAGGCGTAAACCATGGTGATCACGGTGCGCGCAGGGGGGGGCGGACGAGGCGCGCAATACGCGGTGGCTGCCGCCATACTTGGCTCCATGAATGCCGCGCCACTCGCCCGCTTCATCCACAGCCACCGCCGCCTGTTCGTGCTCACCGGCGCAGGTTGCAGCACCGACTCGGGCATTCCCGACTATCGCGACGGCGACGGCGCCTGGAAGCGCACGCCGCCGGTGATGTTCCAGGCCTTCATGGGCGAGGAGCGCGTACGCAAGCGCTACTGGGCGCGCAGCCTGGTCGGCTGGCGCCACTTCGGCCGCGCCATACCCAACGGCACCCATCTCGCCTTGCGGCAGCTGGAGGCGCAGGGACACGTCGGGTTGCTGGTCACCCAGAACGTGGACCGGCTGCACCAGCGCGCGGGCAGCCGCCAGGTGGTCGATCTGCATGGCCGGCTGGACCAGGTGCGCTGCATGGATTGCGAGCGGCGTTTTCCACGCGACGCGTTCCAGCACGAACTGCAACGCCTCAACCCGGCCTGGGCAGTGCTCGACGCGGTCGAGGCTCCCGACGGCGACGCCGACCTGGAAGCGGCGCACTTCGACGACTTCGTGATTCCGCCCTGCCCCGATTGCGCTGGCGTGCTCAAGCCGGACGTGGTGTTCTTCGGCGAGAACGTGCCGCGCGAACGCGTGACCGATGCAATGCAGGCGCTGCAGGAGGCCGACGCCATGCTGGTGGTCGGCTCCTCGCTGATGGTGTTCTCCGGCTACCGCTTCGCGCACGCCGCGGCGCGCGCCGGCAAGCCGCTGGCGGCGGTGAACCTGGGGCGCACGCGCGCCGATCCGTTGCTGGATCTCAAGGTGGAGGCGCCCTGCGCCGAAGCGCTGGCCTTCCTGCTCGGCTGACGGGCCGCCCCCGACACGGGGCGTTAACGGGTCCTCGCGTTAGCATGAAATGTTCTGCCTGCACAAGAAGAGATCATGCGAGACATCCTGGATCGACACCACGTACGCGTCAGCGGCCAGGGGGCCCGCACGATGGTCTTTGCCCACGGCTTCGGTTGCGACCAGAACATGTGGCGCTGGGTGGCGCCTGCGTTCGAGGACCGCTTCCGCGTGGTCCTGTTCGACCACATCGGCGCGGGCCACTCGGACCTCTCGGCGTTCGACCGCGAGCGGCACGGCTCGCTGGAGGGCTACGCTCAGGATGTGGTGGCTCTGTGCCGTGCGCTGGACGTGCGCGACGGGGTGTTCGTGGGCCACTCGGTCAGCGCCATGATCGGAGTACTGGCCGCACGACAGGCACCGGAGCTGTTCGGCGACATGGTGCTGGTCGGCCCTTCGCCCCGCTACGTCGACGAGCCGGAGACCGGCTACATAGGTGGCTTCTCGGCCGAACAGGTCGAGGAACTGCTCGACTTCCTGGACAACAACCACATGGGCTGGTCGCAGACCATGGCGCCGGTGATCGTGGGCAACGGCGAGCGCCCCGAGCTCGCCGAAGAGCTGACCAACAGCTTTTGCCGCACCGATCCGGACATCGCCCGCCATTTCGCCCGGACCACCTTTCTATCGGACAACCGGAATGACCTCGACGGCCTGCCGGCGCGCGCGCTGGTGCTGCAATGCGCGGATGACGTGATCGCTCCGGAAAGCGTGGGCCGCTACGTGCATGCCAGGCTGCCCGACAGCCAGCTGGTCCTGATGCAGGCTACGGGCCATTGCCCCAACCTCAGCGCGCCCGCCGAGACCGTGGCCGCAATCAATGCCTTCCTCTGATGCCGACACCACCCGGCCGACGGCCCGCGTTGGCGACGATGAACCGCATGATCTCTTCGAGCATGCGCCCTGCGGCTACCTGACCGCCGACCCGGACGGACGCATCGACCGGGTCAACCGTACCCTGACCGACTGGCTCGGCATGGAACCCGGGCAACTGGTCGGACGCCGCTTCTCCGAGCTGCTGCCAATCGCCGGCAAGATCTACTACGAAACCCATTTCGCTCCCCTGCTGCGCATGCAGGGCGCCTTTGACGAGGTCGCGCTGGACCTTCGACGCGGTGACGGCACGGTCATGCCGGTCCTCGTGAACGCGCGGGAGCGACACGATACGGGCGGCCGGACGTTGGCCATCCGCATCACCGTGATGCGGGCGCGCGACCGGCGCCGCTACGAGCAGGAGTTGCTGGACGCGCGCCGGCGTGCCGACGGGGCCACGGCCGAACTGCGCGAGCTGGCCGCCACACTCGAAACCCGCGTCGCCGAGGAACTCGCGCAACGGCAGGAGGCGGAGAACCGTCTTCGTCAGGCACAGAAAATGGAGGCGATCGGCCAGCTCACTGGCGGCGTCGCGCACGACTTCAACAACCTGCTGACCGTGATCCTCGGCGGCCTGGAGACGATCGAGCGGCAACTGGCGAATCCCGGCAGAGAACCGCTGGCCAGGATCGGGCGCGCCGTCGCGATGGCGCGCCAGGGCGCCCAGCGAGCCGCCACCCTCACCGCGCGTCTGCTCGCCTTCGCACGCCGTCAGCCGCTGCAGCCCCGGCCCATGGACGCCAGCCGCCTGGTCACCGGGCTGGCGGATCTTCTGCAGCGCACGCTGGGGGCGACCATCGCGCTGGAAACCATCGCCGGGGCCGGTCTGTGGACCGCGCTGGCCGATGCGGGGGAGCTGGAAAACGCGCTGGTGAACCTGGCCGTCAATGCTCGCGATGCCATGCCCGAAGGCGGGTGCCTGACCATCGAAACGAGCAACGCCTGCCTTGACGAGGACTACGTCGCCTCGGTCCCCGAGCCACTGCCGGCGGGCCACTACGTGCTCATCGCAGTCAGCGACACCGGACACGGCATGGACAGGACCGCCCTGCAGAAGGCTTTCGAACCGTTCTTCACGACCAAGGACGTAGGAAAGGGCACAGGCCTGGGCCTGAGCCAGGTGTATGGATTCGCCCGCCAGTCCGGCGGCCACGTGCGCATCTACAGCGAGTTGGGTCACGGCACCACGGTCAAGCTCTATCTGCCGCGTTGTCTGGATAGCCGCTCGGTCGACACCGTGGCCCCGCAAATGGAGAACCTGGCACCGCGCGGAAGCGAGACCGTCCTGCTGGTGGAAGACCACGACGATCTGCTGGCCTACTCGGCCAGCGTGCTGCGCGAGCTGGGCTATCGCGTACTGGCTGCGCCCAATGCCGAGGTGGGCATGGCGCTGCTCCGGCGCGAGCCGGAGATCGACCTGCTCTTCACCGACGTGGTCCTTCCCGGGGGCGTGGACGGTCGCCAGCTGGCCGAGGAAGCCGGGCGCTACCGACCCGGCCTGAGGGTGTTGTTTACATCCGGCTATGCGCGCAACGCCATTCTTCGCGATGGCCGGCTTGACGCGGGCATGGACCTCCTTCCGAAACCGTTCACCGGTCAGGCATTGGCGGCACGGATCAGGGCGGCGCTGGACAGATAGCCGGAACTGCCTCGCGCAGAGTCAGCGGCGCGAGCGGAAGAACTCGCGCAGCATCTCGCCCGATTCGCCGGCCAGCAGGCCACCCTGTACCAGCACGCGGTGGTTGTGCCGCTCGGAGATCAGCGTGTCGAACACGCTGCCGGCCGCACCGGTCTTCGGATCGGTCGCCGCGTACACGACGCGGCCGATGCGCGCATGCACCAGCGCCATCGCGCACATCGCACAAGGCTCCAGCGTCACGTACAGGGTGGCGCCGACGATGCGGTGGTTGGCGAGCTTCTCGCCCGCCGCGCGCAGGGCCATGATTTCGGCATGCGCCGTGGGATCGTGCAGCGTGATGTTGCGGTTCCAGCCCAGCCCGACGATCTGCCCTTCGTGCACGAGCACGGCGCCGACCGGCACCTCGTTCTCCGCGTCGCGCGCATGCGCCGCCAGCTGCAGGGCGCGGCGCATGCAGGCTTCGTCCTCGGACGAGAACGTGGGGGCACGGGGCGTAAGAGCGTCGGTCATGGACACGTGCGAGGGCTGGCGGGCCGGCATTGTAGCCGCTTGCACGGAGCGCCCGCCGATCCCCGGACGATTCCCCGGGCCACGCTCAAGGGGCGGTATCGTCGACCGTCTCGATGCTGATGGCCCCGGTCAGCGTCTTGTGCACCGGGCACTTCCCGGCGACCTCGAACAGCTTCTGCTTCTGCTCGGCGGACAGGGCTGAGCCGGTGATGGCCACGCGCTTGCGGAACGCGTCGGTCATCTCGGGGCTGCCGGCCTCCATCCGCTTGTCGTGTTCGACTTCAACACTGACGTGCTCGAGGGGCCAGCCCATTTTCAGTGCGTACCAGCGCACGGTCATGGCGGTACACGCGCCCAGCGCCGCCGTCAGCAGGTCGTATGGCGAGGGGCCGAAGTCTGCGCCGCCTTGCGAGGCGGGTTCGTCGCCGATCAGTCGATGGCCCGACACCTCGATGGTCACGGCGAGCGGGCTGGCCTGGATGTCGGCCACCTTGGCCTGTGTCTTGCGAGCCATCGGCTTGGGTCTCCTCATGGTGCTGGCGTAGCTCAAGCCCGCCGCAAGACTCCTGCGCCGGGCGGTGCGAAGGTTTGTGCGCAATGCCCGGTCGCGGTCAGCCGGCGTGCGGCTCCTCGCCTGGTGCCAGGGTCATTACCTCCTGCCATTGCGGATGCTTCTGGTAGCGGGTGCGGACGTACGAGCACAGCGGGATGATCCTGAACCCGTTGCTGCGCGCATCGGCAACCAGATAATCGACCAGCGCCGCGGCGACCCCGGTGCCGCGCAGGCTTTCGGGCGCGCCGGTGTGATCGGCGCTGATCAGTCCTGGGCCGCGATGGGTATAGGTCAGCTCGGCCTCGGCATCGATGCCGGCGATCCGGGCGGCATAGCGGCCGTGGCGAGGACCGTCCTGCTTGGTGATCGTGATATCGCTCATCCGGGCTGCTCTCCTGCGGGTTGATCTGCAACCCTTGCGCGGCGCGCAAAGGCTTCACTCGGGCGGGCCTAGGCAGGCATGGGAATGAATTCGGCATCGTCGCCGGCGGGCAGCTTCATGCGCTGCTGCCGCCAATCCTCGGCGGCCTGTGCCAGCCGCTCTTTGGAGGACGATACGAAATTCCACAGCAGGAAACGCTCGCCGATCGGCTCGCCGCCCAGCGCCATCACCGTGGACGGCTGGCGCGCGGTGACGTCGATCGCCCCGCGCCCGGCCAGCACCGCCATCTGCCCGGCTTGCAACGTGGTGCCGTCGACGTCGACTTCGCCGCTCGCGCAATAGACCGCGCGCTCGGCGTAGGCGCCGGCGACATTGCGGCGCGCGCCGGCGTCCATCTCCCAGTGCTGGTAGAACAAGGGCGAATGGGTGCGCACCGCGGCCTTCATGCCGTCGGCCTCGCCCGCGATCAGCCGGCCGTGCACGCCGTCCTCGCGCCACTCCGGCAGGTCCGCGCCTTCGTGATGATGGAAGGCCGGCTTGCTCTCCTCGTCCGCCTCCGGCAGTGCGACCCAGGCCTGGATACCGTGCATCAGCGCGCCGTGGCTGCGGGCGTACTCGAGCCGCTCGCTATGCGTGACGCCGCTGCCGGCCACCATCCAGTTGACCTCGCCTGGGCGGATTTCCTGATGGAAGCCCATGCTGTCCCGGTGGGTGATCTGCCCGGAGTAGAGGTAGGTCACGGTCGACAGCCCGATGTGCGGATGCGGCCGCACGTCCAGCTCGCGCGGGATGCCGGGCGCCAGCGAGAGCGGCCCCATGTGATCGAAGAAGATGAAGGGGCCGACCATGCGGCGCACCCGGAAGGGCAGCACCCGCCCGACCACGAAACCGCCGCCGAGATCGTGCGTGCGCCTGTCGATGATGCGTTCGATGGCCATGTCGGCCTCTCCTTTGTCGGGACGGCCGCAGGTCAGGCCGTTCCCTGTCGCGTGTGGGGTCGGCGATCAGCGGGTCAGCTTAGCAGTGAGCCCGAGCGCCGGCAGGCATCTGGATCGTTGTCCTCGTTGGCCGAGCGTGCAGGAAACAGCGAACGCACCATAAACCCGTCGCCAACCCAGCGGTGGTCCGGATTGTCGTGGCGTGTCGGACGGTCTTCATGGTCGCCCTCCTTCGCCCGCGAGCACCGCGGAACGACACTCACCATGGTGGCGGGGACATGGGGGCTAAAGACTGCACCTCGAAACAGTCCGTGCCGATGGCGGAACAATGCAGACGCGGCGGCGCCGATCGGCCCATGCCGGCCTGGCGGCACCGAGCGCTGCAGGTGCGTCGACCGCGCATCGCTGTGCCCGCGGGCGACCGTTTCAGTCTCGTCCGCTCAAGACCGCTTCGACCAGCGGCTTGGCCCAGTCGGGCGTTGCCGCGAAGGACTCTGCCGTGTCCGGGAAAAGGATCCTCCCCTGGTGCAGATCGAGCACCAGCACGGGGTCCGGAATCGGTTCACCAGGCAGGGCCTGCGCGCTGTTGTCGTACACCGTCAGCGACGACAGGCGCGGCAGCAGGGCGATCAGGTTCACGAGGGAGGATTCGTAGCGCTCGCGGATCTTGCCTTCGGGAATATCGTGTCCGCCCGCCGCCACGCGGGCTTTGACGCGGGCGATGTGCAGTTCCGGCGAAGCAAGGCCGCAGTACCAGAGGGCGACGTCATGCGTGGCGGTTGCCGCTGCGATCTTCGCCGGGACGGTCCGGCCGCCCAGGGTGGTCTCGAAGGCATGGCTGGCGCCGTTCGCGAGAGCGTCGTCCAGGTATCGCATGCCCTCGTCCCAGGCGATCGCGTTGGCCTCTACCTGGCCACATCCAGTGGCCCGAGCGTACTCGCGCGCGAAGGTATCCGGGTTGAACCAAGGCATCCCGGACACGTCGAGCAGATGCTGTCCGCCGATGGAACTCTTGCCGGCGCCATTCACGCCGGCCAACACGTAGAGAACGGGGCGCCCGCTCAATACGTCTTACCTGCCTTGACCTTGCCGCGCAGCTTCACGGGCGTCCTCGCGGCGTCAAGCAGCCTGGCTTCCGCCGCCGGCTCCCTCAGCGCTTCCAGCCGTTTGTCGAAACGCTTGCGCAGCGCTTCCAGCGTCGTCTGGTCCCGGCCCTTGGCCTCTTCCAGCGCCTGGACGATCGCTTCGTACTCGCTCGCCGACAGGATGACGGCTTCGGGCGCATCGTGATGGGTCACCACGACACGGCCGCTCTTCTGGACATCGCGCATCACGCCGCGCCAGCCGAGCTTCTTCACGTCCGACGCCGGGGTCTTGTGCAGCGAACCGATCGCATCGAGTTTCAGGGCAAAGGACATGGGATCTCCCGCATCAGTCACGTGCCCATAGTACCCAAAATGGGTAAATTGGCCAAATTGGCCTTTCAGTCACCCCGCCCACGGAGCATGGGCTCGCTCCGACCATTCCGCAGACCTCCTCATCGAAGCGCAGAGGGCACAAAGGCTAGATGCCTACGAGCCCCCTACACCGCCCGGCCTCACTCCCACTCGATGGTCGCAGGCGGCTTGCCGCTGATGTCGTAGACCACGCGGGAGACGCCGCGCAACTCGTTGATGATGCGGTTGGACACCTTGCCCAGGAATTCGTACGGCAGGTGAGCCCAGTGAGCGGTCATGAAGTCGATGGTCTCGACCGCGCGCAGCGCGATCACCCATTCGTAGGCGCGCGCGTCGCCGACCACGCCCACCGACTTCACCGGCAGGAACACGGCGAAGGCCTGGCTGGTCTGGTCGTAGAGATCGGCCTTGCGCAACTCGTCGATGAAGATGGCATCGGCGCGGGCCAGCAGTTCGGCGTACTCGCGCTTGACCTCGCCCAGGATGCGCACGCCCAGGCCCGGGCCCGGGAAGGGATGGCGGTAGACCATCTCGCGAGGCAGGCCCAGCGCCACGCCGATGCGGCGCACTTCGTCCTTGAACAGCTCGCGCAGCGGCTCGACCAAGCCCAGCTTCATGTCCTCGGGCAGGCCGCCGACGTTGTGGTGGCTCTTGATGACGTGGGCCTTGCCGGTCTTGCTGCCGGCGGACTCGATCACGTCAGGGTAGATAGTTCCCTGCGCCAGCCACTTCACCTGGCCGTGGCCAGCAGCGGTGACCTTGGCCGACTCCTCGTCGAAGATCTCCACGAACAGGCGGCCGATGATCTTGCGCTTGGCCTCCGGATCGGCCGCGCCCTCGAGCGCCCTGAAGTAGCGCTCGGCCGCATCGACGCGGATCACCTTGACGCCCATGTGCTCGGCCATGGTGGCCATCACCTGGTCGCCTTCCTGGAAGCGCAGGAGACCCGTGTCGACGAACACGCAGGTGAGCTGGTCGCCGATCGCCTTGTGCAGCAGCGCGGCGACCACCGAGGAATCGACGCCGCCGGAAAGGCCCAGCAGCACATGGTCGCTGCCGACCCTCTCGCGCACGCGCGCGATCTGGTCGTCGATGATGTTGTCCGCGGTCCACAGCGTGGCGCAGCCGCAGATGTCCACCACGAAGCGCTCGAGCAGCGCGCTACCCTGCTTGGTATGCGTGACCTCCGGATGGAACTGCACGCCGTACCAGCGCTTGTCCTCGTTCTCCATCACAGCGACGGGGATGCGATCGGTGGTGCCGGTGACGGTGAAGCCCGGCGGCGCCCTGCTGACGTGGTCGCCGTGGCTCATCCAGACGTCGAGGCGGTGCGCATCGGCGTGGTCGGTCAGGCCCGCGAACAGGCGGCTGTTGCTTCCGACGTCGACGTGCGCATGGCCGAACTCGCGCTGGTCGGCCGCTTCGGTGGCGCCGCCCAGCTGCGCGGCCATGGTCTGCAGGCCGTAGCAGATGCCCAGGATCGGCAGGCCCGACTCGAACACTTCCTGCGGCGCCTTGGGCGCGCCCGGCAGCGTGGTCGATTCGGGACCGCCCGACAGGATGATGCCCTTGGCGCCGAAGCCCGCGATCTGCGCGGGGTCGTGGTCCCACGCCCAGATCTCGCAGTAGACACCGAGCTCGCGCACGCGCCGGGCGATCAGCTGCGTGTACTGCGCGCCGAAGTCGAGGATGAGGATCTTGTCGCTGTGCAGGTCGGTCATGCCGGCTCGGCCTTATTGGCTCCCTCTCCCCCGGCGCAGCCGGGGGAGAGGGCTGGGGAGAGGGGAGGCTTTCAGTGGGCGACAGGGGAGAGGGAAAGCAGAAGCAGAGCGAAAGGCCTCCCCCTCCCCCAACCCTCTCCCTCGGGCTGCGCCCGAGGGAGAGGGCTTTGAAGCAAACGATCAGGAGTTGAGCCGGTAATTCGGCGCTTCCTTGGTGATCTGGATGTCGTGCGGGTGCGCCTCGGTCACGCCGGCCGAGGTCACCTTCACGAACTGCGCCTTGTGGCGCACGTCCTCGACCGTGGCGGCGCCCAGGTAGCCCATCGAGGCGCGCAGGCCGCCGATCAGCTGGTGGATGATGTTGCGCAGGGGACCGCGGTACGGCACGCGGCCTTCGATGCCTTCGGGCACCAGCTTGTCGGCGTCGGCTTCGTCCTGGAAATAGCGGTCCTTGGAACCAAGCGCCATCGCGCCCAGCGAGCCCATGCCGCGGTAGCTCTTGTAGGAGCGGCCCTGGAACAGCTCGACCTCGCCCGGCGACTCCTCGGTGCCGGCGAACATCGAGCCCAGCATCACGGCGGACGCGCCGGCGGCCAGCGCCTTGGGGATGTCGCCCGAATAGCGGATGCCGCCGTCGGCGATCAGCGGGATCTCGTCCTTCAGCGCCGTGGCGACCAGGTCGATCGCGGTGATCTGCGGCACGCCGACGCCGGCGACCACGCGGGTGGTGCAGATCGAACCTGGACCCACACCGACCTTGACCGCGTCCACGCCGGCGTCGAGCAGCGCACGCGCCGCCTCGCCGGTGACGATGTTGCCGGCGATCACCTGCACCTGCGGGTAGCGCTTCTTGACCCAGCCGGCGCGCTCGATCACGCCCTGCGAATGGCCATGTGCGGTATCGACCACCAGCACGTCCACGCCGGCGTCGACCAGCGCCTCGACGCGCTGCTCGGTATCGCCGCCCACGCCGACCGCGGCGCCGACCAGCAGGCGCTCGTGCGAGTCCTTGGCGGCATGCGGGTTGTCGCGCGCCTTCTGGATGTCCTTGACGGTGATCAGGCCGCGCAGCTGGAAGTCGTCGTTGACCACCAGCACCTTCTCGATGCGGAACTTGTGCAGCAGCTGCAGCACTTCGTCCTGGCTGGCGCCTTCGCGCACGGTCACCAGCTTGTCCTGGCGCGTCATGATGTTGCGCACCGGGTCTTCCAGCTTGCGCTCGAAGCGCAGGTCGCGGCTGGTGACGATGCCGACCAGCTTCTCGCCATCGACCACCGGCACGCCGGAGATGTTGTGCGCGCGGGTCAGCTGCAGCACTTCGCGGATCGAGGTGTTGGGGCCCACGCTGATCGGGCTGCGGATCACGCCGGCCTCGAACTTCTTGACCAGCCGTACTTCGGCAGCCTGGCGCTCGGCGGTCATGTTCTTGTGGATGATGCCGATGCCTCCTTGCTGGGCCATGGTGATGGCCAGCCGCGCCTCGGTCACCGTGTCCATCGCTGCGGACACGATCGGAATGTTCAGGCGCAGGTTGCGGGTGAGCCGGGTGGAGGTGTCGACGTCGCGGGGAAGGACGGCCGAATGGGCCGGGACGAGGTACACGTCGTCGTAGGTCAGAGCCTCGGCGAGGATGCGCATGCGGGTGGGTCTCGCTGCAAAGATGGGATTATACGCAAGGAGACGAAGGAGCGCGAGAAGAGCGAGAGGCGGGGAATGGGGGATTGGTAGCGAGGGCGCAGGGACACGGCCTCAATGTCGCGGAAGGCCGCCCGCCTCGTCGATCGCTTCGGTGCAGACAGCCGGGCTTGATATCGGATCTCCGTTTCCCGAAAAAAAGCCTAACGCGCCTCCGCCGCCTCCAGCGTGTTCTCGATCAGCGTCGCCACCGTCATCGGCCCCACCCCGCCGGGCACCGGCGTGATCCAGCTGGCGCGCTCGGCCGCCGGATCAAATTCGACATCTCCGACCAGCCGCCCGTCATCGAGCCGGTTGATACCCACGTCGATCACCACCGCCCCCGGCTTGATCCACTCGCCCCTCACCAGGCCGGGCTTGCCGACCGCGACGATGACGATGTCGGCCTGCCTCACGAAGCCCTCCAGTCCGCGCGTGAAGCGGTGGCAGCAGGTGGTGGTGCAGCCGGCGATCAGCAGTTCCAGCGCCAGCGGGCGGCCGACGTGGTTGGACACGCCCACCACCACCGCATGCTGGCCACGCACCGGGCGATCGGTGTGCCCGAGCAGGGTCATCACGCCCTTGGGTGTGCACGGGCGCAAGCCGAACCGGCGCAGCGCCAGCCGGCCCACATTCACCGCCTGGAATCCGTCGACGTCCTTGCCGGCATCGATGCGGTCGACCAGCGCGTCCTCGTCGATGTGCGGCGGCAGCGGCGACTGCACCAGGATGCCGTGCACGGCCGGGTCCGCATTGAGCCGGTCGATCAGCGCGAACAGCTCCTCCTGCGTGGTGCTCGCCGGCAGGTCGTAGTCGAACGAGCGGAAACCGACCTGGTGGCAGGCCTTGCGCTTGTTGCGCACGTACACGGACGAAGCCGCATCGTCGCCCACCAGCACCACCGCCAGGCCCGGCTCCGGCAGGCCCTGCGCCCTGCGTTCGGCCACTCGGCGCCCTACCCGCTCCAGCAGTTCCTGCGCGATGCGCTTGCCGTCCAGGATGCGTGCGGTCATGGATGCCTGCCTGCTCTGCAAAGACACTTATTATCCCGGCGCCGTCCCATGCGCACAAACGGAACCGCCATGCCCGTCCCGCTCGACCTGGAACTCGCCGAAGAGGCGCTGCTCCTGCGCGCCTGGCGCACGGAGGATGCGACCGCCCTGCACGAGGCCGTGCGCGAGTCGCTGGCGGGCATCGGGCGCTGGCTGCCCTGGTGCCACGCCGGCTACGACCTGGACGAGGCGCAGGCCTGGATACGGCACTGCCGCGAGCGCTGGGTGGCACAGGAGCAGTTCGCCTTCGGCGTATTCGAGCAGGACACCGGCGCCCTGCTCGGCAGCGCGGGGTTGAACCAGCGCAACCATGTGCATCGCAGCGCCAACATGGGCTACTGGGTGCGCCAGTCGCGGCTGGGCCGGGGCATTGCCTCGCACGCGACGAGGCTGGCCGCGCGCTTCGGGTTCGACACGCTCGGGCTGGTCCGCATCGAGATCGTTGCCTTGCCGGACAACCGCGCCAGCCGCCGCACGGCCGAGCGGGCGGGTGCGCGGTTCGAAGGCATCGCACGGCATCGTTTGTGGATGCGCGAGGAGGCCAGGGATGGCGCGGTGTATGCGCTGGTGCCGGCGGACCTGGAATCGTAGCCGCCGGGGCAGCCCCAACCCGGGAGGTCGCCCATACGGGCGCGTGCCTGGAACGCAGGCCAAACGCGCCTGCGGCTATCCGGCGAACGCGAAACCCGCCATCGGGGAAGAAAGTCCACCGAGGCGGGAAGGAGGCCAGAGAAGCAACCGCGAGCAGCCGTGCGTGCCCGCCCTACTTCTTGCGCCGCTTCATCTCGCGGATCATGCGCTGGCGCTTGCGCTGCTGGCCCTCGGTGAGAACGTTCTTGCGCCCGGCGAAGGGGTTGTCGCCATCGCGGAAGTCGATGCGGACCGGCGTGCCTTCCAGGCGATAGCGCTTGCGGAAGAAGTTCTCGAGGTAACGTCGGTAGGCCGGCGCGATGTGCTTGGTGCGGCTGCCGTGGATGACGATGGTCGGCGGGTTGGAGCCGCCCGGGTGGGCAAAGCGCAGCTTGGGTGCATGGCCGCGCACCAGCGGCGGCTGGTAGGCCTCGTAGGCCTTCTCCAGCGTGCGCGTGAGGTCCGCCGAAGCCAGTTCGTGGGTGGCCGAGGCATGCGCGCGCACCACCGCGCGCATCAGCTCGCGCAGGCCCGAACCATGCAGCGCCGAGATGAACACGGTCTTGGCCCAGTCGACGAACACCAGCTTGCGCTCGAGCGTGCGCTGGCACTGTTCGCGCTGGTAGGCATCCATGCCGTCCCACTTGTTGACGGCGATGACCAGCGCCCGCCCCTCGTCCAGCGCGTGGCCGATCAGGCTCAGGTCCTGGTCGGCGAGGTTCTCGCGCGCGTCGATCATCAACACCACGACCTGGCTCGCGGCCATCGATTGCAGCGTCTTGATGACGCTGAACTTCTCCACGCCCTCCTCCACGCGCGCCTTGCGGCGCACGCCGGCGGTGTCGATCAGCGTATAGCGCTTGCCGTCGCGCTCCAGCGGCACGCGGATGGGGTCGCGCGTGGTGCCGGCGACGTCCGATACGATCAAGCGGTTCTCGCCGAGCAGGCGGTTGATCAGGGTGGACTTGCCGGCATTCGGGCGACCGACGATGGCGACGCGGATGCTGTCGTCCGCGACGTGCGCCTGGGGTTCGTCCTCGTCGGGCGGCAGCAAGGGCAACGCCGCGGCCACCAGGTCCTCGGTGCCACGGTTGTGCGCGGCCGAAAGCGGCAGCGTGGCGGCCAGCCCGAGCCGGGCGAACTCGGCCAGCGCATGCTCTACGTCGAGCCCGTCGGTCTTGTTGACCGCCAGCAGGATCGGCTTGCCGCTGCGGCGAAGCTCGCCGAGGATGCCCTGATCCTGCGGTAGCAGGCCGTCGCGGGCATCGACCACGAACACCAGCAGTTGCGCTTCATCGATAGCCAGGCGCACCTGTTGCGCAGTCAATGCGTCGAGGCCTTCTTCGAGGCCGGACAGGCCGCCGGTATCGACCACCACGAACGGGCGCGCACCGAGATGGCACACGCCGTAGTGGCGGTCGCGGGTGACGCCCGGCATGTCGGCCACCAGGGCGTCACGGCTGCGCGTCAGCGCGTTGAAGAGGGTCGATTTACCGACGTTGGGACGACCGACCAGGGCGACGACGGGCAGCATGGTTCAACATGTTCCTTGCGGGCGATCAGTGCGCGCCGCCGAGGCGGTAGGCGCCGATGCGGCCCTCCACGTCCTCGACGTACACGGTATCGCCCACCACCAGCGGCTGGGCGCGGATGGCGTGCTTTGACAGGCGCTCGCGAGCGGCCAGCGCGCCGTCGCCGGTCTGCAGCCAGTGCACGTAGCCCTCGATGTCGCCGACCACCAGGTAGTTGCCCTGCACGGCCGGCCCGGTCAGCCAACGGTACTTGAGCTTGTCGTTCTTCCACATTTCGGCGCCGGCGCTCTTGTCGAACGCCCACACCTGCGAACTGTCGTCGGCACCGTAGATCGCATTGCCGCTGCTCGCCAGCGAGGTGTACGTCGAGAACGGATGCGTCCACATCGGCCGGCCGCTGGGGCCGTCGATGGCTGCCAGATTGCCGTGGTAGGCCGCGCCGTAGAGGACCCGGCCATCGAGCAGGACGGTACCGTCGGAGTCATCCAGACGCTCGATCTCGGTGCGGCCCTCGCCGCTGGCGAGCTTCTGTTCCCACAGCTTCTCGCCATTGTCCAGGCGCAGCGCGACCAGCTTGCCGCCGTCGCTGCCGAAGAAGACCACGCCGTTGGCCACCAGCAGCGGGCCGTTGCCGCGCAGGCTGAGCAGCGGCACGTCGCTCTGGTCGTAGACCCAGCGCCGATCGCCCGTGGCGGCATCGAGGCCATAGACGCGGCCATCGCCGGTGCGCACCACCACCAGGTCGCCCACGATCACCGGCGAGGCGAGCACCTCGGACTTGAGCATGGTTTCCCAGCGCGGGCTGCCGTCCTTCGCGTTGATGCCGTAGACGTGGCCGTCCAGCGTACCGACCGCTAGCAGTTCACCACTGACGGCCGGGCCGCCGGCGTAAAAGGCGTCCTTACGCTTCTTGTCGCCCCAGCCGAACCAGCCGTGGGTGCGCGAGCTCTTGGACCAGATCGTCTTGCCGGTGGCCGCATCCAGCGCGACCAGCTTGCCATCGTTGCTGTCGGCATAGAGCACGCCATCGACCACGGTCGGACGCAGGCGGACGCCGGTGTCGCCGGCGCCGTCGCCGATGCTCTCGCGCCACAGCCGGGTGACCTGGACGGTGGGCTTGAAGTCCTTCGCCAGCGGCGTCGGCGGCTGGACGTTCTCCTTCTTGGCGTTGTGGCAGCCGGCCAGTGCGACCAGCCCGATCAAGGCCACCGCCATGGCTTTCTTCATGCCAACCCGGTTCATGCCAAACACTTTCATGCGCCCTGCTTCCCGGCCACGGCCAGATCGTCGAGTTTGAGTTGCAAGGCAGCGCGCTGTGGCGCGTCTTCGCCCATCGCGGCCAACGCCGCCTGGTAGGCCCTGCGCGCTTCATCCGCGCGACCAAGCTTGACCAGCGCATCGCCGCGTAGTTCCTGGCGCAGCGCCTCGTAGCCCTTGGCGGCGCCGGCGTCGAGCGTAGCCAGCGCATCGCTGGCCTTGCCGGCGGCCAGCTGCACCTTGGCCATGCGCAGTTCGATCAGCGGCTTGAGCGGGGTGTCGCCGGCATGGCCGCGCGCCCACTGCAGGGATGCCAGGGCCTTGTCCAGTTGGTTGGCCTCGACCTGGCGTTGCGCACGGTCGCTGGCGGCAAAGATCGCGTAGGCCGACTTCGCGTAGTCGTTCTGCAGGCGCTCGGTGAGCTGGTCGACCTGGGCGCCCTTGCCGGCGGCCGCGGCCGTCTGCAGTTGCTGGTAGAGGTTGGAAGCCTCCAGCTCGCGCGTGGCCTGATGGTTGCGCCACTGCTGCCAGCCGAAGATCGCGACCAGACCGATGACGATGCCGATGGCGATGGACAGGCCGTTCTGGCGCAGCCATTGCTGTACGCGTTCGCCCTGTTCGTAATCGTCGTATGCGTCGAATGCCATGCAGTAATCCGTCGGAAGCACGCGGCGCGTCGGCCCAGGCCGGACCGGCGCTCGCCAGATGGGTTTAAGGGTGAAGCATCACGACCGCACGCGACGGCGGTCAATGGACAAGCATAACCGAAGCACCGCGGCCACGGGCGCCCGACTCGACCTGAGAGACGGGTTTTCTTCGGATCCGCGCTTGCGCGCGTCCGGCGGACGGCCTTGTGCGCGGCAAGCCGACCGGGCGGTCAGGTGCCGCTGGGTACGGGCTTGCCGTCCTGCACGCGGAAATGCGCGACGTTGGCGCGACGATAGGCATCCAGGGCCAGCGGCTTGCCGTCGACCGTTACCTGGGCGCCGGTAGCGTTGCCGATTCGCACGTCCAGCGGTTGCGCGTTCGTCCAGGTCTTGCTGCTGCCGGCCGGAAGCAGGCCGTACTCAAGACGGGAACCGTCGGCGGCCAGCACCTCGACCCAGCTCGCCTGCGCCAGGCTGAGAGTGAGGCTGTGCCCGTCCGCAGGGTTGGATGCCGGCGCCGCGGATGCGGCCGTGCTTGCTGCCGCCGGCGCGCGCGTCGCCGTCAGGTTGCCGCTCTCCAGACCGGGGAACGGCGCCATCGATGCCAGCAGCGGCTGCTCCTCGGTCTGGGGCGGGGTCGCTGGCCGGGTGGCGGACGGTACCGCGGCAGCCGTGGTACCGGCGGTGCGGACCGGGGCGTCCTGCTGAGCCACCGGGGTGGCGTCAAGCGGGGCAAGATGGCTCATGTCCCGGTCCAGCGTGCCGCGCACACCCAGCCACACCATCGGCACCACGATCACCGCAGTAAGCACCACGTAAGTGGCAGCGGTGGCGTAACGCTCCAGCAGGTAGCGCGAATGCGACATGCCGCCGGTCGCCACCAATGTCGGCGCGACGCGCTTGATGCCGGCCAGCTGGGCCTGGATGGCGTCTTCGTCCAGGCCAAGATAGCGGGCGTACTTGGTAATGTAGCTTGCCAGGTAAACGGCATAGTCGATGCCTTCGCGCTGATCGGCTTCCAGCTGGCGCAGCACGCGCGCAGGAAGCTTCAGAGCGTGGGCGCAGGCCTCGATGTCCAGGCCGCGCGCTTCGCGTGCCGCGCGCAGACGAGAGCCGAAGCTGGCAGACAGGGAGTTCGACGGGCCATCCGTGATCGCCGCAATGGCGAACAGATCAATCGCGCGATGGCCGAGATTGGGCTGCTGGGAGGTCATGGGCTAGCGGGTGTGTCGATGGCGTGTGCCTGCTCCGAATCCGGGAACTGGCCCTGCAGTCGCCTGCGATAGGTTTGGGCTGCATCCATGTTGCCCAGACGGGTTTCAATGTCATAACCGAGCTTGAGCGCCACCGCGCTGGGCTGGCCCAGCGCGTCGAAGCGCTGGATGAACGCACGGGCGCGAAAAGCATCGTTGTTCAGATAAAGCAGCTTGGCGACATGCAGCAGCGCCTCGCCGTTCTGCGGATTGGCCTCCAGCGCCTTGCGCAGGCTCTGCTCGGCGCCGGCGCGGTCGTTCATGCGCAGCTGGCAGATGCCCTCGTTGGTCAGCGCCACATCAGGCGTCTTGTAGAACGGATCCTTCAGCGCCTTCTGGAAAAAACCTAAGGCTTCGCCGCCCTTGCCGATGCGGCAGAGGAAGGCGCCGAGATTGTTGTTCGGGCCGCCCTTGTCCGGTTCCAGTTGCACCGCCCGGCGATAGTGTTGCTCGGCGTCCCCGGGCCGGTTGATGCGCTCGTCCAGCACGGCCATGACGGTGTGCGCGGGCGCGTAGTCATTGTCGAACTGCAAAGCCTTGGTGAGCTTTTCCATGGCGGTCTGCAGGTCGCCATTGGCCATGTATTGCTGGCCCAATTCGGTATGGACGCGCGCGGCGTCCTCGGCCTCCTGGCTCTTGCTGGTACGGGGCATCTTGCCGCCGAACTCGCCGTCGGTATTGGTCACGCACCCGGCCAGCGCCAACGCCAACAAGGCCCCCGCCCAACGTTCAAGGCGCATGCGCCACTCCCTGTTCCTGTCGTGCGTGGTCCAGCCGCTTGCGGAATTCGGCCTGGCGGCGGGTACGGTCCAGCACCTGCCCCTTCAATTGGCCGCAGGCTGCGTCGATGTCGTCGCCACGCGTGCGGCGCAGCATGGTCAGCACGTTGGCGTTGAGAAGCTGGGTCTGGAACGCACGGATGGTCTCGGCGTCCGAGCGCTCGAAGCGCGTGCCCGGGAAGGGATTGAACGGGATCAGATTCACCTTCGCGCTGCCGGTGGGCAGCTTGCGCATCAGCTTGATCAGCTGCTTCGCATGCTCGGGCTGGTCGTTCACGCCCTTCATCAAGGTGTACTCGAAGGTGATCGAGGTGCGCGGGCGGCGCTCGATCCAGCGCTGGCAGGCGCCCATCAGCTCGACGATCGGGTAGCGCTTGTTGAGCGGCACCAGCTCGGTGCGCAACTCGTCGTTGGCCGCGTGCAGCGATACCGCCAGCGACACGTCGATGGCCTCGGACAGCTTGTCGATCATCGGCACCAGGCCGGCGGTGGAGAGCGTCACGCGCTTGGACGCCAGGCCGAAGCCCAAGTCGTCGCGCATCAGGCTCATCGCCGCGACCACGTTGTCGAAGTTCAGCAGCGGCTCGCCCATGCCCATCATCACCACGTTGGTGATGCGGCGGTTCTGGTGCGTGACGTTGCCCAGATGCTTGGCGGCCACCCACACCTGGCCGATCACTTCGGAGGCGGCGAGGTTGCGGTTGAAACCCTGCGTGGCGGTGGAACAGAACTGGCAGTTCAAGCCACAGCCGACCTGCGAGGACACGCACAGCGTGCCGCGGGTCGGCTCGGGGATGTAGACCGCCTCGACGGCGTTGCCGCCGTCCATGCCGAGCAACCACTTGTGCGTGCCGTCGGCGGCGGCCTTGTCGAACAAGGTCTTGGGCGGACCGACGTAGCACGAGGCCTCGAGCTTGGCGCGCAGCGCCTTGCCCACGTCGGTCATCTTGCCGAAGTCGTCTTCCAGGCGGTGGTAGATCCACTTCATCACCTGCTCGGCGCGATACGGCTTCTCGCCGAGCTGCGCGAAGAAATCACGCAGGCCCTGGCGATCGAAGTCGAGCAGGTTGACCTTGTCGCTTGCGGCTTTCGGGTCGGTAGAAGTGGCTACAACCTGGTTCACAACTTATCTCAACGAGGAAGGACGTCCGTTTCCGGGAAGAAGTAGGCGATCTCGACCTTGGCGGTCTCGGCGGCGTCAGAGCCGTGGACGGCGTTGGCGTCGATCGAATCAGCGAAATCGGCGCGGATCGTGCCCGGCGCGGCGTCCTTCGGGTTGGTCGCGCCCATCAGCTCGCGATTCTTCGCGATGGCGCCCTCGCCCTGCAGCACCTGGATCATCACCGGGCCGGAAATCATGAATTCGACCAGCGCATTGAAGAACGGGCGCTCTCTGTGCACCGCATAGAAGCCTTCTGCCTCCTTGCGCGAGAGCTGCTTCATCTTGGCTGCGATGACCTTCAGGCCGGCCTGCTCGAAACGGGCGTAGATCTGGCCGATCACGTTCTTGGCAACGGCATCGGGCTTGATGATGGAAAGGGTGCGCTCCAGCGCCATGTTCGGTCTGCTCCGGAATACTGGTATCTGAGTGGGCTATCGGCACGTTTGCCGAGCAATGTAGAGCCAAATCCGACACGAAATGAGGATTTAGCTCACGAAAGTTTGACAGATTCTAACCTGATCGCAAGCGGGCTGGGCGTGAATGCAAACGCCCGTTTGACGGCCTGGAACGCCCGCGCGTATGCTCAAACGATCGTTTGATTCCCTGCCGACGAGCGAGCCCACGCGTGAACAGTTCCGCCTCGACCAAGGAACGCATCCTTACCGCCGCCGAGCTGCTGTTCGCCCAGCGCGGCTTCGATGGGGCGTCGTTGCGCCAGTTGACCGCCGCCGCCGGGGTCAACCTGGCGGCCGTGAACTACCACTTCGGCTCCAAGGACAAGCTGGTCGAAGAGGTCTTCCGCCGACGCCTGGATACGCTGAACACACACCGACTGGCCGCGCTGTCGGAAGTCGCGGGCCAGCCGCAGACCACTCTGGAGGACGTGCTGGATGCCTTCATCCGCCCTGCCCTGGCGCTCTCCAGCGACGGCAGCGGCTCGCTCTTCATGCGCGTGCTGGCGCGCGCCTTCGCCGAGCACGACGACACGCTGCGCCAGTTCCTCTCCGAGAACTACGGCCACGTGATGCGGCAGTTCACCGCCGAGTTCGCCCGCTTGCTGCCCAAGCTCAGCCGCGAGGAGCTGTACTGGCGCATCGACCTGGTGACCGGCGCACTGACCCACGCCATGTCCGGCTTCGGCATGATCCAGCGCAAGAGCGGCGTGAGCGAGTCGAGCCACCGCGAGCAGACCATCGCGCACCTGGTGCGTTTCGCCGCAGCGGGGCTGAGCCACCCATGAGCCCGCCTGGCGACGCCGCATCCCGATTCCCGCTCCACGTCATTCCCGGCACAGGAACGGCCCGGATTCCAGTTTTCGCCAAATGACGCCTCGCCCCTTATCCACCTTCCCGTACACCTGGAGAGAGCAATGACCGCCATCCCCGCCCTACGCATCCGCAAGGCTGCGGTTCTCGGCGCCGGCGTCATGGGCGCGCAGATCGCCGCGCACCTGACCAATGCCGGCGTCGAGACCGTGCTGTTCGACCTGCCCGCCAAGGAGGGGCCCAAGAGCGGCATCGCGCTCAAGGCCATCGAGAACCTGAAGAAGCTCTCGCCCGCCCCGCTGGCGGACAAGGACCTGGCTGCGGCGATCATCCCTGCCAACTACGACCAAGACCTAGATCACCTGAAGGAAGTGGACCTGGTCATCGAGGCGATCGCCGAACGGATGGACTGGAAGCTGGATCTCTATCGGAAAATCGCCTCGCATCTCTCGAAGACCGCGGTGATCGCTTCCAACACCTCCGGCCTGTCGATCAACACGCTGGCCGAGGCGCTGCCCGAAGAGATGCGCCACCGGTTCTGCGGCGTGCATTTCTTCAATCCGCCGCGTTACATGCACCTGGTCGAGCTGATTCCGACGAAGCTTACCGACGCAAGTGTGGTCGAAGGCCTGGAAGCCTTCCTCGCCACGACGGTGGGCAAGGGCGTGGTCATCGCCAAGGACACCCCGAATTTCATCGGCAACCGCATCGGCGTGTTCTCGATGCTGGCCACCATGCACCACACCGAGCAGTTCAAGCTCGGCTTCGACACGGTAGACGCGCTGACGGGACCCGCCATCGGCCGGCCCAAGAGCGCCACCTACCGCACCGCTGACGTGGTCGGCCTGGACACCATGGCGCACGTGATCAAGACCATGGGCGACACGTTGGCCGACGATCCCTGGCACAAGTACTTCAAGACGCCCGGCGTGCTGCAGGGCCTGATCGACGCCGGCGCGCTCGGCCAGAAGACCGGCGCCGGCTTCTACAAGAAGGTGGGCAAGGACATTCTTGTGTTGCGCAGTCCTGCGCGAAACCCCGGCCATCCATGGCCGGACTCCTCACAAGAGCCCGACTACCAGCCTGCATCGCAGCAGGCTTCGGATGAAGTGGCCGCGATCCTCGCCATCAAGGACCCGGCCGATAAGTTCGCCAAGCTGCGCGCCTCGAATGACCCGCAGGCGCAGTTCCTGTGGGCGATGTTCCGCGACCTGTTCCACTACGCCGCCTACCACCTGGCCGACATCGCCGACACGGCGCGCGACGTCGACTTCGCCATCCGCTGGGGCTACGGCTGGAAGCTGGGTCCGTTCGAGACCTGGCAGGCCGCCGGCTGGCAGCAGGTCGCCGGTTGGATCGCACAGGACATCCAGGCCGGCAAGGCGATGAGCGCCGCGCCGCTGCCCGCCTGGGTCACCGACGGACGCAACGGCGTGCACGGCAAGGCCGGCTCGTACTCGGCCGCGTCCAACACCGACAAGCCGCGCTCCACGCATGCGGTCTACGCGCGCCAGCTCTTCCCCGACGCGATCCTGGGCGAGAAGTTCGACCAGGGCACGACCGTGTGGGAGAACGATGGCGTGCGTCTGTGGACGCTGGGGGACGACGGCGTGGGCATCCTTTCGTTCAAGACCAAGATGAACACGGTCAACGACCAGGTGCTTGACGGCATCCGGCACGCCGTCGGCATCGCCGAGGAAAAGCTCAGGGCGATGGTGATCTGGCAGACCGGCGAGCCGTTCTCGGCCGGCGCCGACCTCAAGGGCGCGCTGGGCCTGTTGAAGGACGGCAGGTTCGACGCCTTCGAGGCGATGGTCGCCAACTTCCAGCGCACCAGCATGCGCATCAAGCACGCGCTCGTGCCGGTGGTCGCCGCGGTGCGCGGCCTGTGCCTGGGCGGCGGTTGCGAATTCCAGATGCACTCGGCACGCACCGTGGCCGCGCTGGAGAGCTACATCGGCCTGGTCGAGGCTGGCGTGGGCCTGTTGCCGGCCGGCGGCGGCCTGAAGGAACTGGCCGTGCGCGCCGCCAACGCCAACCCGGCCGATCCGTTCGAATCGCTCAAGAAAGTGTTCGAGACGGTGGCGATGGCCAAGGTGTCCGGCAGCGCGCTGGAAGCGAAGCAGCTCGGCCTGCTGCGCGAGAGCGACGTGGTGGTATTCAATGCATACGAGCTGCTCTACGTCGCCAAGCAGGTCGCCTCGGCGCTTGCCGAGAGCGGCTGGCGCCCGCCCCTGCCCGCCCGCGCGATTCCTGTCGCCGGCGACACCGGCACGGCGACCTTCAAGGCCTCGCTGGTCAACCTGCAGGCCGGCTACTTCGCCTCGGAGCACGACGTGGCGATCGCCAGCCGCATCGCCGACACCCTTTGCGGCGGCGGTATCGAGCGCGGCTCGCTGGTCGACGAGGCCTGGCTGCTCGGGCTCGAGCGCAAGCATTTCGTGGAGCTGGCCAAGACCGAAAAGACGCAGGCCCGCATCGCCCACACCATGACGACCGGCAAGCCGCTGCGCAACTGAGCACTCGCCCATCTGCGCCGACACGCCCACGAACGCAACCACAACGCGTTGCCGCCTGAGACAGGCGCGACGCGACGGAGCAAAACGATGACCAAGCAAATCCAGGACGCCTACATCGTCGCCGCCACGCGCACGCCGGTCGGCAAGGCGCCGCGTGGCGTCTTCAAGAACACCCGCCCGGACGACATGCTCGCCCACGTGATCCGTGCCGTGATGGCGCAAGCGCCGGGCATCGACCCGCACCGCATCGGCGACGCGGTGATCGGCTGCGCCATGCCCGAGGCCGAGCAAGGCATGAACGTGGCACGCATCGGCGTGCTGCTGGCCGGCCTGCCGCATACCGTGCCGGGCGTGACCATCAACCGCTTCTGCTCCTCGGGCCTGCAGGCCGTGGCCTACGCCGCCGACGCGATCCGCCTGGGCGAGGCCGACCTAATGATCGCCGGCGGGACCGAAAGCATGAGCATGGTGCCGATGATGGGCCACAAGGTCGCGATGAACCCGGCGATCTTCGACAACGAGCACATCGGCATCGCCTACGGCATGGGCATCACCGCCGAGAACGTCGCCAAGCAGTGGAAGATCAGCCGCGAGGAACAGGACGCCTTCGCCGCGCGCAGCCACGAGCGCGCCCTGGCCGCGCAGGCCGCCGGCGAGTTCAAGGACGAGATCACCCCGTTCCAGCTCGACGACCACTATCCGGACCTGGCCAGGGACACGGTCGTCACCGACAGCCGCGTCATCAGCCAGGACGAAGGCCCGCGTCCGGGCAGCACGCCGGATGTGCTCGCCAAATTGAAGCCTGTGTTCCGCAACGGCCAGTTCGGCGGCAGCGTGACCGCCGGCAACTCCAGCCAGATGTCCGACGGCGCCGGCGCCGTGCTGATCGCGAGCGAGAAGGCGGTGAAGGAATACAACCTGCAGCCGCTGGCCCGCTTCGTCGGCTACGCCGTCGCCGGCGTGCCGCCCGAAATCATGGGCATCGGCCCCAAGGAAGCCATCCCGCTGGCGCTCAAGCGCACTGGTATCAGCCGCGACCAGCTCGACTGGATCGAGCTCAACGAAGCCTTCGCCGCGCAGGCGCTGGCCGTGATGAAGGACCTCGAGCTCGACCCGGCCAAGGTCAACCCGCTCGGCGGCGCCATCGCGCTCGGCCACCCGCTCGGCGCCACCGGCGCCATCCGCGTGGCCACGCTGGTGCACGGCCTGCGCCGGCACAAGCAGAAGTACGGCATGGTGACCATGTGCATCGGCACCGGCATGGGCGCGGCGGGCATCTTCGAAGCGCTCTGAACCAGAGCGCGGGCCGCCCGCGCTTTCTCAAAGGAAAAGCCCGGCGCCGAACGGCGCCGGGCTTTTTTTGCGTCACCCGGTCCGAACTGGGGAGCCGCGCTTACTGCTGGCCCGTGCCAGAAGCCGAAGTGTTGAGATCGACCTTGATGCCACGCCCCACCACCACCGGCACGTTGGCATGCTTGACGACCGGCTTGCCGTTCTCCATCAACGTGACGTCGTAGACGCCCGCCGGCAGCGAGCGGATCGAGTAGCGACCCTTGTCATCGACCTTCACCTGGCGCTGGGTGGCGTTGCTCGTGTTCTTCGCGAAGACCGTGTCGCCCGCCGGCGCCTTGCCGAAAACATCGCCAGCCGTGGCCTGTGCGTACGCCGCGGCGGAGCCAAGCAGACCGCAGACCGCAAGCGCCGCGACCATCGAGTTGAGCTTCTTCATGGGGTTACCTTCTTTGGGTTCGATGTGGGAGAGCCGCGGGCCGCCAGGGGTTTGGCGTTGCGCCCTCGGATCAGTGGGAGGTCCGGCAAGCCGGCAGGTTGAATGCCAGGCGAGGGACCGTCCGTGGTTCCGGCCGCTTGGGGAGAGCTTCCGGAACCCTGCATAGCGTATCCGACACACGCCAGTCGCCGATGGGTCAGAAGTCACCCTTTGCATGAAGCGCGTGTTGCCGCATCGCGCTTGTGGACTCCCCGGCGGATGCCGGGCTAGGCGCTTGGGCGTGAGTCTCCTCACACGGCCTTCCTATCCGCCCTTCGGGCACCCTCCCCCGCGAACGCGGGGGAAGGTGCCGCCAGGCGGATGGGGAGCTCTGGGCAAAGCACCACAGAGCGCACCCGGGCGCCGCCCCGTCGCAAGCCGTCGACGCTTGCCTCACGGGACGCGCCACCACTTACCTCTGCGCCATCTCCGAACAGCGCCCCAGCGTGCAGGCGAAGTCCACCCTGGAGCCGCGGTCCACCAGGATCGGGACGCCCTGGTGCTCGACGAGGGCCTTGCCGTTCGCCATCGCCGTAACCGTGTAGACGCCTACCGGCAGCCAATTGGCCATGTAGCGGCCGGCAGCGTCCACCGGCACCTCGCGCCGGATTCCGAAATCGCTCCGGATCACTACCGAACTGCCGGCTGGTGCATTGCCGAACACCCTGCCGGTCGTCTGCTCATCGGCCAGGGCCGCGGCGGAGACCGCCGTTCCACAGGCGACTACGGCCGCAACCAGTGCCAGCTTCCGCAACGCTGCCCGGCGGGGTGCGCCCGCGTGGGTCGAGAAGGATGCGTTCATGGGGATACCTGCTTCTCATCGATGTTGGGGGGAACCATGGAGAGCCAGGGGTTTGGCCCGATGCCCATGGGGATTGGACGGCCTGCCTAGCGCCTGGCTGATACCAGGCACCGGCGCCGCCCTGCCATCCGATCGGTGAGAGCCATCCACCAGATGGCGCATCCAGCGTATGCCCTGCACGGTTACCGGCCAGGGTCAGAGGTCATGCCGTTCGATGAAAGCTATCGATGCCTGTCGTCGCACCCGGATCGATCTGATCGATCACGGCGGCAGGCCGCCGGCGCGAGCTCGCATCTCGCCAGCGGCCTGCTCCGTTGCCGGCACCCAAGAAAAAGGCCCCGCGATGCGGGGCCTCGTTCCGTGCGACGTGCGTCCTGCCTCAGCCCGAGTGCTTCTCCAGCCACTCGTCGATGGACGGCAGGCGATCCTGGCGGATCATCATGCGGTACTTGATGTTGGCGATGACCTGGTCGGCCACGCGGCGGGAGGTCGGCGCGATGTACTTCTGCGCATAGTCCTGGATCTTCTGGATCATCTCCGGCTTGGTCGAGCCGGCGCCGATTGCGGGGTAGTAGCGGGTAGCCGACTGGGCGTCGACCAGCTTGTCCACCTGGTCCTTGTGCGCCACGGCGAAGTCGAACGCCATCTCCGGATGGTGGTAGCCCACCGCGCGGATCATGCCGGCGCTGTTGGTCGCACCCGGCTCGCCGGTGAGCGCCAGTTCCAGTGCGCGCTGGGCCAGCGCATCGTTCTCCGGGATCGAGAGCATGCTGTAGAGCTGGTCCTTGATCAGCGGCGTGGTCTCGGCCTTGGCCTGCGCGTGCAGGTGATCCCAGGTGGCCTCGTCCGCGTGCTCGGCGACGATCGCGGTGACGGTCTTGCGCAACGCCACCGGCAAGGCGGCCGGATCGGTATTCTGCGCGGCGAAGCGGCGGCGGGCCTCGCCGATCACTTGCTGGTCGCCCAGGTTGGCCATCACGCCGATCAGCTGCGTGCGCAGGTTGGCGGTCGGCACGCTCTCGCCGGCCTTGGCCTCCCAGCCGATCTTGGCGAACACCGGGTGCAGCTGGGCCAGCGCGAACGTGCGCAGGCGCTGCTGGCGGGCCTGGTCGCCGCGGTAGTAGTTGTCCAGCGCCGACAGGTAGCCGGCCACTTCCGCCCACACCTGCGGATCAGCGTCGGCCGGGGTGGCCGTGATCAGCGCCAGCACGTTGGACACCGGCTCGTTGCCGGCCATGCCCAGCGCCCAGGTGTCGCCCAGCAGGCCGAGCTGGTCGATCGGGGCAAGCTTCGCGAACTGCCCCTTCAGGGCATCGAAGTTGTTCTGTGCGTAAAGCGTGCGGTAGTAGCCCGTCTGGCCGGCGTTGACCAGCACGGGGCCGCAGCCCGGCACGCTCAGCGTGGCCTTGCCGTCGACCACCGTGCGTACTTCCTTGCCGTCCACCGTCTTGGCGATCACCGGCACGTGCCAGCGCAGCGGCGTCTTGTTCGGCCGGTCGCGGGTGAACTCGCCCTGGCGCAGCGCGATCTCGGTCTTGCCGTTGGAGCAGGCGGCCGCGCGCACCTCGATCAGCGGGATGCCCGGCTGCAGCGTGAAGTCGTGCGCGATCTGAGTAATCGGTTTGCCGGCCGCGGCCTGCACCGACTTCCACAGGTCGTCCGACACCGTGTTGCCGTGCTCGTGCGCCTTGATGTAGTTGCGCACGCCGGTACGCCAGGCGTCCTCGCCCACGTAGCCTTCCAGCATGTGGATCACCGCCTCGCCCTTGGAGTAGGTGATCGCGTCGAACGCCTGGCTGGCCTGCTCCACCGTTTCCACGTGCTGCACGATCGGGTGCGTGGTGACGACCGAGTCCTGCGACATGGCGCCTTCGCGCACGCCGACGGCGTCGAGGTCGGTGTGCCACTCGGGGTGCAGCCTCTGGGTGGTGCGCGCGGCCATCCACGAGGCGAAGCCCTCGTTGAGCCACAGGTCGTCCCACCAGCTCATGGTCACCAGGTCGCCGAACCACTGGTGCGCCATCTCGTGCGCCGCGACGTTGAACGCGCGCTGCTTGTCCAGCTGCGTGGAGATCTGCGGGTTGAGCAGCAGCGAATACTCGAAGGTGAAGATCGCGCCCCAGTTCTCCATCGCCGAGAAGAACTGGCTCTGGCCCGGCGCGGCGATGTTGTCCAGCTTGGGCAGCGGATACGGCACGCCGAAGTAGTCGTTGTATTCCTTCAGCACCTGCTTGGAGGAATCCAGCGCGAACTTGGCCTGGTCGACCATGCCCTTCTGCGTGATCACGCCGATCTCGGTACCGCCCTCGGCCTTCAGCGTGGCGCGCTCGAAGTCGCCCAGGCCGAAGAACAGCAGGTAGGTGGACATCTTCGGCGACTGCCCGAAGTGCACTTCGGTCAGGCCGTTGCCCAGATCCTTCTTCGAGGCGATCGGCATGTTGCTCACCGCCATCTCGTCGCTGGGCACCGTGGCCGTCAGCGTGAAGGTCGCCTTGTAGTTGGGCTCGTCCCACGAAGGGATGAAGCGGCGCGCGTCGGAGTTCTCGAACTGCGTGTACAGCGCGCGCTTCTTGCCGGCCTTGGTGTCGTAGTCCAGCGCGAAGATGCCGTTGGCCTGCGTGCCGATCTTGCCGGTGTAGGTCATCGCCAGGCGGTAGGTGCCGGCGGGAATCGGGTGGTCGAAGGTGAACGTGGCGGTCTGCGCCTTCGCGTCGACCGACACCTTCGGCTCGGGGATCGCGATCTTCAGCTTCTCCGGCGTCAGCGACACCTTGGAGAAGGAGAGGTCCGCCGCATTGAGCGTGATCGAGCTGGTCGGCTTGGTCACCGTCAGCGTGATCGTCACCTGCCCGTCGAACGTCATCTTGTCCGCATGCGGCACCACCGCCACGTCGTAGTGCGAAGGCACCACCCCCCGCGGCAACTGCGTCGTGACCAGCCGCGCCTCCGCGGCCGAAGCCACGCCAAGCGGAGCCATGGAAAGCCCGGCCAGAGCCAGGCAGATTGCGGTGGAGAGATGACGGCGCATAGGGGTCCTTGTGGGGTGAACGGAACGACGAGCCGTGCGGGCGGCACCAGAAAGGTGACGAGCGGCACAGGGCCGCGCGAGTGTTGCCTGAGTGGGCCGTGGGGGGACACGGCCGGAAGTCATGGGGGCTGTACATAGGCGCCTCGGCGCCTTCAGCCACCCCCGACCCTTGCTTCTGCTTTCGCCCGTAGCGCTTCGTATAGCTGCGCAGGCCCAAGCAGGATGTGCAACAAGCCATCACGCACGCGCTCCGAGCCCAGCGCCTGCGTGCTCATGGTGGTGTGCGCATCCAGCGCATCCATGATGGCGTTCGTCAGCGCCTCGCGCAGATCGGGCGAATTGCCAAACTGTTCCTTGCTGTTGCGTGCCGACTGCTGGATCAGGGTCTCGTTCTCCAGCATCTTGCCCTTGAGTGCGCCGTTGACGTACTGCAGGTGATCACCCTCGGTGAGCTGACCTTCGAACAGTCCGTTGACCTTCTCGATGATCTCGGCCAGCAGGGCGCGTTGCTTGTCCTGCGGCGTGCCGGTGCCGACGGCATCCATCGGCGGCAATTTGTAGCTGCCCTTGCCATCGCCCAGATTGATCGGTTGGCGGCCCGCACTGCGTACTGAGTAATGGGTGAGCACCACCTTGGAAAGATCGACCTCCTCCCGTTCGCGGCCGAACTCCAGCAAAGGGATCAGGCGCTTGTAGAAGATGAAGCGCTTTTCGATGTCGGTATTCGCGTAGTCGAACAGCTGGGAGAGGAAGCTGTAGAGGCGCACGAAGGCGCCCATGTCGTTGCGGAACTGCAGCAACGCCTCCATGACCCCCTTGTGGTTCTCGGCCGCAGCCTCGTCCCCCTGATCGAGCGCCGCTGCCCTACCCTGCTGGGCAGAGCGATAGCGCTTGAGCAGGCGATCGGCCACCGGCGTAAGAGCCGCCGACAATTGCGCTTGGGTGCCACGCGGATCGGTTTCGACCACCGCGACGCGTTCGACCTCGAACTGATCATAGTTGCCGGACGCATCGAGCTTGGCGCGCAGATCGAAGACCAGGTGCGGATCGGTAGTGGCTTCCAGCTCCGCCGTCTCGTAGTAGGTCTTGAACGCCTTGAGGATCTCGGCCGCATCGTTGACGAAGTCGAGGATGTAGGTGGTGTCCTTGCCCGGATGAGCGCGATTCAAACGGGACAGCGTCTGCACCGCCTGGATACCGCCCAGCTTCTTGTCGACGTACATGCCGCACAGAAGCGGCTGGTCGAAGCCGGTCTGGAACTTGTTCGCTACCAGCAACAGATGAAAGCCGGGATCGGCAAAGGCGTCCCGGATGCCCCGTCCGCGCAAACCTGGGTTGAGGTCGGAACTCGCCTCGGTGACCGGCTGCGGGTAACTCTCGGCATCGCTGACCTCGCCGGAGAACGCGACCAACACCCCCAAGGGATATCCCTGGCGCTCGATGTACGCACGAATGGTCTTCTGCCAGCGCACCGCCTCCTTGCGGCTTGCCACCACGACCATCGCTTTCGCCCTTCCCCCAAGCAGCGGCAGCACATTCTCGCGGTAGTGCTCGACCACCACCTGCACCTTGGAGGCGATGTTGTGGGGATGCAGGCGCACCCACTGCATGATCCCCTTCATCGCAGCGCTGCGCTCGACCTCGGCACGGTCGTATTCCCGGCCCTCGTGGGCCAGCCGGAAGGCCAGCTTGTACGGCGTGTAGTTCCTCAGAACGTCGAGAATGAAACCCTCCTCGATCGCCTGGCGCATGGAATAGACGTGGAAGGGCTGGGGCAACCCGTCCGGCCCAGGGCGGCCGAACAATTCCAGGGTCTTCTGCTTGGGCGTGGCCGTGAAGGCAACATAAGTCAGGCCTTTGGCGCCCGCACGCGCAACCATGTTGGCGGCCAATAGCGTCTCAGTGTCGATCTCACCGCCGTCCTGCAACTCAGCCCATTCTTCGGCACTCAGCAGCTGCTTCAACTTGGACGCCGCTTCGCCCGTCTGCGAGCTGTGTGCCTCATCCGCGATCACCGCGAAGCGCTTGCCCTCGGTGGCCGCCAGTTCCTGCACCGCCTGCAGTGCAAACGGGAACGTCTGGATCGTGCAGACGATGATCTTCTTGCCATCCTTCAGCGCTTGCCCGAGCTGGGCGCTCTTGCTGCCGCGCTCGCTGGTGATCGTCTCCACCACGCCCGCGGTGCGCTTGAAGTCGAAGATCGCCTCCTGCAGTTGCGCGTCCAGCACGTTGCGGTCGGACACCACCAGCACGCTGTCGAACAGCTTGGTGTGCGCCTCGTCATGCAGGTCGGCCAGAAAGTGCGCGGTCCACGCGATCGAGTTGGTCTTGCCGGAACCGGCCGAGTGCTGGATCAGATAGCGCTGCCCAGTTCCGTTCGCGCGCACGTCGGCAAGCAGCTTCCTAGTCGCATCCAACTGGTGGTAACGGGGAAAGATCACCTGCGTGAGGCGCTTCTTGTCGTCACGCTTGCCGATCAGATAGCGGCCCAGGATCTCCAACCAGCTATCGCGCGCCCACACCTGCTCCCACAGGTAGGCGGTGGCGAAGCCGTCCGGGTTCGGCGGGTTGCCGGCGCCGCCGTCGTGCCCCAGGTTGAACGGCAGGAAGCGCGTGGCCGCCCCCTCCAATCGCGTGGTCATCATCACTTCGGCCTGGCTCGCCGCGAAATGCACCAGCGCGCCACCCGGAAAGGACAGCAGCGGCTCGGCCACGCCGCCCTTCGGATGCGGATGCCGGTCGAAGCGGTACTGGTCCACCGCGTCGCCCACGCTCTGTGTGAAATCGGACTTCAACTCCGCCGTCGCCACTGCAATGCCGTTGACGAACAGCACCAAATCCAGCGCGTCGTGCGCGTTGTTTGGCGAATGCTTCACCTGACGCACCACGCGCAGGCGGTTGGCGGCGTAACGCTGCTCCAGTTCGGGGTTCATCGCCAGCGCCGGCTTGAACTGCACCAGCACCAAGGGCGCCTTCAGCCCGATCATCTCCACGC
The DNA here is from genome assembly GCF_035943815.1 of Frateuria sp. Lineage (GTDB taxonomy): Bacteria > Pseudomonadota > Gammaproteobacteria > Xanthomonadales > Rhodanobacteraceae > Frateuria_A. The sequence continues at coordinate 60,089 of NZ_DASZBU010000017.1, forward strand.
CCCGGCGCAGCACCTCCAGCGTGCCGCGCTCGTCCAGGTTCTTGCGCACGCGCTCGGCGAGGCGCCCCGCCGTGGCGGGGCCGTGTGACTTGGTCAGCCGTTCCCAGCTCTCTGGCTGGGTCGCTTCGATCCACGTGAGCAGATCGGGCAGATACAGGCCATAGGCGCGGTCGTAGTGCTGGGCGTCACCCTCGGCGCAGTACCAGCCGTGGGCGGCGAGGTGATTGCAGATCGCCGTCTCGAAATGGACTTCCCTGTGCAGGTTCATGCGCCCTTTCCCCGGAATTGAAAACGGACGCCGCCGTCAGAGCTCCGCATTGAGGGCGTCCACGTAAGCGCGATAACTGAAGATGCGGTCGCGCTGGCGCTGGGTCAGCTCGGATACGATGCCCGCGTCCACCAGTTGCACCAGAACGCGGTTCACCGTCGCCAGCGCCAGGCCGGTGGCCTTTACCAACGCCGCAGCACTCGTCACCGGCTGACGCTGCAGCGCCTGCAGCACAGCGAGTGCCGACGTCGCGCTGCGTCCCATGGTCGCGATGCGGTCGCGATCCTGTCCGACCAGTGCCAGCAGTTGCTTTGCCGTCGCGACGGCTTGCGTCGCGCTCTGCTCGATACCCTCGGCAAAGTAGTCCAGCCAGCGCTCCCAATCGCCCTGCAGACGCACCGCATTGAGCAGTTCGTAGTACAGCGGCCGGTGCTTCTTGAAGAACAGACTGGGGTACAGCAGCGGCTCGCGCAGCAGGCCGTCGTGGACCAGTTGCAGCACGATCAGCAGTCGTCCCATGCGCCCATTGCCGTCCAGGAACGGATGGATCGTCTCGAACTGCACGTGGGCCAGCGCGGCCTTGATCAGCGGCGGCGTCGACTGCGGCAGGTCGTTGAGAAAACGCTCCAGGTCCGCCAGGCAATCCGCCACCGCATCGGCAGGCGGTGGCACGAACACCGCGTTGCCGGGACGCGTGCCGCCGAGCCAGACCTGGCTGCGCCGGAACTCGCCCGGCGTCTTGCCTCGGCCCTGCGGGTGATCCAGCAGCACGGCATGCATCTCGCCGATCAGCCGCAGACTGAGCGGAAAACCGCCGCGCAGGCGCGTGAGCCCGTGTTCCAAGGCAGCGACGTAGCGGCTGACCTCCTGCGCATCCTCCACCGGCACGCCCGGCTGCTCGTCGATCTCGTACAGCAGCAGGTCCGCCAGCGAGGACTGCGTACCCTCGATCTGCGAGGACAGCACCGCCTCCTTGCGGATAAAGCTGTACAGCACCAGCGCCGCATTCGGCAGCAGCGTCGACACCGCATCCAGCCGCCCCAGCGCAACCAGCGCATCATCGAAGCGGCGGCGCAGCGCGGGATTCCAGTCGATGGGCGGAAGCGGCGGCAAAGCCGCCGGCACGAACGCGCGAAACGGCTCGCCCGCCGTGGACACGGTGCGGTACTCCCCCGGCGGCGGACGATGCATGGCGATCCCCAGTGCGAAGTGAAATTAGCGGCGCCCGTTAATTTCATTTGGGCTTTTATCTGAAATTAACCCGATTCGCAACGCTCGGATCGCGAGCATGGTCCTCTAGGACACCGCAGCGCCGGCGACGGGCAGCCCTGCTTTCTCGCTGACGAAGCGATTCATCCTCTCGGCCAAGGCCTCCCGCCTTGCCTTGAGGAAATCGCGATAGCGATCCGTGTCCCAGAGTGAGGCGTCCAGCGGAACGCACTGACTCATCAACGCCTGCTCGCCTTGCTTGACAACAATCTCAGCCAAGTAGCCGGTCGCGTCCTTGTTGCTGATCCGTCGATTGGTCTGCCCGGTGATGAAGGCCATGTTGGCGATCTCGTTGATCTCGCCGGTTTCGTAGCGGTTCTTGAGCAGGGACTTCGGAATGATGTGGTGCCACTGGATGAAGTGCAGCTTGCCTTGATGGGTCAGCGACAGGCCAAGCCCGCTGTACCAATCGCGCGCTCCGGCGTCCTTCAACGCGAGGTAAGCCAGCGAGAACAAGGGACTATTGGCACCTCGTCCAGCGAGATCCCCCGGCTCAACATGCAGGCGGCCAAACTGTCGGCGAACCGGTTCGATAAGCGCAGCCAAATCGCCGCCACGAAAGATGATGGCTAGATCCTCGTTGAGCAGCGTTTCGGTGGAGCCGCGGGAGTAGCGACCGCGAGAGTTTGCCACCAGCAACCAATGCAGCAGGGCGCGCTGCTCGTCAGCCGTCAACTTGTTGTCCTTGACGCGGCTCACCGCAGCCAGCGCATGAATGAACATGGGCGAGGAAAGCAATGATTCGTCCTCGATCCCAGCGTTGCTACGAAGAAAGTTGATGGCAAAGCGAAGTCCTTCCTTGGCCTCCTCCCAACCCTGCTTGAGTCTTTCCACCGGGGTGCTGGCGACGCTGCGGAACAAGCATTGCTGAGTGGCAAACACCACAATGGCGCGTACCAGCTGACCCAGATCGATCGTGAACCAGCTCTGCTCGCACTCGTCCTGAAACTCCTCCAACTGCTTGAGCAGGTTGGGCCAGCGCGAGGTCATCTGTGCCAGCGCCAGGTCGGATGAGCGCAGCTTGGCACCCAGCGAATTGACGCGCACGAAGATCTCGGTGACTTCTTCGTAGCTCATGGCGCGCTCAAGCACGTGAACCACGTAGCTGTAGTCACGAATCGCCCGGAGCTTCTTCAGGCGGTCGGAATAGCGGTGAAACCGTGGATCATCGAACGACTGCACGCCCGCCTTTTGCAGCAGCTGTCCATCGTTGGCGTTGGCGAACACCTCACTGACACGAATCCAATTGGACTGAGCCAGAAGCGCTTTGCTCCCGACCACAAACGTGCGTCGTCCGAGACGCTGCTGGAAGCCCTCATTACCAGCCTCCTCCTCCTCGCTCTCCCCCTCGCTTTCGTCCTCATCATCCGACCGGATGGGCGAGGTCTCATCACCCTCAACTTCGGTGACGTCGGACGGAGGGCCGTCTGGGTGTTCCAGATTGAACAGGATCTCAATGGGTCGCTTGCGCCCACGCACGTGCACCGGCTCACCATTGATAACGGCCGTGAGCGAGGTCAATCGCTGCTGGCCGTCCAAGAGGAGCTTGCGACCAACGAATGCACTGGTGTTCTGTGCGATTGCAGAGTCACGCGTCGGCACCGGCTCGTCGGTTTCCCACATCAGAATGGAGCCGCTGGGATATCCGCGATAAAGCGAGTCCAGAAGATCGCGTACACGAGTCGCTTGCCAGACGTAATGGCGTTGGATTTCTGGCAGGCGGAGTTCTCCGCGCTTGTACATATCTACCAGCGTGGCTATCGAAACGTTTTGTTGCTGCATCCTGTGCTTCCCCTTCGCATCCGCGACATATCCAGATTCAACCAGACGGTGGCGCAACGTCACCAAGTAGCGATGGATACCCGCTCGGCCACCCCAAACCTCTCCCGAAATTCCTGAGCTTGCTCGGGTGAAACCTGCACGGGCATGGCTTGCACCCCGTGGTCCCTAAGCCATGCAAAGCGGTGTCGACCGTCGCTAAACGATACGACTCCATCGTTAATCGCCACGTCGGGCAATTCGACACAGCCGTGGGTGGAAGTCAGCCACTCGCCGAAGCGCTCATATCTGTCATCTATAACCGCCCCGTCCCCGCCAGCACCGACGTAGTACTCGTGATCGAGCCTCCACGCTTCATCGAGCTTTGACACGGATATCCAGACAGCGACGTCGTCGGGAGCGTTCCAATCTGAATGTGCTTGCGTCGACTCTCCCCAACGAAGCACGATGGTCCTCGGACCCATTCAGACTGCACCACGTACGTCGATCTTGCCGGTGACGGCAGCGGAGATAAGCGCGCTTCGCCGCTCTCGCAATAGATCGATCCCTCGCACCGCTTCGACCTCAAGATCGATGAATTGGCTCAACTGCCGGTCGATATGTCCGACGATCTTTTGCTGCTCGGGAATCGGAGGCACGAGACACTCGATCATGCCCAACTTGCTTGCTTTGATACCGAGGGCTGTCGACCCGGTTGCAAGCGTTTCAAGTTGAGACTGGCACGCGCTGCCCATCAACCAATACATCAGGAATCGATTGATAAGGACTCCCTCAAGACCGCGGAACTTCACGATCCGCTGCGCGAGAGCAATGTCCGTGCGGTCGATCTGTGCCACCTGCCCTAGCGGTGCTTCAGTGGTAAACAGCACATCGCCAACCTCGGGGCGGCCACGAGAGAGCAATGCGTTTGCCTCGACGGGGTCGACGTATTCCTCGGATGCTGCGTAGTCAATGGCTCCGTTACGAACATTTTTTGCGGTGACCAAGAAAGTACCCGCATCGCCCTTGGCTGGCGTGCGCCCGCGATAGTCCACGACCGGTCCAATGAACTTGGTTAGGCCCCCGATCAGCCAGTGCGCCGGCACTTCGCCCAGCCAGGGGATGCCGGAGTCCCTCATGGAGGCGTTGGGGTTGAGGCCGCGGGTGACGGCGTGGGAGATGGTGGCCTGGCGCTTTTCGGCCAGCAGCGCCAGCAGCTTTTCCTGCTCGGCGATCAGGGCGTCGATCTTGGCGGTTTCGCGGTCGAGGAAGGTGGCGATGGCGTGTTGTTCATCCTCCAGCGGCAGCGCAATCTGGAAATTCCTGAACTGGTCTTGCCCGAGGTTCTGCATGCTCGAACTGGTACCTGAGCATGCAACCTCGACCTGCGCGCGATATTCGCCGCTGAGCGTCCAGTAATGCACGAAGTTCGGCGAGCTATTTCTCAAGCTCACCTGCCAGAGGCGATCGGGGAGGTAGATATTCGGGTGGCTCTGCGTCACGAGACCAGCGGCCCCTACCAGCGGTGGCGTATTCATCCGACTGACGATCAGTGTGCCTTCTGCGACGGGGCAGGAGACGCGGCTGAGATCTTCCTCTACGACCGCCTTGTTCTCCTTGCACCGGAACGTACCGTCGTAGACGCAACTGGTCTTGAGCACGCCGATGGCATCTTCGGCAGCCGGCACGTCCGTGGCGTTGACGCTCACACCGGATTCGATAGACCGGATCACCTCCTTGAGCCGCGCAGCACTCCAGTGGGCGGGAATGCTTCCTAGCAACGGTATGCCGCTGTCCTTGTATTCCGGATAACGCGGCAAGCTCACGACCGCACCCCGCAAAAGCCAAGACGCTGGATGCCAGCGTGCGCTGGCAGGACGGTGAGGGGGATGGCGGACTGGGCGTGGGGGTGCGGGTAGGCGCGGTGGGGCTGGGGCTGAATGGGTTGCGCGGTCATTCGGCCAGCGCTCCCAGCATGGCCATGATCCGCGTCGACACGGCCTTCAGTTCCTCGTCAATGTCATGAAGTGGGCGCGGTGGTTCGAACACGTAGAAGTGGCGGTTGAAGGGGATCTCGTAGCCGACTTTGCTCTTGGCTTCGTCGATCCAGGCGTCCGGGGCGTGCGGCAGCACTTCGCGCTCGAAGGAGGTCTGGATGTCCTCACCCAGCGGCACGTTTTCGGTGTCGCGCAGGCTGCTGTCCGGCTGCGGTTGGCCTTTTTGTTTGCCCTTCTGGCCCAGCACCACCTTGCCCTGCTCGTCGCGCAGCGGGCGCTCGACGGTGATGGTGGTGTAGCCGAACTCCTCGTTGCGGAAGATGCGCGCTAGCGGGGCCACCTTCACCTTGCCGCCGGGCGGCGGCTCGGGGGCGAATTCGGCGGCGACGATGACGGTGCGCTCCACTTCCTTGCCGTCGGCGTCGAACACGGTGGCCAGTTCTGCCTCCTGGAACTCGCCGAACAGTTTGGTGACGGCGTCGATGTGCGCGTCACTCATTTCCTTGCGTTTGGAGCCGAGGCTCTTGCGCATCTTCTGCCAGAAGCTGCCGGCGTCGATGAGCTGCACGTAGCCCCTGCGGTCGTGCTCCTTCTTGTTGGAGACGACCCACACGTAGGTGGCGATGCCGGTGTTGTAGAACATGTCGGTGGGCAGGGCGACGATGGCCTCCACCAGGTCGTTCTCCAGCAGGTAGCGGCGGATCTCGCTCTCGCCGCTGCCGGCGCCGCCGGTGAACAGCGGCGAGCCGTTGAGCACGATGCCGAAGCGGCTGCCGCCGTCCACCGCCGGGCGCATCTTGGACACCAGATGCAGCAGGAACAGCATGGAGCCGTCGGACACGCGCGGCAGGCCGGGGCCGAAGCGGCCGTCGAAGCCCTTTTCCTCGTGCTCCTTGCGGATGGCCTTCTCGACCTTTTTCCACTCCACGCCGAACGGCGGGTTGGACAGCATGTAGTCGAACCTGCGCGCGGCGTGGCCGTCGTCGCTGAGCGTGTTGCCTGGCACCAGGTTGGTGACCTCCTGCCCGCGGATCAGCATGTCCGCCTTGCAGATGGCGTAGGACTCGTCGTTGAGCTCCTGGCCGTACAGCGACAGGCGCGCGTCCGGGTTGTGGTCGCGCAGGAACTCGGCGGCCACCGAGAGCATCCCGCCCGTCCCTGCCGTCGGGTCGTAGATGGTGCGCACCACGTTGCTGCCAGGGCTGAGCACTTCGTCGTCCTCGATGAAGATGAGGTTGACCATGAGCCGGATGACTTCGCGCGGGGTGAAGTGCTCACCGGCGGTTTCGTTGGAGAGTTCGGCGAACTTGCGGATCAGCTCCTCGAACACCAGGCCCATCTGCACGTTGTCCACGCGGTCCGGGTGCAGGTCGACCTTGGCGAACTTCTCGGTGACCAGGTACAGCAGGTCGGCCTTGGCCAGCCGGTTGACCTGGGTGGCGAAGTCGAAGCGCTCGAAGATCTCGCGCACCTCGGGCGAGAAGCCCTGCACGTAGCTGGTGAGGTTGGACTCGATGTGGTCCTGGTCGCCCATGAGCCTGGGCAGGTCCAGCTCGGAGGCGTTGTAGAACTTCACGCCTGACACGCGACGAAGGAACTTGTCAGGGTCGAGTCCGGCGACCTCACGCTTCTTCTTCTCCGCCAGCACCTTGGTCTTGCTGGCCTCCAGCACGCAGTCCAGGCGGCGCAACACGGTGAACGGCAGGATCACGCGGCCATATTCGGATTGCTTGTAGTCGCCGCGTAGCAGATCGGCGACCGACCAGATGAGGGCGGAAAGAGAGGTCTGGTTCATGCTGGGCGAAACTTCCTTCGTGGAGCGCACGCCGCTCCGCTATGCAGCCAGTACGGACAAAAGAGGGCTCCCGAGGCACGCAACGTCACAGCCGACAGTGCAGCTGACCCGTGCATCACGAAGACCCCCTGTGGTCCAACGCGTGCCTGCATCGTACGCAAACAGGTCGCTCCCGGCGACCTATGGCAGCGGCTTTGCCTTGTCGAGCTTGGCAACGGCTTCGCGAATCCACAGCCGTGAATAGTCGCGTCGAGACAGGCGACAACGCTGTAGACAGGGTGCGGCCCTCTCGACCCATCGAAATCAGACGGGCATGCTTAAGGTTGGCGGCTGGAGGCCTGCACCGATGATGCGATCCTGGCTTTTCCGGTGGTACGGATGGGTTGCCGCCATAGCGGCGGCGGTCGTGCTTACTTGCGCGTTGCGGAGTGACGCTTGGCTTTCCGTGCTCGCGCCTGCGGCAGCGGCCATTCTCGGCTTCTGCTACTTCGTGCAACAGCAGAAGCTAGCCGAAACGACATTGTTTGAGCGCTTGTTTTCGTCCTTCAATCGCCGCTATGACGATCTGAACGGCAAGCTTGCAGACATCGCAGACCAGCAGGACACCTCGGCAGGCGCCAGGAAGGTCGTGGTTGATTACTTCAATTTGTGTGCCGAGGAATACCTGTTTTACAAGCAGGGCTACATCCACCCGGACGTGTGGACTGCATGGTGCCGAGGCATGCTCTGGTATCTACGCAGGCATCCGTTCAAGGAAGTGTGGAACAAGGAAGTTGAGACAGAATCGTTCTATGGCCTAACCATAGAAAAGATCCAGCAAGGCGCCATGCATCACGAGAACACCCCTTAGGTCTCCTTGTAGCCCAGCGGATAGAGCGGACGCCTGGGCGCGGAGGCGCCTGGCGGCCATGCTGGCTGCACTTCGTCCTTGGGATGGCGGCGGCAGGCGTGGCTCGGCGCCTGCCGGCCATCCCATCGCGCCGCCTTGTCGATTTCTCCCCTGCCCGCTCGTCGCCTTCCACGAGACGCCATCCTGTTCCCATCCATGAAAACCTTTCGATGAGCCCACTGATCTTCATCAACCTTCCGGTGACCGACCTCAAGCGTTCCAGGGCCTTCTACGAGGCCGTGGGCGCGACCAACAATCCCGCCTTCAGCGACGCCACCGCCGCGTGCATGGTGGTCTCCGAGACCATCCACGTGATGCTGCTCACGCACGCCAAGTGGCGGCAGTTCACCAGCAAGCGGATCGTCGATGCGCGCACCGATGCGCAGGTGCTGCTGTGCCTGTCGGCCGAGAGCCGCGACGCGGTGTCCGGCCTGGTCGAGCGGGCCGTGGGCGGCGGCGGTACGGCCGACCCCACGCCCGTGCAGGACTACGGCTTCATGTACGGCCGCAGCTTCGAGGATCCGGACGGGCACATCTGGGAGGTGATGTGGATGGACCCCAACGCCCTGCCGCCGCACGGCTGAGTTGGCATTGAAGAGACAGACGCCCGCGGACGGTGGCACGGTCATCGTCGCAGGCGCATCGCTCGTGCCGCCGGCCGTCCTACCCTTCGTCGCCCTGTCGATCCGCCTCCCAGCGCGTCCCCACCAACCCGCACCTAAGCCCAAGGAAACCCCATGACCCGTTCCAACACGCCAGAGCGCAAGCTCGTCCTGAAGATGTCCATCTCGCTCGACGGCTTCGTCGCCGGTCCCCACGGTGAACTCGACTGGGTGTTTCGCTCCTCGAGCCCGGACTCCAGGGCGTGGGTGCTCGGGACGTTGCGCGAGGCGGGCATGCACCTGATCGGCAGCGGCAGCTACCGCGAGATGGCGGCGTTCTGGCCGTATTCGGACACGCCCTTCGCGGAGCCGATGAATGCGATTCCCAAGCTGGTCTTTTCGCGGAGCGGGATCGAGGACGGCACCCGGGTGGACCGCACCGCCGATGCGGACGCGGCGCTCACCGGGGGACGCGCGGGCATCACGCCGGGCGCGGAAGCCCTGAGGTCGTGGGCCGAGCCGGAGGTGGCGCGTGGCGACCTGGCCGAGGAAGTCCGCCGGCGCAAGGCACAGCCGGGCGGCCTGCTGCTGGCGCATGGCGGGGTGCGGTTCGCCCGCAGCCTGGTGGCCAGCGGCCTGGTCGACGAGTACCGGCTGGCGATCCATCCGGTGGTGCTGGGCCAGGGCCAGCCGCTGTTCGCCGGCCTCTCCGGCCCGGCCGACCTGCGCCTGGTCAGCGCGACGCCATTCGGCGGCGGCGCGGTGGGGGCGGTCTATGTGCCGGCGTGAAGCGCGGCGTCGGCGCCGCGCAGGGCCTCGGCCTATTGATTGAGGGGTGCGGGTGCGGCCGGGGGCGTGGGTGGCCACCGTTCGCGCGACGCGCGGCCCGATCAGCTAACTGGCTCGCCTGCGGTTTCCCGCGGGCAAAAAGAGCCCCGCTTGCGCGGGGCTCTTTCGTTGGGAGCCGTGGTTGCGGGCTCAGGCGGTCGCCGGCTCCGCCGCTTGCGGAGTCCCGGTCGTCCCTGCATGGCTGCGCGTGAACTTACCCAAGCCCATTTCCGGTCACCCGGCTCGGCTCAGGCGGCTTGCCTGGCTGGGGCACCCCGCAGCGGCTCAAACCCGGTTTCCGGCCGCCTCGGGATGGTCGTGCTCGATGGGCAGGCTCACGCGCACGCGATGGCCACGTGGCACCGGCTCGCGTTCCACGGTGCCGCCCAGGTGCGAAGCGAGCAGGCGGACCAGGCGGCTGCCCAGGCCTTCCATCTGCGAAGGCGGGAGGCCGACGCCGTCGTCCTCCACGACCAGCACTACCGCGCCGTCGTCTCCGAGATCGAGGCTGATCGTGACGGTGCCGCCCCGCTCCCCTGGAAAGGCGTACTTGAATGCATTGGTCACCAGTTCGTTGGCGATCAACCCGACGGAGATGGCCACGGACGCCTGCACCATCATGGGTGCCGCGTGCACGCGCACGGCAATGGGCCGCACGTCCCGCATGAGGTCGCCCAGGCCATGGCCCATCGCCTGAAGGTAGGTGGCCAGCTCCACGCAGCCGCGCTTGCCCGAGGTTCGCAGGCGATCCTGTGCCTGCGTGATCACGCGTACCCGCGACACCGCCGACTCGAGCGCGGCGCGGGCCTCCGGATCGCGCTGCCTGCGTGCCTGCAGGCCGAGCACGGAGGCGATCATCATCAGGTCGTTGCGGGAGCGGTGGGTCAGTTCGTCCAGCAGCAGGGCCGTTTCGGCCTCCTTGTCCAGCAATTTGCACACGGCCTCGTGCAGCGCCTCGATCACGACCGACATGGCGACTCCCAGGGCGAGGAAGACCACCAGGAAAAAAATCCCCGGCCACACCGGCGAGGAACCGCTGCCGGCGAGGAAGAGGCCGTCGACGGCCACGGCACTGAGCAGCGTGGCGAACACGCCCGCCTTGCGTCCGAACAACAGCGCGGCCACGAAGACCAGCGGCAGGAACACCATGTAACGGTGCGGCAGCGGCCGGTAGAGGAGCTGGAGCGCCCGCAGCGCCAGCACCATGCCCAGGGCCACGGCGTAACCCAAGGCGGCCGGGGGCCGCTTTCTGGAAAGGACGGCGATGATCAGGCTTTCCATACCCGGCATCCTTGTGGACGCGAGGCCAGTACCGTAAAGCTATGCCCACGCAGGCAAAAAGGGAACGCCTGCGGCCGGGCGACCTGCGTCGATCACGCACGCTCCTGGGCCGGCATGCCCGCGCGCCCCCTCAGCTCTGCGGCGCGGCCAGCAGACCGTGCGCCCTGCATCTGCCAGGGGCCTGCTCGCGATGCGGGGCACGCAGCGACGGATGTTGATCTGTATCAAAGCCCCTCGCTCGGCCCGTGGGAGCATCCGGCCTCCCCCACCCGAATCGAGGGACACGACCATGCCTACCTTCATCACCCAGGGCCGCTATACGCCGGACGCCATCCGCAGCATGGTGAGCCATCCGCAGGACCGCTCCAAGGAGGTGGAGAAGCTGTTCAAGGCCACCGGAGGCAAACTGCTGGGGTACTACATGACCTTCGGCGAGTACGACTTCCTGGTGATTTCCGAGGGGCCGGACGAGGGCGTGGCGGTTTCCACCATTGCCGCCGCCGCGGCTGGCGGGGTGACCGACCTCAAGACGGTGATGGCGATTCCCGGTCCGCAGATGGTGGATGCCTTCACCCGGGCCGCTGCCGTCACCAGTGGCTTCCGTGGCCCCGTACAGGCAGAGCACCGGCCGGTGCAGCAGGCGCACTGACCGTGCGACCCGCGTTTCCGCCAAGGCCACCGCTGCACCCGTCGTGGTGGCCGCAGGTACCGCTGGGGTGGTCCCCTCCTCCGGCCCCGGTGGCGCCGGCCCGTCCGCCCGTGTGCAGCAGCCGCCGTTGGCTGCGGGGGCGCCGGCGGCGACAGTAGCGGGCGAGCGGGTTTGCTTGTCCTTGGCCTGCCGGGCCTGTGCCGGCGGTGCCGCGCTCGTTGCATCGGCGAGCTGCTGCGCAGGCGACCCGCGTACGGCCTGCCCTCGCCTGCCGGCGACGCCAGGCGAGACGATTGCCCAGGTTTCCGTCGTCGGCAGCGCGGCCATCCAATAACAATGGCCGTGGCTCGGCGGGCGCAAGACCTCGACGTGAGATGTCCTGTTTCCGTGTGCAGCGCGGCTGCAGCCGAACCTGCGTCGATCTGCCCACACCTTCGCTGCACACGAGAGCGTAGTTTGGGTCCGCACCCGAGCACGAGGACGCCCTAGTGAACGACGGCCAGCGGATCCAGTGCGCGCGCCTGCGCAGCAAGGTGATGGAGGCGGACGAGGCGGCGCGCTTCATCACGCCGGGCAGCACGGTAGGGATGAGCGGCTTCACCGGCTCCGGCTACCCCAAGGCGGTGCCGATGGCGCTGGCGGCGCGGATCGAGGCCGAGCATGCGGCGGGAAGGCCGTTCCGCGTGCGGGTGTGGACGGGGGCCTCGACGGGGCCGGAGCTGGACGGCGCGCTGGCGCGGGCGCAGGGCATCGAATTCCGTCTGCCCTACAACTCCGATCCGCTGGTGCGCGAGCAGATCAACTCAGGTCGCATGGAGTACTTCGACCTGCATCTGAGCCAGGTGGCGCCGATGGCCTGGCAGGGCTTCCTCGGCCCGCTGGATACCGCCGTCATCGAGGTCAGCGGGATCATGCCGGACGGCGCGTTGATTCCGTCCTCGTCGGTGGGCAACAACAAGACCTGGATCGACCAGGCGCGCCAGGTGATCGTGGAGGTCAACCGCTGGCAGAGCGCCGATCTGGAAGGCATGCACGACATCTACTACGGCACCGCGCTGCCGCCGCACCGCGTGCCCATCCCGATCGTGCGACCGGGGGACCGCATAGGCGAGCCGAACCTGCGTTGCGACCCGGACAAAGTGGTGGCGGTGGTGGAAACCGACGCGCCCGACCGCAACCAGCCCTTCCGCGCCCCGGACGATGCCGCTCGCGCCATCGCCGGCCACCTGCTGGAGTTCTTCCGCCACGAGGTGAAGGTCGGCCGCCTGCCGGCGGCGCTGCTGCCGATCCAGTCGGGCGTGGGCAACATCCCCAACGCGGTACTGGGCGGCCTGCTGGACAGCCCTTTCGAGCGCATGAGCTCCTACACCGAGGTGATCCAGGACGGCATGCTCGACCTGCTCGCCGCCGACCGGCTGGGGGTCATCTCGGCCACTGGCTTCTCGCTCAGCCCCGACGCCGCCGCTGCGTTCAATGCCGACGCGGCGCGCTACCGCGACCGCATCCTTCTACGGCCGCAGGAGATCAGCAACCACCCTGAGGTGATCCGCCGGCTCGGCTGCCTGGCGATGAACGGCATGATCGAGGCGGACATCTACGGCGCGGTCAACTCCACCCACGTGATGGGCTCGCGCATCCAGAACGGCATCGGCGGCTCGGGCGACTTCGCGCGCAACGCCTACATCTCGATCTTCATGACGCCATCGACCGCCAAGCACGGGCGCATCTCCACCATCGTGCCTCAAGCCAGCCATGTCGACCACATTCCGCAGGACGTGCAGGTGATCGTCACCGAGCAGGGCCTGGCGGACTTGCGCGGACTGTCGCCCAAGCAGCGCGCGCGGCTGATCATCGAGCGTTGCGCGCACCCGGATTACCGCCCCGCGCTGCAGGATTACTTCGACCGGGCCCGCGCGAGTTCCTACGGGCAGCAGTCGCCTTCGCTGCTCACCGAAGCCTTGTCGTGGCACCAACGTTATCTCGATACCGGCAGCATGCGCGGGTCTCCCTGACCACCGCGCCGGGAGGCCGAAGCCCACCCTGCTGGCTGAGGCGAAGCGTTCCGCCGCACGGCGAATGACCCAGGTCAGCGCGCCGGATCGCTCGCCGGCCTAGCCTTGGAGGCATGGGTTGGATCTCTCGCATCGGCCCGAGCGTGGCCGCCGGCAGCGCGGCCCTCGTGCCCTCCTGGCTACGGGCGCTGGCGCCTCCGCCGGCCGCCAGGTCCGAAGCTGAGCCGGCGCTGCTGCTTGCGTATGCCACGCAAACCGGCGTGGCCGAGTACCACGCGCGCGACACCGCGGCACGCTTGCAGCGTATGGGCGTGGCAGTGCGGCTGGTCGAGTTCGATGTGCTGTCGATCGAACTGCTGGCGTCGGTTCCGCGCATGCTGCTGGTGGTCAGCACCACCTACGACGGCGAGGCGCCGGACACCGCCGATGCCTTTTGCGACACCTGCATGCATGAGCCGGCGCCGCTGGAGGGACTGCGGTACGGCCTGTTGTCGCTCGGTGACAGTTGCTACCGCCAGTTCTGCGCCTTCGGGCGGCGCCTGCATGCGTGGCTGCAGGCAAGCGGGGCGCAGGCATCGTTCGCACCGGTGGAAGTGGACGACGAGGATGCCGCGGCGATCCAGGAGTGGCACCGCCAGGTCAGCGCATGGATTGGATCGCTGGCAGGCGGGGTGACGCGGGGGAATGGCTGAGGGTTTCCCCTCCCCCCGGGGTGGCCTGCCCCTGCCCGCGCGCATTGCCTGACCGACGGCATGGGCACGATGCCACACGCGGTTCGACTGCCCATTCACGGCCGAAGTGCGACAGCTTGCGTGACACCCGAGCGGAGCCCCCGCGTGAGCCTTCAGGAATACAAGCGCAAGCGGCGCTTCGACCGCACCCCGGAACCTTCGGCCGAGAGCTCCGCCCGCAGCGGCGCGCGTCCGATCTTCGTGGTGCAGCTGCACCATGCCAGCCGCCGGCATTACGATTTCCGGCTGCAGGTGGGCGATGCGCTCAAGTCCTGGTCCGTGCCCAAGGGCCCCTCCTACGACCCCAAGGTCAAGCGCCTGGCGGTGGAGGTGGAGGATCACCCGGTCAGTTATGCCGACTTCCAGGGCGACATCCCCGAGGGCTATGGCGCCGGCCACGTGGATACCTTCGACCGCGGCTACTGGTCCACGCCCTACGACCCGGAGGCGCAACTGGAGAAGGGTCACCTGCAGTTCGAGCTCTATGGCGATCGGCTCAAGGGCGCCTGGCACCTGGTGCGCAGCGGCAAGCCCTCGCGCCAGCCGACCTGGTTCCTGTTCCACGACAAGGACCAGTTCGCCGGCAAGCTCGAGGCGGACGACCTGCTCGATGCACGCATGGTCGCCAGCACCAAGGCTGCCGCGGGCAAGAGCGGCGGCGCCAAGGAAGTGGCCGAGAAGCTCGCCCGTACACGCCGCAGGGCGCCGCCCAAGGCCAAGGCGCACCGCCACGGCAAAGCCGTGGAACTGGCCGCGAACGCGAAGGGCGCGCGCAAGGCCGGGATCGACGCGGAGTTCTTCGAACCGGAAACGGCGCGGCTGAAGGACGATCCGCCCACCGGCGAGGGCTGGCTGCACGAGGTCAAGTGGGATGGCTACCGCATCCTCGCCGCGATCGCGGACGGCGAGGTGCACCTGTGGTCGCGCAACGCCCTGCCCTGGGACGACAAGATCCCCGACATCCTGCAAGCGGTGCAAGCGCTGGGCCTGAACTCGGCGCGGCTGGACGGCGAGCTGATCGCGCTGGACGCCAACGGCCAGCCCGACTTCAACGGCTTGCAGAAGACGCTCTCGGGCGAGGCCAACGCACCGCTGGCCTACATGCTCTTCGACGTGCCCTACCTGGAAGGCTGGGATCTCTCGCGCACACCGCTCATCGAGCGCAAGGCGGTGCTGGAGGCGCTGTTGCAGAACCCACCGGCGCACCTGTCCTACAGCTCTCACGTGATGGGCAACGGCGCACAGGTGTTCGCTGCGGCGGCCGAGCAGAAGCTCGAGGGCATCATGTCCAAGCGCGCCGACAGCCCCTACCGCGGCGGTCGCGGCGACGATTGGCTGAAGATCAAGCGGCTGGAGGCCGACGAGTTCGCGGTGGTCGGCTATACGCCGGCCAAGGGCGGGCGCGAGGGTTTCGGCTCGCTGCTCCTGGCGCGCCCCGCCCCGGACGGCGACTGGACCTTCGTGGGCCGGGTCGGCACCGGTTTCAGCAACGAGCAGTTGCGCGCGCTGGCGAAGACGCTGGCCAAGGGCGGCAGCGGCAAGCCCAGCATCGCGCATGTCGAAGGCGCGCCGCGCGAATCGAAATGGATCCGGCCCGCCGCGGTGGCCGAGGTCTACTACCGCGGCATCGGCAACCAGAACCTGCTGCGCCAGGCGAGCCTGAAGGCGATGCGGCCGGACAAGACGCCCGAGGACCTGCGCGACAGCGACCGCGCACCCAAGGCAACCGCGCCCCGGAACGCGCCGGCCAGGAAGCGCGGCAAGGGTACGCCGACCGAGGACGCGCCAGCGATCCGCATTACTCACCCCGACAAGGTGCTCTACCCCGACGACGGCTACACCAAGCAGGACGTGGTGGACTACTACCGCGCGGTGATGGACTGGTTCCTGCCCGGCGTGGTCGGCCGCCCCACCTCGCTGATCCGCTTCCCCGAGGGCATCGGCCACCCTTCCTTCTTCCAGAAGCACATTCCCTCGGGCGGGCTGCACTACGTAGGCTCGGCGCGGCTGAAGGAGGAAACCGGCGCCTCGGCGGTCTACCTCTATCCCAGGGACGCCGACTCGATCATCGAGCTGGTGCAGTACAACACGCTGGAGTTCCATCCCTGGGGCAGCCACGTGGACACGCCGGACCTGGCCGACCGCGTGGTCTTCGACCTGGACCCCGGACCGGACGTGCCGTGGGAGCGCGTGGTGTCCGCCGCCCGGCTGACCCGCAAGCTGCTCAGGGACATGGGACTGGAATCGTTCCTGCGCACCACCGGCGGCAAGGGATTGCACGTGGTGGTGCCGCTCAGGCCCGCGTCGGACTGGGACACGGTCAAGCAGTTCGCGCAGGGCTTCGCTTCGGCGCTGGCCGGCGCGCACCCGGTGGACTTCGTGGCGGTGTCGACCAAGTCGATCCGCAACAGAAAGATCTTCGTCGACTACCTGCGCAACGGCCGGGGCGCAACGGCGGTGGCGAGCTACTCGCTGCGCGGCCGGCCCGGCGCGCCGGTGGCGGTGCCGTTGCGCTGGGAGGAGCTGGGCAGGATCGGCAGCGGTTCGGCGTTCGACATCCGCAGCACGCCGGAGCGCCTGAAGCGGTTGCGCAAGGACCCCTGGGAAGGCATCGACTCGCTGGAGCAGTCGCTCGACGCCGTGCTGGAGTCGCTGGGCAAGTGACGCCGGCGCGCAAGCGCCCGCTCAGACCAGCGCCCTGGCCATCGCCGCGGCCACGCACCAGACGACCACCGCCCAGGCTGGCCAGCGCACGGCCACCAGCAGCACGAAGCCGACCAGCGCGATGGCGAAGTCGGTGGCGTCATGGACGGCGCTCACCCAAACCGGGTTGTAAAGCGCCGTGGCCAGCAGGCCGACCACGGCCGCGTTGGTGCCTGCGAGCATTCGCGCGGTGAGGTCGCGGCGACCGAATGCCTGCCAGAACGGCAACGCGCCGGATACCAGCAACAGCCCCGGCAGGAAAATGGCCAGCAGGCCCACCGCCGCTCCCGCGGCCCCGCCCGCCCCGCCGTGCAGGCGTTCGCCGAGGAACGCGGCCAGCGTGAACATCGGTCCGGGGATCGCCTGCGCGGCGCCGTAACCGGCCAGGAAGGTGTTGTCGTCGAGCCATCCCGGCTGCACCACCGCCTCCCTCAACAGGGGCAGCACCACATGGCCGCCGCCGAACACCAGCGAGCCGGCGCGATAGAAGGCGGCGGCGGCCTGCCCCAGTGCAGGCAGGTGCGGGCCGGCCAGCAGGGCGGCCGCAAGCAGGAGGGCGAAGGTGAGCAGCAGCAGTCGGCCCGTACGGCGCCCGTAGCCGACAGCGAAGCTCTCGCCTGGCCGGGCATGCACCGACCGGCACAGCCACAGCCCCGCCACGCCGCCCCCGGCCACCACCAGCAACTGGGTCCACGCCGCCGGGCTGATCGCCAGCAGCACGACCGCCGCCGCGGCCAGCAGCGCGCGCGGCGCATCCGGCGTGAGCCGCTGCGCCATGGCGGTGACACCCTGCGCGACGACGGCCACCGCTACCAGCTTGAGTCCATGGATCGCCTGCTGTCCCCAAGGTCCCGCAAGCTGGCCGCTTAGCGTGGCGAAGACGAACAGCAGCAGCGCCGACGGCAGGGTGAATCCGACGAACGCCGCCAGCCCGCCCAACCAGCCCCCGCGCAGCAGGCCGAGCGAGAAGCCGAGCTGGCTGCTCGCCGGCCCGGGCAGCAACTGGCACAGCCCCAGCAACTGGCCGAAGTGTTCTTCGTCCAGCCAGCGCCGGCGCTGCACGAACTCCCGATGGAAGTAGCCCAGATGGGCGATCGGTCCACCGAAGGAGGTAAGCCCCAGCTTGAGAAAGGCCAGGCCCACTTCGAGGGCACGGCCGGGCGGGCGCGGCTGGGACGGCATCGATGACCTGGGCTGGGCTGGGCAACGGGGATCGTTGGCGACGGGCGCCGGTGGCGCCCGTCATGCAGATCATAGAGGGCCGCGTCGCAAGCGCGATGGGTCGCCAGACAAAAAAAGAAAACGCCGTTGCGGCACGCGAGCTCAGGCCCTGGCGTCGTACACCCACCCCCCGCGCACATTCATCGCAGGCACCAGCTCGTCCAGTGCCGCGGCGATGTCCGCCTGGCGGAACGGCTTGGCCAGGCGGGCCAATCCCTGGGTGTCCTCCGCATGACCGCTGTAGCCGGTGATCAGCAACACCGGCAGCCGCGGCGACGACCGGTGCAGGCGTCGCGCCAGCTCCGCGCCGTCCATGCGCGGCATCTTGTAGTCGGTCACCACCACGTCGACTTGCAGCCCGTCCTGGAGCTTTTCCAGCGCTTCGCTGCCGCCGCCGGCTTCGACCACGCGATGGCCCAGTTCGCGCAGCATCGCGGCGGTGCCGTCGCGCACCAGTTGCTCGTCGTCGACCAGCAACACGTCCAGCGGACGACCGGCGGCACGGGGGCGATCCGGGTTCAGCTCGCGCCGGTGCGATACGGTCGCGGCGGGGGCGAGCGGCAACCACAACTCCACCCGCGTGCCCTTGCCAGGCTTGCTGGCAATCGCGAAGTGGCCGCCGAGCTGGCCGGCCAGGCCATGCACCATGGACAGGCCCAGCCCGGTGCCGCGACCGGTCTCCTTGGTGGAGAAGAACGGCTCGATCGCGCGCGCCAGGGTGCTCTGGTCCATGCCCGTGCCGGTGTCGGCCACGCACACGCGCACATAGTCGCGCCGGGGCAGTTCGGGCTGGGCCCGGCCCGGCGCCACCACGTCCGCCGTGATGGTGAGCGCGCCGCCCCTGGGCATGGCATCGCGGGCATTGACGCAAAGGTTCAGCAGCGCCAGTTCCAGCTGGTTCGGGTCGGCCAGCGCATGCGGCAGGCTGGCCGGATACTCGGCGTGCAGTTCGATGGTCGCACCGACCGAACTCTTGATCAGGTCGCGCATGCCATCGAGCAACGCCACCATGTCCACCGCCTGCGTCTCCAGGGTCTGGCGGCGGGCGAAGCCCAGCAGCCGCTGGACCAGGATCTTGGCGCGCTCGGCCGATTGCAGCGCGCCGTCGATCAGCCGGCCGGCGCGTGCGTCGATGTCGCTGTAGCGCCGATGCAGCATGTCGAGCGCGCCGGTGATCGGCATCAGCAGGTTGTTGAAATCGTGCGCCACGCCGCCGGTGAGCTGGCCGATGGTTTCCAGCTTCTGCGCTTCGTGCAGCTTGGCCAGCGCCTCCTGGCGCGCGGCGGTTTCCTCGCGCACGCGCTGCTCCAGCGTGGCGGTGAGCTCGCGCAGGGACTGCTCGGTGGCGCGCTGTTCGGTGACGTCCGTATGTACGCCGACCCACTCCCGCACGTTCCCCTTGCTGTCGAACGCGGGAATGGCACGCACGCTGAAGGTGCGCCATTCACCGCTGGCGGTGCGCAGGCGGTGCTCGACCTGGAAGGTGCTGCGCCTGGCCAGGGCCGCTTCCCAGGCCTGCAGCGTCGGCTCCACGTCGTCCGGGTGCAGGGCCGAGGCCCAACCCCGACCCTGGTATTCATCGAAGCCCTGTCCGGTCATCTCGGCCCAGCCGGGCTGCTCGCCCCGCATCATGCCCTCCGCATCGTTGGTCCACAGCACGCCCTGCACCGCGCGGATCGCCGCGCGGAAACGTTGCTCGCTGTCGTGCAGCGCCTCCAGCCGCGCGCGTGCCTCGTATTGCCGGCGCCGCCCGCGCAGCGCGGCCTGCGCCAGGCTGACCAGCGTGGTCGGGTGGAACGGCCGTTCCAGGAAGGTGACGTTGCCCAACACATCGAGCAGGCGGCTGGCGGTGGGGTTGCGTTCGATGCCGCCGCGGCGGGTGATCAGGATGAAGGGGAAGTCCGACCATTGCGGCTGCTCCCCCAGCCACGCGGCCAGCGGATACAGGTCCGCCTGCGACAGGCTTTCCTCGGTCACCAGGGCGGTGCCGGCGCCGGCGCTCACGCCCGCGACCAGCGCCTCCAGCGAGGGGCAGACGTGCGAACGCAACCCGGCCTCCGTCAGGATGGCGGCAGCCACCTGCGCGTCGCGGCCGTGCGGCGCCAGGATGAGGATGCGTTCGGACAGATGTGGGATCACGGTCTGTCCCGCAGCAGGCGTGGCTCTGCGTCCCCGACAAACGTCGGTACACCCCGCAGCACGCCCTGGAATTGCGTCAGCGGCTCGCCGAGCTGGAAGCCTCGGGCGCCGATGCGGTACTCGCGGATGGTGTCCTCGTGCGCACTGGTGCGCTTCTTGACCACCGAAATCGCGCGGCGCACCTGGCCGGACGCCTCGAAGTAGCGCAGCAACACCACCGTGTCGGCCAGGTAGGTAACGTCCACCGGCGCCTTCATGTCGCCGACCAGCCCGTGCTGCGCCACCGTCAGGAACGTGGTGACCCCGCGCCGGTTCAGGAACTGCAGCAACTCGTGGATGTGCAGCACCAGCGCCTGCTCTTCCGGCATCGCGGCCTGGTATCCGTTGAGGCTGTCGATGACCACCGTGCGCACGCCTGCCTCCACGTGCTCGCGCACGCGGGCGGAGAACTCGCCTGGCGTCATCTGCGCGGCATCGATCTGTTCCACCACCAGATTGCCGCTGTCGACCATGCGCTGCAGGTCCATGCCCACCCCGAGCGCCCGCTGGAACAGCAGTCCCCGCTCCTCGTCGAAGATGAACAGCCCGGCGCGCTCCCCACGCGCCACCGCGCCGGCGACAAAGATCAACGTCAGCAGCGACTTGCCGGTGCCGGCCGGACCCAGCACCAGCACGCTCGAGCCGCGCTCGATGCCGCCGCCCAGCAGCGCGTTGAGTTCGTCCTGTTCGCACGAAAGCACGTCACGCTCATAGCGCTCGCCGTGCTCGCCAGCCACCAGCCGGGGAAACACCCGCACTCCGCCGGGGCGGATCACGAAATCGTGGTAACCGCCGCGGAACTGCCGGCCGCGGTACTTCACCACGCGCATGCGGCGGCGCTCGGCGCCGTAGTCGGGCGACAGCTCCTCGAGGCGAAGCACGCCGTGGGCGACGCTGTGCACGGTCTTGTCGTTGGTGTCGCTGGTCAGGTCGTCCAGCATCAATACCGTGACGCCGGAGCGAGCGAAGTAATGTTTGAGGGCGAGGATCTGGCGGCGGTAGCGCAACGAACTCTGCGCGAGCAGGCGGATCTCCGAGAGGCTGTCCAGCACCACCCGGTCCGGATCGATGCGTTCGACGGCCTCGAAGATGCGGCTGGTGGTTTCGCCCAGCTCCAGGTCGGAGGAATACAGCAGGCTCTGTTGCTGCGCCTCGTCCAGCAGGTTTTCCGGCGGGACCAGTTCATATATGTCCAAGCCATCCAGCGACCAGCCATGCGCCGCGGCGGTGCCGCGCAACTCGTCCTCGGTCTCGGACATCGTCACGTAGAGCACCCGCTCGCCCGCATCCCGGCCTGCCAGCAGGAACTGCAGCCCGATGGTGGTCTTGCCGGTGCCGGGGCTGCCTTCGAGCAGGAACAACCTTCCCCGCGAGAAGCCGCCGTTGAGTACGTCGTCGAGCCCGGTCACGCCGAGCGAAGCCTGTTCCATTACTCGATCCTCCAAGGCTTAACCTCCTTTTCTGGCTGCCTTTGAATGTATTTCCTACCACAGCTGACATCGGCCGGATGAGAAGGCGAGTCCTGGCCCTTCCCAGGGCACGCAAGGGCCAGCCCGCCCGCGCCAACGGGGCCTCCCGGGCAATCCCGGCGGTGCGGCCATCCCCCGTGGGCACCGCCGCTTGATCTGCACGCCGCCGCTACGGAGGATCACCAAAGGTGGGCGGCGCGCCCGATGTTCCAGCCGCACTCGTTCAACCCAGCCCGGTGTACGTCCATGACCGCGATGCCGCACGTCAATCGCCAGATCACCCTCGCCGCCCGCCCGGCCGGCGCGCCTACCGCCGCCGATTTCGCGCTGGTCGAGCGGCCGGTGCCCGAGCCTGGCGAGGGCGAGCTGCTGCTGCGCAATCGCTATCTCTCGCTCGATCCGTACATGCGCGGGCGCATGAGCGACGCGGAGTCCTATGCCGAGCCGATGGCGGTCGGTGACGTGATGGTCGGCGCCACGGTGGCGCGGGTGGAGGCATCCCGGCATCCGGACTGGCACGAGGGCGACCTGGTGCTGGCCTACGGCGGGTGGCAGGACTACGCGCTGTCGGACGGGCGCGGGCTGAGCCGGCTCGATCCGCGGATGGGACGCCCATCGCTCGCGCTGGGCGTGCTGGGCATGCCGGGCTTCACCGCCTACATGGGCCTGCTGGACATCGGCCAGCCCAGAGCCGGGGAGACGGTGGTGGTCGGGGCCGCCAGCGGCGCGGTGGGCTCGGTGGTGGGGCAGATCGCCAGGCTCAAGGGCTGCCGTGTGGTCGGCATCGCCGGCGGCAACGAGAAATGCGGCTACGTGGTGGACGAACTCGGCTTCGATGCCTGCGCCGACCACCACGCCGAAGATTTCCCACAACAATTGGAAGCGGCCTGCCGGCAAGGCATCGACGTCTATTTCGAGAGCGTGGGCGGCGCCGTGTTCGATGCGGTGCTGCCGCTGCTCAACGCCAAGGCACGTATTCCGCTGTGCGGGCTGATCGCCCAGTACAACGACACCCGGCTGCCTCCCGGGCCCGATCGCATGGGGCTGCTCATGCGCACGCTGCTGACCAAGCGCATCCGCATGCAGGGTTTCATCATCTTCGATGACTACGGGCCGCGCTTCGGCGAATTCCTCGCGGCGATGGGCGAATGGGTGCGGCAGGGCAGGATCAAGTACCGCGAAGACGTGGTCGATGGCCTGGAGAACGCGCCGCAGGCGTTCATCGGCATGCTGCACGGAAGCAACTTCGGCAAGCTCGTTGTGCGTATCGAGCCGTAGCACCGGCGGCCCCTGCCCGCGCAGGAGCCGCCGGGCCATGCTGCCTACTTGACGGGATCGGCCTGGACGCTGAAGGCGCCGATACGGACGGTCTGGCCCTTCGATGGCCGCTTGCTGCCATCGACGCGCACGAAGGACACGCTGAGCTTGTCCAACTGGATCGGCCAGATGCGCCGCAGGGCGTCGGTGGCCGGGAACTCCAGCCGCGCGCCCTTGCTGCCGGCGCTGGCGTGCATGCCCTGCATGCCCTTGCCCTGCATGGCCGCCTTCATCTGCGCCTCTTCGATCTCGAACGGGCCGACCATGCCCAGCAGGAAGTTGCGCTCGTGGCCCGCGTTGGCGGACGAGTCGGGAAGGTTGATGTAGACCTTGTAGAAATATCCGCCCTTCTTGCCCAGACCGGTCAAGCGGACGTCGTCGAGCACCACGCGCACGGGGCCGGAGTTCGCCGCACTCGCACCGGCCGGCTGGAGCATGGCCGAACGCACGCGGCTGGCGCCCTGCGCGCTGAGCGGCACGTCGACGCTGAGCGAATGCTCGTCCAGCGCCAACGGCGCGGACGAACCCAGCGGCGGTCCGGCGACGGCGGCCGGCTTGGCCGGCAGCGTGCCAGCCAGGCTGAAGGTCGGCGCGAGCGCGGAGGACGAGGGCGGCGGCGGTGGCGGAGCGGGCAGCGACGTGGGCATGGTCTCGTCGTCGTACTGGTAGCCGAAGTAACGGCTCGTGGTGGTGGTCCACACGGCCGGCACGGGCTTGATGGCGGCGCCGTACTGGAAGCTGAGGTTCCAGTAGCTGTTGGTCGGGGCGGGCTGTTGGCGTCCGCCGCCGGCCGCGGACCAAGCCGCCCACAGGCGGTCGATGCTGGCGTGGTGCACCCAGAACAACGGGTCCCAGGGCGAGTAGTGAACCGACGACATGATGCCGCCGATCAGGTTGTGCACCGGGTTGTGAGGGCGCGTTTCGAGCAGCGGCTCGAAGGCATCGGTCAGGCCGCGCTGGAAATTGATGATGTTGTTGGCGAACGGGTCAAGGCTGAGCGCGCCGCTGACGTCCGAACCGGTGCGCCCACTGTGGTAGAGCGGAGTCGTCGGGTCGAGGAACTGCGACGGCACCTGAGGGTTGGCGTAGTAGTTCCAGTACGGGAGCACCAGGTTGGGATCGCCCGATACCTTGCGCAGCCAACCTTCGAAGCGATACAGGAAGCCGCGATGCCAGGCCAGGAAATAGGGCTTGCCATGCGGGCAGTAAGTGTTGTGCACGGCTGGCCAGTACGACCAGCTGGCGGGATCGCGGGAATTCTTGTTCGCGCACATCAGGCTGACCGCGTTGCAAAGCGACGCATAGGTCGGCCCGGTGCAGAAGGCATCCCAGCTTTGCCGCACGCGCAGACCCGTCGAAAGAGCGACCCGCGGCAGCAGCGGGACCAGCGCCACGGATAGTGACGACTGCAGAAAACGCCTTCTGGAAATCATGATGTCCTCCGTTGACGGCAGCCTCGGCGGGCGGCGCGCTCCTGCGCCCGATCCGTAACAAGTGCGAGAGACTACCGACGTGCAATGATGCTGTGGCTGGCACTCCGGGATGCTGCATTCGGTGCGGCAGGCGAACTCCTCTCGCGTCTGCCGTTGCGCCTGCTCCGGACTCCCTTCAGTCGGATCCCCCCGTTCTGATAACCGGGAGTTAAGCCGCGGCCGCGTCAAGCGTGGGTCAAGGACGAAGACCGTGCTGCGCCGTTCGCTGGCATGCAACCGCTTCGCGCTGGTCGGATGCGTGCGCAAGGCGAACGCGGCCGTTGGCGGATGCAACGGTGCGCAGCGCATCGCATGCGTCGGCACGCCCCCGCACTTGCAGCGTTCCATCAGAACCCTTCGCGCCATGGACCCAATGGCACTTCAAGCGTACGCGGCCTTACAGGCTAAGATGCGCGGTCCCGAGTGCTGCGATTACGCCATGTCGAAGCACGCGGGCAGTTTCCTGGAGCAGCGAAAAACGTGATCGAAAAATTTCCAACGGGCATCGAGGGGCTGGACCGGCTGACCGATGGTGGCTTCCTGCGCGGATCGGCTTACATCGTCCAGGGACCGCCGGGTGCGGGCAAGACGATCCTGGCCAACCAGTTCTGTTATGCGCACGTGCGCGCCGGCGGCCGCGCGCTCTACATGACGCTGCTGGCCGAATCGAGTTCGCGCATGTTGGGCTACGTCAGCCAGATGGGGTTTTTCGAGGGCGGCGCGCTGCCCGATGCCATGCAGTACATCAGCGGCTACGGCGTGCTCGAACGCGAAGGCCTGCCTGGCCTGCTCAAGCTGGTGCAGCACGAGATCAAGCGGCATCGCGCTACGGCGATGGTGCTCGATGGCACCTTCGTGGCCCAGTCGGTGGCGTCCGAGCAGGAATTCCGCGCATTCATCCATGCCCTGCAGGGCGTGGCCGGCGTGGCCAACGCCGTGCTGGTGATGCTTACCCATCAGAACCGCCGGGCCAGTTGCCCGGAACACACCATGGTGGACGGCTGGATCGAGCTCAGCGACGAGACGCAGGGCTTTCGTGCCTACCGCACCATCCAGGTCCGCAAGCACCGAGGCGCGGCCATCCTGCCGGGCAGGCACCGCTTCCGCATCACCCAAGCAGGAATCGCGGTGTTCCCGCGGGTGGAGGATTCGATGAGCGTAGCGGCTCCGGCGCGCGCCGATGCGCATCGCCTCACCTCCGGGCTGGACGAGCTTGATGGCGTGCTGCGGGGCGGCTTTCCCGCCGGGTCGGCGGCCATGCTGGTCGGCCCGACCGGTTCTGGCAAGACGACGCTCGGCATGCATTTCCTCGCGCGCTCCAGCGTCCAGGAGCCGGGTCTCATGCTTGGCTTCTACGAGACGCCCGCGCGCCTCCGCCAGAAGGCCCGCTGCGTCGGCCTGGACCTGGACACGCCGATCGAGTCCGGCACGCTGGAACTGGTGTGGCTGCCGCCGGCGGACAACGTCGTCGACGAGCTGGTGCACGACATCGTGCGCCGGGCGCGGGCACGCC
This sequence comes from Frateuria sp., assembly GCF_035943815.1. Taxonomy (GTDB): domain Bacteria; phylum Pseudomonadota; class Gammaproteobacteria; order Xanthomonadales; family Rhodanobacteraceae; genus Frateuria_A. Next base: position 86,041 of record NZ_DASZBU010000017.1, read on the forward strand.
AGGTCAAGCGCGTGTTCGTCGACGGCCTGGTGGCGATCCGCGACAGCCTGGTGATCCCCCGCCGCATGCCCTACGTGATCAATGCGCTCAGCATGCAACTGGCCGCGCTCGGCGCCACCGCGCTGTACACCTCGGAGATCCCGGAGCTGCGCCTGGAAGAAACGCTGATGCCCAGCGACGAGCTGTCGGCCATGGTCGACAACGTGCTGCTGCTCAACACCGGCAGGCGCGACCAGGCGCTCCGCCGCTACCTGTCGGTGATCAAGCTGCGCGACAGCGACTTCGATCCGCGCACGCACGAGTTCCACATCACCGACAGCGGCATCGTCTTCGGGCCAGACGCGAAGATCCTCCTGCCCCGGAAAGCGGGCTGATCATGCTGCGCGTGCTTCTGGTCGAGGACGAACCCGACGTCGCGCTGGTGGCGGCCACGGTGCTGGAGGAAGCCGGCTACCACGTGACCGTCGCCTCCGATGGGCGCGACGGCCTGGACATAGCCATGCAGGAGCAGCCCGAGCTCATCGTGAGCGACTTCATGATGCCGCGCCTGAGCGGCCTGGAGATGATCCAGGCGCTGCGCGAGGCCGGCTATGCGCGGCCGGTCATCCTCACCACTGCAATTGCCGAGGATCACCTGCCCCGCCACCCGGGCTACGATGCTTATCTGGCCAAGCCCTACGGCACGCGTGAACTGCTCGCGCTGGTGGAGAAGTTCCGCCAGCGGATGGGCCTGGGCTGAGGCGGCCTTCCGCGGTTGCAGGTGACCATCCAGGCCACGCCGCAGCGGTCGGTGAGCATGCCGAGACGGACGGCGAAGAAGGGTTCGCCGATCGGCATGTTTATCTTGTTCGCACGCAGGCAGTCGTAGCCGTGCAGTGCGTCGAGCTTGCGCACGGTCTCCTCGTGGAAGGCCTCGGCCGAGGGCGCCTTGTGGAAGTAGAGGTAACCGCCGAACAGCTCGTCGGAACCCTCGCCGGAGAGCACCATCTTCACGCCCATCGCCTTGATCCGCCGCGCCAGCAGGAACATCGGCGTGGAGGCGCGCACGGTGGTGACGTCGTAGCTCTCGATGTGGCGGATCACCTCCGGCAGCGCGTCCAGTCCCTCCCAGAAGGTGTACACGAAGCCGTGGTGCACGGTGCCCAGCGCCTCGGCGGCAAGCTGCGCGGCGGCCAGGTCCGGCGAGCCTTCCATGCCGATCGCGAAGGAGTGCAGGCGCGGCCACCAGGCTTCGCTACGGCCGTCGTCCTCGATGCGCTCGCGGGCGAAGCGCGCCACGCAGGCGGCGACCAGCGAGGAATCCAGCCCGCCGGACAGCAGCACGCCGTAAGGCACGTCGGTCATCAGTTGGCGTCGTACCGCCTGTTCCAGCGCCGCGCGCAGATCGCCCGGCGCCCTGCCCTGCGTCGCCGAGTAGTCGCGCCAGGGACGCCGGTAGTAGGGGCGCAGCCCGCCATCGGCGCTGTCGTAGATGTGACCTGGCGGGAATGCCGCCAGATCGAGGCACACGCCCACCAGCGCCTTCATCTCCGAGGCCACGCACAACCGGCCGGCCGTGTCGTGGCCCCAGTAGAGCGGGCACACGCCCAGCGGGTCTCGGGCGACCAGGTAGCGTTGCGCGGCACCGTCCCACAGCGCGAAGGCGAAGATGCCGTTGAGGCGCGCCATCCATTCGCCCGGATCGCCGACTTCGCGGTAGAGCGCATTGACGACCTCGCAGTCGGAACCGGTGGCGAAGTCGTAGCCGCTGCCCAGACGCAGCTCGGCGTGGTTGTAGATCTCGCCGTTGACCGCCAGCGCCAGGGTGCCGTCGCGCGAGCGCAGCGGCTGCGCGCCGCTGGCAGGGTCGACGATGGCCAAGCGCTCGTGCACCAGGATCGCTCCTGCATCGATGAACACGCCGGACCAGTCCGGCCCGCGGTGGCGCTGGCGTTGCGAAAGCTCCAGCGCCTGCCGGCGCAGCGCGCCCAGGTCATCGCCCGGCGCCAGGTCGAACATGGCGAAGATGCCGCACATGATGTCGTTTCCCTCGTGGTTTGGTTGCCCCAGAAACGACGAAGGCCCGCACGTGGCGGGCCTTCGTCGCGTAGTCGTTGCTCGAACGTGCGGCTACGCGCCGGCCCCCTTGTGCAGGCGACGGTTATTGTTCGGGCGATTGTTCACGCGCGGCCGCACGCGCGCCGCGCTGGGCGCAGCGGAAAAAGCGGGGCGGGCGATCGGCGTGGACATGGGACGAGTGGACCAGCTTTGCGGCGGGCGCGCAAGCGTGCGACGGGCGCTCAGGCGTGATGCTCGCGGAAGGACTCGCTGATCCAGGCCTTGGCCTCGACCAACTGCTCGTTGCGGTACAGGCGAAACTCGCCCGGCACGGTGAAGCCCATCGTGCGCGCCACCAGCCGCAGCCAGCTGACGTCGGTCACCAGCGCGATGCGATCCCAGCCGCTCCAGTGGCGAAAGCCCAGCTTGGTGTCGTCCCACATCGCGCCCGGCTCGAAGCCGGTGAACTCGTGGCCGACGTGATAGAGCAGCCGCAGCTTGCGATTGAGCGCGAAGGCGGCCTCCACGTCGGGCACGAACACGTTTTCGTAGTCGGCCGCGGTCACCTTGCCGCGCGCGGTGAATCCCAGCGCGCCGGCGGGAAGGTCGGTCATCTGCTCGATCATGGGGTGTGTCTCCACGTGGTCGGAACTCCATCCAAGCGCGGCAGGCACGGCTATGCAAGCTTGGGTGCGTGAAAGCTCCCCGGCGCTATCGGCTTATGGCCCCTGTGCCGCGGAGGCGGATGTGGGACGAAGGCTCCGCTACGTCGGACGCCACACCCCCATCCGGACCCCCACCCGCCTGTCGCCCCTCTTCCGCAGGGAAAGGGTTCGGACGGGCCGCGCCGGTCAGGCGGGTTCGATGTGTCGCAGCAAGAGGCGCGCGCTTTCGCGGCCCTGCCAGTCATTGATCGACAGCTCGAACACCGCGCGCAGGCGCGGCGGCGGCTCGTGGGCGCCCACGTTGAACATCACCGCCTCGTGCAGGCCGCCATCGCGCGGATCGCGCAGGCTCAGCCGCCAGTGGCGCTCGCCCATCGCGCGCCATTGCGCGCATTCGAACAGGTTGTCGAACAGCGGCTCGGGAAAGCCCTGTCCCCAGGGACCACCGTCGCGCAGCTGGCGCGCGAGGTCCAGGGTGAAGTTGCCCGGTGGGAGCTCGCCGTCGGTATAGAGCACCGCCTGCAGGCGTTCCTCGTCCAGCCATTCGCGGGCGACGGCGTCGAACGCCTCGGCGAAGCGGGGATAGTCACGCGCCTTCAGGCTCAGGCCTGCGGCCATGGCATGGCCGCCGAAGCGTTCGATGAGACCGGGCATGCGTGCGTCGATGGCAGCCAGCGCATCGCGCACGTGGAAGCCGGCGATCGAGCGCGCGGAGCCGCGCAGCTCCTCGGGGCGACCTTCATCGGCCGGAGCGAAGGCGATCACCGGGCGGTGCAGGCGTTCCTTGAGCTTGGAGGCCACCAGCCCGACCACGCCGGCATGCCAGGAGGGCTCGTACAAGGAGATGCCGGTGCGCTGGTCCATGCCGTCCAGGCCGAGGGTGCCGATCATCGCCTCGGCTTCGGCCACCATGGCGTCCTGCAGGTCGCGCCGCTCCTGGTTGATGGCGCTCAGCCGATCGGCGAGCGCGCGGGCCTGCACCGGGTCGTCGGTGAGCAGGCATTCGACGCCCAGGCGCATGTCCTCCAGCCGGCCGGCGGCGTTCAGGCGCGGACCGACGGCGTAGCCCAGGTCGCTGGCGCAAATGCCCGACAGGCTGCGCTTGCCGGCCTCCACCAGGGCGTTGATGCCAACGCAGGCCTGGCCGCTGCGGATGCGCCGCAGCCCGGCCTCGACCAGCACGCGGTTGTTGAAGTCCAGTGGCACCAGATCCGCGACGGTGCCGAGCGCGACCAGGTCGAGCAGCCGGCCGAGGTCGGGCTCCACGCACCCGTCGAATGCGCCCCGCCCGCGCAATCCCGCGCGCACGGCCAGCAACAGATAAAACATCACGCCCACACCCGCCAGCGCACGGCTGGGGAAGGCCTGGTTCATGCGCGCGTCGTCAGCGCACGCCGCACACGCCGGCTCGCCGTGCCCGCAGGCACGCACGTCCAGCACATTGGGGTTGACCAACGCATCGGCGGCCGGCAACTGCGCGCCCGGCAAGTGATGGTCGGTGACGATCACGCGGATGCCGCGGGCCTTGGCGGCGGCCACGCCGGCCACACTGGCCACGCCGTTGTCCACGGTGAGGATGAGTTGTGGCGTCGGTTCCAGCGAGGCCACCAGCGCGGGGCTCAAGCCATAACCGTGCACGAAGCGGTTGGGGATGGCGTAGCCGACCCGCCGTGCGCCGAGCAGGCGCAGCCCGCGGATGGCCAAGGCGGTGCCGGTGGCGCCGTCGCAGTCGTAGTCGCCGGCGACCACGATGGACCAGTCATTGGCGATAGCTTCGGTCAGCAAGGCGACCGCGCGCTCCAGCCCACCCAGCGCTCGCGGCGGGAGCAGGTGGCGCAGGCGATGCTCGGCCTGCGCCGGGTGCAGCACGCCGCGTGCGGCGTAGACCTGGCGCAGTACCGGGTGCACCGCATCGCTCCAGCCTTCCGGCGCGCCTTGCGGCGCGCGCCGGCGCAGCAAGGGTGTCCTCATGCCTCTGCCCTGCGCCAGAAGCGCCAACGATGCCCCGGGCGATGCTGCCAGCGCTCGCCGCTGGCGAAGTCCAGCCCGAGCACGTGCCGGCGGGCAAGCGCGTCGATGCGCGGCCACCAGGTCCCGGCGATCTGCGCGGCAGGCAGGTCCTGCAGGTCGAGCAGCCAGCCGGGCGGCAGACCCCAGGCGTCTTCCGCATGCGAACGCAGGCCAACGCCGGCGCGCGCCGCCAGCGCACGCAGCAGCGGATCGTCGCTCACCACGCCCTGCAACTGCGTGCGCACATGGGCAGGTAGCGCCCCCGCGCCCCACAGCCACAGGCTGTTGACCGGCGGCTGGCCGGCGGCGCGGCGCCGCGCATTCAGCGGATGCTGGTGCAACGCCACTTGCAGGTCGTTCTGCAAGATGCGCCAGCGGCGGCCCTGCGGCCCTTGGGGCAGGTGCTGCAGCAGGTTCTCGCCCAGCGCCTGTTCCGGTGCAGGAAATTCCGGCACGGCCATGCCCGGCGGCAGGCGCAGGTGCCAGCGGCCGGGTGTGGTCAGTTGCAGGTGCATGTCCTGCTCTTCGAACAAGGGCACGAGGGCTTGGGCGATCGCCTGGGCCTCTTCCTGAGACAGTCCCATCCGACCACAGGCGAGCAGACGCACGCCACTCATGTCCGGCTCGATCCAGGCCGGGTCGGCGCACAGCCAGGATGCGTCGCCCGCATCCCCGGCGAGCGCCTCGCGGGTGAGCGCACCGGCGGGCAGCGGCTGCGGGGCATCGAACCAGGCCGCGAGCCCGGCGAGGTAGCCCTGCGAACCGTCAGCCTGGCGATCGGCCCGCGTCAGCAGGCGGCGCAGCGGGTGCGCAGGCTCGAAGCGCGCCAGCGCGGGCAGCCACACCTGCAGCGGCGCGCTCATGCGCTGGCGGCCTCCAGTTGTTCGTAGAGCTCCAGCCATTGCGCTTCGAGATTTTCCTTCTCGCGGCGAAGGTCGGCCTGGCGCTGGCCGAGCTTCATCAGCTCTGCGGTGGGGCCGTTGTAGGTGGCCGGATCGGCGAGCTTCGCATCCAGCGCGGCGAGGTCGGCATCGATCGCCGCGACGCGGGCCTCGATCTTCTTCACGCGCGCCTTGGCGGCCTTGTCCTGCTCGCGCTGCGCGGCGGCGGCACGGCGCCGGTCGGCTGCGGATTCGGCCGGCGCGGCCGGCTCGTTCGGCTTCCTGGTCGCCGCGGTGCGCGAGCGCAGCCAGCGGGCGTAGTCATCGAGGTCGCCGTCGAACGATTCCACCGCGCCGTCGGCCACGCGCCAGAAGCTGTCGCAAACCAGGCCGAGCAGGTGGCGGTCGTGCGAGACCAGCACCAGCGCGCCGTCGAAGTCGGCCAGCGCGTCGGCCAGCGCCTCGCGCATGTCCAGGTCCAGGTGGTTGGTCGGCTCGTCCAGCAGAAGCAGGTTGGGCTTGTCCCAGGCGATCAGCGCCAGCGCCAGGCGCGCGCGCTCGCCGCCGGAGAAACCGTCGACCGATTCGAAGGCGCGGTCGCCGGCGAAGTTCCAGCCGCCGAGGAAGTCGCGCAGCACCTGCGCCGCCACGCCCGGCGCCTTCTCCTGCAGGTGGTCGAAGGGGCTCGCGCCTTCGCGCAGGCTTTCGACCGTGTGCTGGGCGAAGTAGCCGATCTTCAGGTCCTTGTGCGCCTTGCGCTCGCCGGCCAGTGTCGGCAGTTCGCCCACCAGGGTCTTGACCAGGGTGGACTTGCCGGCGCCGTTGGGGCCGAGCAGGCCGATGCGTTCGCCCGCTTCGAGACGGAAGCGGACATCCTGCAGGATGACCAGCCCCTCTCCCTCCGGGAGCCGGATTGGAGTGAGGGCTCGAGGCGAGCCGCCGTCTTCCGCTTCGGCCGTACCCTCGCCCGGGGGGAGAGGGGAAAGTACATAACCGGCGGACACCTCTTCCAACTGCAGCATGGAATCGGGCAAGCGCTCCGGCACTGCGAACTGGAAGCGGAAGGGCCGTTCCGCCCTCACCGCCTCGGTCCCGGCCAGCTTCTCCAGCCGCTTCATCCGCGACTGCGCCTGCTTGGCCTTGCTGGCTTTGGCCTTGAAGCGGTCGACGAAGGACTGCAGGTGCGCGCGCTCGGCCTGCTCGCGCTCGTGCGCGATCTGCTGCTGGCGCAGCTGCTCGGCGCGCAGGCGTTCGAATGCGCTGTAGTTGCCGGTGTAGAGCCGCGCCCTGCCCTCGTGGAGGTGCAGCGTGTGCGAGGTCACCGCATCGAGGAACTCGCGATCGTGCGAGATCACCAGCAAGGTGCCCTGGTAGCGGCGCAGCCATTCCTCCAGCCACAGCACGGCGTCGAGGTCCAGGTGGTTGGTGGGCTCATCGAGCAGCAGGAGGTCGGACGGTGCCATCAGCGCGCGGGCCAGGTTCAGGCGCACGCGCCAGCCGCCGGAGAATGCCTGCACCGCCCGCTCGTGGGTCTCCGGCGCGAAGCCAAGGCCATGCAGCAGGCGGCCGGCGCGGGCGCGGGCGTCGTAGCCGTGCAGCTCCTCGATGCGATGGTGCGCGCGTGCCATCGCCTCGCTGTCGCCGCGGGCCTGGGCGTGGGCTTCCTCGCGCAGGGCGGACGCGACCTCCTCGTCGCCGCCGAGCACGTAGTCGATCGCGGCGTCCGGCAGCGCCGGCGTCTCCTGCGCCACCGAGGCCAGGCGCAGTTTCGCCGGCAAGTCCAGTTCGCCCGCATCCGATTCGAGCCTGCCCTGCAGCGTGGCGAACAGGCTGGACTTGCCGCAGCCGTTGCGACCGATCACGCCCAGGCGCCATCCGCTCTGGATGGTCAGGTCGATATCGGACAGCAGCAGGCGGCTGCCGCGGCGCAGGGCGAAATGGCGGAACGCGATCATCGGAGGGAACGTCTACGGGCGACCCGACATGATACCCGGGCTTGGAATGCCGAGCCCATCGCAGTCGCCGCGGAGCGTCGTGGCGCGTCTGCCGCACATCTGTTACAACGGCGCCGCAATGCACCTTTGCGGAGAGGGGATCATGGTCAAGTTCACTGGCGGCCTGGCGATGCTGGCCGCGATCGCGTTGGGGGCGCCGGCGCTGGCACATGCCGGCGACAATCTGCTGATCAAGCGCGTGCAGCAGGAACAGGGCATGAACCTGCCCACCCGCGGCATGACCATGGCCCAGGTCGAGAAGCGCTACGGCGCCCCGCAGCGCAAGCTGCAACCGCGCGGCGGCGACACCAGGAAGCATCCGGTGATCAACCGCTGGGACTACAGCAACTTCATCGTGTACTTCGAGCACGATCACGTGATCCATTCGGTACTCAACACGCCGGCGGGAAACAATCACGATCCGGCGAGCGCGCAGTAAGAGCCCTCGCCCCCGGCGCCAGACAAAGGGATCCCCGCGAAAGCGGGGATCTTTTTTTGGTCATGCCCAAGCCGGCCTGGCTCGACTAAACTGCGCCGCCTTTCCGTCCGACACGAGCAACGCGATGACTTCCTCCCCTGACCTGCGACTGCCTGCCGAATGGGAACCGCAGGACGCGGTGCTGATCGCGTGGCCGCACGAGGGTACTGACTGGGCCGAGCGCCTGTCCGAGGTGGAAACCACCTACGTCGCCCTCGCCGCCGCCGTCGTGCGCTTCCAGCCGCTGGTCGTGATCGTCGCCGACGAGCGCGTACGCGCCGACGCCGAGCGCGGGCTGCGCGGCGCGGGCGTGGACCTCGAACGCATCCGCTTCGCGGAACTGCCCTACGACGATACCTGGCTGCGCGATTCGGGACCCATCACGCTGGTCTCGGCGCAGGGCTTCCAGCTCACCGACTTCCGCTTCACCGGCTGGGGCGGCAAGTTCGGCGCCGAGCAGGACGATGCGCTGGTCGCCGGCCTGGTCGCCACCGGCGTGTTCGGCCCGGCGGCGCACGAGCGCGTGGACTGGGCGCTGGAAGGCGGCGGCATCGAGAGCGACGGCGGCAGCACGGTACTCACCACCTGGCGCTGCCTGCACCAGCGCCATCCGGAGCAGTCGCGCGAGGCGATGGACGCGATCCTGCGCGAGAACCTGCATGCCCGGCGCGTGTTGTGGCTGGACCACGGTTACCTCGAGGGCGACGACACCGACGCGCACATCGACACCCTCGCCCGCTTCGCGCCCGGCAACCGCATCGTGTTCCAGGCCTGCGACGATCCGGCCGACCCGCACCACGAGGAGCTTGCGCGCATGGCCGCCGAACTGGCGGCGCTGCGTACGACGGAAGGCGAGCCCTACCGGCTCTCGCCCCTGCCCTGGGCGCAGCCGATCCTCGACCGGGGCCGCCGCCTGGCGGCCTCGTACGCGAACTACCTGGTCGTCAACGGCGCGGTGCTGGTGCCGGCCTATGGCGACGCGGCCGACGCCGACGCCGCGCGCATCATCGGCGCGGCCTATCCCGGCCGCGAGGTGGTGCAGGTGCCCTGCCGCCCGCTGATCTGGCAGAACGGCAGCCTGCACTGCATCACCATGCAGTTGCCTGCCGGCCTGCTGGGCTGAATGCCCGCCACGCTGCAACGCTTTGCCGACAACCACCCCGTCGCGCTCCGCTAAACTGCGTTTCCTCGCAAGTGATCAAGAGACGGGCATGACCGGCAAGACACTCAAGGTGGCGCTGCTGCAGGAAACCAACCGCGGCAGCCGTGACGCGAACCTCGATGCGATCGAGGCGGGTCTGCGCGAGGCCGCTGCCGCCGGCGCGCAACTGGTGCTTCTGCAGGAGCTGCACAACGGGCCGTATTTCTGCCAGCGCGAATGCGTGGACGAGTTCGACCTGGCCGAGACGATTCCCGGCGCGGGTACCGAGCGCATCGGCAGGCTGGCCGAGGAATTTCGGCTGGTCGTGGTCGCCTCGATCTTCGAGAAGCGCGCAGCCGGCCTGTACCACAACACGGCGGTGGTGTTCGACCGTTCCGCGGCCATCGCCGGCAAGTACCGCAAGATGCACATCCCGGACGACCCGGCCTTCTACGAGAAGTTCTATTTCACGCCGGGCGACCTGGGCTTCGAGCCGATCGATACCTCGGTCGGCCGGCTGGGCGTGCTGGTGTGCTGGGACCAGTGGTATCCGGAGGCCGCGCGACTGATGGCGCTGGCCGGCGCGCAGCTGCTGCTCTACCCCACCGCGATCGGCTGGGATCCCGGTGACGCGCAGGACGAGAGGGACCGCCAGCGCGAGGCCTGGGTGACCGTGCAGCGCGGCCACGCCGTGGCCAACGGACTGCCGCTGCTTGCCTGCAATCGCACCGGCTACGAGGCCGACCCCTCTGAAGTGGGTGCAGGCATCCAGTTCTGGGGCACCAGTTTCGTAGCCGGGCCGCAGGGCGAGTTCCTGGCCAAGGCCGGCACCGACGGGCGCGAGCTGCTGCTGGTCGACATTGACCTTTCGCGCAGCGAGCACGTGCGGCGGATCTGGCCGTTCCTGCGCGACCGACGCATCGATGCCTACGGCGATCTGCTCAAGCGCTATCGCGATTGAGCCCCGACGGAACGCCCGCATCTAGGGCATTGGCACACCCGACCCGGTACCCGCATGAGCCTTTCCCAGACCGACGCCAGCTCGCCCGACGCCCTGCTCGGCGAGCCACTGCAACACGTTACCCGCGACGGCGTGGAGTACGTGGTGCTCGGCACGGCACATGTCTCGCGCGCCAGCGTGGCGGCGGTCGAGACGCTGGTGGCGAACGAGGGCTTCGACGCGATCGCGGTCGAGCTTTGCCATAGCCGCGCCGAGGGCATGCGCAATCCGGACGCCTTCAAGCAGATGGACCTCTTCCAGGTGATCCGCCAGGGCAAGGTCGGCATGGTCGCGGCGAGCCTGGTGCTCTCCTCCTTCCAGCAGCGCCTGGCCGCCCAATATGGCATCCAGCCGGGCGCGGAGATGAAGGCGGCCATGGATGGCGCCGAGCGCGCCGGGCTACCGCTGTGGCTGATCGACCGCGAGGTCGGCACCACGCTCAAGCGCGTCTGGCGCAGTGTCGGCCTCTGGTCGCGCTTCGGCCTGCTCGGCGGGCTGATCGCCAGCGTGTTCGAGCGCGAGCAGGTGGACGAGAAGGAAATCGAGAAGCTCAAGGGAGGCGACCTGCTGGAGAGCGCCTTCGGCGAGTTCGCGCAGAGTTCCGCGCCGCTCTACGACAGCCTGATCGGCGAGCGCGACGCCTTCATGGCCGCGCGCCTGAGGGAGCAGGCGCTGGCCGCGCCGAAGGTGCGCCGCGTGCTGGTGGTGATTGGCGCCGGGCACCTCAAAGGTCTGTGCGACCACCTCCGCGAACAGCGGGAACCACCCGCCGAGCGCGTCGCGAAGCTTGCGCAGTTGCCGCCGAAGGCATCGTGGCCCAAGTGGCTGGCGCTGGGCCTGGCGCTGCTGGTGTTCGCGGCGATCGGGTATGCCTTCCATCGGAACCCGGCGCTGGGCGCGCAGGCGCTGCGCAACTGGGTGCTCTTCACCGGAGGCTTCGCCGCGCTGGGCGCGCTGGTGGCGGGCGGGCATCCGCTGAGCATCGTGGCCGCCTTCGTCGCCGCACCCATCAAGCCCTTCCGCCCCGGCATCCCCGCCGGCGGCATCAGCGCCATGGCCGAGGCATGGGTACGCCGCCCGCGCGTGGCCGACTTCGAGACCCTGCGCGACGACATCGGCCGGTGGACCGGCTGGTGGAAGAACCGGGTGGCGCGCACCCTGCTCAACTTCATCCTGGTCAGCGTCGGCACGGCGATCGGCGAGTACGCGGCCGGCATCCAGATCTTCAAGAGCCTGTTCTGAGAACTTCCTGGCAGGACCGAAGCTGACGCCCAGGCCCCTGATTTCCATCAAGGCGGTGCATCAAGTTGTCCGTCGCGCAACGCAGACACTATACTTCCGCGACTTTGCACCCTACCGACCCAAGCGTGGGAATGATCTCGATGATTCGACTGCAACTGCTCGGCCTGACTGTGGCCGCAGCGCTCCTCGCCACCGGCAGCGCGCACGCCGCAGGCGACAAGGCCAATGGCCGCAAGCTGGTCTACACCTGCAACGGTTGCCACGGCGTGGCGGGCTACACCAACGCCTATCCGGATTACCCGGTGCCGAAGATCGCCGGACAGAACGAGCAGTACATCATCAATGCCCTGCACGGCTACAAGAGCGGCGAGCGCACCCACCCGACGATGATGGCGCAGGCGCAGAGCCTGTCCGACCAGGACATCGACGATATCGCCGCCTACCTTTCCAGCCTCGCCAAGTAAGCCTCGAAGGATCCCTGCATGAAGCGTGCGCTCACCCTGCTTATCCTCGGCGCCGTGCTGGCGTTGTCGTCCACCACGCTGCTGGCCGAAGGCAATGCCGCCAATGGCAAGACCAAGGCCGCGGCCTGCTTCGCCTGCCATGGCGCGGACGGCAACGCGGTCGATCCGCAGTACCCGCGTCTGGCCGGCCAGTACAACCTCTACCTGCAGCAGGTGCTGCACGAGTACAAGGACGGCCGCCGCAACAACCCCATCATGAAGGGATTCGTCGCCACGCTGTCCGACCAGGACATCGAGGACGTCGCCGCCTACTTCTCCAGCCTGCCGACCAAGCTGAGCACGCTGAATGGGCACATCCAGGGCGACAAGTAAGCCCCGTCCCGATTTGGTAAAAGCAAAAGGCCCGCACCAGCGGGCCTTTTTTTTTCGTTCTCCCCCCGGGGAGAAGCTTGGGGCGAGGGACCACGCTCACCATCATCTCCGCTCTTTCACCCGTATCGGTCAGGCAGAGCACCGCTCGCTGCTACTGCTCCGCGCCTCAAGGCCAGGCCTCTCCACGGAGGGGAGAGGAGCAGAAGCATCACCCTATCGCCGAGCTGCCTGCCTTCTCCTTGTAATAAGGATTGCGCCCGCCGCTGTGGTCCGTGGCGTCACGCACCGCCGTGATTTCCGGCACGCGCTCGCGCAAGGTCTTCTCCACGCCATTCTTGAGCGTCATATCGACCATGCTGCAGCCGTGGCAGCCACCGCCGAACTGCAGCACGACCACGCCCTCGGCGCTGATTTCCAGCAGGCTCACGCGGCCGCCGTGCGAGGCGATGCGCGGATTGATCTCCGCTTCGATCACGTAGCGCACCCGCTCTACCAGGCCCGCGTCGGCACCGGGAATCTCGCCCTTGATCCTGGGCGCGCGGATATTGAGCTGACCGCCGGTGGGGTTGGGCTCGTAGTCGATGCTGGCACCGTCCAGCCACCGCGCACTGTCGCCTTCGAGATAGAAGTCGAATCCATCGCATTCGACCAGCCATTCGCCACCGCCGAGTTCGCGTGGCTCACAGAACTCCAGTTCGCAGTCGGCCGCCGGCGTACCGGGCGCGGTGACCCGCAGCAGGATGCCCAGACCTTCGCCCTGCTGGGCCAGCAGGCGGCGAAAATGCGCCTGCGCGCGGTCGGAAATGTCGATCATCAGGAAACTCTCGAGCGCCGGAGGGGGACGGGGCCGGCGAAACAGCACCATTTTAGTCCCGTTTCACGGAAAAGTCCGGCTTTGACTTTTCCGGACGCAGCTTCGACCCTTTGCCGTTCCTCCACTCGTCGCGAATCCCGATGAACCTCAGCGAACTTTCCAGTCAGCATTGCCAACCACGCAAGGGTAAGGAACACGCACTGGCACCTTCCCAGGTACAGGAGCTGCTGGCGACATTGCCGGGCTGGCAGCTGAGCCAGGCTGGCGCCGCCATCGTGAAGGACTTCCGTTTCAAGGATTTCCACCACACGCTGGGCTTCATCAACGCCGTCGGCTTCATGGCCAACCGCGAGGATCATCATCCGGACCTCGAAGCCGGCTACGGCCATTGCCAGGTGCTTTGGTCCACCCATGACGTGGGTGGCTTGTCGCTCAACGACTTCATCTGCGCGGCGCGCACGGAAGCCCTGCTGAGCTAGATTAACGCTTACTTTTTCCTTTGTTGCCAAGAACATCGAGAAAGTTCTTCAAGTCATCTGGAAGCGGCGCGGAAAACCCGTAGGCGCGCCCTTCCAGCTCAAAGCCCATGTGCGCGGCATGCAGGAACAGCCGCTGCAAGCCCTTCTCCCGGAAGCGCTTGTTGGCTTCACGATCGCCGTATTTGGCGTCCCCGGCCAGCGGGTGGCCGATATGCGCCGCATGCACGCGGATCTGGTGGGTCCGTCCGGTGCCCAGCGTCGCCTGCATCAGACGGGCACCGGTGTACTGCTCCATCTCGCGGAAAAAAGTGAGCGATGGCTTGCCGTTATCGGACACTCTTACCATTCTTTCTCCGCCCTGAAGCACGGACTTGAGGAGTGGCGCATTGACATCGAAGCGCGCCTTGGGCGGGTGGCCGACCATCAGGCAGAGGTATTGCTTGGTCACCTGGCCCGCCCGGATAGCGGCCTGCAGCCCGATCAGTCCGGCGCGCGTCTTGGCGAACACCAACACCCCGCTGGTGTCGCGGTCGAGCCGGTGCACCAGTTCCAGGTGCTGGTCCGGGCGGGCGGCGCGCAGCAACTCGATCGCGCCGTGGCTCACTCCCGAACCACCATGGCTGGCAATGCCCGACGGCTTGTCGATGACCAGGAAGTGCTTGTCCTCGAAGATCACCGCCTCGGCGACCGCGGCGACCATGTCCGGCGCAGGCCCCTGCTCGACCGGGCGTTCGCCCGTTCGCACAGGCGGGATCCGCAACCGATCACCGGCGTTGAGACGGGTATCGGGCTTGGCGCGCTTGCCGTTCACGCGCACCTGTCCGGTCCGCAGGAGCCGGTAGATCATGCTCTTGGGCACGCCCTTGAGCAGGGTCGCCAGGGCATTGTCGATCCGCTGGCCGTCGCGCTCGGGGCCGATGTCGACTTGACGCACACCATGAGGTGCGTCGTGGGAAGTTGCCGTCTGCATTGAAAAAAACCTGGGGTAATAGGATACTCGGCAGGCGCTTTGTGTCCCCCCATCGGATTCGATTGTGGTGGGATGCCCGTCCGCGACGTCGGCGAGGATTGCGCCGGTGGCCACCCAGGCAGCCGGCCGTAAACTCCCTTTCATCGTAACGGTTCGGGATGCCGTTGTCCGCCGCCAGGGGGTGGCGAGCCGGCAAAAGCGCGTGCCACGAATCACCCCGGTGTCGGAGATTGATGCCGGTTTTATTTGCCGCCACCCGCTGCGGCGCGATCCCGGCAGGCTGCCTGAGTTAGGCGCCACCGTGGCACGCGACGCGCGGCCAGGCCGAAGGAAAAACTACAATGAAGCGCATGTTGATCAACGCAACTCAGCGTGAAGAGTTGCGCGTGGCCATCGTCGATGGCCAGACGCTGTACGACCTTGATATCGAAATCCCCTCCCGCGAGCAGAAAAAAGCCAATATCTACAAGGGCCGCATCACTCGCGTCGAGCAATCCCTGGAAGCGTGCTTCGTCGACTACGGCGCCGAGCGCCACGGTTTCCTCCCGCTGAAGGAAATCTCCGACCAGTACTTCACCCCCGGCCTCAACCCCAACAAGGCCAGCATCCGCGAGCTGCTCAAGGAAGGCCAGGAACTGGTCGTCCAGGTCGAGAAGGAAGAACGCGGCAACAAGGGCGCGGCGCTGACCACCTTCATCAGCCTGGCCGGCCGCTACATGGTGCTGATGCCGAACAACCCGAAGGCCGGCGGCGTTTCGCGCCGGATCGAGGGCGAGGACCGGCAGGCGCTGAAGGAAGCGCTGGAGCACCTGAACGTCCCCGACGACGTCGGCCTGATCGTGCGCACCGCCGGCATGGGCCGCGACGCCGAAGAGCTGCAGTGGGACCTGGACTACCTGCTGACCCTGTGGCGCTCGATCTCCGAGGCCGCGGCCAAGCAGAGGGCGCCGTTCCTGATCTACCAGGAATCCAAGCTCTTCATCCGTGCCCTGCGCGACTACCTGCGCAACGACATCGGCGAGATCCTCATCGACGAGGAATCGCTCTACAACGACGCGCGCGAGTTCATGCAGCAGGTGATGCCCAACGCCCTGCGCAAGCTCAAGCTGTACAAGGACGACACCCCGCTGTTCTCGCGCTACCAGATCGAGACGCAGATCGAGAGCGCGTTCGACCGCCAGGTGCGCCTCCCGTCGGGCGGCTCGATCGTGATCGACCAGACCGAGGCGCTGACCGCGATCGACATCAACTCCTCCAAGGCCACCAAGGGCTCGGACATCGAGGACACCGCGTTCAACACCAACTGCGAGGCGGCGGTCGAAATCGCCCGCCAGCTGCGCATCCGCGACGCCGGCGGCCTGATCGTCATCGACTTCATCGACATGGACAGCCCGCGCCACCAGCGCGAGGTCGAGGAGAAGCTCAAGGACGCGCTCAAGTTCGACCGTGCGCGCGTGCAGGTCGGCCGCATCAGCCGCTTCGGCCTGCTGGAGATGTCGCGCCAGCGCCTGCGCCCGAGCCTGGGCGAGGCCACCCAGATCGTCTGTCCGCGCTGCGAGGGCCATGGCCACATCCGCGGCATAGAATCACTGGCGCTCTCGACCCTGCGCCTGATCGAAGAGCACGCCATGAAGGACAACACCGGCCAGGTGCTGGTGCAGGCCCCGCCCGCGGTGGCCAACTTCATGCTCAACGAGAAGCGCGCCAGCGTGGTCGAGATCGAGCTGCGCAACAGGGTGCACGTGGTCATCGTCGCCGACGACCGGCTCGAGACCCCGCACATCGAGATCCAGCGCATCCGCGAAGCGGACATGGGCGAGCACAGCAAGCCCAGCTACGAGCGCCTGACCGCCGTGGAAACCGCGCCGATCCCCAAGATGGGCCAGACCCTGGGCAGCTCCGAGCAGCCCGCGGTCAGCGGCATCGTGCCCGCTACGCCCGCGCCGGTGCGCGAGGAGGCACCTGCCCCTGCTCCCGCGCCTGCAGCACAGCGCCCGCGCCCGGCCAGCGCCCCAGCGCCGCAGGGCGGCGTGATCTCGCGCCTGCTCGGCTGGTTCCGCGGCAGCGCCACGCCGGCCCCGGCGCAACCCAGCGAACGCAGCCAGCCTGCGCAACCGGCCTCCCGCCAGGGGCGCCGCGACGAGCGCAACCGGCCGCAGCAGCAAGCACAGGGCGGCCAGCGTACCGGGCGCCGCGACCAGGCTCAGGCCCAGCAGCAGCCAAAGGGCGGCGCGGGCAAGGCTGCCAACCCGCGCCAGCGCGGCAACGAAGCCGGCGCCGGCTCGCGCCAGCCCCAGCAGCAGGCCAAGGAGCAGGCGCCACGCCAGCCCAAGCCCGCTCCCGCACCGGCCGCAGGCAACGACAACCAGGAGCCGCGCAAGCAGTCGCAGGCCAAACAGGAACGCGCACCGCGCCCGCCACAGGCAGAGCAGCCGGTCACGGCTTCCGTTCCGGCAAGCGAGCCGGTCAAGGAAGTCGAGGTGATCGCCATGGCGCAGCCTGAGGCTGCGACCGCCGCGCCGGAAAACAAACCCGAAGCCGAAGGCGGCCAGCCGCGGCGCCGTCGCGGTCGTCGGGGCGGTCGCCGCCGCCGTCGCCATGAGGACGGCACGCCGGTCCAGGACGCCACGGGCGGTCCGCTGGAGGAGCTTGAGGACGAGGATCGCGAGGACGGGGACGATACCGATGCAACGCGCCGGAACGAGGCGCCCGCGCCCGCCGGAGCGGTGATTCCGGCTGCCGTCGCGGCAGGCGGCATGGCTGTCGCCCAGAACCAGGCCAGCGCACGCCAGGCCACGCCCGATGATGCATCCGAGTTGCCGGAAACGGCGCAGCCTGCCCCGGTCGCCACCTTCAACCTGCCCCCGCTACCGCCGATCCCTGCGCGAACCCTTCCGGGTGAAGCCGGGTCCGAGGCTGCGGACACGATGGAGCCCACGCCCGGCACGCACGTCGACGCCCATGTAACGGCTGTTGATACGCAGCCGACGGAAGCGGAACTCGAGGCGCCTGCCGTGGTAGCGGACGAGCCGGCACGGACCGAGCACGCCGACACGCCGGCGCCAAGCCCCAAGCAGGGCGATCTGCTCGCTTCCGCCTCCACCCAGCATGCCGGACCTGCGCAGGGCGCTTCGCCGACGGACACGCCTCCGCCGAAAGATCCGGCCCAGAGCTGACCCAACCGCGCCCTCCCGCCTGGCGGAAGGGCGCAGACGCAAAAAAAGCCGGACCTGAGTCCGGCTTTTTTGTTGCGTCAGACCGGATCAACCCACCTGGTTGGGTGCATCCAGCAGGCCGTGCACCGTCATGAGATGGGCCAGGCCGATCACGTGCTCCACCTGCAGCTTCTCCATCAGGCGCTGCTTGTAGGTGGAAACGGTCTTCGGGCTCAGGCTCAACTGGTCGCCGATCACCGTCAGCGGCTTGCCCCGCACCAGCATCATGGCGACCTCCAGCTCGCGGCTGGACAAGGCATCGAAAGGCGAGCCACTGTGGCCGTCGAGCGTGGCCAACGCCAGTTGCTGCGCCACCGCGGGCGCGAGATACCGCCGCCCGCCGGCGACCTGCCGCACGGCGACCAGCAGTTCGTCGGCCGAACAACCCTTGGTGAGGTAACCGAGCGCGCCGGCATCCAGCAGCCGCTTCGGAAAGCGCGCATCGTCGACCACGGTGATGATGATGATGTGCGTGTTTAGCTTGGCGCGGACCACCCGTTCGGTGAGTTCGATGCCGCTCATCCCCGGCATGTGCACATCGACCAGCGCCACGTCGGGCGCCTGCGTGCGGATCAGCCTGAGCCCTTCCTCCGCGGTCCCCGCCTCTCCCTTTATGCACACGTCCGGCTGTTGCTGCAGGATCATCCGGAAACCCGTGCGCACCAATTCGTGATCGTCCACAAGCACGATATTGATCACTTCAAGCCCTCCCTGGGAATGGTTAAGGAAAAGTAGGCGGCCGCTCCGCGCTTTGCAAGCGTTGATCTAGTGGTGGCCAAAAAAAACCGCCATCGGCGGTTGGGTTTCTCTCGGGAATGGTGCACTGTCTACAGTGATTTTCACTCAGAAAAAAAAGTGCTGTACCGGAAGCACCCGCCAGGTTGCGCACATGGCCTATCCCTGAAGCGCATGCCGGCCTTGCGGAGACTGCGCACGTCGTCGCTCATCGCTAAAAGGTCCCGGCCGCGGAAGCGGCCGGGACAAGGAGCTGCGGCGAGGGGGGACCGCAACCCGTAAAGCCAGCCTCAGGGCATCAGGACCTTGTTGACCACCATGATCACGCCGTTTGACTGGTACACGTCGGGAATGGTCACGTCCGCAACGTTGCCCTTGTCGTCCGTGACTGTCAGATGCGTGCCGCTGCCTTTCACCGTCAGCGAATCGCCTTCCACGGTTTTCAGTTTGGCCTGACCTCCACCAGCCGCAATCCTCGCGTCGAGCGCCTTGGCATCCAGGCGGCCCGATACCACGTGGTAGGTGAGGATCTTCGCCAGCTCGGCTTTGTTGCCCGGCTTGAGCAGGTTGGTCACGGTACCGGCGGGAAGTGCATCGAACGCTTCGTTGGTGGGGGCGAATACGGTGAACGGGCCGGGGCCTTCCAGCGTCTGCACCAGGCCGGCCGCCTTGACCGCAGCAACCAGGGTGGTGTGGTCCTTGGAGTGAATGGCGTTCTGGACGATGTTGCGCGAGGGGTACATGGCCGCCCCACCCACCATCACGGTCCCATCGGAGCCCGCCGGGCTCATGCCGCCCGACATCTGGGCCATCGCAGGCACGGCGCAGGCGAGGAGTGCCAGCGACAGACCCAACTTCAATGCGCATAGCTTATAGCCAGTTTTCATGTGATCTCTCCTGTCCAGCGTGATGTGCGGGTTGCACGAACTCTCTCCCTTACGCGACAGGGTCGAACATGGATGCATGCACCCCGCGTGCTTGTTTCAGGCGCGTGCGCGTCTTGAGGGATCTCGTTACATGAAATAGTGCGATGGCAACCCACCCTGCTCGTCACCTAGTGGCTGATTTCGGTCAGGCCGAACATCGATTCTGGCGACCACCGTTCGTGCGAGCTGCTTTTCCTCCCGAGCCGTGGGCACCTCATGTGCACAGCCTTTGAGGAAACACCTTGCCTGCATCCTTCGGCGCACTTGCTCCGTATAGCCCGCAGGGCGCAAGCGGTGCGCCGAAGAGGGAGAGCACGGCAATGCACGAATTTCGCAGGCAAAAAATGCTGCTGGTCGGCGCCTTGGCGCTGGCGGGCGGACTGGTTTCGCTGCAGGCGGCAGCCGCCGACGCCGCGGGTCCGGCCGACAACATCAGCGGCAAGCTGCTGCTCACCGGCGGCGTGTCGCAGATCGAGGGCTCCGCCGGCGGCGGCCTGACCCCGTGGGCGGTGATCGGCAGCTACGGAACGCAGGGCCAGTTCGGCGCCAACGCGTTCTACACCCGAGTCAACGTGCAGGACTACCACCTCGACGATGCGGGCGCGATAGTGGGCATCGACAACCGCGTCGAGTTTTCGGTTGCGCAGCAGCGTTTCGACACCGAAGACGTCGGCGCTGCGCTGGGCCTGGGCCGCGGCTTCACGTTCCGGCAGAACGTGATCGGCGTGAAGGTGCGGCTGATCGGCGACGCCGTGCTCGATCAGGACAGCTGGGTGCCGCAGGTAGCGGCGGGCGCGCAATACAAGAGCAACAACCAGGGCACGATCCTGCATGCGATCGGCGCCAAGAGCGACCATGGCACCGACTACTACATCAGCGCGACCAAGCTGGTCCTGTCGCAAAGCCTGCTGCTGAACGCCACGCTGCGCCTCACCAAGGCCAACCAGATCGGCATCCTCGGCTTCGGCGGTGACAAGCACAACAGTTACCAGGCCGAATTCGAAGGCTCGGCCGCCTACCTGCTCAGCCGCAACTTGGCCATCGGCGCGGAATACCGCCAGAAGCCGAACAACCTCGGCATCGCCAAGGAAGAGGACTGGTACGACGCCTTCGTCGCCTGGGCGCCGACCAAGCACGTCTCGCTGACGGTGGCCTACGCCAACCTCGGCAACGTCGTCATCAAGGACAACCAGCACGGCCTGTATGCGTCCGTGCAGGTGGGCTTCTGACCCGATCACGCCATGAGGATTCCGACCATGTACAAGACTCCGCCTTGCATCCTGCTGTTTGCTGTCGGCCTTCTCGCCGGCGCCACCGCCTCGGCGCAAACCACCATGCAGCCCGCCGGTTCCGGCGCCAGTGGCGACGCCTACCCTGCCGCGCCGCGTGATCCTGCACTCAAGCCGGTATTCGAACAATTCGGCGGCAAGCCAGGCCTCGTCGCGCTGATGAACGATTTCATGGACAACCTGATGGCCGATCCGGTGACCCGGCCCTTCTTCCAGAATGCCGACCGCGAGCACATCAAGGCGGAGCTTGTGGACCAGTTCTGCGTGATCCTGGACGGCCCATGTACCTACACCGGCAAGGACATGGCCTCGGTGCACCGTGGCATGGACGTCAATCGCGCCGACTTCAACGCGCTGGTCGAGGACTTGCAGAAGGCCATGAGCAAGCACGACATCCCGTTTCGTGCACAGAACAAGCTGTTGGCCAAACTCGCGCCGATGCACCGCCAGATCATCACCAAGCCCTGAGGGATTGAACCCTCAAACGAACGCCGCGAGCTACGCGTGGCGTTCGCGAAGAACGCGAAGAGTCCATGCCGAGCGGGCAATCGGCTTAAGCCAGGCGGTGATCCTGCTCATGCGAGGGATGAAGCCTCTTCCATGTAGAACCCGTCTGCCAGGTACTACATGACGGGAGTCTCGCAAGCCGGCCAGAAGCGGGCGGCTGCCACCGCCCGACCTGCGGATTGCCCGCATCGCATCCGGGGCCCCGCGCCCCGCGCGGGCACCTGCATCCAAACCGCCGCAGCGTGCGTAGAGAGCTCGTTACGCAGCCGCCTGCCGCCGAGGTTTCGATGTCACTCTGGCAACGTATTGTCTACATCAGCAAGGCCACTTTCGCCAACGCCGACCGCGGACCCGTGATCGAGCCGCAGATCGGCCGCATCCTGATGCAGTCGCGCCGCAACAATCCCACACGCGGACTAGTTGGTGCGCTGTACTACGGCGACGGGCATTTCTTCCAGGTGCTCGAGGGTGAGGCTGCGGCAATCGATGCCCTGCTCGACACGCTACGCAAAGACCCGCGCCACGACGATCTGACGGTGCTCTCGCGCGTGCGCATCGAGCAGCCGAGCTTCAGCGGGTGGTCGATGAAGTACGTGGCCGCGGCAGACGAGGTAAGGCGGCTGCTGGCTTCGTTCGGCCATCGACGGTTCGACCCCTACGACTTCGACGATATGCAGGTCGCGTCCATGGTCGCGCTGCTGCAGCACCGCCCCCCGGCGCCCGACTTGCACGCGGAAGCGCCGTCACGGCGCGATCGCGACGATGCCGCGCGCCTCGCCCGTCGGGCGCTGGCGGTCGGCGCGGCAGCGCTGCTGCTCTCGCTGCTGGCGATCGTATTGGCATGGCGGCGGTAGCACGGATGTTGTCGTTGCTCGCCCGGGATCGCACCGGGCGGTCAGGATCGAACCGTCGACACCCACCCGCCGCACCGGTGCGGCGTCCTTTCCAAGCCAGCAATGGAGTCCAAGTCGCCATGAAACCGTTCCAGACGATCGCCCTGGCCGGCCTGCTCGCCGTCGCGGCCAGCGCCCATGCCACGCTCAAGCCGGATACCCGCGCGCCGGATTTCAGCGCGCCTGCCTATCTCGACGGCAAGCCGTTCACCTTCAACCTCGCCGATGCGCTGAAGCAGGGTCCGGTGGTGCTGTACTTCTTCCCCGCGCCGCATACGGCCGGCTGCAACATCGAGGCACACCTGTTCTCGCAGGCGATCGACAAATTCAAGGCGCTGCACGCCACGGTGATCGGCGTCACCGCCGGCCACCTCGACCAGCTGGCGGTGTTCTCGCGCGAGACCAAGTACTGCAGCGGCAAATTTCCCGTAGCCGCCGACAAGGGCGCCAGGATCGCGAAGGAGTACGACGCCACGCTACTTCTCCGGCCGGGCTGGTCGGATCGCACCTCGTACGTCATCGCGCCCTCCGGCACGATCACCTACGTGTATTCCAGCCTGAGCCCGGACCTGCACATCCGGAAAACGCTGGAAGCCCTCGAAGCCATCGCCGCACACTGAACAGCGGCGTTCTGGCCTGCCGAGCCTCTAGTTGGTGCGACGGCGGCCTTCTGCCCGCCCCTTATCGACGGGGACAAATTCATCCAGGTGGTCGGTCCCGAGCTGAGCCAGATAATCGGCCCATGCCTGCAAGACCTCACGGCGCTGCTCACGACATTTGACACGTGCATAAGCCGCCTCTACCGCGTCCCTCGGTCCATACGTCACCGACGAGCGCAAAGTAGCTGGAGTAGTGCCGACGGACCTTGATAGCCAACGCTGCCATTACTAAATCAACACCATTGCCGCTTTCACCGCGTGGACCACCGAGACATTTCCATGCAGATCGTTCTGACTCACCGCACAGCCGTCGTCACAGGATCCACCGCAGGCATCGGCCTCGCCATTGCCATCGGTCTCGCTCGCACCGGCGCCCGCGTCGTCATCACCGGCCGCACGCAGGCACGCGTCGACCAGGCCATTGCCGAAGTGAAGGCGCAGGTGCCCGACGCCGCACTGAGCGGGGTGGCCGGCGATCTGGCCACGCCCGAAGGCGCGGCGCATCTTGTTCAGCAGGTGCCCGACGCGGACATCCTCATCAACAACTTGGGGATCTTCGAGCCCAAGGGCTTCTTCGACATTCCCGACGAAGACTGGCAACGCTTCTTCGAGGTCAACGTGATGAGCGGCGTGCGCCTGTCGCGCCACTACGCACAAGGCATGGCCAAGCGTGGCTGGGGCCGCATCCAGTTCGTGTCCAGCGAATCGGGCGTGCAGATTCCGCCGGAGATGGTGCATTACGGCCTGACCAAGACGGCGCAGCTCGCCGTGTCCCGCGGCTTGGCCGAAACGCTGGCCGGCACCGGCGTCACGGTGAATGCGATCCTGCCTGGCCCCACGCGTTCCGAAGGCGTGGGCGACTTCTTCACCAAGATCGCCGCCGAGCAGGGCGTGCCACTGGAAGAGGTCGAGCGTGACTTCATCCAGACTCATCGACCCTCGTCGCTTATCAAGCGACTGGCGACGGTCGAGGAAGTGGCGAACCTATCGGTCTATCTCGCCTCCGAGCAGGCCTCTGCCACCACGGGCGCAGCGGTTCGCGTCGATGGCGGCGTAGTACGCTCGATTACTTGATCAAAAGAGGAACTCGCGATGAAATCCTTGTGGTCGTCACCTCGCATGACAAGCTCGGCAACACCGGCGAAAAGACGGGCTTCTGGCTGAAAGCTTGCAGCGCCTTACTACGCCTTCGTCGACGCGGGCGCTGAGTTGACACTGGTCTCGCCGAAGGGCGGTCAGCCTCCACTCGACCCGGCGGTTTCAACCGGTCGATGCAACAGCTTGTCGATATCGCTCGATCGGTATCTCAAAGCCCAAGGTCTTGCGTGGTCGTTCGTTGAGCTGCCTAGCCACTTCATCCAGCCTGGCCTGGGAATAGCCTGATAGGTCGATGCCTTTCCGTTGGTGTTTTCGTTCGTGCCGCGCTGCCACGGATGCTGCGGATCGCAGAAGTAGACCTGGATGTCGGTGGCCAGCGTAAAGCGACGGGGGTCGGCCAGCTCCTTGCCACGATCCCACGTCAGCGTCCGCTACAGCTCGGTGGGCAGCTTGCGTGCATTCTGGATCAGCGCAACCACCGTCTGCGTGTCCTTGTGGTCGAATGTCCAGCGCCAGCTCGGCGTACATCCGCTTCAGCCGCGCATTTTCCGCCTCGAGTTCCTTGACGCGCTTGAGGTCGGACACCTCCATGCCGCCGTATTTGCGCATCCACTGGTAGTAGGTCGGCACGCTGATGCCTGCCTGCCGGCAAATGTCCTTGGTCGGGACGCCAGCGTCCGCCTGCTTGAGGATCGAGACGATCTGCGTCTCGGTGAACTTCGACATCTTCATGGAACCACCTGGCTAGGGAACGATGCCAGAAAGTTCTACTTTCGAGATATCTACCTAGCGGGGAAGCTTACGCCCGCAGCAAGGCTAAGAGCGCGCATAAACCAATAGTCGCCCAAGATCAAGCTGTGCGCCCAACGGCGCTCGCGGAATGAAATCCTTGGTCACGAAATTCACAATGATGAGCCAAAAACCGACTGGGTTGCGGGAAAAGGCCTACAGACCAGTGAGTTCGCGGATCGTAGCGTCTTGAACTTGAGTTGACACGCGCACTACTCCGCCCAACGTCATGCGTGGGCGCGCGACCAATAGAATGGAAGCTAAGGAGAAGGATCCTTTGGAAACTTTGCCAAAAAACGTAGACTCCCTTAAGCAAGACGCAACATCCCCGCTACACGACCTAGCGCGGGTTATACGAAATCACAAGCTTCAGTGCACACGCCACGACGCAGCTGACGGTGTCCACGACCGTAGAATCACTGAAATTCATAGCCTTCTCTCTCGGGTCTCTTATAGAGGCTGGAGCATTTCCCTACAGGAGAGGCCAAGGCCCGACCGGCCAGTCTTGCAGGTCCGATCTAGCGATATTTCTCCGGAATGCTGCGGCATGGTCGCGCAAACCGACGTATGTCAAGAGATGAGCGACGAGTTCATTCTCGATCTGCTGTTTGAAATAGTGAAAAACCTCGAGCTTCAATCGGCGGCGCACAGATTGAAAGCCTGCTTGGCACACACAGACCAGGGATCTTAAAGATGTCGGAATCTCCGTACATTTCCTTGCGCTCGGGCCTTGACCACCTGCTTATCGAGCATGCACTTGATTGTGCTCACCCCCACCCTGCGCGAGTTTTCTTTGATAAGCAAAGTATCAGCTCTCTCCAGTGCCTTGTAGCAAAAATCACCTATCGCGATTGGCGAGCTGTTGTCTGTGAGGAGGACCAGCAAGCTTGGATTCAGATCCAGACTTTCATGGAAGACTCAAAGGGTGCCGGACTAATGTACAACAATAGCCGGCACATATTTCTTTGCCCAGAGATGGACGACGCCTTTGTCCTCGAGATTGCCAAGCGCCTTATCGTTGAATTCGAGATGCATGAGTCCGCCGAGTTCTTTCGCGTAGATGGGGAACAGGTTTACTTTCCCCACGCTCCGACTGGGCAGCCGGTTCAATCTGTTCTCGCCCTGCGACATCGCCGCGCTGGCGAGCTACCTGCCTCCTAACTTAAGTCTTCGCTTTGCGCCCAGGGTGGGCGCAATAACTGCCCCGACGAATGACAGTCGCGGGGATCTACGATAACTGTATGGAGACTGAAATATGAGTAACGCTCTCAACCTTCAGAAACTGGCGATGGACTCGAAGGCGCCGAGTTTGGCTCCCTCCTGCCTGTCCTGGCAGAGCTGCAACTCGAACCAGAGTGGCAAGAGCGAAGGCCAGGGCGCTTCCGGCGCTTAAGTAACTTCGGGCGAAGGTGGTAGCCACCTTCGCCTTTATATCGGCCTTTCAAGGATCACGAGAGACCCATGCAGGATAACCCGTATTTGATGTACACCCTAGCGGACCCTTTTCAGTTCGAGACGCTCGACAAGCGGGCGCCCTCTAGGGAATACCTTGATGTCGCGGAACAGATCGTACCGAGTACATGGTTATTAAAGCATCAGGGCGTCTGGACAGAGGCGTTGCCCCCAATGGACACGTCTTCTTCTCCGAGTGGATGGAAAATACATCTTTCCGTTATACCCAAGGACGCTATAGCAATGCTCCTTGCGACGTTTCCCATCTTGGTTGACATGGGGCTACCATTCAAGTTCTGTACCGACCGGCGAATGCATGAGCTCACCCACAACAAAAATTGGCCAAGGACGCAAATTGGCAAGTTTATTACCGTGTATCCAAGGAATGAAAATTTATTCCGGTCAGCGCTAGAGCGGCTATATGCTGTTACCCGTGAATTTAATGGGCCGTATATTCTCTCTGATAGGAACTATCGGAGCAGCAGGTGCTTGTTTTATCGCTACGGAGCTTACGGCTTTGACTATAGGCTTGAGCACAATGGCCATAGGATTGGCGGCTTTCCCCTGGAAAATGGAGAGTGGGTCGACGACATCCGCGCACCTGGCGCCTATAACCCCCTCGAGCTGCCGATAGATTTCGATGACGACATTCAGGAACCACCAGCGCCAGACTCGGTTCTTCTCCACGGGCGTTACCGGATAGCAAGCGTCATAAAATTCACTGGGGAAGGCGGGACGTACTTCGGGCACGATGAACTGCTTGACAAGCCGGTGGTGGTGCGAGAGCACAGGGATGGCCTTGGAGGATTAGCGGGAGTGGATGACTTGCCTCCTGGGTTCGCCATGGTTACGGAGGCCAGGGTCCTAGCCAAGCTGGCAGATACAGGCATCACACCTAAGTTGGTCGATTGCTTTGAAGAAGACTCGCACTGGTTTCTAGTTCAGGAACGCTTGGAGGGTTATGAAACCCTCTGGGGCGCCGCCATGAATTTCTACTTTACGAGAGATAAACAGACCGCGTCCGATACTTTTAGCGTCATTCTGAAAATAGTCCTCTCCATCGCGGAAGCGATAAAAAGCATACATTCCCACCACGTTGTAATTAGGGACTTGACGAAGACAAATGTCCTCGCGAGTCCGGACGGCAACATCCGCTTCATCGACTTTGAGTTCGCACACGACATTGGCTCGGGTCGCGCCTGGGTCAACGGCTGGACTTCGGGTTACGCATCAAAAGATCAACGGGCTGATGCAAAGCCATGCTTTGAAGATGACTATTACGCCTTTGGGGTCCTGATCCTAGATCTACTGACATTCAGTGCGAGCGGCTATGACCTGAATCGCGAAGGAATCCTTGCTCGCCTGCGAATGAATTTGGCGGACCTGGGGTTCCCGCGTGGCGTCGAAAAGATCGTAAGAGGATTGACAGATCAGGATAAGGGGAAACGCTGGACTATCCAAGACGCCATCGACGCCTTTTTACGGATGGAGATAGGCGATTGGCACCAGACACCGTTCCCCACTCTACTTAGGTCTTCACCCGAAGCAGGTGAGCTAAGGTACCGGGAGGTGCTCGACGGGCTCTGCGAGTACTTAGAGGCAAGTGCCAGCCCCGAGCGTCCAGATCGATTGTGGCCTGCTTCACCAGAGGTCTGGACCACTAATCCCGTGAGTATCAAGTTTGGGGCGGCTGGCACCGCCTATTTCCTGTTGAACGCACGTGGTCGCGTAGACGACACGACCCTAGACTGGATTGTCTCACGCACGGGTTCGCGGAACTGCCCCCCCGGCCTCTATAGCGGCCTGGCGGGAGTAGCTTGCTTTCTCCTCGATGCGGGGCGTGGGGAGCAAGCGTCTGCAGTCATGGATATTGCGTTGCGTGAGTGTAAGTCCGCCTCGATACCGCACGGCTTCACCACTGGCCTGGCGGGAATCGGAACGGCCGCTCTGACGTTCTATCGTGAAACCGGCATCTCCACGTATCTCGATGAAGCCCTGGGTCTAGCCGAGCGGTTGGTAGGTGCGTCGGTCCCAACTTCTGATGGCATCTCTTGGTCCTACGAAGGCATCACGTCCCTCGGCTTCGCCTACGGTGCGAGCGGTGTGGCGCTTTTCCTCTTGCAGTGCGGTCTCGCTTCAACGGAGAGGGTCTACTTAGATGCTGCGCAAGCTGCCCTAGACTATGACCTGAGCTTTCGCGTTGATCGCGCAGACCGGCGACGTCCCCCCACCTTTGAGTAGCACACTGGTTTGGAGTCCAATCCCCCATCCGAAGGAGATTGGACGTGAAGAAGCGCTTTTCCGAAGAGCAGATCATCGGCTTCCTGCGTGAGGCGGAAGCTGGCATGGCGGTGAAGGACCTGTGCCGCAAGCACGGCTTCAGCGAAGCCTCCTACTACCTGTGGCGCAGCAAATTCGGCGGCATGAGCGTGCCCGACGCCAAGCGCCTGAAGGAGCTGGAGACGGAGAACGGCCGGCTGAAAAAGCTCCTGGCCGAGCAGGTCCTCGAGAACGAGGTCATCAAGGACGCCCTGCGAAAAAAGTGGTGACCGCGCCAGCCCGTCGCGGGCTGGTGCGGCACATGATGGATCGGGGCTTAAGCGAGCGGCGCTCTCTGGCCGTCATGCGCATGAGTGCCAGCGCCTTGCGCTATGCGCCGCGCCCGGACCGCAACGTCGAGCTGCGCGAGCGCATCCTGGCGCTGGCGCACCGGCACAAGCGCTACGGCGTCGGGATGATCTACCTCAAGCTCAGGCAGGAAGGATTGCTCGTGAACTACAAGCGCGTCGAACGGTTGTACCAGGAAGCGAAGCTGCAGGTGCGGCGGCGCAAGCGCAAGAAGGTGCCGGTGGGCGAGCGTCAGCCGCTGTTGCGGCCCTTGGCGGCCAACGAGGTCTGGTCCATGGACTTCGTCTTCGACCGCACGGCCGAAGGGCGGGTGATCAAGTGCCTGACGATCGTCGACGACGCCACGCACGAGGCGGTGGCGATCGAGGTCGAGCGAGCCATCTCGGGCCATATGCTCACGCGG
>NZ_DASZBU010000018.1:0-87785 GCF_035943815.1 Frateuria sp.
ACGAGCAGGGCTCGACCTCGGGGCGTAAGACGGGCATGTTTATGCAGGTTCATCCGGGGCTCCTGGTGTGCTGGTTGGGTCGCACCTCCAGAATCCCGGGATCGCCCCGGGTGAACAACCTACTGAGAGATCACACCTAGCCTCCTGTCCGTCCCGGGCCGCCTACAGGTCCAGCGGCTGCAGCATGCCGGCGCGCTGGGCGCGTTCCCATCGTTCGTCGAACTGCTGGCGCAGCGGCGCCCAGCCGGGACGGTCGGCCAGCGCGGCGCGACCCTGCGGGCGCTCGGCATCGGGCTGGAACAGGTAGCCGCCGGCATCGATGAGCAGGCAGGCCGAGATGTCGCCCAGGTCGATCTCCTCGACGGGCATGCGCACCTTCAGCACGCTCGGCAGCCGCTGCATCAGCAGGAGCAGGCGGTGGCCGTCGCGCAGCGCGGCGGCCGGATCGTGCAGCAGCAGTCGGATCTGCGCGCCGCGGCCGGCCGTGGCGATGCGCCGCAGCTCGGCCAGTTCATCCGCGCTCGAATAAAGCGAGTCGTCCAGGCGCGGCAGCCGGATGTCCACCTGGCGGCGCGCCTGGGCAAGCAGCGTCAGCCGCGCCGCGGCCAGCTCGTCGGCGCTGCCGGCCGGCAACGTGCCGCTGGGGTCCGGCGCCTGGCCGGTCACCGGCGGGCCTTGTGCGGCACGAGATGGCCGTCGTTGACCAGGGCGGTGAGCAGGTCCAGCGCGGTGCCGCCGGGTACGTCGTCGAAGGCAAGCGTGCTTTGCGCGCACAGCCGCTGCGCCAGTTCGCCGGTCGCCGGGTAGGCGTGGCCGTTGGCGAACAGCGTGGCGCCGCGCCGGCCGCGGCTCCAGGCCAGCCGGGACCACGGATGGCGCAGCAGCGTGGCGCCGCCTTCCATGCGCTTGCGCAGCGCCGCCGGCGTCATCGGCCGGGCCGGCGGCGCGGGAGTCTGCGCGTTGCGGTAGCGGGTGATGAAGCGGCCGAACCAGTCGCGCAGGCTGTCCTCGTCCAGCGCGGCGGCGAAGGGCAGCGCCGCGCGCAGGCGGGCGAGCGCGGCGGCGTCGATCTCGCCGGCGGCGCGTGCCGGGGCGAGGTCGGCGTCGGTGTAGCGCTGCGCCTCGTCCAGCCGCTCGGCGAGGTAATCGGCCAGGTCGCCGGTCAGTTCCGCCTGTGAGGGCGCGCGCATGCCCACGGAAAGCGTCATGCAGGGACCGCCGAAGGCGACCCCGTCGTGCGGCACGCCGGGCGGCAGGTAGAGCATGTCGCCCGGCTCCAGCAGCCATTCGTGGGTGGGCTCGAAATGCGCCAGCTGTTTGAGCTCGACGTCGGGACGGAAGTCCTTGGGCGCCGCCGGATCGGTGCTGATCGCCCAGTGCCGCTGGCCCAGCCCCTGCAGCAGGAACACGTCGTACTGGTCCACGTGGGCACCGACGCCGCCGCCCGGTTCGGCGTAGGAAATCATGATGTCGTCGATGCGCCAGCTCGGCAGGAAGCGGAACTGTTCCAGCAGCTGCGCCACGTCGGCGTCCCACTTGTCCACGTCCTGCACCAGCAGGGTCCAGTCCGTGCTCGGCGTGCCGGCGAAGTCGGCTTCGTCCAGCGGGCCGGTCTTCACCGACCAGCGGTCGCGCGCCTGGTCGTGGACGATCAACCGCGACAGCACGCCTTCCTCGCAGGCCAGCCCTGCGAGGTCGTCCGGCTGCAGCGGCGGCTGGAAATCGGGGAAGGCGTTGCGGATCAGCAGCGGGCGCTTCTGCCAGTAGTCGCGCAGGAACTGCGCCGGCGGCATGCCCAGTGGCTGCCTGGCCGAGCCGCGGACTTCGATGGGGAGCTTGTCGTTCATCGGTCCATTGTACGGCCGGGTCTGCGCCAGGAGCCCGCAGCGCGCGATAAGCGCATGCCTCAGCCCATCAGCTTCACCACGTTGTTCAGTCCCAGGCCCAGCACGGCGATGGCCGCCAGCACCGTCGCCACGCGCGCGGGCAGCCGTCGCGCGAACAGTGCGCCTAAGGGCGCGGCGAGGACGCCGCCGGCGATCAGCCCCAGCACCGCGGCGCCATGGCTGAGCCCGACCAGGTAAAGGAAGCTCGCGCTGGCCGCCACGCTCACCACGCACTTGGCCAGGTGCACGGTGCCGATCACCGTGCGCGGCGTCGCGCCGCGGGCCACCAGGGTGGTCACGGTCAGCGCGCTCCAGCCGCCGCCGGCCACCGCGTCGGCGAAGCCTGCGGCCAGGCCCAGCACCGGCGTGCCGCGTGGCGTGTCCGTGCCGGTCGGGCGGTTGCGTACGCCGCGCACGAGCAGGAACAGGCCCACGCCGAGCAGGTAGGGCGTCAGCGCCATCCGCATCCAGCCTGCCGGCACGTGCACCACGACCATCGCGCCGGCCACGGCGCCAACCACGCCCGGCACCGTCAGCATCCAGAACAGCGGCCAGCGCACGTTGCCGGCCAGCCAGTGGCTGACGCCCGACGCGCCGCAGGTGAAGGCCTCGGCCTGGTGCACGCTCGCGGTGGCGGTCACCGGCGGCACGCCCAGGCCCAGCAGCATGGTCGCCGAAGCCACGCCGTAGGCCATGCCGAGCGCGCCGTCGACCAGCTGGGCCAGCGCGCCGACGCCAGCGAAAGTGAGGAACTCCGAGAGGGGAAGCATGGCGCAAAGGATAAAGGCGGAGGCCGGAGTATCGGCAGTGCCGTGCGCGCGCCGGAAATAAGGCCTCGGCATAACCACATGCCGAGCTGTCCTTTCCCTGCCGTGACGGCGCCGCCTAGATTGGCCGGAACCCACACCGGCCGTCCAAAGGAAAGACGTCGTGAATGCCCTGGTCGCCCCGGAGCCGTTGCCCATCGCGCTGAGCGCGGAAAAGAGCGCCTTGCTCGCCAGGCTGGCCGAGGGGCTGGCCGCTGAGGAGCTCTACTGGGTGGCCGCCTGGAGCGCCGCCCGGGCCGGCCAGGCGCAGCGCGGCGTTCGCCGTGCGGAGGCCACCCCGGCCGGCGCGCCGGACGCACCACGGCTGACCATCCTCTACGGCAGCCAGACCGGCAACGCCAAGCGCCTGGCCGAGCAGTTCGCCTCGCGCGGCGAGGCGGCCGGCCTGCCGGTGCGGCTGGTGCGTGCCGACGCTTATCCGCAGCGCGAGCTGGCCAAGGAAACCCACCTGCTGGTGGTGATCAGCACGCAGGGCGACGGCGAGCCGCCGGACGACGCGCGCGGCTTCGTCGAGTTCCTCGCCGGCAAGCGTGCGCCCAGGCTGCCGGGGTTGCGCTATGCCGTGCTTGGCCTGGGCGACTCGAGCTATCCGCGGTTCTGCGCTGTCGGCCGCCAGCTCGACCAACGCCTGGCCGAACTGGGCGCGGCCCGTTTCGCGCCGCTGGGCGAGGCCGACGTGGACGTCGGGGCGGTGGCCACGCCATGGTCGGCGAAGGCGCTGGAGAAGGCCCGCGAGGCACTCGGCAGTACCGCGCCGGCCGCCGCCCGCAGCGCCACCGTGCACGCCTTGCCCAGCCGCGGCACGCATTCGCGCGAGCAGCCGTTCGCCGCCCCCGTGCTGGCCAACCAGCGCATCGTTTCGCGCGACAGCGAGCGGGCCGTCCACCACATCGAGCTTTCGCTGGAGGGCTCCGGCCTGCGCTATGCGCCCGGCGACGCTCTCGGCGTCTGGCCGGTCAATCCGCCCGCGCTGGTGGCGCAGTGGCTGCAAGCGCTGCACCTGGACGGCGAGCAGGAAGTCGTCCACGAAGGCCGCAGCCTGCCGCTGGCGCAATGGCTCTCGCGCGAGCGCGAACTGACCCGGCTCACGCGCGCCTTCGTCGCCGCGCAGGCCGCCGCCAGCGGTCACGCCGACCTGATGCGCGTGCTGCGCAAGGAAAACGCCGCGCAGTTCGCCGAGTTGCTGGACAGCCACCAGCCGATCGACCTGCTGCGCCGCTACCGCGCGGCGTGGCGCGCAGAGGAACTGGTCGCCGCGCTGCGCCCGCTCACCCCGCGGCTGTACTCGATCGCCTCCAGCCCGCGCGCCGTGGGCGAGGACGAGGTCCACCTGACCGCGGCCAAGGTCGAGTACGCGGCCTTCGGCGTGCCGCACTGGGGCGCGGCCTCGGCCTTCCTCGCCGCGCAGGAGGAGGACGCCCGGGTGCCGGT
The DNA here is from genome assembly GCF_035943815.1 of Frateuria sp. GTDB lineage: Bacteria > Pseudomonadota > Gammaproteobacteria > Xanthomonadales > Rhodanobacteraceae > Frateuria_A. Next base: position 4,145 of record NZ_DASZBU010000018.1, read on the forward strand.
GTTCATCGAGGCCAACGACCGCTTCCGCCTGCCGGCCGACGATGCGCGCGACGTCATCATGATCGGCCCCGGCACCGGCGTAGCGCCCTTCCGCGCCTTCGTGCAGGACCGCCGCGAGACCGGGGCGCGCGGCCGCAACTGGCTTTTTTTCGGCAACCGCCATTTCACCCGCGACTTCCTCTACCAGGTCGAATGGCAGGAAGCCTTGAAGAACGGCTCGCTGCACCGCCTCGACCTGGCCTTCTCGCGCGATGGCGGCGGGATTTGTGTGAAGAGTCCGCCCATGGATGGGCGGGGTTTTGCGCAGGATGCGCGAAAGACCTATGTCCAGGACCGCCTGCGCGAGCAGGGCAGGGAGCTCTACGCCTGGCTGCAGGGCGGCGCGCACCTGTACGTCTGCGGCGATGCCAGCCACATGGCCAAGGACGTGCATGCGGCGCTTATCGATATCGCCGTGGCGCACGGCGGCCACTCCCCCGACGACGCCAGGGCCTGGCTCGCCGATCTCCTCACCCAGGGCCGCTACGCCCGCGACGTGTACTGACATGCCCCCCAAGCTTTCCGAACTCGAACACATCAAGGAGCGCAGCCGCCAGCTGCGCGGCTCGATCGCCGCAGGCCTGGCCGACCCGGTCACCGGCAGCATCAGTGAGGCGGACACCAAGCTGCTGAAGTTCCACGGCAGCTACCAGCAGGACGACCGCGACCTGCGCGAGGAGCGCCGCAGGCAGAAGCTCGAGCCGCTGTACGCCTTCATGCTGCGCGCGCGCCTGCCCGGAGGCGTGGTCACGCCGGCGCAATGGCTGGTGTTCGACCGGCTCGCCACTGACTACGCCTCCAGCGGCCTGCGCATCACCACGCGCCAGACCTTCCAGTTGCACGGCGTCCTCAAGGGCAACCTCAAGCCCACCATCGCCGCGATCCACCACGCCATGGCCAGCACCATCGCCGCCTGCGGCGACGTGCTGCGCAACGTGGTGGCGACACCGCTGCCGGAGCAGTCCGGCCTGCACGCCCAGGCCTATGCCTGGGCAGCGAAGCTGTCGGCGGAACTGGCCCCGCAGACCACCGCCTACCTCGAGCTGTGGCTGGACGGCGAAAAGCTGGTCGGCGAACCGGAGCCCGAGCCGCTGTACGGCAAGATCTATCTGCCGCGCAAATTCAAGATCGGGCTGGCGATCCCGCCCCTCAACGACATCGACGTGTTCGCGCAGGACCTGGGCTTGATCGCCATCGAGGAGGACGGCCGCCTGGCCGGCTTCAACCTGGCGATCGGCGGCGGCATGGGCGCCACCCACGGCGATCCGACAACCTATCCCCGGCTCGCCGAGGTGATCGGCTTCGTCACGCCTGAGCAGCTGCGCGCGGCCGCCGAGGAGGTGATCGCGATCCAGCGCGACTGGGGCGACCGCAGCGAGCGCAAGCACGCGCGCCTGAAATACACGCTGGACCACCGCGGCACCGAGGTGTTCAAGGCCGAACTGGAGAGGCGCCTGGGCTTCGCGCTGCAGCCGGCGCGCGCGTTCCGCTTCGACCACAACGGCGACCGCTACGGCTGGACCGGGGGCGAGGACGGCCGCTGGCACCTCACCCTGCACATCGAGTCGGGGCGGCTGCTGGACCGCGGCCCGCAGCGCCTGCAGAGCGGCATGCGCGAACTGGCCCGCGTGCACACGGGCGATTTCCGCCTCACCTGCAACCAGAACGTGATCGTCGCCAACGTGGATGCGGACGACCGGGCGCGCATCGACGCCATCGTCGCCGCGCACGGCATGGACGGCTACCGCCGGCAGAGCGGGATGCGCCGCCACGCCATCGCCTGCGTGGCGTTGCCCACCTGCGGCCTGGCCATGGCCGAGAGCGAGCGTTACCTGCCGACGGTCCTGGAAAGACTCGAGGCGCGGTTGGAGCACCACGGCCTGCTCGATGCGCCGATCCTGCTGCGCCTGTCCGGTTGCCCCAACGGCTGCTCGCGTCCGTACCTGGGCGAGATCGCGCTGGTCGGGCGCGCGATCGGCCGCTACGACTTGCGCCTGGGCGCCGACTTCAGCGGGCAGCGCATGAACGTGACCTACCGCGAGAACGTGGACGAGCCAGCCATCCTGGACGCGCTCGATCCGTTGTTCGCCGCCTATGCCGCCGGCCGTGAGCCGGGCGAAGGCTTCGGCGATTTCCTGTGGCGCACCGGCGTGCTCGCGACGCCCGCGCCACGGCCTGAGCGCCGCATCGCGGCGCAGGTGCCGGCATGAACGCGCGCCCCGTCGTGCAGCCGGCCTGGGAGCCACGCAGTCTGGAAGCGATCAACGCCGAGCTTGCGCGACTGGGCGCCGAGGATCGCGTGGCCTGGGCGCTGGAACATGTGCCCGGTCCGCACGTGCTGTCCTCCAGCTTCGGCGCGCAGGCGGCGGTGTCGCTGCACATGGTGAGCCGGCAGAGCCCGCGCATCCCGGTGGTGCTGATCGACACCGGCTACCTGTTCCCCGAGACCTACCGCTTTGTCGACGAGCTCACCGAGCGGCTGGATCTGAACCTCAAGGTCTACCGCGCCGCGCTCAGCCCGGCCTGGATGGAGGCCCGCCATGGCCGCCTGTGGGAGCAGGGCGTGGCAGGCATCGAGCGCTACAACCGGATACGCAAGGTCGAGCCGATGCAGCGCGCGCTGGCCGAACTGGGCGCCGTCGGCTGGTTCGCCGGCCTGCGGCGAAGCCAGGCGCGCAGCCGCGCCGATACGGGGTTCGCCGAGTACCGCCACGAGCGCTGGAAATTCCACCCGCTGGCCGACTGGAGCGACCGCGACGTCTGGCTCTATCTCAAGCGCCACGACATGCCGTACCACCCGCTGTGGGACCAGGGCTACACCTCCATCGGCGACGTGCACACCAGCCATCGCTGGGAACCGGGCATGGATCCGGAGGACACGCGCTTCTTCGGCCTCAAACGCGAATGCGGGCTGCACGACCTCCTCTGAGGCGACAGTCTGCTTCGGCCTCCGGATGCGGGCGCGGCTAGGCCGCGTCCGGCAGCGCGAGCGGCCGCTCGCGCCAGTGCGGCGCATCGGACCAGGTCGGGGAAACGGCGGCGCCGGTCAGTGCGCGCACCACGTCGCGCCGGTCCAGGTGCGGCGCGAACCGCCCGATGAACTCCAGCACGTATTCGCGCAGCACGGTTTCCCGCCGCAGCACGATCCACGTCGTGCATTGCGGGAACAGGTGGTCGGCCGGCAGCACGCGCAGGTCGGCGTCCGCCGGCAGCATTGCCATCTCGGCCAGCACGCCGATGCCCAGCCCGGCGCGCACATAGGTCTTGATCAGGTCCGCGTCGCCGGCCGTCATGGCGATCTGCGGGTCCAGGCCGGCATTCTCGAAGGCGCGGCGCAGCGACGACTCGGGCTTGAGTGAGGAGTCGTAGCTGATCAGCGGCTGCGCGGCCAGTTCGGCCAGCGTAGGCGGCAGGCTGCGCCTGGCCAGCGCATGGCCCGCGGGCGCCACCACCACGCGGCGCCAGCGGTAGGCGGGCAGGGCGATACCCAGGGCGGGCGGTGCGCCGGCGGTGCTGACCACGGCCATGTCCACCCGGCCGGCCTCCAGTTGCGCCAGCACGTCGGCGTCGTGGCCCGGCTGCAGGTGCACGCTCACCTGCGGATAGGCGAGGTTGAGCGCGGCGATGGACGACGGCAGGGCGAAGCGCGCCTGGGTGTGCGTGGTGGCGATGCGCAGCTCGCCATGCGCCTCCTTGCGCAGGTTGGCGGCGATCGAGCGGATGTTGGCCGCCTCGGCGAGGATGGCGCGCGCGCGCTCGAGCACCTGGCGGCCGGCATGGGTCACCGCGTCCAGGCTCTTGCCCTTGCGTACGAAGAGCTTGAAGCCGAGCTCCTCCTCAAGCTGCTTGAGCTGCTTGCTCAGGCCGGGCTGGGTGGCGTGCACGCGCTCGGCGGCGACGGTGATGTTGAGGCCTGAGTCGGCGATCGCGACCAGGTAACGCAGTTGCACCAGGGTCATGGCTCGGTATCCGTGTTCGTTCGGCGGAAGGGGCGGCTGCGGACGGGGCGCAGCTACATCGCGCGGGCGCGCTGTGCGCCCACCCTTCGACCGGGACGTCGTGATCGCGGATGAGGTGTTTTTCTGTATCCATAATTTGGACGTCTATACGTCCAATACATTCGACTGTCAAGAAATGGTCGATGCGCCGCGGTCCACATAACGTGAATGCATATGGTCTTGGCGACAAATCATTTGTCGCCCGCAAGGCGGCCGCCTAGCGTGGCCCATCCCCGTCTTGCAGGCCGCTCCCTTGAGGCTCTACCCGTTGTTCGCCGATCTTTCGCGCCGCGCCGTGCTGGTGGTCGGCGGCGGCGTGGTGGCCGAGCGCAAGGTGGCGGCGCTGCTGCACGCCGGGGCGCAGGTGACGGTGAACGCGCCGGAGCTGACACCCGCGCTGCGGCGCTGGTTCGAGCAGGGAACCATCGCGCATCGGCCCGAGGCCTTCCGCGAGGCCTGGCTGGACCGGGTCTGGCTGGTGGTGGCCGCCACTTCCGACCGTGCGGCCAATGCGCTGGTGGCCGAGATGGCGGGGCTGCGGCGATTGTTCGTCAACGTGGTGGACGACGCGCAGCTTTCGAGCTTCCACGTGCCGGCGGTGATCGACCGCGCGCCGCTGACCATCGCGATCTCCAGCGGCGGCCACGCGCCGATGTTCAGCCGGCTCCTGCGCGAGCGGCTGGAGGCGCTGCTGGACGATTCCCTCGGCGCGCTGGCCGAGCTGGCTGCGAGGTTGCGCCCGCGCGTGCGCCTGCGTTTCCCGGCTGCGGCGGCGCGGCGGCAGTTCTACGAGCGGCTGTTCGCCGGCCCGGTGGCTGGCCTGCTGCGCCAGGGGCGCCAGCACGAGGCGCGCGCGGCCGCGGAACGCGAACTGGCCGGGGATCCCACCCCGGACGCCGGCTGCGTCGTGCTGGTGGGCGCCGGCCCGGGCGATCCGGGCCTGCTGACCCTGCGCGGCCTGCGCGCGCTCAACGAGGCCGACGTGATCCTGCACGACCGTTTGGTCAGCGCCGAGGTGCTGGCGCTCGCGCGGCGCGACGCCGAACGCATCGAGGTCGGCAAGCAGGCAGGCAACCACCACGCCACGCAGAAGCAGATCCATCGACTGCTGCTCGAGCATGCGCAGGCCGGCCGCCGCGTGGTGCGGCTGAAGGGCGGCGACCCGTTCGTGTTCGGTCGCGGCGGCGAGGAACTGGAATTCCTGCGCACCCACGGCATCGGCTACGAAGTGGTGCCCGGCATCACCGCGGCGCTGGCCTGCGCCGCCTATGCCGGCGTGCCGCTGACCCACCGCGACCATGCCCAGTCCGTGCGCCTGCTCACCGCGCACTGCCAGTCCTCGCAGGGCACGCTGGACTGGGCCGCGCTCGCACAGGAGCGCCAGACGCTGGCGGTCTACATGGGCGTGGGCGAACTGGCCACGCTGCAGGCGCGGCTGCTGGAACACGGCCGGTCGCCGGCCACGCCCTTCGCGCTGGTCGAGAACGGTTCGCGCGAGGGTCAGCGGGTGGTCACCGGCGCATTGGCCCAGCTTGCCGAACGCGCCCGAGCCCATGCGGTTCGTTCACCCGCGCTGCTGATACTCGGCGAGGTCGCCGCGCTGGCGCCCACGCTGGCGTGGTTCGGCATGCCTCCGCTGGGCGCGGCGGCCCATGACACCGGCGATGCGGGCAGGGCGGCCCGCGCCCGCCCGGCAGCGCGCCCGGATGACGTGCTCGCCGCGCTCCACCAGGGTTGAACCTTCACGCCGGCGTGTTCGCCGGCATCCATTGCAGGAGCACTTCCATGATCTACGACAGCATCCTGGACACCATCGGCCATACGCCGATCGTCAAGCTGCACCGCCTCGCGCCCAAGCACGTCGAGCTCTACGTCAAGGTGGAGGCCTTCAATCCCGCCGGCTCGGTGAAGGACCGGCTGGCGCTGGCGATCATCCTGGACGCCGAGCAGCGCGGCGACCTCAAGCCCGGCCAGACAGTGGTGGAGGCCACCTCCGGCAACACCGGCGTGGCGCTGGCCGCGGTGTGCGCGGCGCGCGGCTATCCGTTCGTGGCGGTGATGACCGAGACCTTCTCGATCGAGCGGCGCAAGCTGATCCGCGCCTACGGCGGCAAGGTGCTCCTCACCCCGGCGGCCGCACGCGGCACCGGCATGGTGGAAAAGGCCGCCGAACTGGCCAAGCAGCATGGCTGGTTCCTGGCGCGCCAGTTCGAGAACCCGGCCAATCCCGCCTACCACCGCCAGACCACCGCCGCCGAGATCCTGGGCGATTTCGCCGGCCGCCGGCTGGACTACTTCGTCAGCGGCTGGGGCACCGGCGGCACGCTGACCGGCGTGGGCGAAGTGCTCAAGGTGGCGCGGCCGGAAGTGAGGATCATCGGCGCGGAGCCCGCGGGCGCCTCGCTGCTGGCGGGCAAGGAATGGCAGCCGCACAAGATCCAGGGCTGGACGCCGGACTTCGTGCCGGCCGTGCTCAACCGCAAGGTGATCGACCAGTTGCTGGGCATCGACGACACCGTCGCCCGCGACACCTCTCGCGCGCTGGCGCAGCAGGAGGGCATCTTCGTGGGCCTGTCCTCCGGCGCCACGCTGGCGGCGGCGCTGCAGGTGGCCAAGGACGCGCCGGAAGGCTCGGTGCTGCTGGCGATGCTGCCCGACACCGGCGAGCGCTACCTGTCGACCTTCCTGTTCGAAGGCGTCAACGAGGGCTCGGACGAGGTGGAAACGCCCAATACATCGTTGGGGCAGAAGGTGGCGGCGGTCTGAGCCGCGTCACGTGACCCTTCCCCCCGCTTGCGGGGGAGGGTGTCCGGAGGGCGGATGGCGCGAACGGGGCGCGCGCCATACATCCCCAATGGACAAGCTAGGCGGCGCGCCGCGACCGCGGCCGCGCGCGCGACGATCCCAGCTCCCACTGGTCGATCAGCTTGCGCCCCACTTTCGCCAGCGCCTCGATCGCCGGCAACAGCTCGCGGCCGAGCGGGGTGAGCGCGTACTCGGCCGACGGCGGCGAACTGTCCAGCACGCGGCGGGTCACCAGGCCGCGCGATTCCAGCTCGCGCAGCCGCGCGCTCAGCACCCGCGCGGAAATGCGCGGGATGTCGTGGCGCAGTTCGCCGAAACGGCGCGGCTCGGCGCTCAGGTACCAGATCACGTTGGGCGCCCAGGCGCCGCGCAGCAGCGCCAGGCTCTCGGTGAGCGGACACGCCGGCGGTGGCGCGGCGACCTTGCTCTTGCGCAGCGGCAGGCCCATGGGCGGGTTTTCCTCGTGCATGCGGTAACCGTGGGGATACCACATTCTGGCACTAATTCCCGGTTAGGTGGTATCCATGAGTAACCGTCGCGGCTAGGATGCCGGCCACGTCCCAGCGACGTCCACCACCCCCACAAGGAGTTCCCGCATGAAGCTCTATTACTCTCCCGGCGCCTGCTCGCTCTCCCCGCACATCGTCGCGCAGGAGGCCGGCATCGCCCTGCAGCTGGTGAAGGTCGATACCAAGACCAAGCGCACCGAGAGCGGTGCGGACTTCCTGGCGATCAACCCGAAGGGCTACGTGCCCACGCTGGAACTGGACGACGGCGAAGTGCTCACCGAAGGCCCCGCGATCGTGCAGTACCTGGCCGACCTCAAGCCGGCCTCGGGCCTGGCGCCGGCCAACGGCACGCTGGCGCGCTACCGCCTGCAGGAAATGCTGGGCTACATCAACTCCGAGCTGCACAAGTCCTACAGCCCGCTGTTCAAACCCGACACGCCCGAGGCGACCCGTCAGGAGCGCAAGGAATACCTGCGCAAGCGCTATGCGGTGATCGATGCCGTGCTGGCCAAGCAGCCCTGGCTGCTGGGTGACCGGTTCACCGCTGCCGACGCCTACCTGTTCACCGTGACCAACTGGGCGCGCCACGTGGATCTGGACCTGTCCGACTTCCCGGCGGTCCTGGCGTTCCAGAAGCGCGCGGCCGAGCGGCCGGCGGTGCAGGCGGTGATGGACGCCGAAGGGCTGGCGCGCCGCGCCACCGCAGCGGCCTGAGGCAGACCTCGAAAATGCCGCCCGCTTGAGCGGGCGGCATTTTTTTCGGCATCGCCAGCCGCAGCTTCAGTCCGCCCCGCGCAGCGTTCGATGGACCGGCAGTCAGTGCGGCATATCGCCCGCGCGCCTGACCGCGAGATCGCCCTTGCGCGCCCCGGGCACCACCGTCCAGCCGGGATTGAGCTGCAGCCGCCAGCCGGCGCCCTTCAGACCCGCCGGATCGGCGCCGACGGCCGAGACGGTGGCACGGTGCCCATTGAGCAGGATGCCGTCCTCGACTTCCAGCACGCCCCAGTCGTCGGACAGGCGCATGGTGGGGTAGGCGGTTCCGAAGTCGCCCAGCGGCTGCAGGGTTTGCGGGTTGAACTGGTGGCGCTCGTGCAGCAGCGGCAGCGCCAGCACCGGACCATCGACCAGCTTGGCCTTGAGGGCCGCGAGCCGCGCCTGCCTGGCCTGGTCGCGACGTACCTCGCTGGCGCGAAGCGTGCCGTCGTCGTAGGCCTTCTCACGCGCGGCGAGCGTGTCGAACGCCGGCGCAGGCAGGTGCAGCGCCGTGGCCAGCAACTGGTCCAACCGCTGGCCCGAATGGAGCTTGCCGCGCCACGCGGGGTCGGCCTGGTCCAGCAGCAGGCCGTAGGCGGGGCCAGTCGCGTAGGCGAACGAACGCACGAAGGTGGGCGCTCCGACGAAGGCGGACAGGTCCTGCATGGCGTAGTCGTGCCTCGCCTGCGGCGTGTCCAGGCCCAGGCGCACGCCGGTGTACTCGGCCACGCCCTCGTTCGACTCCAGCGCGTTTTCGTTGTCTGCCGCGCCGGGAAAGCGGCGGTAGCGCTCCTGCCGGAACAGCAGGGCATCGCCGATCGCGCCGCGCCGCGCGGCAGTGCTCGGCGCGCGCAAGGCCTCGGCCAGCGCGCGCCATTCGAGTTGCAGCAGATAGCGTCCCTCGAGGGTGTCCAGATGCTGGTTGTCGCCTTCGTGCAAGGTCACGCCCAGCTCGGGCTGGATGCGGTGGAACATCTCGTGCGCCAGCATCACGTGGCGCTTGGCCGTCTCCTGCGGCAGCGGCCAGAGGATTTCGCTCCAGCGCACGCCCGACCAGGAGATGCTGGTATTGGCGATGATTTCCGAGGCCGGCAGGGTGCCCGTGAATACCTCACCGGTGGCCTTCAGCGCGCCGCTGTCGTCCGCCTGGTTGGCGACGATCGCGCGGTCGGCCGGGTCGACCAGCAGCATCGGACCGCACAGGCTATGACCCCACAGCGCGCCGGCATCGCGCTGGCAGATAGCCTTGGCTTCGCTGAAGACGCGCTCGGCGCCCGCGTGGTCGACGGCGCCGAGCGCCGGCGCCGACGCCACCGCAAGCGTGATGGACATGGCCAGGGCGCGGAGGCCGGAAGGGGATGTCGCATGCATGGGGGGACTCTACGATGATTGTCGTACGGTTTGTACGACGCGCATCGTAGAAGTGTCAACCCGACCCGGGAGGCCTCAGCGGCGAGCCGTCCATTCGATGCGGTCCTGCGGCGTGACGGTGAGCGCGAGGATAGTCGTCCGTTCCGCATCGAGCAGGGCGACGCGGCTGCCTTGCTGCCGGATCCGTTCGGGCGGCAGCGGCTGGCGTTCCACCGACGCGCCGATGACGCGTCCATGGCGTATCTGCAGCGCGAACGAGCCGGCGCCATCGTGCGCATAGACCCACAGCGTGGAACCAAAGGCGCTGGCGTGGCACAGGTCCGCCAGCGCCGGGTCGGCCTGTCCCAGCCGTGCGGCGCCGAGCGCCAGCAGGCAGCAGGCCGACAGCACCGCGGCGGCGGCGCGCCGGCGCAGCGACGGCATGTCGCGGCGGCGGGACCCGAGCAGGCCGTGGACGCGCTCGGCAAGGTTGCCCTGCGCCGCCACCGGCAGGCCGGCGGCCGGACGCGCCGGAGATTCGGCCAGGCACACCAGCGCCCGCGCCAGCCCCGCCGCGGAAGCGCCGTGGCGCACCGCCAGCGCGTCGCAGCACAGCTCCCGCTCGCGCGACACGCAGCGGTAGAGCATCCACGCCACCGGATGGAACCACAGCAGCGCCAGCACCAGCCGCTGCAGCAGGTTCCAGCCGAAGTCGCCGCGCTCCAGGTGGGCCAGCTCGTGCAGCAGCACCGCGTCGCGTTCGTCGGCGCCAAGGCGCGTGGCGAAGTCGGGCGGCAGCAGCAGCACCGGCCGCCACAGGCCGGACACCTGCGGCGAGGCGACCTCGGCAACCAGCACGCGCAGGCGCAGGGCGCGGACGCGCGCGCTCGCCAGCCGATCCACCGCCGCGACCCATGCCGCCGGCGCGGGGCCGCAGCGCAGCCGCGCGGCGTGGCCTGCATCCTTTGCCAGGCGCAGCAGCATGGCGGCGACGCCGGCCAGCCATGCGGCCGCCAGCGCCAGCGCCAGCCACAGCACCGTGCGATAGCCGGCCATCTGCGCGGCAAGCCCGGCCACCGGCGAGCCGCGCGGCGGCGGCACGCCCATCGTCGCCACCGTGGCATGGAGGATCACGAGGGCCAGCAGCGGCAGCGTGAGCAGCGCCGCGAAATGCAGGCAGGCCAGGCGATGGCGGGATGCCGCCGTGGCGCCCGCCGCCGTGCGCTCCCAGGCCAGCCACGACAGCGCCACCAGGGCGCCCTGCAGACCCAGGGCCAGCAGCCCCCATAGCCCGAGGCGGGCGAGGTAGGCGGCGGTGAAGAAGTTCACGACTTGCCTTCGAGCTTGCGGATCATCGCCTTGAGCTGCGCCAGTTCCTCCGGCGCGACCGGGCGCGCATCGAGCGCCTGCATCGCCAGCGCCAGCGACGATCCGGCGAAGGCGCTGTCCATCCAGCCTCTCACCAGGCGGTTCAGGGTCGGCCGTTCGGAGACCGCGGCGGCGTAGACGTGCTGGCGGGCGTCCTCGCTGCGCGTCACCAGCCCTTTGGCCAGCATGTTCTGCATGATCTTGAGCGAGCTGGTGTAGCCGATGTCGGTGTCGGCGTAGACCGCCTCGTGCACGTCGCGCACGGTGCACGGGCCCCGGTCCCAGAGCACGCGCAGGATCGCCAGTTCCGCAGCGGTGGGCAGGGTCGGCTTCATCGGGCGAGCATGCATCCGGTGCGCAAGCCCAGGCAAGCGGCGGATCAGATGTCCTTCGCCAGCGCCGCCGCCAGGCCGGTGTAGCCGCCGGGCGTGAGCTCCAGCAGCCGCTGCCGGGCCGCCGCGGGCAGGTCCAGGCCCTCGATGAACTGGCGCATGGATTCGCGCGTGATGCCCTGGCCGCGGGTCAGCGCCTTCAACTGCTCGTAGGGCTCGGGCAGGCCGTAGCGGCGCATCACCGTCTGCACGGCCTCGGCCAGCACTTCCCAGCTCGCGTCCAGGTCCGCCGCGAGGCGCTCGGCGTTGACGGTGAGCTTGCCCAGACCCTTCTGCAGCGATTCCAGCGCCACCAGCGTGTGACCGAAGGCGGTGCCCAGCGCGCGCAGCACGGTGGAATCGGTCAGGTCGCGCTGCCAGCGGCTGATCGGCAGCTTCTCGGCGAAGTGGCCCAGCAGCGCATTGGCCAGCCCGAAGTTGCCCTCGGCATTCTCGAAGTCGATCGGGTTGACCTTGTGCGGCATGGTCGAGGAGCCGACCTCGCCCGCCTTCAGCGCCTGCTTGAAGTAGCCCAGCGAGATGTAGCCCCAGACGTCGCGCGCCAGGTCGATCAGGATGGTGTTGGCGCGGCGCACCGCATCGCAGTACTCGGCCACGCCGTCGTGCGGCTCGATCTGCGTGGTGTAGGGGTTGTAGTCCAGCCCCAGGCTCTGCACGAAGCGCTGCGAGAACGCGCGCCAGTCCACCTCCGGGTAGGTGATCGCATGGGCGTTGTAGTTGCCCACCGCGCCGTTGATCTTGCCGGGGATCTCCACCGCGGCCAGTTGCGCGCGCTGGCGCTCCAGCCGCGCCACCACGTTGGCCAGTTCCTTGCCGAGCGTGCTGGGCGAGGCGGTCTGGCCGTGCGTGCGCGAGAGCATCGGCAGGGCGGCGTTGGCGTGCGCCATCTCGCGCAGGCGGGCGATCACGCGGTCGAGCATCGGCAGCAGCACGCCTTCGCGCGCGTCGCGCAGCATCAGCGCGTAGGAGAGGTTGTTGATGTCCTCGCTGGTGCAGGCGAAGTGCACGAACTCCTTGGCCTGCGCGAGCTCGGGATCGGCGCCGATGCGCTCCTTGATGAAGTACTCGATCGCCTTGACGTCGTGGTTGGTGGTCGCCTCGATCGCCTTGACGCGCTCGCCGTCGGCCACGCTGAAGCCCTCGGCGATGGCGCGCAGCTGGTCCACCTGGGTGCCGGAGAAGGGCGCCAGTTCGACCACGGCCGGCTCGGCGGCCAGCGCCAGCAGCCATTCGATCTCCACCTTGACGCGCCGGTGCATCAAGCCGAACTCGCTGAAGACCGGGCGCAGGGGCTCGACCTTGCCGGCGTAGCGGCCATCCAGCGGCGACAGGGCGGTGAGGGCGTGGCTGCTCATCGGTGCGTTCCGGGAAAGGGGAAACGGCCATTTTACATTGCCGCCGCGGTGATGGCCGCCGGCCTATAGTGGCGCCTTCCCCAAGCCCGAGGAGCCACCGATGGCCGACTTCCGCATCGAGCACGACAGCATGGGCGAGCTGAAGGTGCCTGCCGACGCGCTGTACGGCGCGCAGACCCAGCGCGCGATCGACAACTTCCCGATCTCCGGCCTGGCCCTTCCGCGCGACTTCATCCGCGCGCTGGGCCTGATCAAGGCCGCGGCGGCGTCCGCCAATCTCGGGCTCGGTCACCTCAGGAAGGGGCAGGCCACGGCCATCCGCCAGGCCGCGCTGGCGGTGGCCGAGGGCCGCTACGACGCGCAGTTCCCGATCGACGTGTTCCAGACCGGCTCGGGCACCAGCACCAACATGAACGCCAACGAGGTGATCGCCCACCTCGCCGCGCAGGGCGGGGCCAAGGTGCACCCCAATGACCACGTCAACTATGGCCAGAGTTCGAACGACGTGATCCCCACCGCGATCCACGTCAGCGCCACGCTCGCCGCCAGCGAACGCCTGCTGCCGGCGCTCAGGCACCTCAAGAAGGCCATCGACAAGCGCGCGCGCGAACTCAGGAACGTGCCCAAGACCGGCCGCACCCACCTGATGGACGCCATGCCGGTGACCTTCGGCCAGGAGCTGTCCGGCTGGTCCGCGCAGATCATCTCGTCCATCGAGCGCATCGAGGATGCGTTGAAGCGCATGCGCCGCCTGCCGCAGGGTGGCACCGCCGTCGGCACCGGCATCAACGCCGACCCCAAGTTCGGCCCCGCGGTGGCGAAGGAACTCAAGACGCTCACCGGCGTGCGCTTCGAATCGGCGGAGAACTTCTTCGAGGGCATGGCCAGCCAGGACGCCGCCGTGGAACTCTCCGGCGCGCTCAAGACGCTCGCCGTCGCGCTCATGAAGATCGCCAACGACCTGCGCTGGATGAACTCCGGCCCCCTGGCCGGCCTGGGCGAGATCGAGCTGCCCGCGCTGCAGCCCGGCTCCTCGATCATGCCCGGCAAGGTCAACCCGGTGATCCCGGAAGCCACCGCCATGGTCGCCGCGCAGGTGATCGGCAACGACGCGGCGATCACCATCGGCGGGCAGTCCGGCAACTTCCAGCTCAACGTGATGCTGCCGATGATCGCCTACAACCTGCTGCAGTCGATCGAGCTGCTGGGCAACGTCAGCCGGCTGCTCGCCGACAAGGCCATCGCCGGCTTCAAGGTCAACCGCGAGCGCGTCAACCAGGCGCTGGCGATGAACCCCATCCTGGTCACCGCGCTCAATCCGGTGATCGGCTACGAAAAGGGCGCCGCCACCGCCAAGCAGGCCTACAAGCAGAAGCGCCCGATCATGGACGTGGCGCTGGAAACCACCGGCCTGTCGAAGGACGAACTCCAGAAACTGCTCGACCCCACCGCCCTGACCCGCGGCGGCATCCACGGCGAATAGACACCCAAGACGCCGCATCCACTCCCTCTCGGCGGCACCCCGGCGAATAACGCACAAGGCGAAGCCCGCTGAACTCCCTCTCCCCCGGCCCCGCCGGGGGAGAGGGCTGGGGAGAGGGGGAGGCCCTTGCTCCGGCCCAACAGCATCGCCACCCCACCGCCCGCCAGCAGAACAACCGGCAGCAAACGCCACACCCCCACGGGCGATTGGCCGCAAAACGCCCGATCCACTCCCTCTCCCTCACGGCGACACCCCCGGCGAATAACGCACAAGGCAAAGCCCGCTGAACCCCCTCTCCCCCGGCCCCGCCGGGGGAGAGGGCTGGGGAGAGGGGGAGGCCCTTGCCCCCACCCAGCAGCATCGCCGCCCGACAGCAGAACAACCGGCAGCAAACGGCCGCCTCCGCGCGCAACACATCACCTCGGCGCAACCCCGCCCACCCAAGCAGAGCCCCGCTGCCCGCTGGCTATACTCGGCCGTCTGCCTGAAAGAGAGCCCGGCCATGAACGCCCCCACCCGCATCGACACCACCCGCACCATCCGCGCCCCGCGCGGCAGCACGCTCACCTGCAAGAGCTGGCTCACCGAGGCGCCATACCGGATGATCCAGAACAACCTCGACCCCGAGGTGGCGGAGAACCCCGCGGAGCTGGTGGTCTACGGTGGCATCGGCCGCGCCGCGCGCAACTGGGAATGCTTCGACGCCATCCTGCGCAGCCTGCGCGAACTCGAGGACGACGAAACCCTGCTGGTGCAGTCCGGCAAGCCGGTCGGCGTGTTCCCGACCCACCCGGACGCCCCGCGCGTGCTCATCGCCAACTCCAACCTGGTGCCGGCCTGGGCCAACTGGGAGCACTTCAACGAGCTCGATAAGAAGGGCCTGATGATGTACGGCCAGATGACGGCCGGCAGCTGGATCTACATCGGCTCGCAGGGCATCGTGCAGGGCACCTACGAAACCTTCGTGGAAATGGGCCGCCAGCACTACAACGGCAGCCTCAATGGCAAGTGGATCCTCACCGCGGGCTTAGGGGGCATGGGCGGCGCGCAGCCGCTGGCCGCGAGCCTGGCCGGCGCCTGCTCGCTCACCATCGAATGCCAGCAGAGCCGCATCGACTTCCGCCTGAAGACCCGCTACGTCGACGAGCAGGCCACCGACCTGGACGACGCGCTGGCGCGCATCGAGAAGTACACCCAGGCCGGCGAAGCAAAATCCATCGCCTTGCTGGGTAATGCGGCGGAAGTCCTGCCCGAGCTGGTGCGCCGCGGCGTGCGGCCGGACGCCGTCACCGACCAGACCAGCGCACACGACCCGGTCAACGGCTACCTGCCGCTCGGCTGGACGGTGGAAGAGTGGTTCGAGCGCCGCAAGAGCGACCCCAACGGCACCCGCGACGCGGCCAAGCGCTCGATGAAGCAGCACGTGGAAGCCATGCTCGCCTTCCACGCCAAGGGCATCCCCACCTTCGACTACGGCAACAACATCCGCCAGATGGCCAAGGACGAAGGCTGTGAGAACGCCTTCGCCTTCCCCGGCTTCGTGCCCGCCTTCGTGCGCCCGCTGTTCTGCCGCGGCATCGGCCCGTTCCGCTGGGTCGCGCTCTCGGGCGACCCGGAAGACATCTACAAGACCGACCAGAAGGTCAAGGAACTGACCCCCGACGACAAGCACCTGCACAACTGGCTGGACATGGCCGAGCAGCGGATCAGCTTCCAGGGGTTGCCGGCGCGGATTTGCTGGGTGGGGTTGGGGCAGCGGGACAAGCTGGGGCTGGCGTTCAATGAGATGGTGCGGAAGGGGGAGTTGAAGGCGCCTGTTGTCATTGGCCGTGACCACCTCGACTCCGGCTCCGTCGCCAGCCCCAATCGCGAGACCGAGGCGATGAAGGATGGGAGTGATGCCGTGTCGGATTGGCCGTTGCTCAATGCCATGCTCAATACGGCGGGTGGCGCGACCTGGGTGTCACTGCATCACGGTGGTGGCGTGGGGATGGGTTACAGCCAGCACTCGGGGGTGGTGATCGTTTGCGATGGCAGTGAGGCGGCGGATAAGCGGATTGCGAAGGTGTTGTGGAATGACCCGGGGACAGGCGTCATGCGACATGCGGACGCGGGATATGACATCGCGGTTGAGTGCGCCAGACAGCAAGCGTTGAAGCTGCCTATGATCTAAGCACATCAAGCGGCAGGGCTGATCATCCTCATCGTTTTGGGGACGTTATGAAGATAGGTCGAAACGAACCTTGCTCTTGTGGGAGTGGAAAAAAGTATAAGCGTTGTCACGGCGGTATTGCCGGCAACCCTCCGTTAATTGATATGCCGCCCCACATCGAAGCAAAGTTGCGGGAGATGGAGACGCTTCAATTCCAACGTATCAAGCAGCAGGGATTGGGCAGGCCAATCATTTCGGAAGTGAGCAACGGGATGCGTTTCGTTGCCATTGGGGCCAGGGTTGCGTGGGGCAAATGGACAACCTTCCAAGATTTTCTGCTCTGGTATCTCAAACATTCATTCGGCTTGCATTGGGGGGAGGCTGAGCTCCAGCTCCCAGAGCAAGACCGGCATCCGCTGTTTGGATGGCTTACTGCCCTCGACACCCTCATACGAAGGCATACGACAGACCCCGAGGGCATTAATGAGATGCCGAACTATGGCGCTGCCATGGCTGTTTTTAGCCTCGCATACGACCTGTACCTAATTGAGCATCACGCGAATACGGACAGCGACAAGCGAGCGTTCGCACGGATTCTGTCGCGTATGAGGCACTCAGACCAATTTTTTGGAGCTCGGCATGAGGCGCGGGCGGCGGGAATAATGCTGCGTGCGGGATTTGACGTTCGGTGGGAGGAGGAGCGTGCGGGTAAAACGGGCGGGCATGCGGAGTTCGTCGCAACCTTTCCCAGCACAGGCCGCTCATTTTGGGTGGAATGCAAGATGCGCCAGCCCACATCGGACAAATCTCCGCCTTCTTTTGCGCATCTCTTAAGTGCCGCTTTGAAGAAAAAAACGAATCTTGAGCGGCTGATTTTTGTGGAGATGAATGCCGCTAATGCCTCTATGGACCGAATAAACGGTGGATGGGTCGGATGGGCCTTGAACCACCTGCGCACGTTTGAACTTCAGCCCAAGGCGGCAGAGCTGTCGTCTGCACTGGTCTTTATCTCAAACTTTGCGGAGCATTTGAAGCTGTATGAAGTGCTCGAAGGGTCCGCTACTGTTGGGGTAGCGCTAGAAGGATTCAAGGACAGCAGATATCGCACTGGCGAAATTATGGACCTTCGCGAGGCCATTAATCGTCGAGAAAGTGACCTGGAGATTGAAAGGTTGTGGCAGTCTCTGGAGCAGCACACAAGGATTCCCGTTACCTTCGACGGCGGACTCCCCTCGATTGACGAAGGTAACAGGTTGTTGATTGGAAGGTCCTATCAACTTCCTAGCGGCGAGGTGGGTGTTCTAGAAGAAGCGACAGTGGTCGAACAGGAGGAGTGCGCGGCAGCGATTCTTCGTCTGGCTGACGAACAACGGATCATGGTGAAGTTCCCCTTGTCGCAGCAAGAATTGTCTGCGTGGAACAGCCATCCCGAAACATTTTTCGGTGAGTTGCGCTCCCACCATCGCGAGGCCAAGAGCGCAATGGATATGTTTGACTTTTTTATGAGCGGGTACCGCACCACTCCGCGAGAAACCTTGCTAAACCTGATGGCCGCCGCTACGGACATCGATCGATTGCGCGGCATGTCGCAGCCTGAGTTGGCAAAAGAGTACGCCTACCGTTTGACGGTTGCGGCGGTCAGCGGCAGCCGAGGGTTCGATCCCCCGGTTTGGCACCATCGCCTTCGCGGCAGGAAGACGAAGTAGTGAACGAATGAGAGCGTAGTCGCGGAGCATTCGTTTAAAAGATTCAGGCAATAACATGGAGGGGGCAACTTATTAATGGACGAGGTGTTGGGTGCGCATTCGCTACGTGATACCAATAGACGACGCTAAAGCGCTCATTATTTCCGATCATTGGGAGTTCCCGATGCTCGGTGGTGTCTGTCTGGTTCGGGAAGAGGGTGGACTCGCAAAGACCATCGAGGTCGTTTTCAACGGTCGACCGCTGGGCGAGGCTCCCGCAATCGAGGAGGTGAGCGGCGGTGAAGCTAGGTATTCAATTTCGATCAGAGACAAATTGCTGCCATTCGTAAAAAATACGCTTAATGACGCAAAGAGCTTTCTACAGTGTTATTTTGGTATTGAATTTTTACTAGATGATATTGATGTAAGGTATGAGGGCGAGACGTCTGATGAGGAGGAACTAATACCCGTCAAATCAATGAGGGTAGGTAAGCACAATGAGCCGCTCTACTTGCCATTTGATATGTTGACGCGAGCAATATGGGCGTGAGAAAAGGCTGCTGGGCCCAAGTTCGAAGCGGCGCTGATCTCGGCGGCAAGGAGTGCGTTTTCGGAAGGGCGCTATATAGATTCGTTTAGATACTCATTTTTGCTGATCGAATTTGTCTATGGTGATGGTCAGTTTAAGGGGGCGGGGCTCAAGACTAGTTTGAAAGGCGAAATAAAGGGGACGTGGCCAATTAAATGTGCCGGTCATCGGATTAATTTGCCCAGTCTCCATTTTGACTCCTTGTTCTTGCCGACACGATCGTCTTCGATCAGTCTGCGATCGCAGGCCCCGTAGAAGGCCGCGTGGTCCGGCTGCTTCGTAAACATCCAATCCACTCACAAAACAAACGAGGATGCACTCATGAAAGGTATGGATCAGAAGAAGAGCGACAAAAAGAAGCCGCTGAAGACGCCGAAGGAGAAGAGGGCTGAGAAGGCCGCTAAGAAGGCTGACAAAAGATAAAAATCGGACATCCGGAACGGAGTCAGTGTCACTTATCTTGCGCTTAAAAATAGGGGACGGAGCCAATTAAATGGCAATAATTTCTTCCATCCCCGTTGAGGCAAAAAAAGGGGGCAATTAAGTTGTTAATCCCTCAGTTGAGCCTGCTAGGACTGGGGTCAGAGTTTAAAGTCGACTCTGATGATCCCATTGTTTGCGTCCTTGGACTGCTACAATGACGATCTGGGCTTGATGGACTACGCCGAAATTACTCAGGTGTTTTTTAGCCCATTCCTTGAGGTCGTCGGCCATGCGCTGATCGATCGCGCCCTTGGTTTCAAAGAAAATCGTTATGGTCGCAAAAGAAAAAAGGTGTCAGGGACAATTAGGCGTTGATGTCGCGTATGCGTGACCGACCGGTGCTCGTGTTTATCGGCTTGCTCATTGCGCGGCTGCAATAGGGAAAGCGAATACCGCGGCGCGCGACGGGCCCAGTCGGAGCCGTCGCGCGCGAAACGCTCAGTTCTGGAAGATCTTGAGCACCGTAGCGGCCGGAGAGGCGGCGCCGATCTTGCGGTCGGTCTTGGCCGCTTCGATGACTTCGACCAGCTCGGTGTACTTGTCCGCCTGTCGATCCTCCAGGTTGATCATGTTCATGCTCCAGCGACCGAAGGTGCGGAACCTGGCCGGCTCGTTGTAGATGATGCGGGTGTTCCTGTGCCGCGGGTCTTTTTCGATCCTGTGATACAGGCTGGTGAGGGTGACCAGCGGGCCTTCGAGGATCTGCAGGAACCAGCCCCCGTTGTAGAGCAGACTGCCCGTGACATCGATCGGCTCGTTGTTTTGTTTGGCCTGCTCCTGGATCGACAACAGATCCTGGCGGGACATCTTCTGCACTGCCTCGCTGAGGTACACGAGCTGGTTTATCGACATGACAGATCCTGGTTGGGGCGAGGTGACGATCCAGGGCGTCATACGAACGAGGCGCGGAATTGGATGACCGGACCGAACAGAGGAACAAAGGTGCCAAGGACATTTTTGGGACCTCGGCCCGGACGTCTAGCGGAGCTGAGAAAGGCGTCCATAGCGTTGCGTCGCTTGTGACCCGTCAACTTGCGACCTGGCAGGAACGTCAAAGCGCACGTGTTGCTTCGGCGGGTCAGGAGCGATCATGGGGATACTTGCTCGTGCCCAATCTGGGCATTAATATGCCCGATATGGGCACGAAGACTAGGGGGAGAATCAGCGAGGCGGCTGCGCTTTATGCGCAGGCCAACCTTTCCGATGCGCTTTTCACCACGACCCAGCAGCGCGTGCTCGGCTGCCTTTTCGGCCAGCCCGAGCGCAGCTTCACCATCAGCGACCTCAAGAACACCACCGGCGCGGGCAGCGGGGCGGTGCAGCGCGAGGTGGCCCGCCTGGCCGGCAGTGGGTTGCTCGCGCTGGAGCAGGTCGGCAACCAGAAGCACTACCGCGCCAACCCCGATTGCCCGATCCATGATGAGTTGGTGGCCATCGTCCGCAAGACCTTCGGGCTGGCCGAGCCGCTGCGCCAAGCCTTGGCGCCTTTGGCGGACCGCATCCAGGCGGCTTTCGTGTACGGCTCCGTGGCCAAGCGCAGCGATACCGCGTCCAGCGACGTCGACCTGATGCTGATTTCGGACACGCTGACCTATGCGGAGGCGATGGCCGCGCTGCACGATGTCTCCGACCAATTGGGGCGTGAGATCAATCCCACCATCTACAGCCTGGACGAGTGGCGCTCGCGCGTGGAGGCCGGCAACAGCTTCGTTACCCGGGTGCTTGCCCAGCCGCGAATCGATCTGATGGGGAGCGCTGATGGCCTCGGCGCTTGAAAACCTCCGGCTCCGGCAAGGCCCTGGCTGTCGAACCGCCGGATGCTGCCGAGATCGCCGGCCTGATCCGCTCCGGCCACACGCGCCTCGGTGATGCGCGCAAGGCCAGCCTCTCGCTGGAAAGTCGCTTCGACCTTGCCTATAACGCCGCGCATGCGCTGTGCCTTGCGGCGTTGCGTCGGAAGGGCTTTCGACCAAGGCACCGCTACATCGTGTTCCAGGGGCTGCCGCACACGCTGGGTCTCGGCCCGGAGGTCTGGCGCGTGCTCGCCAAGGCGCATGACGCGCGCAACCTCGCCGAGTACGAGGGACACGTCGATGTACCGGAACGGCTGGTGTTGGACGTGATTGCAGCCGCCGAAGTGGTGGCAGTGCAACTTGACGGCAAGAGGATGGAATGAAGTCGGTCGTTAGGTGAGCGCTGCTGCCTTGCTTCGTCCTTTCCGCGATCTGGTGTGCATGCTATGTGGCTACAGGTAGCGCTTCGTTCGCGACTACGGTTGGCGGGTTTGTCTTGTTAGTTGCGCTGATAGGTCTTCTGTACACCTAGCGAAGCGAAAATGCGGGTCATAGTGCACTTCTCGATCCGGACTGGCCGAGCGTCGACCCAAGAAAGGGGCGAAGCAATCAAATAGCAGTAATTGCCTCTGGGCTGGCCCGGGTTCATTTTTCCGTGTTGCTGAATGAACCTGGCTCCTTCGGTTCCTCTCCTTGCCGCCGTTCCAGTGCGGCACGATCCCAATGGCCCAACTCGGCTGCCTGATCCCAGGTGCTTTGCAGAAACGCCCGGAGCATCTGTTCGGGGGATGCGGCCTCCTGGACTGCCTGATAGGGCAGGATGAATTCGCTCAGCTCCGGGTGGAAATAGGCCTGTGGGGGCTGCACGGCTGCCTCGGCCAGTCCCGCCGGCTGTGGCACGGCATAGGCGTAGAACGCCGCTTCCGGGAGTCGTGCGTCGCCGGGCCAGAAGCCGTGGCTGATCACTTCGTGCGAGTAGGCGTCGCGCTCGAACGCCGGCCCGCTGCGCGGCGGCGCCCGGCGCCCGGAGAACCGGGTCACCGCCAGGTCGAAGCTGCCCCAGAAGAAATTGACCGGGCTGCTCTTGCCGGCATAGCCGCAGCGCCACGAGGCGAACACGCGGTCGACCCTAACCAGGATGCGCCAGAACCGCTGCGCCCAGGCGCCGTCGTAGATAGCCGGCCGGCTGTCGTCGTCCAGCCGTACCGGCGTGGGCATCTCGACCGTCACTGGCCAGATCCGCACCGCGAGGTCCATGTCCGCGAGCGCCTCCATCAGCGCTCTGTAGAACGCGCCGATGCTGTGTGATGCCAGCGGCAGCCTTCGTGTCGCACCGTCGGTGCAGTCGATCTGCAGGACGTGATCGAGGAAGTCGAAGGCGAGCGTAAACGAGCGTGAGCCATGCGGCAGCATGCCGGTGGACAGGCCGCGCGCAGTCACGTGCAGCGCCACGCCCCAGCAATGGTTGAGCGGCGGCGCCAGCGCCAGCGCCACCTTGCCCACCATCTGCGAATACAGATGCAGGGTTGCGTAGGTGTCCTTCCAAGAGGCGTATGGCAAGGACGGCCAGGCCCGGTCGTCGTCCGTCATGCGGCACCTCCGATACCCGTTGCCACAGGTCGTGCGGGAAGCTGAGGGTAGGGTGCTAGCCGTTACGGGGGCCGCATGGGATCGTGGAGAAGGACAAAGGGTGTCAGGGACAACTCCCTAAATCAGGCCCCTGGCTTCGCACTTTCTTGCACCTCGCGCTCGGAGTGAGCCTTGCCCGCTCCGCCGTTCCCGGATCGACGCTTCGCGGCCCCCGACCAGGACCATCCTTCCGCCTGGCTCCTTGGCCCAGGGAATCACCGCCCCGCCAGTGCCCCCTCGATCTGCCGACCCAGCGCGCGGGAGTCGCCTTCGAACAGCCGCCCGTTGACGAAGAAGGAGGGCGTGCTGTTCACGCCACTTCGCTGTCCGCTTTGCATGTCCCGGCCTACGCGCTCGGCGGGCTCGCCGCTTTCGATGGCTCGGGCGATGGCGGTCTCGTCGACGCCAAGCTCCCGCAGCCCTTGCTGGAGGCCCGGGACGCCTTCGGCCACCCATCGGTCGTGATTGTCGTAGAGCCAGTCGTGCATGGCCCAGAAGTCGCCGCGCAGGCCGACCGCCTCGGCGACCTGGGCCGCCGGCATCGCCAGCTCATGCATCCCGGTGAGCGGAAAGTGCCGGAAGACCAGGCGCAGGTCCTCCCCATACTGTTGCTGCAGCTGCTTGACCATGGGATGCGCCATCGCGCAGTAGCGGCATTGGTAGTCGCCGTACTCGATCACGGTGACCGCGGCGTCCGGGCTGCCCTGGACATGGTCGTCGTGTGAAACCGGATCAGTCAGCGTGGCGTCGTGTGCATTCATCGGTCGAGGGCCGTCTGGCCGTCCGCAGGACGAAAAGCACAGCCTGGAGGGGAGCGGGTTGTCGAGGCGTCGACTGGCGGTGAGGAATAGCAGAGGCGGGGAAACGGGGGCGGGCTCACTTCGCCGCGTGCCTTCAACATCCGGGAAGCGGTGGGTCGCCCGATCCCGTGCGCTGGGTCTGCGCCTGCGACGGACAGGATGCGGCCCCGTGTCCTTGTGGTCTCCTGCCAAACTGCCCCATCATGGTCGGCACGCGCGGCGCACCGGGCCGCGACCTCATGCCTGTTGCCCTTTCGTGGCAATGTCCGCATTGGCCGGTCGAGATCCTTGCGGTACCGAGGTCGCCTGTCGTGCCCACCGTTCTGCCGCGACCGACAAGGACCAAGGCATGTACCCGTCGCCTGCCGTACAAGCTGCCGATACCGAGGTCTTCATTACCCCCAAGTTGTACGCCCGGGTCCCCCGCAAGGTCGACTACCGGCAGGAGAAGGCCGCGCTGCAGGACCTGGCGGGGCGCATGGCCGGCAGCCCCGACGAGCTCCTTCCGCGGCTGGTCGACCTCGCCCTGGAGACGACAGGCGCGACGACCGGCGGATTGAGCCTCTACGAGGAAGCGTCCACGCCCGCCGTCTTTCGCTGGCACTTTTTGCGCGGCAAGCTGGCGCCCTTGGTCGGCGGGACGGCGCCGCGCGACTACAGCCCCTGCGGCATCACGCTGGACCAGCGCGCCCCCGTGCTCGCCCAGAACCCCGAAAAGCTCTACGACTGGCTGGCCGAAGCGGGCATGTCGCTGCCGGAGGTATTGCTCGTGCCGCTGTACGTCGGCAACGAGGCGCCGCTGGGTACGCTTTGGGTGGTCGCGGAAAGCAACGGGCACTTCGATGGTGAGCATGCCCGCGTCCTGAGCGAATTCGCCTCGTTCGTGGATATCGCCCTGCGCATGGTGCGCAGCGAGCAGCACCTGCGCCAGGCACTCGACGAGCAGGAGATGCTCACGCGGGAGATGAACCACCGCATCCAGAACCTGTTCGCGATGACCCACAGCCTGGTCCGCATGAGCGCACGCCACGCCGGCAGCGCAGGCGAACTGGCCGATACGCTGCTGGGACGGCTCGGCGCGCTGCAGCGCGCCCACGGGTTGGTGCGCCGCGGTTTCGCCTCGACCCAGGCCACCGCCACGGGATCGGACCTGGCTGGCCTGATCCGGGACATCATGAAGCCGCACGAAGGCCAGCCCGGTAACGAGTCGACGCGATGCATCATCCGTGGAGCGCCGCTTTCCTGCGGCCAGCGCAGCACGACGGCTCTTGCGCTCGTCTTCCACGAGCTGGCGACCAACGCAGCCAAGTACGGTGCCCTCTCCACCGAGGCTGGCCGGGTCGCCATCGAGTGGCGGGAAGAGGATGGCAACCTGCTACTGCGTTGGGTGGAGAGTGGAGGGCCGCTGATCGAGGCCGCGCCTGGCCATTCCGGCTTCGGGGCCACCCTGGTCTCGAACTCCGTGACCCGGCAGCTTGGCGGCACGCTCCGGCAGGATTGGCAGCCGGCAGGGCTGGTGCTGGAGATCGAGCTGCCGATGGCGGCGCTTGAATAAAAAAGGTGCCAGGGACAATTCTCGAAAGAACTGGAGTCGGAGCGCGCCTTTTTAGGGGTGGCTCGGCGATCTCTTCCGCAGAACCTCGCCCGCCTTGCCGCGCGTGGTCAGCACGGCGGCGAAGCCGCCGTGGGGCGTGCGCATGTTGGTGGTCTGGCCCTGGTACAGGCGCGCGGCGAACAGGATCACCCCGCGCTCGGTGGCGTAGCAGCGCACGTCGGTCTTGAGCGGCACGCCGGAGGCGCTGATCCGCACGCCCGGCGGCTCGAATGCCTGCGCGACGTAGTCCGCGCCGGCGATGGTCTCCCACATGCGTCGGGTGAGCTTGTCGCCGCGGTACGAGCCGCGGCTGCCGTAGCCGTTGGCCGGCTTGAAGAAGTAGTGCGCACGGTCGGCCCATAGCGCTTCGCGGTTGTCCGCCGTCACCTGCACCGTGGGAGGGATGCCGCCGGCCAGCACGGTGGCGTCGCCCGGGTTCAGGCCCAGCGAGAGCAGAAAGTCGCGGTTGCCCAGGACGGTCATGTTGCGCTTGTCCGCCAGCAGGGCGTGCGCGCGCGGGTGGGGCGAAAGGGCCACGGCGCCCTGGCGATAGGCCGTCGCGAGCGCGGCCGAGCCGGCCTCGCCCAGGGCGAAGTCGGTCAGGCGGTTGTAGACGAAATCCACGGCGCCGCCGGCGTCGCGCAACGCACGCCCGTCCCAGGACAGCGTGGCCGGCGCGTGGATCGTGCACGGCACGCCATGCTGTTCGAACGCCTGCCGGTAGAGGTGAAACTCCGGGTACAGGAACTGCGCCGGCGGGTCTTCATCGACGATCGCCATGCGTGAGGGTGGGTGCCCGAGCTGCGCCTTTGCCTCATCCAACCACGCCTGCGTGCCCGCCGCCACCGCGGCGTCGGTGGTGGTCGTCGTCGTCCAGGCGTGGGGCACGCAGGATTCCACGGCATCGAGCGCGAACGCGTTCAGCAACAGGCCGCCGGGGTTGGTGTTGATCTCGATGAGCCGCGGGCCGTGCTCGGTCAGGTGGAAGTCCAGGCCGATCACGCCGCCGGGCGAATGGGGATCGTGCCGGGCGATCGGCGGCGCCCAGGCGAGCACGCGCTCGGCATAGGCCGGCGCGTGGCCCACCGCGAACAGCGCGCGGGTGATGTGCTCCATGGTGGCCAGCGAGGCGCGATCGACGAACAGCGCCTGGGGCGCAAAGAGATGCGCGTGCCGGGTCGGGTCCAGCCCGGCGGTGTCCTGCAGGATGTGCACGATGCGCGCGTGCAGCTGCGCCGGCGCGACGACGGAACAGCCGCACTGCCGGTTCAGCGACGCGGCCGCCAGCGTGGCGTCGTCATCCGCGCAAGCGTTCCTGCAGCGTGTGCTCATGCGTCTCAGGCCCTTACTGTCCGGAGTGCAGGTTACCGGTCGCGGACTGAATGCCCAAAGAGAAACAGGGGCGAAAGCGCATTTCCTTGAACGCGGGGCACCGGAAGGCGGCGGTGGCTTCATTTGCGGTGCCGCGCGCCTGCGTCTGTTTTGGTATCGTGAAAAAGCATGCTCTGCCCCGAATGCCAATCCGCTGCGGATTCCGGTGATGGCCGAACACCGTTCCATGACGGTCTGGGCCGCGTCGACCGGCAGGCGTCCGCCATCCGCAAAGACGCGGATGTACTTGCGAGCACGTCCGCGTCGGAAGCGTAAGCGGACAAGCGATCTGCGAAAGGGGCGCGCGACGAAGCCGCAGGCCGGCTAAAGGAGATCGCCGGCGACAACAAGCCATATCGACCACCCGACCCGCCCACGGGCGCATGGTCGAATGACAAGACACCCACGCTTGGGCGAGTACGTAGGAATGTGCTTCACAGCGTAGTCCGGGCGACAATCACCGACCCGGCGCCCGTGCCATGCCGACCTCCAATATGTTGGCGGCGGAGCTGCGGTGGAACTTCCAGCCATGACCGAACAAGCTCCCATGTCGACCGAGCACACCCCTTCGGTTTCGCTGCGCGAAGCCACTCGCGTATGGACCAAGGTCGGGCTATTGAGTTTCGGCGGCCCCGCTGGACAGATCGCGGTGATGCATCGCGAGCTGGTTGAGACCCGTCGCTGGATCAGCGATGCGCGCTTCCTGCACGCGCTCAACTATTGCATGTTGCTGCCAGGTCCCGAGGCCACGCAGCTGGCGATCTATATCGCTTGGATGCTGCATCGAACGGTGGGCGGCTTGATCGCCGGCGTGCTGTTCGTCTTGCCGGGCTTCTTCACAATCCTTGCGCTGAGCATCGTCTACGCGCTCTATGGCCAAGTCCCGCTCGTCTTCGCAATCTTCATCGGGTTGAAAGCGGCGGTGCTGGCGGTGGTAGTCCAGGCAGTCATCCGGATCGGCCGCAAGGCGCTCAAGAACCGGATGATGGTACTTATCGCCGCACTGGCCTTCGTGGCGATCTACTTCTTCCGCGTGCCGTTCCCGTTGATCGTGCTTGGCGCCGGTTTCTGGGGCCTGCTTGGACGCTGGTGGATGCCGCGCAGCTTCCCGGCGCCAGCGTCGTCCGCGGCGGATGCATCGTCGGACTTCCTCATCGACCGCCTGCTGGGCCAGGGGCGGCTTACCCACACGCGGCCCTCGGCTGCCCGCGCACTTCGCGTAACGCTGGCCTGGCTGGCGCTCTGGTGGATACCGGTGATCGCAGTGATCGCCGCATTCGGCCGGCACAGCGTG
The DNA here is from genome assembly GCF_035943815.1 of Frateuria sp. Classification (GTDB taxonomy): domain Bacteria; phylum Pseudomonadota; class Gammaproteobacteria; order Xanthomonadales; family Rhodanobacteraceae; genus Frateuria_A. The sequence goes on from NZ_DASZBU010000018.1 coordinate 31,590, forward strand.
CTTGCGGGTGAAGGATTGTTTTTCAGCCAAGCCGCCGTGGTCACCTTCGGCGGCGCCTACGCCGTACTTGCTTACATTGCCCAGCGCGCCGTGGTCAGCTTCCATTGGATCACGCCAGGGCAGATGCTCGATGGCCTGGCGCTGGCCGAAACCACGCCCGGTCCTTTGATCATGGTCGTGCAATTCGTCGCTTTCCTTGGCGCCTACCATCACGAGACCAACCTGTCGCCAATGCTCGCCGGCGTGGTGGGATCGGTGCTGACCACCTGGGTCACGTTTGTCCCGTGCTTCCTTTGGATCTTCCTCGGTGCGCCCTACATCGAAGCCCTGCGGAGCAACCGCGCGTTGCATGCAGCGCTGTCGGCGGTAACCGCTGCGGTGGTGGGCGTGGTGCTGAACCTGTCGGTGTGGTTCACCCTGCACGCGATCTTCGGACGCATAGATGAGCACTACTACGGCTGGTTGCGGCTGGAAAGCCCGGTCTGGGCCACGTTGCAGTGGCCATCGGCTGCGATTGCCGCTGCCGCGATGCTCGCCATGCTTCGCTTCAAGATTGGTATGGGTTGGGTGCTTCTGGCGAGTGGCCTGGCCGGCTTAGGGGTAGGTCTTGTCTTCAAATGAGCGCTCCGCAAGCCTGCCTTCGGTTGCGCTGATCCTGAAGAATGTCCGCTGGCGACGGCGGTTTCAATCGGCCAATGCAACAGCAGGGTGTTCAGCGCTCTGCGGAACGGATGTTCGATCAGTCCGGGAATCCGCAATCCAGCTACCACTCCCCTTACGCTCGCTTTGAGCGCGTCGCGGTCGACCCGCACGTGCCCAGTTTCCTGATGCGCTGCAGTAGTGTGGCGCCCGGTGGAACGAGACGTCCGGCGCACCGGAAGTGCTCACGCGCACCCACGCACGCGGGCTGTATCCAGGGGCCCGGATCTAGCCGACAAAACCAGGACGGGTGACAGAGTGCGCTTTTCAAAGCTGAAACCGATGCTCGTACGTAACGCGCCCCGTGGGCTGGCGCTCCTGCTGCTCGCACTCGCCGGTTGCGGGATCGCCAGGCCGCCGCCGACGAGTGTGCTGGGCCAGCTTGGGGTGGTGGCCGAGCCAGGCGCGAACGATGATGCGGCGACCGCGCTCGACGTCGTGTTCGTCTATGACCCGCAGGCCGGCTCCTTATTGCCACTTACCGGACCGGAATGGTTCGCGCGCAAGGTCGCCTATCGGCAAAACCTCGGATCGGCGATCGATGTGGTATCGCTGGAGCTTGCGCCTGCGACGACGGTACGGGACGTTGCGTTGCCGCCGCGCTACCGGCGGGCGGTGGCCGTCTACGCCTACGCCAGCTACCTTGCCCCTGCCGGCCAGCCCCGCCTGAGCTTGGGTGCGTACCCCCGCGCGGTGATCCGGTTGGCTCCAGACCATGTCGTTGTCGAGCAAAGGTAACGGGGCCTGAGCCCCTTCCTGGCTGGAGCAAAACACCTCCTTGGCCCGGCCCGGTGATGGCCGGCAAGCGGTTATGCGGCCAGTCGCCGCAATGGCTGCACCGCGATCGCTATCGGCCGGAGGCGTTCTTTTGTCCGTCGGGTGCTGAACGGGCTCCCGGAAACCTCACTTGCGCCCGCTATGATCGATGCGCCCCGCGTGACCGGTCAGGGCGGGGCCTGCCGAGGGGGATTCGTGCCACCTAAACCGATCGACGAGCGTCACCGCACACCGCACGCCGCCGCCCCGGAGGCGTTGCCGCTGGCTAGCCGGGTGCCAGGCGTGGCCTGGGGGCTGCTCGTGGTCGGCTGCGGGATTCTGCTGACGCTCTGGCTTTACCGTGTCCAGGCGCGGCAGTGGCAAGCGGCGCGGCATGATGCCGTGGTGGCGGAAGCGGAGAAAGGGCTCGTCCAGTTGAGGGCGAAGCTGCGCTCGGCCGAACTGCTGGTGCGGTCTTTGCAGACGATGTTTCTGGTCGCCGGTGATATGGATGAGCACCAGTTCGCACGCGCGTACGCCAACCTGGACCCGCGCCGGGAGTTCCCCAGCCTGCTGGCCGTGGCGTATTCGGTTCGCGTGCATGGGCACGACGGCGATCATTTCCCGACCACGCTGGTCGCGCCCTTGGATGGCAACCGCAAGCTGCTGGGGTTGGACGTGGTCGACCAGCCGGCCAACATGAAGGCGCTGGCCGAGTCGCGAGATACCGACCATCTGGCCGTGTCGGAACCGTTTCCGCTCGTGCAGGACACGGGTTCCCACGGACGCGGGCAGGGCATCACGTTGCGGTTGCCCGACTACGGGCCTGGCGCTTCGCTCGACTCGCTGGCTGTGCGCCGGCAACGGTTGCGTGGATCGGTCGCGGTTTCGTTCCGGGTTGCCGACCTGATCCGGACCGGCTTGCCGGCGCAGCTATTGCAGGTGGCGGGCATCTCAGTCACGGACGTCGCCCGGGCATCGCGCGTTCCCCTGTTCGATTCGGGCACCGGCGTGCCCTGGACGAAACCCTCGATCGTTTATCGCATAGCGTTCGGGGGGCGCCTGTGGGAGATGGCCGTCTTTCCGGGATCGACCAGCGACCCCTCCTGGTCGCAGTCGGTGGTGCCCCCTGGGCTGCTGGTCAGCGTATTGCTTGGCCTGCTGGTATGGTCGCTGACCGACACGCGGCGCCGTGCCGTGCAACTGGGGTGGCGCCTGGGTGAGCGCTACCGCGAAAGCGAGGAGCGCTTTCGCACGCTCAACGAACTGCTGCCCGCGCTCGTGGTGCTTGCCGACGCCGCCGACGGGCGCATCGTCTACGCCAACCAGGCCGCGCGCGGACGATTGGGAGAGGGCATCCAGGGAACGCGGTTGGGTTCGCTGTTGGGGATGGACGAGAGCGAGGTGGAGCGGCGCCTGGCCAATCCGCAGGCCGGTGCGACCGAGGTGGGCCTGCGCGACACGGCCGGCGGACGTTTCTGGGCCAGCGTGGCGATCTCCTGGCTGATGCTCGAGGGTCGCCCCCAGTGGGTGATGGTCGCCAGTGACGTGACCGAGCAACGCGCGCTGACCGAATTGCTCGGTTACCAGGCGACGCACGACGAGCTCACGGGCCTGATCAACCGGCGTGAGTTCGAGCGTCGCCTGCAGCGGATGACCCAGGACATGGGCGAGTCACCGCCTTATGCCGCGGTGCTCTTCATCGACCTGGACCAGTTCAAGCTCGTCAATGACACATCCGGGCATGTGGCAGGTGATCAGCTTTTGCTGCAGTTGGCGACAGTGATGCGTGCGAGGCTGGGCGAAGAGCATGTACTGGCGCGGCTGGGCGGTGACGAGTTCGGCGTGATCCTGGCGGGGCTGGACACGCCCGGGCGCGCGGTGGAGCTGGCCGAGCATCTGCGTCTGGGGCTGGACGGTTTCGTCTTCGTCTGGGAAGCCAAGAGCTACATGGCGAGCATCAGTGTGGGCGGCGTACTGGTCGATCGCCCGGGGATGCCACTGGCCGAGTTGCTCGCCGCCGCCGATACCGCCTGCTACATGGCCAAGGAGCAGGGGCGCAACCGCGTGCACTTCTACTCCGAACGGGATGAGCAGAGCGCGCTGCGGCGCGGCGAGATGGAGTGGGCCAATCGGTTGCGCTGGGCGGTACAGGAACAGCGCTTCGTGCTGACCTACCAGGAGCTGCGTGCGCTCGGCGCGGAGCCGTCGGCGATTCATGTGGAGCTGTTGCTGCGCTTTCGCAATGAACTGGGCGAGCTGGTGTCGCCCGGCGCGTTCATTCCCGCGGCGGAACGCTATGGCCTGATGCCGCTGATCGATCGCTGGGTGATCGAGACCGCGCTGGCCAACGTCGATCGGCTGCATCCGGCGGGGGCGGCGCTGCGCATGGTGGCGGTCAACCTGTCCGGTGCCAGCATCGACGATGACACGCTGGCCGAGCGGATCGTCGAACTGCTGCGCCTGCACCAGGTGGCGCCCGAGCGCGTCTGCTTCGAGATCACCGAGACGGTGGCAGTACGCCAACTGACCGACGTGATCCGTTTCGTGACCCGGCTGAGGGAGGCTGGCTGCCATGTCGCGCTGGACGATTTCGGCGTGGGCATGTCGTCGTTCTCCTACCTCAAGCATCTGCCGGTGGACATCGTCAAGATCGATGGCAGCTTCATCCGCGACATGCTGAGCGACCCGATCAGCCACGCGATGGTGCGCGCGGTGACCGACATCGCGCACCGGCTGGGCCTGGTGGTGATTGCCGAATGGGTGATGGACGAGGCGATCATGGGGTCGCTGCGGGAGCTGGGGGTAGACATGGCCCAGGGCTATGCACTGCACCAGCCCGAGCGCGTCATGTGGCAGCGCGACTGACTGCCGACACAGGTGCCAGCAACCAAGGAGCGGCGAGCGTCCCTTCCGCGGGCCGCCTGATCGCGGATTCCCAACGAGTTCTGCGGGGCGTCGGTGCGCGCTGCGGTCGCCATGGCGGCCGCGGACTTTGCCCACCCCTTCATGCGGGTGCGCCTAGGTTGGCGTCATCCCCAAAGGACGACCCCATGGATCGCCAACCGCCGCCCACCGTGTCTTCGCTGGACCTCGCCCGCTATCTCGGTACCTGGTACGAGATTGCGCGCCTGCCGATGCGCCACGAACCGGCCGACTACACCGACATCACCGCCAGCTACACCCGCGAGCCCGATGGCGCCATCCGGGTGGACAACCGCGCCCGCAACGGCAAGGGCGAGCTGAAGGAATCGGTCGGGGAGGCGAGGGTGGTCGACCCGGCCGAGCCGGGTCGGCTGGAGGTGACCTTTCTGCCCGAGGGCTTGCGGTGGATTCCCTTCACCAAGGGTGACTACTGGATCCTGCGCGTGGACGATGACTACCGCACCGCGCTGGTGGGCAGTCCCGACTTCGAATACCTGTGGCTGCTCCATCGCGAGCCCGAGCTGGATGCCGGCACGCAGGAGATCTTTCTGAAGTACGCGCAGTCACTCGGGTACCGGCTGGACCAGCTCATCCGTACGCCGCACACGGGGCGCCGCACGGCCTGAGCAGTGGTGTCAGGGACAATGTCTGAAGAATCGAACGATCTGGCTCAAGCGCGCGCGTCGCCCGCACCTGCGTCGCACGACGCCACCGTGAAGTGAAGGTTGCCCACGCCGAAGCGATCGCGGCAGGTGACGAAGCATCCAGGTGCTGAATGCAACGTCGAAGCTGCGTTCTGGAAACGGCAACGCCTCCGGCCGCGAGCCTGAAATTCGACGGCGCTCCGCGTCGTTGCACCTTGCGCGTGGGGCGCTGCCGCTAAAAAAAGAAAGTGGCGCAGGTTCCTTGACCTGGCGCTTGAGCCGGTTCCAGGGGCAAGGGGACAGGCCGCGCACAGGAAGGCCCGGCGCCTCAATGGAGCTGGGCGGCGGGCCGGGGTGCCGTGATGCGCAACACGGGGTGGCCCTTCCAGTCCTTCAGCGGAAAGTATGCACGGTGCGTAGCGGCATCCACCGCCACCACGTGGGCATCGGGAGCCAGCATGGCAAGGCCGAGGGGGTGTAGGGCGCGGCCCTTCAGCTCGAACAGCGCGACCTTGCCCGATTCGCTGGCGACATAGAGCCAGCCCAGCGCGGGGTCGAAGGCCAGCACGTCGGGATCTTCGCCGACCTCGTAGGACGCGATGACCCGGCGCGTGCCCAGATCTAGCACCAGCAACTTTGCGTTGTCCTCGCAGGCGATGAAGGCCAACCGCGCGGGCGCGTCGATGTAGAGCCCGTGGTTGCCCTTGGCGCCGGGCAGGTCGATGCGCGCGATCACTTTGTCGGTGCTCGGGTCGATTTCCACCAACTGCCGGCGGGTCTGCACGTTGGCAAAGATATGCTTGCTCGCCGGGTCGTATTGCGTGTTGCCTACCTCGCCGCCGAGCGGGATGGTGGCGACCCGCTGATGGGTGCGCACGTCGATCACCGTATCGCTGCCCCCGTGCTCGTCGGAGACGTACAGCTTGTGTGCGTCCGGTGCGTAGGCCATGCCGTCCGGATAGTCACCGGCGGGCGTGCGAGCCAAAATCTTGAAGGTCTTGGCATCGATCGCCACCACCTCGTCGGTGCCGGTGGCCGAGGCGTAGATGCGACCGAGTGCGGGAACCGCCAGCACGCCATGAACGTGGCTGACGTCTGGAATATCAGCGACCACCCGTCGGCCCTCGGTATCGAACACGGTGACCACGCTATCGCCCAGGTGGGCGAGGAACAGGTGGTGCTGGCCCGGGTCGAAGCTGGCGTAGTCCCACCGCGTGGTGCCGCCGGTCAATGGGACGTCGGCCACCGTGGTTAGCGGCAGCGGTGTGTCGTTCGTGCGGCCGCAGGCAGCGGAGGATGCGACCAAGAGGATGGCGACCATGCTGGCGAGCGCGGGCATGCTTCGATAGCCGGAAAACGACATAGTGGTCTCCTTCACCAGGTTGCATATAGAGCCGTGCGCGTTGTCGCGCGGTCTTCGTGTGAACCTATAGGGGCCAGAGCGCACTTGCTCCGAACTGATTGCTTCCGGCCCCTTGTTCCCGAGGTGGCGACACCGATCTTTCCTGGTGGCGGTCGAAGCGTACTTTCTTAGTGCTCGAGCACGTGCATGTCACGCGTCAGCAGGCCAAGCCTTTTCTTCATGAATGCCTGGGTCTGGTTCGAATCGACGCTGTAGTAGGCGGTGTACAACACATCGCCGGCGGCCTTGGGCGAAGCGACCGCACCGATGTTCATGGTGCCGTTTTCATAGCGCGCCTCGCCGCTGTAGGGGTACTGCCGACCGGACACGGTCTGCCAGTGGCTGGTCATGTCCGCGTCGAGGCCCGTGGGGGGCATGGCCTGACGTTGGACGGTCAGTTCGTCCTGGTTGTCGTTGGTCGATGTTTTCCAGACACCGATGTAGCCCACGTCCCAAGCGGGCCGTCCGTGGTCCAGCAGGAAACGAAAGCCGAGGTTGAGCACGCTGTCGGGCAGGATCGCCTGGACGGCAGGGGTGTAGGAGAACGTCACCCGTTGCGACTGGTAGGCGAAGCGGCGTCCGTAATCGATTTGCAGGTGGATTTGCTTGAACGCCGCCGGCAGGGCCGCTTCCTGCAGATACTGCGTCCATTGCGCCAGCGTGCCGCCGTAGGTGGCGTAGACGAAATTGGCAAGCTCGTCCAGGTCCAGCCGATGTCCGCTGACCTGCGCGGCAGGGGCCATGCGCAACATCATCACGCAGCCATCGGGTACCGGCAGGGTGTAGGTGACGACCTGATGATTGAGGTGAGGAAAGGGCCAGGTGGATACCTGCCACGGACGCTGCCAACGGTCAGTGTAGGTCGCTTCGAACGAGGGCTTGCCCAGGGAGGTGATCTTGATCTTCTCTCCGGCGACCACGCGTTGGAACACGCCGACACGGGCCAGCAGGTCCATGCGTGCCTTGGCGTCATGATAGAAAAGCGTCGCGTCCGTCTGGTCGGGTCGCCGGATGTGCAGGAGCAGGGTATGACCGGCCTGGCCGATATCCACGTAGCCGTTCGAATCCAGCGCGGCACGACGGCGGACTTCGCCCGTACGTACCCACTGCCCATTGCTGTCGCGCACGATCAGCGTGGGGAAGGCATAGATCTGCGTCTGTTGGACCAGTAGACGCGTGGATCCGTCGCCGCGAGGGAAAAGATTCGAGGACTCCTTGGCAAGCAGGGCCTGGAGTTGTTCACGGCTATTCGCATCCCCGCTGAGCTGCAAGTCGCGGTAGAAATCGGACAAGCTCAAAGGCAGCGCGAAGTCGGCTTTCCAACGGCCATTCTGCAAAGCCTGGAAGATGTCCAGCTGGTAGACGCTTTTGCTGTCGACCACAGCGTGACCTTCCGGTGCATCGAGCACCTGGGAGATCGGCAGGGCGTAATTGAGGTTCTCGTTCGGCGACTTCATCAGCACGATGCCGATCACCTTGCCGCGGCTGTCCAGCAAGGGGCCGCCGCTGTTGCCCGGCGAGGCCGGGGCGGAGAAGCGCATCCACTTCCAGAGGCCGTCCTGTTCTTCTGGCGTGTCGGAGGTGTACAGGCCGTCGCGGATCACCACGCCGGTTCCCAGCGCGTTGCCCACCGCATACACCACGCTGTTCAACGGCGGGGCGGGATTGGTTTCCAGCGCGGCTTTCCCGGAGTCGCCCGCCAGCGTGAAAACCACGAAATCCCTGCCCATCGAGAACTTTTCGATCTTGTCTATGGGGTACACGTGGCCGGTCGCATCCCGCAGCTGCGGCGGACCCCACAAGCTGTTCATGCCCGCCAGCAACACGTGCCCGGCGGTCACGTAGCGATGGTTGCCGATAGCGAAGGCCGTCCCTATCGAGTAGTACTTGTCGTTGCGTTCCTGATAGGGCAGCAGATCGAGCGGCAGCGGCTTTTCGTAACTCAACGGATCGACCGTAGGCTTGGCCTGCACCACCTCGAACGTGGCGGCCTGGATCTTGGGAAGCATGGATGGGTCGAGCGTGGCAGCGTGTCCTGCTGCCGAATGTCCCAGGCCTGCTGCGAACAGGATGGCCAATCCCAGTCGCGCCGCAACGATGCCGATGCGGCGCGTGGCCAAACGCACGATGTACATTCGTTTCCCCCCAAGGTGACGCCTCGGCATGGAGCCCCCCGGCCCCTCGCTGGCGACATCATCTTGACATGCTCTCCGGAGACATGGGGAAACGCCGCGAACCCGCCGAAGGCCCGTTTCATGCGCACGTTTCGGCGCCGATGGGGCGGCTTGCGGGCAACCTGCGGGCCTGCGCTCCACGGTTGTCGGTCACGACGCGGCCCGTCTTACCGCCACCAAATGCGACCGGTGAGCCATGACCTTCTTTGGCGACCAGGCCTCGCCCGGGCAAGGGTAGGGAGCAGAGTGCTTTTCCTCGAGCTGGCTGCCCGAACTCGCCACCTGTTCATCGCCGCCTGTCTACCGGGGTGGCGACTGGGCGACGGCGCTGCTCAAGGGTCGGAAGAGGGACGCGGCCATTCAGCGATGTGCCAGGGCCTGCGCAAGCTTCGCACCGGCGGCCAGGCCAAGCGCCAATACGCCATAGGTCACCGCCAGGCAGCGCCTGCCGAGCACGAGTTCCCAGCCCGGCGTGAGTCGTTTCGGAGTCACACCGTAGTCAACGGCCGCCGCGACGGCGGACGTTACGCAGGCGCCCCGCAGAAGTGCGCCGCCGGAAAGCGCGCGGCGCCTGACGCGCCAGTACTCGAAGGGCAGCGCCCAGAACACGGCCGATGCGTAATGGGTGACGAAGCCGACCCATGTATGCGCGGTATCGAGCTCGTCGCATGCGGCGGCTTTCTCGCCGTGCAGCCAGTGACTGGTCGCATTGATGGGTTGCAGGGCGCCCTTGCCTTCGGCTCTGGCCAGCAGCGCCAGGGTGGCCGCCGAGGCGAGGCTCGCCACGGTGCCGGTAAGCAGAGCGCTGGCAAGGAGTGGCGTGCGATCGCCGTGGCCGTTCGTTCGCGTGTGCATCCAGTCGCCTCGCTCGTTGCGTATTTCCAAGACTGCGGCGTCTCGGGTCGGGGCCATGTGACCCGCGCGCCGAACTTCCATGAAGGCAACCTCGGCCTTGTCGCACGGGGCGGCCGGAGGCATTCCAGGTCGATGTCGATTTCGGACGGCCCGCCTCGTCGTTCCCATGAGCGGTCGACTGCCCGCTCGAGTCTCGAACAGAGCCGGGCAGCCGGCGCCACACAGAGGACCACGCAATGCTTACGACGACGACCGCAGGGATGTCTGGCGGCAATGAACACGGCACTCGCCGGACCGTTCGCAGCCCGGCGAGTCCGCGCGTCACGGGCAGGCGTGTGGCCAGGCGGATGGCTTGCCTCGCCCTGGTCTCGCTCGCCTCGGTCGGCGCTGCGGCGAGGGTGGCCGAGCCCTACCCCCGCATGGCTCCCGTCAAGGCCTACCTGATGGAGCGTGCCCAGGAAATCGCCCTGGCCCGCAGTGCCGCACCCGCTTCCATTTCCAGGGACGCGACGGTCCTGGTGCTGACCCCGACGGGCTATGAATCCGCTGTCACCGGTACCAACGGGTTTGTCTGCTGGGTGGCCAGGGGCTTCAGCGGCGCGCCGGACTGGCCCGAGCGCTGGAACCCGAAGATTCGCGCCGCGGGGTGCGACAACCCGCAGGCCGCACGCAGCGTGACGCCGATCGCCAGGCTGCGCACGGCGATGACGCTCGCTGGCCGTTCCGATGCCGACATCGCCGAACGCATCAAGGTCGCCCTTCGCACCAAGGACATCCCACCGCTGGAGCCGGGCGCCATGTGTTACATGATGTCGAAGTCGTCCTATCTGTCGGACGACGGCGGCCACGACATGGCGCACGTCATGTTCTACGTCCCGCTCAAGGATGGCACCGACTGGGGCGCCAACGCATCCGGATCGCCCGTCTTCGGCGGCAACTACTGGTTCTATACGCCGGAGCACCGGGCCGACGCTGCCAAGCTGCCACCCCTGACGGTTCTACTGGTCGGGGTAGCCACCTGGTCCGACGGGACGCCGGCCGAGATGCCCTCGATGTGAGAGCCCTTTCGAATCTTGCTATCGAGCCAACTGTGCCGGGCCACGTCCCGCGATCGAGGCTAGGTTTTGAACCGCCGAACCTCCTGCGGCCAGCCGCAGGCTTCGGCCACCCTGCCTGCCCAGTGTCTTGCCGCCTGCTCGTCGGGCACGTCGATCACGGTGAATCCGCCAAGGAACTGCGGGTTGCGCACGTACGGCCCGTCGGTGAACGCCAGCGTGCCGCTGGTGGTATCCGCGCTGAAGGCTTCCTGCGGGTCTTCCACCAGGCCGCCGGCGAACACGTAGACGCCGGCCGCCTTCATATCATCCACGACCGCACGCGCAAGCGGACCGCGGGCGGCGAACCACGTCTGCGTGTGCTCGCCGACCCACGCCTGGTTGAAATAGATGAGGTACTTGCTCATGCCATGCCCCGGGGCCGCGCAGCCCAGCGGCTGCCATCGTCCTCACGACGGGCGGGTGTATAGCGATTCGACACAAGTGGGGCTCACGAACTGTCACGGGGTCGGAGCCGCCGTTTTGGAGCGCTCAGCCGACAGGCGCCTTGATCGGCTCCGCAGCCTTGGTGGGGTAGGTGAGCAGGTAGAGCAGCACCAGTATTCCTCCCACCGGCGCCAGGCTGATGAGCTGCCACCAGGGGCTCAAGCCCGCGTCGCGCAGGCGCCGGGTACACGCCGCAATCCATGGCAGCAGCACGGCCAGGGAGGCGATCTGCAGCGGCAACGGGCCGATGGCCTCGGAAAGCAGCTCGGCGAAGGCCAGCAGCATGGTCACGGCCAGTGCGAACCACCAGAACGCCGCGCGTGGGGTCGTGCCGGTGAATTCCAGGCCGCGCAGCACGCCTTCGCGCATGGCCTGGAGCGCCGGCTGACTGGGCACCGGGTGGCCCACCAGCAGGCTCTCGGCCGGCACCTCGAACACGGCGGCCAGTGCGCGCAAGGACTCGGTCGAAACCCTGGCACCCGATTCGAGGCGCTGGATGGTCCGCAGGTTCAGGCCGCTCAGCTCGGCCAACTGTTCCTGCGACCACTGGCGGGCGGCGCGCAGCTCACGGAGTCGGGCGCTATTGATCTGCATGGATGCTCCTTGGCATCGGGGGCTCGGGTTCCCGCCATCATCCTGCCGTACCCCGCTTTCCGCGACGACAGCGACCCGAAATGAGCACGACAGGAGCCCGACTGCGTGCTGTCGAGCCGCTGTATCCGGGCCATAAGGTCCTCCCCAACGCCAAGGTGATGCTTGGCGCGAGGGGACCCGCGCCCGGGCCCAGCAGTGAAACTTAGTTATTGACCTAAGTAAAATCGACTGCCAGACTCGGCCATCGCACTGAAGTCTCCCATCGAGTGGCCGGCATCGAGATGAATCCATCCGCCGTCGTTGACGACGTCTTTTATGCCTTGTCCAACGCGACCCGGCGACAAGTCCTGGAACAACTGTTCAGCGGGCCGGCCACGGTCAGCGAGCTTGCCGCGCCGTTCGACATGAAGCTCCCCTCGTTCGTGCAGCACCTGGCGGTGCTCGAGCAGAGCTGCCTGGTGAAATCCACGAAACAGGGAAGGGTGCGGACCTACGAGATCGCACCCGAGCGGTTCAAGGCCGCCGAAGACTGGCTCGCCGAGCGGCGCCAGCTGTGGGAAGCCCGACTCGATCGTTTCGATACGTACGTCCAGCAACTCAAGGAAAAGGAACCGCAAGCATGAGCAAGCCATCCGCGTTCGATCCCAAGCTCGATATCGTTTTCGAGCGGTTCCTCGATGCGCCGCCGCGCCTGGTCTGGGAAGCCCTGACCCAGCCGGAGCACGTCAGCCAGTGGTACATGCCCAAGGCCTGGGGGCGCGTGTCGCGCTGCGAGATGGACCTGCGGCCGGGCGGCGTCTTCGGCATCGATATCGTCGTGGGCAACGGCCCGGAGGTACCCAACCTCGGCTGCTTTCTGGACGTGGTTCCGATGCAGCGGCTGGTCTGGACCTCCATGCTGTTCCCCGGCTATCGCCCGGCCGTCTTCGACGACGTTCCGATCACGGCCATCATGACGCTGGAGCCGCAGGGGACAGGAACGCGCTATGTCTTCACGGCGCTGCACCGCAACGAGGCCGACGTTGCGGCGAACAAGGAGTCCGGCTGGAAGGAGGGCACCGATATCGCCCTCGATCAATTGGTCGCGCATGTCGCGTCGATGAAATAAGGGCGGTCGCATCCGTTCCATCCGAGTGGAACATTCCGCGTCGGTCAGTTGCAGTCGCGGCGGATCACACCTGCGGCTTGCGACGAGTGCGCTTCCTTGTCGCGGCCGCGCCCAATGGAGCCGCGGAGCCCGCGTCACCCAACTGCTCCATCCACGCCAGGTCATCGACGTAGGCGAGAAACGACCGCAGATAGTCCGGCGACAGCTCGCGCATCAGCGCGATGGCTCGGCTGGCCAGCGCGGTGGAGTTGAGCGGGCCGGCATCGGTGGGGGCGTGGGCGAGGGATTGCTGGAGCTGGCTGTCGGTGCGCAGGGTGGACCAGAGCTGGCGAAGGCCGACGAGCGCGGGTAGGTTCGGGTAGGCGCCGCGCTCCGTGCTTGCCTCGCGGTCCAGGCGTTCTACCAGTTCGCGCAGCGGACCCGGATGCGTCGGAGTGGCGTCGCGGGCGGATGTTTCGTCCCGCGCATCGGCATCGGGCGTTCGCAGTTCGGCCAGACGCGCATCCAACGCGCGTCGCGCTTCGCCGTCGAGGCTCGCGGCGCGCTGTTCCATGGCCGCGATCAGGTGCGCGCGGATGGCCGAGGCGATGTCAGGGCGCATGGCCGGCATCGGTGCCGTTCGGTGTGGCGTTGGCGGCCGACGAGCGGGGGATCGGAGCAATCTCCACGCGGCGGTTCTTCGCCCGGCCGGTTTCATCCGTGTTGGTGCTGACCGGCTGCTGCGCGCCGAAGGCGGCGGCGAAGACCGCGTCGGCGGGCACGCCGGCGGCGATCAGCGCGCGGGTGACGGTGAGCGCGCGCTGGGCGGAGAGCTCCCAGTTGTCGGCGAACTGGCGGTTGTCGCCGTGCACGGGCCGGTCGTCGGTGAAGCCGCTGACCATCAGCAGCTCGTCGCGCGACTGCAGGTACTGCGCCAGCGGCGCGGCGAGACTCTGCACGAGCTGGCGGCCTTCCGGCTGCAGCTGGTCGGAATTGAGCGCGAACAGCAGGCTGCCGCGGATGCCGATGCGGCCGTTGACCAGGGTCACGCGGCCCTGCGCCAGCGGCGTTGCCAGCGCCTGTTCCAGCGTGGTGCGGCGTTGCAGTTCGGCCTGGCGCTGCTTCTGGGCCACCTCCAGCTTGTGCGAGAGCTGCAGCTGCACGCCGATGACGCCGACCAGGATCAGCACGAACGCGCCCAGCAGCACCGACATCAGGTCGCCGAAGGCCCAGATCGGCGCGGTCGACTCGGCGTCGAACTCGACCTCGTCGCTCATGCCTTCGCCGCCTTACCGCCCGGCGCGCGGCGGCCGGCAAGCTGCTGCATGTCGGCGATGATCTGCTGCTGCGAGAGCACGCTGAGCTCGACCACTTCCCTGGCCTGCGCCACGTAGTAGGCGAGTTGCTCGTCGCTGCGCGCGAGCGAGGCGTCGAGCGCGCCGGCGATCTGCTGCAGGCGTTCCATCAGCGCGTCGTTGGCCTGGCCGAACTGCGCCACGCCCGCGCCGAAGGCTTCGCCCAGGCTGGCGACTTCGACGGCGCCGGCGGCGACCTGCGCCGCGGCGGTGTCGAGCTTGCCGGCCTCCGCTTCGACCTGCGCGGCGAAGCGGCTGCCGACGCGGTCGAGCAGCTCGGCCGAGGTGCCGACCAGCGCGTCGATCGCGCTGCGCTGTTCGGTGGAGGCGTGGTTGACCGCCTCGAGCAGGGTTTCCAGGGTGGCCAGCAGGCGGCTGCGTTCCTCCAGCATGGCGGTGTCGCGCACCATGCTGTCGGAGAGCTTCTGGCGCAGCTCGCCGACGACTTCGGCGGCGACGCGCGGTGCTTCCGACGCGGCCTCGACCAGGCGGGCGATCTCGGCGAGAGTCTGGCTGGCATGGGCCTGGGTACGCGCCACCACGGCGCCGGCGGTCTGCTCCAGCGTGTCGCAGATGGCCTGCTGGCGGCTCGCGGTGGCTTCGCCGGCCGCGTTCCATCGAGCGGCGAGGTCCGCGGTGATGGCGTCGAGCTTGTGCGTCCAGGCGGCCAGGCGCTCCTCGTCTCGTGATTGGAGTGCCGACTGCAGTTGCGCGTGCGAGCGGTCGACCGCCTGCACCAGCGCGGCCGCGTGCGACTCGAAGCTCGCGCCGGCGGCGGCAAGCGCCTGCCGGTTGCGCTCGGCGAGCCCGGCGTGCACGGCGTCCTGCTTGGACAGCGCGCTCTGCCATGCCTCGGCCGCGCGGTCGGCGCTCGCGTCCAGGCGCGTGGCGACGCCGGCCAGCAAGGCGGACGAGCGTTGCTCGAAGGTGTCGGCGAAGCGGGCCAGGGTGTCGCCCAGCGCCTGCGCGTGGGCCTCGTTGGTCTGCCGATGGTGGGCGAGCGCATCGTTCCATATGCCGGTGACGGTGCGCGCGGTGGTGTCGAAGCCGGCCGCCAGGCCGTCGAGCTGGCGTTGTACGGCCTCGCCCACGCTGGCCTGGATCGCGGCGCTCTCGCGGGCAAGGCTGGCCAGGGTGGATTCGACCACCGGCTGCAGCACGCCGGCGGCGGTGCGCGCACTGTCGGCCACGCTGGCCTGCAGCGACTGTTCGACCGAGCGGGCCAGGCGCGTATAGGCCTCCTCGGTGTGGCGGTGGAAGGCCGCGCGGTCGGCGGACTGGCGCTCGTGGGCGGCGGCGCTTTGCTGCTCCAGCGTTGCGGCCATCGCCTGCAGGCGGTCGACCAGAGCGGGCATCGCCGCGGCCTGCTGCTGCAGCAGGCGCAAGGCCTCCTCGC
Source organism: Frateuria sp. (assembly GCF_035943815.1). Classification (GTDB taxonomy): domain Bacteria; phylum Pseudomonadota; class Gammaproteobacteria; order Xanthomonadales; family Rhodanobacteraceae; genus Frateuria_A. The sequence continues at coordinate 47,018 of NZ_DASZBU010000018.1, forward strand.
GCCGGTGTGCCTGCGAATGGATGCGCAGGGTGGTGGCGATGGCCGCGTCCAGCGCGTGCACCACCTGCAACCGCTCCCAGCGGACCAGCGCGGAGAGCAGGCCGAGCATCGCCGAGCTGGCGACGCCGGCGATGGAGGTGCCGAAGGCGAAGGCCAGTCCATTGACCGGCGCGGCCAGCGAGCCGCGGATCGCCTGCAGGTCGCTGGCGCTGCCGAGCGCCGTGCCGGTGCCGCGCAGCGTGGCCATCATGCCCAGCAAGGTGCCGAGCATGCCCAGCAGTACCAGCAGGCCGACCAGGTAGGGCGTCATCGCCGGCGCCGGCAGCGCGGCACGCTCGCCTTCGACGCGCAGGCGCACGGCGTGGCGCAGGCCGGGAGCCAGGCGCTCCAGCCAGCGGCCGAGCTCGGCCGGCGGCTCGGCCAGTTCGTCCACCGCCTGGCGCAACGTGGCGGTGGCCTGGCGGTAGCGGAACAGCTCGAAGGCACCGGCGAGGTAGCAGGCGCCGATCAGCAGGGCGACGGCCAGGCCGAGCGGATTGCTGCCGACGTAACCGGCGACGATCCAGCCGATGGCGACCAGGCCCAGCGCGAACACGCAAAGAAGGAGCAGACGTTTGAACATGGGGAACCGCGTCAGGGGGTGCGAAGCGCCGCGAGCAGCGCGTCGACCGGTTGGAAACGAAGATCCAGCTCCGCCAGCAACACGCTCTGCATGTCGCGGCGGAAGCCATCGAGCCACGGGGTGGAGGCCTGCCCGGCGGCACGCAGGCGTTCGAAGCGCCGGCCCAGCAGCTCGGTCACCTGGGCGAGCAGGGCGTGCTCGCGCGGGGTGAGGGCCGCTTCCATCACCGCATCCACCTCGGCCAGTCGCGCCATGTCGGGCGAAGCCTGGGCGAGCGCGTCACGCAGCGTGCCGCGCAGGCGGCCGACGGTGGCCTGCATGGTGCGCTGGCGGGCGAGGCAAAGCTGGCGGAAGGCGGCGTAGTCGGGTTCGGCCGGCGCCGATGCCCGGGCGGCGAGCAGCGGATCGTCCTTGATCGCCGTGGCCAGCACCTCGCGGGCCCGTTTGCATTGCCCGTGCAGGTCCTCTGGCGCCGGTGCGTCCACCGTGGGCGCGACCGGCCGGCCGTCGAGCGCGGCGGCGAGCGAGAGCGCGTGCTTCCAGTCCAGCCACTGGCCCAGTCGGTCGGGCAGCGACTGGCCGGATGCGGCCACGTCGACCTCTGCCAGGCGCGCCAGCAAACGAATGAACGTGGGCCCGCGAACCGTCGGGCGGAGTGCAGCTTGCGCCATGTTTTCCGGAGCAAAACCGGCAGTTTAGCGCGGCAGCGGTCCGGCGTGGCGCTCCCCCTGTACCGCCCTTTTCTTCGGCGCCGTCCGGGGAGGATCGGACGTGGCGCCGCGAGCCGCAGGGCGCCGGGCATGAAAGCGGTGCTGCGGTAGGAGCGGGAATGAACCTACCGGTCCGGCCCTTTGCCACCGGCCTGCGGGTAAGGCTAGAAGGCGTACTCCGCCGAGATGCCCGCGCCGCTGTCGTGCAGGTAGACCGCGTTGCCGTCCTCGCGGCTGCGCTCGTCCTGCGCGAACTCGGTGTGGAAAATGTAGGCAGCGAAACGCCAGTGCGGGTTCGCCCGGTAGGCCAGGGCGACTTGTTCCTCGCTGTCGGTCTGCGCCAGGCGCACTTCGCCACCTTCGGTGCGCAGGCTGTTTACCCACGGCAGGCGGCCCCAGCTGGCATCGGCCGTGAGCTGCAGGGCATCGCTGAGCGGGTAACGCAGGTGCAGCCCCAGCATGGGTACGGGAAGCTCCTGTACGTAGAAGTCTTCCTTCAGCTCGTGGCCGGGGCTGTCCGCGGCGATGGTGCCGTCCAGCTTGAAATTGAGCATGACGTAGCGGGCGCCCAGGCTGCCCCACAGGCTGCCGCCGCTGCCCACGTCCGCCAGGCGGCGCCAGTAGCTCGCGTCCAGTTCGATGAAATCCTGGAAGTGGGTGACGGTATCCAGCCGGCCGGGCGCCACCTTGGTGCCGTTGAAGTAGACCGGGGCGGCGAACCGGGCGCTGCCGTCCAGGCGATGGGTGGTCAGCCCCAGATGCAGTTCGCCGGCTTCGCCCAGCGGCGTCCAGGCGAGCACTCGCAACGACTGCATGTGACCGGCCCGGAGATCGTCGTTCAAGCGCAGGCGCGTGGTGGGCACGTCGTTCTCGCGTACCCGGATCCAGCCGCCGGTCCAGCCTTGTTGGGCGGCCAGCGCCACATGCCAGTCCGTGGCATGCAGCGGGCCGCAGCCCAGCGCACCGGCGAGCAGCAGGGAGAGCACCTGCAGGCGCCTGCTGCTTCGTCCGCAGGCGCCTGCAGATGCATCGGCGACGCGGTGCAGTCGCCGCCCGACGCGCGGGAACGAGGGCGCCTGCCTGCGCATCTCACAGCATCCTGCGCAAGGTGTTGTCGCGCACGATGAAGTGGTGCCACAGGGCCGCGGCGACGTGCAGGCCGATGATCCAGTAGAAGATTTCGCCGATGGCCTCGTGCAGTTCCCCGATCCGCTCGTGCCACGTGGCGTCCGGCGGGACCAGCGACGGCAGCGACCATCCCAGCACGGGCAGCGTCACCCTGTCGCCGGCCAGGTCGACCTGCACAATGCCCAGCAGCGGTTGCACAAGCAGGAAGGCGTAGAGCGCCAGGTGGGTGATCCGGGCGACCAGGTGCGTGAACCGTCCCGGAGCCGGCTGGATCGGGGGAAATCGTCCGATCGCCAGGACCGGCAGGCGGACCAGCAGCAGGAGCAGCACCAGCAGTCCGGCAAGGTAGTGCCACTGCAACGCCGCGCTGGGGCCGCCGGCCTCCTTGTCTTCGCCGCCGAATTCGACCAGCAGGTAGGCGGCAAACACGGCGAGCACGGTGAGCCAATGCGCAGCGCGCACGAGGGCGGGGTAGCGGCTGCGCGTCGCGACCCGAGCGGGGGTTCCAGTTCCGATGGTCGCGCTCATGGGTTCGGTTGCGGCGTAGTGGCCACGCTCGGTGGCAGGATCGGGAGGGTCACCTGCGGCTGGTCACCGGTGAGTGCGCCGAGGAAGGCAGTGATGCGGTCGACCTCCGCGTCGGTGAGCTTTGCACCGAGCTGGCTGCTGCCCATCACCGCGACCGCCTGGCGCAGGTCCCATACCTTGCCGGAATGGAAGTACGGCGGCGTCAGCGCCACGTTGCGCAGCGACGGCACGCGGAAGACGTACTCGTCGCTGACCGTCTTGGTGACGGCGAAGCGTCCCTTGTCGCCCGGCGGCAGGATGTCGGCGCCGGGGCGTTCCACCACGCCGAACGGGGCATACCGGCCGCCGCCGACGTTGATGCCGTTGTGGCACGCGGCGCAGCCCTTGTCGATGAACAGGGCCAGGCCTTGCATCTGCTGGGCGTCGAGCGCCTTGCCGTCGCCCTTGAGGTAGCGGTCGAACGGCGCGTTCGGGGTGATCAGCGTGGCCTCGAACAGGGCGATGGCGCGGCGGACATTGTCGAAAGTGATCGGATCGCTGCCGCCGAAAGCCTTCGCAAAGAGCGGTGCGTAGCCGGGAATGCCCTTCAATTGCTCGACCACGTGCGTGGCTGTGGCGTCCATCTCGATCGGGTTGACCAGCGGTCCGCCGGCCTGCTGCTCGAGGTCCTTGGCGCGGCCGTCCCAGAACTGGGCGACATCGAAGACCGCGTTGTACACCGTCGGCGCGTTGCGTCCGCCGTGTTGCCAGCGGTGCCCGAGCGACGTCTGCTGCAGGTCGACCCCGCCCATGCCGATCATGTGGCACGAGTTGCAGCTGATCGCGTGACTCTCGGACAGACGGGGGTCGAAGTAGAGCATCCTGCCCAGCGCCGTCCTGGCCGGCGAGGCGGGGTTGCCGGGCAGTGCCGGGGGCTGGGTCGGGATCGGCTTGAACAGGCCCCGAGCCTGCGCCACCCGGTCCGCCTGCGCCCAGGCCGGCGCCGTGCAGGCACCTGCCAGGACCAGACAGGAGACCAGCGTGAACGGTCGCATGTTCGTCTCCTTTTTTGCTGCGCAAGAAGAGGGGGAAGGGGGCTGGTCGGTGCCCGCGCGGAGCGTCCCGTGTCGCGTCCGCCGTCGCAGGCGGCGCGCAAGCCGAGCCTCGCCCGGTATCGGGGAGACTCGCCCGCGGGCAGGTGTGGCTTGTTGATCCAGGTCAACCTGGCGACGCGAAGCGTCATTCCGCGCACCGCTCTCACGCGACGAGGCCATCCGCCGGCCTCCATGCAGCGCGTCGTCCGGCATGACCTTCGGGGTTCCACGAAATGCCCGGCCGCATGCAAAGATCGCATTCCCTACGTCCCGGGAACCTCCATGACTCCTTTAGCGATCACCCTCCGTAACTCGCTGCTGTCCGTCGCGCTGGCCAGCGCCTGCGCCGGCGCCTTCGCCGCGGACGCCATGCCCAAGCAGGATTTCCTCGCGGCGCACATCGACAGCTCGGTCGATCCGGGCGTGGATTTCTTCCAGTACGCCAACGGCGCCTGGCTGAAGGCGCATCCGATCCCGACGTCCGAGGCAGCCTGGGGTATCGGCAACGAGGTGGACGACGAGCTGTATGCGCGGCTGCGCGGCATCAGCGAGGCGGCGGCCGGACAGAAGGCCGCGCCGGGCAGCGACCAGCAGAAGATCGGCGACTTCTGGGCCACCGCCATGGACGTGGCGAAGGCCGATCGGCTGGGCACGCGGCCGCTGCACGCCGAGCTGGCCCGCATCGACGCCATCGCCTCGCCCGCGGGCGTGCTCGACACGGTGTTCGCGTTCAAGCCGATCGGCGTCGGCGCGTTGTTCCGCATCGGCATCGGCCAGGACGACAAGGACAGCGCCACGATGGCGGTGCAGATCCGCCAGGGCGGCCTGGGCCTGCCCAATCGCGACTTCTACTTCAACCCGGAAGCGGGCGTGGCCAAGGTCCGCGGCGCGTACGTCCAGCACATGGCGCGCACCTTCGCGCTGCTCGGCCGCGACCCGGCCGCCGCCAAGGCCGCGGCCGCGAAGGTGATGGCGTTCGAAACGGCGCTGGCCAAGGCCTCGCGCAAGCTCGAGGAGCTGCGTGATCCGGAGAAGAACTACAACAAGATGACGCCGGCGGACTTCACCGCCAAGTACACGCCGTCCATCGACTGGAGCGCGCGGCTGGCCGCCTGGGGCATCCGACCCTCCTACGTGGTCGTCGGCCAGCCGGAGTTCTTCGCGGCCGAGGACCGCCTGCTTCGCGGGACGCCGCTGCCGGTGCTCAAGGACTACCTGCGCTATCACCTGGTCGACGACTACGCACCGTTCCTTTCCACCGCGCTGGACGGGGAGCACTTCGATTTCCACGGCCGCGCGATGTCCGGCCAGCAGGAGCAGCGCCCGCGCTGGAAGCGCGCGCTGGACGAGGAAAACGACGCCATGGGTATGGTGCTCGGGCGCATCTTCGTCAGGCAGTATTTCCCGCAGGCGTCCAAGCAGCGCTACCAGGCGATGGTCGAGGCGGTGCGCGGCACCTTCCACGACCGCATCGAGCGGCTGGACTGGATGGGCGCCGACACCAAGGCCAAGGCGCTGGCCAAGCTCGCCGCGGTCACGCCCAAGGTCGGCTATCCGGACAAGTGGAAGGACTATTCGGCACTCGAGGTCGGGCGCGAGTCCTATGCGGCGAACGTGATGTCGGCGCGCCGCTGGGAGTTCCAGGACAACCTGTCCAAGTTCGGCAAGCCGGTCGACCGCACCGAATGGGACATGACCCCGCAGACCTACAACGCCTACTACAACCCGTCCAACAACGAGATCGTGCTGCCGGCGGCGATCTTCATGGTGCCTGGCGTGCCCGACGATCAGGTGGACGATGCGGTCGCCTACGGCTACGTGGCGGCCAGCACGATCGGCCACGAGATCACCCATGGCTTCGACGACGAGGGCCGCCAGTACGACGCGCAGGGCAACCTGTCCGCCTGGTGGTCGGCGCAGGACGCCGCCCGCTTCAACGCCGCCGCGCAGGTGATGGTCAAGCAGTTCGATGCCTACGAGCCGCTGCCGGGCCTGCACATCAACGGCAAGGCCAGCCTGGGCGAGAACATCGCCGACTACGGCGGCGTGCTGCCCGGCCTGGAGGCGTTCGAGAAGACCGCGCAGTTCAAGGAAGGCAAGGCGATCGGCGGGCTGACCCCGACCCAGCGTTACTTCCTCGGCTACGCGCTGGGCTGGATGAGCCAGCAGCGCCAGCAGCAGCTGCGCCAGCGCCTGCTGTCGGACGTGCATGCGCCGGCCAAGTGGCGCGTGCTCGGCCCCATGTCGAACATCCCCGCGTTCTACGAGGCGTTCGGTGTCAAGCCCGGCCAGCCGATGTGGCGCGCGCCGCAGGATCGGGTGCGAATCTGGTAGGGCGAGAGCGGCCGGGGTCCGCGCGTAAAGCGCGTACTGCGGCCCGGGCACACCGTTCAAGGCGAGGCAGGCCAGCGCCAGACTGCAAGTGACGACCTCGCCGTGGTTTCCGTCGCTGTCGCTCAGCGCCAGTCGTCCCAACTGCCTGCGTCGGCGCCGGCCATCCCGATGCGGCCACCGCGATAGACCTGCGGCTTGAAGAACGCGAGGCCGTGGATCGCCAACGTCCGGAAAGAGGAGTCAGCGTGATGGGCATCGCGCCGCAGTGCCGCAAGCGGCTGGGATGGCTAGCGGAGCTCCCGGTACGGATGTCCAAGGGGATCGAGGCCGACCTCGGGGGCGCGCAATCCGGGATTGCGCGCCCGTTGGTCAGGCGCGTCCCGGGCTAGTGCTGATCGTCCCTGTCATGGTCCGACGGCGGGTGGTCGTCGCCGTGGTGCGCGTCCGTGCGGTGGCCTGCTGGCGCGTGGTCGCCGGGCGGGCGGCCGGCGGGCACGTCGCGCGGCTCCACGGTCGGAGTCGTTGCGGGCGACCGCTGCAACTGCTGCTCCGGCTCGTGCGGCGGCAGGTGCCGGTCGTCGGGCACATGGGGCGGCGCACGGTCCGGCATCGGCTCGGCCCGGCGGTAGGGCACGGGGGCGGCGTGCCTGTCGTCGCGGTCGTGGTAGTCGCGGTCGTGGTCGCCGCGGTTGTCCTCCCTGCGCTGCGGGTGCGACCAGGGCTGGCGCGAAGGCGGCGGCGGCGCGTGGTGCGGCGGCGGATTGTGATACCAGCGCTCGCGTTCGCGGTAGAACGGCCGGTCGACGTAGTAGCGGTCCCAGTACGTCACGATGGAGAACGAAACGATCGGGATGCCGAGACGCTCGCCGTACGCGGGAACCAGCACCGGCTGGTTGTCATACTCGTCCTGGATGAAGTTGCCGGCCACCCAGCCGCGCTCGCCGTCGAACACCACGTCGCACCATTCCCAGCCGTCCGTGCAACCCTCGATGCCGATGGGCGCACCCGCCGGAATCATGTCCACCGCCGGATAGTCGATGTCCGGCCCGGCGCGCAGCGTGGCGTCGCCGGTCACGTAGCCGTCCGCGGCCATGGACTGCACCGGAACGCCCACCAGCAGCGCCAGTGCGCCGTACCAGGCAAATCGCTTCATGGTTGCTCTCCTTATCGCAGGTTGGCCGCCCCTGGCCGGCCCGGCCAGCCTGTCCCGGCCAAACGGCGGCGCAAGCGCGCAGGCCGCGAGGGTTTATCCCTCATCCAGCGTGGTGGGGCGGGGGTGACGAAAACCCCAAATCCGGGTCAACCGGGCACGGCAAAAACGGCCGCTCCTGGTCGATGTACTGGGTTTTCGGCCACAGGCCCTTACGGGCCCGAGGTGGCCCTCTCAAAAGCGGCAGGGCGCCGAACGGGTCAGACCCCGGCCTCGCTCAGCCTTCGGCCAACGCCGCTTCGCGCCCCTGCTGGCGGATGGCCGCTTCCTCGCGGGCATCGATGATGGACTGCATCACGCTGTCGACGTCGACGATGCCTTCGTCGAACGCGAAGCGCCCGGTCAGTTCGCTCTCCGGCTGCAGCTCACCTTGTTCGAACAGCGCCCACATTTCCTCGGCGTAATACGTATCGAGGAGTTCCGGGGCGAAGCGCGAGAGGTTGATGGTGATGTTGCTCACGTCGCGCCGCAGCATGGTGCGGGCGGCGTTGTTGCCGGAGGCGCTGACCACTTGGGGCAGGTCGATGATCACCGGGCCGTCGGGCGCCACCAGGACGTTGTACGGGGAGAGGTCGCCATGGATGATGCCGACGCAAAGCATGCGCACGATCTGGCGGATCAGGATGCCGTGGTATTCGCGGGCGAGGTCGGCGGACAGCTCCACCTCGCCCAGCCGCGGGGCCGAGTGGCCGTGGGCGTCGGTGATCAGCTCCATCACCAGCACGCCGTTGAAGTAGCCGTGAGGCTGCGGCACGCGCACGCCGGCGCCGGCGAGCAGATACAGCGCGTCGACCTCGGCATTCTTCCAGGCCGCTTCGGCCTCCTTGCGGCCGAACTTGCTGGCCTTGCCGATCGCCCGCGCCTGCCGGCTGCCGCGCACCTTGCGACCTTCCTGGTATTGCACGCGCTGCTGGAAACTGCGCTGGGCCATGTCCTTGTAGACCTTGGCGCAGCGCACGTCCTCGCCGGAGCGAACGATGTAGACGGAGGCCTCCTTGCCGCTCTTGAGCGGACGCAGGACCTCGTCGATGACGCCGTCGTCGATGAGTTCGAGCAAGCCGGTGGGGGTTTTCATAAGCAGGTTGGGGCTAAGGGAAGCGTCGATTATGACGGGTTCGGTACGCCTGCCGGGCAGTCGTCTGCCTGGACGGCGTCGGGTGCCGCGCCTGCTCCGCCGAAGCCATGGGAGGGGCGAGGGTGTAGGATGCGTCGATCTGCGGCCTGTGTGCGCTGTCCCTGGTCGCCCGACGTCGGAAGCGCCGCCAGGCGATTCCGTTCGCTACGACACTTCTCGCCGCTCCGCTCGCTTGCCCGCATCGCTTGTGTCGGCGGCCACTTCGAGCGTATGCCGCCCGCAGCACGAGCATCGCCGCACGGCGGTGGCTACTTACGACTTAGCTCCCCAGAGGACTTCCCGATTGGCCAAGATCAACTATGCATTCGAAAAACGTCAGCGCGAGATCGCCAAGAAGAAACAGCAGGACGAGAAACAATCCAAGAAGCGCACCGTAAGCGAGGGCGACAAGCCGGCCGATCCACCGCGCGATCCGCCGCGCCGTTGACCGCGGCCGCTCGATAGCATCGGCGGCGCACCAAAAAGAAAAGCCCGGCACCGGGCCGGGCTTTTCCTGGAACGTGCGGCCGTCGCTTAGAGCGGCTGCACCTGGTCGGCCTGCAGGCCCTTCGGGCCCTTGGTCACGATGAAGGACACCTTCTGGCCTTCCTGCAGGCTCTTGAAGCCGGAGGCGGTGATCGCACGGAAGTGGACGAACACGTCATCGCCGCTGGCGCGGCTGATGAAGCCGAAGCCCTTGGCATCGTTGAACCACTTGACGGTACCGGTTTCGGTCTGGGACATCGTTGTATCTCCTTGGAACGGGTGAAGGCCGCGTGGCGCGGCAGGAGCTGGTCGCAAGGAGGAAACGGGTACAACGGTGTAGTGGAACTGCGTTCTACAGCATCGGGCCACAGTTCGGTGACCCCTGAAACTCAGCGCGGCCACATTAATGGCTGTCGCGCCGCGAAGCAAATGTTTTCGAGCGCCAGCATTCAGCCTGGTGCGGTTTCAGCCTCGGGACGAGCTGCCGGCAGCCATGCCGAGGGGCGCCGAAGCGCCCCCCGTTTCGCACTGCATTGGAAGGGTCAGTCGTTCTTGTGGCTCTGCTCACCGGCTTTCACATGCTGCTCGTGGCTGCCCCCTTGGCTGCCGCGGTTGCCGGAAGAGCTTCCGCCGGCCGACTTCGACTTGTCGTCGTTCTTGTGGCTCTGCTCGCCTGCCTTGACGTGCTGCTCGTGAGAGCCGCCACGCTCGTGCGAGCCGCCACGGTTGTCGTTGCTATTGGGCATTTCCGATCTCCGATCTGAAGAAAAACGACGCGGTGGTTACCGCGCCGGGATCACCATCCGACAACCGGCCTTACGCTGGAGTGAGGATGAAGTCACGAGCGCCAGCATGTTTGGCGAGGGTCGCCGACGTCGTACAGTCGAGTCCGCAGGATGCGCGTGGAAGCGGAGCTATTCGCCGCGCACCGGACTGCCAACGCCTTCGCTACGGCGGTCGCGCTTGGCTTCGTACATCGCTCGGTCCGCGCGTGCCAGGAGCGTGTCCGGGTCGCTCCCGCCGTCCGGGAAGCAGGCGATGCCTATGCTGGCATCGAGATGGAACGTGCCCTCCGGCAGGTCGAACGGCAGCCTGAGGCAGGCGCGCAGACCTTCGGCCACGGTGCCGGCGGCCTGCACGTCGCCGCAGCCGGGAAGCAGGGCGACGAACTCATCGCCGCCGATGCGGGCCATCAGGTCGTCCTGGCGCAGGCCCTTGTGCAGGCGCCGCCCGGCTTCGCGCAACAGGCGGTCGCCCACGTCGTGTCCGTATCGGTCGTTGATGCGCTTGAACCCGTCCAGGTCCAGGTAGAGCACGGCCAGGCCGTTCTCCGTCCGGGATGCGTGCTCGAGGGCGTACTGCAGTTCGTGCTGCAGCCGGTGGCGGTTGGGCAGCCCGGTGAGCGGATCGTGGGTGGCGCGGTGCTCGAGTTCGCGCTCGGCGCGGCGCAGCTCGGTCACCTCGTGCGCCACGCCGAGGCGCACGCCGTATTCGGGCAGCCAGCGGGCCGACCACTGGATGTCCACACTGTGGCCATCCTTGTGGATGTAGCGATTGCGGAAGTTGAGCTGCGGCACCCCGTTCATGACCTTTTCGGCCTGTTGCATGGTCGTCGCGCGGTCGTCGGGGTGGACTAGCCGGAAGATCGGCTGCCCGATCACCTCCACGGGCGCGTAGCCCAGGATGCGTCCGAAACCCGCGCTGACGAAGAGCACCTGACCCTGGGCGTCGACGACGCAGACCGCGTCGGGCATCAGGTCCAGCAACTCGGCGGGCGTGGGGAGCTTTGGGATCATGAAGGTCAGGGTTCGCGTTTGCAGGCGCAAGGCTATCGGTCCCAAGCCAAGCAAGAAAGAGGCCAGCAACTGGCGAGGAACGACGACCCAACGTTGACGCGCATGTGGCCCGCTGCGCAAGGCTCATCCACGCTACATCGGCCCGCGCTCGACCTGGCGCTCGCGCTGCATCAGCGTCCATTCGGCGTGTTCGGTCAGCGCCGCGTGGCCGAGCGCGCGCAGGATGGCGCGCTGTTCCGCGGAATTGGCCGCACGGTCCAACGCGGTGCGCGCGGCACCGAAGATGCGTTCCATGAAGCGATACTGCTTGAGCAGCACCTTGTCCGCCTTGCGGTAGGCATAGGCCTCGCGCACCGCGGCGATGATGGAGAGGATGCCCATCAGCGCCACCAGCGAGCCCTTGATCTGCTCGTCCAGGCGCAGCGCGAAGATCGCCAGCAGCACGCTGATCGAGACGCCGCCCCACAGGCTCAGCGCGCCCAGGGCTTCGGTGACGCGGTGCAGGCCGGCGCACTCGATGCTCTTGCGCTCGTAGTAATGCAGCTGGCCGGACCGGCCGGAGCGGCCCACCCATTCGTCGATGACGCAGGCCAGCGCCGCCGCATCGGCCGCGGGCGCGTGGCTGGGAGGCAGGCCGGCCGCGCGCATGACGTTGCGGATCCAGCCCAGTTCCACGTTCTGCTTCTGCAGGAAATCGTCGTGTGCGAAGGCGTAGTCCCGCGTCAGCGAGATGCCGGCCCGGCGCCAGTAGGACTGGATGCGCAGGCCTTCGGCCAATGCGCGGTAGTCCAGGTACTTGCGGTGCCAGCCGCGCCGGTTGGCCACGGCGGCGACCGCCATGCCCAGCGCGAACAGCACCAGGAACAGATAGATCAGGCCGTTCTGCGCGCGGAAGTGCGCGTAGCAGGTGAAGGCGGCGCCCATCAGCGCCGCCAGGGTGTAGATGGTGCGCATCGACAACAGCACGCGGCGCTGGTAGTGCACCGCCAGCCAGTCGGCCTCGCGGAAGGTGCGGTCGATGCCCATGTCGGCGGCGGCATCGCCGGCAGGTGCGGGCGCCGTTCCGATCGCGGCCGCGTGCGCCTTGCAGTCGGCGTTGAACTCGGCCATGTGCTCGAACATCAGCCGGAACAGCGCCGGCATGGCCGGTTCGGGCGCGTCGGCCGCCGCATGGCACCAGTGCGCCGTCACCGGCGGGCGCTGGCCTTCCGGCACGTCGGCGCGGGCGCAGCGGATGTGGAACAGCAGCCGCTCGTCGCCCGCGCCGAGGATGTGGCGCGGGTCGCGCTCCTGGCCAGGCGGCCCGGGCAGGGTGCCGGTAAGGTGGTAGCGCACGATCTGCGCGGTGCCGCCGATCCGGTCGGAGGGCTGCTCGTCCCAGATCGCCAGCAGGATGTGGCAATGGCTGGCGATGTACACCCCGGCCTGTGCGTACTGCCGGTCGCGCGCGTCGCCGGGGTTGCTGATCTCGTGGCGCGTGTGGCCCTGCCGGGTCGGCAGCACGATCGTCTCGGCCCGCGCGCACAGCGCCTCGAAGGCCTCGCGCGAGGCGGCACCGGCGAAGTCCTCCTCGTACAGCGCGGGCGGCAGCGGAAGCGGCGCGATGAGCCGCGCGCCGACCCGCAGCCCCTCCTCGGCGACCAGGCGGTCACCGCCTTCGGCCAGTGCGGAGAGCACGACCAGCGGCAGGCCCGGGAAGGCCTGCTGCAGTTCACCAAGGAACGTGCGCACGCGCAGGCGGATGGTCTCCGTGTCCCCGGGTGGCAGGTCGCGATGGCTGGTCACGCCGATCACCAGAGGCGTCATGGAAGCTCCCGGCTCCAGGATGCGCCGCGCTGGCCGGCGCGTGCCCGCGGCCCCGCGCCGCTTGCCGGCGGCGCGGGGCGAGGGTGCTCAGTTGTTCTTGATCGATGGGTGGGTGGTGGTGTCGGGCGTCAGCGTGCCGGAGAACTGGGGTTCGGCAAGCGGGGCCTGCTCGTCGGATGGCGAGTCGGGGGTGAGCTCCGGCGTGGGAGCCTGGGGTTCGCGTGGCTGGGACATGATTGCCTCCGCTGGGCGGGCGGCCGGGGACGGCCGCGGCTTGCGTGTACGTCGCGGGCCGTTACGGCCCGGTGACGCGGGCGCGAGGGTGGTCAGTTGTTCTTGATGGAGGGGTTGGTGTTGGTGCCGGTGGTGTCGAGCGTGGAGTAGGTCTGGCCATCGAGCGCCACGCTCAGGCGGTAGACCCAGTCGCCGCTGCTGGCCGCATTTTTGTTGAGGTCGGTCATCTGCATGCTTTTGCCGTTGGACGACGGTTCGGCCGGCCCGAAGATGCCGTCGGGTGGCGTGTCCACCCAGGCGAGCGGCTGCAATTGCCCGTTGGCGGCATCGCCCTCCAGCTGCCACACGATCGTCTGCGGCTGCGCGCTGCGGTCGATGTGGTTGGCATTGCCGTTCTGGTCGATGTCGACCGTCCAGGGCTGGGTCGATTTGTCCAGGGTGACGCGAAGCAGGTGCTCCATGGCGTTCTCCTTTGCTGGCGGGGGGAAATCGCGGTGTTCTTCAGCGCACATCGGCCAAGGCTGCGCCGTCGAGCGCGTCGCGCAGGCGTTGTGCGAAGGCCGGGTTGGGCGGGAAGGGGATGCGGGCCTGGCGCAGCTCCTGCATGAGCGCCGCGTCGCGGTAGCCGGACGCCCAGAGCTGGCGCGCGAGCGGCTGCGCCTCGGCGGTCCGGTCCAGCGCGAGCAGCGCGTCCACGCGCAGCGCGAGCAGGCGTACGTCGGCCGCGCCGCCGCGCACGCCGGCCAGGCGTTGCAGCGCCTTCTCGCGCAGTCGGCGGGCGCCGGCCGCGTCCTGCAGCTCGGCCAGTTGCAGGTCGGCGCGGGCGCTGGCGAGCAGCAGCGTGCGTTCTTCCGGCTGCCTGGCGAGCTGCGCCGCGAGCACGCGTGACGCAGCGCGTGCGTCGATCAGCGCCGCGCCCCGCGCGCCGCCGGCGAGCAGCACGGCGGCCCGTTCGGTCTGCGCCTGTGCCAGGTCCTGCTGCCAGTCGGTGTTGTCGGGATCGTGACGCGCGAGGGTCTGCAGCGTCGCGACTGCGCGCGCCAGCAGGCTGGCGGCGGTGCGGGAATCGCCCTGCATTCGCCGCAGCCGTCCGAGTTGGGTGGCGTAGAGGCCCACCTTGTCCTGGAAGTTCGCCTGCGCCGGGTCGAACCGGTGCAGATTCTCCGCGGTGGACAAGGCCTGGCTCAGCGCATCGGCGGCCCGCCCGTCCTCGCCGGCCAGCAGCAACGTACGGCCGAGGATGCCGCGCACCCGGGCCATGTTCTCGCGCTGGTCGTTGTCGTTCGGCCGGGCATTGGCCAGCCGCGTTTCGATCGCATCGTCGGCGGCGTATTCCGTGATCGCCTGGAGCAGCTGCCCCTGCACGAGCGCGAGCTTGCCGAGGTTGTTGTGCGCCTCGCCCAGGTGTTCCAGCCACTCGCGCCTGGGCGAGGGCTGCAGGGCGAGCCGGCGGCAGCGCTCGAGCATGCGACGGTAGTGCGCGCCGGCCTCGTCCAGCCGGCCGCGCGCTTCGAACACGTGGCCGATGTCGTTGTCCAGCGTGCTCAGTTCGAACAGCACCTGCGGGTCGCCGCCCGCCTCCGCGCCCATGCGCTCGAGCGTGGACTGCGCGCCACCGAAGGCCCGCGCCGCCTCGTCCAGGTCGCCGCGGTACCAATCGGCCATGCCGATGAACGCCTGCACGCGTGCGTAGGCGATCTGCCGCTCGCGGTCGGACGGCGCCGCCTCGGCCAGCCGGCGCGCGAGCGGGGCGGCCGCCCCGAAAGCGCTTGCCGCCGGCGCGAGCTGGCCCTGGTCCATGCGCACGCTGCCGATCTTTTCCAGCGCCTTGACGCGCTGCTCGAGCGCCTCGTCGGTGACGTCGGTCGCCGGCAGCGAGTGGAAGTAGGCCATCGCCTTGTCGTCGACCGCTTCCATGATGTCCAGCCGCTGCACCTGCGCGAGCTTGTCGTTGAGGTCGCCGAGCATGAAGCCGACCAGATCCTCGGCCTGCTTCTGGCGGCGCTCGGCGGCGTGGCGGGCGAGCACGGCCTCGATCGCCAGCAGGCTGGTCACCAGCATCACCGCCGTGGCCAGCGCAGCTATCGCGGTCAGCCGGCGGTTGCGCCGCTGCAGCTCGCGCCGGCGCAGCTGATCCAGTTCCAGATCCAGCAGCCCGGCGATCAGCTTGAGCCTTGCGCTGGGTTTGCCGTCCTTGCCCGGGCGCACGTCGGCGGCGAGGGGTTCGGCGCCGCCCTGGCGCAACGCGGGCGGCAGGCATTCCTCCGGCGCGCCGGCATTCGGTTCGCCGGCGACGATCAGGCAGAAGATGCGATCGCCCCGGCCCAGGCGCTGGAACGTCTCCAGTTCCTGCTCGACCCAGTGCGAGGCCGCCGCGGCCGGTGAGCAGATCACGATGAGGTTGGCGGACTGGCGTAGCGCTTGCGCGACCTTGTCGCCCAGATCGGGCGAGCTGGCCAGTTCATCGCGGTCGCGGAAGATCGGCGCGAGGCGGCGGGTCACCGTGCCGGCGCGGGTTTCCTTGCCCACCAGCCGCGTGGGTACGCGGTAGGTTTCCAGGCCACGGTGCAGCCACTCCGCCCACGCCTTGTCGTGGTGGCTGTAGCTGATGAAGGCGCGGTACCGGTACGCCTGTGCGTGGAATGCCTGGTCCATGACGCCGACCCCGATGCGGTCGCTGGCGGCTGAGCGAACCTAGCACCGCGGGCGTGACGGTCCGCTCACGGGCACCGTTGCCTTCGCCCACCGCCCGCCGCGGCTACCTGCCTGCGTGGCGCCCGTATTCCGCCGTCCGCCTGCCAGGGGCTTTGGCCATGCTTGCCGCTTCGCCACGGAGTCCGCCATGTCCTTACGCGTCCTGCCCGCCCTCGCAGTGGCCTTCGGCCTGATCCTCGCGCCTGCAGTGACGCGCGCAGCCCAGCCCTCGGGCAAGCCGCCCCAGGCCATCTACGGCCAGCAATGGAATGCGCCGCAGAAGCCTTTCCGCATCTACGGCAACACCTGGTACGTGGGCCCGCATGGCCTCTCGGCGTTGATCGTCGATACGGGCCACGGGCTGGCCTTGTTCGACGGCGACCTGCCCGCATCCGCGGCGCTGATCGAGGCGAACATCCGCACGCTCGGGTTCCGCGTGCGCGACGTCAAATGGATCCTCAACTCGCACGCCCACGCCGACCATGCCGGCGGCATCGCCGCGTTGCAGCGGGACAGCGGGGCGCAGGTGCTGGCCAGTGCGCAGGGCGCGCCCGCGCTGGAGCTCGGCGGAGCCGACCCGAGCGACCCGCAGTACAGCCTGGCGCTGACGTATCCCGCCGTCGAACATGTGAGGCCCGTGCGCGACGGCGAAACCCTGCAACTGGGCGACGTGGCGATCACCGCGCACTACACGCCCGGCCACACCCCCGGGAGCACGTCGTGGACCTGGGACTCGTGCAGCGAAGGCCACTGCCTGCACATGGTCTACGCGGACAGCCTCACCGCGCTCGGATCCTCCGTATTCCGCTACAGCGACCACCCGCAGCAGATGAACACATTCCGCCGGTCGATCGCCATCGTGGCCGCACTCCCTTGCGACATCCTGCTGACGCCACACCCCGACGCCAGCGGCTTCTGGCAGAAAGTGGCGCGGCGCAAGTCCGACACCGACAGCGCGCCGCTGGTCGATGCGGGCGCGTGCCGCGCCTACGCCGCGACCGCCACCGAAAAGCTCGATGCGACGCTGGCAGGAGAGCGGGCGAAGAAGTAGCAGGGTGAGAGCCTGGCGCGCACTCGCAAAGCACCCACGCCCGCGGTACGTGGCGCCACCGTTGTTTACACGCCTGGATTCGTGCCCGTAAACACCGCCAGCTGCGCGGCGAATGCGCGCTTGTAGGCGGGACGCGCTTCGCCGCGGGCGACGTAGGCGGCGAGGTTGGGGTACTCGTCGAGCAGGCCGGAGGCCTTCAGCCGGAGCAGCACGCCCACCATCATCAGGTCGCCGGCGCTGAAGGCGCCATCCAGCCAGTCGGCGTCGGCGAGCCGAAGCGAAAGCTCGCCCAGCCGCTGGCGAATGCGGTCCTTGATCAGCGGCAGGCGTTGTTCGGACCAGGGCTTGTCGCCCTCGGCGAACTTCGCCGTCTGGAGCTCGAGGATCGGCGCTTCCATGGTATTGAGCGCGGCGAACATCCATGCAATGGCCCGCGCCCGGGCGTCCGCGCCCTCGGGCAGCAGGCCGGCGTGGCGTTGCGCCAGGTGCAGCACGATGGCGCCCGACTCGAACAGGACCAGGTCGCCTTCCTCATAGGTCGGTATCTGCCCGAACGGATGAAGCGCGCGATGGGCGGGCTCCTTCATTGCCTTGAAGGAGAGCAGCCGGACCTCGTAGGGCTTGCCCACTTCCTCGAGCGCCCAGCGGACGCGCATGTCGCGCGCTAGCCCCTGGCCGCGATCGGGCGAATGTTCGAAGGCGGTGATGGTCGGTGTCATCGATAGGTTCCCAGGTGATGTCATGGTCATTCGGTGCATGGCAGGGTGCGGGCCGGCGAGCGGTATCGTCACACCGCGAGCCGCCACACCGATCGCAGGTTCTTCCAACGAGGCCACAAGCGCGGCATCAGCCGCGCCGCGCGGCCTCGATCGCGGCGATGTCGATCTTGGTCATTTTCATCATGGCATCGAACGCGCGCTTGGCCGCGGCCGCGTCGGGGTCGGTGACCGCGGCGGTCAGCGCGCGCGGGGTGATCTGCCACGAAAGGCCCCAGCGATCCTTGCACCAGCCGCAGGCGCTGGGCTGGCCCCCGTTGCCGATGATCGCGTCCCACAGACGGTCGGTTTCGGCCTGGTCGTTGGTGGCCACCTGGAACGAGAAAGCCTCGGTCTGCGGGAACCCCGGGCCGCCGTTCAGGCCCAGACACGGGATGCCCATGACCGTGAACTCGACGGTCAACACGTCGCCCTGTTGCCCTGCCGGATAATCGCCCGGCGCGCGATGCACTGCGCCCACGGCACTGCCTGGAAACGTCTGGGCGTAGAAGGTGGCGGCGTCCAGGGCGGTGCCGTCGTACCAGAGGCAGATCGTGTTCTTGGCGGTCATTGCGCGTCTCCAGGTTCAGGTCACGGTGCCCCTTATGCCTGCGACGAACGACCAGCGCAAAAATCGACAACGACCCTGGGGCCACGATCACGCGTGGCCCGCCTCATCCGCGGCAGCCTGGGTCGCCGGGCTGCGCGGTTGCCTTTTTTCTTGTGTCAGCGGACGGGCACCATCAGGTGCCGGTAGGGCGTGCCCGACCACATGACATAGGGCGCGTCGGTCTGGGGATCGGCCAGTTTCGGGTACTGGTCGTAGAAGGCGTCGTCCGCGCCGACCACCATGACGTGCGGGCCGGTCCTGATCCAGTGCTTCGAGCCGGGCGTCTTGGCATATGGATCGGTGTTGCTAGCGTCGGTGCCGCCCTCGAGCATGTACATCAATCCGACCTGGCCGGCCGGCGGTGTCGCATGGGTCAGCCAGGCATGCATCCAGGCCATCGCCGCCTTGTCGGCGCACATCGGGTCGGGGCCGGGCGTGGCGGGTGCATCGGGAATACAGGTGAAGCCATTGGTGCCCTGGCGCAGGGTGCGCATGCTGCCGTCGGGGGCGACGGCCATGACGGTGGCGTGCGGCCCCACGCCTGCGGGCGCCGCGCGCATGGCGCTTGCGATGAGCTTGGCATCGCTGGCTGCCTCGGGGTGGGCAGCTTGCACTGCGCCGGCGGCCAGGAGTGTGGTGGCAAATACGAGCGGGGCGATCGAAGTGCGCATGGCAACCTCCCGTAACAACTGGCACGGCCAGTCCGGGGTTCCCGAGCGAAGCGTGTCCCCCCTTGCGTTACCTGCGGATCAAGCGCGGGTCATGGAGCGGTGGTATCGACCGCTGCCGGCTTCCCGCGGACAACTCGGATGCTGATGACGCCGGCCGGGACGTGCCACCGCGGGCCGGGCACGACCGTGCGATAGGCGGCTGCGCGTGGATCCCGGGCTGGATGCTAGGCTGCCGCTTCATCCGGAGCGGCAGGAGCAGGCGATGTACAAGTCACGTCGTTGGATCGCATGCGGCCTGCTGCTGGCATGCGCCATCGGACCGGCCTTCGGCGGAGGCAGTGCCGACGAGGCGGCGGCCATCCGCCAGGTGATGGCCGCCCAGCAGGCAGCGTGGAACCGCGCCGACGTCGAGACTTTCATGCAGGGATACAAGGACGCGCCCGACACCACCTTCGTCGGCCGCTCCGTCCGCAAGGGCTATCGCGCGATTCTCGAAAGCTACCGCCGGCACTATGCCGGCAAGGCGCAGATGGGCCGGCTCACCTTTTCCGATATCGACGTGCGGCTGCTTCCCTGCGCCCATGGCGAGGCGCGCTATGCGGCGGTAACCGGCCGCTTCCATCTCGACCGCACGGCGCACGGCGAGGTTGCGCAGGACGACGGCGTGTATTCGCTGCTGTGGGAGAAGACCGCGCAGGGCTGGAAGATCATCCTGGACCATTCCAGCTGAGCGCCCGGCGGCGCGGGTTCAGGCGCGCCGATCGAGCCGGAAGACGTCGGTAGCCATGGCGCTCAGGCCCTGTTCGGCCCAGCCCGGATCGTCGGCGTAGATGTCGCGGTGTTCCAGCATCGTGACCTGCCAGTCGCGTCCGTAAAGCTCCCGCACTTCCGTCGGCGGCACGGCGAAGGGTGGGCCGTCCATTTCGTCGGGCGGATAATCGAGCGTGATCACCAGGCCGCGGCAACCCTCAGGCAGGCGCCCGTAGACCGACTGGGCGTATTGCCTGCGCATCGGTGCGGGCAACGCGATCAGCGCGGCACGGTCGTAGACGGCGCGGCAACCGGCCAGGGTCGCATCGTCCAGGTCGAACACGTTGCCCTGGATGATCTCGATGTCGCCCGCGACGTAGTGCTCGCCGCAGGCCGAAACATGCTGCTGCGGCCGCAGCCGATGTTCGGCGAAGAAGGCCTGCACCGCCAAGGGCGATAGTTCCACGCCCAGCACGCGCAGGCCCTGTGCCGCCAGCCAGACCATGTCCAGCGTCTTGCCGGCCAAAGGCACCAGGACGCGGCTGCCGCGCGGCACCTCCAGCGCAGGCCAGTGCTTGCGCAGCAGCGGCATGACGTCGGTGCGGTGGAAGCCGGTGCGGCCTTCGCGCCAGCGCTCGAGCCAGAAGTTTGCATCCATGGCGTTCTCCCGATGAAGTCCGTCGATTGTGCGTAGGCCGGCTCCCGCTGCCTAGGCATTCCCTGGCGCGCCGACGGGTGAATGGTCGTAAATCCTGCCCCTTATTTTGCGCCGACCCGACGTTGTCGCCGGTCGGTAGTTATCCGGCCAGTCGTTATCCGGCCAGTCGTTACCTTTGCGAAAGGCAGTAGCCCGCACAGGCAGAGTGATCGACGGAGGCCATCGTGGACGAGGGCCTCTTTTTTTCGGTTGCGACATACGGCGCGTCCAGTGCGGCGTGCGCGTAGCGCCGACGATCGGCGCGGTCACACCAGCTGGCGCAGCAGCCAGGCCCGGGCGACCCGTGCACGCGTGGCGCCGAGCCGAGTGGCCACGTCACCCATACGGTCGGCCACCACGCTATCAGCCTCGCGCGTGGTGGCCTACAGGTCATCGCCTCAGTGGGTAGAACTGCCGCGCACGGTGCCGGGTTCGTCCTCCCAGGATGCGCGCCAGGCATCCACGCGCCAGCGGGCCCCAACCCACACGCTACCCGCCCAACGTCACCACCGGCGCGAACCCGCCGAAGATCATCCGCTTGCCGTCGAAGGGCATCGGGGTGTCGGGGCCGATGCGCGGGTCCTCCATGACCTTCTTCATGCCGGCGTCGCGGCTGGCTTTGTCCGGCCACTCGATCCACGAGAACACCACCGTCTCCTCCGCCGTGGCCTTCACGGCGCGATGGAAGTCGGTGAGCTTGCCCTCGGGCACGTCGTCGCCCCAGCACTCGCAGATGCGGGTCGCGCCGAACTCGAGGAACAGCTCGTCGAAACGCCTGGCGTGATCGATGAACTGCTGCTTGTTGGCCGTGGGCACGGCGATGACGAAGCCGTCGATATAGGACATGGGGATCCTCCTGCGTTTCGCTCAGGCGGAATGCCTGCGCCTTAGGGAAGCCCCGGAGTGGATGCGGCGCCGAAGGCTAACCGGCGACGCACCGAGATCAGGGCTACCCATCGCGACGAACCGGCTATGGCGGAATCGACACCCCGCCCGGTCATCAGGCGGCCTCGCGCCTCCACAGATGCTCCCAGCCGAGCCCGCGGAAGCAGGGGCCGGTGGTCGCCTCGGAGAACTTGATGTCGTTGTAGCGCGCGTTCCATTCCATGATGCGCGGCCGCTCCTGCCGGTCGATGCACAGGTCCCAGCCCAGGCAGAGCATGTGCGGGCAGCTCTGGTGCAGCGTCTTGCACAGCTCTGCCGCCTCGTCGTAGCGCGGGATCGCCTGGCCGGCGAAGCGGAAGCCGGTGTCGGGGTGGGTTTCCGTGCGCTGCCAGTCGTGCAGGTAGCCGGTGTCGCCCAGCGTGCCGCGCGCGGCATCCACGGCCACGCGTACGTGGCTGCGGCAGCTCACGATGTCGTCGCTGGCGCGGCCCAGCCGCAGGTAGGCGGCCTTCACCGCGATGCGGCCGTCGAGCTCGCGCGCGGTGGTGATGCGCAGCGTCGCGGTGGAGCGCGGGCTCATCGCGGCGAAGAAATCGTGCTGGTGGATCGGCGCCTGGAACACGCCATCCGGAAGCCGGACCGCGCCGCCCGCAGGAAAATCCGCCCGCGTCATGAAGGTCACGCTGCGGCCCTGGTAGGAGTTGTCGGCCTTGAACACGGTGCGCTCGTCCTGGGCGAACAGGATCTCGGGCAGCTCCGCCGCCGAGACCGGACGGTAATCGCGTGCGTAGAAGATGCCGTCGATCACGTAGGCGAGGTCCGGCAGCGCGTCGGTGTCCAGGATGCGGTTGGTGAAGGACTTGACCAGCGCGACCTTGGCCACCTCGCCGCCCTTGAGCGGATCGACCACCAGGCCGTAGTAGTTGTCCGGAATCCAGCCTTCGCGGAAGCCACCGCTGACGGCGGTGTAGACCTGCAGCCAGGGCGCGTAGCGGGCGCTGCCCAGCACTTCCCGCGCGTACTCGTCCGCGCGACGGACGTGCGCCTTGTTGGTCAGTCCGCGCTGGCGCTCCACCGCGCGAAGCACGGTGTGTGCTTGGTGGTTGGAATGGATCTGGCGCAGCTCCGTGAAGACGCGGGCGGCGGCGGCGGCAGTGGAGTTCTTCAGCGATGTGGGCGAGAGGGGCATCCTGCGCTCCTTACGGTGGACGGCCGGGCAGGGCGGATGACCTGCGGAATGCGCCTGCGCGGGCGTCACCATGGTCGTCCGCGCCCACGGCAGGTGGCCACGCGTGATACCGGGGCGGTCCTCAAGAGGCCGTGAAAGAGCGTGGCGCGCGCCGCCTCAGCCCGCTTCGGCGCGCCGGGGCAGCTTCCAGCCGGGCCGCACGAAGTGGCAGGTGTAGCCGGTGGGGTAGTGCTGCAGGTAGTCCTGGTGCTCGGGCTCGGCCTCCCAGAAATCGCCGGCCGGCTCGACTTCGGTCACCACCTTGCCGGGCCACAGGCCGGAGGCGTCCACGTCGGCGATGGTGTCCTCGGCGACGCGCCGCTGCTCCTCGCTGGTGAAGTAGATCGCCGAGCGGTAGCTGCTGCCGCGGTCGTTGCCCTGCCGATCGGGCGTGCTCGGGTCGTGGATCTGGAAGAAGAATTCCAGCAACTGGCGGTAGCTGATGCGCTGCGGGTCGAACAGGATCTCCACCGCCTCGGCGTGGCTGCCGTGGTTGCGGTAGGTGGCGTTGCGCACGTCACCGCCGGAGTAGCCCACGCGGGTGGAGATCACGCCCGGCTGCTGGCGCAGCAGTTCCTGCACGCCCCAGAAGCAGCCGCCGGCAAGGATCGCTCGTTCATTCATGGCGTGGCCCTCTGCTCGAACAGTTTGCGGTAGTCGCCGTAGCCCTCGCGCTCCAGGTCATCGAGCGGCACGAATCGCAGCGAGGCGGAGTTGATGCAATAGCGCAGGCCGCCGGTCTCGCGCGGGCCGTCCGGGAAGACGTGGCCCAGATGGCTGTCGCCGTGGCTGGAGCGAACCTCGGTGCGGACCATGCCATGACTCATGTCGCGCTTCTCGACCACGTGCGCCGGCTCGACCGGGCGGCTGAAGCTGGGCCAGCCGCAATGGCTGTCGAACTTGTCCAGCGAAGTGAACAGCGGCTCACCCGATACCACGTCCACGTACAGGCCCGGCTCGCGGTGATCGTTGAAGGCGTTGTCGAAGGGCCGCTCGGTGCCGTTCTGCTGGGTCACGCGGAACTGCTCGGGCGTGAGGCGGGCGAGCGCCTCGGGCGTCTTGCGGTAGTCGGGCATGGGCGGCCTCTCGGGATGCGTCGGCGTGTGCGGGAGGACATGGGGGCGGGCCGATGCCATCCAAGCGTGGGCAAGAAAAAGACGGCCCGCCTCGCGGCGGGCCGTAACGATCACCGCAACCGGCGGCTCCGGCGCAAGGGCGGAGCCGGGCGGGCAGGTCAGGCGGCCTGCGCCTCGAGCTGGCGCTGGCCGGTCGATTCGAGCGCGGTGTCCGCGCCGCCGATGGCGATGCGACGCGGGCGCATCGCTTCGGGAATCTCGCGCTCCAGCTCGATGGTGAGCAGACCGTCGGCGAGATGGGCGCCGGTCACCTTCACATGGTCGGCCAGTTCGAAGCGCCGGGAGAAGGCGCGACTGGCGATGCCGCGATACAGGTATTCGCCGTCCTGATCGCCGTTCTTGCGCTCGCCGGTGACCACCAGCAGGTTGGGCTGCACCGAAATGTCCAGGTCCTCGCGGCGGAAGCCGGCGACCGCCATGGTGATGCGGTAGCGGTCCTCGCTGAGCTTGACCGTGTCGTAGGGCGGCCAGTTGTCCACCGCCTGTGCGCGCGTGGCGTTTTCCAGCATGTCGAAAATGCGGTCGAAACCGATGCTTGACCGATGCAGCGGAGCCAGATCGAACATCGTACGCATGACCATATCCTCCTCAAGAGCAACATGGAAAGGGAAGCCACCGGCCCATGGCCCGGGGGCGCCAGCCTGCCGGCTGGCGATCGGCATTTAGGGGCGTCGTGGCAGCTTTCAAGCGCCGAATTTCAGCGGACGTTTAGGCGCCCATTTGCGCGCATCGATCAATCGCGTGCGGTCAGGCCACCGGAGCGGGCGCTGCGCTGCGGTCGCGGGCATTGCCGTGGATGTGTTCGCCGCGGGGCCCTGCGGTGACCCGGCAAGGGACGCCGGCCCGCAAGGTGAGCATCGATGCGGTCAGCGCGCGTCCGACCGGCCGCGCGCGGCAGGGCGCTCCCACGGAGCCATCGGTCCGGGTTCGAGCAGGAACAGTGGATGGCAGGCAGGACGCTTGGTGCGCCAGCGCTCCAGCAGCGCCGGATCGCGCAGCGTCAGCTTGGCGAGAAGGTGCTGCCACTCGAACTCCAACTGGCCGGCCGTCACCACGATCCCGGCGGCGGGCACCAGCGGACCGAGCTTGCCGCGGTCGAAGGCATAGCCGCGTACGGCGGCCTCCTGCTGCACCACGGCAAGGTAGGCATCGATCGCCACCTCGGGCGCGGCGTGCGCCCGGAAACGCTCCAGTTGCGGATGGTGCCGGTAGCCGCGCGTCTGTCCGCGCAGCACGGCGCGCGCCAGCAGCCCTCGCGCCACAGGGCGAGCAGGCCCTGGCGGTCCAGGTGCTTGGGGTGCAGGGTCCAGAGGCGCATGTGAAGGCCGGTCGACGGAGCGGGTGGCATTATGGCTCGCCCCGATCCGCACACCGGGCAGGGACAACTAGCTGCTTCGCCGGCCCCGGTTCCGGTTACGCATGCCCTCGGGCCGACGCACCCGCACCGCTCGCGCGGTGCCTGCCGGAGCGACCCGCATGCAAGCGCAACCCACTCCTGACACCATCCTGCAGACCGGCCTGGCGTTCTGGGCCTCCAAGACCCTGCTCAGCGCGATCGAGCTCGGCGTGTTCACCGAGCTTGCCTACGGCCCGCAGGCGCTGGAGAGCCTGCGCGACGCGCTGGGCCTGCACCCGCGCGCGGCGCGCGACTTCCTCGACGCGCTGGTCGCGCTGGGCTTCCTCACGCGCAGCGACGGCCGCTACGCCAACACGCCCGACACCGAGCTGTTCCTCGACCGCGGCAAGCCGTCCTACGTCGGCGGCATCCTGGAGATGGCCAACGCGCGCCTCTATCCGTTCTGGGCCGGCCTGACCCAGGCACTGCGCACCGGCCTGCCGCAGAACGAAGTCGCGCACGGCGATCCGGACCTGTTCGACACGCTCTACGCCGACCCGGCGCGGCTGAGGCAATTCCTCGCCGCGATGACCGGCATCAGCCACGGCGCCAACCTGGCGATCGCCCGCCAGTTCCCATGGGCGGACTACCGCACCTTCGTCGACGTCGGCACGGCGCAGGGCGATCTCGCCGCGCAGATCGCGCTGGCCCATCCGCACCTGCACGGCACCGGCTTCGACCTGCCGCCGGTGCGCCCGATCTTCGAGGAACACGTGCGCGCCCTCGGCGTCGCCGACCGCGTCACCTTCACGCCCGGCAGCTTCTTCGACCAGGCGCTGCCCCAGGCCGACGTCGTGCTGATGGGTCACATCCTGCACGACTGGGACCTACCGACCAAACGCATGCTGATCGGCAAGGCCTACGACGCGCTGCCCGACGGCGGCGCGCTGTTGGTGTACGAGTCGATCATCGACGACGAGCGCAAGAGCAACGCCTTCGGCCTGCTGATGAGCCTCAACATGCTGATCGAGACCCCCGGCGGCTTCGACTACACCGGCGCCGATTGCGCCGGTTGGATGACGGACGCCGGCTTTCGCCAGACGCGCGTCGAGCACCTGGTGGGGCCGGATTCAATGGTGGTGGGGATCCGGTAGCTACGGCGGGTGTTGCGGTAGGGATATGGCCACAAGACGCCAATTGAACGGCTCGACGACTTATTCACTTTCAAGTGCTCGCCAAGGACAATCCGCCCTCCACCACCGATCAGCGCGAGGTTTCCGTCCCGCCCTGCTTGTAGATCACCCCACCCTTCATCACGAACGGCACGTGCTGCAGTGCGCCGATGTCGGTGGTGGGGTCGCCCTGTACGGCGATGATGTCGGCGTCCAGCCCGGGCTTGAGCTGACCGAATTTATCCTGCTGGCGCAGGATCTTCGCGTCGACGGCGGTGGCGGCGAGCAGGGCCTGGGCGGGGCGCATGCCGTCGCGCACCATCCACGCCAGTTCCTTGTAGTTGTCGCCGTGGGTGAACACGCCCACGTCGCTGCCGTTGCCGATGGTGACGCCGGCCTGCATGGCGAGCTTGAAGGCATGGGCGGACTGCTGCATGTCGGCATCGAGCGGCTGGCCGGGCTTCCAGCCGCGGAAGTATTCGGCGTAGGCGGCTTCGGCTTCCAGCGTGGGCAGGTAGGCGACGCCGTGCTGCTTCATCAGCGCGAACACTTCGGCGGTGCCGCCGTAGCCGTGCTCGATGGTGTCCACGCCGGCCAGCACGGCGCGACGCATGCCTTCGGGCGTGGTCGAGTGCACGGATACGGGCAGGCCCAGCGAGTGCGCCGTTTCGACGCCGGCCTTCAGTTCTTCTTCGCTGAAGGTGGGCACCGAGCCGTGGCTCTTGCCGCAGTGGTAGTCGGCGTAGATCTTGATCCAGTCGGCGCCGTGGCCGGCCTGATCGCGCACCGCGTCGATCATCTGCGGCACGCCGCTGACCGGGATGCCGCCTTGCGGCAGGTCCAGATCGCTGCGAACGCCCATCGGGCCGGGGCCGTAGCAATGGCTGGCGATGGTGGCGCGGGTGGCGACGAACAGGTGCGGGCCGGGGATCAGGCCCTGGTCGATGGCGCGCTGCACGTCCACGTCGGCGTAGCCGGCGCCCTCGGTGCCCAGGTCGCGCAGCGCGGTGAAGCCGGCCATCAGCGTGTCGTGCGCGTGCTGCACGGCCTCGACGGTGCGGTAGGGCAGGCTCTCCTTGAGCACCTGGTCGTTCCACAGGGTTTCGTTGTACGGGTGCAGGAAGATGTGCGAGTGCGCGTCGATCAGGCCTGGCAGCAGGGTGGTGCCGGGCAGCTCGATGGTCTGCGTGCCGGGCGGGGCCTGGACCTGGCCCGCCGGGCCGATGGCGGCGATGCGGTCGCCCTGCACCAGTACGACCCAGCCGGGGTGCGCCTGCTCGCCGCGGGCGTCGAAGACGCGATCGGCCTTGAGCAGCCAAGGGTGGTCGGCCGGCTTGCGCACCGGCGCGGCGACGGCGGTGCCGGCCAGCAGCAGGCCGAGCAAGGCGGCCAGGACGTGGCGTGGGCGATGGGGCATGGGCGTTCTCCGGAGGGGCCTGACGGGCCTTTGTATCACCGCCGTGGCGGTCGGACCCATCGGTTGGACGCAATGAAGCGCACGCGGAGGCCGAGCGGCCGCGAAGCGGATCAGTGCGTAGCGCTCACCGCCAGCTTCTGGCCGATCTGGATGTCGTCGCCGTGCAGGTGGTTCCAGTGCCTCAATTGGGCCACCCGCACGTGGTAGTGCTGCGCGATCTTGAGCAGCGTGTCGCCGGCCTTGACCACGTGCGTGTGCACCTGCGCCGTGGCGGCCGGCGCGGGCGGCGGCGGGACATTCTCCGGCCGACGTGTCGCCGGGGACGGGTCGTCGCCCAGGTCGGGCAGGGCGGGCGCGGCTCCCACGCTGGCCATCAGGTTGGCCGAGCCGCCGGTGGCCTGCGCCAGCAGGGCCGTGCGCAATTGCGCTGCCTGCTTGCGCGGCAGCAGCAGGCTGCCGCCACGGCGGGCGTCCACGACGCCATTGCGGTAGCCCGCGTTGAGGCTGGCCAGCGTCGAGGGCGACATGCCCGTCAGGCGCGCCGCCTTGTCCAGCGACAACCGCTGGGTCACGGCCACTTCGACCAACTGCTGCTCGTCCTCGAGCACCGGCAGGGTGACGCCGAAGCGTTCTGGCTCGCGCACCACGCAGGCGATCGCCAGCAGCTTGACCAGGTGCTCGCGCGTGCCCGCACGCACCTGCATCACCGGTACCGCCTGCCCGGACGGCGGCGCGCCGTCACGGGCCAGCAGGCGGTCGATGCTGAAGCGGCCGGCGTTGTACGCATAGTCGGCCAGCCGCCAGTCCTGGAACCAGTCGTGGTAGTGGCTGAGCAGGGCCATCACCGCATCGGTGGAGGCGGTGAGGTCGAGCCGGGCGTCGTAGGTGCGGTCGACCGCCAGGCCCATGTGGCGTGCCGTGTTCGGCACGATCTGCCACATGCCGGCCGGGCGGCTCTTCTGCGGCGGTACCGGCCGGAAGTGGCTTTCCACCCAGGGCAATAGCGCAAATTCGCCGGGCACCTCGTGGCGCGCGGCGATTTCCTGCACGTAGAGCAGCCGCGGCAGCACCGCGCGCATCTGCGACTCGAACCGCTGCGGGGAGGCGGTGTAGCGACGGGCCCAGGCCTCGATACCCGGGTCGCCGGCGCAGTCGGCCATCGCGAAGCTGCCGCGCAGGCGGTCCCAGACGTCGCTGCCGGTCGTGACCGTGGGGCTGGCCTGCTTGGCCGTGGCGATGTCGTGGATCTCGGCCGTCGGCGGCTCGACGCCGGGAGCGTGGGGCCGGGACGTGGGCGCGGTGGCGCAGGCGGTCAGCAGCAGCGCGAGCGCGAGCGGCAGGGGGCGCAGACGGTGTTTCATCCTTGGAAAGCGTCCTTGGCGGCGCGCAGTGCTGCAAAGCGCGCGATGCGGTCGCCGGCGGCGTGCCGCCGGCCCCACTGGACCAGCGCGTCGCTGTCGATGCGCAGGAAGGGATTGCAGGCCAGTTCGCTGGACAGCGGCACCGGCACGGTGGGCTGCCCTTGCTCGCGGACGGCCGCGACACGTTCGCAGCGCGCGGCCAGTTCCGGGTTGGCGGGGTCCACCTGGCGGGCGAAGCGGCCGTTGGCCGCGGTGTATTCGTGGCCGCAGCAGACCAGCGTATCGCCGGGCAAGGCGGCAAGCCGTTCCAGCGAGGCGAGCATCTGCGCCGGCGTGCCCTCGAACAGGCGCCCGCAGCCGAGGCTGAACAAGGTATCGCCGCAGAGCAGCACGCCGGCACCGACATAGGCGATGTGGCTGCGCGTGTGGCCGGGCACCGCGAGCACGTCGAAGCGGGCCTGCGGCTGTTCCAGCGTGAACGCGTCGCCGTCGCCCACGCGGCGGTCGGCGTCGGCGATGCGCTCGTCCCATGGCGCCACCACCTCGGCGCCGTGGCGCTCGCGCAGTGCGGCAGCGGCGCCGATGTGGTCGTTGTGGTGGTGGGTGAGCAAAATGGCGCGCAGCTGCAGCGCCCGCTCCTGCAGGGCGGCCTCGACCGGGGCTCGGTCGCCGGGATCGACGACGATCGCCTGGCCGCGGTCGTCGTGCAGCAACCATATGTAGTTGTCGGCGAGCGCCGGTAACGGTACGACGTGCAAGAACGGTCTCCGCAGCTTTTCGTATCGACTGGCGCAGGCAAGCGCTTGCGCGGGGCGCTCGACTATAGGCGGCGTCTGCGGGGCACGACGTTAGTGAGTCGTTAAACACGCGATTTGCGTTCAGCCTCGCCATGGCGATGCGTGACGCGCTTTCGGGCCCCAGCGGCTACACTCCCCTTTTGGGAGATCCGGGCGCGACATGGCACAGCGCAATCAAGACATCTATGCCAGCAAACCCATGCGCGGCCTGCTCGCCGCGGAGGCGCAGGCGCTGGCCGGAGAGCTGCAGCGTTGTGTCGGTGCCTATGCGCTGCAGGTTTCGGCGGTCGCGCACGCTCAGCCGCCCGCTTCACCGATGCTCGACCGCTGGGTGCACCTGCACCTGGACGGCAACCGTTGCGGCGGCGACCTGCACGCCCGCACCGACGAGCCGCTGCCGTTCCTCGACGATGCCTTCGGCCTGGTCCTGCTGAACCATGCCGTGGAAGTAGCGCGGGATCCGCAGGTGCTGCTGCGCGAGGCCGCGCGCGTGCTGGCGCCCGGCGGCATGCTGGCGCTGACCGGCATGCACCCGGCGAGCGGCTGGCTGCCCTGGCTGCTGTGGCGGGCCCGGGCCGGCGTGAATCCCGAATCGCCGTTGCGCATCGGACGCTGGCTGCGCAGCGCCGAGCTCAACGTCGAACGCGTGCAGCGGGTGGGGCCGCTGTGGCCCAGCTCTGCTACCGTGCCGCACCATGGCGGTCCGCTGGGTGGCGGCTATCTGCTGATCGCACGCAAGCGGCGCCAGGCCACCGCACCGATCCGGCTGCGTCCGCGGGCGATCGCCGCAGCGCCGGTGGCCGGACTCGCGCCCGGCGCACGCCGCAGCGCCGCCGCCTGAGGTCTCCGGGAAACGATGACCGAAGTCGAAGCGTTCACCGACGGCGCCTGCCTGGGCAACCCCGGGCCCGGCGGCTGGGCCGCGCTGCTGCGCGCCAAGGGTGTCGAGCGCCTGCTCGCCGGCGGCGAGCCGGACACCACCAACAACCGCATGGAGCTGATGGCCGCGATCGGCGCGCTGGAGGCGCTGACGCGCCCGTGCAAGGTCGTGCTCACCACCGATTCGCGCTACGTCATGCAGGGCATCGAAGAGTGGCTGCCGCGCTGGGTCGCCAACGGCTGGCGCACCTCCGACAAGAAGCCGGTGAAGAACCAGGACCTGTGGGAGCGGCTGGCGGCGGCCAAGTCGCCCCATCAGGTACGCTGGCAGTGGGTGCGCGGCCACAACGGCCACGTGGAAAACGAACGGGTGGACGTGGCGGCGCGCGAACAGGCCGAGCGTCACAGGGGCAGGGCATGAGGCAGATCGTTCTGGATACCGAGACCACTGGCCTGGAAGTGCGCCAGGGGCACCGGCTGATCGAAATCGCCTGCGTGGAACTGATCGAGCGCCGGCCCAGCGGGCGGCACTGGCAGACCTACCTGAACCCCGAACGCGCGATCGACGAAGGCGCGCGGCAGGTCACCGGCATCGAGGACGAGTTCCTGCTCGACAAGCCGCATTTCGCCGAGGTGGTGGAAGAGTTCCTGGCTTTCATCGGCGACGCCGAGCTGATCATCCACAACGCGAGCTTCGACGTCGGCTTCCTCGATGCAGAGCTGGCGCGCGTGGGCGCGCACCTGGGCTGCATCGCCGATCGCTGCCGCGTGATCGACACGCTGGCGATGGCGCGCGAACGCTACCCCGGCCAGCGCAACAGCCTGGACGCGCTGTGCAAGCGCCTGGGCGTGGACAACTCCGCGCGCGACCTGCACGGCGGCCTGATCGACGCCCAGCTGCTGGCCGACGTCTACCTGGCGATGACCTCGGGCCAGGTGGCACTGGACCTGGCCTTCGATCATGCGGCCGAGGAAGGCGGCGCCGCGGTGCTGGCGCCGGTCGCGCTGCTGCGCCGTCCGCGCGTGCTGCGTGCCGATGCCGCCGAACTGGCCGCGCACGAACAGCGCCTGGATGCGCTGGACAAGGCCGCCCAAGGCGGCAGCGTTTGGCGCCGTGCGCCGGCCGAGGTACTGGCCGCGGAGGCCTGAGAATCCGGCACACGCAACGGGCGCCGGGGTATTTGCATCCGCCGGTTACTTCACGCGCGCCAGAATCACCGTGATGTTGTCGTCCGCGCTGCCATCGAGCGCGGCGAGGAGCAGGTGATCGACGCATTCCTGTGCGGCGAGATCGTTGCGACCGACGATCCGAGCGAT
Organism: Frateuria sp.; assembly: GCF_035943815.1. Taxonomy (GTDB): domain Bacteria; phylum Pseudomonadota; class Gammaproteobacteria; order Xanthomonadales; family Rhodanobacteraceae; genus Frateuria_A. The sequence continues at coordinate 78,815 of NZ_DASZBU010000018.1, forward strand.
CGTGGCGTCCGCCAGGCCCTCGGTCAGTCCATCGCTGCACAGCACAAACGCGCTGCCTGATTCGGTCCGCCCGCGGGCCATGCCGACGTGCAGGTGCTCGATCGCGGTGACGCCGAGCGCCTGGGTCAATACGTTGCGCTGCGGATGGCGCTCGGCCAGTGCCGGATCGAGCTGGCCGGCGGCGACCAGTTCCTGCACCAGCGAATGGTCGTGGCTGACCTGGCGCAGCGTGTCCGCCTGCCAGAGGTAGATGCGGCTGTCGCCGACCCAGGCCACCTCGTAGCGGTCGCCGGACAGGCGCAGGGCGGCGACGGTCGTGCCCATCGGCGGCGCATCGGGCGAGCCGCCAGCCTGCCTGAGCAGGCGCTCGCCCGCACCGCGCACTGCCTCGACCAGGCCGCGCCCTTGCGCGACCTGCTCCACGATGGCATCGCGCACCAGCGCCGCGGCCACCTCACCATGCTGGTGCCCGCCCATGCCGTCGGCCACCAGGAACAGGCCCAGTGCCGGATCGGCGTAGTAGGTATCTTCGTTGCTCGCGCGGCGCAGGCCGACGTGGGTGCCGTGTCCGAACTCGATCATGGGGGCGATGGGTAGTCGAAGCGATGCCCAGCATGCCGGATGCAGGCAGGCTTCGCAAAAATGCGAATGTCGACGTCAGGCCTCCATGCCTTCGAAAAGCATGGCCTCCCCTTGAGCCTTAACCCTTTGACCCGTTACCTCATTTTGCCCGTCTATCAGTGGGCTGGTTTCTTCTTTGAGAGCGCTGCCAGACACACCAGCAGGACGGCTACAGGCACCAACGCGCCCACCAGCGGAAGGATCAATGCAGGTGTGCGGCATACCATCGGGACCAGTTGCGTGGCGCTCGCGTAGGCGACGACCCAAAGGCGCCAGCTGCGGCGATGGCGAGCAACCCATAAGCTTGCCGTGATGAGAGCGACGGCGATCGAGGATGCCACTAAGTCAAGGACCGGCATTGGCCACCAGGGCGCGAAAATCAAGCGGCACCCGATGACGGAGACGAGCACCACCAGAAGACACAGGCTGGTGATGGACTCCACTTTGTCCCAAGTGCGCTGCGGCTGAGCAGTGTTCATAGGCGATCCACCAACCAGTTTGAGTCCAAGCCACCAACGTGTGACGGTGCGGCGAATGGACATGATCGTACGGCAACAAAAAAGCCCCCGAAAGCAGGGGCTTAGATGCATTTCTGGCGGAGAGGGTGGGATTCGAACCCACGGTACGCTTACACGTACGCCTGATTTCGAGTCAGGTACATTCGACCACTCTGCCACCTCTCCGAAAAGGTGCGCGGGTCGGCGCGAGCCGGCGATTTTACGGGGAGCCGGGAGTTCTGACAAGCGCTCCCGGCATGACCGCTTGGGTCTCAGCCCGCCTTCTTCTTCGCCAGCCGCAGCCAAGTGTCGACGACCGTGTCGGGGTTGAGCGACACCGACTCGATGCCCTGGTCCATCAGCCACTCGGCCAAGTCCGGATGATCGCTCGGGCCCTGGCCGCAGATGCCGACGTACTTGCCCTTCTCGCGCGCGGTCTTGATGGCCAGGGCGAGCAGCTTCTTGACCGCCGGGTCGCGTTCGTCGAACAGGCTGGCGACGATGCCCGAATCTCGGTCCAGGCCGAGCGTGAGCTGGGTGAGGTCGTTGGAGCCGATCGAGAAACCGTCGAAGATCTCCAGGAACTCCTCGGCGAGCAGGGCGTTGGAGGGCACCTCGCACATCATGATGACCTTCAAATCGTTCTGGCCCTGCTTGAGGCCGTTCTTGTCCAGCACCTCGACCACCTTGCGGCCTTCGCCCAGCGTGCGCACGAACGGGATCATCACCCACACGTTGGTGAGGCCCATCGTCTCTCGCACCTTCTTGACCGCCTTGCACTCCAGCGCGAAGGACTCGGCGAAGCCCGGGTCGACGTAGCGGCTGGCGCCGCGGTAGCCGATCATCGGGTTCTCTTCGTGCGGCTCATAGCGCGCGCCGCCGATCAGCCCGGCGTATTCGTTGGACTTGAAGTCGGACAGGCGCACGATCACCGGCTTGGGATACACCGAGGCGGCGATGGTCGCGATGCCTTCGGCCAGGCGGTCAACGTAGAAGCTCACCGGGTCGGCGTAGCCGGCCATGCGCTCGTCGATCTTGGCCTTGGTCTCGGCATCCTGCCGGTTGTATTCGAGCAGCGCCTTCGGATGCACGCCGATGTGGCTGGCGATGATCATCTCCAGCCGCGCCAGGCCGATGCCGGCATTGGGCAGCATGCCGAAGTCGAACGCGCGCTCGGGGTTGGCGACGTTCATCATGATCTTCAGCGGGGCCTCGGGCATGGCGCCCAGGTCCGCTGTGATGCGGTCGAAGGCGAGCTTGCCCTCGTAGATGGTGCCGGTATCGCCCTCGGCGCAGGACACGGTGATCTCGGCGCCGTCGGGAATCGTCTGCAGCGCGTTGCCGGTGCCGACCACCGCCGGCACGCCGAGCTCGCGCGCGATGATCGCGGCGTGGCAGGTGCGGCCGCCGCGATTGGTCACGATGGCGGCGGCGCGCTTCATGATCGGCTCCCAGTCGGGATCGGTCATGTCGGCGACCAGCACGTCGCCGTTCTGGAACTCGTGCATCTGGCTGATCGACTTGACCACGCGGGCCTTGCCCGAGCCGATCTTCTGGCCGATGGCACGACCCTCGGCCAGCACCTTGCCCTTCTCGTTGAGCTGGAAGCGTTCCAGCTGCGTGGCATGGGCGCGCGACTTCACCGTCTCCGGACGCGCCTGGACGATGTAGAGCTTGCCGGTATTGCCGTCCTTCGCCCACTCGATATCCATCGGGCGGCCGTAATGCTGCTCGATGACCAGCGCCTGCTTGGACAGCTCCTGCACGTCCTCATCGGAGATGCAGAACCGGTTGCGCAGCTCGGCCGGGGTTTCCTCGATGCGTACGCGCTCGCCCAGCTTGTCCGAATAGACCATGCGCTGTTGCTTGGCGCCCAGGCTGCGGCGGAGCAGGGCGGGCTTGCCCGCTTTCAGCGTGGGCTTGAACACGTAGAACTCATCGGGGTTGACCGCGCCCTGCACGACCATCTCGCCCAGGCCGTAGGAGCCGGTGACGAACACGACGTCGCGGAAGCCCGATTCGGTGTCCAGCGTGAACAGCACGCCCGAGGCGCCGATGTCCGAGCGCACCATCAGCTGCACGCCGGCGGAGAGGAACACCTCCTCGTGCTTGAAGCCCTGGTGCACGCGGTAGGCGATCGCGCGGTCGTTGTAGAGCGAGGCGAAGACCTCCTTGACCTTGTGCAGCACGTCGTCGATGCCGACCACGTTCAGGAAGGTTTCCTGCTGGCCGGCGAAGGATGCGTCCGGGAGGTCTTCGGCGGTCGCCGACGAACGCACGGCCACGGCGATGTCGTCGGCGCCGGCGTCCTTGCACAGCCTGGCGTAGGCCTCGCGGATCGCCTGGTCCAGCTCCTGCGGCAGCGGCGTTTCGGTGACCCAGCTGCGGATCTCCTTGCCGGCGGCGGTCAGCGCCTCGACGTCGTCGACGTCCAGCGACGCCAGGCGCTCGCGGATGCGCTTGGCCACGCCGCTCTTGTCCAGGTATTGCTGGAAGGCGTCGGCGGTGGTGGCGAAGCCGCCGGGCACCGAGACGCCGAGCTTGGCGAGGTTGCCGATCATCTCGCCGAGGGAGGCGTTCTTGCCGCCCACCTTGCCCAGGTCGGTCATGCGCAGTTTGTCCAGCCAAAGCACCAGGTCGTTCAAGTGACTCTCCTTAGAAAAGCTTGGGGAAATGCGCTGCGCAGGTCCGGATTCCGGGCCGCAAAGGACTGGTATTGTCCGCTGTCGATGGTGCATGGCACAAGAAGACCATTTGTTCGCGGCGCCGGGCCAACTGCATACCAGTCAGCCGGGAGTCAAGCGAACACGGGCTTCGCCGCATGCGCTAAGGTTCCGGGCAGGCCACCTTCGGGCGAATGGACATCCGCATGCAACGCACGGTTTTTTTCATCTCCGACTCCACTGGTATTACCGCGGAGACGATCGGCAACTCCATCCTCGCCCAGTTCGAGGGCATCCATTTCGACAAGCATCGCCTGCCGTTCGTGGACGATCCGCATAAGGCCGAGGCCGCTGCGCTGCGCATCAAGACGCGCTACGCGCAGACCGGCGAGCGGCCGATCGTGGTCAACACCATGGCCGACCGCGGCTTGTGCGAGATCGTCGCCGCAAGCGGCGCGCTGATGCTGGACGTGTTCGCGCCCTTCATCGGGCCGCTGGAAGAGGAACTGGCCGCCAAGCGCTCGGGTGCCGTCAACCGCTCGCACGGCCTGGTCGACTTCGACAAGTACGAGGCGCGCATCAACGCCACCAACTATGCGCTCGCGCACGACGACGGCATCGACGTGGACTACGAGCAGGCCGACCTGATCCTGGTCGGCGTGTCGCGCTCGGGCAAGACGCCCACATGCCTCTACATGGCCTTGCATTACGGTGTCAAAGCCGCCAACTATCCACTCACCGACGACGACCTGGACAAGCTGGAGCTGCCCAAGCGGCTCAAGCCGTACAAGGATCGCCTGTTCGGACTTTCCATCGACCCGCAGCGTCTTGCGCAGATCCGCGAGCAACGCCGTCCGGGCAGTCGCTACGCCACCCTGCAGCAATGCCGCTGGGAACTGGAGCAGGCCGAACGGCTGATGCGCCAGGCGGGCATCTCCTCGCTCAACACCACCCACGTTTCGATCGAAGAGATCGCCAGCAAGATCTTCGAACGCTTCGGTATCGAGCGCACCATGTTTTGAGGTATCTGTAGAACCGATGAGTGCCGTATTGGACAGCCGCTCCGCCTTGCTCCCGGGCCGCTTCGAGTTCCTGATGGGCCTGTATGCGGAAAACTATCACCGCCTGGCGCACCTGTTCGCGCCGCAGACGCTGGCGCCAGGGCGCTACCGCTCCAGCGTGGACGATGGGCTGGACGTGCACATGCATGTGCAGGAGCGACATCCCTACACGCTGGAACTGGAGCTGACCTACGGCTTCGTGGATGCGAACACCGGCCACCCCTCGCCGTCGGCGCAGCTGCGCATGTACACCGACGCGCACGTGGCGGAGGCGCTGCACTGCCATCCGGGGCGCCACCTGTGGCAGGTGCTGGGACCGTTCCCGGAGGCGCACACGGTGCTGCAGCATCGCTTGCGCATGAACGGGTTCCTTTCCCGCTGGCTGGAATACCTGGCCGCGCAGGGGCATTCGGTCGGAACGCTCGAGCACATCGACGCGCAGGATTGACCGGATGCGATGCAAGGGCGAAGCCCTTGCGGGAAGTGCGGCCACGGATGGCCGCATCGGCCGTTGCGCTCAAGGACGAGCGCACGAAAAAAATCCCAACAAAAAACCCGCGCATGGCGGGCTTCTCGTAGATGGCGGAGCGGACGGGACTCGAACCCGCGACCTCCGGCGTGACAGGCCAGCATTCTAACCGACTGAACTACCGCTCCGCGTTGTCTTCCAGCTACACAAAGTGCGAGGCCAACCTTGGCGTCCCCACGGGGATTCGAACCCCGGTCGCCACCGTGAAAGGGTGATGTCCTAGGCCTCTAGACGATGGGGACGGGTAAGATTGGTGGAGCCAGGCGGGATCGAACCGCCGACCTCCTGCATGCCATGCAGGCGCTCTCCCAGCTGAGCTATGGCCCCGCCGCTGGAAGCCAGAAAGAATAGGCAGGGTTCGCAATTCCGTCAAGCTTTTTTTCGAAATTTCTGCGCGCCTCCGTCACGCCGGCGACGTCGCGTCGGCGACCAGGTTGTGACGTAAGCTGCTTGGCCACTCTTCGCGGAGCGCGCATGCACGAGATCGGTTTCATCGGTGACCTCGCCATGGTGATGATCGTGGCCGGCGCCACCACGGTGCTGTTCCAGCGCCTGCGCCAGCCCGTGCTGCTGGGCTACATCCTGGCCGGTGTGCTGATCGGCCCGCACACGCCGGGCATGCTGGTCGGCGATCCCCGTGCGATCGACGACATCTCCAACCTCGGCGTGGTGCTGCTGATGTTCACGCTGGGCCTGGAGTTCAGCGTGCGCAAGCTGCGCGAGGTCGGCCTCGGCGTGCTGATGGTCGCCGTGATCGAGGTAGGCCTGATGCTCTGGATCGGCACCGGCCTGGGTGAGCTGATGGGCTGGAAGAGCATGGATGCGCTGTTCCTCGGCGCACTGATCTCGTTGTCCTCGACCATGGTGGCGACCCGCACGCTCGCCGAAGGCGGACTGCGGCAGCTGCCGTTCGCGCAGCGGGTGGTGGGGGTACTGGTTGCCGAGGACGTGCTCGCCATCGTGATCCTGACGGTGCTGAGCGCGGTGGCGATCGGCGGCGCGATGGAGGCGGGCACTGCGCTGGCCGTGGTGGGGCAGGTCGGCTTGTTCGTGGTGGCCGGGATGATCCTCGGCCTGTTGCTGCTGCCCAGGCTGATCGATTATGTCGCCGGCTTCGGCCGGGACGAGACCTTGCTGGTCAGCGCCTTGGGCGTGTGTTTCGGAGCCAGCTTGTTCGCGGCATGGCTGGGTTTCAGCGTGGCGCTGGGCGCGTTCCTCGCCGGCGCGGTGATCGCCGAGGCGCGCAACGCTCATCGCGTGATGCAGCTGGTCGAGCCGCTGCGGGACATGTTCGCCGCGCTGTTCTTCGTGGCGATCGGCTTGAAGATCGATCCCATGCTGCTGTGGCAATACGCGCTTCCGGCGCTGGGCATCGCCGCGGTGGTGATGGTGGGCAAGACGCTGGCGGTCGGCATGGGCATGGTGGCGGTGGGGAAGGATCCGCGCTCGTCGATCCGTACGGGGTTGAGCATGGCGCAGATCGGCGAGTTCTCTTTCGTCATTGCGGCGCTCGGCGCTTCGCTGGGCGTGGTCAGCGAGTTCATCTATCCGATCGCGGTGGCGGTGTCGGTGGTCTGCATGGCCGCTTCGCCCTATCTGGTAGGACATGCCAACGGCATCGTCGACGGCATGCGCCGGATCGCGCCAGGGCCCCTGCGGCTGCTGCTGACGAGCTACTCGGGCTGGCTGGGTGGGCTCAAGCCGGTGGAGCAGAACGCGATGATCGCGGCCATGCTGCGTCGGCTGCTCTGGCACATCGGGATCAATGTCGTGCTGGTGGTCACCCTGTTCGTGATCGGGGCCTACGTCAACGCGCACAACTGGGCCTGGTTCTCCAGCTTCGGCGCGAACCGTGACACCCGCCATTCGCTGATCTTCGCCGCCGCGCTGTTTCTGTCGCTGCCGATGCTGATCGCCATCTACCGCAAGGCGGAGGCGCTGGGCATGCTGCTGGCGGAACTGGGCATCCGCGAGCACTTCGCCGGCGGCTATACCCACGCCATCCGCAGTCTGCTGGCGCGGCTGATCCCGCTGGGCGCGCTGCTGGCGCTGGGCCTGTTGGTGAGCGTGCTGGGCTCGGCGATCCTGCCGCCGCGGGGCGTGGCGATCGTCCTGGTGGTAGCTGGCGTGGCGCTTTCGGCGGTGCTCTGGCGGGCGCTGGTGAAAATGCACGCCAGGTTGCAGGCGGCTCTGCGCGAGACACTGGAACGGCCGCCGCCGCCGGGCTGACGGGGCCGGGTACACGGGAACCTTTCCCAAACGTGACGGTCGACAGCCGGTGTCGTTGCCAAGACCGCTCGACGCGCCTCACAATGCCTGGCCTGCCTCCATCGGGGAGGCCCGGTCGCATTGCCGGCACATCCAATACACGAGGGAGTTTTCGATGAAGCATTTTCTGCGTCCCACGCTGACGGCGGCCGCTCTGGCCGTTGCGCTGGGCATGACCGCGGGCGTCCACGCCCAGGCCGCCAAGTCTGGCGCCGCGGGCACGGTCGACAAGACCAAGGCCAGCTACGTGGTCGGCTGGGACCTGGCCAGCCAGCTGCCGCCGCTGGTGCGCGAGGAAGTCGATCCGGCGACGGTCGCCCGCGCCGTGCAGTCCGCGCTCTCGGGCCAGAAGCCGACCATGAGCGAGGCTGAGGCCAAGAGCGTGCGTGACGCCTTCGTCGCCAAGCTGCAGGCCAAGGCCAAGGCCCAGTACGAAAAGGTCGCCGCCGAGAACAAGACCAAGGGCGAGGCTTTCATCGCCAAGAACAAGAGCGCGCCGGGCGTGAAGACCACCGCCTCGGGCCTGCAGTACAAGGTGATCAGCGAAGGTACCGGCGCGCGTCCGGGCCCGAACGACACCGTGCAGGTGAACTACGTCGGTACCTTCGTCGATGGCCAGAAGTTCGATGCCTCCGCCGAACACGGCAATACGCCGGCCTCGATCCCGCTGCAGGGGGTGATCCCGGGCTTCCGCGAAGGCCTGGAGCTGATGAAGACGGGCGCGCACTACATGCTCTACATCCCGTCGAACCTGGCCTATGGCGCGCAGCCGCAGAACGGCTTCCCGCCGAACGCCACGATCATCTTCGACGTGACCCTGGTGAAGACCGGCCCGACGCCGGCTGGCGGCCAGGGCGAAGCCGGCAAGTAAGCGGTTTCGCTGAAAGTCGTACAGAGGGCGCGGAGCAATCCGCGCCTTTTTTTTCGGCCCCCGCTGGGCTGCCCCTCTGTGGTCCCCGTGTGGGATGCGCGCGCCGTGGTCTTCTGCTGTCGCGCACCTAAGGGCAGGCAGGCGAGCGGCGGCCTCTTCCCGCGATGCCCGTCCGCTGCTGCGCCCCTGCTAGAATCGGCGGTTCCTTCGGTGGGATTGGACGAATGAAAGTCACGCTCTTCGGCACCGGCTACGTCGGCCTGGTCACGGGCACCTGCCTGGCGGAGATGGGCAACCACGTATTGTGCGTGGACGTGGACACGGCCAAGGTCTCACGCCTGAAGCAGGGCGAGGTGCCGATCTTCGAGCCGGGCCTGGCGCCGATGGTCAAACGCAACTTCGCGGGCGGCCGGCTCGATTTCACGACCGATGCCGCCGCCGGCATCGCCCACGGCGAGGTG
>NZ_DASZBU010000019.1:0-367740 GCF_035943815.1 Frateuria sp.
ACGAGCACTCTGCCCAGCGCGCCGCCCATTGGCTGACCTGGCTACACCAGTACAACTGGCATCGGCCACACGCCAGCCTGGATTACCGGGCCCCAATCACCCGCATCACCATGAACAACCTGGTGGGTTTACACAGCTAGCCGGCGTCCGCTCGCTGTGGCGATGGCGCCAGCAGTTCGATTCGCTCGCCAGCCTCTGCGATGGCGTAGCCACGCGCCCGTAGTTGCTCGCCGTCGGCCGCACTGCCGTAGTGGTACAGCACCAGTTGCCGGCGCAGCGGCTCGTCGTACTCGCGCTCCAGGTCGTCCACGCCACTGTGCGAAGGATTGCCAATCAGCCCGCAATCGTGCAGCACGCGCTCGCCCGCCGCCGCGTAGCGCGCCAGCATCTCCGGCACCGGCCGCGTGTCGCCGGTGAAGACGAAGCTGCCGTGCAGCGCCAGGCCGAACGAGGTGTCGGGGCGATGGTGGCGGGTGGGAAACACGTCGAACCACCGGCCGTCCAGCCAGAAGCCGCGGCTGCACGGTACCAGCCGGAAGGCTTCCCAGTAGTTGACGCCGCCCTCGGCCAGCACACCGGGGTAGTCGGCCACGCGCGCCTGCAGCCACGGCACCAGCGCAGCATGGACGAACACGCGCACGCTGCCGCGCAGCGCCTCGTCGAACCATAGCTGCGTGAACAGCCGCTCCATGCCGCCGACGTGATCCAGGTGCGTGTGGGTGATGTAGATGGCGCGCGGCAGCCCGCCATAGGCGGCGCGATAGCGGTCCAGCGTGTCGGGCCCGCAATCGATCAGCAGCAGGGGCTCGCCATTGCGCTCGAGCACGGCGGCGGACGAACCCAGTTGCACCGCATGGGCGGCGCCCACGCCCAGGAAATGTAGCGACCAGTTCATGCGCCCAGCGTCCGTTCGTAGCCGTAGAGCAGCGGCTCCCAGACCGCCGCCTGGAAACCGGGAATCCGCGTGGCGGCGCCGAGCTTGAGCAGCGAACGGCGCAGCCGCGCCAGGTTGGCCAGCCGCCAGCCTTCGGCCGGCGTGCGCAGTTCGCCGCGGTCGAAGTCGATCAGGTACAGCGCCCCGCCGCTCACCAGCACGTTGTGCGCGTTGAGGTCGGCATGCCAGATGCCCGCGCGGTGGAAGCGCGCGACCAGCGCGCCGGTCTCCCGGGCGAGATCCGCATCCAGCCGGTCGGCGGCCAGGCATTGCGCCAGGGTCTGGGCGTCTTCGATGCGGCGGGTGATCAGGTCGGCCGTGTAGAAGAGCCCATGGCGCACGTAGCGTGCCGCGATGGGTCGCGGCGCGGGCAGGCCCAGCGCCGCGGCATGCGCGAGCAGGCGAAACTCGGCGAAGCTGCGTGTACGGTCGGCGCCGGCCCAGAGATAGCGATCGCGGTTGAACCGGGCGACCAGGCCGCCGCGGTGGTAATGGCGCAGAACGCCGACGCCCGCTGGCGTATCGATCACCGCCACCCCTCCACGCCCGCCGCCGAGCACGTGCACGGCGCCGCCTTGTTGCCAATACGCCGGATCGAACCAGCGCGCATCGGCCGCAGGCGCGAGCGAGGCGTCGCAAACCACCGCGCCGCCGGCTTCCGCGTGGATCTGCTCCTGCATCATCATGGGCGGCCGAAGGAGAGGTTCATGTCCCGCGATTCTAGCCCAAGCTCCCTGCCCGCCCCCGCTGCACTGTGCCTGCTGCGCACCTCGGCGATCGGCGACGTCACGCACGTGGTGCCGCTGGTGCGCACGCTGCAGCAGGCCTGGCCGCAGACGGCGCTGACCTGGATCGTGGGCAAGCTGGAGCGCAAGCTGGTTGGCGACATCGGGGGCGTGCAGTTCGTGACGTTCGACAAGGCCGCAGGTTGGCGCGGCATGCGCGAAGTACACGCGGCGCTGCGCGGGCACCGCTTCGACGCCTTGCTGCAGATGCAGGTGGCGCTGCGTTCGAATCTCCTGAGCCTGGGCGTTCGGGCGCACCGACGTATCGGTTACGACCACGCCCGGTCGAAGGACCTGCACGGGCTGGTCATCAACGAGCGCATTCCCGCTCGCAGCGGCGAGCACGTGCTGGACGCGCTCGGCAGCTTTTGCGAACCGCTGGGCCTGAAGCAGACGCAGGTGCGCTGGGATATCCCGGTGCCCGAGGAGGCGCACGCCTGGGCCGAACAGCAACTGCCGGGCGACACGCCCACCCTGCTGGTCAGCCCTACGTCGAGCCATGCCCTGCGCAACTGGCGACCGGAACGCTACGCGGCGGTGATCGACCACGTGCTGTCGCGCGGCTGGCGAGTGGCCTTGGTCGGCGGCCCTTCTCGCGGCGAGCGGGCGATGGCCGACGCGGTGCTGGGCGCCTGCAGACGCCGGCCGCTGGACATCACCGGCAAGGACACGCTCAAGCGGATGCTCGCCATGTGCACTCGCGCGCAGTTGCTGCTGACGCCGGACTCCGGGCCGATGCACATGGCCAACGCGATGGGCACCAAGGTGTTGGGACTGCACGCGGCGAGCAATCCGAACCGCTCCGGGCCCTACTCCGACCGCAGGTGGTGCGTCGACAAATACGACGAGGCGGCGCTGCGTTTTCTGGGCAAGCCGGCGAGCGAGCTGGCGTGGGGGACGAAGATCGAGCGGCAGGGCGTGATGGACCTGATCGGCGTCGACGACGTGGTCGAGCGATTCGAGGCGTTTGCCTCGTCGCGCGCACTTGCCTGACCTCACCCTCTCCCGGCGGGAGCGAGATTCGGGATTGAAGGCTGAGGCAAGCCTTTCGACTTCGCCCTGCGGGCTACGCCGGGGCGGACGGTTCCGGTAATCGTTCGCCCAGCGCGTAGGCTCGCAACGCAAAAGCCGAAGGGGACTTACGCGCCCGGCGGCCGATAATCCTGGTACGACTTTTCCTCGACCAGCTGCGAGCCCAGCTTGAGGTTGATCTCGCGCTTGACCGCCGCGCGCTCGTCGTTGCGGAAGTACACCGAACGGGCCAGCTCGACGAATTCGCCGTCGAAGGCCTGCGCCTTCTCCTTCAGGCGGATGCGGTCCTCGATGTCCCACAGCGCCTCGTTGACGGCCAGCAGGCGCGCGCGCTCACTGCCGATGTCGGTTTGCGAGGCGGCGTCGCTGGCCCAGGTCGCATTGAGCAGGTCCAGCTCGTTGCGCACGTTGGCGAGCTTGGCCGGGTCGCTGATCTGGCGCGCCTTGATCTCCAGGATGGTGATCTTGTCGATCAGCTCGCCGTAGGAAACCGGGACTTGGATGAGGCTCATGGAAACTCCGGGGAATCGGGGGTGATCGGCGGCGTCCGCTATGAACGGGCCGCGGCGGCGAAGGCGCGTTGGTGCTGCAGTTCGCAGACGGTACGTACGTCGCCGTCCATCGCGCGGTCGCGGTGCATGAAGGCGATGCGCTCGCGCAGCAGCGCGTGCGCGGCCTGCACCGCGGTGCCGGCGTGGAACTCCTCGCTCTGCGCCAGCGCGGCCATCAGCTGGCGTACTTCCTGTTCGAACTGGGCATACTGCGGGTGGCCTTCGCGCGGCGCGTTGCCGATCTTCTCGGCCAGCGCGCGCCAGTCTCCGCGCGCGGCCAGCCGGCGCGCGGCATTGAGCATCTCGCGGCGATAATCCAGCGCCTGTGCCGCGGTGTAGAGCTCCAGCGCCAGCACGTGACCCAGGTCCTCCATCATCTCCAGCACGTGGCGCGCCTCGTTGGCGCCCATCGATACGTGGTCCTCGGCGTTCGCGCTGGTCGGGATCGAATACACGCTGGCCGGATGCGCGCGCGTGGCCAGGTCGTTGACCAGCGCGGCGGCGGTGTACTGCACGATCATGAAGCCCGAATCGGTGCCGTCCTCGTTGCCGGTGAGGAAGGCCGGCAGGCCGTCGTTGGTGGCCGGATCCACCAGCTTGTTGAGGCGTCGCTCGGAGATCGAGGCCAGCACCGGGATCGCGGCCTTGACGTAGCTCATCGCCAGCGCCAGCGGCATGCCGTGGAAGTGGCCGGCGGAGATCACCTGTTCCTCGATGAACTGCGCGCCCTCGGCGTCGGGGAAGATCAGCGGGTTGTCCGTCACCGAGTTGAGTTCGATGTCGATCACGCGGCAGGCCTGTGCCCAGGCGTCGCGCACCGCGCCGTGCACCTGTGGCATGCAGCGCAGGCAGTAGGCGTCTTGCGGCTGGTGCTTCTTGCCGCCCTTGAACGGCAGGAAGCGGTCGTAGAAGGCCTCGCGGCCGTGGCGCTGGTTGGCCGGGACCCAGTCCCAGCCGATGTCGAAGGACAGCGCCTGGTCTTCGGGGCGATCCCAGGCTTCGGCGTTCCACGGCTTGAAGCGCGGCACCAGGTGATAGGGAATGTCCAGCAGCGTGGAGCCGGACAGCAACTCGCGCACGTGCGCGGCGGTGTCGACCTGGCCCGGATGCGGGCGCAGCGCGTGCACTTCGGGCCGCAGCGCGCCGCTGCGGCCGGCAAAGGCGTCCAGCGTCGTCGCCGCGGCGAGGTCGGCCACGCCGAGCAGGTATTCCAGCTCGTCCAGTGCCAGCGCCGCGGTGGCGAGCATCTGCGCCGTGCCGTTGTTGAGCGCCAGGCCTTCCTTGAAGGAGAGGCGGATCGGCTCCAGCACCGCGCGCTTCAGGGCCTCGGCGCCCGGCAGGCGCTCGCCCTCGTAGAAGGCCTCGCCGCCGCCCAGCAGTACGATCGCAAGGTGCGAAAGTGGGGCGAGGTCGCCGCTGGCGCCCACCGAACCCTTCTCCGGCACCACCGGCACCACGCCGCGGTTGAGCATCGCGGTGAGCGCCTCGAGCGTGGCCACGCGGATGCCCGAGTGCCCCCGCATCAGCGTGTTGATGCGGATCGCCAGCATGGCCCGCACCACTTCCGGCGCGAACGGTTTGCCCACGCAGACCGCGTGGGTGACGATCAGGTTGTGCTGCAGCTCTTCCATCAGGCTGACGCCTTCCCGGGCCGGGTGGCGCGGGTCGGCCTGGTCCATCACCAGCTCGTCGCGCATGCGATGGCCGCCCAACAGCTTGTCGGCGTTGCTGCCGAAGCCGGTGGTGACGCCGTAGGTCGGTTCACCACAGCTGACCTTGTCGGCCAGAAAATCGGCCGCGTGCTGCACGCGCTCGAGCTGTTTGGGATCCAGCGCCACTGTCGCACCATGGCGCGCCACGGCGACCAGTTGCGCGCGCGTTAGGCTGCGGCCGTCCAGAATGATCGTTTCCATCGGTGCTCCGATTTGTTGTTTCTCGCTAGGCGCAAAGTAGATTCCCGCTTTCTCGGGAATGACGTCCGGCGGGAGCGTGGGCTACGTTGCCCTACTGCCCCATCGCCGCCGCTTGCTCCAGTTCCACGCGCAGCGCCTTGGCCAGCTCGCCGCGCGCCACCTCGAACTGGTCGCCACGGCGAAGGTCCTTGACCGTGACTACGCCCTTGGCCGCCTCGTCCTCGCCCAGCACCAGTGCGAAGCGGATGCCGGCGCGGTCGGCGTACTTGAACTGCTTGGCGAGCTTGCCCGTTTCCAGCACCACTTCGGTGGCGATGCCGGCCGCGCGCAGTTCGCTGGCGATCGCCAGGTACGCCGGCAACTGCGCCGGATCCATCTGGGTCACCAGCACGTCCACCGTGCTGCGTACGCTACCGAGCAGGCCGGCCTCGCGCAGTTGCCAGAACAGGCGGGTCAGGCCGATGGAGATGCCTACGCCGGGGAGTTTGGACTTGGTGTACTGGCTGGCGAGGTTCTCGTAGCGGCCGCCCGAGCAGATCGAGCCGATTTGCGGGTGGTCGTTGAGCGTGGTCTCGTAGACGGTGCCGGTGTAGTAGTCCAGGCCGCGGGCGATCGAGAGGTTCAGCGCGAAATGCGTTTCGGGCACGCCGAAATCGCGGATCAGGCCGAGCACTTCCTTCAGTTCCGCCCTGCCCTGCTCCAAGGCCTCCGGACCGTTGCCCAACGCGTCGAGCCTTGCGAACGCGTCGGCCAGCGAGGACGAACGCACCTGTACGAAATCCAGGATCTTGCCCACGGCCTCGGGGGAAAGACCGAAGCCTTCGCCGGTCAGCGTGTCGCGCACGTAATCGGCGCCGCGCTTGTCCAGCTTGTCCACCTCGCGCAGCACCAGCATCTGCTGCTCGGGGTCGGCCACGCCGAGGCTCTCGAAGTAGCCGCGCATCAGCTTGCGGTTGTTGAGCTGGATGGTGAAGGCGCCGATGTCCATCTCGCGGAACACGCTATAGATCACCGCGGGCAGCTCGGCGTCGTAGCGCGTGCTCAGGCTGTCCTTGCCGATCACGTCGATGTCGCACTGATAGAACTCGCGGAAGCGACCGCGTTGGGCACGCTCGCCACGGTACACGCGCTGCATCTGGTAGCGGCGGAACGGGAAGCTCAGGTCGTGCTCGTGCTCGGCCACGTAGCGGGCGAGCGGCACGGTGAGGTCGAAGCGCAGCGCCAGTTCCGGCGTGCCTTCCTTGGCCAGTGCACCGGTGGACTGTACGAAGTACACCTGCCGCTCGGTCTCGCCGCCGGTCTTGGTCAGCAGCACGTCGGAGAACTCGATCACCGGCGTTTCCACCGGCAGGAAGCCGAAGCGCTCGAAGTTGCGTCGGATGGTGTCGAGCATGCGCTGGAACGCGATCTGGTCCAGCGGCAGCAGCTCGAGCACGCCGGGCATGGTGCGGGCCGGTGTAAGCGCCATGGAATCCTCTGCTTGCGGGTAACGGACGCGCGACCAAGCCGCGCAACGGCAGCCGTCTAGGTTAGCAGATGGCCGTGCGCCACCCGGCGCGTGCTCGGGGAAAATTTGGCCGGGGATGTTGCCAAGCTTTCGCCGGCTCACTAAGATACGCGGCTCCACGGGGTGTAGCTCAGCCTGGTAGAGCGCTACGTTCGGGACGTAGAAGTCGCATGTTCGAATCATGTCACCCCGACCAAGGTTCGAGAAAAGGCCACCGCTAGCGGTGGCCTTTTTCTTTGCTCCTTCGGCGAAGCGGCGCCCTGCGCGGCAACAGGCCCGCTGGCCGTGCCCTACCTTCAGACGGCCAGCGCGGCGAGCTGGTCCATTTCCTCCGCGTCGAAGCCCGCAGCCAGCCGTGCGGAACGGTTGAAAGGCCCACGCACGCTGCCGCCCATGTACTCGCGCAGCAGCTGCACGAACGTCGCACGCGGCTCTACCCCGTCGCGCTCACAGCACCATCGGAACCAGCGCGTGCCGGCCGCCACGTGGGCAACCTCCTCGCGCAGGATCACTTGCAGGATGTCGATAGTGCGCCCGTCGCCCACGCCTTGCAGGCGTTCGATCATGCCGGGCGTGACGTCCAGGCCGCGAGCTTCCAGAACGCGCGGCACCAGCGCCATGCGGGCGAGATCGCTGTGGGACGTCTTCTGGGCCATCTCCCACAATCCGTTGTGGGCGTCGAAGTCGCCATAGGCGTGGCCGAACTCGGCCAAGCGCGCATCGAGCATGGCGAAATGGCGTGCCTCGTCGTGGGCGCAACTGGCCCAGTCGCGGTAGTAGTCGGCAGGGAGGCCGCGGAAGCGGTAGACCGCGTCCCAGGCCAGGTTGATCGCGTTGAATTCGATATGCGCGATGGCATGGACGAGCGCGGCGCGACCTTCGGGCGTGCCCAGGCCGCGCTGCGGCACCTGGCGCGCCTCGACCAGGCGCGGGCGTGGCGGGCGGCCAGGCGCTCCGATCGCCTCCGGTGGCGGCCCCAGCGGGCCCGGGCGCAGTTCGCCCGCCTGCAGGGCACGCCATGTGTCACCGGTCAGGCGGAGCTTTTCTTGCGGATCGCTGGCTTCGATGCAGCGCCGGGCAGCTTGGTGCAGGTCGTTCATGCGGCAAGTTTACGTCGCGGCTTGCGTTGCCTGGGCCAGCACCGCGGTTGCATAGTGGCGTCCCGCCGTTGCCTTGGAACCGACGTGCCCAACCTCCATGCGATCGAGATCAAGGCGTTCGTCCCGGCACGGGACTACGAGGTATCGCGGCGCTTCTACGCCGACATGGGTTTCCAGGAGCGATCGGAATTCGACGGCGTGGCCTACTTCGCCCTGGACGAATGCAGCTTCCTGCTGCAGCGCTTCTACGACCAGGCACATGCCGACAACTTCATGATGCACCTGCTGGTGGACGACGCCGACGCCTGGCACAGGCGCCTGGTCGAGCAGGACCTCATCGCCCGCTATCGCGAGCACAACGTGCGCATGACCGCACCGGCGGACCGTCCGTGGCGCATGCGCGACTTCCACCTGATCGATCCGTCGGGCGTGTTGTGGCACATCGGCCACAACCTCGGCTGACGGGATTCAGGCGCTGCGGCGCGCCGCCTTGGCGTCGTCCGAACGCAGCATCTCGATCTGCTGCAGGTAGTCGCGGTCCAGGCCGGTGACGTACTCGCCGGAGAAGCAGGAGGTATCGAACTGCTTCAGCTCCTCGTTGCCATCCTTCACCGCCCAGACGAGATCGGCCAGGTCCTGGTAGATCAGCCAGTCGGCGCCGAGCAACTGCTCGACTTCCTTCTCGCTCTTGCCGGCGGCGACCAGCTCGCTGGCCGAGGGCATGTCGATGCCGTACACGTTGGGATAGCGCACCGGCGGCGCGGCGGAGGCGAAATAGACCTTTTTCGCCCCTGCGTCGCGGGCCATCTGGATGATCTGCTTGGACGTCGTGCCGCGCACGATCGAGTCGTCGACCAGCAGCACGGTCTTGTTGCGGAACTCCAGGTCGATCGCGTTCAACTTGCGGCGCACCGACTTCACGCGGTCGCCCTGCCCCGGCATGATGAAGGTACGCCCGACGTAGCGGTTCTTGACGAAGCCCTCGCGGAACGGCACGCCCAGCACGTTGGCCAGCGAGCTGGCGGCGGTGCGCGCGGTGTCAGGGATCGGGATCACCGCGTCGATGCCGTGGTCCGGGCACTCGCGCATGATCTTTTGCGCCAGCTTCTCGCCCATGCGCAGGCGCGCCTTGTAGACCGAGACGTCCTCGATCATCGAGTCGGGCCGCGCCAGGTACACGTACTCGAAGATGCATGGCGCGTGCACCGCGCCCTCGGCGCAGCGGCGCGCATGCAGCTGGCCGTCGACGGTGATGTACACCGCCTCGCCCGGCGCCACGTCGCGCACGCGCTTGAAGCCCAACACGTCGAAGGCGACCGATTCGGACGCCACCGCGTACTCGCGCCCCGCCGGGGTCACGCGCTCGCCCAGCACCAGCGGACGGATGCCGTGCGGGTCGCGGAATGCCACCAGGCCGTAGCCCTGGATCAGCGCCAGGCACGCGTAGCCGCCACGCGCGCGCGCATGCACGCCGGCGACCGCCTTGAATATCTGGTCGGGCGTCAGCGCCATGCGGTCCTGGATCTGCAGCTCGTGCGCCAGCACGTTGAGCAGCACCTCGGAGTCCGAATCGGTGTTGATGTGGCGACGGTCGTCCTGGTACATCTCGCGGCGCAGCGCCTCGGTGTTGACCAGGTTGCCGTTGTGCGCGAAGGCGATGCCGTAGGGCGAGTTGACGTAGAACGGCTGCGCCTCGTCGGCGTTGTCGGAGCCCGCGGTCGGATAACGGCAATGGCCGATGCCGATGTGCCCGCGCAGCCGGCTCATCGCGCCCTGGCTGAAGACGTCGCGCACCAGGCCGTTGCCCTTGTGCAGGCGCAGGTGCGCGCCCTCGACGGTGACGATGCCGGCAGCGTCCTGGCCGCGGTGCTGCAGCACCGTAAGTCCGTCATAAAGCGCCGATGCCACTTCGGTGGTACCGACGATGCCGATGATTCCGCACATGTTTGATGCCTGCGTTTCGAGATGAACTTGGGTCAGGTAAGCGTGGCCTGCGCGGCCGAAAGCACAGACTGCGCCGGCGCAGGTGAACCGCCCGGAAGGATCGGCAGCGCCGGCAAGCCCGACGGCAGCCTGGGCAGCCCGGCCGGCGGATGCAGGTAGCGGCGCACGTTCGCCGGTACCCGCTCGCCCAGCCAGCCGGCGGCGACCTGGAATTGCGGCAGCAGCGTCGATTCCTGCCAGGCGCGCTCGCGCGGCAGCGCGGTAAAGCCGGCCAGGAACACCACCAGCGTCACCAGCAGCACGCCGCGCGCGAAGCCGAACAGCATGCCCAGCAGCCGGTCCAGGCCGCCCAGGCCGGTGCTCCATAGCAGCCGCCGTACGATGAACCGCAGCAGCGCCCCAAGCATCAGCACCGCCACGAAGCACAGCCCATAGCCGAGCAGGATGCGTCCCGCCGGCAAGGAAATGCTGTGCTCGAACTGCGCGGCGACCAGCGGCCCGAACACCCATGCCACCCAGAACGCGGCGATCCATGCCGCCAGCGAAAGCACCTCCGACATCAGCCCGCGCCATAGCCCGACCAGCACGGACAAGGCCAGCGCGACGAGGATGGCGTAGTCGATCCAGTTCATCGCTGCCCCTTGCGAGCGCGCCTTACGGCACGCTCACCACATTGCCGGCCAGGCCCAGCCGCGCCTTGATCTGGTCACGCACGCGCTCGGCATCGGCGCGCTGGGTCTGCGGCCCGGCACGCACGCGCCACAGCTGGCGACCGCCGGAGGTGACCGTGTCGACGAAGCCGTCGAAGCCCGCCGCACGCAACTTGTCGCGCAGCGCGCCGGCGTCGGCCTGGCTGCCCATTGCCGCCACCTGCACCGCGAAACCGCCTGCGCGCGCGGGGACGGCGGCGGTGGCGGGCGCCGCGGCGGCCACATCACCATGCTGGTCGCTGGCGCCGCTTTCAAGGTGCACCGGCGCGCCGGGAATGCTCTGGCCGATCTTCAGTCGCGCGGCCTCGGCGGCGGTGCGCGTCTGGAACGGGCCGGCGGTGACCAGGGTCAGCGCCCTGCCGCCCTGGCTGACCGGGCGGCCGGCCACCGGATAACCCAGCTCGCGCACCTTCTGCATCAGGCGCTGCGCGCCGGCGCTGGAATAGGCGCTCAAATTGAGCGTGTAGCTGCCGCGCGCGGCGGTCCCGGCGGTGTCCTCGGAGGAGCTGGCGGGCACCGGCTGGGCGGCCGGCTGCGGTGCGGGCGGCGCGACCTTGGCCGGGATCACGGGAGCCGCCGGCGATGTGGCCGCGTTCGGCTCCATTTCCACGTCGCGCGGACGGCGCGAGGCGATGTCGACGGTAGCCACACGGTCCGACGGCGCCGCCGCGGCCGACTGGGTGCCCGCCGGGATCACGGGCGCGGTGCCGGCAGGGCTGACGGCACTGGCGGCGCTGGCGGGCGCGTCGGGGTTGAGGCTCATCGTGCGCGTCTGCAGGTCGCGGTCCGGCGCCGGAGGAATGGCGAGGCTCACGGCCTGGTCACCGGCGGTGGTGGGCGGCGTGCTGGAAAAGAACATCGGCACGAACAGCACCATCAACGCGATCAGGACGAAGGCACCCAGCAGGCGTGTTTTCAAGACTGAAGCTCCAGGGCCGTACGACACTTAAGTAGCGGGATTATACCTGCCCGTGCCGGCGGCACGGTCCGCTCAGGCTGCCGGTTCAGCCAACACCGCGCTGGCGACGAAGAAGGAGCCGAACGCCAGGATGCATTCCCCGGGCTGCGCCCGCGTCCGCGCCGCGGCGAGCGCAGCGGGCACGTCCGCGTGCGCATCGGATACGGCCTGGGGCAAGGCCTGCCGCAACGCCTGGGCCAGTGCGCCGACCGGCAGCCCGCGTGGGGAAGCGCCATCCAGGCCGGCCAGGTGCCAGTGGTCGACCTGGGGTCCGAGCGCGACCAGCACGCCGGCCACGTCCTTGTCCGCCAGTGCGCCGTAGACCGCATGCACGCGCGGGAAATCACGGGCCTGGAGCCAGTCGGCCAGGGCCCGGGCCGCCTGCGGGTTGTGCCCCACGTCCACGACCAGCAGTGGATCGCCGCCGAGCGATTGCAGGCGCGCAGGCACCCGCACGGCGCGCAGGCCATCGGCGGCCGCCTGGCTCAGCGCCATCGGGGCAATGCGGCCACCGGTGCCCAGCGCGTGCAGCACGGCCACCGCAGTCGCCGCATTGGCGTACTGCACTGGCGCGGCGAGCGCCGGGTCGGGCAGATCGAACGAAGTACCGTCCCGATGCTGCCAACGCCAGCCCTGCCCCTGCCGCTGCGCGCTGAAATCCCGCCCCGCCCGCTGCACCTGCGCACCACTGGCGGCCAGCGCGTCGAGCAGGCCGGTCGGCGGGTCCAGTTCACCGACGATGGCCGGCCGGCCGCGCCGCGCGATGCCCGCCTTCTCGCGGCCGATGCTGTCGCGGTCGTTGCCCAGCCAATCCATGTGGTCCAGGTCGATGGTGGTGATCGCCACCGCATCGGCATCGACGATGTTGACCGCGTCCAAGCGGCCGCCGAGGCCGACTTCGAGCACGGCCACATCCAGCCCCGCGCGCGCGAAAAGATCCAGCGCCGCCAGCGTGCCGTACTCGAAATAGGTCAGCGGCACCGCATCGGCGCCCGTGCCGCGGGCCACCTCGATGCGCTCGAACGCGCCGGTCAACGCGTCGTCGGTCGCATCGCGGCCGTCGATGCGCACGCGCTCGTTGTAGCGCAGCAGGTGCGGCGAGGTGTAGCAGCCCACGCGCCGGCCGGCCGCATGCAGCATCGCTTCCAACAGGGCGACGGTCGAACCCTTGCCGTTGGTTCCGCCCACGGTCACCACGCAGGGTGCCGGCGCGGGTGCGCCCATCCGCCGCCAGACCGTGCGCACGCGTTCGAGCCCGAGCTCGATGCTGTGCGGGTTGACGTGTTCCTGGTAGGCCAGCCATTCGGCGAGCGTGCGGGGCATTGGGGTTCCCTTGGGGCGCGGGCGCGCGCAGCTTAAGGCATCGAGGTCGAGGGCGCTGCGCTTGAGCTTCCTCGGGCTTCTTGGCGTGGCCTCTGCGCGACTTGGCTCGCCTGCGGCGGGCTTCCGATCGCCTGTCGGCGCTCGGGGGTTGAGGCAAGAGAGGTATGCCGCAGGCTTGGGAGTGTCGGCCCTAGCGTTCCCGTTGAATGGATGCCGCAGGGGCGCACAACTGAGTTAGAGGCGAGCGGACTGAGACTACCTTTCAAGAAGCATCGTAGGGTGCACTTCAGCCCATCCAAGCAAACGTGGGTCGACGTACCTGAGTGCAACTACAACGGACCACGCACGACGGGTAACCTTCACTTGCCTCAGCTCCCGAGCGTCCGCGGTAAAGCGGCTGAAGCATCGGGCATATCCCCCGCAGACAAGGAAGGATCACAGGCGCGCGCCACGCAACCGCAAGGCATTGGTCACCACCGACACGGACGACAAGCTCATCGCCAGCGCCGCGATCATCGGCGAGAGCACCACCCCGAACAGCGGATACAGCACGCCGGCCGCCAAAGGCACGCCCACGGTGTTGTAGACGAAAGCGAAGAACAGGTTCTGGTGGATGTTGCGCACGGTCGCCTGCGAAAGCGCGCGGGCGCGGGCGATGGCGGACAGCTCGCCCTTGACCAGGGTGACCTGGGCGCTTTCCATCGCCACGTCGGTGCCGCTGCCCATGGCGATGCCCACGTCCGCGCCGGCGAGCGCCGGGGCGTCGTTGATGCCGTCACCGGCCATCGCCACCCGGTGGCCTTCGCGCCGAAGGCGCTCGACCACGGCAGCCTTGTCCGCCGGCGAGACCTCGGCATGCACCTCATCGATGCCAAGCTCTCGTGCGACCGCCTGCGCCGTGGTGGCGTGGTCGCCGCTGAGCATGACGATGCGCAGGCCCTCGCGGCGCAGGGTATCCAGCGCGGCGGGCGTATCGGGCTTGATGCGGTCGGCCACGGCGAGCAGGCCCGCCAGCCGGCCATCGATCGCCAGGAACACCACGGTGGCGCCGCCGGTGCGCAGCCGTTCGGCCTGCGCTGCGGCGGCCAGGTCCAATGCGACGTGGAGCTCATCCAGCAGGCGCGCATTGCCAAGCGCGACCTCGGCACCCTCGATGCGCCCGCACACGCCGCGGCCGGTGAGCGAACGGAAGCCGGCCGCGGACGGCACGCGACTGCCCGCGGCCTGCTCCCCGGCGACGATCGCGCGCGCCAGCGGATGCTCGCTGGCCTGCTCCAGCGCGGCCGCCATGGCCAGCAGCCGCTCCTGCGGCTGATCGCCCAGGGCGACCACCTCGCGCAGCGCGGGGCGGCCTTCGGTCAGCGTGCCGGTCTTGTCCACCACCAGCGTGTCCACGCCATGCAACGCCTCGATCGCGGCGGCATCGCGGAACAGCACGCCCGCCTGCGCGCCGCGCCCGCTGGCGACCATGATCGAGATCGGCGTGGCCAGGCCCAGCGCGCAGGGACAGGCGATGATCAGCACCGACACCGCCGCCACCAGCGCGTGCGCCAGCGCCGGCTCCGGCCCGAACGCCGCCCATGCGGCAAAGGCGAGCACCGCGGTGGCGACCACGGCGGGCACGAACCACGCAGCCACGCGATCGGCCACGCGCTGCAGCGGCGCACGGCTGCGCTGCGCCTGCGCCACCAGCGCGACGATCTGCGCCAGCAGGGTGTCGCCGCCTACCTTCTGCGCGCGCAACAGCAACGTGCCGTCCTGGTTGACCGTGCCGGCAGTGAGGCGGTCGCCCGCCGCCTTGGCCACCGGCATCGGCTCGCCGGTGAGCATGGACTCGTCCAGGTGGCTCTCGCCCGCGGTCGCCACCCCGTCGACCGGCACTTTTTCACCCGGGCGCACGCGCAGCAGGTCACCGACCTGCACCTGTTCCAGCGGCACGTCGCGCTCGCCGTCGTGCTCCACGCGGTGGGCCATCTTCGGCGCCAGTCCAAGCAAGGCCTTGAGCGCCTCGCCGGTACGCCGCCGCGCGCGCAGCTCCAGGACGTCACCCAGCTTGACCAGCGTGACGATCACTGCCGCCGACTCGAAGTACACGCCCACGCGGCCGTGCGTACGCAAGCCGACCGGGAACAGGCCCGGCAGCAGCAGCGCCACCACGCTGTAGCCCCAGGCCACGCCGGTGCCGAGCGCGATCAAGGTGTACATGTTGGGCGACCAGGGCCTGAGCGAACGCCAGCCGCGCCGGAAGAATGGCGCCCCGCCCCACAGCACCACCACGCTGGCCAGCAGCGCCTCGATGCCACCGAGCAGACCGATCCAGCGCGCCGGCCAGGGGTGACCGGCCAGGTGCGGCCCCATGGCCAGCACCACCACCGGCAGGGTCAGCACGGCCAGCCAGGCGAAGCGGCGCCACAGCGCGTGCAGTTCACCGCGATCGTCCGCTTCAGCGCTCGGCGCCAGCGGCTCCAGCGCCATGCCGCACTTGGGGCAATCGCCCGGACCGACCTGGCGCACTTCCGGGTGCATCGGGCAGGTATAGATGGCTCCGGCATCGACCGGCGGCGCCTGGTGCCCGCCCAGGAAGCGCTCCGGAATGGCGACGAAACGCTCGCGGCAACGCGCGCTGCAGAAATACCAGGTCTTCCCGGCATGTCCGGCACGGTGCTTGGTCGCAAGGGGATCGACGCTCATGCCGCAGACCGGATCCTTCACCGCCGCATGCACTGGGTGGGCCTGGCAGCAGCTGCTCATGGCCGGTCCTCCCCATCGAGCGCGCGCAGGATCGGGCACTGCTCGGGCTTGCCGTGGCCCGGACAGGCCTCGATCAATTGCGCCAGCCCGGCACGCACGCGCTGGAGCTCCTCGATGCGCGCCTCGATCTCGGCCAGGCGCTGCTGCGCGCGCCGCTTGACCGCCTTGACGCCGCGCTGCCGATCGGCCGAAAGCGCCAGCAGTTCGCGGATCTCCTCCAGCGTGAAGCCCAGGTTCTTGGCGCGCCGGATGAAGCGCAGCTGTGCCACCGTACCTTCGCCGTAGCTGCGATAGCCCGAAGGGCGACGCATCGGCTCGGGCAGGAGTCCTTGGCGTTCGTAGTAGCGGATGGTGTCGATGGCCACGCCGGCGCGCTTGGCGACGGCACCGATGGTTAGCGGGGCGGTGGTTTGCGGGTTCATGGCGCAAGCCTAGACCTTTGATCCAGGTCCAGAGTCAAGCGCCAAGATCATCGCACCCGGCCCGCCGCGGCCGGAACGGATAGGTGTTGCGGGTCCGCGGGCTCTATCGCCGGAGGATGCGGTGCACCCACTCCACGTAGCGATCGACGAAACCCTGCAGGAACTTGCGCGTGCTGTCGACGGTGATTTCCCCGTTGGCGTCGATCGGACCGTCGTCCTTGAATTGCACGAAGACCTCCGGCTGGCCCAGCAGCGGCACGTCCAGGTAGGCCAGCGTATTGCGCAGGTGCTGCTGCGCCAGCGCGCTGCCGGTGGCGCCGATGGATGCGCCGATGACCGCGCCCGGCT
This sequence comes from Frateuria sp., assembly GCF_035943815.1. Lineage (GTDB taxonomy): Bacteria > Pseudomonadota > Gammaproteobacteria > Xanthomonadales > Rhodanobacteraceae > Frateuria_A. The sequence continues at coordinate 16,279 of NZ_DASZBU010000019.1, forward strand.
TGCCCGCGAAGGCGTTGGTCCCGTAGGGGCGCGAGGCGATGTCGATCGCGTTCTTGAGCACGCCGGGCACCGAGCGGTTGTACTCCGGGGTAGCGAACAGCAGCGCGTCGGCCGCCTTGATCTGCGCCTTGAGCTGCTGGCACCGCGGCGGGTAGTCGGCGTCGAAGTCCTGGTCGTAGAGCGGCAAGTCGTCGATGCGCACCTGTTCGAAGGCCAGATCCTGCGGAGCCAGCTTTTCCACGGCACGGGCCAGGCGGCGGTTGTAGGAATCCTTGCGCAGGCTGCCGACCAGTACGGCTACTTTGATGCTCATGGGCTTCTCCGCTGATGGCCCGCAGGCGGGCATCGTGGGTGGCGAAGGGCGCGCCGTGACTGCTCGGTTGGGTCCATAGCTTCCCCACAGGGTCAGACACGGCCGCTATTCGGCGAGCATGCCGCTCGTGCTGCCAAGGAGCCGTGAGCGCTGGGGCGACCGGGTTTCCCCATTGGCACAGACCCTGCTAGACCACCCCTGGTTTGCCCCGCACAAAACCAGGCGGGCAGGCTGACGGTTCGGGTTAGGATCGTTAAAAGCCCGGGTATGCCGCTGTGCAACAGTCGGCTGGCCTGGCCGGGAAGTCGAATGCGGCCGACGGGAGTCGAGCAAGGCCGCCAGCGGGGTCGAGGGGGAATGCGAAGGCTTGCCGCAGCAAGGGTGTGGAACCAGTGCAGGCTCCCGGTTGCCGGGTGCGTGCTCGGTCTGCTGTGGCTGTGGCTCGGCGTGGTGCGGGCCGCGGTGCCGCTCGATGGCGGCTGGCGCGAGGTCCGCGAGGGAGACACTCCCGCCGCGGTGATCGAGCAGTTCCGCCAGGGCCAGTTGGCCGCGTTCGACCCGTCATTGCTGCACGGCTTCCCGCGCGCGGGAATGGGCACCTGGGTGGTGCTGCGCCCGCAACCGCCCTGGGTGGACGAGGAGCGGGTACTGACGATCTACCCGCCCGCGCTCGGGCGCATCACGATCTACGACCAGAAAGGGCCAGTCGCCAACCTCTCGCTGGACGAGTCCGGCGGCCCGCCGCTGGGCCACGGCCGGTTCGCCTACCGCTACCCGGCGAGCGTTCCGGCCGCCACCCTGATCCTGATCAGGCTCGAGCCGACCGAGGGGCTCGCCCCGCCGCTTAGCTTCCATCTGGAATCGCTGAGCTCCTTCCTCGCGCACGACGCGAACTGGCTGACGCTTTTCAGCGCCTGCTTCGCGGTCATGCTGACGATGGCGCTGATGGCGCTGTGCTTCGCGCTGATGCTCCACGACAACACCTTTTCCTGGTACGCCGGCTACATCTTCTGCTACGCGCTGATCCAGAGCGTGCAGACCGGGTTCCTGTTCCATCCGCTGGAATTGGGCTGGCTGGCGCCCTCGGCCGGCCTGCTTGAGTCCGCGGCGATCGCGCTGTCGGTGGCGTTCGCCGCGCTGTTCATGGCGCGCTTCTGCGAGCTGCAGCGCTTCGCGCCACTGCTGCGCGCGCCGGTACTGGCGCTGGCCATCGGCATGCCGATGCTGGTGCTCATGCGCAGCAGCTCGATCGGCCTGCTGGTGGACGTGGCGCAGGCATTGGTCGATCCGCTGCTGATTCTCGGCGCGATGCTGATGCTGCTCACCGCCATCGTGGCGGCCGCGCACGGTTCGCGGCATGCCTGGTTCTTCCTGGTCGGCTGGACGCCGCTGCTGGCGCTCACCGCCTTGTCCACCGCTCAGTTGAGCGGAGCCCTGCCCGGCATGGGCTGGATCAGCGACGCCAGCGTGGTCGCCGGCGCATTCGAGGCGATCGTGCTGTCGATCGGCCTGGGCGACCGCGCGCTGACCATGCGCCGCGACCGCGACATGGTGCGTGCGCTGGCCGACAACGACTCGCTCACCGGCGTGCTCAACCGACGCGCGTGGAACGAGGCGGCCGAGGCGATGCTGGCCGACAGCGCCGGGCGGCCGCTCGCGCTGCTGTTCCTGGACCTGGATCGCTTCAAGCTGCTCAACGACCAGCAGGGCCACCGCGCCGGCGACCGTGCGCTGATCGAGGTGGCCGAAGCGCTGCGCGCCGAACTGCGGCCGTCCGACCTGCTCGGCCGCTACGGCGGCGAGGAGTTCATCGCCATGCTCGACGGCGTGGTGCAGGAGCAGGCGATGCAGGTGGCCACCCGCCTGTGCCGGCGCGTGCACCGCCTGGAGATCCCGGTCAACCCGGAGTTCATGCTGAGCGTGAGCATCGGCGTGGCCATGCGCACCTTCAGTGACACCCTGGAGGCGCTGATCGAGCGCGCCGACCAGGCGATGTACCAGGCCAAGGTGAACGGCCGCAACCAGGCGCGCATGTACGACCGGCCGCGCGGCCTGGAGAACCAGCCTTGGCCGCAGGTGAGCGAAGTGGACGACTGAGCGTCGCCCTCGGGCCTTCGGACCCTACAGGGCAAAGCCCAAAGCTGAGGACCCGCAATCCTCGCCAGCGAGCCTTCCCCCCCGCCCGTGGGAAAGGCTCCGACAAACGCTGGATGAGGACTCGCCCCGAGCCAACCTCCCCGTCAGCGCATCAACCCGCGAGCTTGCGCGCCGCTGCCACCACGTCCGCCTCGCCCGGCAACACCAGGAACGCCGCGCCTGCCAACGGGGTGAACGTATCTGCGCCGACCACCCGCTCCAGCGGCGTGGCTCCCAGGCCCGCCTCGACGATGGCGGTGATCACGCCCTCGCCCACGCCGGCGCTCTTGCGGCCCTCGTCCAGTACCAGGATGCGCTTGGCGCTCTTCGCCTGCGCCGCGATGAAGGCGTCATTGAGTGGCGCCAGCCAGCGCAGGTCGATCACGCGGACTTTCCATTTCAGCTCGGCCTCGATGGTGCGCGCTGCGCGCAGCGCCATCGGCACGCCGTTGCCGAAGGTGAACACCACCAGATCGTTTGCCCCATCGCCGTAGACCCTGCCCTCGCCCAGCGCCATTGCCTCACCCGGTGGGGGATAGGCGAACTGCCACTGGCCGTCGCCGGCTTCGTACAGATCCTTGGTCATGTACAGCGCGATCGGCTCGAGGAAGGCGCACACGCGCCCGTCGACCTTGGCCAGCGCGGTCAGCGTGCGCAGCATCGTCGCGGCATCGTCGCCGCGGCTTGGGCAGCCGACGACGAGGCCCGGAATGTCGCGCAGCGCCGCGATCGAGTTGTCGTTGTGGAAGTGGCCGCCGAAGCCGCGCTGGTAGCCCAGCGAGGCCACGCGCATCACTAGCGGGTTGCGGTACTGGTCGTTGGAGAAGAACTGCAGGCTGGCCGCCTCGCCGCGGATCTGGTCGCCGGCGTTGTGGAAGTAGGCCAGGTACTGGATCTCCGGGATCGGCAGGAGCCCCATGTTGGCGTAGCCCTGGGCCAGGCCCAGAATCACCGTCTCGTCCAGCAGCGTGTTGAACACGCGGGTGTTCTTGAACGCCTTGTGCAGGCCCTTGGTGACCGTGTAGACGCCGCCCTTCTGCGCCACGTCCTCGCCGAACAGCAGCGACTCGGGGTACTTGGCCATGATGTCGTGCAGCGCCTGGCCGATCTGGATGGCCAGATGGCGCGGCGGCTGGTTCTCGGGCAGCTTCTCCTCGCTGCCGAAGGCCTTGACGCGCGCGTCGGTGTAGTCGGCGCGCTCGGCCTCGGCCTTCACCTTGGCCGGCGTGTAGGGCGCGAGCGGCGCCATCACGTCCTCCAGGCGCTCGAGCTTGGGCCGGCGGTCGGCCTCCTCGGCAGCGGCGAAGCAGCGCTTGCGGGTGGCTTCGTACAGCTCCAGCAGCGCGTCCTTCGAATACAGGCCCGACTCCAGCGCGATCGCGGCCGAGCGCAGCAGCGGATCGGTGGCCTCCACCGCGCAAAGCTCCTCGATGCTGCGCCATTCGATCTCGAAGTCCGTACCGGCGTGGCCCATCACGCGGGTGGTTTTCAAATGCAGGAAGGTCGGCCGGCGCGTGCTGCGGCAATGCTCCACTGCGCGCTGTACCTGCGCGTAGCCTTCGGCGAGGTCCAGGCCGTCGGCGAAGAAATAGTCGAGGTTGGAGCGCGACTGGAAATTGCTGGCCACCCAGCCGGTCGGCGTCTTCACCGAAATGCCGATGCCGTTGTCCTCGCACACGAACAGCACCGGCGCGGGCAGCTTCTGGTAAGCCGTCCACGCCGCCGCATTGAACGCGGTCTGCGCGGTGGCGTGGTTGCTCGATGCATCGCCGAAGGAGCAGATCGCGATGGAATCCTCCGGCACCGGCAGCGTGTGGCCGATGCGACGCGCGTGGTCGATGGCGACGGCGGTGCCCAGCGCCTTGGGCAGGTGCGAGGCGATGGTCGAGGTCTGCGGCAGCACCCACAGCGGCTTGGAGCCCCATACCTTGTGGCGGCCGCCGGAGGCCGGGTCGTCCTTGCTGGCGGCGAAGGACAGCGCCGAATCCATCACCGGGTCCATCCCAGGCAGCTTGCGGAAGCGCTCGGCCATGAAGCCGCCGGAGCGGTAGTGCAGGAAGGCCGGATCGGTGTGGCGGGTGAGCCGCGCCACCATCGCGTTGCCTTCGTGGCCGGACGAACCGATCGTGTAGAACACCTTGTTCTGCACGCGCAGCACGCGCGCCATCAGGTCCAGGTGGCGGCTGATCAGCTGCGACTCCAGCAGTTCGCGGAAGCCGCGCGCGTCCAGCGCGCTGCCCGGCAGTACCGGCGCATCATCGCGCGGCGCCGCGCGCACCTTGCCCTGCCAAAGCTTCACGAACTCGGTGAAGTTCTGGTCGACGATCTCGGCGCGGTTGAAGCCTTTGTGGCGGGCGGTGATGGGAAGCGCAGTGGTCATGATGGACTCGTACCGGTACGGGGGCGGCCGAAGCGGCCGTCAGGAAGAGGAAACGATGGGCAGCACGGACGCCGGCTGGCGCAGCCGCCGCAGGGCGGCGGCGCGAACGCGGTCCTTGTCGCGGCCGAAGGATTCGAAGATGCGGATCTGCTCGTCCAGCGAAGGCACCGGCACCGCCAGGCCTTCCAGGCCGACCAGCACCAGACGCCCTGGCGTCACCGCCTGCCAGCCCTCGCCCGCGTCGTGCTCCAGCCCGCCCATCACTTCCACCGGCATGCCGGGGAAGCGGAAGCGGGCGAAAAGCGAGCGGAAACGGCCGCCGTCGGCGGGGGCGTAGCAGGGGTCGCGGCGATCGGCCCAGCGCGAGGCCAGCACCTCGGCATCGGCGCGCGACACCAGCACGTCGACGTCCGCCACGCCCACTTCGGCGCCGAGCAGCCGCGCGGCGGCGCTGCCGACCAGGCACCACGGCTCGGCACAATGCACGTGCAGTTCCGGCACCGCTTCGGCGAGCGCGACGAACAGCGCGGGCGGGATATGGCTCATGCGCGGCGACGCATCCAGGCCTCGCGGCTCTGGCCCCACACCTCGACGACGAGCTCCTGGAACGGCTCGGGCAGTCGGCCCGGCCCCTGCAGGCTCGAGCCCAGCCGCCGGGCGACCTGCTGCGAGGCGAGGTTGTCCGGCGCGATGGTGTGGATCACCTCGGTCCAGCCAAGATGCTCGAACGTCCAGTCGATGGCCGCGGCCGCGCCCTCGGTGGCGTAGCCCTTGCCCCAGGCCTCGCGCAGCAGGCCCCAGCCCACCTCGGTACCGGGCCAGCCTTCCGGGCACCAAGGGCCGAGCCGGCCGATCCAGCGTCCGCTGGCCTTCTCGATCACCGAGAACATGCCGTAGCCTTGGATCGCCCATGCCCCGGCCATGGAGAGAAACCCGCGCCAGGCCACCGGGCGCGGCTGCGGCCCGCCAATGTGGCGCGAGTTGTCCTCATCGCCCATCAGCGTGGCCCAACCCTCGAAATCTGCCGGCCCGGTCGGGCGCAGGATCAGGCGGTCGGTTTCGATGCGGATATCCGGAACGTGCAAGGCCTCATCTCCCGAAAGCTTTGCTGGCGACACAAGCCCAACTTCCTTGCCGTCATTCCCGCGAAAGCGGGAATCCATGTTGACGTTGCATCCTGAGCCTGAGGTGGATTACCGCTTGGCGAGAATGACGTTCCAGGACGGGATCGCCGGCCCCGGGATCAGAATGCGTTGATGCCGGTGAGCTCGCGACCGACCACCAGCTGGTGCACCGTCTCGGTGCCCTCGTAGGTGATCACCGATTCCAGGTTCAGCGCATGGCGGATCGCCGAATGCTCGGTGGTGATGCCGGCGCCGCCCAGGATGTCGCGGCAGTCGCGCGCGATGTCCAGCGCCATGCGCACGTTGTTCCACTTGGCCAGCGAGACCTGGGTCGGCTGCATGGCGCCGGCGTCCTTCAGGCGCCCCAGCTGCAGCGAGAGCAGCTGCGCCGTGGTGATGCGCCGGGCCATGTCGGCGAGCTTGAGCTGGATCGCCTGGTTCGAGGCGAGCGGGCGGCCGAACAGGATGCGCTCGGCGGTGTAGTCGAGCACTTCCTTCAGGCAGGCCTGCGCGGCGCCGATCGGGCCCCAGGTGATGCCGTAGCGGGCCTGGGTCAGGCAGCCCAGCGGGCCCTTGAGACCCTTCACGCTGGGCAGGCGGTTGGCGTCGGGAACGCGCACGTTGTCGAAGAACAGCGCGGAGGTGACCGAGGCGCGCAGGCTCATCTTCTTGTGCACTTCCTGCGCGGCGAAGCCCTTCGAATCGGTCGGCACGATGAAGCCCTGGATGCCGTCCTCGGTCTGCGCCCAGACGATCGCGATGTGGGCGATGTTGCCGTTGGTGATCCACATCTTGGCGCCGTTGATGAGCCAGTCGCCACCGTCCTTCCTGGCATTGGTCTTCATGTTGGCCGGGTTCGAACCGCCGTGCGGCTCGGTCAGGCCGAAGCAGCCGATCACCTCGCCCGCCGCCATCCCGGGCAGGTAGTGCATCTTCTGCTCTTCGCTGCCGTAGGCGTAGATCGGGTACATGCACAGCGAACTCTGCACCGAGGCGAAGCTGCGCAGGCCCGAGTCGCCGCGCTCCAGCTCCTGGCAGATCAGGCCGTAGCTCACGCCGTTCATACCCGCGCAGCCGTACTTTTCTGGGATCGTCGCACCCAGCAGACCCAGGCTGGCGATCTCGGGGATCAGTTCCTTGGGAAAGCGGCCCTGGTCGAAGCAGTCGCCGATGATCGGCAGGACCTTCTCGTCGACGAAGCGGCCGACAGTGTCCTGCACCATGCGCTCCTCGTCTGTAAGCAGCGAGCGGATGTCGTACAGGTCGAGCGGGTCGAGGCGGGCGGCCATGCTTCGCTTCCAGTGGTTGGGACAAGCCCGGCATTCTAGCGCCGCCAGCGGGTGTGGTCATGCCATTGGGGTGCCGGTCGGGCCGCATTTGCGCCAACCTGTGCGTCGTTGTCGGGAGAACGCATGTTCAAGGGTGTATTGCTCGGTTTCGCCTGCTACGCGGCCTACGCGGTCAGCGACGCCTTCGTCAAGTCGCTGCGCGGCTCGCTGCCCGTCTTCGAGGCGGTGTTCTTCGGCGCGTTGCTGGGCCTGGTCGCCATCCCCTTCATCCGCAAGCCGGGCGACCGCTGGCACGAGGTGTTCATCGCCAACCGGCCTTCGCTCTGGTGGATCCGCGCGGTCACCGGTGCGGCCAGCAACCTGTCCGCCGTGGTCGCTTTCACGCACCTGCCGATGGCCGAGACCTTCGCGCTGATCTTCCTGATGCCAATCTTCGTGACCGTGCTGTCGGTGATCTTTCTCAAGGAACACGTGGGCTGGCGGCGCTGGTCGGCGGTGTTCGCCGGCTTCGTCGGCGTGCTGGTGGTGCTGCGGCCGGGCTTTCGCCACCTGGGACTGGGCCACTTCGCCGCCATCGCCTGCGGCATGGCCGGCGCGGTCTCGGTGGTGGCGCTGCGCATGGCCGGTGCCCACGAGAAGCGCATCAGCCTGTACGGCGCCGGCGTGGTCGGCCCGCTGGCGGCCGGGGGGCTGCTGATGCTGCCCTCGTTCGTCTGGCCGACCTTGCACCAGTGGTGGCTGCTGGCCGGCTATGGCCTGCTTGCGGCGCTGGCCGGCGTGCTGCTGATGCTCGCCACCCAGGCTGCGCCTGCCAACCGCGTGGCGCCCACCCAGTACAGCCAGATGCTGTGGGCGATCGGCTTCGGCTACTGGTTGTTCGGGGACCGCCTGGACTGGCCGATGCTCGTCGGCATCGCGCTGATCCTCGGCGCCGGCCTGTTCACGCTGGTGCGCGAGGACCAGGTGAGCGGCTGGTGGCGGCGCATGAAGCTGGTCTGAGCTAGCGCAACGACGGTTGGAACAGCCCGAGCAGGAACCAGCCCGCGTGCAGCAGCCAGGGCAGCAGTACGTACAGCTTGATCTGCTCCTCGTTCCAGAAGAAGCCGGCGTGGATCCAGTCCAGGTGTACCGCCGGCGCGCCAGCCTTCCAGCCCATGCGGTGACGCCCAACCGCAGGACCCACAGGGCCAGCAGTGAGTCCGCGGCGAACAGCATGATCCAGCTGCCCATGCTCATCCCGTGCCCGGGCTCCCTCAGCGGTTGCTCACCCCATGCGGCACATGCCCGGTGGCGACGTGCTTGCGCGCCGATTCGACGTTGGCGGGCGAGTCGTCGAAGAAGATGTCGGCGCCGAAGGCATCCAGGAACGGGCCCTTGTCGCGGCCGCCAAGGAACAGTGCCTCGTCGATGCGCACGCCCCAGCGGCGCAAGGTGAGGATCACGCGCTTGTGCGCCGGGGCGGAGCGGGCGGTGACCAGCGCGGTGCGGATAGGCGAGTCTTCCGCCGGAAAGGCGGTCTGCAGGCGGTGCAACGCCGTGAGGAAGCCACGGAACGGACCTACCGACAGGGGCTCGGCGGCATGCTCGGTCTCGCGGCGATGAAAGGCTTCCAGGCCCTCCTCGCGCGACACCCGCTCGCCCTCGTCGCCGAAGATCACCGCATCGCCATCGAAGGCGATGCGCAGCTGCTCGCTGGCGCGGGGCGGCGCCGTGCTGGGAAGGATGGTGGCGGCGGCGACATCGGCGGCGAGCGCCCGACCCACATCCTCGGCGTTGGCCGAGAGGAACAGGTCGGCCTTGAACGGCGCGATGTAGTCCGAGGTAGGCGCGCCGCTGGTGAAGGCGGCGCGGCTGATCTCGAGTCCGTGGTGCTGGATGGCGTTGAAGATGCGCAGGCCGGTATCCCCGGAATTGCGCGACAGCAGGATCACTTCCACCGGCGGCACGTCGCCCGCGAGCTTGTTGAGGCCCAGCAGCTTCTGCACCAGCGGAAAGGCGACGCCGGGCGGGAGGATGTCGTCTTCGTGCTCGATCTGGAAGCGGCGGTAGGCGTCCAGCCCGTCGCGCTCGAACAAGGCGTGGCTGTCGCCCAGATCGAACAGCGCGCGCGAGGAGATGGCGACCACCAGGCGGTTGTCGGTGCTGGCGCCGGGGTCGTGGGCATCGGGTGCGATCATGCGTTCCAATCTAGCAAAGGCGAATGGCCGCTGGGGGACGAGGCGCCCGTTCGCCCCCTGGACACCTTCCCTAAGAGGCATGGGAAGCAAGGGTCACGGGAGGCTCAGGTTCGAGTACCGCGCGACGGTAGCAGGAGGTGCCCTGCTCGGGGACCGCCTTATTCCGCCGCGAACTGCTCGTCCAGGATGCGCTGTTCCAGGTTGTGTTCCGGATCGAACAGCAGCTTCACGCCGCGTTCCTGCGCCTGGCAGATGGTCACCGTGCGCACGTCGCGCACCTCAAGGAAATCGGCGGTGGCGCTTACCGGTCGCTTGCCGGGGTCGAGCACGCGCAGCGTCACCAGCGTTCGATGGGGCAGGATCGCACCCCGCCAGCGGCGTGGGCGGAACGGGCTGATCGGCGTCAGCGCCAGTACGTTGGCGTCCAGCGGGAGAATCGGGCCGTGCGCCGAGAGGTTGTACGCAGTGGAGCCGGCGGGCGTGGCCACCATGATGCCGTCGCAGACCAGCGCCGGGATCTTCACCGCCTCGTTGAGGCTCACTTCCAGGTGCGCCGCCTGGTTGGTCTGGCGCAGCAGCGACACCTCGTTGAAGGCCAGGGCCTGCTGTTCGTTGCCGTGCACATCGGTGGTGCGCATCTGCAATGGATAAAGCACGGCCGCGTGGGCGCGCTCGACACGCCCCGGGAGGTCGTCGAGCTGGTGCTTGTTCATCAGGAAGCCTACGCGTCCCAATTTCATGCCGTACACCGGCAGCTCCAGTGCACGATGGACATGCAGCGTGCGCAACATGAATCCGTCGCCACCCAGCGCCACGATCACCTCCGCGTCCAGCGGCGGCACGTCACCGTAGCGCTCGACCAGTTTGCGGCGGGCCTGCTGGGCGATGCCAGTCTCGCTGGCGACGAAGGCAAAGCGCATGGGCGTCCGGTGTGGCCGAAATGTCATGAGCTTAACGCAGCGGCCGGCACGGCGACGCAAGCGAGCCGCGGCGTAAAGCCATGCACCAGCCAGACGGGGCGGCCGCCATACAAGGAAACGGAAAACTTCCGCCGTCATCCCCCCGAGAGCGGGATCTGCCCGCCGGATCGATGAACCCGGGAACCACCCTGAAGTTCGAGTTCCTCCGCTGGAACCCATGCCTGGAAACAAACGATCGACGTTTGCAGGCAGCCCGCGGGGTTGGCTAAATCCGGATCGCGGCCCCACGTCATGACCGAATCCATCAAGGCGTCATTGTCGGACTCGGTTATCTTGCCCGGCTGGCACTTCATTTCGCTCGCCGCATAGGGCGCCTCGATGTTCTGGATGAGCACCCCTCCGGCCTGCGCTCCGGTTCCGGAGATCGAATAGACGACGTATTTATAGACGCCATCGGCGAACGAGTAAGCCATTCCGCCGGTCGACCTGCCATACACCAGGTGCGAGCTGAAAAAGGCATTCCTGGCGTCCGCGTTTCCATTCGGATAGAGGTATTCCGACGCCCCCGGACGTCCAAACGCGTAGTAAAAGCGGACGCTCTCCTGGCCCGATTCAGATGCGGCGCAGATCGATACAATCTTTCCTCCGCTCAACGGGCACGAGAAAACGATCTGGTCGGCTTTTTCGCACATCGTCCCGCCGGCTTCCGGCACGGACTCGGCTCTCGCCGAGGGCGAAATCACGGGCACGCACATGGATGAAAGGCCGAGCACAAACGCACCAATGATCGGTTGAGCTTTCATCTTTTCTCCCCCTCTCTCGGATCATCGCCGGACCCGGGAAGCGACGCTGTTCGCGGAAAACACTGAACAGGTTGGAAATGGGCTGCCTGGCTCCGCCTCGCCACAAGCCGCATCAGCGTGGTCGGCATCCCGTTGCTTTTCATCCGCGCACGTTCTCGGACTCATCCGGAGGCGGCGCCGCAATCGCTGCAAGTTCCACTGGCGGCAATTATCCTTTTCCTGAAGAACGCGCTCTTGAAGTACCGGTTCTTCCGACAGCGGATCGGCGTGCAACCCTCGTAGAAGATGATCTCCCCGTGGATGGGCAGAGCCTGAGTTCCTGCGGCAGCATCAGCGGGCGGCGTTCTTCGGCGTACGTGTAGGAGGTCGTGCCCTTGCTCACGGTACGGTTGCGCCGGCGCACGGTGGTGTCGCCGAGCATCTTGGAGCAGTTGTCCGCATCCTGTTGCTCGCGCGGGCTGAACACGATGCTGGCGGCATGGTTGGTGACGTAGGTCTGCGCCGCATCGGCGCCGGGCAAGCCTGATCCTGCCCACGCAGGGCACACCACCTGCGGCAGGTCGAGCGCCCGCAGGTACTGCCAATATAGGTAGCCGGTCCCAGCGGGATCGCGAGCTCCAGCAGCCACAGCGTCAGGAAGCCCGCCAGGTAGACGCCCACGACCAGCGGTCACGCCTGGTATGCCGACCGCAAGCGCCATGGCTCTGCCGCTCATGCCTGCCCCGTCCCTAGGAGAGGGCGCAGTCTAGCTCCGCGGCTTCCGGCTTTTGGGCGCCAGCTCGGAAGATCGGAAAAGCCTTACAGCCCGCCGCGCCAAGACGTGATGGCCCGCACTTGTGCGGCAGCACACCGCGACGGCACGGACCGGCCCCCGCCGTAACGGGGAACCGGTCCCGCGGCCTTATTGCACCGGCACCTGCGCCAGCTGGGCCAGGCGCCGCACCGCCACCGAGGCAATCGGATAGTCGGCGTTCTGGGTCAGGATCTCCGCCAGCATGCTGCGGGTGTACTTGAGCGTGGCATCGTCGCGATCAAGCCAGGCCTGCACCGGCGAGACGTCCTTGCGGCCACCAGCCAGGGCCAGCACCTGCTGGGCCAGTGCTCGATGCTGGTGGTTGAGTTCGTCCAGCAGCGAGCCACGCGCCTGCGCGTGCCAGTGACCTTCCACCGGCAGCGCCTCGATCTGGCCGCGCAGCCACTCGAGGTCGAGCCGTTCGCCCAGTTCGTAGAACACGCGGGCGACGGTGGCGATCGGCTGGCCGCTCTGTTGGGCGACTTCGCACATGTCCAGGACCGCGCGCAGCACCGAAATGCGGGCCAGCCGCACGGCCAGCTCCGCCGGCACGCCCAGGCCTTCCCACTTCTCGCAGCTGAGCTCGAAGTCGGCTTTGCCCGTTTGCGTGAGCGCGTCAGGCAGCGCTTTGCGCAGCGCGGTGACACCGTCCTGGTAGCGCTCCACGTTGGCGGCGATGTCCAATGTGCCGCCCGGGCGGTTGAGCAGCCAGCGGGTCATGTGACGCAGCTGCGACCAGATCTGCATGATCGCGTCGATCTGCGTGTCCTCCGCGACCTTGCTGTCCAGCGCCTCGATCTGCGCCCACAGCTCGCGGGCATCCAGGATCTCGCGCGCGGCGGTGTAGGCCTTGGCGATCGCCGCCGGGCCCTGACCCGTGTCCTCCTGCATGCGCATCATGAAGGTGGCGCCCATGCGGTTGATCGTGGAGTTGGTCACCGCGGTGGCGATGATCTCGCGCTTGAGGCGATGGCGCTGCATGTTGGCCGCGTACTTGCCGTGCAGCGGCTCTGGGAAGTAGCGCACCAGCTCCTTGGACAGGTACGGATCTTCCGGCACGTCCGACTCGAGCAGCTGCTGGAACAGCTTGATCTTGTCGTAGGACAAGAGCACCGCCAGCTCCGGCCGGGTCAGGCCCTGGTGGCGGGTCTTGCGCTCGGTCAGCTCCGCGTCGGAGGGCAGGTTCTCGACCTGGCGGTCGAGCAGGCCCTCGGCCTCCAGCTCGCGGATGAAGTGCGCCATCGAGCCCAGCCGCTTGACCGACTGGTGCTCCATCAGGGTGATCGCCTGGTTCTGGCGGTAGTTGTCCCACAGCACCAGTTGCGCGACCTCGTCGGTCATCGCGGCCAGCTGCTTGTTGCGGCCTTCCTCGGTCAGCTCGCCGCGGCGTACCGCGTCGTTGAGCAGGATCTTGATGTTGACCTCGTGGTCGGAGGTGTCCACGCCGGCCGAGTTGTCGATGAAGTCGGTGTTGAGCAGCACGCCATGCTGGGCGGCCTCGATGCGGCCCTTCTGGGTGAAGCCCAGGTTGCCGCCCTCGCCCACCACCTTGCAGCGCAGGTCGGCGCCGTTGATGCGCAAGGCGTTGTTGGCGCGGTCGCCGACATCGGCGTTGGTCTCGTGCGATGACTTCACGTAGGTGCCGATGCCGCCGTTCCACAGCAGGTCGACCGGCGCCTTGAGGATCGCGCTCATCAGTTCCGAGGGCGTCAGGTGGGTTGCCTCACCCTTGATGCCCAGCGCCTCGCGCACCTGCGGGGATACCGGAATCGACTTCAGGCTGCGGGCGTAGATGCCGCCGCCTTCGGAGATCAGCGACCTGTCGTAATCGTCCCAGCTCGAACGCGGCAGCTTGAACATGCGCTGGCGCTCGGCGAAGGATTTCGCCGCGTCCGGGTTGGGGTCCAGGAAGATGTGGCGGTGGTCGAACGCTGCCAGCAGGCGGATGTGTTCGGACAGCAGCATGCCGTTGCCGAACACGTCGCCGGACATATCGCCGATGCCCACGCAGCTGAAGTCCTGGGTCTGCGAGTCGCGGCCGAGCGCGCGGAAGTGGCGCTTGACCGATTCCCAGGCGCCCTTGGCGGTGATGCCCATGCCCTTGTGGTCATAGCCGTTCGAGCCGCCGGAGGCGAACGCGTCGCCCAGCCAGAAGTTGTGCTCGATCGAGATCGCATTGGCGATGTCGGAGAACGTCGCCGTGCCCTTGTCGGCCGCGACCACCAGGTACGGGTCGTCCAGGTCGTGGCGTACCACCTCGTGCGGCGGCACCACCTTGCCCTCGACCAGGTTGTCGGTGATGTCGAGCAGGCCGTTGATGAACATCTTGTAGCAGGCGATGCCCTCGGCCAGCTGCGCGTCGCGGTCGCCGGCGCCACCCGTCGGCATGGGCGGGCGCTTGACGAAAAAGCCACCCTTGGAACCGACCGGCACGATCACGGTGTTCTTGACCATCTGCGCCTTGACCAGGCCGAGCACTTCCGTGCGGAAGTCCTCGCGACGATCGGACCAGCGCAGGCCGCCGCGCGCCACTGCGCCGAAGCGCAGGTGGATGCCTTCCACGCGCGCGGCCGACACGAAGATCTCGCGGAAGGGCACCGGCTTGGGCAGGTCGGGCACTTTGTGCGAGTCGAACTTGTAGCTGATGTAGGGACGGTACGCGCCGTCCCACTGCTGGAAGAAGCTGGTGCGCAGGGTGGCGCGGATCACGCCCAGGAAGCTGCGCAGGATGCGGTCGTCGTCCAGGCTGGCGACGTTTTCCAGCAGCAGGCCGATGGCCTCCTCGATGGTCGACACCTGCTCCGCGCGCGAGCGCGAGAGCATCGACACCAGGCCATCGACCAGCCCCGGCTGCGCGGCCTGCACGTTGCCCGGGATCAGCAAGCGCATCTCGGCATCGAGCAGCTCCCTGGCGGTCTTGAGTTCGCCGGCGGAAAGGCTCTCGCGGCGCGGGTCGAACTTGGCGTTGAACAATTCCACGAACAGCCCGGCGATGGCCGGATAGCGGTTGAGCGCATCCTCCATGTAGGCCTGCGAGAACGACACGCCGGTCTGTAGCAGGTACTTGCAGTAGCCGCGCAGCATGGCGACCTGGCGCCAGTTGAGCTTGGCGCCGAGCACCAGCCGGTTGAAGCCGTCGTTCTCGGCATTGCCGCGCCAGATCTGCTCGAAGGCGTCCTCGAACAGCGTGCCGACCTGCTCCACGGTGAAGGTGAGGTGGCCGACCGGCTGCACCTCGAAATCCTGGATGAACAGCGGCGTGCCGCCGGTGTCGACGTCGTAGACGTGCTCGGTGAGCACGCGCAACCCCAGGTTTTCCAGCTGCGGCAGCACTTCGGACAGGGCAATGTCGCTGCCGGAGCGGTAGACCTTGAAACGCAGCTCGTCCGGCCGCTGCGGCGGATGGTAGAAGGACATGCGCACGGCATCGTCGCCCTCCAGCAGCGACAGCTCGTGGACGTCTTCGGCGGCCACCTCCGGGCTCACCTCGTCGGCGTAGCCGACCGGCAACGCCTTGGCATAGCGGTTGGCCAGAACCACACCCTCGTGGTCGCCGCGCGCGCGCACCAGCGCGTCGCGCACGTCGTCGTGCCAGTTGCGCACGATCGAGGCCACGGACTGCTCCAGTGCCGCCGTGTCGTATGCCGTGCGATCGCCGATCTTCGGGCGCACCACCACGTGCAGGCGCGCCAGCGCGGCCTCGCCCATCAGCACGGCCGAATCGACATGCTCGCCGTGCAGGGCATCGCGCAGCAGATGCTCGATGCGCTCGCGCACGGTGGTGTTGAAGCGCTCGCGCGGCACGTAGACCAGACAGGTATAGAAGCGGCCATAACGGTCGCGGCGCACGAACAGGCGCGTGCGCGCGCGCTGGCGCAGCTCGAGGATGCCGCTGGCGATGGAGAACAATTCCTCCTCGCTGCTCTGGAACAGCTCGTCGCGCGGCAGGGTCTCGAGGATGTGCCGCAGCGACTTGCCCGAATACGAATCGCGCTTCAGGCCGGAGCGGCACATGACCGCTTCGACCCGCTGGCGCACCAGCGGCACGTCCTGCGGACGGACCATGTAGGCATTGGAAGTGAACAGACCTAGAAAGCGCTGCTCGGCCACCGGCCTGCCAGCCGCGTCGAACTTGAGCACGCCCACGTAATCCATGTAGCCAGGGCGGTGCACGTGCGAGCGCGCGTTGGTCTTGGTCAGGATGATCGCATCGGTGGCGCCGGAGTGCGGCAACTCCGAGGCGACCAGGCTTCGCAGCGAGCGCGGCGCTACCGAGCGCTCGCTGCCGCGCAGGATGCCCAGGCCGGAGCTGTCGATGGCGCGCAACACGTCCTCGCCGTCGGCCTCGGTCACCTCGTACTCGCGGTAGCCTAGGAAGGTGAAGTTGTCATCGGCGAGCCAGCGCAGGAAATCGGCGGCTTCCCCAACCGAACGCTCGTCCATCGGCAGCTTGCGCTGCGGCAGCTCGGCGGCCACTGACAATGCCTTGTCGCGCATGGCCGACCAGTCGCCCACCGCGGCACGCACGTCTTCCAGCGCCGCTTCCACACGCGCCTGGAGCGCAGTCTGAGCGGCCTCGTCGGCGACGCGGTCGACTTCGAAATGCATCACCGACTCGGCCACGCCGGCCTCGTTGCCCAGGCGCTGGAGCTGGCCCTTGGCGTCGCGGCTGGCCTTGATCACCGGATGGATCACCGCGTGGATCTGCAGTTGTTCCGACACGATCATGCTGACCGTGTCGACCAGGAAGGGCATGTCGTCCGTGACCACTTCGACCACGCTACGGCCCGCGTGGCCGCGCCCGGGGTTGAGCACGCGCACCTTGGCACGGCCAGGCTCGCGCTGCTGGAGGAAATCGAGCAGGCCGGCAACGAGCGAGGCCCATTCCGCCGGCGTGTGCAGGTCCACGTCGCTGTGCGCCATCCGCGCGAAGAAGGCACCGATAAAAAATTGCGCCTCATCAAGGCGCTGGGTCGGAAAGCCGCTGTTCTTCAGTTCCTCGAAAACAGCCGGGGGAACCGCACTGTCGCTGGTCGCGCGAATGGCATTCATGGCATCTGCTTGTCAGTGGAAACGAAAGTACCCGCGCCGGGGATGCGCAAAGCCCGAAAAGGATACGCCGGGCGTCAGGGCGATTCCACCGACGGGGCCTGAAGTTGCAAGGACCCGAGCGCATTGCGAGCTTTTCGTCGAGGTTCATGTCGATCGCCGGTGCCGAGCTTCGTCGTGCTCCGGTGGCGACCGATGAGCAATCCCTTGCGACAGGTTTTGATTACGACGCCCGGTAACGCGCAAGTCTTGGCTTGCACGGTTCGCAAAATGTAAACTCGACGGTATAGTTGTGCATTTCCAGCCGGCGATGGCCCCGCCGTCGGCGCGCCGTGTCACGACCATTGGCACTGGTCGGCCACGGCTACGTTCGTATGCTCGCCGGCTTCCCGCCGCGTCCTGACACGCCTCATAAGAATGGAGTTCCCATGAAGTCCACCACAACGCGCACCTTGGCTCTGTGCCTCGGCCTGCTCACCCTGGCCGCTTGCGGCAAGGGCCAGCCGCAGGGGCAGCAGCAGATGCCGCCGCCGCAAGTGGGCGTGATCACCGTCAAGCCGCAGACCGTGCCGCTGACCAAGAACCTGGTCGGCCGTCTATCGGCCTTCCGCAGCGCGGACGTGCGGGCCCGCGTGCCCGGCGTGCTCGTCAAACGCACCTACGAGGAAGGCACCGACGTCAAGCAGGGGCGGTTGCTGTTCCAAATCGACCCGGCACCGCTGAAGGCAACGCTGGGCGCGGCGCAGGGCAACCTCGCACAGGCGCAGGCGAGCTACACCAACGCCAAGATCAATGCTCAGCGCGCCCGCGAGCTGGCACCCAAGGGCTATGTGTCCAAGGCCGACCTGGACAATGCACTGGCCGCCGAACGCAGCGCCGCGGCCGCCATGCAGCAGGCGCGCGCCAACGTGCAGTCGGCGCAGATCAACCTGGGCTATGCCGACGTGCGCTCGCCGATCGACGGCCGCGCCGGCCAGCAGCAGGTCACCGAGGGCGCGCTGGTCGGCCAGGGCGAGGCCACGCTGCTCACCACCGTCGACCAGATCGACCCGCTGTACGTGAACTTCACCATGAGCGTGGCCGAGCTGGAGCAGCTGCGCCAGGCGCAGGGCCAGGGCAACGTGTCACTGGCAGGCAACGCCAACGCCAGCGTGCGGGTGACGCTGCCCAACGGCAGCCCGTACGGCGAAACGGGCACGCTGGACTTCTCCTCCACCACGGTCGACCCGGCCACCGGTGCGGTGAAGCTGCGCGCACGCATTCCCAATCCGCAGCGCACCCTGTTGCCCGGCATGTACGTCACCATCGCCGCCTCGCTGGGCCAACGCCACAACGTGTTCCTGGTACCGCAGCCGGCCGTGCTGCGCGACACGGTGGGCGCCTTCGTCTTCACCGTCGGTGCCGACGGCAAGGTCGCCCGCCGCGACGTGACCACCAGCGCGATGGACGGCAACGACTGGGTCGTCACCGGCGGCCTCAAGGCGGACGAGAAGGTGATCGTCTCGGGCGTGCAGAACGTCAAGGAAGGGGCCCCCGCCAATGCCTCTCCGTGGCAGCCGCCGGCAGCGGCTGGCAAGGCCTCCGCGGCCTCCGCGACCGCGCGCGGCAAGTAACGGAGCCAAGACCATGCCGAGTTTTTTCATCGACCGCCCGATCTTCGCGTGGGTGGTGGCGATCCTCATCTCACTTGGCGGCGTGCTGGCCATCCTCAACCTGGGCGTGGAGTCCTACCCGAACATCGCGCCGCCTGCGGTGACGGTGAACGCCTCCTACCCCGGCGCCAGCGCCGAGACCACCGAGAAAACCGTCACCCAGGTGATCGAGCAGCAGCTGACCGGCATCGATCACCTGCTGTACTTCAGCTCCTCCTCCAGCTCCAGCGGCCGCGCCAGCATCACGCTGACCTTCGAAAGCGGCACCGACCCGGACATCGCGCAGGTGCAGGTGCAGAACAAGGTCGCATTGGCCACGCCGCGCCTGCCCTCGGAAGTGACCCAGCAAGGCGTGGTGGTGGCCAAGGCCAACGCCGGCTTCCTGATGGTCGTAGCGCTGAAGTCCGACAACCCGAACATCGACCGCGACCGGCTGAGCGACATCGTCGGCTCGCAGGTGCTCGACCAGATCTCGCGCGTACCCGGCGTGGGCAGCACCCAGCAGTTCGGATCCGAGTACGCCATGCGCATCTGGCTCAACCCGGACAAGCTGCAGGGCTACAGCCTGTCGGCCACCCAGGTGCTGAACGCGATCAAGGCGCAGAACGTGCAGTTCGCCGCCGGTTCGATCGGCGCAGATCCGGCCCTGCCCGGCCAGGGCTTCACGGCAACGGTATCGACCGAGGGCCGCTTCACCAGCCCCGACCAGTTCGCCGGCATCATCCTGCGCGCCAACCCGGACGGCACTACGGTCAAGCTCGGCGACGTGGCGCGTATCAGCTTCGGCCCAGGCAACTACGGCTTCGACACCACCGTCGACGGCAAGCCGATCGGCGCCTTCGCCATCCAGCTGCTGCCCGGCGCCAACGCGCTCAACGTGGCCACCGCGGTGCGCGGCAAGATGGACGAGCTCGCTCCCAGCTTTCCGCCGGGCGTGAGCTGGTTCAGCCCGTACGACAGCACCTCGTTCGTGAGGATCTCCATCGACGAGGTGGTGCACACGCTGATCGAGGCCATCATCCTGGTCTTCCTCGTGATGTGGCTGTTCCTGCAGAACATCCGCGCCACGATCATCCCGACGCTGGTCATCCCGGTGGCCCTGCTGGGCACGTTCTTAGGGATGCTGGTGCTCGGCTTCACGATCAACCAGCTGACCCTGTTCGGCATGGTGCTGGCCATCGGCATCGTGGTGGACGACGCGATCGTGGTGATCGAGAACGTCGAACGCATCATGACCGAAGAGAACCTCGCGCCGAAGGAAGCCACGCGCAAGGCGATGGGCCAGATCACCGGCGCCGTGGTGGCGATCACCGTGGTGCTGACGGCCGTGTTCGTGCCCTCGGCGCTGCAGCCGGGCGCCTCGGGCATCATCTACAAGCAGTTCGCGTTGACCATCGCGGTGTCGATGGCATTCTCGGCCTTCCTGGCGCTGTCCTTCACGCCGGCGCTGTGCGCGAGCTTCCTGCAGCCGGAACACCACAAGAAGAAGAACGTGGTCTTCCGCAAGTTCAATCAGTTCTTCGACTGGACCACGCGCACCTATACCGGCCACGTCGGGGGTGCCGTGCGGCACGCGCCGCGCTGGATGTTCGTGTTCGTGCTGGTTGCGGTGCTGGCGGGCTTTCTCTACACCCGCCTGCCCGGCAGCTTCCTGCCGGAGGAAGACCAGGGCTACGCGATGTCGGTGATCCAGTTGCCGCCGGGCGCCACCAAGCAGCGCACCGAAGAGGTGATGGGCCAGATGCTGAAGATCCTGAAGAAGGATCCCTCGGTCGATACCGTGCTGCAGGTGGCCGGCTTCAGCTTCATCGGTTCGGGCGAGAACGCGGGCATGGCGTTCATCAAGCTCAAGGATTGGGCCGACCGCAAGGACACCGCGGCTGAGTTCATCCAGCGCGCCAATGGTGAGCTGTTCCAGATCCATGACGCACGCATCTTCGTGGTGAACATCCCTACGGTGCAGGGCCTGGGCCAGTTCGGCGGTTTCGACATGTACCTGCAAGACCGTAGCGGCGCCGGCCGCGACGCGCTGACCCAGGCTCGCAACATGCTGCTGGGCAAGGCCAGCCAGGATTCGCTGCTGACCGGCGTGCGGCCCAATGCGCTGGAGGATTCGCCGCAGCTGCACCTGGACGTGGACCGCGTGCAGGCGCAGTCGATGGGCCTGTCGGTGGGCGACATCTACAACGCGATCGGACTGATGCTGGCGCCCGTTTATGTCAACGACTTCACCTACGGCGGCCGCGTCAAGCGCGTGATCATGCAGGCCGACGCCTCCTACCGCATGAGCCCGGATGCGCTGCAGCACTTCTTCACGCCTAGCAGCACGCAGACCACCAGTGCCGGCACACCCGACATGATCCCGCTGTCGAACGTGGTGCATGCGGACTGGCGGATGGGTTCGCCTTCGCTGACCCGATACAACGGCTACGCCGCGGTGGAGATCGTCGGCTCGCCCGCCCCCGGGCACGCCTCGGGCGAGGCGATGAACGAGATGGAGAAGATCGTCACCAACGATCTGCCCAAGGGCTACGGCTTCGACTGGACCGGCCAGTCCTACCAGGAGATCCTTTCGGGCAACGCCGCCACGCTGCTGATGGTGCTGTCGATCGTGATCGTGTTCCTGGCGCTGGCCGCGCTCTACGAGAGCTGGTCGATTCCTGTGTCGGTGCTGCTGGTGCTGCCGCTGGGCCTGCTCGGCGCGGTGGTGTTCACCCTGCTGCGCGGGCTGCCCAACGACATCTACTTCAAGGTCGGTCTGATCACGGTGATCGGCCTGGCGGCGAAGAACGCGATCCTGATCGTGGAGTTCGCGGTGGAGCAGCAGGCCCATGGCCAGACGCTGCGTGCCGGCGTGATCGAAGCGGCGCGCCTGCGACTGCGGCCGATCCTGATGACCTCGCTGGCATTCATCCTGGGCGTGTTTCCGCTGTTCATTTCATCCGGCGCTGGCGCCAACGCCCGCCATGCGATCGGTACCGGCGTGATCGGCGGCATGCTGTTCGCCACTTTCCTGGGCGTGCTGCTGATCCCGGTCTTCTACGTGGTGGTGCGCCGCCTGCTGGGCGACAAGCTCGACGGCGACGGCCCGGCCAGGCCCGGCCTCGAAGGTCCGCACACCTTCGACTCCGATCCGCGTCGCGGGCACTAGCCGACAACGCTTCCTGTCCCCCGTTACTTATCAAGGATCGGGGTGAAGGGCCGGGGCTCGCCCCGCACCACAAAGCAAAAGCCCGGGCGATGGCCCGGGCTTTTGCTTGTGTCCTTGACAAGGCGTGCAACTGACCTTCGTTCCGGCGAAAGCGGGGATCACGGCCTAATGGCGTGCCCTCCCGCGAACCTCCGCCCCTCCAAAAGCAAGCAGGAGATCAACGCAAACCCGTCTCGTTGCGGGCGATCACGATGCGCTGGATCTCGCTGGTGCCTTCGTAGATCTCGGTGATCTTGGCATCGCGGAAGTAGCGCTCCAGCGGCATCTCCTTGGAGTAGCCCATGCCGCCATGGATCTGCACGGCCTGGTGGCTGATCCACATCGCCGCCTCCGACGCGGTCAGCTTGGCGATCGCCGCCTCGGTGCCGAAGCGCCCGCCGTTCTTCTCCGCCTCGCCCTTGGCCCATGCGGCGCGCAGGGTCAGCAGGGTGGCCGCATCGAGCTTGCACTTCATGTCGGCGATCTTGGCCTGGGTCATCTGGAACGTGCCGATCGGCGAACCGAACGCCTTGCGGTCGCGCGACCACTGCAGCGTGGCCTCGTAGGCCGCGCGGGCGATGCCAACCGCCTGCGATGCGATGCCGATGCGACCGGCGTCCAGCACGCCCATGGCGATGGCGAAGCCCTTGCCCTCCTGCCCGAGCATGTTCTCCTTCGGACAGACGTAGTCGTTGAATTCGATCTCGCAGGTAGCGGATGCGCGAATACCGAGTTTCGGCTCGGTCTTGCCGGCATGGAAGCCCGGGCGCTTGGTGTCGATGATGAACGCCGACACGCCCCTGGCGCCGATGCCCGGCGTGGTGATCGCGAACAGCACGATGTAGCGCGCTACGGGACCTGAGGTGATCCAGCTCTTCTTGCCGTTGATCACCCAGTCGCCGTCGGCGTTCTTCACCGCGCGGGTGTGCATGTTGGAGGCGTCGGAGCCGGACTGCGGCTCGGTCAGCGCATAGGCGCCGATGGCCTCGCCCGAGGCGATCGCGCGCACGTAGGTCTGCTTCTGCTCCTCGGTGCCGTGCTTGAGGATGCCGTTGCAGAACAGCGAATTGTTGACCGACATGATGGTCGAGGTAGCGGCGTCCGCCGCGGCGATCTCGATCATCGCCAGCACGTAGGCGATCGGGTCCATGCCGGCACCGCCGTACTCGGTCGGCACCTCGATGCCCATCAGGCCGAGCTGGCCCATTTCCTGGATGTTCTCGAGCGGGAACTGGCCCTTGGCGTCCAGCTCGGCCGCCACCGGCGCGATGCGCTTTTGCGCGAAATCGCGGGCGATGGACTGGATCGAGAGCTGGTCTTCGGTAAAACGGAAATCCATGGGCGGCTCCAAGGCTGGGCGAAGCCCGCTAGTTTAGCGGATCGGCATGCGCCCCCGTAGGGCGGAACGGACTCGCGCTCCCGCGCCATGAGCGCCACCCTTGACGACCATGGCATCGCCGCCTAGCCTATCCATCTTCGCATCGCGATAAAAGGATGGAAATGGATCTGGCGACCGCCTCCGGCGTCCTGCGCCTGCTGGCCGATCCGACCCGCGTGCGCCTGCTCGCCTTGCTGGAACACGAGGAACTGACCGTGGCCGAACTGGCGCAGGTGCTGCACCTGGCGCAGCCGCGCGTGTCCACGCACCTGGCCAAGCTCAAGGAGGCCGAGTTGGTGCGCGACCGTCGCGCCGGTGTGTCCGCCTATTACCGCGCCAACAACGAGGGCGATTCGCACCAGCACGCGCTGCTGCACTCGCTACGCGAAAGCATCGACGACGCGCTGCTGCGCGAGGATGCCGCACGACTGCCGGCGGTGCTCGCCAACCGCGCCCGCGAGGAAGGCTGGGCCGACACCGTCGCCGGCGACATGGAGCGCCACTACTCGCCCGGCCGCACCTGGGAAACCCTCGCCCGCTCCCTGCTGCAGTTGCTCGAAACGGGCGACGTACTGGACATCGCCTCGGGCGATGGCGTCACCGCCGAGCTATTGGCGCCCCATGCGCGCTCGATCGTCTGCGTCGACTCCAGCGAACGCGTGGCCGCCGCTGCCGCCCAGCGCCTGAAAGCCTTCGGCAACGTCGAAGTGCGCCAGGGCGACATGCATGCGCTGGACCTGGGCAGGCGCCGCTTCGACCTGGTGCTGATGCTGCACGCGCTGACCTACGCCGAGCACCCTGCCCAGGCCGTGGCCGAGGCCGCGCGCCTGTTGCGCAGCGGCGGCCGGCTGCTGGCGGTGACGCTGGGCAAGCACGCCCACCGCGCGGTCGTCGAGCCGTTCGATCATCGCAATCTCGGCTTCGCCGCGGACGAACTCTCCCGCTTCGCCACCGACGCCGGGTTGACCGTATCCAGTTGCGTCCGCCTGAGCCGCGAGCGCAAGGCGCCGCACTTCGAAGTCATCAGCCTGCTCGCCCGAAAGCCCTGAACCCGAATCCTCTCCCCTGCGGGAGAAAGTGTCCGAAGGGCCGATGGGCAAGCCGCCCCACGCCCGAACCGTTGGAAGAACGACATGACCACCCTGCCCTGGCTCCATCCCGACCGCGTCGCCCAGCTCGAACGGGCACTGCGCGAGCGCATCCTGATCCTCGACGGCGCCATGGGCACCATGCTGCAAGGGCACGCGCTGGACGAAGCAGGCTTTCGCGGCGAGCGCTTCACCCACGGCCACGACAGCCAGCACGACCACGCCCATCCCGGCGGCTGCGACCTCAAGGGCAACAACGACCTGCTAACGCTCACCCGACCGGAGCTGATCGGCGGCGTGCACGAGGCCTATCTCGAGGCCGGCGCCGACCTGGTCGAAACCAATACCTTCAACTCCACCCGCATCAGCCAGGCCGACTACCACCTCCAGCACCTGGCCTACGAGCTGAACCGGGAAGGCGCCCGGCTGGCGCGCCTGGCCTGCGACGCCTACACGGCGAAAACGCCGGACAAGCCGCGATTCGCCATCGGCGTCCTCGGCCCGACCAGCCGCACGGCCTCGCTGTCGCCGGACGTCAACGATCCGGGCTTTCGCAACGTCACCTTCGAGGAACTGGCGGCGAACTACGCCGAGTCGGCCGCCGGCCTGGTCGATGGCGGCGCGGACGTGGTGATGGTGGAGACCATATTCGACACGCTCAACGCGAAGGCCGCCCTGTTCGCGCTGTCCGAGCTGTTCCGCCAGCGCGGCGCGCGCGTGCCGGTGATGATCTCCGGCACCATCACCGATCGTTCCGGCCGCACGCTCTCGGGCCAGACGGCCGAAGCCTTCTACTACTCGGTCAGCCATGCCCGGCCGCTGGCCGTGGGCCTCAACTGTGCGCTCGGCGCGGCCGACCTGCGGCCGCACGTGCAGACCCTGGCCGAGATCGCCGACTGCTACGTCAGCACCCATCCCAACGCGGGCCTGCCCAACGCCTTCGCCGAGTACGACGAGACGCCAGCGCAGATGGCCGCGGTGATCGGCGGGTTCGCCCGCGATGGCCTGCTGAACCTGGTCGGCGGCTGCTGCGGCACGACACCGGCACATATCGCGGCGATCGCTGAAGCGGTGCGTGGCTGTGCGCCTCGTCGGTTGCCTTCGGTCGCGCACGCTGCATGAGCATTCTCATACCCGCACGCCTGAGCCCTCTCCCCCCGGCCCTGCCCGGGGGAGAGGGAGCCTTCATCACCAAGTTTCGTTGCCCATGACCACCATCCGCCATACCCGCCTCGCCGGCCTCGAGCCGCTGGTCATCACCCCGGACCTGTTGTTCGTCAACGTCGGCGAGCGCACCAACGTCACCGGCTCGGCGCAGTTCAAGAAGCTGATCAAGGAAGATCGCTACGAGGAAGCCGTGGAAGTGGCGCGCCAGCAGGTCGCCAACGGCGCGCAGATCATCGACGTCAACATGGACGAAGGCCTGATCGATTCGGAAGCGGCCATGGTGCGCTTCCTCAACCTGATCGCTGCCGAACCGGACATCGCCCGCGTGCCGGTGATGGTCGACTCCTCCAAGTGGAGCGTGATCGAGGCCGGCCTGCGCTGTCTGCAGGGCAAGGGCATCGTCAACTCGATCTCGATGAAGGAAGGCGAGGAAGCGTTTCTTGAGCACGCGCGCAAGGTGCGCCAGTACGGCGCCGCCGCCGTAGTGATGGCCTTCGACGAAGAAGGCCAGGCCGACACCGCCGAGCGCAAGATCGAGATCTGCTCGCGCGCCTACAGGTTGCTTACCGAACAGCTCGACTTTCCGCCCGAAGACATCATCTTCGATCCCAATATCTTCGCCATCGCCACCGGCATCGAGGAGCACAACAACTACGCGGTGGACTTCATCGAGGCCACCCTCGAACTGAAGAAGCGCTTCCCGGCCAGCCATGTCTCCGGCGGTGTCTCCAACGTGTCGTTCTCCTTCCGCGGCAACGACACGGTGCGCGAGGCGATCCATTCGGTGTTCCTCTATCACGCCATCAAGGCGGGCATGGACATGGGCATCGTCAACGCTGGCGCGCTGGCGATCTACGACGACCTCGACCCCACGCTGCGTGAACGCGTGGAGGACGTGGTGCTCAACCGCCGTCCCGATGCCACCGAGCGCCTGCTCGAGATAGCCGACAACTACAAGAAGAAGAAGGGCGAGGCCGTCACCGAGAACCTCGCCTGGCGCGAGAAGCCCGTGCGCGAGAGGCTCAGCCACGCGCTGGTCCACGGCATCGACCAGTTCGTGGTCGAGGACACCGAGGAAGCGCGCCAGCAATGCGCGCGTCCGCTCGATGTCATCGAGGGTCCCCTGATGGACGGCATGAACGTCGTCGGCGATCTGTTCGGCGCCGGCAAGATGTTCCTGCCGCAGGTGGTCAAGTCCGCGCGCGTGATGAAGAAGGCGGTGGCCTACCTGCTGCCCTACATCGAGGCCGAAAAGGCGCGCACCGGCGACGTCGGCAAGAACAACGGCAAGATCGTGATGGCCACGGTCAAGGGCGACGTGCACGACATCGGCAAGAACATCGTCGGGGTGGTGCTCCGCTGCAACAATTTCGAGGTGGTCGATCTGGGCGTGATGGTGCCCGCGCAGAAGATCCTGGAGACCGCCATCGCCGAGCAGGCCGACATGATCGGCCTGTCCGGGCTGATCACGCCCTCGCTGGAGGAAATGGGCCACGTCGCCCGCGAGATGCAGCGCCAGGGGTTCACCGTGCCGCTGCTGATCGGCGGCGCCACCACCTCGCGTGCGCACACCGCGCTCAAGATCGAGCCGCACTACAAGTCGCCCTGCGTATGGGTGAAGGACGCCTCGCGTGCGGTCGGCGTGGCGCAATCGCTGGTCAGCAAGGAGCTGGTCGACGGCTTCATGGCGAAGATCCGCGCCGAGTATGCGGAGATTCGCGAGCGCCACCGACACCGTGGCCCCGGCAAACAGCTGGTGCCGATGGACAAGGCCCGCGCACACCGCTTCACCTGCGACTGGACGAACTACGAGCCACCGCAGCCGGCCAAGCCGGGCCTCACCGTGTTCGACGACTACGACCTGGGGGAACTGCGCCGCTACATCGACTGGACGCCGTTCTTCCAGGCCTGGGAACTGGCCGGCCACTACCCGGCAATCCTCGCCGACGAAGTGGTCGGCCCCCAGGCGAGCGAGCTCTTCGCAGACGCCCAGGCGATGCTGGATCGCATCGTCGCAGAAAAATGGCTTACCGCCCGCGCCGTGATCGGCTTCTGGCCTGCTGCCAACGTAATGGACGATGTCGAAATCCAGGCCGATGGCGGTACGGTTAGGCTCCATCACCTGCGCCAGCAGGCCGACAAGCCCATCGAACGACCCAACCTCTGCCTGGCCGACTTCGTCGCGCCGAAGGAATACGGCAAGCGCGACTGGATCGGTGGCTTCGCCGTCACCGCAGGCCTGGGGATAGAGCCGCATCTGGAACGCTTCCGCGCCGACCACGACGACTATTCGTCGATCATCCTCAAAGCCCTGGCCGATCGCCTTGCCGAAGCTTTCGCCGAGCGCATGCACGAACGCGTGCGCCGCGAGTTCTGGGGCTACGTGCCGAATGAAACCTTGGACAACGAAGCGCTCATCGCGGAGAAGTACCAGGGCATCCGCCCCGCCCCCGGCTACCCTGCCTGCCCCGACCACACCGAGAAGACCACCCTCTTCCGCCTGCTCGATGCCACCGCCAACGCCGGCATCGAACTCACCGAGGGTTTCTCGATGTATCCGGCGGCGGCAGTCTCGGGCTGGTATTTCTCGCACCCGGACAGCCAGTATTTCGTGGTCGGTCGCCTCACCCGCGAACAGGTCGACGATTACGCCAGCCGCAAGGGCTGGAGCCGCGCCGAAGCCGAGCGCTGGCTCGCCTCCAATTTGGACTACGACCCGGACTGAACGACCGGCTGCATATCAAGATGTCGTGCCCGCAAGGCTGGGCGCCGCAGATCGGGAAACCGGCGTGGGCTCCCCGCTTGTGCGGAATATGCCCAGGGAAGGCAAGGTACAGGGCGGTCAGACTTCGTCGCCGGTCGCGCTGTCCCTGCGATGACGCAGGTGCACGATGAGGTTGTAGACCGACACGAACACCGGGAAAAAGTTGGAAAGGATGCCCACCGAATCGTTCTTGCCCACGACGAAGTAGGCCAGCAACAGCGCGCTGCCGAACACCGACAGCCACCAGAACGATAGTGGCATCACCACCCGCTTGTGCTTGCGCGTGTAGTACAGCTGCACGAACCAGCGGCTGGTGAACATGAAGGTGCCGGCAAACCCCACCAGTTTCCATGGCGTGAGCTGGAAACGCTGGATGGATTCGATGATGTGCGGAAAGATGCCCATGGGATTGGCCGTGCCGGGAAGGCGCGCATTCTACTCAACGGCATGTGTCACCGCCGCACCCATTGACCTTCCGCCACCGCCTCCGTATAGTTGCGCGCTCCCGGCGGGCGATTAGCTCAGCGGTAGAGCACTGCCTTCACACGGCAGGTGTCGCAAGTTCGATCCTTGCATCGCCCACCACGCATATAAAAAAAACGGCTTCGGCCGTTTTTTTTGCCTGCGCAGCGCTAAGCATCTGCCCGCTACATGCCTGGCGCCTGCCTCTACGTCCTCAATCAGGGCGAGCAACTGGCGCTATTCCCCAGCGGCGTGCTGCTGACGCTGCCCGAGCCGCCAAGGGAAAGGAGCACACCCGGTATGGCCGCCGTGCTCTGGCCCGTGCTGTCGGTTTCCTTGGCAAGCGAGCACACCGCAAATCGCGTGCTCGTCCGCGCAGCCGTCCCGCTACCCGAGCTCTTGAATTGGCCTTGAGGGCCGAGGCTGACGGCCTTGGCATCCGCGGCCAGGATCGATACACCCGCACGCGCGGTCGTGTACCTCAGCAGGGAGTTGTCGGTCGACGCACTGTCGTACGCCGTGTCGGCCTTGCCCTTGCCAGGCTTGTAGGCATAGATCATCCAGCCCGACTTGTAGGCCGTATTGCTGTCGCAATGGATGCCATCCGTACTTGGGCACACCGACACGATCGTGCCGCGCGTCACAGCCTCGCTGCGGGCATATGACAAGTCAGCCAGCAGAGCATTGCTCGCCGCGCTGACCTGGTTGCGTTTGATCACACCACGGTAACTGGGCACGGCAACGGCCAGCAGTACGGCCAGCACACCGACCGCGACCATCAACTCTACCAGGGTGACACCACGGACGCGCCTGGAAGTGATCATGGCCGCATCACCAGCACTTGCCGTTGGCGTTTTTGGAGGCGTCGGTCGACGGCGGCTTTTTCGTGCCGGTGTTGTCGATCGACAGGTCACCACATGCGTCCTTGGCCTGCGCCTCCATGGCCTTTGCCGTGACGATGAAGCTCTGCCAGTCGCCGCTGGCTCCCTGCGCCGCCGTAGCCTGGTAGTACTGCTTCTCCGAGTTGGCGGTCGCAGTGCCCGCGTAGCCGATGGTCTTCAGATCGCCGTAGGTGTTGTACGTGGAGTAGTAGCGCTCTTGTGCGTTGGCAATACGCAGCAGCAGTTCCTGTCCGTCGGCACGCCGCGCGCGGTACGCGTAGCGTCCATAGGCAGGTACGGCGATGGCAGCAATGATGGCAACGATGGCCACCACGACCATCAGTTCTATGAGGGTAAAGCCACGTTTGCGCGCCATGCAGCCACTCCTCCTAGTCATTGCTCAACTCCCGCCACGAGCGACGGCGCCAGATGGGAGCACCGGCGCTGAACGTGCTCCCGTCCTGCTGCAAGGTCACGCCAGGCAGGTAGATCTGGCCACCACCCACGGCGGATGCCACCGGGAGGAATCCGCCTGTGGGAGGATTCTTGACCAGAGCACCTGCCTGCTTGTAACCGTCCGGCCAGTTTGCGACCGCGCCGAAATTCACTCCGGGTGCTGCGCCGCCCGTGGCCGCGTCTATCACTATCACCGCCCCTCGAGGCGCAGGATCACACGGGTCGTTGTCCTGTGGGATCAGTGTGGTGATGATCGCGCGATTGGTATCGAACAATGCCGTGGCGTCAACGACAACGCGCTCGCCCTTGTTCGCCTGGCTGCTCCCGTTGTTAACGTAGAGGTTGAAATACCAGCCGCGGATGGCAGCGCCCTGGGCGTTTTTGAGCGGCACTGCATTGTTGGTCAGGCCGCGGATGGTGCCCGTTTCGGAAAGCGTTTGCTCGACCAGCGGTGTCGTGCCTTCCACCACCGGCGCCTGGCCAGCCTGTCCGTTGTCACGGATGCCATAGACCGCCTGTTGCTTGGTATTGCTGTCGATCACGTTATCGGTTCCGGCCAGGTACTTGCCGGTGCCGAAGACCACCACCAACCCGCCGCCGATCGGGTCGGGGAACAGCCTGGGCATCACTGTGACGGGCCGATCGCCGGGGTTGGACGAGCGGAAGAACAGTTCCGCCTTCCAGTTGCTTGAGTCGCCTGTGAGGTCAAACCGCCAGATGTTTCCTTGCAGGTCACCCGCAAAGGCTACGTCCTCGATCTGGTCACCCTGATAGTCGCCCATCACTGGCGTGGTCAAACCGTAGCTTTCGACGGTGCCCGCAATCCCGCTGGCCGTGGTCGGCGTCTTGATCTCCTTCAGCAGCGCTCCTGTCTGGGCATCGAGCACGAACAACGAGCTGAACTTGTTGCACACCGGATTGCCGCTGTTTGCCGACTTGGTGCAGTCCACGCTTTCCTCGTTGGGAAAATAGCCGCCGGGCACCAGGACGACCCATTGGCCGCTTGCGAGCCTGCCGATGTTTGGCCGCCCGTAGGTATATCCCAGGTTGGCGCCGCCCGTGCTGGTGTTATTGAACTCCCACAGCACCTTGCTATCCGGCGTGGACTGGCTGGCCGGCGCATCGGTGATGTCCAGCGCGTAGACGCCACGGCCACCGTAGCGCAAGCCACCGACCAGGAGGGTATGCCACTCGCTCTTGCCGTTAAGTCCGAAGAAGACGTCTCGACTCACGGGTGTCCCGTCGACCGAGGGCTGGAAGCTGAAGTTGTTCAACGATGACCAACCTGCAAGCCGGCCGTACACCGAATAGGGCACATAGGCCCACCGCTCGGCACCCGGCGAGGGCGTCACGTCGACCGTGCCCGGATCAGTAGACGCCCTGGTAGCGTCGAAGGCATGCAGCATGCCGTCGTTGGCTCCCACGTAAATCGTCGGCGCACGCTTGGCGTGGTCCTGCTGGAACTTGGCGTAGCCCTTATTCGCTTGCGCGGCCGCTGCCTCCTTGGAGCTGAGAGGCCAGCTGTCGCGATAGCCGCTCGCCGGCTGCGCGACATACAACACCTGTGCGTTCATCACCGCACCGAGCATGTGATTGCGCTGGCGGAAGCTGATGCCCTCCTTCGACTGGTTGCCGCGCAACCATGCCAGCCGGTCGGCGCCTGCCGTGCTGGTTCCGAACGCGGGATCGACCCCATTGATGGCGTTGACCACGGTGGCCCCTGTAAACGCCGCTCCCTTGCCCACTCCTGCGGCGGTGCTCGTAAGGATGACCCGCGAATCGGTGCCCTTGGCGCGTGCGTCCAGCAGATCGCCACCACTCCAAAGCATGCCGCCCACCGTTCCATCGGCTTTCACACCATAGGCAGCCACCGAACCGCTCCAGTCGTTGGTGTCGTATCCGGCTTTGTAGGTCATCGCCGCGGTGCTCAATACAGAGGTACTGAGGCTTCCCGCCACGGAGGTGGTGCTCCGCGCAACGATGCTGCTGATGATTTTGGTCAGGGCGGACACCAGGTCCGCCGGGTTGCTCGCTGCGAAGAACTGGCCACGACTGTTGAGGGCCGCGTGCCACATGTCGTCGATCTTCTTGCCGTCATCGGCGCCCACCACCGGCACCGGCCACGCGGTCGCGCCCTT
Source organism: Frateuria sp. (assembly GCF_035943815.1). Taxonomy (GTDB): domain Bacteria; phylum Pseudomonadota; class Gammaproteobacteria; order Xanthomonadales; family Rhodanobacteraceae; genus Frateuria_A. The sequence continues at coordinate 48,439 of NZ_DASZBU010000019.1, forward strand.
GCGCAGGCTGGTGTAAGTGGCGTCGTTGTTGGCCAGGGTGCCCGAGGCGCCAAAACCGATCATGTACTGGACCAGATGCGGCCAGGTCGCGGGATCGTTGGTCGGGTTCCAGTAGATTTCCTTGTTGTCGCGCGGGTCGCTGTTCGCGGCCAACGGCTTGCCGAAAAGGCCGGTCGAGGTATCGACGATCGAGGGCGACACCTTGCGGCGGTTCGCCGTTGTGGCAAAGAGACTGGTTCCGGTCACGCCCGCCTGGAGATCCTGCGACCAGTAATAGAACGCAATATCCGCCATCGTCACCACGCTATTGGTCGCTTCGTTCCAGACCGCCTTGCTCTCTGCATCACTGATCGAGAAAGATCGGCCGTCCGGCAGCGTGGTCGACGTCCGGTCGTTGATCGAAAGCGCCGATGGGGTATCGCTGTTCCACATGCCGTCCGTCATCTGGACGTGGAAGTTCTGGCGGCAGATGAGCTCCTTGCCGACGTCACGATCCCAATAGGGGTTGTTGTCGGTCGCCCCCGTCCGGTTGGTGAAATACGTACCCACGCGCATGGCGGCCGAACGGTTGGGCGTACCGCCATTGGCGGTCATGTTGAACAACCAGTTGTAGAAACCGGTGCGCACGTTGCTCGTGGTGCTGTTATCCACGAACTTGTAGATCTTCGTACTGTTGCTCAGCTGGTTGGAGTTGATGTTCTGCCAGGCGACACGGACGTTCTTGTTGAAGGGAGCGAACGCGCGCGATATGGACGTCACGGCCGCCATCGTGCGCGTGCGGTAGTAGGAGTACCAGTTGGCAAAGTTCTGCTGGTCCTGGGAGCTCGTAAGCGAAACCCACACCCAATCGCCACTTTTGTTGGCGTACAGGTTGCCCACGGCCGCCGAGGTCAGCTGGCCATCAGCGCCGACCGGAAGCGTGGACGCGGCTCGTGTGTATTTGTAGTAGCCCGCGCCATTGTTTCCGCAGAAGCTGACGCTGGCCAGGCTGCGCGTATTCGCCGAATTGCCCGACGTCACCACGCCTGCCGGCGAGTTGGGACGGTTTATCTCGATTCCGTTGTCCCATGCCGCTGTGTATGAGGATTGCGGCATGGGGCTGCCGTCCGCCTTCAACGGTGGATCGTACGTATTGTCGGGATTGAAATAGACGCCGTTCATGCTCCATGAACGGGGATCGTTGGTGTCGGTGATGCCGGCAGTGATCACGCCCGCACAGAGAAAGGGCGCTCCGCTACTCGAAAACGTCCGGTTGGCGGCGACGGTCTGGCTCTGGTCGGTGGTGCTGGTGGTCCACCATTTATTGTCAATGTAGGGTCGCTGGTCGGGTGAGTGATGCCAATTCATCGAGCCGGAGTCGTCAAAGGTCAGCACCAGGTTCGGCGCCACGGTGGTCGTGGCTTCCGGTGGCTTGGCAGATAGATCCACAGTTCCTGCCATGGCCGTGGCCGAGAAACCGACGCAGAGGCCGAGCACTAGACTGCCCAGGCCGGTGGCCAGGCGCTCACGAGTACCGGTTGCGCTACGCATGTCGATCGCCTCTCTCAGTTGTTGACAGGCGCGGCGTAGGTGCTTTCCAGCACACGCACGGTATTGGGGTTACCACCCTGGGCACGCGCCGTGACCCGCCAGAGCCAAAGTGAAGTCGAGGGTGTCGAGCTGCTGCCGTAGGCGGCCGTCACGCCACCCTCGATCTGATTGCCGACGCCCGGAGGCGTTTCCTGCCCAAGGCGCTCGATAACGAAGCGGGGATTGTTCGTCAGCGCTGCGAGCTTCTGTTGCGCAGCACTCAAGGTGCTCCCGTTCATCGGCGCCATATAACTGAATCCGTTGGCATCGCCCTGATATTCGGCTCCAGCCCACGAGTCGTTGGCTGCAGGCCAACCAGCATCACTGCGAAAGCGCACAACATCGGGATTGGGGCTATCGGCGTTGAAGACGTAACAGGTGGTCAATTGAGTACCGGGACAGTCGAGGTGCAGGCCGCGGGCTGGCAGGCTCCACAGCAGCCACTCCCCTCCACGGAGGGCGGCCTCGGCCCCCATTTGTGCCTGCTGGTTGTTCCGCAGACCGCCCACCATGCGCTCCTGCAGCAACGAGCGACCCGAAGCGCTGATCGCCAGGACGGTCAGCAGCAGAAGAAAGATCAGCGCCATCACCAGCACGACGCCCTGCTGGCGACGGGGGACACGCAACAGCGCTCGGACAGGCTGGGCGGGCATGGATGGCTCCGTTCGACAATGGCGGCACCGGAGGCTTACGCCCGCGGCGCCCGAAATCAGGGGTTGTAGTTGCGCAGCGAAACGAGGGCGTTGAACTCGCGACGGATCGTGCCAGCCGCAAAACCCTGGTCATTCGGCTTGATCGCATGGCCGGCATCCGTGAGGGGTAGCGGCGCGGTATTGCCGTCAGCCGTGTACAGGTAGCTCGTATCGGTGCTGGTCAGTGTCGGCAACTGCGCCTGGCCACTCATCAGCAGGCGCACATCGATGCTTTTGACCGCACGCCACAGGCACCCCGCCGGGTTGACGGACACACTGCCGTCCGCAGCCAGCACAGAAGTGGGGCAGCCGATCGCATTGCCCATCCTGTTGTCCACTTGGGAGGCGGTGAGGAATTGGGTGTTGCCGTTGTTGTCCTCCACGCCATAGAGGAAATCCAGGCGCTCCACTCCACGCACCAGTTCCTGGGTTTGCCCGTTTTGCCGGCGCATGAGCGCCCCTGTGGTCTGGCCATCGCCGTTGTCGACTACCTGCAGGAAATAGCTCACCGTCAGAAGATCCGTATTGAAGTCGAACAGCTTGAGCGCCGATTGGGGTTGCTGGCTGGTCGGTGTGGTGTCGGCGAAATTGGCGGCGATACGCGGGGTAAGCAGTCCGCCGCCGCTCACATCGACGGCGAAGACCTGCGCATTGGAGCAGTCGGCCAGCATGGCCAGGTCATTTGCACCGAACTCGCTGATCGCAGGCTCACCGGACGCCGGCTTGATCGCCACACTGGTAACAGCACCCTTGCTGTCGGCCATGACGCTGGTGTTGCCTGCCCCAATGGCCCAGCCGCGCGAGCTGTCGAGATAGCGCATGGTCACCACCGATGCGCCGACCACGCGCGCCCCTACCGCCTTTCCCATGGCTGGCGCCACCGAGGAAGGAAGATCGGGTGTGCAGGTGCTCTTGCCACATCCGTATCCACGCATGGAGAGGAATGCGGGAAGGTAGTAGGGCGCCGTCGGTTGTGCGGGATAGCCGTTGGCGCCCCATTGCGTCGTCACGTCGCTCAATGCACCGAGCAGATTGACTGCATAGATCTTGGGGGCCCGCAGCCCATCCATGTAAAGGCCACTGCCACCGCTGCTGGCCACGCCACCGGTGTTGCTGCAGTAGAGCCCGTTGGCGTGGCGCAAATCCTGGGTGATGCGGGTGATCGCAAACCGCCCATCCTCCTGTAGTTGCGCCAACTGGTTCTGCGCACGATTGCTGCTGGAGGTGGAAAGGAACACGGTGACGATCCCGGCGGCGACCAGCAGGCCGAGCACCATCGCCACCATGAGCTCGATCAGCGTGACGCCGCGCGCCGTGAACGAACGCACCATCATGGCTGGAACTCCCAGGCATAGGTCTGGGCGGCGGTGTCGCGGTTGGCGGTGTCGCCAGCCTTGCGCTCGTTCCAGGTAATGGTCAGCGCGCAATGCCCACCGTAGGGAGGGCGGCGGTTGATCTGGTCGGCAGAAACCGTATAGCTGAGGGTGTTGGCCTCCTGGCAACTGATCGCGGCACCGGCGTTGGGCAGCAGGGTGGTCAGCATGCTGCTCCAGAGCTGCCGGTCGCGCTGCGCCAGCAGCAGCGGCGAACAGGCGCTGGTCTGGCAATCGATATTGCCTGTGACCGGATATGCGCCGTTGTAGCTTCCGTTCCACACGCCCACGGGATTGGCGCGCATGCGATCGGCCATTGCGCCGGCCAGAAAGGTCACCTGGGTACGCTGGTAGGCGGTGTGGTTGGAGCGCGTCGCCATCACCAGCAGACCCGCCATGCCGATCATGCCCACGCTGAAGATCAGCACGGCCACCAATACCTCGATCAGCGAGACGCCGCGCTGGTAGCACGGTGCGTAACGGTTCATTCGGCCCCCTCCCGGATCACGCCGCCGCCAGCATAGGCAGTGCGGCGCGGCCTGCCAGACGTGGGCAGACGAAAGGTGGCTTTTCCCCGACTAGCGGTAGCGGAGCCTCAGCCGGCCGTGGCGCGCGTCACACTACGCTGGCCCGTGCCGCCAGGGTTTCGACTCGGTTGCGGCCGGCGTCCTTGGCTCGATACATCGCCGTGTCGGCACGGCGGATCAACTCGGGCAGGTCATCGGACTCGTGGTCGGCTTCGGCCGCGCCAACGCTGGCGGTGACCTCGAGGCCCGGAGCGAGATTGCCCAGTGGCAGCGATTCGAGCTTGCGCCGCAGTCGCTCGGCAATCTGCAGGGCCACGTCCAGCGAGGTGTCCGGCAGCACGATCAGGAACTCCTCGCCGCCCATCCGGCCCAGCAGGTCGAAGCGCCGCAGCACCTGCCTGCAGGCCTGCGCGATGCGCACCAGCACCTGGTCGCCCACCGCGTGGCCGAAGGCATCGTTCACCGACTTGAAGTGGTCCACGTCCAGTACCAGCACGCACAGCGACTCGCCCTGCGCGCGGGCATCGCCCAGCGCGCGCCTCGCCAACTCCTCGATGTGGCGGCGGTTGGCGATGCCGGTGAGCGGATCGGTCATCGCCAGCCTGTGCAGCTTGCGCGAGCGGCGAAACTGGCGGGCCGCGAGCCACAGCAGCATGAGGATCAGCACTCCGCCCAGCACCAGCGCCACCCGCTGCCAGCGGCGCACGTGCTCCAGCGACTGCAGTTGCTGTTCCTTCAGTGCGCGGTCGGCGGCCAGGCGGCGGCTTTCCTGGTCGCGCTGGGCGGTCTGGAACTGGTAGTTCATCAGTGTGGCATTGTCCGAATGCGCCTTGCGGTCGAGCGCCTCGCGTACCTTCACCAGGCGGCGCAGATCCGTCACTTCCGGCTCCAGACGGTTCAGCGCCTGGTAGCTGCGCGCACGCGCATCGAGCAGTTCGGCCAGGTAACGCAGGTTGCCGCTCTGCTGGAGCAGCGTCTCGGCCTGGGCGTACTCGGCGATCGCCTGGTCGTGCAGGCCCAGGCCCGCATGGGCCTTGGCGGTCTGCAGCAAGACCATGTCGCGGTTGGAACGGTCGCCCGTGCGCGCGAACCCGGGCTGCGCCAGGGCCAGCTCCTCCAGCGCCTGGGCATAGCGCCCCTGCTGGTTGTCCACCTGCGCCAGCCCCAGGTGGATGCCGGCTTCCTGAGAACGGTTCTCGACCGCCCTGGCGAGCGCCAGGGCCTTGTGCAGATGGCTTTCGGCGGACGCCTGCTCGCCCACGTCGCTATCGAGGAAACCCAGTTGCATGTGGGCGGCGAGCTGCTGCGCCCGGTCGTGGCGCTGCTCGCCCAGGGCCAACAGCTTGTCCAGGTAGTCGCGCGCCTGCGCTGATTCGCCCAGCCGCCGGTAGGCCACCGCGATGTTGAACAGGTTCTGCTCGCTTTCGATTGGCGCGCCGCTGGTCTCGTAGAACTTCTGCGCCTCCAGGAAATCCACCAGCGCCAGGGCGTGCTCGCCCAGCAGGGACTGCACGCTGCCGCGCCAGGTCAGGCCGTCGGCGACCAGGCGCGTGTTCTCGTGGCGCCGGGCCAGTGCGATGCCGGCGTCGTAGTCGACCAGCGCATCGCGCGACGTGGTAAGCGACTCCTGGTTGGAGCCGCGACAGAAATGGAAGTTGACCTCGGCTTCCACGTAGCCGATCCGCCTGGCGTCGGCCAAGCCCTGGTCGGCATAGGCGATGCCTTCGGCGGGCGAAGCGTCCATGCCCAGGATGCAGAACAGGTAGCGGTAGCGCAGCTCGCGGCGCGCGTCGCCCGGAGGCACCAGGCCTTTCACCTGCTGGAGCACCTTGAGCATGTCCGCCTGGTTGTCAGGCGCGATCTCGCCACGCTCCAGCTGGCCGGCAAGCTGATCGAACGCCTCCGCCTTGCCCGGAGGCACGGTCGCGAACGCGCGTCCCAGCAGGACGCACAACAACAACATCGACACGAATCGCAGCGTCAGCGTTGCTCGAGGCGTCGGTATGGGCAAGATCAGGAATCCGGTGGGCGCCCTTCCCTGGCGAGCTCTGGCAGCGTGCGTTCCCTTAGCGGCCGGAGACCTCGAAACTGTAGCGGGCGGCGCCCCTGTCGATCCCTGCGCCAACCGCTCCGGCCTCAAGCTTGCCACGCCGGGCGCGCTTGCGTGCGCCGCGCCCGATCCGTAGAATTTCCGCCTCTTTGCCGGAATAGCTCAGTTGGTAGAGCGGCGCATTCGTAATGCGTAGGTCGTAGGTTCGAATCCTATTTCCGGCACCAGTCGCAACGAAAAAGGCCCGCTCGCGCGGGCCTTTTTCGTTGCTGATGGGGATCAGAGGCTGGCGGGAACGTTGCCGCCGTCCAGGCGCAGCTCGCGAGGCAGCGCGAAGGTGATGGTTTCGGCCTCGCCCTCCAGTTCGCGCACCGGGCCCGCGCCCCAGGACTGCAGCCTGGCGATGACATCGCGCACGAGCTTGTCCGGGGCTGAGGCGCCCGCGGTGAGGCCGATGCGGGACACGCCATCGAGCCAGCTGCGCTCGATGTGCTCCGCGCCGTCGATGAGATACGCGCGCACGCCCTGTTTTTCGGCCAGCTCGCGCAGGCGGTTGGAGTTGGAGCTGTTGACCGAGCCCACCACCAGCACCAGATCGACCGCCTCGGCCAACCGGCGCACGGCGTCCTGGCGGTTCTGCGTGGCGTAGCAGATGTCGTCCTTGCGCGGCCCCTCGATATCGGGAAAGCGCTCGCGCAGCGCGGCGATGATCGCCTTGGTGTCGTCCACCGAAAGCGTTGTCTGGGTGACGTAGGACAACTGGTGCGCGAAACGCGGAGCCAGCCCGGCGACGTCCTCGACCGATTCCACCAGCAGGATCTCGCCGCTGTTGGCGCCGTTCCACTGGCCCATGGTGCCCTCGACCTCGGGGTGGCCGGCATGGCCGATCAGCACCACGCTGCGCCCGATCCGTCCGAGCCGTGCCACCTCCATGTGCACCTTGGTGACCAGCGGACAGGTGGCGTCGAATACCTTGAGCCCGCGCCCGGCCGCTTCCTCGCGCACCGCCTGCGATACGCCGTGCGCGCTGAAGATCACCGTGGCGCCGTCGGGCACCTCGTGCAGTTCCTCGACGAAGATGGCGCCGTCGGCACGCAGCTTCTCCACCACGTAGCGGTTGTGCACCACCTCGTGGCGCACGTAGATCGGCGCGCCATAGGACTCCAGCGCGCGCTCGACGATGGCGATGGCACGGTCGACGCCGGCGCAGAAGCCGCGGGGATTGGCAAGGAGGATATCCATGGACATCCCGCGATTATCGCACGTCGCCCGCGCCCTTCCCGCTCCTCATGCCGAACAGGATCAGGAGCACCGCGCCCACCGTGATGCCGCAGTCAGCCACGTTGAAGACCGGATAGCTCCATTGGCGGTAGTAGACCTGGATGAAGTCGGTCACCTGGGCTGCGTGCAGGCGATCGACCAGATTGCCCAGCGCGCCGCCGACGACGAACGCCAACGGCAATGCGGTACGCCAGTCGCGCCGCGGGGTCCGCGCCAGCCATACCACCAGGGCGCCGCTGATCAGCAGCGCCAGCGCGACGAAGAACCAGCGCTGCCAGCCATTGCTTTCGGCCAGGAAGCTGAACGCCGCGCCGGTGTTGAAGGCCAGCGTCCAGTTGAGGAAACCCGGGATCACCGGATGCGGCATGCCCGCCGGCTGCAAGGCGTGCAACGCCCAGAACTTGCTCAGCTGGTCCAGGGCGATCACCAGCAGGGAGAGCAGCAGCCAGGGCAAGGCGTTGGGTTTGGGATGCATGGATCTCTCGCTTTGTTCCCTCTCCCGCCGGAAGAGGATGCCCGACAGGGCGGGTGAGGGTTCGGGGGGCGAGTGGCGCCGAGGCTCCCGCCCGACCCTCACCCCCGATCCCTCGGCTCATAGTCAGAACCAGCAGCGCGTCTCGCCCTGCCCCGCCACGTTCTCCACGCAGCGGCCGCACAGCTCCGGATGGTCCGGATGGCTGCCCACGTCGGGACGGCGGTGCCAGCAGCGCACGCACTTGGCCCAGTCGATCGCCGCCGCGGAAACCCAGGCCTCGCCACTGGCCAGATCCACCTTGGCGGCATCGTCCGGGCGCGGCACCAGCCCCCCCAGCGAGACATCGGAGGTGATGAAGAAGAAGCGCAGTTCCTCCTGCGCCGGCGCGTAACGCTCCACCAGTGCGGGATCGGTGTGGATCGCCAGGCTGGCTTCGAGCGACGCACCGATCCGCTCGGCCTTGCGCATGCCCTCGAGCACGCGTGCGCCGGCCTCGCGGATCGCCAGCAGGTCGGCCCACCAGCGGCGCTGCTCGGGCGAGCCCTGCGTGGCGGCCAAGCCGTCGTACCAGGTCTCGAACAGCACGCTTTCGCCGTGCTCGCCGGGGAGCTGCTGCCAGATCTCCTCGGCGGTGAAGGCCAGGATCGGCGCCAGCCAGCGCACCAGCGCCTGCGCGATGCGGAACATCGCGCTCTGCGCGCTGCGCCGCCCGTGGCTGTCGGTCGGCATCGTGTAGAGCCGGTCCTTGGTGATGTCCAGGTACAACGCGCCCATCTCGTTGGTGCAGAAGTTCTGCACGCGCGAGGCCACGTCGGGGAAGTCGTAGCGCTCGTAGGCTGCGATCACCGCCTGCTGCACGTCGTAGGCCTGCTGCACGGCCCACTGGTCCAGTGGCAGGGTCTGCTCCACCGGCAGCAGGTGCCTGGCCGGATCGAAGCCGTCCAGGTTGCCGAGCAGAAAGCGCGCGGTGTTTCGGATGCGCCGATAGCTGTCGGAGACGCGCTTCAGGATCTCGTCGGAGACGGTCATCTCGTTGCGATAGTCGGCCGAGGCCACCCACAGGCGCAGCACGTCGGCGCCGAGCGTGTCCATCACCTTCTGCGGCGCGACCACGTTGCCGATCGACTTTGACATCTTGCGGCCCGACGCATCGACGGTGAAGCCATGCGTTAGCACTTCGTCATACGGCGCGCGGCCGTGGATCGCCGAGGAGGTCAGCAGCGAGGACTGGAACCAACCGCGATGCTGGTCCGAGCCTTCCAGGTACATCACCTTGTACTGCTCGGCATCGCCCTGCTGCAGCTCCGGCCGCTGACCGATCACGCAGAAATGGGTGACGCCCGAGTCGAACCAGACGTCGAGGATGTCGGTGACCTTCTCGTAGTCGCCGGCCTGGTCACCCAGCAGCTCGGCCGCGTCCAGCTCGTACCAGGCGTCGACGCCGCCCTGCTCCACTTTCTTCGCCACCTGTTCCAGCAGCGCGACGGAATCCGGATGCGGCTCCTGGCTGCCCTTGTGCACGAACAGCGCGATCGGCACGCCCCAGGTGCGCTGGCGGCTGATGCACCAGTCCGGGCGCCCGGCGACCATGCCGGCGATGCGCTCCTCGCCCCAGGTCGGCACCCAGCGCACATCCTTGATCGCCTTGAGCGCGGTCGCGCGCAGGTCCGCCTGCTCCATGCCGATGAACCACTGCGGCGTGGCGCGGAAGATCACCGGCGTCTTGTGGCGCCAGCAGTTGGGATAGCTGTGCTCGATCTTCGCGTGCGCCAGCAGCACGCCGCGGCCGCGCAGCAGTTCGACGATGGCGTCGTTGGCCTTCCAGATGTGCATGCCGGCCAGCGCGAGGCCGTCGGCCGCCGGCACGTCCTCGCGGTAGGCGCCGCGGGAACCGACATAGTTGAGCGTGCCGATGCCGTTGTCGCGGCCGACGATGAAGTCCTCCATGCCGTGGTCGGGCGCGGTGTGCACGGCACCCGTGCCGTCCTCGGCGGACACGTGCTCGCCGAGCAGGATCGGGACTTCGCGCGGGTAGAACGGGTGATGCAGCTTCAGGCCATTGAGGTCGGCCCCCTTGGCGTGGCCGAGCACGCTCGCGTTATCGACGCCATAGCGCTTGAGCGCCGGCTCGACCAGCGCGCTGGCGATTGCCAGCAGCACGCGCCGCCCCTCGCGTGCCGGGCCTTCGACCAGCGCATATTCCAGCTCGGCGCCCAACGCTACCGCCTGACTCGAGGGCAGCGTCCAAGGCGTGGTGGTCCAGATCGGCACAGCGACGATGGCATCGCCCGCGTCGACGCCGAACTTGCCCGCCAGCGCCTTCGGATCGATCGCGTCGTAGGCGACATCCACCGCGGGCGAGACCTTGTCGCCGTATTCGATCTCCGCCTCGGCCAGCGCCGAACCGCAGTCGAAGCACCAGTACACCGGCTTGGCGCCGCGCACCACGTGGCCGTTGGCGACGATGCGCGCCAGCGCGCGCAGCATGTCGGCCTCGTAGCGGAAGTCCATCGTCCTGTACGGATGCGACCAGTCACCCAGCACGCCCAGCCGCTTGAAGTCGGCGCGCTGGGCGTCGATCTGCTCCTGCGCATACTCGCGGCACTTCTGGCGGAACGCTCGCGCGTCGAGCTTCTCGCCCGGCTTGCCATACTTCTTCTCCACCGCGATCTCGATCGGCAGGCCGTGGCAATCCCAGCCGGGCACGTACGGCGAGCGATAGCCGGCCAGCAGCTTGGACTTGACCACCATGTCCTTGAGGATCTTGTTGACCGCATGGCCGATGTGGATCGCGCCGTTGGCGTAGGGTGGGCCATCGTGCAGCACGAAGGTCTGGTCGCGCCCGGCGGCGTGCTGCTGGATCTGAGCGTAACGGCCGGCCTGCTCCCATTCGGCCAGCCAGTGCGGCTCGCGCTTGGGCAGGTCGCCGCGCATCGGGAATTCCGTCTGCGGCAGGTTGATCGTGCTCTTGTAGTCGTGCGTCATGGTGGGTGTCCGTGGGTCGCGCGAGGCGCGACACGCGCTGGCGAACCATTAAAACTAGTGGAAATTGCTGCGCTGCGGTAGCAGCAGGCGAGACCCGAGGGCCTGGCCGCGCCCGAAGCGCACCGATCAAAGCGCGTCAGGCTTCGGCCAGCCGCGGGTTCATGCCCAGCAACTCGCGCGCCAGGCGGGCGTCGGCATGCATCTGCGAAGTGAGCGCCGTCAGGTCATCGAACTTCTGCTCGTCACGCAACTTGGCCACGAACTCGACCGCCATGCGACGGCCGTAGAGATCGCCCTCGAAATCGAACAGATGTACTTCCAGCAACGGTTGCGCGACCTGATTGACCGTGGGCCGCAAGCCCAGCGAAGCGACACCGGGCCAACTGCACGGGGCGTCCCCCAGGCCCACGCGCACGGCGAAGATCCCCTGCACCGGGCTCGCGCGCCCGCGCAGGTGGATGTTTGCGGTGGGAAACCCCAGCGTTCGCCCGAGCTGGTTGCCGCGCTCGACCCGGCCGTCGATCACGAACGGCCGCCCGAGCAGCGGCGCGGCGCCGGTGAACTCGCCCGCAGCCAGCAGTGCGCGCACGCGCGTGGCCGAAACGCGGGTGCCCTCGAGCAGCACCGGCGGCATCACCCGCACGCCGAAACCCAGCTCGACGCCCATGCGCTCGAGCAGGGCGACGTCGCCGGCCCGCTTGTGGCCGAAGCGGAAGTCCTCGCCCACCCAGACCTCGCGCGCGGCCAGCCGTTCGACCAGCACGCGGCGCACGAAATCCTCAGCCGATAGCGAAGTCAGCGCCGCGTTGAAGCGCAACAGCAGCACCCGTGCCATGCCGGCGGCGGCGAAGCCAGCGAGCTTCTCGCGCAGGCTGGACAGCCGCGGCACCGGTTCGCGCGAGAAAAAGGCCCGCGGCAGCGGCTCGAAGCTGATCACCGCCGGTGTCGCCTCCAGCGCCTGCGCACGGATGCGCACCTCGGCCAACAGGGCCTGGTGGCCCCGATGCAGTCCGTCGAAGGCGCCGATGGCCACCACGCTGCCCGCGGGGGCCAGGCAGGGGCCCATGAGGTCCCGGGAAAGTGTCGTCATCCGGCGAGTATACGAAAGCCGTGCCGTTGTCCTTGCGCCCATGCGCCCGCAGACGGGCCGCGAGCCTCAGACTCCGCGCAGCTCGCCGAGCCGGAAACCCATGGCGAACAGCGAAGCCACGTAGGCCAGCCCTCCCGCTCCGACCAGCACGGCCAGGTGCCAGACACGCGTGAAGGTCGATACCGTCGTCCAGTCGGGCCACAGCCAGCGCCCGAGCAGCAGCACCACGACCATCGCCAGGCAGGCGACCGCCAGGCGCACCGCATGACGCGTCCAGCCCGGCTGGCGTTCGTACACCCCGGCCCGGCGCAGCCAGTGCCACAGCAGGCCCAGGTTGATGTAGCTGGCCAGGGCGCTGGCCATGCCCAGCGCCATGTGCAGGCCGGGCACCTGCGCCAGCGCCTGCAGCCACGGCGCCTGCTTCTGCGCCGGGGTGGCCCACAGCGCGAACAGCAGCGTCACGAACAGCAGGTTGAAAACCATATTGGTGATGAGCGAAGCCACGCCGGCGCGCACCGGCGTGCGCGTGTCCTGCCGCGCGTAGAACGCCGGCAGCAGCACCTTGACCAGGGCGAAGGCCGGCAGTCCGAAGCTCAGCGCGGTGATCGACAGGGTGGCCATCCGCGTGTCGAACGCGTTGAAATGCCCGTGCTGGAACAGGGTGGCCACCAGCGGCTCGGCCAGCAGCATCAGCCCGAACATCGCCGGCACCGCGATCAGCAGCGTGGTGCGCAAGCCCCAGTCGAGCGCCTTGGAAAACCCCGCGTGGTCGGTCGCCACGTGGTGGCGCGACAGCGACGGCAGAATCACCGTGCCCAGCGCCACGCCGAACACGCCCAATGGCAGCTCGAGGAACCGATCCGCCTGCGACAGCCAGCTCTGCGACCCGGCGATCAGCAGCGAGGCGATCACCGTGTCCAGCAGCAGGTTGATCTGCGCCACCGAAGAGCCGAACAGCGTGGGTACCATCAGGCGCATGATCCGGCGCACCTGCGGATGGCTCCAGCCCCAGCGCGGCAGCGTGAGCAGGTCCAGCCCGCGCAGCGCCGGCAGCTGGAAGAGCAACTGCAGGATGCCAGCGACCAGGATCGCCCAGCCCATCGCCAGGATCGGCGTCTGCAGGCGCCGGGACAGCCACAACGCACCGGTGATCATGCACAGGTTGAGGATCACCGGCGTCAGCGCCGGCAGGCCGAATCGGTGGAAGCTGTTGAGCGCGCCGCCGCACAGCGCCGTCAGCGAGACGAACAGCAGGAACGGGAAGGTCAGCCGCAGCAGTTCGACCGTCAGCTGGAACTTCCTCGGCTCGTCGATCGCGCCTGGCGAGAACAGCGTGGTGACCTGCGGCGCGAAGATCAGGCCCAGCGCCGTCACCACCAGCAACACGCCGCCCAGCGTGCCGGAAACGCGGGACATCAGGTCCTTCAGCTGCGCGTGGCTGCCCTTCTCCTTGACCTCGGTGAACACCGGCACGAAGGCGGTGGAGAAAGAGCCCTCGGCGAACAGCCGGCGCATGAAGTTGGGGATGCGAAACGCCACCCAGAATGCGTCGGTCGCGGCATTCGCGCCGAAGGCGGCGTTGATCGCCATGTCGCGCACCAGCCCGAGCACGCGCGAAACCATCGTCATGCTGCTGAAGGAGAGCAGCCCGCGGAACATGCTGGGGGACTTCATGCGTGGAACGGAACCCGGGCGCGGCCAAAGCGCGTAGTGTGACAGCCTGCCGGGGCGCGCAGGTAGCGGCCGCGTGGCGGCGTGGTGGCTGGCGCGCCCTTGCCGCGGCGGAGGCCCTAAACAGTTGACCGGCCAACGCATTGGGCCCATAATTGCCCGTCTTTTTCCAACCCAAGCCTTCTCTGGAGTTCTACCTTGGCCAACATCAAGTCCGCGAAGAAGCGCGCGCGCCAGTCCGAGCAGCGCCGCCTGCGCAACGTCAGCGCCCGTTCCATGGTGCGCACCGCCCTGAAGAAGGTCGTCAAGGCCATCGAGGCGAAGGACAAGGCCGCCGCCGTGGAAGCCTTCGCCGCCGCGCAGCCGGTCATGGACCGCTACGCCGCGCGTGGCCTGATCCACAAGAACAAGGCCGCTCGCCACAAGAGCCGCCTGAACGCGAAGATCCGCGAGCTGGCGTAAGCCAGCGCCCCGTCCGGGTTGGTGGAAAGGCCGGCGCAAGCCGGCCTTTTCGTTTGCCCGGCAGAAAGGCAGGCGGCCCGACCGTGCCGCAGAGCCGGGGACTTCAGGAGAAGCTGGTCGTGTATACGCTGGGTGACGCGAACAGGCCGTCCTGCTTGCCCGCATCGCACACGGCGTAGGTGAAGCCGCGCTGGATCGCATGGGCGCCCACCGCGCCGTCGCGCCGCAGCGCAAGAAAACCGACCTGGATTTCCTTGGCCCCGTCGGGCCGCTTCTTGACGATGCGCCGCACGGCCTCCTCGCAGGCCTCCTGCGGGCTGCGCCCCTGGCGCATCAGTTCGACCACCAGGAAGCTGCCGGCGTTGCGGATCACCTCTTCGCCCACGCCGGTCGACGTGGCGCCGCCGACCTCGCCGTCCACGTAGAGTCCGGCGCCTATGATCGGGCTGTCGCCGACACGCCCGTGCATCTTCCACGCCATGCCGCTGGTGGTGCAGGCGCCAGCCAGGTGGCCGTGCGCGTCCACGGCGAGCATGCCGATGGTGTCGTGGTTGTGCCTGCCGCCCGGCAGCATGCTGCGGTGATAATCGAGGTTTTCGCTGTTGGCCACCGGCTTGTACTTCGCCGTCTTGAGCCATTCGTGCCAGGCCTGCTCGGCCTCGGGCGTGAGCAGGTTCTCCTCGTGGAAGCCTTGCTCGCGGGCGAACTGCAGCGCGCCGTCGCCGACCAGCAGCACGTGCGGCGTGGCCTCCATCACCCGGCGCGCCACGCGGATCGGATGTGCGATGTGTTCCAGGCAGGCCACCGCGCCGCAACGACCGTCACCGTCCATGATGCTGGCGTCCAGCGTGACGTGGCCGTCCCGGTCCGGATAGCCGCCCTTGCCGACGCTGTGGTTGTTGAGGTCGGACTCCGGCACCTGCGCGCCCCGCTCCACCGCATCCAGCGCCTTGCCGCCGGCGGCGAGCACGGTCCATGCCGCCCGGTTGGCCGGGATGCCGAAATCCCAGGTGGAGACCACGCGGGCGCCGCCCGCGCCCGGCAGGGCGCCCTTCGATGGTGCGGCGGCGGCCGCGAAGCGCGGCGCAGCGAGCGCACCGGCAGCCAGCACGGAGGTTTTCAGGAACTCACGGCGGGAGGGCATGGGCGGAGAACTCCTCGGACAGAGACCCGCATGATGCGCGATTGGGACTGGGCAGGCGAGCTTGGGGGTCCCTGCAAGGCTTCCCCGGCCGCCTGTCGGCACCTTCGCCCGTGGGACGGGGAAAGGCTCGCCAGAGAAGCCGCCTACGGCTCGCCACGCAGCCGCACGTCTCCCGGCAGCATGTCCGTGCGCTCCTCGCGCGCCTGGTGCTGCGCCTCGAAGAAGCGTTGCACCTGCTGGCACACCGCCATCGTGTTCTCGCGCGCGATCGCCGACACCAGGAACCAAGGTTCCTGCCAGCCGAGCCGCGTGACGATCTCCTGGGCCACCGCCTCCCGCTCGTCCTGCGGCAGCACGTCGGCCTTGTTGAGCACCAGCCAGCGCGGACGCTCCAGCAACTGCGGGTCGAACTTGGCCAGCTCCTGCTCGATGGCCCGCACCTGCTCCACCGGATCGGTGCCGTCGATCGGCGCGATGTCCACCAGGTGCAGGAGCAGCCGCGTGCGCGAAACGTGGCGCAGGAACTGGATACCCAATCCCGCACCCTCGGCGGCGCCCTCGATCAGGCCGGGAATGTCGGCGATCACGAAGCTTTGGTCGGTGCCCAGGCTCACCACGCCCAGGTTCGGGTGCAGCGTGGTGAAGGGGTAGTCGGCCACGCGCGGCGTCGCGGCCGATACGGCGCGGATGAAGGTCGACTTGCCCGCATTGGGAAAGCCTAGCAGCCCCACGTCCGCCAGCAGCTTGAGCTCGAGCTTGAGCTCGCGCACCTCGCCCGGCGTGCCCGGCGTGGACTTGCGCGGCGCACGGTTGACCGAACTCTTGAAATGGATGTTGCCCAGGCCGCCCTTGCCGCCCTCGGCCACCAGCAGCCGCTGGCCATGCTGGGTGAGGTCGCCGATGGTCTCGTCGGTATCCACGTTGGTGACCACGGTACCGACCGGCACGCGGATGGTGGTGTCATCGCCGCCCTTGCCGTACATGTCCGAGCCCATGCCGTTCTCGCCGCGCTGGGCCTTGAAGCTGCGCTGGTGGCGGAAATCGATCAGCGTATTGAGGCCCTCGTCGGCAACCAGCCAGACCGAGCCACCGCTGCCGCCGTCGCCGCCGTTGGGGCCGCCGAACGGAATGAACTTCTCGCGGCGGAAGCTGACGCAACCGTTGCCGCCGTCGCCGGCCTGGACTTTGATGATCGCTTCGTCGACGAATTTCATGGCGTTGGGGACCGGAAACAGGAATGGGGAGCTGGGAACGGGAAGAGCGTGAAAGCCAAGGTTAACCGGGAAGCTGCATGTTCCCCGTCCCTGCTCCCGCTTTTGCCGCCTTGCAAAACAAAAGCCCCGCCGAAGCGGGGCTTTCGCTGCAGCGTCGGGGGGCGATCAGCCCTTGACGACGCTGACGAACTTGCGGTTGTTCTCGCCGCGGGTCTTGAATTCGACCACGCCGTCGGTCAGCGCGAACAGGGTGTGGTCACGGCCCAGACCCACGCCGGTGCCGGCATGGAACTTGGTGCCGCGCTGGCGGACGATGATGTTGCCGGCCTCGATGGCCTGGCCACCGTAGATCTTCACGCCCAGGTATTTCGGGTTCGAGTCGCGACCGTTGCGGGACGAACCTACGCCTTTTTTGTGTGCCATGACTTAAATCCTCCGGCTCTGTATCAGGCGTTGATGCCCGTGATCTCGACTTCGGTGAAATGCTGCCGGTGCCCCATCTGCTTCTTGTGGTGCTTGCGGCGGCGGAACTTGATGATGCGGATCTTGTCCGCACGGCCGTGGCGGCGCACGGTGGCCGAGACGGTGGCGCCGGCAACGGTCGGCGCGCCGACGTTGACCGAATCGCCCGAGCCGACCAGCAGCACCTGGTCGAAGCTCACGTTGGCGCCTTCCTCGGCGTCCAGCAGCTCCACGCGCAGCACGTCGCCCTGCTGGACGCGGTACTGCTTGCCGCCGGTCTTGATGACTGCATAACTCATGGGAATGTCCCTTCTGTCGTTATTCTCTTGGGTTCCACCACGCGCGAACCGGCCGCGGTGAACGGCGGATTATAACGAGCCGGTCAACGCCTGGTCAATCTTTGAGCAGGCGGTTCACTGCCTGGCCGACGAGCTGCCCGCTGCGGGCGCGGCCAGCTTGGGCTCCGTACCGGCAGCCGGCGCCGCCGGGCAGCGACCCTGGGCGTCGATACGGCCGCTCTTGTGCAGGTCGGCCAGCATCGCCTGGGCCCGCTGGCGACCCCATTCCTGGCCCAGTTGCATGCCTTCGGCCATGGTCGCGGGCATTTCGGTGATCACCTTGCGGCCCAGCGGCGAGCGGTAGAACTTGAGCAGGCCCTGGATGTCGGCCGCGCTGAAGTGCCGCTGGTAGATCGGCACCATGCGCTCGGTCAGCTCCCGCACGCCGTTGGCGTCGATGAAGTTCTGCCAGTAGCTGGCCGGCACGCATGGGACCTGCTGCTGCATCATGGCCGCCATCTGCTTGTTCATCTGGCCGAGCATGCGATCGACGCCGGACGCTTCGATCAACTGGCGCACCTGCGCTTCGCTGGCTTCAGCCTGGATAGCCGGCTTGTGGGTGGCCGCCTTGTGGTGCTTGTGGGTGGCCGCCACGACGCTGCCGGCGCCTGCCGCCAGCAGCAGGCCCAGGCCCGCTCCGATCCACTTGCGCATCTGATCTCCGCCGCTTCGCGGCCCTTCGTACGAACAGCGCATTTAGCCACAGCGCGATGGCCGGCGGAATCTCAATTTCTGATCCGGCCAGGTTGCTATAGTGGCCGGTCTCCCCCATATCCCTGCGCGCATGGAAACCATACGCATCCGCGGCGCCCGCACGCACAACCTCAAGAACATCGACCTGGACCTGCCGCGCGATCGCCTGATCGTGATCACGGGCCTGTCCGGCTCGGGCAAATCCTCGCTCGCCTTCGACACGATCTACGCCGAAGGACAGCGCCGCTACGTCGAATCGCTCTCGGCATACGCGCGCCAGTTCCTTTCGATGATGGAGAAGCCCGATGTCGACCATATCGAGGGCCTCTCCCCGGCGATCTCGATCGAGCAGAAGTCGACCTCGCACAACCCGCGCTCCACGGTCGGCACGATAACCGAGGTCTACGATTACCTGCGCCTGCTCTACGCCCGCGTCGGCACGCCGCGCTGCCCGGACCACGGCATTCCACTGGAGGCGCAGACGATCAGCCAGATGGTGGACGCCACGCTGGCGCTGGACGCCGACAAGCGCTGGATGCTGCTCGCGCCGGTGGTCCGCGAGCGCAAGGGCGAGCACGTGCAGGTGTTCGACCAGCTGCGCGCGCAGGGTTTCGTGCGCGCCCGCGTCGACGGCGTGGTGTACGAGCTCGACGCCGTGCCTCCGCTGACCCTGCGCCAGAAACACACCATCGAGGTGGTGATCGACCGCTTCCGTCCCCGCGAGGACCTTAAGCAGCGCCTGGCCGAGTCGTTCGAAACCGCGCTGCGACTGGGCGACGGACTTGCGATCGTGGTCGACATGGACGACGACAAGGCGCCGGAACAGCTTTATTCCTCGCGTTACTCCTGCCCGGTCTGCGACTACTCGCTGCCGGAGCTGGAGCCGCGCCTGTTCTCGTTCAACTCGCCGATCGGCGCCTGCCCGAGCTGCGACGGCCTCGGCGTGACCCAGGTATTCGACCCCGCGCGCGTGGTCGGCCACCCGGAACTGCCGCTGTCCAACGGCGCGATCCGTGGCTGGGACCGGCGCAACCCGCACTACTTCCAGATGCTGCAGTCGCTGGCCGCGCACTACGGCTTCGACGCGGACACGCGCTGGCGCGACCTGCCGCCGCACATCCAGCAGGCGATCCTGCACGGCAGCGGCAAGGAAAAGATCGCCTTCCGCTACCTCACCGAGCGCGGCGGCCGGGTGACCCGCGAGCATGCGTTCGAGGGCATCCTTCCCAACCTCGAGCGGCGCTACAAGGAAACCGAATCGACCGCGGTGCGCGAGGAGCTGTCCAAGTACATCAGCGACCATCCCTGTCCCACCTGCGAGGGCCAGCGGCTGAACCGCTCGGCGCGCAACGTGTTCGTCGCCGACCACGCGCTGCCGGCGCTGACCAACCGCTCGATCGACGATGCGCTGGCGTTCTTCGACGAGCTCAAGCTCACCGGCTGGCGCGGCGACATCGCCGCGAAGATCGTCAAGGAGATCCGCGAGCGGCTGACCTTCCTGAACGACGTGGGCCTCAACTACCTCACGCTCGATCGCCAGGCCGACACGCTCTCCGGCGGCGAGGCCCAGCGCATCCGCCTGGCCAGCCAGATCGGCGCCGGCCTGGTCGGCGTGATGTACGTGCTGGACGAGCCCTCGATCGGCCTGCACCAGCGCGACAACGAGCGTCTGCTGGGCACGCTCACGCGCCTGCGTGACCTCGGCAACACGGTGATCGTGGTCGAGCACGACGAGGACGCCATCCGCATGGCCGACCACGTGCTCGACATCGGCCCCGGCGCAGGCGTGCACGGCGGCGAGGTGGTGGCGCAGGGCACGCTGAAGGACATCCTGGGCTCCGAGCGCTCGCTCACCGGCCAGTACCTGTCGGGCACCCGCAGCATCGAGGTGCCCACCGAGCGGCGCAAGCCGCTCGACGAGGACTCCTGGCTGCGCCTGAAGGGCGCGCGCGGCAACAACCTGAAGAACGTCGACCTGGCCATCCCGGCCAAGCTGTTCACCTGCGTCACCGGCGTGTCCGGCTCGGGCAAGTCCACGCTGGTCAACGACACGCTGTTCCGCCTGGCGGCTTCCGAGCTCAACGGCGCCAGCGCGCAGCCGGCACCGTTCGAATCCGTGCAGGGCATGGACCTGTTCGACAAGGTGGTCGACATCGACCAGTCGCCGATCGGTCGTACGCCGCGCTCGAATCCGGCAACCTACACGGGCCTGTTCACGCCGCTGCGCGAACTGTTCGCGCAGGTGCCCGAGGCACGCGCGCGCGGCTACACGCCGGGCCGCTTCAGCTTCAACGTGCGCGGTGGCCGCTGCGAGGCCTGCGAAGGCGACGGCATGATCAAGGTGGAGATGCATTTCCTCCCCGACGTGTACGTGCCCTGCGACGTCTGCCACGGCAAACGCTACAACCGGGAGACGCTGGAGATCCACTACAAGGGCAACACGATTGCCGACGTGCTCGACATGACGGTGGAGGATGCGCTCAAGCTGTTCGAGAACGTGCCGACCATCGCGCGCAAGCTCGACACCCTGCGCGCGGTGGGCCTGGACTACATCAAGCTCGGCCAGAGCGCGACCACGCTCTCCGGCGGCGAGGCACAGCGCGTGAAGCTCTCCAAGGAGCTGTCCAAGCGCGACACCGGCCGCACGCTCTACATCCTGGACGAGCCCACCACCGGCCTGCACTTCCACGACATCGAGCAGCTGCTGGACGTGCTGCACCAGCTGGTCGACCAGGGCAACACCGTGGTGGTGATCGAGCACAACCTCGACGTGATCAAGACCGCGGACTGGATCGTCGACCTAGGCCCCGAGGGCGGCGCCGGCGGTGGCCGCATCCTGGTCGCCGGCACGCCGGAGGAAGTCGCCGCCACGTCCGAATCGCACACCGGGCGCTTCCTGTTGCCGCACCTGAAGGCCCCGGCGCCGGTGCAGGAGAAGCCAGCGGCCAAGCGTGCGAAGAACACGCTCAAGCACATCGCCTCGGCCGACAAGCACCGGCCCATGCCGCGCAAGAAGAAAACCCCATGAGCCCGCGCAAATCGACCAGGAAGGCCCAGGCCGAAGCGCCTGCGGAGCAGCTTGCGCCGGCCCCGCCCGCGCCGCTTTTCACCGCGACGATCGACGTGCGCTGGCGCGACCTGGACGCGTTCAACCACGTCAACAACTCCAACTATCTCACCTACCTGGAAGACGCCCGGCTGCAATGGCTCAGCCACGTGCCGGGCCCCTGGTTCGACGACCACGCGATGCCTGTGATGGCGGCCGTCCAGCTCAATTACCGCCGCCCGATCGAATGGCCGGCGCAGCTGCGCGTCGAGCTCTTCTGCGAGCGGCTGGGTACCAGCTCGATGACCATCGGCCACCGCATCCTCGACGCGGGAGACCACGAACGCCTGTACGCCGACGGCCACGTCGTGATGGTCTGGATGGACCCGGCCAGCGGCAAGCCAGTACCCCTGCCCGACGCGATCCGCGCCGCCGCCGCGTAACTTCGCCATGCGTGCCCCGCTCGCCCGCACTTCGTTCGCCGTCTTGCCGACCGCTGCCAGGCCCGTCGAAACGATTGCCGGCGAATGCCGCTCCTGGCGCTTCCGGCCGCATTTCCATGCGGGCGACGAGGTCGTCGACATCCATGCCGGACGGGCACGCCTGCGCCTGCCGCAAAGCCAGCTGGAGGTCGCCGCCGGCGACACGGTCGTGGTGCCGGCCGGTACCGTCCACCGCTTCGAGCCGATCGATGGCAGCGGCTGGGCGTTCACGTCGCGCTTCGTGCCACCGGCTACGTGCAAGACGCCAACCGAACGGCCGTTCGGCGCGCGCGTGAAGGCCATGCTGATCGAGCGGGCCACGCTGCACACCGACATGGAGGCGCTGGCGCGGGCCTGCGCGGTATCCGTGGGCCACCTGGGGCGCATTTTCCGGCGCGAGACCGGCACCGGCCTGCACAACTTTCACGTCCTGCTCGCCCTGCATCGGGCCAAGGCGCTGTTGCGCGATCAGGCCGGGATCGCGGAAGCGGCGCTCGATGCAGGCTTCTACGACCAGGCGCACCTCAACCGCGAATTCGTCCGCACCTTCGGTATGACACCGGCGGCTTTCCGCGCCGGCTGGTCAGTCGCCGCCTAGTGCACCGCCCGCCTTGGTAAGCTCCAGCGCCATGTAGGCCGTGCCTGGCACCGGATTCTCGTAGTACGGCGCGACCGGCTGGAAGCCGAGCGCAGCATAGAGCTGGCGCGCGGCCTGCATCGAGGGAAGCGTATCGAGCAGCATGCGCTCGTAGCCGGCATGGGCGGCCCAGGTGATCACCGCTTCGGCAAGCTGGCGTCCCAGTGCGCGGCCGCGGGCCCTGGGCCGCACGTAGAGGCGCTTGATCTCGCATACCCCCGGCTGCCGCCAGGGCCGCAGCGCCACGCAGCCGACGCCGAGCGCAGCTCCATCGCGCGCCAGCAGGATCACCCCACGCGGCGACGCGTACTTACCCGGCAGGTGCGCCAGTTCGGCATCGACGTCCTGAAAGGACAGATCGACGCTTACCTGGCCGATGTACTCGGCAAACAGCGCGCGCACGGTCGCGAGGTCATCCGGCAGGCGGGCCGGGGCGATGTCGATGGCTAGGGACGCAGGCATGTGGGCAGCTCGAGGATCAGGCCCCAAGATAGCCGCCGGCAAAGCCCTGCGCTTGGATGAATCGAACCTCATGCGGTCTCGCGGGACGCTTCGCCCGAGCCTCTATGATCGCCTGACCACCCAAAGGAGCTCCGCCCATGCCCCTGCCCGCCCGAAGCACCTTCGCCTGCGCCGGCCTCATGCTGCTGTGCGCCGTGCCGCTGGCCCGCGCGAGCGATGCCGCGGAGCTGACGCTGTACCGCAGCGACAGTCCCGCGCTGTACGCCGCCTCCGGCGACGGCAGCGTCGGCGAGGGCTACGCCGTGGCGCGCGAACAGCGCACGCTGGCACTCAAATCCGGCATGCAGGACCTCACGCTGGGCGATCTGCCGCTGTATCTGGATCCGGAGGCGATCGCGCTGGCCCTCCCCGCCGGCCAGGCCAGGGTGGTTTCGCAGCGCCTGCTGCTTGGCCAGGGCAACGAGGCCGCGCTCACCGGCCTGGTCGGCCGCGAGGTGGACGTGCTCGGCGGCAGCGGCCAGTCGCTGGCCAACGGCACGCTGCTGCGCGCCGGCAACGGGTTGCTGGTCAGGAGTGCGCTCGGCACCACGCTGGTGCGCGACTATGCGGCGGTGCGCTCGTCCGGCGGCGAATTCCCCACCGGCGCCAGCCTGCGCCTGCGCGTGGATGCGGCCAGGGCCGGTCAGGCGGCCGCCACCCTGAGCTATCCCACCGCCGGCCTCGGCTGGCGCGCCGCCTACGTGGCCACGCTCGAGGCGGGGCAGGCCTGCCGCATGCGGTTCGAGTCACGCGCCAGCATCGCCAACCGCAGCGGGCGCGACTGGAACGGCGTCACGCTAAAGCTGGTCGCCGGCGAGCCCCGCTTCGCCAAGCCTTCGGGCCCGCAGCCGATGATGGCGCGCGCCTTCTCGGCCAAGGCCGAAGGCGCCATGCCTGAGCAGTCCTCGCTTGCCGATTACCGCCTGTACACCCTGCCGCACGCGGTCGACCTCCCTGACGGCAGCGTCAGCCAGGTGCCGCTGTATGCCGAGCGCGGCCTGGCGTGCGAGCGCACCGCGCTGTACGAGAACGGCAACCGCTGGACGCCGCCGCAACCGATGCTCGCGCCCGACTTCGATACCGGCGGCGGCAACGCCGTCGAGAGCACGCTGCGCTTCACCGCCTTCGACAGCCTGCCGGCCGGCTACCTGCGCGTGCTGGGCAGCGACAACGCCGGCACGCCGCAATTCCTCGGCGAAGGCCGCATCGACGACACGCCCAAGGGCAGCGATGCCTCGCTCACCCTGGGCACCGCGTTCGATCTGCGCGGCGAGCGCGAGCGCACGTCGTTCAAGCTGGACAAGGCCGCGCGCACCATGGACGAGGCCTTCCGCATCGCACTCACCAACGCCGGCCCGTCCGCGCGCGTGGTGACCGTGCGCGAGCATCCCAGTCGCTGGCGGGAGTGGGCGCTGGCGTCCTCATCGATCAAGCCCGCCAAACAATCGCCGGACCTGCTGGAGTTCAAGGTGAACGTGCCGGCCGGCGGCCAGGCGACGCTGGACTATGCAGTGCATTACCGCTGGAACGCGGAATAGGCTGCGCGCACGCTCCCTCCGCCATTCCGGCTTCCCGCAAACGGTGAAGGCGCTGGCGGCCAGTTGGGGCAAACTTGCAGCTGCGCCCGCCGCTCGCGCAATGACAACCAAGGACCCCGCCATGCTCGACATCCTTCCCCACGACGGTGACATCGCCGAGATCCGCCTGGCGCGGCCCCCGGTCAACGCGCTGAGCTTCGAGTTGCTCACGATGTTGCGCAACGCCATCGAACAGGCCCCGCGCAACGGCGCGCGCGGCCTGGTGCTGTCCGGCGCGCAGGGCATGTTCTCGGCGGGCGTGGACGTGCCGGCGCTGCTGCAGCGCGATCGAGCCGGCGTGCGCGAGTACTGGCACCAGTTCTTTTCCGTCGGTTGCGCGCTCGCGACTTCGCCGATCCCTGCCGTGGCGGCGATTACCGGCCACAGCCCGGCGGGCGGCGCGGTGCTTTCACTGTTCTGCGACTACCGCGTGATGGCCCAGGGGCCGTTCCGCATCGGCCTGAACGAGGTGCAGGTGGGACTGGTCGTGCCCGATTGCATCCAGATGGCGTTGCGCCGCGTGGTCGGACCCTACCGTGCCGAGCGGTTGATGGTGGGCGGCACCATGATCGAATCGGAACAGGCGCTGGCCTGCGGCTTCGTCGACGAACTGACCGGCGTGGACCAGGTGGTCACCCGGGCGCTGCACTGGCTCGGCGACCTGCTCGCGCTGCCGTCGCACGCCATGCTCAACACCCGCGAACTGGCCCGTGCCGACCTGCGCGCCACCTGGCGGGACGTCGATGCGCTGCCGCTCGATCAGTTCGTGGACGCCTATTTCCACCCGCAGACGCAGGCGACGCTGCAGCAGCTGGTCGCACGCCTCAAGGCGAAGAGCAGCGGCTGAGGCCGACGCCTCCTCAGCCAGTGGCCACCGGCCGCGAGGGGTCGCTCACCCAGCCGCTCCACGAGGGCGCGTACAGCCGCGATCCGTGCAGCCCGGCATGCTCCATCGCCAGCAGGTTGTGGCAGGCGGTGACGCCGGAGCCGCACATGTGCACTACCTTGTCCGGTGGCGTGTCGCCGAGCACCGCGGCGAACTCCGCGCGCAGTTGCGCGGGCGTCTTGAAGCGGCCCCCGGCGTCCAGGTTGTCGGTGTAGGGACGGTTCAAGGCGCCAGGCACGTGGCCGGCGGCACGGTCCAGCGGCTCGGTGTCGCCGCGGTAGCGCGCCGCCGCGCGCGCATCGACCAGCACCGGCGCCGACGCCGCATGCAGCGCGGCATGGTCGGTGATCGCCCCTGCGGCATCGAAACGCAGATCCACCTGCGTCGGCGTGCGCTCCACCGTGCCCGTTTCCAGCGGCAATCCGGCCGCGCGCCAGGCGGCAAGGCCGCCATCGAGCACGGCCACGTCACGCACGCCCGCCAGGCGCAACAGCCACCACAGTCGCGCTGCGGCCAGCGCGCTACTGCCCGCGTCATAGGCGACCACCTGCAGGCCGGGGCGCCAGCCCCAGCGGCCGAGCGTCGCCGAGAAGGCCTGCTCCAGCGGCAGCGGATGGCGGCCCAGACCCAGGCCCTGGCGGCCCAGGTCAGAGAGGTCATGTTCCAGGCTGGCATGCACGGCGCCGGGAATGTGGCCCTCGCGGTACTCACGCTCGGGCTTGCCCGGATCGGCGGCGCCGGCGCCCGCCGGATCGGCGCGGCAATCGACGATCAGCAGCTGGTCCGGCGGCAGCGCGGCCAGTGCGGCCGCATCGATCAGCGTGGTGTGCAGGCTCATGCGTATCCCATCCGTTCGAGCAGGTTGAGCAGCATCGCGGCGGTGGCGCCCCAGATACGGTGGCCGCCGTGGACGAACTCCACCATCGGGCGGCGATGGCCGCGATAGTCCATCACGTAGCGGCGCAGGTTCGAAGGTTCAAGGAAGAATGCGAACGGCACCTCGAAGACTTCCGCCACCTCGGCCGGCGTCGGATACAGCACCGCCGGTTCGGCGATGCGCGCCACCACCGGGGTCACGCAGTAGCCGCTGATGGTTTCGAAACAATCGAGGAACCCCAGCGGCGCCACGTGCGCGGGCGCCAGGCCGATCTCCTCTTCGCTCTCGCGCAGCGCAGTCGCGACGGCGTCGGTGTCTTCCGGGTCCTGCCGGCCGCCGGGGAATGCCACCTGTCCCGCGTGTGATTGCAGGTGCGCGGTACGCACGGTGAACACCAGCCGCGGCTGTACGCCCTCACGCACGCCGATCAGCACCGCGGCCGGCCGGCGGGGGGCGTCGCCGAGCAGATCGGCCATCTGGGCATGGTTCCAGCCCGGTCCTGCGGGCGGATCGGTGAGCGGCCGCAGCACGCCATGCAGCGCGTCGAACAGGCGCCCGGCCGGGCGGTCCGCCACGCCGTCCATCACGGCCTCGCGCGCGCGGGCAGGATCTCGCGCATGTAGCGCAGGCGTTCGGCTTCGTCCATGCCGCGCCAGCGCGCGATCTCCTCGCCGGTGCGCAGGCAGCCCTCGCACCAGCCGCGCGCGTCCAGCCGGCAGATGCCGATACAGGGCGTGAGGGGAGCGACGGTGGCGGGATCGTACGTGGGCATCGGCGGAATGGTAGCCGATGCCTGTCCCGGCGCCGTGGAGGATGCGTCGATCGGCAGCAGGCTACGGCTTGACGTCGAGCAGCTCGATCTCGAACACCAGCGCTTCGTTCGGCCCGATGCGCGGCAACTGCCCGCGCTCGCCATAGGCCAGTTGCGGCGGAATCACCACTTTCCAGCGGTCGCCCACGTGCATGCGCGGGATCACGTCCTGCCAACCAGGGATCACCTTGTCGACCTGAAAGGTCACCGGCGCACCATGCGCCCAGGAGCTGTCGAACTCGGTGCCGTCGACCAGCATGCCGCGATAGTTGACCGTCACCGTGCTGGTGACGGTCGGACTGGCCTTGCCCTTGCCCTGCGCCAGCACGGCGTACTGGATGCCCGACGGCAACTGCACGACGCCTGCGCGCTGGCGGTTGCGCGCCATGTAGTCCGCGCTCTTG
Organism: Frateuria sp.; assembly: GCF_035943815.1. Lineage (GTDB taxonomy): Bacteria > Pseudomonadota > Gammaproteobacteria > Xanthomonadales > Rhodanobacteraceae > Frateuria_A. The sequence goes on from NZ_DASZBU010000019.1 coordinate 75,686, forward strand.
CGCGCATTGGTGGCGGCGATGCGCTTGAACTCGGCCACTGCATCGGCGTGCATCTGCTGCTCCAGGTGCTGGAGCTGGTCGTGCATGTCCTGCATCGAGACGGCCGGATGGCGCTTGGCATAGGCGTCGGCCATCGCCTTCTGCACGGTGGCCAGGTCCACGTCCGGGTCGCCGCCGGCGAACTGGCTGCCGATCTGGTAGCCGATCGCGTAGGAAAGCTTGTGCTTGTCCAGCCTGACCTGCGAGGCGGGCGCGGCGCGGTCCTGCGCGTGTACGGCGCTTCCCAGCACCAACATGCCTAGCGCCAGCCCACCCAGTCGTGTCATGCCTTGCCTCCATCATGGACGGAACCGACATGCTAAGCGCAACGGCGGCTCCCTGCAGCGCCGCGGCCGGCGCGTGGCTTGGAAACCCGGATGCGGCAAAGGTTCCCGCTGCTACCATGCGCGTCTTCCCTTTCCGGAGCGCCTGTATGGCCTATCGCAACCTGGAAGTCGCCAACCGCGGCGCGGTGCGCATCATCACCGTCAACCGGCCCGACAAGCTCAACGCGCTCAACCGCGACACCCTCAACGAGCTGACCCTCGCCTTCACGCAGGCGGCCCAGGACGACGCGGTGCGCGCGGTGGTGCTCACCGGCGCGGGCGAGAAGGCCTTCGTCGCCGGTGCCGACATCGCCGAGATGAACGGCTACTCGAGCGTGCAGGCGCAGTCCTTTTCGCGCACCGGGCAGCGCCTGATGAGCACGATCGAACGGCTGGGCAAGCCGGTGGTCGCGCGCATCCAGGGTTTCGCGCTGGGCGGCGGCATGGAGCTGGCGATGGCCTGCCACCTGCGCGTGGCCAGCGAGAAGGCCAGGTTCGGCCAGCCGGAAATCAATCTGGGCCTGATCCCCGGCTTCGGCGGCACCCAGCGCCTGCTGCGCCTGGCCGGCCGCGGTGCGGCGCTGGAGCTGTGCCTTACCGGCGCGCCGATCGGCGCGCAGCGCGCCTACGAGTTGGGGCTGGTCAACCGCGTGGTGGCGCCCGAGGCGCTGGACGAAACCGTCGATGCGCTGGCCGACCAGTTGGCCGCCGCCGCGCCGCTGGCGGCCGCCGCCATTCTCGACGCGGTGCTGCAAGGTGGCGAAACCGCGCTCGACCAGGGCCTGGAGTTCGAGACCCAGGGCTTCGCGCTGATGTTCGCCACCGAGGACATGCGCGAAGGCACCCGCGCGTTCCTGGAAAAACGCAAGGCGGCGTTCAAGGGCACCTGAGCGGCGCGGAACTCCAGGCCTTCAGTGATGCCCGCCGGCGTACTTTTTCTCGCCGGCGGTCACCGCCACGTCCAGCCGGTTCTCCGGCGGCGCCAGCGGGCAGGTGGCGAACGGGGTGAAGGCGCAGGGCGGGTTGTAGGCCTGGTTGAAATCCAGCACCAGCTTGCCCGGCTTGTCCAGCCCACCCGCCGGCAGCGTGGCGTAGAGGAAGCGCGCGGCACCGTAAGTCTCCCTGCCGGAGGTGCGGTCGGCCAGCACGAAGAACAGTTCGCCGCCCGGCTCCTCCTGGTAGGGCAGCAGCTCGAGCGTGTGGCCGTCACGGTGGAACACCGCCTTGCCCGGCACCTTCACCGTGTCGATGGTGCCGATCACCGAGCCGATCTGAAGCTCGTGCGCCGGCACGAAGGGCACCCAGTCGGCCTCGATGCGCCAGGACGGATCGATCGGGAAATAATCGATGCCGGAGAACTCGCGGCGCGGCTCGGCGTCGGCGTCCTTCACGCGCAGCGCCTTGCGGCCGTCGCGCTCGATCATGTAGAAGCCGGCCTGGCCGAAGCGCACCGTGGTCGGCGCGGCGCCGGGGGCGGCATGCATGTCGTCGATCAGCGCGGCGCTCTCGACCGGCTTGCCATCGACGGTGGCGCCGCTGCCGCTGGCCAACACGATCTGCGTGGAGCCGTCCGCCGCCAGCGTCACCGTGCCAAGGTGCGCGGGGCCCGCCTTGAGCACGATGTCGTTGTCCGCCGCGCTGCCGACGCGGTTGGCGCCCTCCTTCAGCCACTCCAGGCCGATCAGGCTGAGCCAGCCGTCCGGCGCGGTCAGCAGCGCCACGCGGTCGGCGCGCCACTGCTCGATCTCATGGGTGTAGGACACGGGGGTTCGGGCGACGGACACGGTAGCGACTCCGGAAAGCGTGGCAAGGAGGAAAGCGGCGACTCGCAACATGGGGACGGTCCGCGCAGAGGGAAGCATCGACGAGTATGGGCGGCCAAACGCGCAGCCGGCAAGCGGCCGGCGGAGACTCAGCGGCCGCGCAGGAACAGCCTGTCCAACTCGCCCAGCGACAGTTGCGTCCAGGTCGGCCGGCCGTGGTTGCACTGGCCGGAGCGCTCGGTCGCTTCCATCTCGCGCAGCAGCGCGTTCATTTCCGGCAGGGTCAGCCGTCGCCCGGCGCGCACCGAGCCGTGGCAGGCCATGGTGGAGAGCAGCTCGTTCTCCAGTTCCTGCAGGCGGCGCGAGCTGCCGTGCTGCGCGAGTTCGGCCAGCACGTCGGTGGTGAGTCGGCCCACGTCGGCGCCTTCCAGCAGCGCAGGAATGCGCCGTACCACCACGGTCGAGGGTCCGCTGCGCGAAAGCTCCAGGCCCCAGTCGGCCAGCGCCTCGGCGTGCTCCTCCGCGGCAGCCGCCTCCTTCGCGCTCACGGACAGATTGAGCGGCACCAGCAGCAACTGCGAGCGCAGGTTGCTGCAGGCGCGCCCGGCCTTGAGCTTTTCGTAGGTGATGCGCTCGTGCGCGGCGTGCATGTCCACCAGCACCAGGCCGTGCGCATTCTCGGCCAGGATGTAGATGCTCTTGAGCTGGGCGATGGCGAAACCCAGCGGCGGAGCCTCGCCCTCATCCGCCGCGGGCATGGCCACCGGCATCGCCACGGCGGCTGCGGCACCGCGCGGCTCGCCCAGCAGCGTTGCGTACTCCGCCAGCGGCTCGTCGCGCACGCCGAGCGCCAGCCGGTTCTGCTCGGCGCGCAACGGCCACGAGGCGGCATGGGCGAGCGCCGGCGCGCCGGGCGCGGCGCCCATGGTCAGGCGGCCTTCCTCGGCATGCGCATGCGACTCCACCTGCCCCGCCCGCGTCTGCGCCAGCGCCTCGTGCAGGCTGCGGAACAGGAAATCGTGCACCAGCCGCTGCTCGCGGAAACGCACCTCGTGCTTGGCCGGATGCACGTTCACGTCGACCCCGGCCGGGTCCAGCTCCAGGTACAGCGCGAAGGCCGGATGGCGGCCGTGGAACAGCACGTCGGCGTAGGCCTGGCGCACCGCATGCGCCACGACGCGGTCGCGCACCAGCCGTCCGTTGACGTAGAAGAACTGGCCGTCCGCCTGCGCGCGCGAGGCGGTGGGAAGGCCGACCCAGCCCGAGAGCTGCATGCCGGCGGCCGCATGGGCGATCTTGAGGCTCTGCGCGGGGAAGTTCTCGCCCAGCACCTCGGCCACGCGCGCCAGCGCGGAGGCATCGTCGCGGCAGGCCTTGAACAGGCGCAGCGGCTTGCCGTTGTGGCTCAGACGGAACTCCACCGTGCGTCGAGCCAGCGAGAGCGACTTGAGCAGGTCGTCGATGTGCGCGAATTCGGTGCGCTCCGCGCGCAGGAATTTCCGCCGAGCGGGCACGTTGAAGAACAGGTCGCGCACCTCGACGCTGGTGCCGACCGGATGCTGCGCCGGCCTTGCCGGCTGCATGCGTCCGCCGTCGACCTCCAGCCGGAACGCGCTGTGGGCATCGCGTGTGCGCGAGGTCAGTGCGAAGCGTGCGACCGAGGCCACCGAGGCCAGCGCCTCGCCGCGGAAACCCATGCTGGCCACATGCTCCAGGTCATCGAAGCTGCCGATCTTGCTGGTGGCGTGCGAGGCCACCGCCAGCGGCAGTTCGTCCGGCGCGATGCCGCCGCCGTCGTCGCGCACGCGGATCAGTCGCGCGCCGCCCTGTTCGATGTCCACCTCGATGCGTGTGGCGCCGGCGTCGAGGCTGTTCTCGACCAGCTCCTTGACCACCGAGGAAGGCCGCTCGATCACCTCGCCGGCGGCGATCTGGTTGACGAGGTCGGGAGGAAGCTGGCGGATGACGGGCATCGCGCAAGCTTAAAGCGTGCAGCCGGCGATGCCCACCGATGCATCCCTGGAAATACCGACAACACGCGGGGTAACGGTTCTCCTTCTCCCGCGCGGCGGGAGAAGGCTCACGGACGAGGGCTTGCGGAGTGGCTGTCAGCCGGCCGGAATGGCCAGCACCATGCCCGTCTGCACCGAATCGCCGTTCATGCGATTGGCGCTCTTGATCGCGCGCACGCTCACGCCGTACTGGCGGGCGATGCTGCCGAGGCTTTCGCCGCGCGCGACCCGGTGCAGGTCGCGCACGTCGGCATCCGCACGCTCGGCGTCCGCGGCCTTGGCCGGCGTGGCGGGCCTGGCGGCTTCGGCCAGCATGCCGTTGCGACGCATCGCCTGTGCCGCGAACCAGGTACCCGGCGGCGGCGTGGATTCGAAGTAGTTGCGCACGCCGCCGGTCACCGCCGCCGCCAGCTGGCGCTGGTGCGCGGGATCGCGCAGCTTGCGCTCCTCGGCCGGGTTGCTGATGAAGGCGGTCTCGACCAGGATCGAAGGCACGTCCGGCGAGCGCAGCACGACGAAGTTGGCGTGCTCGACATAGCCACGATGGGTCGGCCCAAGCTGGCCCAGCGCCTTGAGCACGTTGCCGGCGATCGATTCGCTGGCCTGGATGGCGTAGCCCTGCTGCAGGTCCAGCAGCACCGCGGCGAGGCTGTCGTCCTTGTCGTCCAGCGTGACGCCGCCGATCAGGTCCGCGCGGTTCTCGCGATCGGCCAGCCAGCGCGCCGCCTCGGAGGTCTTGCCGCGCGGCGACAGCACCCATACCGACGAGCCGCGCGCGTCGCCGCTGGTGAAAGCGTCGGCGTGCACGGAAACGAACAGGTCCGCGTTCTGCTCGCGTGCGATCTGGTAGCGGCGCTTGAGCGGGATGAAATAGTCGCCGTCGCGGGTCAGCACCGCCTTCATGCCCGGCTGCTTGTTGATCTCCGCGGCGAGCGCCTTGGCGACGGCCAGCGTGACGTTCTTTTCCAGCGTGCCGCCCGGACCGTGCGAGCCGGGGTCCTTGCCGCCATGGCCGGCATCGATCGCGACGATCACCTTGCGCTCGCCGCCCAGCAGCATGGCCGCCTGCCTGGCGCCCTTGCCCACGCTGCCGGTCGGCTTGATCGCGGCCAGGGCGGTGGCGCGGCCGTCGTCCTCATCATCGGCCGGTTTTGCCGTGACCGTGGCCGTGACCGGCGCCGGCTTGTCGGCGCCCGCACCGGGGTAAAGGTCGAGCACCAGCCGGTAACCACGGTCGCCCTCGGGCTTGAGCAGGAAGGTCTTGGGCTGCGCGCCGGCCGCGGCATGCGCCACCAGTTGCAGCGCCTCGCCGTCGCGGCGGCTGTCCAGGCCCTTGAGCAAGCCCCGCGCCGCGGGCCGTTCGAAATCGCTGGCCAGGCTGCCCTTGCGCAGATCGAGCGTGACGGTGTCGCCGTCACGTCCGAGCTTGTAGTCGACCGGCCCGGACAGGTCGAACACCACGCGGGTGTAGGTGGGGCCGGCCCAGACGCGCGCCGACTCGACGTCGGCCGCGTGGGCGAGGCGCAGGGGCAGCATGGCGGCGAAGGCCACCAGACCGAGCGTTCCCAGGCGCGCGAGCGGACGTGTCATGGCGCCGCATTGAAACCCAGCAAAACCGCGATTGCAAGGGTTTTTCCCTTGGATTTCCATAACCTGCGCCGCATTCATCAGGATCGATCAAGGTCTTGCCAGCGAGCAGTGCCGTAGCGCGGCCTTGGCAGCGACAAGCTTTTTTCCTTTTGCGCTAGTGACTTAGGCCCGCACCCAGGCGCGCCAGCACCGCCTCTCCGCGGGCGTTGCGCACCTCCGCGCGAGCACGCCGTCCCAGGCCGGCGTGCTCCAGATGCAGCACCAGGTCTGCCGCCGGCAGGGCACCCGCGCCGCGCTCGGGCCATTCCACCAGCACCAGTGCGCTGGGGTCGCCCAGCGCATCCAGCCCCAGCCATTCCAGCTCGCCCGGATCGGCGATGCGGTAGAGGTCCAGGTGCCAGGCGGTCAGCGGGCCGGCACGGTACGACTCCACCAGGCTGTAGGTCGGGCTCTTGACCCGCTCGCCCACGCCCAGCGTGGTGAGCAGCGCGCGGGCGAAGCTGGTCTTGCCGGCGCCGAGGTCGCCATGCAGATAGATCACCAGGCCGCCGTCGATGGCGGCGGCGAAGCGTTGCGCCAACGCCGCGGTGGCGGTTTCGTCGGGAAGGGTCCAGTCGCTCATGCGTCCAGTCCGTTGAGCAGGCGGCGCAGTGGCGCCAGGAGATCGCTGGCGAGCAGGCCGCGCTCGCCTCCACGTGCGGCATGGTCGCCGGCACGCGCATGCAGGCCGACGCCCAGGCGGGCGGCGTCCCGGGCCGTGCAGCCCTGCGCCAGCAACGCCGCGACCAGGCCGGTGAGCAGGTCGCCCATGCCGCCGGAGGCCATGCCGGGATTGCCCCATGGACAGACGTCCAGACGTCCGTCCGGATCGGCGACCAGCGAGCCCGCGCCCTTGAGCACCGCCACGGCACCGAACCGCCGTGCCAATGCGCGGACGGCGGCAAAACGATCGCGCTCGATCTGGTCGATGGAGCAGCCGAGCAACCGTGCGGCCTCGCCCGGATGCGGCGTGAGGACCACCTGCCGCGCCGCATCGAAACGGCGCGGCTCGGCGGCCAGTAGGTTCAGGCCATCGGCATCGAGCACCAGCGGCAGAGGGGTGTCCAGCGCGGTCAGCCACAGCGCGTGGCCCCAGGCGCCCTGCCCCAGGCCCGGTCCGACCGCGAGCACGCTGGCGCGTTCCAGCAACGGTTCCAGCGCCTGCGGACCGTTGACCGCATGCGCCATCAGTTCGGGGCGTGCCGCGTTGAGCGCCACCAGGTGTTCCGGCTCGGTGGCCACGCTGACCAGGCCGGCGCCGCCGCGCAGCGCCGCTTCCCCGCACAGTCGGATCGCCCCGGCGGTGCCATGGTCGCCGCCGATGGCGAGCACATGGCCATTGCGCCCCTTATGTGCGTCGCGCGGACGCGGCGGCAGGCCGGCCGCCTTGAGCAGGCTCGCGTCGGGCAGCGAGTCCTGCCAGAGGCTATCGGGCAACCCCAGCGTGGCGAGCTCGATCCGCCCCGTGCAGGCGGCGGCCTGGCCGGTATGCAGCCCACGCTTGGCGGCGATGAACGTCACCGTGAGGTCGGCCCGCACCGCGGCGCCGGGACAATGGCCGGTATCGGCGTTCAGGCCCGAGGGCACGTCCAGCGCCAGCACGGGCACGCCGCTGGCGTTGATGCGCTCGATCAGGGCCGCTGCCGCCGCTTGCGGCGGGCGGTCCAGGCCCGTGCCGTAGAGCGCGTCGACGTATACGTCCGCCGCCGGCAGCGTGCCGTTTGCCTCCCAGTGCAGCAGCGGTACGCCGCCCTGCTCGCACGCCGCGCGTGCGCGCGACGCGTCGCCGCCATCCCCGCGGGCCTCGGCCAGCGCGAAGGCCATAGCGTCCAACCCCGCCTCCCGGGCGAGCAGCGCCAGCAGGAAACCGTCACCACCGTTGTTGCCCGGACCGCAGAACACGGCGACGCGCCGCGCCTGCGGCCAGCATCGCCGCAAACCGGCAAGTGCGGCCTCCGCCGCCCTGCGCATCAATTCGTAGCCGGGAACACCCAGCGCTTCGATCGCGTGCCGGTCGAGCGCCCGCACCTGGGCGACGGTATAGAGGGCCTGGCTGTGCGTCGAAGTCATCGGGGCGATTATAGGGTCGCGTCCGGACGCACGGCCGCACCTACAATGGGGCCATGTCCGTCCCCTCCCCCGACTACGCCGCGCTTGCCCGCGACATCAAGCAATGGGCGCGCGAACTGGGCTTCGCACAGACGGCCATCAGTGGCGTCGAACTGGGCGAGGACGAGGCGCACCTGGAACACTGGCTGGGCGAAGGCCACCACGGCGAGATGGAATACATGGCGCGCCATGGCACCCGCCGCAGCCGCCCGGCCGAACTCGAGCCGGGCACGCTCAGGGTGGTCTCGGTCCGCATGGACTACCTCGCGCCCGGCACCCGCCATGCCTGGGACGTGCTGGCCGACGGCGAGTCCGGCTACGTTGCCCGCTACGCCCTTGGCCGCGACTACCACAAGCTCATGCGCAACCGGCTGCAGAAGCTGGCCGAGCGCATCCGCGCGGCCATCGGCGACTTCGGCCACCGCGCCTACGTGGACTCCGCGCCGGTGCTGGAGAAGGCGCTGGCGCGCAACGCGGGGCTGGGCTGGATCGGCAAGCACACCGTGCTGATCAACCGCGATGCCGGCTCCTACTTTTTCCTCGGCGAGCTCTACACCGACCTCCCGCTCCCCGTCGACGTGCCGGCCAGCGCGCATTGCGGCAGCTGCAGCCGCTGCATCGACGTGTGCCCGACCCAGGCCATCCTCGGACCCTACCGGCTCGACGCGCGCCGCTGCATCTCCTACCTCACGATCGAACTGAAAGGCTCGATTCCCGAAGAGCTGCGCGCACCCATGGGCAATCGCATCTTCGGCTGCGACGATTGCCAGCTGGTCTGCCCCTGGAACAAGTTCGCGCAGGGCGCCGTCGAGCCGGATTTCGCGCCGCGCCATAGCCTGGACGGCGCGAAGCTAGTGGAGCTGTTCGCCTGGAGCGAGGAGGAATTCCTGCGCCGCACCGAGGGCATGGCGATCCGCCGCACCGGCTACGAGGGCTGGCTGCGCAACATCGCCGTGGCGCTGGGCAATGCGCCGTCGTCGGTGCAGGTGATCGCCGCGCTGGAGGAGCGGGCCGGCGATCCGTCGGCCGTCGTGCGCGAGCACGTCGCCTGGGCGCTCGCGCGCCACCATGAACGAGCCCACCGCTGAGTCGCTTCTCGCTCCTTTCCCCGCAGTGCGGGGAAAGGTATCCGACCTTGGCGAGAACTCCCGGATGCGCCGGCCTCAGCTGCGGCGGCGCTCGCGGATCGCACCGATCAACGCGCGGGTAGCCGCGTCCAGGGGCGGCACGTCCGAGGACTCGCCGCGCAGCGCCGGCAGGATCTGCCGCGCGATGCTCTTGCCCAGCTCCACGCCCCATTGGTCGAACGCGTTGATGCCCCACAGGTGACCGAGCAGGAACACCTTGTGCTCGTACAGCGCGATCAGCGCGCCCAGGCTCTCGGGCGTGAGCGCATCGAGCAGGATCACCGAGCTGGGACGATCGCCCGGGAAGGTGCGCTGCGCGGCAAGCGCGCGGCCACCGGCAGGCTGTTCGGCCAGCGCCTCGTCGGTGGTCTTGCCCAGCGCCAGCGCCGCCGCCTGCGCGAGCAGGTTGGACAAGAGCGCGTCGTGGTTACCGTGCAGCGGATGCGCCGGGTTGACGACGCCGATCAGGTCCAGCGGCACCACCTCGGTACCCTGGTGCAGTGCCTGGAAATAGGCGTGTTGCGCGTTGGTGCCGACGCTGCCCCACACCACCGGCACGGTCGGCTGGCCGACCGGCACGCCCTGCGGCGTCACCGACTTGCCCAGGCTTTCCATCTCCAGCTGCTGCAGGTAGCTCGGCAGGTCGGCGAGCAGGTCCGCGTACGGCACCACCGCGCGCGAGGGAAAACCCAGCACGTCGCGGTTCCAGATCTCGGTGAGCGCCAGCAGCGCCGGCAGGTTCTCCTGCCAGGGCGCGCTGCGGAAATGGTCGTCCATGCCTGCGCCGCCGGCCAGCACCGCGCGGAAACCCTCCATGCCGATCGCCAGCGCCAGCGACAGTCCCACCGCCGACCACAGCGAGTAGCGCCCGCCGACGAAATCCCACATCGGAAGGATCTGCTTCAGCGGCAAGCCCCAGCTGCCGGCCACCTCGGCGTTGGCGCTGACCGCCAGGAAATGGCGCGCCACCATGCGCTCGTCGCCGTTGCAGGCCTCGGAGATCCAGCCGCGCAGCACGTTGCCGTTGAGCAGCGTCTCCTGCGTGGTGAAGGTCTTGGACACCATCACCACCAGCGTGGTCTTCGGGTCCAGCCGGCTGATCAGGTCGTAGGCGGCCTGACCATCGACATTGGTCAGGAAGTGGCTGCTTACCCGTCGCGTGCGGAACGGCGCCAGCGCGGCGACGGCCAGGCGCGGTCCCAGATCCGAACCGCCGATGCCGATGTTGACGATGTCGGTCACGGCGTCGGGCAGGCCAAGGGCCGCCTGCTTGCCGGCGTGGACCGCGTCGACCAGCTCGCCGATGCGCTCCAGCGTCGCCTCGATCTCGCGCCGCGCCTCGGCCGGCGCGGGCGACGCCAGGGATGAGCCGCCGGCGCGCAGGGCCGTGTGCAGCACCGCGCGGTCCTCGGAGGTATTGATCGCCTCGCCGGCGAACATCGCATCGCGCGCCGCCTGCCAGCCGCTTGCCTCCAGCTGCGCGCCCAGCGCATCGAGCGCCTGGGCGTCGAGCTTCTGCCGGCTCAGGTCCAGCAGCAGCGGCCCTGCGCGATGGCGCAGCCGCTCGCCGCGCGCCGGATCGGCGATCAGCGTGCGCAGGTGCGTCTGCGCAAGGCGGCGGTGATGGTCGGCGAACAGCGAGGCATACGTCGGGACGTTGGCGGGCATGGGCTGGCGCGTCGGCTGGGGAAGCCTTGCATCTTAAGCCGAGCGGACGTTAGGAACACGTCGGGTAGCCACACGGGAAAGGCGGTCACCGAGCGCTCCCTGCGCCGCAGGAGGGTGAACAGAGGACGGGCCCTCGCCACGCAAGCCCCATCGCACGTACTTCCCCCGCGAACGCGGGGGGAAGGTGCCGACAGGCGGATGGGGCACTCTTGGGCGGGATATGCGGGTGGGCCTTTCGCGAGACCTCCCATTCGCCCCTTCGTGCCCGGTTTCGCCGTTCCGCCGGCGCTCCCGCACCGGCAAGTCGGGCACCTTGCCCCGTGAACGGGGAAGAATCGGTACCGCGTGGCCCCGTCGGCCCTCTCCCGCGAACGCGGGAGAGGGATCTGGATCAGGCCGCCGCCATCTGCTTGGGGATCGAGCGGTTGGTGTGCGAGATGCGGTTGGCCGCGTCCACGTACACCAGCGTGGGCTGGAACTTCTCCAGCTCCGCTTCGTTCAGCTGGGCGAAGGCAGCGATGATGATCAGGTCGCCCTTCTGCACGCTGCGCGCGGCGCTGCCGTTGACGGAGATGATCCCCGAGCCTTCCTCGGCACGCAGCGCGTAGGTGACGAAGCGCTGTCCGTTGTTGATGTCCCAGGCGTGGATCTGCTCGTACTCGCGGATGCCCGCGGCATCCAGCAACAGGCCGTCGATCGCGATCGAGCCCTCGTAGTGCAGCTCGGCATGGGTGACCGTAGCGCGGTGGATCTTGGCCTTGAGCATGTTCAGGTGCATGACGGATGTATTTCCAGCAGGAACAGCCTGCGAGCGCCAATTATCGAGCCGGCGACGCTGCATCGCAACATCGAGCGCTGTGACCGCGTTGGTCCTCACTTCGGATCGGGTGTCCCGGTCGCCGCAGCGCGGTCGCGGCCTTGCGTTTCGGCCATCCAAACACCGGGCGGCACGGTGCCGCATGCCATAATGTGCGATCCCGTCGCAACGCCCGCCTCCCATGACCCGCCGTCTCCTCGTCACCAACGCCCTGCCCTACGCCAACGGCCCGCTGCACCTGGGCCACCTGCTGGGCTACATCCAGGCCGACGTCTGGGTGCGGGCGCAGCGCATGGCGGGCAGCGAGGTGGCCTACGTCTGCGCGGACGACGCCCACGGCACGCCGATCATGCTGGCGGCGGAAAAGGCGGGCATGACGCCCGAAGCCTTCATCGAGGGCGTGCGCGCCGGCCACGAGGCCGACTTCGCGGCCTTCGGCGTGGCCTTCGACCACTACCACTCGACCCATTCGCCGGAGAACCGCGAGCTCGCCACGCTGATCTACACGCGCCTGCGCGATGGCGGCTTCATCGCGCGGCGCAACATCAAGCAGCTGTTCGATCCGGAAAAGGAAATGTTCCTGCCGGACCGCTACATCAAGGGCACCTGCCCCCGCTGCGGCACGCCCGACCAGTACGGCGACAATTGCGAGAACTGCGGCGCCACCTACGCACCCACCGACCTGATCGAGCCCTATTCGGTGGTCTCGGGCGCGGCACCCGTGCTGAGCGATTCGGAGCACTACTTCTTCGAACTGTCGAAGTTCGAGGCGCTGCTGCGCGACTGGTTCGCCGGCCGCTACACCGAAGGCCGGCCGGTGGCCAACGCAGGCGTGGCCGCCAAGCTGCGCGAATGGCTGGACGGTGGCCTGAAGGACTGGGACATCTCGCGCGACGCGCCCTACTTCGGCTTCCCGATCCCCGACGCGCCAGGCAAGTTCTTCTACGTGTGGCTGGACGCGCCGGTCGGCTACCTGGCCAGCTTCAAGGCGCTGTGCGACCGCACGAGCCTGAAGTTCGACGACTTCCTGGCGCCGTCCAGCCGCGCCGAGATGCACCACTTCATCGGCAAGGACATCATCAACTTCCATGGGCTCTTCTGGCCGGCGATGCTGCACGGCGCGGGCTTGCGCACGCCCTCGGCGCTGCACGTCAACGGCTACCTGACGGTCAACGGCGCCAAGATGTCCAAGTCGCGCGGCACCTTCATCCAGGCGCGCACCTACCTCGATGCCGGCCTGAATCCGGAATTCCTGCGCTACTACTTCGCCTGCATGCTGGACGACGCGCCGGTGGACGTGGACCTGGATCTGAAGGCCTTCGAGGAACGGGTCAACTCGCACCTGGTCGGCAAGTGGGTGAACATCGCCAGCCGCACGGCGGGCTTCGTCCACAAGTTCTTCGAGGGCCGCCTGGCCGAGCGCTTCGGCGCCGCCGAGCAGGCGCTTTGGCACACGCTGCTGGGACACTACGACGGCGTCGATGCGCTCTATGACGCTGGCGACTTCGCCGAGGTCAGCCGCCGTTTCGTGCTGATGGCCGACCTGGTCAACGGCCACATCGCCGCCACCGCGCCGTGGGCTATGGCCAAGGACGAGTCGCGCCGCCAGGAGCTGCACCAGGTGTGCTCCTTCGCCATCGCCGCTTTCCGCCTGCTGGCCGGCCTGCTCAAACCGGTGCTGCCGACCACCGTCGCCGCGGCCGAAGCCTTCCTCGACGCGCCCATCGCCAGCTTCGACGATGCGCGCGCCGAACTGCACAACCACGCGATCGGCGTCTTCGAGCCTCTGCTCGGCCGCATCGATCCCAAGCGCATCGAGGCGATGATCGAGGCCTCGAAGGAATCGCTCGCGCCCGCCCCGGCGGCCGCTCCCAAATCCATCAAGGAAACCCGCAAGCCCATGACCGAACCCGTCCTGCCTGCAGCCGATGCCACCGCCACCGTTTCCATCGACGACTTCGCCAGGCTCGACCTGCGCGTCGGCAAGGTGACCGCCTGCGAGTTCGTGGAAGGCTCGGACAAGCTGCTGCGCTTCGAGCTGGACGCCGGCCCGCTGGGCACGCGGCAGATCTTTTCCGGCATACGCGCCGCCTACGGCGAGCCGGACAAGCTGCTCGGCCGCAACGTGGTGTTCATCGCCAACCTGGCGCCGCGCAAGATGCGCTTCGGCCTGTCCGAGGGCATGATCCTGTCCGCCGGCGAAGGCGGCAGCGACCTGTTCCTGCTCGATGCCGACCAGGGCGCCAGGCCCGGCGCCACGGTGCGCTGAGCCGGCTAACCCCGCGACGTTCCAGTGGCCGATCGCTCCACCCTCGCCGACCGCATCGACGCGCTGCTGCCGCAGACGCAATGCGAGCAGTGCGGCTTTCGTGGCTGCCGCCCCTATGCCGAAGCCATGGCGCGCGGCGAGGCGCCGATCAACCGTTGCCCGCCGGGCGGCGCGGCAGGCATCGCGAAGCTGGCCGCGTTGCTGGGCACCCCGGTGCTTGCGCTCGATCCGGCCCATGGGGTGGAAAAGCCGCGCATGCTGGCGCGCATCGTCGAAGCCGACTGCATCGGCTGCACCAAGTGCATCCAGGCCTGCCCGGTGGACGCCATCGTCGGTGCGGCCAAGCTGATGCACACCGTCGTGCCCGACGACTGCACCGGCTGCGAGCTGTGCGTGCCGGCCTGCCCAGTGGATTGCATCGTGCTCGAGCCGATGCCCGCCGAGCAGGTTCAGAGCGCGGCGCACGCCGACGCGGCCCGCGCGCACTTCCAGCGCCGCGAGGCGCGCCTTGCACGCGAGCGTGCCGAACGCGAAGCGGAGCTGTCCGCGCGCAAGGCGGCGGTCGACGCGCCGGCCTCGCCGCAGAATCCGGTGCTGGCCGCGCTGGCCCGCGCGCGCGCCAGGCAAGGCGCCGGGACATGAAGCGCGCCGACGTCGTCGAGCTGTTCACGCGCCTGCGCGAGCTCAACCCGAATCCGACCACCGAACTCGAATACCGCACGCCGTTCGAGCTGCTGGTCGCCGTGGTGCTCTCCGCGCAGGCCACCGACGTCGGCGTCAACAAGGCCACGCGCAAGCTCTATCCGGTCGCCAACACGCCGCAGGCGATCCTCGCGCTGGGCGAGCAAGGCCTCAAGCACTACATCAGCACGATCGGCCTGTACAACGCCAAGGCCAAGAACGTGATCGCGCTCTGCCGCATCCTCGTCGAGCAGCATGGCGGACGGGTGCCGCGTACGCGCGAGGCGCTGGAGTCGCTCCCCGGCGTGGGCCGCAAGACCGCCAACGTGGTGCTCAACACCGCCTTCGGCGAACCCACCATCGCGGTGGACACGCACATCTTCCGGGTCTCCAACCGCACCAGCCTGGCACCCGGCAAGGACGTGCGCGCGGTGGAAGACAAGCTGGAGAAGGTGGTGCCGGCGGAGTTCAAGAAGGATGCGCACCACTGGCTGATCCTGCACGGCCGCTACGTGTGCAAGGCGCGCAAGCCGGACTGCCCGATCTGCCCGATACGTGACCTGTGCCAGTACAAGCACAAGACGCCGCCCACGCCCTAGCACGTCCCTTCCTCGGTCCCGCCTACCCCCGCAAGGCCTGCGCCGAGCGGTAGAGCATGTAGATCGCCACCAGCACGATCACGCCGGCGAACACCACGTTGAGCGCACCACGCGTGCGCGACAGGCGGTGCGCCCCCAGCGCGCCGAGCCAGCCGCCGATCACCCCGCCGCCGATGAACTCGGCCGCGATGCGCCATTCGACCAGGCCGGAGGCCGCGTAGTTGCCGGCCGTGGTCAACGCGAACGCCCCCACCGAGAACAGCGAGGTGCCGATCGCATTGATGATCTCCATGCCACTGGCGAACATCAGCCCCGGCACGATAAGAAAGCCGCCGCCGATGCCGAAGAAGCCCGACAATCCGCCCGCGGCGAGACCCACCGCGCCCAGCCGCGGTACGGCGTGTGGCAAGGGATAACGATCCGGGCCACCACCGCGGCGCCCGCGCAGCATCAGGAACGCCACCAGCAGCATCAGCAGCGCGAACAGCGCCAGCAGTCGGTGGCCGTCGATCGCCTTGCCCACGCTGGAGCCCACCCAGGCACCGACCACGCCTGCGGCGGCGAATACGAACGCCGCGCGCCAGCGCACATGGCCCGAGCGCGCGTGCGGCCACAGATTGGCGAAGGCATTGGCCGACACCGCCAGCGCGCTGGTGCCGATGGCCATGTGCGGATCCCGCACGCCCACCACGTAGAGCAGCAGCGGCGTGGCCAGGATCGAGCCACCGCCGCCGATCAACGCGAGCGAGAAGCCCACGGCCGAGCCGCACACCACCGCCAGCAGTTCGCCGGCGCCGGGGGAAAGGATCATGCCGCCACCCTTGCTCGACCCGATGCGCAGGCGAGGGCCAGGGTGGTCAAGCGCCCTGCTCCGCGTGCAGCTGCGGCATGAGACCGGCAAGGTCGTATCCCGCTTCGCCCGCGATACGCACCAGGTCGTCCACCGGGGCGTGCCGGGCGGCCTGCAGGGCCCACAACGACGTCGAGCGCGTGCCGGTGCGGCAGAAGGTCAGCACCGGTGGCGGCATCTCTCCTATCGCCTGCGCCATGGCGTCGATGGCGGCCAGGTCGTACCGGCCTGGCACGACGGGAATGTAGCGATAGGCCAAACCCTGCCGGGAGGCGGCTTCGGCCAGCGCAGCGTGCGTGGGCTGGTCGTCCGCTTCATGGTCGGGGCGATTGTTGATCACGCTGCGGAAACCGGCGGCGGCGATGGCCGGCAGTTCCTCGGGCCGGATCTGCGGCGCGACACTGACCTGGGCGGTGAGCTGGCGAATGGGCATGGCGGCGGCCTCGGACGGGACCGTCCGGACGATAGCAGTACTGCCGTGCGCGCCGCATGCGAAATCCCGAGCCGTGGCGGCGGGCAAAAAAATAACGGCGGGCTTGTGGCCCGCCGTCGTCCCTCCCTGGGTAGAACTCCATTCCGATAACCGCTCCTTGACGCGAAGCGAATGATCCACGCTCCGCGTGAAGGTTTGCTCAAGACTCGGCAGACGGCCGGCCCTGCTTAGAACGCGACCTCGCCGTAAACGCCGATCTCGTTGGTCTTGACGTTCTGTACATGCGGCGGCACCGGCGTGGTGACCGAGTGGTCCGCCTTCTCGTGCTTCCACACGCCGGCCAGCTTGAAGCCCTTGGTCACCTGGTACTGCAGGCCGAGGTTGTAGTAGACGTCCTTGGACTGGCGATCGATGTCGCGGCTCAGCTTGGCGTAGTCGTAGCGGGCGAAAAGCGCCAGGTCGTCGGTGAGCGCCACCGAACCCCACAGCGAGTAGCCGTCTGCCTTGTCCGCCACCGGGCTCAGCACCAGGTTGCCCCAGTTCTTGGCGGTGAAGTACTCGGCACCCACGCGCACGGTCTTGTCGGCGTAGGCAACCATCACGTCGCCGCGCTGCGCGGTATGCGGCGCGCTGATGTTCTGGGTTTCCTTGCCGAGGTGGCCGCTGTAGCCGCCGACCGCGACGATCATGCCCTCGAAGGGCACGAAGCCGACGCGGCCTTCGACGTCCACGCCCTTGCTGCGGCTGGGGTTCTTGTAGCCGCCGCCGTTGACCACGGACACCGCATAGTTGGCGTACTTGCTCTCACCGATGTCGCCGCCCAGGTGCAGACCCCAGTCGGCCGAGTTGGCGTACTTCAGGCGGTCGGTGATGGTGTTCTCGACGTAGCGGAAGCCGTAGTAGTTCTCCACGAACGGGATCCAGGGCATGTCCGCCGAACCGATGCGCAGCACCGCGGCCTGGTCGAACTTGCCCTGCACGTAGGCCTTCTTGACGAACAGGTTGGTCTCGCCGTCGTTGGCCACGTAGTTGAAGTCGGTGGTGAGGTTGGCCGACCAGATGTCGTTGAACTTGTGGTCCACGCCCAGGTAGAAGCGCTTGACGTCGATGCCGGTGCCCGAAGCGTCGGTCTTGCCGGTGTCGCTGTTCTTCTGGTTGATGTTGGAGAAGTCGAAGAACATCTTGCCGGAGAAGGTGGTGTTGGCCAGCGCCTTGTCCAGCGAGGAGGAAGCGGTGGTCTGCGCCTTCTGGATCGCCTCGATGTTCTGCCCCGTGCTCACATTGATGTCGGACTGCGCATCGGTGCGCTGCTCCAGTTCAGCCACCTTGGCCTGCAACGCGGCCAGCTGGGCCTTGAGCTGCTCGACCTCGGCGTTGCGCGCAGCCGACGACTGCGCATTCTGCGGGGCCGGTGCCGCATGCACACCGGCGCCTGCCAGGCCCAAACCGGCGGCGATCGCCACCACGAGCATCTTCGAACGCATGTTAATTCTCTCCACTGTTGGTAGAAATCACTCGACCGCCCCCTTCGATCCTGGATGGCCAAGCAGGGACGGGCGGCAGGATGCGGCACGCTCTTTACGGTTCGATGCCGTTTGCATTACAGGAATTTGACACCCTGTCATGGGCGGCCATGCCACCGGCCGGCAACGCCGGAGCGCTGAGCGGCTACACGTTCTGCTTCATCGGCACCCGCCCGCGAATGGCTGGCCATGCCCGGTCAAGAGAAACCTGCCGACGACGCCCGGGGGCCGCCGCGGATATGCCGGTAGGGACCCTGATGCGTCGGCGCAAATCCATGCGCTTGGCGTGAGGCCGGGCCCGCTTGGGCACACGCGGGCGCTTCGGCCGAGGATACGGATGCCAGGCGACGCTTACGTCAATACCGCTGTTATCCTTCCCGGATGGATTTTCCCAGCAACAGTATGGCCGCCCGCATGTGCGAGCGGTTTCGCGGCTTTCTGCCGGCCATCGTGGATGTGGAGACCGGCGGCTTCGATGCCGAGCAGGACGCGTTGCTGGAGATTGCGGTAGTGACGCTGGCGATGGATGGCGAGGGCTATCTGCACCCCTGCCCGGCGGTGTTCACCCATGTCGAGCCCTTTCCCGGCGCACGCATCGACCCGCGCTCGCTGGAGATCACCGGCATCGACCCGGACAACCCCCTGCGCGGAGCCCTTTCAGAGCGCCAGGCGCTGGATCACGTGTTCGCGCCTGTGCGCCGGGCAATGCGCGAGAGCGGATGCCAGCGCGCAGTGCTGGTCGGCCACAATGCCGCCTTCGACCTCGCCTTTCTAAATGCAGCAGTCCGCCGTTGCGACTACAAGCGAAATCCGTTCCATCCTTTCAGTTGCTTCGACACGGCAACGCTGGGCGGCCTGGCCTACGGCCAGACCGTGCTGAGCAAGGCGGTGCAGGCCGCCGGCCACTACTTCGATGGCCGCGAGGCGCACTCGGCCGTTTACGACGCCGAGCGGACCGCCGAGCTGTTCTGCTCCATCGTCAACCGCTGGCGCCGACTGGAAACGCTCGAGCGCGCCCAAGCCGGAGTGACGTTGCCTTGACGGGCGCCGGATGACGCTTGCAGGCGGCGTGTCATCAGGCTGAAACATTCATCTCATTTCATTGCAACACGCCTGACCTCAAATGCGCTCGCCGGGAATCCGCCCGCGACGCATACCTTCGAGAGGACCGACCGTGTTGAACGCAACCACTACCGTTACCCGCCTCGGCACGGCCGCCGTGCTGGCGGCCGCCACGCTGCTTGGCGCCAACGCCGCGCAGGCCACCGACATCACCGGCGCCGGTTCGAGCTTCGTTTACCCGGTGCTGTCCCGCTGGTCGGCGCAGTACGCGCAGGCCACCGGCAACCAGCTCAACTACCAGTCGGTGGGCTCGGGCGCCGGCATCGCGCAGATCAAGGAAGGCACCATCGACTTCGGCGCCTCCGACGCGCCGCTGAAGGCCGAGGACCTGGCCAAGTTTGGCTTGGGCCAGTTTCCGGTGGTGGTCGGCGGCATCGTGCCGGTGGTCAACATCGCCGGCGTGCAGGCCGGCCAGATCAAGCTCGACGGCGCCACGCTCGCCGACATTTTCCTGGGCAAGATCAAGAACTGGAACGACCCGAAGATCGCCGCGCTTAACAGCGGCCTGGCCCTGCCGGCCGGCAAGATCACGGTCGTGCACCGCTCCGACGGCTCGGGCACCTCGTTCAACTTCACCAACTACCTGTCCAAGGTGAGCCCGGAGTGGGCTTCGAAGGTCAAGTTCGGTACCGCCGTGGACTGGCCGGCCGGCGTGGGCGGCAAGGGCAACGAGGGCGTGTCGCAGTACGTCAAGCAGATCAAGGGCTCGATCGGCTACGTCGAATACGCCTACGCGGTGAAGAACAAGATCAGCTGGGTGGACCTGAAGAACGCCGCCGGCAACGTCGTGGCGCCCAGTGCCGAGAGCTTCGCTGCGGCCGCCAGCACCGCCGACTGGGCCAGCGCCAAGGACTTCAACCTGATCATGACCAACGCCCCGGGCGCTAAGGCCTGGCCGATCACCGCCACCACCTGGGTGATCATGTACAAGAAGCCCAAGAATGCCGAGCACAGCAAGGTCGCCTTCGACTTCTTCAAGTGGGCGCTGGAGAAAGGCCAGAGCCAGGCCAGCGCGCTCGACTACGTGCCGCTGCCGAACGAGCTGGTGCAGAAGATCGAAGCCTACTGGGCCTCGGAATACAAGCACTGACACCTCAACAACAGCAACGTGCAGACCGACCCTTCCCCCGCTCCGTGGGGGAAGGTGCTGTCGGACGGATGGGGGCGCCTCTCGCCGAGGGCCCCCATCCGTCCTTCGTACAGCATGAGCCCAGTTCCCTCACGCGAACCCATTGATGTCCACCATCCCAGCCGCCGACGTCCCTGAACAACGCGCCGCGCGCGACGCACGCCACGACCGCCTGTTCGCCGGCCTGCTGAAGACCTGCGCGCTGATCGTGCTGGCGGCGCTGCTGGGCGCCGCGTTCGCCACGCTGTGGGGCGGCCGCCATGCCTTCGGCACCTTCGGCTGGCATTTCCTGACCAGTTCCGCCTGGGATCCGGGCAACCAGAACTACGGCGCGCTGGTGCCGGTCTACGGCACCCTGGCCACCTCCTTCATCGCGTTGCTGATCGCCGTGCCGGTGAGTTTCGGCATCGCGCTCTACCTTTCGGAAGTCGCGCCGCGCTGGCTGCGCACGCCGGTGGCCTCGGCGATCGAGCTGCTGGCCGGCATTCCCTCGATCATCTACGGCATGTGGGGCCTTTTCATCTTCGCCCCGTTCTTCGCCGACCACATCAAGCCCTGGTTGACCAACTACCTGGGCAACAGCCCGGACGACGGCCACCCGTCGTGGGTGGCCATGCACGTGCCGTTCGTAGGCAAGCTGTTCGCCAGCGACTATCCCTTCGGCGCCAGCATCCTCACCGCCGGCATCGTGCTGGCGGTCATGATCATCCCCTTCATCTCCTCGGTGATGCGCGAGGTGTTCCAGACGGTGCCCACGCGCCTGAAGGAGTCGGCCTATGCGCTGGGCTCGAGCACCTGGGAGGTGGTCTGGGACATCGTGCTGCCCTACACGCGCTCGGCGGTGATCGGCGGCATCTTCCTGGGGCTGGGCCGCGCGCTGGGCGAAACCATGGCGGTGACCTTCGTGCTGGGCAACGCCATGGAGCTGTCCGCCTCGTTGCTCGATCCGGGCGCATCGATCGCCTCGACCATCGCCAACCAGTTCAGCGAAGCGGTGGGGCTGCAGAAATCCGCGCTGATGGCACTGGCCTTCCTGCTGTTCGTGGTGACCTTCATCGTGCTGCTGATCGCGCGGCTGATGCTGCGCCAGCTGGCCAGCCGGGAGGGCCGCTGATGAACACGCTGTACCTGCGCCGCCGGCTCACCAACGCCATCGCTTTGGCGCTCGGCACCGCCGCCACCTTGTTCGGGCTGGCCTTCCTGGCCTGGATCCTGTGGGCGACCCTGCGCCAGGGCATCGCGGCGCTGGATTTGAAGCTGTTCACCAAGATAACCGCCTACGGCGACCAGGGCGGCCTGTCCAACGCGATGGTCGGCAGTCTGATCATCAACCTGCTCGGCATCGCCATCGCCACACCGATCGGCGTGCTGGCAGGCACCTGGCTGGCCGAGTACGCCAACCGCACCAGGCTGGGCGAGAGCATCCGTTTCTTGAACGACATCCTGCTGTCGGCGCCCTCGATCGTGATGGGTCTGTTCGTCTACACCATCATCGTGCTGCCGAGCACGGCGCTGACCCACGGCAACACCACTTTCTCAGGCTTAGCCGGCGGCGTGGCGCTGGCGCTGATCGCGCTGCCGGTGATCGTGCGCACAACCGACGAGATGCTGCGGCTGGTGCCCTCGACCTTGCGCGAGGCGGCGCTGTCGTTGGGCGTGCCGCAGTGGAAGCTGACCTCGCAGGTGCTGCTGCGCGCGGCGCGCTCGGGGATAGTCACCGGCGTGCTGCTGGCGCTGGCCCGCATCAGCGGCGAAACCGCGCCGCTGCTGTTCACCGCCTTCGGCAACAACTTCATGACGCTCAACCCGCTGGACAAGATGTCCAGCCTGCCCCAGGTGATCTACCAGTACGCCAACGATCCGGGCGAGACCATGCACGCGCTGGCCTGGGCCGGTGCCTTCGTGGTCACGCTGTTCGTGCTGCTGCTTAGCCTAGCCTCCCGCCTGCTGCTGTCCCGCAAGGTGTCCCATGATTGACCGTTCCATGAATGCAGCCGCCCTCGCCCTGGCGCCGTCGATGGCTCCGCCCGCCACCGAGCCCAAGCTCAAGGTGCGCGACCTGCACTTCCACTACGACGGTTTCCATGCGCTCAAGGGCATCGGCATGGACGTGCCCGAGAAACAGGTGACTGCGATCATCGGCCCCTCCGGCTGTGGCAAGTCGACGCTGCTGCGCGTGTTCAACCGCATCTACGCGATCTACCCCAAGATGAAGGCCACCGGATCGATCGAGCTGGACGGCGAGAACATCCTCGATCCGGGCTACTCGCTCAACCGCTTGCGCAGCAAGGTCGGCATGGTGTTCCAGAAGCCGGTGCCGTTCCCGATGACCATCTTCGAGAACGTGGCCTACGGCATCCGCCACCACGAGCGCCTGTCCAAGGCGGACATGGAGGCCCGTGTGGAGCAGGCGCTGCGCGGCGCCGCGCTGTGGGACGAGGTGAAGGACAAGCTGAGGCAGAACGCGCTGGGCCTGTCCGGCGGCCAGCAGCAGCGCCTGTGCATCGCACGGGCGATCGCGCTCAAGCCTGAAGTGCTGCTGCTGGACGAGCCCACCTCCGCGCTCGACCCGATCGCCACCGGACGCATCGAACAGCTGATCGAGGATCTCAAGAGCCAGTTCACCATCGTGATCGTCACCCACAACATGCAGCAGGCGGCGCGCGTGTCTGACCGCACCGCCTTCATGTACCTGGGCGAGCTGATCGAGTTCGACGACACCGAGAAGATCTTCACCAAGCCAGGCAAGAAGCAGACCGAGGACTACATCACAGGGCGGTTCGGCTGATGCCCGGACCCGACTGCCTGCCTGGGGCGTCGTTCCCGCGAAAGCGGAATCCATCTTCTTCCTGCTGGCGAAAGCCACAGGGAATCCCGCGTTAGGCTAATGACGCCCAAGCAATGCCAAGCCGATACGAATTGAGGCACCCATGAGCGCCAAAGATCACATCATCAAGAGCTACGACAGCGAACTGGCACGCCTGACCGGCGAAATCGTTCGCATGGGCGAACTGGCGGCCACGCAGCTGGAAGCGGCCATCGACGTGGTCGAGCGGCGTGACGACCGCGCTGCACAGCGGGTGGTCGCCAACGACGATGCCATCGATGCGCTGGAGCAGGAGATCAGCCATGACGTAGTGCGCCTGCTGGCACTGCGCGCGCCGATGGCCGGCGACCTGCGCAACGTGTTCGCGGCTCTGCGCATCGCCTCGGACATCGAGCGCATCGGCGACTATGCCGCCAACGTGGCCAAGCGTTCGATCCCGCTCTCCATGGTCGCCCCGGTCGGCCCCACCACCGGGCTGGGCTACCTGGCCAAGCTGGCGGCGGCGGAGGTGCGCGAGGTGCTGGCCGCCTATGCCGCGCAGGACGCAGAACGCGGCTACAACGTGTGGAAGGGCGACGCGGAGCTGGACGAGGCCTATACGGGCTACTTCCGCCAGCTGCTGACCTACATGATGGAAGACCCGCGCAACATCACGCCGTGCACGCACCTGCTGTTCATGGCCAAGAACATCGAGCGCATCGGCGACCACGCCACCAACATCGCCGAGAACCTGTGGTTCCAGGTGTATGGCGAGCCGATGGACAAACAGCGCACAAAACGGGATTTCACGGCGAATCCGGAAATGCCCAAGCTGGGGGACTGAAGCCAGGGCGTTTCCAAGCGCCAGTCGGCATCCTTCCCCGTGAACGGGGAAGGCTCGAACGCGGAGCTTGGTTCCTGAGGGACGAGCGCCATGCGCCATGGACGAGGCAAGTGGATGCGGATGGAGGGCCCCGTGGCTACCTCTACCTACACGTCCTGCCGCATCGTCCGTCGCTTCATGCCGCGCACGATGCCGAAGATGCCGATCGCCATCCACGCCACCTCCAGCGCGAACGCCGAGACGTTGAAGCTGCCGAACAGCAGCGACAGCGTCACGCCGAAGGCACCGAGAACGTTCATCAACTGGTAGGTCAGCCCATTGCCGTGCAACCGGTGCGCCTGCAGCAGCAGGAACGCCAGCAGCACCAGCAGCACGCCGATGAAGCCGGCCCAGTCGTACCAGAACAAATGGCTCATCGCTTCCCCCCCCGTTGGCGCAGAGCCTCGAACAGCACCACTCCCGTGGCAACCGAGACGTTGAGGCTTTCCATCGCCCCCGGCATCGGAATCTTCGCCACGAAATCGCACAGCTCGCGGGTGAGCCGGCGCATGCCCTCGCCTTCGCTGCCGAGGACCAGCGCCACCGGGCCGCGGAAGTCGACCTCGTAGACGGACGTCTCGGTGTCGCCGGCCAGGCCGGTGATCCACACGCCGGCGTCCTTGAGCTCGCGCAGCGTGCGCGCGAGGTTGGTCACCGCGACCAGCGGCACGCGGTCCGCGCCGCCGGCCGAGGCGCGGCGCACCACCGGCGTCAGGCCGACTGCGCGGTCCTTCGGTACCACCACCGCGGTCGCCTTGGCAGCCGCCGCCGAGCGCAGGCAGGCGCCGAGGTTGTGCGGATCGGTCACGCCGTCGAGCACCAGCACCAGCGTTTCCATGCCGTCGCGCTCGATCAGGCCGGCCAGCTCGTCCTCGTGCGTCATCGGCGGCGGCTCGTACAGCGCCACGATGCCCTGGTGACGCGCCTGCCCGGCGAGCTTGTCCAACTGCTCGCGCGGTCGGTGGTGCACCGGGATGTGGCGGGCACGGGCCTGGTCGATGAGCTCCTTGATGCGCGCGTTGCGCTGCGCGGTGGCAATGTCCACCAGCAACTCGCGCACGCGCGAGGCATCGTTGGCCAGTGCACCCTCGACCGGGTTGATGCCGACGATCCAGCTTTCGCTCATGCCTTGCCCTTCGGTTTGCGTCGCCGGCCCGGCCGCTTGGCAGCGGCGGACGCGGCCTCCGGTGCCTTGCGCTTGCCGCCGCTCTCGGCCGGCCCGCTCGGGTTGTTCTTCGCGCGGCTGCCCTTCCGGTTGCCCGCCTGGACGCCGCGGGCCTGGTCACTCCGGGCGGGCGACCTCATTTCGGGCGGGATGGCCGGCCGGCCGATCGCTTCGGAAGCCGTCTTGCTTGCCTTGCTGCGCAGTTCCGGCAAGCCGGATCCCGAGGGAACCGCGGGCCGCCCTGCGGCCTCGGAAACTACCTTGGCCTTCCCACGAAGCGCGCGATTATCGCCCAAGGTGGCGCCGGCCGCCGCTGACTCCGCCGGCGCCGGTGCCGGTGCGCCGCGCCCGAACGCCCGCCCCACCGCCCGCGCGGCGCGTCCGAACATGCCGGGCGGCTTGACCGCCGGCGCGCCGGACGGCGGCCTGGGCAGCGAATAGCGTTCCCCGCTGGCGCCGTAGTCGTAGGCCTTGCGTGGCGACTTGGGCGGCGACGCCTGTTCGCGCCGCGGCACCAGCCGGAAATCGATCTTGCGATCCTCCAGGCTGGCGCGCAGCACCTGCACGCGCACGTGGTCGCCCAGGCGGAACTGCTCGCCGGTGCGCTCGCCCTTGAGCAGTTTGCGGACGGGGTCGAAGTGGTAGTAGTCGTTGGCCAACTGGCTGATGTGCACCAGACCGGACACACGCGACTCCTCCAGCTCCACGAACAGGCCGAACGAGGTGACCCCGGTGATCACGCCGTCGAACTCGCTGCCCACGTGCTTGGACATCCACGCGGTCTTGAAGCGCTCGTCGACGTCGCGCTCGGCTTCCTCGGCGCGGCGCTCGCGCTGCGAGCAGTGCACCGCCATCGACGCCATCTCCGTCGGCGTGTAGACGTAGTCCTTGGGCTTGCCGCCGGTGAGCGCGTAGCGGATCGCTCGGTGCACGAGCAGGTCCGGATAGCGGCGGATCGGCGAGGTGAAGTGCGCGTAGGCGTCCAGCGACAGGCCGAAGTGCCCGCGGTTCTCCGGTTGGTAGGCGGCCAGGCTCTGCGCACGCAGCAGCACCGACTGGATCAGCTCCCGCTCGGGGCGGTCGTGCACCATCCGCAGCACGTCGGCGAAGTCGCCCGGCGTGACCTCCTCCACCGGCGGCATGCGCAGCTTGAACTCGCGCAGGAACTGCTGGAGGTCCTCGTACTTTTCTGCCGGCGGCGGCTCGTGCGCGCGGAACAGCGCCGGGATCTTCTTCTTGCTGAGGAAGGTGGCCGCCTGCACGTTGGCGGCGATCATGCATTCCTCGATCAGCTTGTGCGCGTCGTTGCGCTCGGTGGCGCCCATTGCCTCGACTTCACCGCGCTGGTCCAGGCGGAACTTCACCTCCGGCGTCTCGAAGTCGATCGCGCCGCGGCGCTTGCGCTGCGCCGCCATGGCCTTGTAAAGCGTATGCAGGTGTTCGAGCTGGGGCAGCACATCGGCGACCTGGTCGCGCGCTTCCGGGTCGAGCAAGCCGACCGCCTGCCACACGATGTCGTAGGTCAACCGTGCGTGCGAGCGCATCACTGCGTCGTAGAACCTCGACTTGACCACTTCGCCGTCGTCGTCGACCACCATGTCGCAGACCATGCACAGCCGCTCGACCTTGGGGTTGAGCGAGCAGATGCCGTTGGACAGGGTCTCGGGCAGCATCGGCACCACGAAACCGGGGAAATAGGTGGAGGTGCTGCGCTCGTAGGCTTCGCGGTCCAGCGCGCTGCCGACCTCGACGTAGTGCGACACGTCCGCGATCGCCACCACCAGCCGCCAGCCGCCGCCGCGGCGCGGCTCGGCATAGACCGCATCGTCGAAGTCGCGCGCGTCGGCGCCGTCGATCGTCACCAGCGGCATTTTGCGCAGGTCGGTGCGGCCCGCACGCTCGGCGGCGGTCACTTCCGGCTCGACCTGCGTGGCGTCGCGCAGCACTTCGGGCGGCCATTCGTGCGGCAGGTCGTGGCTGGCGATCGCCATCTCCACCAGCAACGAGGGCTGCAGGCGCTCGCCCAGCACCGAGACGATCCGGCCCAGCGGACCGCGATGCACCGTGGGCGGATCGGTGATCTCGGCCACCACGATCTGGCCGGCGCGCGCGCCCTGTTCGTGCCCCGGCGGGATCATCACGTCCAGATGCAGGCGTCGGTCGTCGGGCGAAACCAGCGTCACGCCGTTCTCCACCACCACGCGCCCCACCAGCCGCGGCGAGCGGCGCTGCAGCACTTCCGCGATCGCGCCCTGGCGTCGCCCGCGACGGTCGATGCCGACCACGCTGGCCAGCACGCGGTCGCCATGCAGCACCATGCGCATCTGCTGCGGCGACAGGTACAGGTCGTCGCCGCCCTCGTCCGGGCGCAGGAAGCCGTAGCCTTCGGCGTTGGCCAGCACCACGCCGGGAATCAGGTCCAGCTTGCGCACCGGCGCGTAGTCGCCGCGGCGCCCCTGCAACAGCTGGCCATCGCGCACCATCGCGCCCAGGCGCTTGCGCAGAGCGCTGATGTCCTGCTCGTCATGCAACTCCAGCCCTTCGGCGATGCGCGCCTCGCTGAGCATCTCGCCGCGCTTGTCCAGCAGCTCCAGGATCGCTTCGCGGCTGGGGATTGGCCGCTCGTAGCGCTGCGCTTCGCGCGCCGCAAACGGGTCATGCCCACCGCCTTTCGCATGCGCTGGCGTCGGCTGCGAGCGGCGTCCGCTCGGCCTTGCGCGCGGTTTTGGTGCGCGCGTCTCTGCGCCGGTATCGCTGCGGTCGCCGGTGCGGGGAGTCTTCTTTCTGGTCACGAAATCGCCTTGTGTTGGAGTGCCGCGCAGCATGCCGCGCGACTCAATGAAATTCCTATCAACGAAGTGTTGACAAGCTTGGGGGAGGTGCCTACTCTACGCGGCTCGCGCAGCCCGAACGGCTCGCGCGACACCTGCCCAGGTGGCGGAATTGGTAGACGCACTAGTTTCAGGTACTAGCGGGTAAAACCGTGGAGGTTCGAGTCCTCTCCTGGGCACCAATTGTAGATGAAGCCCGCCGCAAGGCGGGCTTTTTCGTTTTCGGCGTTGCGCCGCTCCCTCCGTGGGGAAGGCTCAGTTCACGGCCACCGGCGGGCCCTTGAGCTCCACCCTATTGCCCTGCGGGTCGTAGCAGTAGATCGAGGGCCCTTCGCCCTGCGCGCCGTAGCGCGAACCGATCTCGCCCATGCGCACGCCGTGCGCCTGCAGGTGCGCGACGATGGCCGCCTCGTCGTAGTCCGCCACGCTCAGGCACAGGTGGTCCATGTTGTGCCCCTCCCTGCCAGGACCCGCGCCGCCCAGGCGGCCGAGTTCGCCATCCAGCGGCACCAGGTCGATCAGCGAGGCGCCGGCACGCAGCTGCACCAGGCCGATGGCGTCCTGCCGCCGCTCCTCGGTACAGCCGAGCACGCCGCAATAGAACGCCTGCATCGCCGCCAGGTCATGTACGCGCAGCACCACGTGGTCGATCTGTTGCAGCCGGAACGGGGGCATCGGAATGCTCCGCGGGGGATGGAGGAACGCCATCGTACAGGCGCCAGCCAGTGGGCCAACCCTCGGCTTTCGCGTTAAGCCGAACCGCACCTGCGGAGCGGTGGGCGCCGTATAATCGCCCCTTCGCACGCGGCGGGAGAAGCGGGGAACAGCCCGCTGCCGAAGACGCAACGCCCGTAATCGCTCAGGCCCGATACCGCCGCGTGCAAAAACTCTGGAGAGAGCGGTTGAATCCGCCGCCGAAGGGGCACGAAGCGACCGTCACCGACGAGCAGCTTCCAAACTCTCAGGCAAAAGGACAGAGGGGCGCCCCGCGTGCGGCACGCACGCGATGCCTTCGGACGCCCGTCATGAGCCAGACCAAGAACCCCTCGCTGCGCGACCTCGAACACCACGACGCCTTCATTGCGCGCCACATCGGCCCCAACGACGCCGAGATCGCGCAGATGCTGCGCACGATCGGCTACGACTCGCTGGAAGCGATGACCGACGCGATCGTGCCGGGCAAGATCAAGTCATCCAGCCCGCTCGACCTGCCGCCGGCGATGAGCGAGGTCGACGCGCTGGCCAAGATCCGCGCCATCGCCGACAAGAACCAGGTGTTCCGTAGCTTCATCGGCCAGGGCTACTACGGCACGCACACGCCCAACGTCATCCTGCGCAACATCCTGGAGAACCCAGCCTGGTACACGGCCTATACGCCTTACCAGGCGGAGATCTCGCAGGGCCGCATGGAGGCGCTGATCAACTTCCAGACCATGTGCGCCGACCTGACCGGCATGGAGATCGCCAACGCCTCGCTGCTTGACGAGGCTACCGCGGCGGCCGAGGCGATGACGCTGGCCAAGCGCTCGGGCAAGTCCAAGTCCAACGTGTTCTTCGTTTCCGAGCGCGTGCATCCGCAGACGCTGGAAGTGATCGGCACCCGCGCCGAGGCGATGGGCATCGAACTGCACGTGGGCAATGACCAGGATGCGGCCAGCGTCGACAGCTACGGCGTGCTGCTGCAGTACCCGGACACCCTCGGCCACATCGGCGACTACAAGGCACTTGCCGATGCGGTGCACGCGCGCGGCGGCATCGTCTGCGTGGCCACCGACCTGCTGGCGCTCACCCTGATCGCCGCGCCCGGCGACTGGGGCGCGGACATCGTGGTCGGCAACACCCAGCGCTTCGGCGTGCCCTACGGCTTCGGCGGCCCGCACGCTGCCTTCATGGCCTGTCGCGACGCCTACAAGCGCTCGATGCCCGGCCGCCTGATCGGCGTCTCCATCGACACCGAGGGCAAGAAGGCCTATCGCCTCACCCTGCAGACGCGCGAGCAGCACATCCGCCGCGAGAAGGCCACGTCCAACATCTGCACCGCACAGGTGCTGCTGGCGGTGATGGCGAGCATGTACGCCGTCTACCACGGTCCCGAAGGCCTGACCCGCATCGCCCGCCGCGTGCACCGCCTGGCCGCGATCCTGACCGACGCGCTGCGCCAGGCCGGGGTGAAGGTGGGCGACGGTTTCTTCGACACGCTGCACGTCACGGGCATCGACGCCAAGGCCGTCCTGGCCAAGGCCGAGGCGGCGCGCATCAACCTGCGCGGCGTCGACGAGGCGAGCGTCTGCATCAGCCTCGACGAGACCACCACCCGCGACGACGTCGTCGCACTGGCAGGCCTGTTCGGCGCGAAGGCCGACATCGACGCGCTCGACGCCTCCGTCCACGATGCGCTGCCCCGCGCGCTGCTGCGCCAGAGCGCCTTCCTCACCCATCCGGTGTTCAACAGCCACCACAGCGAGCACGAGCTGCTGCGCTACATGCGCGCGCTGGCGGACAAGGACCTGGCGATGGACCGCACGATGATCCCGCTGGGCTCGTGCACCATGAAGCTCAACGCCACCGCCGAGATGATCCCGGTGACCTGGCCCGAGTTCGGCCAGATCCATCCGCTGGCGCCGGCCTCGCAGACCCGGGGTTACAAGGAGTTGATCGACGGCCTGGAAGCCATGCTGGTGGAGTGCACCGGCTATGACGCGGTGAGCCTGCAGCCCAACTCCGGCGCGCAGGGCGAATACGCCGGCCTGCTCGCGATCCGCGCCTACCACCGCTCGCGCGGCGAAGGCCACCGCGACGTCTGCCTGATCCCCGAGTCGGCCCACGGCACTAACCCGGCCTCCGCGCAGATGTGCGGCATGCACGTGGTGGTGACCAAATGCGACGCCAACGGCAACGTGGACGTGGAGGACATCCGCCGCAACGCGGAGAAGTATTCCGGCCGCCTCGCCGCGCTGATGATCACCTACCCCTCCACCCACGGCGTGTTCGAGGAGGACGTGGTCGCCATCTGCGACATCGTCCACCAGCACGGCGGCCAGGTGTACACCGACGGCGCCAACATGAACGCGCTGGTCGGCGTGGCCAAGCCCGGCAAGTGGGGCTCGGACGTCTCCCACCTCAACCTGCACAAGACCTTCTGCATCCCGCACGGCGGCGGCGGCCCGGGCGTGGGCCCGTGCGCGGTGAAGTCGCACCTGGCACCCTTCCTGCCCGGCAAGCTGGGTACGGACAGCCCGGTCGGCATGGTGGCGGCCGCCAACTTCGGCAGCGCGAGCATCCTTCCGATCAGCTGGATGTACATCACGCTGATGGGCCGCGAAGGCCTGCGCCGCGCCACCCAGGTCGCGCTGCTCAACGCCAACTACATCGCCAGGCGCCTGGCCGATCACTACGAGACGCTCTACACCGGCCGCAACGGACTGGTGGCGCACGAGTGCATCCTGGACCTGCGCCCGCTCAAGGACGCGACCGGCATCAGCGCCGAGGACGTGGCCAAGCGCCTGATCGACTTCGGCTTCCATGCCCCGACGCTGAGCTTCCCGGTCGCCGGCACCCTGATGGTCGAGCCGACCGAGAGCGAGTCGAAGCAGGAGCTGGACCGCTTCATCGACGCGATGATCCAGATACGCGACGAGATCCGCGCGGTGGAAGACGGCCGCCTGGACCGTGAGGACAACCCGCTCAAGCATGCCCCGCACACCGCCACCCAGGTTTCGGCCAGCGAGTGGGGCCACGCCTACCCGCGCGAACTGGCCGCCTTCCCGCTGCCCAGTCTGAAGCTGCAGAAGTACTGGTCGCCGGTAGCCCGCGTGGACAACATCTACGGCGACAAGAACGTGTTCTGCAGCTGCGTGCCGATCAACGACTTCAAGGAAGAGATCGAGGCCTTCAGCGAACCGAACGTCTCCTGACCTACCGACCATCTGGACAGCAAGAGCCCCGCCGATGCGGGGCTCTTTCGTTTTGAAGCCCTCGCTGCGTTCACGCCGCGGCGACACGCCAAAGCCCTGCGTACGCAGCACAGCTGCGGCACGCGGCGCCGCGTCTCTACGCGTTTTGCACACATGCCGGCTGGCTAAATCCGCGCCTCGCCGGGTGTCATGGGCATTCCGGCCCCAACGAAACGGACCGCCGGAGCTTCCATGTTCGCGATGCCTGCCATTCCCGCCCACATTCCTGCGTCCGCCGGGCTTGCGGCACGCCAGGCTTCGCTGGTGCTGGAGAGCCACGGCTACCGTTACACCGTCGATGGCAACACCTTGCTCGGCGACGCCGAGATCCGTTCCGTACTGCTAAGTGCCGACACGCCGGAAGCTGCCGTCGCCGCGCTCAGGCGTGCGTATACGGGCAAGGGCTACTTTCTGGTGGCGGTGGTCGCCGGCGTGCAGGGGCACGAGGTGCGGATCGGAGTAACGCAGGGGCGACTCGCGCACGTGGAAGGGCCGCCGGAACTGGCGGCCTACTTCGATGGCCTGATCGGCCGCGACGCGCTGCGCACGCCGGAAGTGGTGCGTCGCGAGCTGCTGGCCCAGGCCGATGCCGCCACCGACGGCGAGCAACCGAAGATCAGCTTCGAGCCGGCCGCCGAGCACGGCGCGAGTACGCTGCGCATCGACACCACGCCGCTCAAGGACAGCCACACCGCCAGCGGCAGCGTGACGGTCGGCAACCTCGGCAACCGCTATGCGGGGCACGACCTGGCGCAGGTGCAAGGCCAACTGCAGGGCCACGGCTATATGCTGCAGGCCACCCACACCCGCGCCCTGACCGGCATCGACCAGGACAGCCGAGGCGCCTACTACGCGGCGACCGGCGCGATCCTCTCCAAGGTCACACCGGCCGGCTGGTTCCAGCTCGACGGCAGCACTACCCGCTACCGCCTGGGCGTCGCCTTCGCGCCGCTGGATCCAGGCGGCACGGTGAAGGTGTACGGCGCTGGCGCCACACAGCTGCTGTTCGCCGACGATACGCGCCGCTGGACGCTGGCCGAGGGCCTGCATCGCATTCGCGATCGCCAGACGGTATTCAACGGCGCCTACGCATTGCGAGACCAACGCTACGACGTGCTCGACCTGGGCACGCAGGGCTCCTGGCGCATGGGTGGCCTGGCCGGCCGCAATGCCACGATCAACCTTGGGGGCAGCCTGAAGTTCGGTGGCGTGGGCTCAGGCCGGGGCCTCGGCGGCGGTCCAGGCACCGCCGCCGAACACTTCACCATCTACACCGCCCGCGCGGGCATCGAGCAGGCGCTGGCGGGTGGCTACACCGTGCAGCTGGACCTCAGTGCGCAGACCACGCCCAAGACCCTGCCGTCCTACGAGCAATGGGTGCTCGGCGGCTGGAACGCGCTGTCCGCCTGGCTGCCCGGAACGCTGGTCGGCGATCGCGGCTACCAGGGCCGCCTGACCCTGCAGGCGCCGGCGTGGCGACTGGGCGTCCTGAAGCTGCAACCGGCCGTGTTCGCCGAACAGGGCGCCGCGCGCTATCACGTCGACGCCGGCCAGGGCTGGCAACGGCTCAGCGACGCCGGCGCCAGCATCGGGCTGGATCTGCCGGCCCTGGGCGCCCATGCCCTGCTCGCCTACGCCCATCCGCTGGACAGCTCGCGCGTGTCGCCCGAACAGCGCCGGCGGCAGCGGGCGCACGCCTTCTTCTATCTGCAACTGGGGATCTGACGGCACGGCACTTCACGCCGCCACGACAAAAGAATTGTGCGGCCACCCGAATTCGCGCCACTCACGAGTCCGCTACGAACGCATGCGTAGCCTGCCGCGCGCACCACCCACAACACCCACACAACTTCACTCGAGGGTTTCCTTCATGCACAGGATCAGTGGCTTTACTGTGGCCGCCATGGCCGCTGCGGTTTCGCTCGCCCTCGCCTCCTCGCCGGCCCGCGCTAATGTGAGCCAGGGCCAGCTGCCAGGACAAGGCACCATCGTCAGCGGCCACGTGTCGGCAGGAGCGGCCGGCGTCGGCACGCAAACCATCGTGATCGGCAACGCCAGCGACACGTCCGGCGCCAATGCCGTGATCAACTGGGGCTCGGGCGGCCCCATCAACCCGACGGGCCCCGCGGGCTTCAACCTGGGCCCGGGTTCGCAGCTGACCTTCAACGACGGCACCGGCGGCTATGGCGCCGCCGTGCTCAACATCGACAGCAGCGGCAATCCCTCGCAGATCTTCGGCCAGCTGATCGGCAATGGCACCAGCATCTTCGTGGCCAATTCCAACGGCATCATCGTCGGCGCCGGCGCGAAGATCTCCTCCACCGCGGGTGTGGGCCTGATCGGCAACACCACGCTGTCGGGCACCGGCAGCGATTTCGGTGGCACCGCCGGCTCGATCGCCTATACCGGCACGGGCGGCGACGTCACCGTGCTCAAGGGCGCCAGCATCAGCGGCACCAGCGTGCTGATCGCCGGCGGCGGCAACGTCAACGTGGACCTCAGCGCGTTCACCGGCGCCAGCGGCGGCACCAGCCTGAGCGCGGGCCTGGCCTCGTCCAACGCGGGCGCCGCCGGCGTGAACAACGCCAACGCGTCATTGACCACCAGCGGCGCCATGCCCTCCGGCCGCACCCTCGGCGGCTTCGACTCGGGCGGCTCCGCCCTGAACACCGGCACGCTGGTGCTGGGCAACTACAGCGTGGCCGGACTGTTCACCAACCAGGGCAAGCTGACCATCCCCACCACCAACGGCGCGATGTGGAACCAGGGCACGCTGACCAGCACGGTGTCCACGACCTTCACCTCGCTCACCAACGACGGCACCTTCAACACGCTCCACGGCATCACCGTGCAAGGCGGCGGCAACCTGGCCAACACCGGCACCATCACCGGCGCGCAACTGATCAATGTGATCGACGGCAGCGTCAACAACAGCGGCAAAATCAGCGGCGTGGTGGGCCTGAGCACCTCCTCCGACCGCAACTGGCAACCGGGTGCGTATTACTCGATCACCAACAGCGGCACCATCACCAGCTACGGCCAGCTGACCATCGACGCCAACCGCGCCAGCCACTACGGCGGCAGCGCCAATACCTCCACCGGCAGCCTGGTCAACACCGGCACGCTGCAGCTGGCGCAGGGCTCCAAGCTGCAGGTCAAGGGCTGGCAGGACGTCTACCTCGGCGGCACGGTGCAGACCGGCCATGGCAGCAGCGCGGCCGACCTCTCGCCCACCAACACCATCGGCCAGCTGGTGAGTTCCTCCGCCGGCTACAACGCCACCGACAACACGCCCACTTTCTGGACAAACGGCGTGCTCACGCTGGCCACGCCGCTGTACGTGACCGGCGCGATCGTGCACGGCCGCCAGGTGAAGGTCCTCAGCAACCTGATGAGCGTGGGCAGCAACGGTGGGCAGGCGGGCAACATCACCATCGCCGCCGGCAGCGAGATGGCCAACGACTACGCGGTGACCATCGGCGACGGCGCCACCGTCTCGGCGCACCTGGTCAGCATCAAGGGGCCGACCTACACCGTGCTGCCGACCGATGGCCGCGTAGTCGATCCCAACGTGCTGCTCAACGGCACGCTGTCCGCCGGCTGGATCTACCTGGGCGACTCGGGCCAGCCGCTCAGCAGCGTCTACAACGGGCCCAACGGCAACCTGTCCTTCACCGGCACCGATCCTCGGCTTACCGTCGCCTTCACCGGCACCGTCGGCGCGCTGCCCTCGGCCGGTACGGACTTCCGCCAGGCCTACCTGCCGGCGCGCTCGGTGCGTGCGCCACTGCGGCTCTCGCTCAAGCCGGTGACCTACAACAAGGCGGCCGGCTCGGTGAACCTGCTGGTGAACGGCAGCGTGCTGCTGGTGCCGCCGGGTTACACCCGGTCCCCGGCGATCTACGGCAACGGTTCGGCAAACGTGTCGAGCGGTCTTCCCAACACCCGTCTGGTGTTGCAGGCTTCCGGCAACATCGCCACCGGCACGGGCAACTTCTACTGGCCGGGCTACGTTTACCTGGGCACGGTGGGTACCAACGCCGGCGGAGCGGCTGCGGGGACGTTGGGCAGCGGCACCATCACGCTCGGCGGCAACTTCAGCAACGTGCTGCCGGGCAGCACGGGCAGCGACGGCGGCATCGAGTTCATCACCGCAAATCCGCTCAACCTGGGCAGCTACACCGTCACCACCAACGCCAACAGCCCGATCAGCTTCGGCACCAGCGCACTGAGCCAGCAGTACGCCAGCGGCGCGCTGGGCGCCGGGGCTTTCTTCGGCGGCCAGCAGAGCGGCAGCAAGGTGATCTATGCCGCGCTCGATCCGTCGATGTATCAGGCCGATACGCCTCCGGCGGCGAACTAGGCGCCCTGACCCGGGCGATGCAGGCCGTCACCGCGGCCGGCATCGCCCTCCAGGAAGCGGTAACCCACGCCCGGCTCGGTCTTCAGCCAGCGCGGCGCGGCCGGGTCGTCGCCCAGTTTCTGGCGCAGCTTGGCGACGACGATGCGCAGGTAGTGCGTGTCCTGCACGTGGGTCGCGCCCCAGATGTCGCGCAGTAACTGTTGCTGGCTCACCACGCGCCCGGAATAGCGCAGCAGCATCGACAGCACGGCGTACTCCTTGCGGGTCAGCGCGACCGGCTGGCCATCCAGGCTGACCTCGCGGCGCAGCAGATCCACTGCGAGGCGGCCGTCGTCATAGTGCGGCGCGCGCTCGGCGGAAGCCGTGACGCGGCCCCGCAACAGCGCACGCAGGCGCGCCATAAGCTCCTGGATGCCGAACGGCTTGGTCATGTAGTCGTTGGCGCCGGCATCGAGCGCGCGCACCTTCTCGTGCTCCGCCTCGCGCACGGAAAGCATCAGCACCGGCACCTGGCTCCACTGGCGCAGCTCGGCGAGCACCTCGTGGCCCTCGCGGTCGGGCAGGCCCAGGTCCAGGATCACCACGTCCGGCGAGTGCGTCGCCGCCAGCGCCAGGCCTTCGGCCGCGGTGGCCGCGAGCGATACCTGGTAGCCCTCGGCGCGCAGGCCGATGTCGAGGAAGCGGCGGATCTGTACCTCGTCATCGATCACCAGTACACGCGGCGCGTTGCTCATGGGTTGGTATCGGGTGCAGGTGGCAGCGGCAGGGAGACGCGGATGGTCGTGCCTGTGCCTTCGCCGGGCAAGGCTTCCACGCTGCCGCCGTGGGCACCGACCATGCCGCGGCAGATCGCCAGGCCGAGGCCAGTGCCCTGTGGCGCGCGATCGCCGCGCGCCACCGAGTAGAACATGTCGAAGATGCGGGCGCGTTCTTCCTCGGGAATGCCGGGTCCCTGGTCGGCCACGTCGATCAGCAGCTGTGCGCCCACGCGGCGCACGCTGACGCGGACCGGCGCGCCGGGCGGCGAGAACCGCGCAGCGTTCTCCAGGATGTTGAACAGGGCCTGCTCCACCAGCGCCGGATGTACGTACAGCAGCACGGTATCCTCTGGGCCGGCGATGTCCACCGTCACGCCTGGGAACAGCTTGCGCAGGCGCGCGACCGCCGCACCCACCACCTCGCCCGCATCGACCCAGTCGCGGTTGAGCTTGAGCGTGCCGTGGCCCAGGCGGGTCATGTCCAGCAGGTTCTGGATGTAGCGGTCCAGGCGCTGGCCCTCGGCCAGGATCGCCTCCAGCAGTTGGCGCCGCTCCTCGCGCGGCAGCTGTTCGTCATAGCTGGCCAGCGTACCGGCCGAACCGATCATGGAGGCCAGCGGCGAGCGCAGGTCATGGGATACGGACGAAAGCAGCGCGCTGCGCAGCCGTTCGGTCTCGCCCTGCACGCGGGCACCTTCCAGTGCATCGGCCAGCCGCGCGCGTTCGAGCGCGAAGCCGATGTCCTGCGCCATCGCCAGGGCCAGGCTGCGTTGGTCCGGGTCAGGCTCGCCCACGCCGTGGTCGAAGCGCAGTGCCGCCACGCCCAGCGGGTTGTCCTCGCCGCCCAGCGGCAAGGTCCAGCAGCTGGCTGCGTTGATGGTGTCGGTGTAGCGCCCGGCCGGCTGTGCGTGCCGATCGCTCCAGTCGGCGGCCGCCAGGTCCTGCGGGGACAACTCCAGGCCAGGCGGCGAGGACGCGGCCGGCTCCAGCTGCTGGGATGGGCCGCGGGCCAGGATGGCGGCGCGTACGCCCAGCGCCCGCGCCAGCGCCTGTGCACCCACCTGGCGCACGGCCTGCGCATCGGTGCTGGCGGAAAGCTGGTGCCCCAGGTCCAGCAGCGCCCTCGACCGCAGCTGTGCCGCGCGCAACGATTCCACCTGGCTTGCCAGCCGCGTCGCCAGCCGCCCGCACACCAGAGCGACGACGAGGAACAGCACGACGGCCAGCAGGTCGTCCGCATTCGCCACCGCCAGCGTATAGCGCGGCGAGGTGAAGAAGAAGTTGTAGCCGAGGAAGCACAGGATGGCCGTATAGATGGCCACCGCCATGCGTGTACGCACCGCCACTACCAGTACCGCCGTGAGGAAGATCAGCGACAGGTTTGCGACCGATAGGAAGCGGTCGCCCACGAAGGCCAGCGCGAAGGCCACCAGCGTCGCGAGCGTGGCGAACACGTACTGGCGGCGGCCGCCCCGCCAGCCGCCGGATGCCAGCCAGCGGCGGGCCCGCGCGCGCTCCATCGGCGTGGCGACGATGGCCAGTTCAAGATGCGCGCCCCGGCGCAGCAGTTGCTGGGTCAGGGAACGCCCGAGCATGCGCGCGAGCGGCCGCTCGCGCGTGCGGCCCAGGATGATCTGCCCGACGCCTTCGCGATCGGCGTGGGCCAGCAGTTCGTCGGCCACGGCGTAGCCGCGCAGCATGACGGCGTCGCCGCCCAGCCGGCGCGCCAGGCGCATGGCGGACTCCACGCGCTCGCGCCGCATCGCGTCGGCCGGGCCGCCGGTGTCGACGTAGGCGACGCTCCACGGCGCGCCGCGCCGCTCGGCGATGCGCCGGGCGACGCGCACCAGGTATTCGCTCTGCGCATGGCCGTCGATCGCCGCCAGCACGCGGCGTCGCACCGGCATGGTGCTGCCGCGCGCCAGCATTTGCTCGCGCAGGTCGCTTTCGACATGGCTGGCGACCGTTTCGACGGCCAATTCGCGCAGGGCCGCCAGATTGCCGGGGGAGAAGAACGCATCCAGCGCGGCCGCCGCGGTTTCGGGAACGTAGACCTTGCCCTGCCGCAGGCGGTCGATCAGTTCGCGAGGAGGCAGGTCGACCAGCATGATGTCGCGCGCTCGGTCCAGGAAGGCGTCGGGCACGGTCTCGCGCACGGTGATGCCGGTGATACGCCGCACCTGGTCGTTGAGGCTTTCCAGATGTTGCACGTTGAGCGCGGTGTAGACCTCGATGCCCGCATCGAGCAGTTCGGCGACGTCCTGCCAGCGTCGCCCATGGCGCCCGCCCGGGAGGTTCGTGTGCGCGAGCTCGTCCACCAGCATCACGGCGGGCTTGCGCTCGAGCGCGGCGTCCAGATCGAACTCGACGAACTCGCGCCCGCGATGGCGCACCGCCCGCGGAGGCAGTACTTCCAGCCCTTCCATCAGCGCCGCCGTTTCGGCGCGCCCATGCGTTTGCGCGAGGCCGACCACCACGTCGACGCCACGCCGCTTGAGCTCGCGCGCCGCCGAAAGCATGGCGTAGGTCTTGCCGACGCCAGGAGCGGCGCCGAGGAACACCTTGAGCCTGCGATGCGAGGCCTCCTGCGTGGTGCCAAGGAGCGCATCCGCGCGGGCATGCCGCGGGTCGACCGGCGATGGGACCGTCGGGGCTGGCGCACTCAGCGCAGGGGCAGTCGGAGCTGGCTCGACTGGAACTGGATCAATCGGACGTGGATCGGTCATGCTGCTGCCGCCGACAGGGGACGGCCTACGTTAGCGCGCCTGCAGGCCATCCAGTGCGAGATTGAGCTCCAGCACGTTCACGCGGCGCTCGCCGAAGATGCCCCATTGGCGGCCCGCAGTATGGGCCGCGACCAGAGCCTGCACCTGGCCCAGCGGCAGGCCGCGCGCCCTGGCCACGCGGGCGACCTGGTATTGCGCTGCCGCCGGGCTGATGTCCGGATCCAGACCGCTGGCAGAGGCGGTCACCAGGTCCACCGGTATCGGCGCGGCATTGCCCGGATCGGCCGCACGCAGCTGCGTGATGCGCTGCTTCACCGCCTGCCGTAGCGCCGGATTGGCCGGCCCAAGATTCGAGCCGCCGGAAGACGCACCGTTGTAGGGATTGGGCAGGGTCGCCGACGGGCGTCCCCAGAAATAGCCAGGCGCGGTGAACGCCTGCCCGAGCAGGGCCGAACCGATCGGCCTGCCGTCCTTGAGCACCAGGCTGCCGTTGGCCTGGGCGGGAAAGAGCAGCTGCGCCATACCGGTCACCAGCAGTGGATAGATCACGCCGGTGACGAACGTCATCACCAGCAGCATGGCCAGCGCATTGCGGAATATTCTGCCCATGACCGTGCCCTCAGAAGTGCAGGATGGCATCCACCAGCGCGACAAGCTGGTAGTTCTTCTTGCCGCCGTCGTAGGCATTCACGTCGTAGGAGCGCTCGTAGCGCAGCTCCGGGCGGATCTCGAAATCCGGTGAAACCCAGTGCGTGAGCCCCAGCGTATGGCTGCTGTATCGCGTCGCGTAGCCTGTACGCTGGCCTTTGGTGTCGTCGTAGAACTCGTTTCGGAACGACAACATGTTGCCGGAGTCCATTTCGACGTTGAGGTAATTGACCACGCCATACTCGGCCGCCTTGCCCGGATAAGGCGAGGACCCCGGCACACCGGGCTCGCCGCCGGGACCGAATCCGGCGATGTTGCGGCCATACATGTAGTAAGCCTCGGTCTGCGTGTGCACATGGGCACTGAAGCGGTGTCCCCAGGTCACCACGTACATCTGCACGTTGTTGTAGTTGTAATCGAAGGTGTTCCAGCTGTTGACGCACGGATAAAGCATGTCGTCACCGCTTGCCGATACCCAGCGCACGCAAGCCTGCAGCGTGGGGCGTGCCGAACGGTTCCAAGGCGCGGTGTCGTTGCCTGCATTGATGCCCAGTTGGAGCGTCCATTGCCGGCCCAGCCGCGTAGTGGTCAGGATGCCGGTCTGGGTATATGGATCGACCGTGTACAGGATCGAATGCGTGACCAGGTAATTCTGGGGCGAGAACTGCGCCTCGATGTCCGGCAATGACAGGTAGCGTCCCATGCGGATCACCATGCCCTGCGCGACCGCCGGCAGGTACAGATCGACGTAGAACAGCATCGGGTCGATACCGTAGACCTTGCCCGGCAATGGCTGGTTCGCGTCGGGATGGTCCAGCAGCTGGCCGCTGAAGACGCCCTTGGTGACGGTGTAGTGGTAGTCGTAGCCGTATAGCGTGGAAAGGTTGAAGCCCCAATCCACGTGGTCTTGCTGCACGGTGTCTTCGACGCGCGTGATGTTGAACACCAGCTGGTCGAACTCCGCGCGATTGGGGCGCGTCGCATAGGCCAACGGATAGTTGCTGAAGCTCGACGAGCTCAGGTTGACCGAAGGATTGATCCAGCCGTTGATTTCGATGCGCCTGCGCTGCATCCAGGAACCGAGCCTGGTGCACGACAGCGCTTTCTGCAGCGG
Source organism: Frateuria sp. (assembly GCF_035943815.1). GTDB lineage: Bacteria > Pseudomonadota > Gammaproteobacteria > Xanthomonadales > Rhodanobacteraceae > Frateuria_A. The sequence goes on from NZ_DASZBU010000019.1 coordinate 117,029, forward strand.
AAATTGGCCATACGCCACCGGCACGCCGACGGGCGCGGCCACGCCGCCGAGTTGCCACTCGCCGTCGGGAAAAGGCGGCGAATCGAGCGGGGAAACCATCGCCCGGCGCGGCGCTTCGGCCGCGTTCGGATCGGCGGGGCGCGCGTCTTCGCGGTAGGCCGTCTCCAGGCGCGTCAAGAATCCCTGCGAGCACCCATTGTTCCCGGCAGGCGCCGGTGCGCTGGCCTGCAGGCTCGAACCCGACGGCCCGGTCGATGCCATGGCCGCGCCCGGCCACGCCAGCGCGAACAGGAGCACAACCGGAAGACTGTTCCTTTGCATCATGGGTCGCTCCCGAGATAGCTATCGGCTCGACCACGGCCCTCGCCGCGGCATCGCAACCGGATCATGCAAGGCCGCCGAGAACCAGCAGCAGGTCGATGAGCTTGATGCCGACGAAGGGCGCGATCACGCCGCCCAGCCCGTAGATCAGCAGGTTCCGCCGCAATAGCGCGCCGGCGCCCAGCGCGCGGTACTTCACGCCCTTCAGCGCCAGCGGGATCAGGGCGACGATGATCAGCGCGTTGAAGATCACTGCCGAGAGAACAGCGCTTTGCGGCGTGGCCAGGCGCATCAGATTGAGCGCGTCCAGCGCGGGGTACGTGGTGGCGAACGCGGCCGGGATGATCGCGAAGTACTTGGCGATGTCGTTGGCGATCGAGAACGTAGTCAGCGCGCCGCGCGTGATCAGCATCTGCTTGCCGATCTCCACCACTTCGATCAGCTTGGTCGGATTGGAATCCAGGTCGACCATGTTGCCGGCCTCCTTCGCCGCCTGGGTGCCGGTGTTCATGGCCACCGCGACGTCCGCCTGTGCCAGCGCCGGCGCGTCGTTGGTGCCGTCGCCGCACATCGCGACCAGGCGGTTCTCCGCCTGGATCTGGCGGATCAGCTTCAGCTTCGCCTCCGGCGTGGCCTCGGCCAGGAAGTCGTCCACGCCGGCCTCGGCGGCGATGGCCGCCGCGGTGAGCGGGTTGTCGCCGGTGATCATGACGGTCTTGATGCCCATCCTGCGCAACTGGGCGAAGCGCTCCTTGATGCCGCCCTTGACGATGTCCTTCAGCTCGATGACACCCAGGCTGGCCGCGCCATCCACCACCACCAGCGGCGTGGCGCCCCGGCGGGCCACCTCTTCCGCCGCGCGCCTGACCGGCGGCGGCAACTGGCTGCCTTGGGCCTGCAGATGGTGTTCGAGCGCATCCACCGCACCCTTGCGGATCTGCCGGCCGCCGGTGTCCACGCCGCTCATCCGGGTCTGTGCGGTGAACGGCTCGAACTGCGCCTGCAACGCTTCCAGCGAGTGTTCGCGCAAGCCGAAGCGTTCCTTGGCCAGTACCACGATGCTGCGACCTTCAGGCGTCTCGTCGGCAAGCGAGGCCAGCTGCGCCGCCTCGGCCAGCGCGCGTTCGTCCACGCCGGGTGCCGGGTGGAACGCGACTGCCTGCCGGTTGCCAAGGGTGATCGTGCCGGTCTTGTCCAGCAGCAGCACGTCCACGTCCCCGGCAGCCTCCACCGCGCGGCCGGAAGTGGCGATCACGTTGGCGCGGATCATCCGGTCCATGCCGGCGATGCCGATCGCCGAGAGCAGCGCGCCGATGGTGGTGGGAATCAGGCACACCAGCAGCGCCACCAGCACTGTCAGCGTGATCGGCCGGCCCGCGCCGGAGACATGCACGCTATACATCGAGTACGGCAGCAGGGTGGCGCAGGCGAGCAGGAAGATCAGCGTGAACTTGGCCAGCAGGATGGTCAGCGCGATCTCGTTGGGCGTCTTGCGCCGCGAGGCGCCCTCGACCATCGCGATCATGCGGTCCATGAAGCTCTCGCCCGGGTTGCGGGTGATGCGCACCACCAGCCAGTCCGACAGCACCCGCGTGCCGCCGGTGACCGCGTTGCGGTCGCCGCCCGACTCGCGGATCACCGGCGCCGACTCGCCGGTAATGGCACTCTCGTCCACGCTGGCCGCTCCTACGACCACCTCCCCGTCGCCCGGAACGATCTCGCCCGCCTCGATCAGCACATGGTGGCCCGTGCGCAACTCGTTCGACGGCACGTAGGTGACGAAGGCCGTGCGCTCCGGTGCCGAGAGCTTCCGCGCGACTACGTCGCGGCGCGAGCTGCGCAAGGCCTGCGCCTGCGCCTTGCCGCGTCCTTCGGCCAGCGCCTCGGCGAAGTTGGCGAACAGCAGGGTGAACCACAACCACAGACCGATCCAGAAGATGAAGGCGGTAGGCGCCTCGCCGTGGCCGGCCAGTGCCTGGCCCCAAAGCAAGGTGGTCAGCACGCAGCACACGTAGACCACCAGCATCACCGGGTTTCGCAGCTGCAGCCGCGGCGAAAGCTTGCGAAGCGCATCGGCGGCAGCCTTCAGGATCATCCCGCGGTCGAAGCTGCGCACGGCAGATGTCTGCGACGTCATGGCTCAGGGTCCCCTGGAGGTCATCAGGCCGGATGTCGTCAGGCTCGACGTCATCAGGTATTCCGCGATCGGCCCCAGCGCCAGCGCGGGCAGGAAGGTCAGTGCGCCGACCACGATCACCACGCAGGCCAGCAGGCCGATGAACAGCGGCGTGTGGGTGGGCAAGGTGCCGGCCGAGGGTGGTACATGGCGCTTGGCGGCCAGCGAGCCTGCCATCGCCAGCATCGCGATGGCCAGCGGGAAGCGCGCAAGGAACATGCACACCGCCAGCAGCACGTTCCAGAACGGCGTGTCGGCGGACAACCCGGCGAAGGCGCTGCCGTTGTTGTTCGAGGCGGAGCTGAGCGCGTAGAGGATCTCGCTGAAACCATGCGGCCCAGGGTTGGCCACGCCGGCGACACCCGCCGGCGCCGCGACCGCGATCGCCGTGCCGACCACCGCCAACGCGCATGGCAGCAGTACGGCCAGGGCGGCCATCTTCATCTCGTAGGCCTGGATCTTCTTGCCCAGGTATTCGGGCGTGCGCCCGACCATCAGCCCGGCGATGAACACCGCCACCACGGCAAAGGCGAGCATGCCGTACAGGCCGCTGCCGACGCCGCCGAAAACCACCTCGCCAAGCTGCATGAGCCACATCGGCACCAGCCCGCCCAGTGCGGTGAAGGAGTCGTGCATGGCGTTGACCGCCCCGCACGAGGCTGCCGTGGTGACGGTAGCGAACAACCCTGACGAGGCGATGCCAAACCGCGCCTCCTTGCCTTCCATGTTGCCGCCCGCCTGCAGCGCCGAGGCCTGCGCGTCCACCGCCAGACCGTGCAACGCCGGGTTGCCCGCCTGCTCGGCGGCGATCGTCGCAAGCGCGAGCGGCACGAAGATCAGCAGCATCGTGGCGAGAATCGCCCAGCCCTGGCGCCGGTCTCCCACCTGCTGGCCGAACATCAGGCACAGCCCGCCGGGAAGCAGGAAGATCGCCAGCACCTCGATGAAGTTGGATAGCGGCGTCGGGTTCTCGAACGGATGCGCCGAGCTGGCATTGAAGAAACCCCCGCCATTGGTGCCCAGCTGCTTGATGGCGACCTGGGAGGCGGCCGGACCCATCGGCAGCACCTGAATCGGATCTGCCGACCGGGACTCGACATGTTCGGTCGCCTGCACTTGCGGCACCGTGGCATACGACCTGAAGTTCTGGACCACGCCTTGGGAAACCAGCACCAGTGCGATCACCAGCGCGAACGGCGCCAGCACGTAAAGCGTGCCGCGCGTCAGATCGACCCAGAAGTTGCCTACGCCCTGTGCGCTGCCGCGGCTGAAGCCGCGCACGACGGCGACCAGTACGGCGATGCCGGTGGCCGCCGAAAGAAAGTTCTGCACGGCCAGGCCGAGCATCTGGCTCAGATAGCTCATCGTCGACTCGCCGGCGTAGGCCTGCCAGTCGGTATTGGTGACGAAACTCACCGCGGTGTTCATCGCCAGGTCCGGCGGCACCGCACCGAAGTGCCCCGGGTTCAGCGGCAGCCGCGCTTGCAGCCGCTCCAGCGCATATAGCCACAACACGCCCAGCACATTGAACAGCAGCATGGCCGACGCGTAGCGTACCCAGCCCATGTCCTCGCCGGGGTGGATGCCACACAGGCGGTAGACGGCGCGTTCGACCGGTCCGCCGAAGCGGGTGACGCGGTTGGGCTGGTCCGCGAACACGCACGCCAGATAGCTGCCGACCGGCCGGACCAGCAGCAGCAACACGCCCACGAAGAGCGCCACCTGGAGCACGTCGTTGGTGGTCATTCGAACCACTCCGGCTTGAGCAGGGCCACGCACAGGTAGCCGGCAAGCGCCACCACCACGACCAGGGCCAGGGCATGGATGAGGCTCATGGCACGCACTTTTCGTCGGCAACGCCAGGGCGGGGATCGCGCTGGCGGCCGAGCCGGTCGCACAACCGCAGGAAGCCCGCGGTGATCAGCGCCAGCAAGAGCGCCAGCAACAGATAGACGATGTCCACGCTCGCCTCCGGATTCGCACGGAGCGCACTCTAGGAATCGGCCCATAAAAAAGGGGCAAGGAATTCCCCCGCCGCCGTATAGAGCTCGTAAAAATTGCCGCGCGCGTGGAAAGCGGCGCCTAGATTTCCACCTGCGCGCCGAGCTCGATCAGTCGGTTGCCGGGGATGCGGAAGAACGCGGTGGCCGGCAGCGTGTTGCGCGCCATGAAGGCGAACAGCTTGTCGCGCCAGGACGCCATGCCGGGCCGCTGCGCGGCGACGATGGTTTCGCGCGAGATGAAGAAGGTCGTGTCCATCATGTCGAACGAAGGGCCGCCGCGGCCGGCGCAATACGCCATGGCGCGGGGCACGTCCGGATCCTCGGCGAAACCGAAGCGGAACAGCAGCCGCCCGAAGCCGCCGTCCAGGGCGTGCCACTCGAAACGCTCCTCGGCATCGGCCACCGGCGTTTCCAGCGTCTCGACCGTCAGCAGCACGTTGCGCTCGTGCAGCACCTTGTTGTGCTTGAGGTTGTGCAGCAGTGCATGCGGCACCGCACCGGGGTTTGCGGTGAGGAACACCGCCGTACCCTGCACGCGCACGGGCGGGTAATCGACCATGCTGCGGATGAACGGCGCGAGCGCCAGGCCGCCGTGCTTGAGTTCCAGCACCACCAGCTCGCGGCCGCGCCGCCAGGTGGTCATGGCCACGAAGATACTCAGCCCCAGGACCAGCGGAAACCAGCCGCCTGATTCGATCTTGATGACGTTGGCGCTGAAGAAGCCCAGGTCCACGGTCAGCAAGCCCAGCCCCGTGGCCAGCACGGCGGGCAGGCTCCAGTGCCACTGGTAGCGGGCCACGATCAGCGCCAGCAAGGTGGTGATCACCATCGTGCCGGTCACCGCGATGCCATAGGCGGAGGCCAGGTTGTTGGACGAGCGGAAGCCGAGCACCGCCGCCAGGATCAAAATCAGCAGGACGCGGTTGATCCATGGCACGAAGATCTGCCCGGACATCTCGCGCGAGGTGTGCACCACCCGCATGCGCGGCACGTAGCCCAGCTGCATGGCTTCGCGCGTCATCGAAAAGGCCCCGGAGATCACCGCCTGCGAGGCGATGACGGTGGCCGCACAGGCCAGTGCGATAATCGGATAGAGCAGCAGCCGCGGCACCAGCAGGTAGAACGGGTTGGCCACGGCGGCCGGATCGCGCAGCACCAGTGCGCCCTGGCCAAAATAGTTGAGCACCAGCGCCGGCAGCACGAAATTGAACCAGGCCAGCTGGATCGGCCGCTTGCCGAAATGGCCCATGTCCGCATACAGCGCCTCGGTGCCGGTGACCGCCAGCACCACGGCGCCCAGCGCGAAGAACGCCTGCGCGTGGTTGTGCAGGAAGAAGCCGATCCCGTAGGTCGGGCTGAGCGCCACCAGCACCGCCGGGTAGCGCACGATCCCGTGGATGCCCAGCGCGGCGATGACGATGAACCACAGCCCGCACACCGGCCCGAACAGCGCGCCGATGCGGTCGGTGCCGCGCTTCTGCAGCCAGAACAGCGCAAGGATCACCACCACGGTGATAGGCACCACCCAGTGCGCCAGGCGCGGTGCGGCCACTTCCAGGCCTTCCACCGCCGACAGTACCGAGATGGCCGGAGTGATCACGCCGTCGCCGTAGAACAGCGCCGCGCCGAAGATCGCCAGCAGCGCGATCACCAGGCGCAGGCGCGGGATCGAACGCACGCTGCGCTGGGCCAGCGCCATCAGCGCCATGATGCCGCCCTCGCCCTTGTTGTCCGCACGCATGATGAACAGTACGTACTTCACCGACACCACGATGATGAGCGACCAGAAGATCAGGCTCAACGCGCCCAGCACGTTCGCCGGGTCCGGCGCCACGCCATGCTCGCCGAAGACCTCCTTCAGCGTGTAGAGCGGACTGGTGCCGATGTCGCCGTAGACCACCCCCACGGCGCCCAGCGCAAGTGCCGCCAGCCGCGACTTTGAATCGGAAGTCGCCATGGCGGCTCAGCAGCGGCGGCGCAAGGCCGGCGGCGTGCCGGTCAGACGCGCGGCAGCGGAAGGACAAACCCGGGGATGGCTGTGCACGGGGGTGGGAGGCGTGGAAACGGAGACGCTCATTTTAGTTGCAGAGACAGCACGCGTGTCGATGCACCGCGGACGGCAGCGTAAATTCTGCGTAAAAAGTTCGTGCACGCCAGCTGGCGGTCGTTGGCTTCCCCACGGCTAGGCCGCCGCCCCGGCCAGGCACTGCCGCTCGAACTCCACCGCAGGCATCGGCCGCGCCAGCAAGTAGCCTTGCACCTGGTCGCAGCCGAGCTCGCGCAGCACGTGCGCCTGTCCGGCGGTTTCCACGCCCTCGGCCACCACTTCCATGCCCAGCGTGTGGGCCAGTTCGATGATCGCCGCGATGATCGCGCGCGGTTCGTGGCCGCCCTCGTCCAGCGCCTGCACGAAGAACTGGTCGATCTTCAGCTGGCGCACCTGGAACTTCTGCAGGTAGGCCAGGCTGGAATAGCCGGTGCCGAAATCGTCGATGGCGAACTCGAACCCATGCGCGCGGAAGTCGCGCAGGATCGCGGTGGTGCGCTCCGCGTCGCGCATGGCCATGCTTTCGGTCACCTCGAACATGATCTGCGAGGTGTTCAGGCCGGCTGCGCCGACGATGCCCGCGGCCACGTCCACCAAACCCGGCTGCTGGATCTGCAGCGGCGAGAGGTTGATGGCGATGCGCACGGTGGACAACCCCCGGTCGTGCCACTCGCGCAGCTGGCGGCAGGCCTCGCGGATCACCCATTCGCCCAGCCGTGCGATCTGCCCGCTGCGCTCGGCGACAGTGATGAACTCAAGCGGCGAGACCGTGCCCAGCTCGGGATGGCACCAGCGCAGCAGGGCCTCCGCGCCGACCAGCGCGCCGGTGTTGCCGCAATGCTTGGGCTGGAAGTGCAGCGACAGGCTGCCGTCCTCCACCGCCGTCTGCAGGCCGCGCTGAATCGTCAGCACGCGCACCGCCCGCTCGCGCATCGAAGCGTCGTAGCAACGGTAGCCGTTGCGGCCGCCGTCCTTGGCTTCGTACATCGCCGCGTCTGCGTGTGCGACCAGGTCCTCCACGCTTTCGCCGTCGCGCGGATAGAATGCCACGCCAATGCTTGGGGTCACCCGCAGCTCGGTCCCGCGCACGGCGAAGCTTTCCTCCATCAGTCCGATCAGTTGCCGGGCGATGCGCAGTGCCGAGTCCGGACCGCGCATGTGCTCGAGCACCGCCACGAATTCGTCACCGCTCATGCGGGCCAGGCTGTCCACGTGCAGCACGCCGGCCAGCCGTTCGGCCACCCCACGCAATAGTTCGTCGCCGAAGGAGTGGCCCAGCGTGTCGTTGATGGTCTTGAAGCCGTCCAGATCGATGTACAGCACCGCCAGGTGCCCGTGGCCGGCGCGCGCACGCGCCAGCGCACGCTCCATGCGTTCGGCCAGCAGATGCCGGTTGGGCAGGCCGGTCAACGGGTCATGCGTGGCCAGATGGTGCAACTGGTTGTTGAGTTGGTCCAGGGAGCCGGACAGGCGCTGAGTGCGCACGTACAGCCGCACCACCAGTTCGGACAGCGCAAGCGCCGCCCCCATCGACAGCACCGCGGCCAGGCTGACCACGCTGCCCAGCCAGAGCGCTCCTGGCGAGGTCTCTGCCGGCAGCACGGTGTCGCCGCCGTGCGACAACCGCGTGGAGAGTTCCAGCAACACGCAGATGAGCGCGCCCATCGCAACCGACAGCAACGCCCGCAGGCCCCACCGCCGCCGTCTCGCCCGCGAGCGGAACGCATGCATCAGGCGCAGGCCGCTGGCCACCCCGAAGGTGCACAGCAAGACCCACCACAGCCACACCTTCGGCTGGTAGCGGGTGCCACCGGCGACGTGCATCGCGCCTTCGCTGAACATGTGGATGAAGGCCACGCCGACACCCAGCGCCAACGAGCCGGCCAGCCAGCGCGCGTGTCCCAGCGACGGGCAATCGGCCACCCGCAGCAGGCCCAGACCCACCGCCAAGGCCGCCAGCCCCGAGGCGACGCTCAGCGCGGGATCGAACGCGCCCACTTCCTGCGGCAGCCACGCGAGCATGCCGACGAAGTGCACCGACCAAAGTCCCGCACCGATCATCCAGCCGCCGACGCCGTACCAGATCCAGCGATGCACGGGCAGGCGCGATGCCGCGATACGGCCGGTGGCGTCGATCGCCTGGTACGCGATCAGGCTCCCGATCAGCAGCGAGAGCAGTTCCAGACTGAGGTGGTAGCTGCCGACCATGAATTACCTGCAGCCGCCACCCGTGACAGCCATCCCCGGCGTTATCGGCCGCGGCTGGCCGTCCTTTAGGTGCTGTGGACGCATGGCAGAGGACGCGGGCCGCTCAGGGCTCGCCCCTGCCGCCGGACGCTCCGAACACCTGCCCGGTAACGTAACTGGCCTCGCTGGAGGCGAGGTCGACGTAGACGTGGGCGATTTCCGCCGGCTGCCCAGGTCGCTCCATCGGCGTGTTGGCGCCAAATTTCTTCACCTTGTCCTCGGTCTGCCCGCCGCTGATCTGCAGCGGCGTCCAGAACGGCCCGGGCGCCACCGCATTGACGCGGATGCCCTTGCTGATCACCTGCTTGGCCAGGCTCTTGGTGAAGGCCACGATCCCGGCCTTGGTGGTGGCGTAGTCGAGCAGGTTCTGGTCGGGGCTGTAGGCCTCCACCGAGGCGGTGTTGATGATCGCCGCGCCGGCCGGCATGTGCGCCAGCGCCGCCTTGGTGATCCAGAACATCGCGTAGAGGTTGGTCTTGAGCGTCCAGTCGAACAGCTCGGTCGTGAGCTCGTCGATCGAGTCGTGGCTCTGCTGGCGGCCGGCGTTGTTGACCAGCAGGTCCAGCCCGCCCAGGCCCGCGACCGCCTTGTCGACCAGCGAACGGCAGAAGCCCTCGTCGCGGATGTCGCCCGGCAGCGCCACAGCCTTGCGGCCGGCAGTGCGGATCAGCTCGATCACTTCGCGCGCGTCTTCTTCCTCGGCGGGTAGGTAGTTGATCGCCACGTCCGCACCCTCGCGCGCGAAGGCGATCGCCGCAGCGCGGCCGATGCCCGAATCGCCGCCGGTGACCAGCGCCTTGCGGCCGCTCAGCCGCCCGTGACCCTGGTAACTCTGCTCGCCGTGATCGGGCTTCGGGTGCATGCGCGCGGCCAGGCCCGGCCAGGGTTGCGGCTGCGCATCGAACGGCGGCTTCGGATAGCGCTTGGTCGGGTCGAACATGGGCGGCACGCCGCCCTTGGTCACCGCGGCGCCCACGGTCCTGGTCCAGGCCGGCGCCGCCAGCGTGGCGGCCAGGCCCACGGACGCGCCCTGCACCAGGCGGCGGCGCGAGGAAGAAAAATCGTCTTTTTGCATGACCGGCCCTCGCGCAAGCCGGGGCCAGCAGGCACACCGGCGACAAGTCGCGGGACTATGCGGTGGCGCGGGTGCACCTGGCGTGTGCGTGAGGACAAGGGGAACGCCACGGTTGCGACGCATTCCACCATGGCCGCACGCGGCTACGTCCGCGATGCGGCGGTCGTCCGTGAACCCTCGCAAGATGAAGAGGAGCCGTGGGAGAGGAACACCACCTCGCCCATCCCACGGCACGTGCGAGCCTCGACAGGACGGGGCGGTTAACGTCCGCCACTGGAGGGCGCGCCCGGCGGCGGGTCGAAACCACCGCCCTGCCCGTCCGCGCCGTGGCCCTTGGTCGAACCCACCCCGCTTTCGCGATGCTTGCGCTCCTCGATGTGCTGCGCGCGGTCCAGGCCGACACCGCCGGTCTGGTAGGTAGGGCCATTCTCGGGCAACGGCAGGATGGCATCCGGATCTTCCGGCTCGCCCAGCGCACCATGGCCACGCCGGTCACTGAAGCCATGGTGCGGCCGCATCTGGCCGGTGCCGCTGGCGCCGCCCGTGCCACCGGCCGGCTCGACCGTTTCGCGCTCCTCGCCCTCCAGCTTGACTTGCGATTGCTCGGCCCGCTTGCCGATGGCGTCCTGGAGGTTGGCGTTGGTTCGCCCGCGCGGATCGTCGATGCTGCCCATGGAAATCTCCCGTTCGGGTTGGTCGTGCACGATCCTGCCGCAGCGAAGGTCTGCGGCGCGTGCAGCGGCGATTCGGGGCGCGTTAGAGGCGCGAGCGATCAGCGCCTCGTACACATCGGGCGGCGCAAGCTTGGTCCGCGGTTTGCCCATGACGAAGCCCGACACCATGCGAGTACAAGCTTTCCTGCTCTCACCCCACGACTGGGTCCCCAACCATCCAAGGCTGCCCGTGCTGCTCTATCGCCAGGCGCTTGCCGGCGGGAGCGGGGAAGACGCCGCGGTGACTTTCGAGCTGCGCTTCCGTTCCAACGGCTGGCCGCCGCGATGGCGCGCCGGCGTCTACGATTTCCACCACTACCACTCCACGGCCCATGAAGTACTCGGCGTGGCGAGGGGAACGGCGCGCCTGATGCTGGGTGGGCCAGGCGGCCGCGAGGTCGAGGTCGAGGCGGGCGACGCGGCATTGCTTCCGGCGGGCACCGGCCATCGCAGCCTGGAGTCGAGCAACGACTTCCTGGTGGTGGGCGCCTATCCGCCCGGACAGGAATGGGACGTGTGCCGCGATGCGCCCGATGCGCAGATGCTCAAGCGCATCGACCAGTTGCCCTTCCCGCACAGCGATCCGGTGGCCGGCGAACAAGGTCCGCTGATCACGCGATGGAGCCCCCCCTAACCGGCGCGCGCCAAGGCACTACCCGCGGACGCGGTCGAGGATGCCGGGCACTCCATCGGCGATCTCGCGGGCGAGAAAGCCCAGCGAGCCGACCGATCCCTCCAGCAGGCGACCGGCCTGGGCGTGCGCGAACACGCCCCAGAGCGCCGCCTGCAGGGCATCGGCACCGCGCGCCGCCAGCCCGGCGATGAGGCCGGCCAGCACGTCGCCCGAACCGGAGGTACCCAGCCCGTGGCAACCGCCCGGGTGAACCCACAGGCGTCCGTCCGGCGCGGCGACGAAGGTGGTTGCCCCCTTGAGCACCAGCACGCTGCGAGTACGCCGCGCGAAGGCCAGCGCCAGGTCCTGCGGCTCGCGCTGCACGCGCGCCTTTTCCATGCCCGACAGCTTGGCCATCTCGCCCGCATGGGGCGTGAGCACGAAGGGGGCGCCGGGACCCGCGCGCAGGTCCGGGGCGAGCGCGCCGGCGTCGATCACCAGCGTGCACCGCGCGTGCCTGATGGCCCGCTGGACCAGCGTGGCGGTGGGCGGCAGCGGACGCATGCCCGATCCGATAAGTACCGCGTCCGTGCACTGCAGCGTCTGGTCCAGCGCGCTGCTGCCGCGCGCAATCTCGCCCTGCGCATCGGCAGGCAGGCCCAGCACCAGCGCCTCGGGCACCGCCAGGGCCAGGCCCGGCGCCACCGCCTGCACGGTGGCCAGCTGCAGCTTGCCGGCGCCGGCCCGCAAGGCCGCCACGCCGGCAAGCAGCAATGCGCCGGGCACCGTGGCGGATCCGCCGATGGCCAGCACACGGCCGCGTTGTTCCTTGCCGCCGTCGGGCGCGGGCAGCGGCATGCCGCGCAACAGCCGCGCGGTCAGGCGTTGCGGCGCGGGCGAGGCTTTCACCGCGCCCCCTTGGGCCGGTCCGACTCCAGCGTCACCGGCGAGCCGGCTTCGACCAGCGGCGCGACGAAGTTGGTGCGCTCCAGCAGCAGGCCGCAACCGTCGGGCGCCACGCAGTACTCGGTGATGCCGCAGTTCGGCACGTCGCCCTCGCGGTCGATCGCCAGGATGGTGCCCTCGTCCATGCGCTCGAGCAGGTAGCGGAAACAGTTCACGATGACCTGGTGGCCGACGATCACCACCCGCTCGCCCGAATGGTTGCGCTGCAGGTCGCCGAGCATGCTGCGCAGGCGCAGCACCACGTCGCACCAGCTCTCGCCGCCGGGTGGGCGGAAATAGAACTTGCCCACCAGCCGCCGCTGCTCGGCCAGCTCCGGAAACTTTTCGCGTATGCCGGCGCGCGTGTAACGGTCGAGCACGCCGAACTCCTTCTCGCGCAGGCGCTCGTCAACCAGCACGTCCTCGTCGGTACACCCCATCGCACTGGCCACCGCGTAGCTGGTCTGGCGCGCGCGCTTGTAGGGCGAGGCGAGGAACGTGGTGGGCCGGCTCTCCTCCGGCAATGCACGCATCCAGGCGCCGAGCGCCTGGGATTGCTCCAGACCCAGTGGCGAGAGCGGCACGTCGGCGTCGCGATGCTCCAGTTCGATCAACGACGCGCCGGAAGCTTCGGCGTTATCGCGCGCCAGGTTTCCCGCGCTCTCGCCGTGGCGGATGATCCACAAGCGTCGTGGCCAACCCACCTTGGCTTGCCTGATTACCGCTTTCGCCACAAAAGCTCTCCCGCTTCGCAAGAAACGAGCTTTCGCACGGCCGGCGTGAATGACCGGTCGACCAGGCCGGGGCGGCCGAAGCGGGCCTTGGGGGCCGACCTCCAACGCGCCCGCCTGAGCTTTTTGCTAGCGACTGCTAGACGGCGGCCTCACGGTCGTCGGGCCAACATCACCACCGGCGAAAGGCGACGCATCGCCGATCACTCGCCCCCCCGCGTGTCCTTCCCCATCCCGCGACCGACTGCAGACCGAGAACGCCCGCCATGCCAAACGCACTGAAACTGCGCTGCAACCAGTTGGAGCGCTCCATGCGCACTCTCCATGACGAATGCGAGCGCCTGATGCGCGAGAACGCGATGCTGCGCGAACGCATGCAGGGCTACGGGACCGGCCGGACCGCACAGCGCATCGACGACGAACTGGCCCGTATCGCCGCCGGCCCCGAGCACGACGCCGATACGTACGTCATCCGCGCCTCGTCGATACGGATGTACTAGGAACTAAGCCTTTTCGCCCGGCTAGCGCCAGCCGGCATCGCGCGCCGCACGCTCCTGCCGCGCATCGAAGACCTCGCCGCTCAGGCGCGCATCCACCGCGGCCTGCACCTGCGGCGACAAGCCGCTCGCAGCCTGGCGCAGCTCGCCGCCCTGCGGCCGGGCGGCCGGGACGAGCACCGGCAGCGACCAGCCCGCGTCGCCGCGACAGGCCAGCCCGGCACGTGCGGGCGGAGTGCGCAGGACGAACGTGCGGCAGACCTGTCCATCGGAGCTGCGGAAGCTCAGGCCTATGGCGACGGCGGCGCGTGCGTCCGGCTCGCTCGCCAGTGCGTGGTCGAGCGCGCGCTCCAGTCCGCCGGCGGCAAACGCGCGGCCGTCCTGCATGCGTACCATCGCACTGCCGGTTCGCCACCACCACAGGATTGCGGCGGCAAGCACCACCGAGGCGGCCAGCGCGACACTGGCCGCGCGCCAGCGGTGCCCGCGCCGACGCATGGCCTCGGCGCGATGCCCGCCCCCGGAACGAACGCGTTGCCCGCGCGGCTGCAAAAGCGCGGACAGCCGCTCCGGCACCGGCTCGTCCAGCACAGGGTCGAACGCGTCGCGCAAACGCGCGCGCACGGCGCGCGCCTCGCGCACGCGTCGGGCAAGTTCCTCATCGTGGCCCAGCGCGGCGTCGATGCGCGCTGTCGCCGACGGGTCAAGTTCGCCGTCCACGTAGGCCTGCAGCGTTTCTTCGTCGATCCGGTTCATTCGTCGTTCCCCAGATGGGCCTGCAAGGCGGCGCGAGCGCGCGCCAGGCGGCTGGTGACGGTGCCCACCGGCACCTCCAGCAAGGCCGCGGCCTCGCCGTAGGACATGCCCTCGACCAGCACCAGGGCCACCACTTCGCGCTGGTCGGGTGGCAACGTGGCCAGGGCCATCGCCAGTTCCAGCTGCTGCGCGGGCTGCATACCGGTGCCGTCGGCCACCAGCTCGCCTTCATCCTCCGGCACGAACAGCCGCTGCGAACGGCCACGCGCGCGCAGTTCGTCCCGCCAGGCGTTGCGCGCTATCGCGAACACCCATTTGTCCAGCGCGTCGCTCGGGCGCCACTGCGCGGCGCGGGCCAGCGCGCGTTCCAGCACCAGCTGGACCAGGTCGTCGGCGTCGGGGCCCCGCCCCGCCAGCGCGCGTGCCAGCCGGCGCAGGCGCGGCAGCAGCAGGATCAATCCTTCGCGCACGGCGTCGTCCGAAATCACGCATCACCTTCCATTACGTCCAGGGAGACCGATTCCTTCCCTCGCTCACGTCTGCGCGGTTCGAGGGCGTAAAGCGCGGCAATGCTAGCATCCGGCTCCACCGTTCCCGGGGCCGGCCGTGTACACGTATCGCCATTTCGTCATGCTCGTCCTGCTGCCGGCCGTCGCGATGGCGGCGATGCGCCCGCAGCCTGCGCAGGCGCAGGTGCACGGCGTGCTGCACGATCTGCCGGGCGTGCAGGGCGCGCCGTTGCCCGGCGCCCTTCCCGGATCCGGCCTGCAGGGTGTCGATGATCTGCTGCGCCATCCGCTGGCGGGCACACGGCGCCTGCAGATCGATGCGCTGCTGCACAAGCAATCCAGGCGCGTCGATGTCGACGCGCAAGGCGCACCTGTGCTGCGCGGCGAGTTCCTCGCCCTGGGCCTCTCCGGCTCGCAGCTCGATGCGGTGCAGGCACAGGGCTTCACGGTGGCTCGCCAGACATCGGCCGACACGATGCTCGGATTGGACCTGGTGGTGCTGCACGACACCCGCGAACGCAGCACGACCAGGGCCATGCGCGCCCTGCAGCAGGCCGCGCCAGGCGCGACGTTCGCCTACCAGCACCTCTACCTGCCCGCGGGCACGGACGCGCCCGTACAGGCGCTGCCCTCCCCGCCGTCCTCCGACAAGGCGCTTCGACGCATAGGGCTGGTCGACGCGGGCATCGACCCGGCCGATCCTGCCTTGATCCACGCGCGCGTCGAACAGCATGGCTGCAAGACGGCGAACGTCTCGCCGCACGGCACCGCGGTCGCCGCCCGCCTCGTCGCCGGCGACACGGACACGCTGTACGCCGCCGACCTGTGGTGCGGCGACGCGGTCGGCGGCGCCACGTCGAACCTGGTGGAGGCGTTGGCATGGATGGCGCGCGAGCAGGTGCCGGTGATCAACATCAGCCTGGTCGGTCCGGACAACCCGGTGCTGGCGCGCGCGGTGCAGGCGATGCTCGCGCGGGGGCACGTGCTGGTCAGCGCGGTCGGCAATGACGGGCCCGCTGCGCCGCCGCTGTATCCGGCGGCCTACCCGGGCGTGATCGGGGTCGGTGGCGTCGACGCGCGCGGCCGCGTGCTGCCCGAATCCGCCGCCGGCGAACAGGTGGACTTCTGCGCCTCGGGCATCGTCGGCGAAGGCCGCGACGCGCTGCGCGGCACCTCGTTCGCCTCGCCGATCGTGGCGCGCATGGCCGCCCGGCTGCTCGATGCGCCCCACGCAGGCGCGGCCGCCGAGGTCCAACAGCAGTTGATCGGGCAGGCCCACCATCTGGGCACGCCGGGCCATGACCCTCGCTGCGGCTACGGCGTGCTGTCGCCCTGAAGCTGAACGAACGCCGAGGGTCGGCGGACGCCAGGGAAGGATCGCCCCGCCGCGGACGTAAAGGACCCTGGAAGCCGCGGATCGGCCGCAGGCAGGAGGTCCACCATGCGCAACACGACCCTCAGCAACACGACCCTCAGCAGCAGGCCCCTCGTCACAGCCCTGGTCGCCGGCGTGTTCGCCCTCGCCGCGACGGCGTCGGCGCACGCCCAGGTGCTGGGCCGCGGTTCGCTCGCCGGCGGCCTCGCCGGCGGGCTGGGCGGCCAGGTCCGGTCCACCATGGGCCAGATGGATGGCCAGATCGGCGGCTCCATGCACGGCACCGGCATGGGCGACATCGGCCCCGGCTTCGACCCGCGGGCCGCCGAGCGGCGCGCGGAGCGCCTGCACCAGCGGGCCGCCGCCACGGCCGCTTCGGCGACGGGCGTTGCCGCGCACGCTACCGGCCCGCTCGATGACCAGACGGCCGCCCACGCCGCAGCCGGCCTCGCCGGCGCCACCGGAGCCACCGGAGCCGGCGCAGACAACCAGGCCGAGTTGGATGGGACGGCGAAACTCGCTTCGTCCGCGGCCGGCGCAGTGGATGCCTCGGGCGTGCGCCGGACGCTGACGGACACGGCGGGTCAGGCAGCCGGCCAGGGGCGTTCGGGCGTCTCGACGGCCAAACGCGATGCTCATGGCACCCTGGCCAGCGCGCGCCAGGGCGCCGGCAACGCCTACGCCGCGGCCAAGGGTTCGGCCGAACATGCCGCCGATGCCGGCCTGGGGGAAGTTCGCCACGCCGACGACGTTGGCGCGCAGCCGTCCCTGACGGCCGGCGCGCTCGGCGCGAATCTCGCGAACGATGCATCCGGAACGGCACCGGCCGGTCAGACGGCCAGCAAGCCCGGCTCGCTGCCGAAGCTCCCAGGCATGACGCGCAATGTGGGCGATATCCCGGCCGGCGCATCGGGGGCGGCCAACGGCGATGCGAACGCCAAGGCGGGCTCGGATGAATCGACCCGCTCGACCCACGCCCGCGGTCACGCGGCTGCTCAGGCCAGTGCCCAGGGCTCGACCCGCGATGGCCTAGCCACCTCGGCCCACGCCGATGGCTCAGGCAGCGCCAGCGTGAACGCGCGAGGCCATTGACCGCGGACTGCGCAAGTCGGCGACCTGATGCCAAGGACGGCACCGGCCCCGTGCGACGGGAAAAAAGAAGGCCCCGCTGAGCGGGGCCTTCTTCGTCGCTTGCGATCAGGCGAATGGATCGTCCAGCACGATGGTGTCGTCGCGGTCGGCGCCCGTGGCCACGATGGCGAGGCGGCAGCCGGACAACTCCTCCACCGCGCGCAGGTAGGCGCGCGCCGCGGCCGGCAACCTGTTCCAGTCACGGATGCCGGCGGTGGATTCCTCCCATCCCGGGAACTCCAGGTACACCGGCTTGCACTCGGCCCAGCCGTCGGCGTCCAGCGGAGCCAGCTCGCGGCGCTTGCCGCGGTACTCGTACGCCACGCAGACCTTGATGCTGGGCAGGCCGTCGAGCACGTCCAGCTTGGTGATGGCCAGGCCGTTGATGCCGTTGATCTGCACGGCGCGCTTGAGCGCCACCAGATCGATCCAGCCGCAGCGGCGCGGACGGCCGGTGCTGGCGCCGAACTCGTTGCCGACCTTGCGCAGGCGCTCGCCCATCTCGTCCTCGAGCTCGGTGGGGAACGGTCCCCCGCCCACGCGCGTGGCGTACGCCTTGCAGATGCCCAGCACGTAGTCGATGTCGCCCGCGCCCACGCCGGTGCCGGCCAGCGCGCCGCCGACGGTGGTGTTGGACGAGGTGACGTACGGGTAGGTGCCGTGGTCGATGTCCAGCAGTGCGCCCTGCGCGCCCTCGTACAGGATGTTGCCGCCTTCGCTGCGCACGTCGTGCAGGATGGTGGCCACGTCGTCGACCAGCGGACGGATGTACTCGCCCCAGGCCAGCGCGTCCTCGAGCACCTTCCGGTAGTCGACCGGCTCGGCCTTCAGCCACTGGGTCAGGATGAAGTTGTGGTACTCGACCGCGGCCTTGATCTGCGCCGGCAATTCGTGTGGATACATGAGGTCCGCCACGCGGATCGAGCGGCGGGCGACCTTGTCCTCGTAGGCCGGACCGATGCCGCGGCCCGTGGTGCCGATCGCGCTCTTGCCGGCGGCGGCCTCGCGCGCCTTATCCACGGCGATGTGGTAGGGCATGATCAGCGGCGTCGCCGGGCTGATCTTCACGCGCGAACGCACGTCCACGCCCTGCCCTTCGAGCTCGGCGATCTCGTTGATCAACGCCTCGGGCGAGAGCACCACGCCATTGCCGATCAGGCACAGCGCGTCGTCGCGCAGGATCCCCGAGGGGATCAGGTGCAGCACCGTCTTCTTGCCCTTGATCACCAGCGTGTGGCCGGCGTTATGGCCGCCCTGGAAGCGCACCACCGCGCTGACCCGCTCGGTCAGCAGGTCGACGATCTTGCCCTTTCCTTCGTCGCCCCACTGGGCTCCAAGAATGACGACTGACTTGCCCATGAAAGTTCTCGCTCGTTGGGTGCTCCACGCAGGAGCCGTGGGTTAGGAAAAAATCAGCGGATCAGCTGCAGCGCAGCCAGACCGGCAATGACCGCGACCGCACCGCCCAGGCGCAATGTGCGTGGCCTCAACTCCAGCGCCTGGCGCACCATCGACTGCCACTGGCGCGGCGCCGCGAACAGCACCAGGCCCTCGAGCACCAGCACCAGGCAAAGCGCGACGAAGAGGTCGTGCGGCATGGCTTTCAGCGCTTGCTGGCGCTGTCATTGAAATAACGCAGCAGCTCCGAGTCGGGCTTGAGCACGAGCGTGCCTTTGCCGTCGGCGAAACCCTTCTTGTACGCCGACAGGCTTCGATAGAACGCGAAGAACTCCGGATCCTGACCATAGGCCTGCGCGTAGACGCCCGCCGCTTCGGCATCACCCTGGCCGCGCACCGTAGCCGCATCGCGCTCGGCGTCGGCGCGCAGCACCTGGCCCTGGCGGTCGGCGTCGGCGCGGATCTTCTCCGCCTGCTCCTGCCCGGTATAGCGCAGTTCGTTGGCCAGCTGCAGGCGCTCGGCGCGCATGCGCTTGTACACCGACTCGCTGACCTCCTCGGGCAGGTCGATGCGCTTGATGCGCACGTCGACCACGGCGATGCCGAGGTTCTTGCGCGCGGCGGCGTCGGTCTGCCTGAGCACGCGCTCGGTGATGTCCTTGCGGCCGCCGGCGATCAGGTCCTGCAAGGTGCGCGAGTTGAACTCGAAGCGCAGCGCATCCTTCACCACCGGCGCGAGGCGCTGCGCCGCCTGGTTGGCGTCACCGCTGGTGGCGCGGTAATAGGCGGCGTTGTCGGCCACGCGCCACTTCACGTAGAAGTCGACGTTGACGCTCTTCTTCTCTGAAGTGAAGTAGCGTTCCGGCGGCGCGTCCAAGCCCTGGATGCGGCTGTCGAAACGCACCACCTGCTGGATCAGCGGCGCCTTCACGTGCAGGCCGGGCGCGTAGTCGGTCTGCACGATGCGGCCGAACTGCAGCAGCAACGCGCTCTGCCCTTCGCGCACCACGAACGCGCTGTTCAGGCCCAGCAGCAACACCAGCACAGCGATCACGAGCCAGACGTACTTCATGGCTGGTTCTCCTTGCCGGCGCCGTCATCGGTCGCGGCGGTGGCGGCGGTCGTCGTGCTGGCCGCCGGGGCCGGCGGGAGGTTGACGATGGTGCGGCCGTTGGAGGCGTCGATCACCTTGCGGTTGCCGGCCATCACCTGCTCCATCGTTTCCAGCCACAGACGCTTGCGGGTGACTTCCGGCGCCGCCTTGTACTGCGCCAGCAACAACTGGAACTGCTGCGCATCGCCCTGCGCATGGGCGATGCGCGCAGCCTTGTAGCCGGCCGCCTCCGCGGCGATGCGCGCGGCGTCGCCGCGGGCCACCGGGATCACCTTGTTGGCGTAGGCAAGGGCGCCGTTCTCGATGCTCTGCTTGTCCTCGCGTGCCTTGTTGACGTCGTCGAAGGCGTCCTTGACCTCGGCCGGCGGCGCCACGTTCTGGAAGCTCACCGCGGTCACCTGCAGGCCGCAGTGGTAGCTGTCGAGGGTCTTCTGCAGGGCCTTGCCCGCCTCGTCGACGAGCGCGGCGCCTTCGCCGGAAAGGATGGTGTCCATGTCGCTGCGGCCGATCACCGAGCGCACCGCGGCCTCGGCGGCCGCGGCGATGGTGCTGTCCACGTCGTCGACCGCGAACAGGTAGGCGCGTGCGTCGCTGACCTGGTACTGCACGGTGAAGTCGATGGTGATGATGTTCTCGTCCCGCGTGAGCATCCGCACGCTGTCCTGCAGCGAGCGCACGCGCGTGGTTTCCACCTTGGTCACCGTCTCGACCGGCTGGGGCAGCTTGAAGTGGAAACCGGGCGGCAGCGTGCGTGCGTACTGACCGAAGCGCAGCACGACGCCGGCCTGGCGGGCATCGACGATGGTGTAGCTGCTCAGCAGCAGCCAGGCGAGCACCAGGGCGAGCACGATGGTGACGATGCCACCCGGGCCGCCGTGCTTGCCCAGTCGGGCGCGCAGGCGCCTGAGCGCATCCTCCAGGCCGGGCTTGTTGCCGCTGGGGCGCTTGGTGTTCCACGGATCGCGTTGGCCGCTGCCGGGCTCGTTCCAGGCCATGTCAGTCTCCTCGGGACAAGGGGCGGGCCGGCAGCGGGCGCCGGAAATCGCGTTGCAGGGGATGGGGCATGGAAGGCGTTCGTCCGGTCGTTGGGCCGCGGCGTCGGCTGGCGCGCGCGGTGTGGCCACGTGCGCGCGTTGACGCCGCACAAACGCTGCGTAGTCTAGCAGAGGCTGTTGCGCCGGGCTTCCCGCAAGACTGAGCCGTTCGCCTTCGGGAGAGCAATCGACGCAGCGGCCGACATGGATCTCGCCATCGGAGCGCGCGCAGACGTGCCGACACACGGAGCGGAGCCCCGTTTCGCTAGGGCGAGTCCGGCGAGCCCAGCAATCCGCGCAACAACGCCGCTTCCTGCGGGCTGCCGCCGCCCAGCGGGGCGATCACGCTGCGTGGTGCGTCGATCTGCAGGTGCCAGCCATGTTCGTCGACCGATTCCCTGGCAATCGCACCGGCAGCACGCAGGCGTGCGTGCAGGCGTCCGGCCGACAGCGGCAACTGCAGCTCGGTGCGCACGCGCTCGCCGCCAAGCAGCTCGCCCAGCGCCTGGCGCAGCAGATCCAAGCCTTCGCCGGTGGCCGCACTGAGCCAGACCTGCGCCGGCCGACCCTCTCCGTCGCGCACGATCTTCGGGACCGCGCCGGCCAGGTCGATCTTGTTCATCACGTGCAGCTGCGGCACCCCGCCGGCGCCGATCTCGTCAAGCACGCTGTCGACCACGCGATGCAGGCGCTCGCGCTCCTCGTCGGCGGCATCGCTGACGTGCAGCAGCAGATCGGCATCGCGCGCCTCGGCCAGGGTCGCGCGGAAGGCCGCAACCAGGTCGTGCGGCAGCTCGCGGATGAAGCCCACGGTATCGGCCAGCACGGCCGGACCGCAGGACAGGTCCTCGATCTTGCGCACGGTCGGATCGAGCGTGGCGAACAGCAGGTTGGCGGCGAACACCTCGCCTTCGGTCAGCGCATTGAACAAC
This sequence comes from Frateuria sp., assembly GCF_035943815.1. GTDB lineage: Bacteria > Pseudomonadota > Gammaproteobacteria > Xanthomonadales > Rhodanobacteraceae > Frateuria_A. Next base: position 138,646 of record NZ_DASZBU010000019.1, read on the forward strand.
GTGGACTTGCCGGCATTGGTGTAGCCCACCAGCGCAACGCGCGGCACCGTGTTGCGCAGGCGCGCGCGACGCTGCTGGGTGCGCTGGGTCTGCACCTTCTCCAGCCGTTTGGTGAGCATCTTCACGCGCTCGCCCAGCAGGCGGCGGTCGGTTTCCAGCTGGGTCTCGCCCGGGCCGCGCAGGCCGATGGCGCCGCCGCGCTGGCGCTCCAGGTGGGTCCAGCCGCGCACCAGGCGGGTAGCCAGATGCTTGAGCTGGGCCAGCTCCACTTCCAGCTTGCCTTCGTGCGAGCGGGCGCGTTGGGCGAAGATGTCCAGGATCAGTCCGGCACGGTCGACCACCCGCACGGCCAACAGCTTCTCCAGGTTGCGCTCCTGCACCGGAGTCAGCAGATGGTCGACCAGCACCACGTCCGCCTCGGTGGCGCGCACCGCCTCCGCCACTTCCTCCGCCTTGCCGGTGCCGATGTAGTAGCGGGGATTGGGGTCTTCCATCCGCGCGCTCACGCTGGCGAGCACTTCGGCGCCGGCGGAGCGCACCAGCTCGGCGAACTCCTGCGCACGGCGAACCGTGTCGCCGTCGCCCCGGCTGTGCGGCAGGACCAGTACGGCGCGCTCGCCCTTCTTTTGTCTATCGAACACTAGGTAGGAATGGCCTGGCGGAAACGATTCAGGCCGCCGGCGCCATGCCCGCGGCAAAGAGGCGACATTGTATGCCGATCACCGTATGCGCAAGGCATGCGCCCAGGACGGCGTGACGGGCCGCTGGCGGGCGAGGCAGCCCGCCGGCGACGCGGCATGCATACACCTTCAGTCGTCGCCCTCGGCCTGTTCAGCATGCGCGTCGGCGTGCGCGTCATGGCCGTTGCCCATGCGCACGTTGCGGCTGGGCACCACGGTGGAGATGGCGTGTTTGTAGACCATCTGGCTCACCTGGTTGCGCAGCAGCACCACGAACTGGTCGAACGATTCGATCGTGCCCTGCAGCTTGATGCCGTTCACCAGGTAGATGGCGACCGGAACGCGCTCGCGGCGAAGCGCATTGAGAAACGGATCCTGCAAAGACTGCCCTTTGGACATGTTGTTTTACCCCCTCGCGAACCATCGCGGGCCGGAGAAAAGACGCGCTAGCGGCGACCGGCCCAAGTCGACGGGATATTAACCGCTTTTAAATGGCGGGCGGAAGCCAGGCGCCGGGACGTACATCGCAGTTGGCGGGCTCTACAGAAAAAGTTCCAGGGCATCGCTCGCGCGCTCGACCAGATCAGGAAGCTCCGGGTCCAGCACGCGCGCGTCCATCTCCGAACGCAGCCAGGTGATTTGCCGCTTGGCCAACTGGCGGGTGGCGAAGATGCTCTTGTCGCGGAACGCCGACGTGCCGGTGGCAGCCTCCAGATGCTCCCAGGCCTGGCGGTAGCCGACGGCGCGCAGGGCCGGCAGGTCCGGATGGAGGTCGCCGCGCCCGCGCAACGCACGCACTTCGTCCAGGAACCCGGCGGCCAGCATGGCATCGAAGCGCCGCGCGATGCGCGCATGCAGTTCCTGTCGCTCGGTCGGCACCAGCGCGAGCTTGAGCACGCGCCACGGGAACGGGCCGCCGGTGCCGCCGGTCTGCTGCTCCGACAACGGCCGGCCGGTCAGTTCGATCACCTCGAGGGCGCGCTGAAGGCGCTGGGCATCGTTGGCCCCGATGCGGGCAGCGGCAGCCGGATCGAGCCCCGCCAGCCGGGCATGCAAGGCCGGCCAGCCGCGGGCGGATGCTTCGTCGGCCAGCCTGGCGCGGATGGCCGGCGCGGCATCGGGCAGCGCCGAGAGGCCGCGCTGCAGCGCGCGGAAATACAGCCCGGTGCCGCCGACCAGCAGCGGCACACGGCCTTGCGACCGGATGCGCCCCATCGCCTCGAGCGCATCGGCCCGGAAATCGGCAGCCGAGTAGGGTTCGGACGGATCACGCAGGTCCAGCAGCGCGTGCGGATGCCGTGCCCGCGTTTGTGCATCCGGCTTGGCCGCGCCGATGTCCAGTCCGCGGTAGACCAGCGCGGAGTCCACGCTTACCAACTCCAGCGCGAAGCGCTCGCGCAAAGCGCAGGCCAGCGCGGTCTTGCCCGACGCCGTCGGGCCCATCAGGAACACGGCTAGGGGGCGCGCATCGGCAGGCATCGGTCCATTGTAGGCGGCACGGGCGCGCGCTCCAGCGCGACGCGGCTGTGGCGGGCGGTTCGAACCGGGTGACCCCGGTCACGTTCCCGGGGGTACTTCGCCCACTGCCCCGGCGGCGGCTTGCCTGCGCGCTGCCGCTGGCGCACCATCGGCATACAGCGACCACATAGAATTCACGCAATGGCGCACCCTATCGACGCCGAACACGACCATGAAGGTGGGCCAGGGGCCGTCGTCAGCCTGCGACCGCAAGCCACTCAGCCCACGTCACGTACCCGACCGGCGTCGCAACCGCTTCCCATCGATTCCGCGCAGGAAGCGCCGCAGCCCGGCGGCAAGCGCCTCTGGGACAAGAACAATTTTGGCTTCTGGCTGGCGGTGTGCATCGCGATCAGCCTGGTCTTCTCCATCGTTTACCACGCGCTGGCCTGAGGCCAGGCGCAACCAACCAAGCCGCGCCTCGGGGGGCGGCTTTTTTGTGCCCGGCGAACGCTCGCGGCCCTGGAACCATGACTCGCGGCGTCGCATTTGAGCCGCCGCCGGATGCACCGGCATATAATTGCCGTTTCCCCTACCGCATCCGGCCCCTGGCCGATGGATAACCCATGCAGCAGACGATGAAGGCCCTGGTCAAGCGCAAGCCCGAGCAGGGCATCTGGATGGAAGAGGTAGCGGTCCCGCAGATAGGCCCCAACGAGGTGCTGATCAAGGTGGAGAAGACCGCCATCTGCGGCACCGATCTGCACATCTACAAGTGGGACGAATGGTCCCAGCGCACGATCAAGCCTGGCCTGACCATCGGTCACGAGTTCGTCGGCCGCATCGCCGAACTGGGCACCGCCGTCACCGGCTATAAGGTCGGCGACCGCGTTTCCGCAGAGGGCCATATCGTCTGCGGGCATTGCCGCAACTGCCGCGCCGGGCGCCAGCATCTGTGCCCCAACACCGTGGGGATCGGCGTCAACCGCAACGGCGCATTCGCCGAGTACGTAGCGGTGCCGGCATCCAATCTGTGGCCGATCCCGGACCAGATCCCCAGCGAGCTGGCCGCGTTCTTCGATCCTTACGGCAACGCGGCGCACTGCGCGCTGGAGTTCGATCTGATCGGCGAGGACGTGCTGATCACCGGCGCCGGCCCGATCGGCGTCATCGCAGCGGGCATCGCCAAACACGTGGGCGCGCGCAACGTGGTGGTCACCGACGTCAACGACTACCGCCTCAAGCTCGCCGCCGACATGGGTGCCACCCGCGTGGTGAACGTGTCCAACCAGTCGCTCAAGGACGTGGTCAAGGACCTGCACATGGAAGGCTTCGACGTGGGCCTGGAGATGAGCGGCAACCCGCGCGCCTTCAACGACATGCTCGAAGTGATGTACCACGGTGGCAAGGTGGCCATGCTCGGCATCATGCCGCGTGGCGCGGGCATCGATTGGGACAAGGTGATCTTCAAGGGCCTCACCCTGCAGGGCATCTATGGCCGGCGCATGTACGAGACCTGGTACAAGATGACCCAGATGGTGCTGACGGGCTTCCCGCTGCAAAAGGTGCTGACCCACCAGATCGCCATCGACGACTTCCAGAAGGGCTTCGACCTGATGGATGCCGGACAGTGCGGCAAGGTGGTGTGTTCCTGGACCTGAGCCGGGCTAACTACCCCGCCCGCCTTGTCCTTTAGCCGGACGGCATTCCCGCGAAAGCGGAACGCCGCGGCTCTGTCGCTGCCCTCAAGTTGGAGACCACCGTGACCTACACCGCCCGCGACCGTTACGCCACCGAACTGGACGCCATCCGCGACCAGGGACTGTTCAAGGGCGAGCGCATCATCGTTTCGCCGCAGTCCTCGGAAATCGAGCTGGCGGACGGCCGCAAGGTGCTCAACTTCTGCGCCAACAATTACCTGGGCCTGGCCGACCACCCGGACGTGATCGCGGCCGCCAAGGAGGCGCTGGACACGCACGGCTTCGGCATGGCCTCGGTGCGCTTCATCTGCGGTACGCAGGACCTGCACAAGCAGTTGGAGGCGAAGATCGCCGAGTTCTTCGGCACCGAGGACACCATCCTCTACGCCGCCTGCTTCGATGCCAACGGCGGCCTGTACGAACCGCTGCTGGGCGAGGAGGACGCGATCATCTCCGACGCGCTCAACCACGCCTCGATCATCGACGGCATCCGTCTGTGCAAGGCCAAGCGCTTCCGCTACGCCAACTGCGACATGGCCGACCTGGAGAAGCAGCTGCAGGCTGCCGACGCCGCCGGTGCGCGCACCAAGCTGATCACCTCCGACGGCTCGTTCTCGATGGACGGCTTCATCGCGCCACTGGACAAGATCACCGCGCTGGCCGAGAAGTACGGCGCCATGGTGCACATCGACGAATGCCACGCCACCGGCTTCCTGGGCGCCACCGGTCGCGGCTCGGCCGAGGTGCACGGGGTGATGGACAAGGTCGACATTTTCACCGGCACGCTGGGCAAGGCGCTCGGCGGTGCGCTGGGCGGCTTCACCACGGGGCCCGCGGAGGTGATCGAGCTGCTGCGCCAGCGCTCGCGGCCGTATCTTTTCTCCAACTCGCTGCCGCCACACGTGGTGGCCGCAGCGATCAAGGTGTTCGACATGCTGGTCTCCGCCGGCGAACTGCGCACCCGCGTGCAGGAGAACACCGCCTACTTCCGCGAACGGATGACCGCCGCCGGCTTCGACATCAAGCCGGGCGTGCACCCGATCGTGCCGGTGATGATCTACGACGCGCCCAAGGCGCAAGCGATGGCCACCGCGCTGCTGGAGGAAGGCATCTACGTCACCGGCTTCTTCTATCCGGTGGTGCCGCAGGGTCAGGCGCGCATCCGCACGCAGATGAGCGCGGCGCATACCCGCGAGCATCTGGACCGGGCGATCGCAGCGTTCACCAAGATCGGCAAGAAGCTGGGCGTGATCTGAATTCACGGCCCCCTTCCGCTCCGGGAGGGGGCCGATCCTGCGGGATCAGGGCGCAGCGCGCAACGCCTCGACCTCGTCCGCGGCGAGGTGGCGCCATCGGCCCTTGGCGAGGTCGCCAAGGCGCAGTCCGCCGATGGCTACGCGCACCAGCCTCAATACGCCGATGCCGTGCGCAGCGAGCAGGCGCCGGATATGCCGGTTGCGCCCCTCGTCCAGCACGATCTCCAGCCAGGCGTTCTTCTCGCCGGCGCGCAGCAGCGCTACCCGACGTGCGGCCAGCCATTCGCCCTGATCTGACACGCCGTCGCCGAGCCCGGCCAACAGCCGCGCGTCCGGCACGCAATCCACCTGCACGTGGTAGGTCTTCTCGCGATGCGTGGCCGGATCGGTGATGCACGCCGCCCATACCGTGTCATTGCTTAGCAGCAGCAGCCCTTCGCTGGCCTTGTCCAGCCGCCCGACCGGCCCCAGCCACGGCAATCCCGCCTCGGCGAGGGCGTCATAGACGGTGGCGCGGCCACGCTCGTCGGCCGCGCTGACCACCAGGCCACGGGGCTTGTTGAACATCAGGTACACCGGCGCGGTGTCGCCGACCGGCTGGCCGTCGACGGTGATCCCGCCCTGCCCTTGCGCGACCGGGTATTCGGGATTGCGCATCACACGCCCATCCAGGGCCACGCGGCCTGCCCGGATCCACTGCTCGGCCTGGCTGCGCGAGCACACGCCCCGCTTGGACAGCACGCGCGCCAGGCCGTGGCGTGCTGCGCCACGTGCGGGAGCGGATGGGGGGCGGGGCGGCGTAGGCATCGGGCAAGCGTATCGGCCGCAGCCGAACTGCGGCAAGCGTTTACCACTGATGCACCGCTTGCCGGTCGCCTGGATGCCGACAAAGAAAAAGCCCGGCCGGAGCCGGGCTTTTCCGTGTTGCTGGTGCCGGTCCGGTTACTGCTGGACCTGCAGCTCCGTGCGGCGGTTGCGCGCGCGGCCCGAGTCGGTGTCGTTGCTGTCGATCGGGTCGGCCTTGCCGTGGCCGATCGGGCCTTCCAGGCGGCTGGCGTCGATGCCGTGCGAGGTCAGGTAGTCGTACACGATCTTCGCGCGACGCTCGGACAGCGACTGGTTGTAGGCGTCGGTGCCTACCGAGTCGGTGTAGCCGGCGACGGTCACGTGCACCTGCGGGTAACGCTGCAGGGTGTCGACGGCCTGGTCGAGGATGGCGATCGAATCGGAGCTCGGCTCGGCAAGGGCCTTGCCGATCTCGCTCGCAGCCACGTGCCCCTTCTTCGGATAGTCGAACTTGAAGTTCACGCCACGCAGGTCGATCACGACCTTCTGCGGGCAGCCGTCCGGACCGACGATGGTGCCGGCCGGGGTGTTCGGGCACTTGTCCTCGCAGTCGTTGACGCCGTCGTGGTCGCTGTCCTTGGTGGAGCAGTCGTTGGCGGGCGCCGGCGGCGGCGCCGCGGCAGGCTGCGGGGCAGCAGCCGGCTCGCCGAAGCGCGAGACGATGCTGAAGCCAAGGAACCAGTCGCCGTAACCGCTCTTGGCCGGCTGGCTCTTGTTGTCCCAGTCGTAGCGGTAACCGGCTTCGACGCGTACGTCGGAGCTGTCGGTGATGGTCTTGGACACGCCGCCGCCCAGCTCGGCCGCCGGCGCCCAGCCGTGATCGCCCAGGTTCTGGTGATGGCTGCCCATCAGGCCGGCGAGCAGGTACGGACGCCAGGCATTCCATTCACCCGCATAGAAACGTGCGGCCACGCCGACATTGTTGTTGGACCACTTGCCACCGCCCACCGCGGTGTCGCGGGTACGCTTGGTGCGATCGACGAACAGGTCGATCGAAGCATTAGGAGCGATGAAACGGCCGACACCCAGGCCATAGTAGAACTGGCGGCTGTTGGTGTTGCGATCGGTATCGTTGTAGTAGCCGCCGATGGTCGGAGCGATGTACCAGCGGCCGTCATAATTGCCGGTGCTGGTGGTGGCGGCAGTGTCGCTGGCGGGAGCAGCAGCAGTGTTGTCCTGCGCGTGAACGGCACCTACGCCGCCCAGGGCCAAGGCAATAAGAAAATACAAGCCCTTACGTTTCATCAGGTGTCTCCTTCATTTATTGGTGTTCGCAGCCGTTTCACCTCGCACGGACCGCGCGTCAAACTCACTTTGACTTTCGGAAGCTTGAGCCGCCCCCTCGCTTTCGTCCCTACGGGCAAGCGGCAGGATTGTAGCAAAACCGTTAAGTCGTTCACGAGTGTCCGGGTTCCCTGGTGAGGCCTTGTTCAGCAAAGCCCTGACTCCCATTGCCGCCCGAACGGCGTGGAAACAGCGTGAAAACGAGAAAACCCGGCGTGGAAGCCGGGTTTTCGCTGAGAATTGCAAACACCAGCCTGGCTGCATTGCAGGCGGTGGCCGGTGCCTATTCGTATTTAAAGCGTGAATAAGCCCAGGAAGCGCTGGATGGGCATGGCATCCAAAGTGGCAGGATCGGCCGTCGCTTCCAATATCGCCTTGACCCGGTGCGCCGGTAGATGGCCTCGCAGCGCCGCCTCGAATTTCTTCAGCAGCACCGGGATGCCTTCGGCGCGGCGCTTGCGGTGACCGATCGGGTAATCGATCGAGACCTTTTCGGTGGAAGAACCATCCTTGAAGAACACCTGCAACGAATTGCCGATGTAGCGCTTGTCCGGGTCGAAATAATCCTTGGTGAACTGCGGGTTCTCACGTACTTCCATCTTCTCGCGCAGCGCATCGATGCGCGGATCGGCGGCGACGTCGTCGTTGTAGTCCTCCGCGGTCAGGCGGCCGAAGATCAGCGGCACGGCGACCATGTACTGGATGCAATGATCGCGGTCGGCGTAGTTGGCCAGCGGGCCGGTCTTGTCGATGATGCGCACGCCCGCCTCCTGCGTCTCGATCACGATCTTCTCGACCTGGTCGAGCTTGCCGGCCACCTGCGCGTGCAGTTGCATGGCGCACTCCACCGCGGTCTGCGCGTGGAACTCGGCGGGGAAGCTGATCTTGAACAGCACGTTCTCCATCACGTAGCTGCCGAAGGGCCGCTCGAATTCGAACGCGTTGCCCTTGAAGGCGACGTCGTAGTAGCCCCAGGTCTTGGCGGTCAGCGCCGACGGGTAGCCCACCACGCCGCGGTAGACCGCGTTGATCGCATGGGTCACCGCGCGGCGGCAGGCGTCGCCGGCGGCCCAGCTCTTGCGCGGCCCGGTGTTGGGCGCATGGCGGTAGGTGCGCAGTGCGCCGTTGTCGATCCAGCTGTGCGACACGGCGGTGGTGATCTGTTCCTTGCTGCCGCCGAGCATGGCGGTGGCGACCGCGGTGGAAGCCAGGCGCACCAGGATCACGTGGTCCTGGCCGACGCGGTTGAAGCTGTTCTTCAACGCGTAGCAGCCCTGGATCTCGTGCGCCTTGATGGCATAGCCGAGCACGTCGCGCACGGTGAACGGCTGGCCGCCTTCGCGTTCGGCCTTGCGGCTGAGGTAGTCGGCCACCGCGAGGATCGCGCCCAGGTTGTCCGACGGGTGGCCCCACTCGGCGGCCAGCCAGGTGTCGTTGAAGTCCAGCCAGCGGATCTGCGTGCCGATGGCGAAGGCGCCCTGCACCGGATCGAGCTCGTGGCTGGTGCCCGGCACGCGGGTGCCGCCAGGCAGGTTCGCGCCCGGCACCAGCGGGCCGAGATGCTTGACGCACTCGGGAAACTTCATCGCCAGCATTGCCGTGCCTAGCGAATCAAGCAGCATGTAGCGCGCGGTGTCGTAGGCCTCCTTCGACTCGATCCGGTGGTCGGCCACGTAGTTGGCGATGTCGACCATCGGCTGGTCGGGATCGGGACGGACGGCGGAACGGATGTCGTGCGCACTCATGGAGGCTTCTCGCGGGAGGAAAAACCGCGATTGTATCCGCCCTCCGCGCGACTGCTCCATCTTCCCTCCACGAACGGGACGGGAGGGGGGAGGCGCGCCCGAAGCCCTGGCAGGCAAAGTCTTGCGCTTGACCGCTATCGGCATCGCCCCGACAATTCCCGCACACCCAAAGGGGAGTAGTTCCGAAGCCGCGCTTGCGCGCGCTTCGTGCGGTGATCGTCATCACGGGCCGCCCTTCCGCCCCGGTCACCACGGCGAACATTCGCGAACGAGACTTTTGCGGTGGCGACGGACCCTTGCGCGTGTCCGCCGCCATCGCCATGAGTCACGCGCGACGGAACCCCCATGGACCTCAGCGGCACCGACTTCCTTTCCGGCCTCGCGGCCATCGTCCTGCTCGACCTCGTCCTCGCCGGCGACAATGCGATCGTGATCGCGCTTGCCGCGCGCAACCTGCCCCGCTCGCTGCAGCGCAAGGCGGTGTTCTGGGGCACCTTCGGCGCGGTTGCCGTGCGGGTGGCGCTCACCGCGATCGTGGTCTATCTGCTCAAGCTGCCGGGCCTGATGCTGGCGGGCGGCCTGCTGCTGCTGCCGATCGCCTGGAAGCTGCTCAAGCCCGAGGGCGACTCCGGACATGCCGTCGACCCGGCCGACAGCTTCTGGGCAGCGCTGCGCACCATCATGGTGGCCGACGCGCTGATGGGCCTGGACAACGTGCTGGCCATCGCCGGCGCGTCCAAGGGCCACCTGGGCCTGGTCGTGCTGGGCCTGCTGATCAGCGTTCCGCTGGTGGTGTGGGGCTCGACGCTCATCCTCAAGCTGATCGAGCGCTTTCCAGTGATCGTCTACCTGGGCGCGGCAGCGATCGCGTGGACCGCAGGCCGCATGATCGCCCACGACCACCTGCTCAGCGGCTGGTTCGATGCGCGGCCTGCCCTCGGCTACGGGCTGGACGCGCTGCTGATCGTGGCCATCTGCGGTGGCAGCTGGCTGGCACGGAGCCGCAAAGCGCGCGCGCGCGGATAGGCGGACGAAGCGAGCGCTGGAAGCGCTGCTTCACCAAGGCCGATCGTCCGCTGCTTCGTCCAGCCGCGCGCGCAGCGGAACGAAAGAGGGAGCCTCGCGGCCCCTCTTTCGTTCCAGCGCGGCGTGCGGCTCAGCGCTTCTCGATCGGCACGTAGCTCTGGTCTTCCGGACCTGTGTAGTTGGCGCTCGGGCGGATGATCTTGCCGTCCTGGCGCTGCTCGATCACATGCGCGCTCCAGCCGGAGGTGCGCGCGATCACGAACAGCGGCGTGAACATCGCCGTGGGCACGCCCATCATGTGGTAGGCGCTGGCCGAGTACCAGTCGAGGTTGGGGAACATCTTCTTCAGTTCCCACATCAGCTTCTCGATGCGCTCGGATACCTCGAACAGGGTCGGGTTGCCGCCTTCGGTGCAGAGCTTGCGCGAGATCTCCTTGATGATCTCGTTGCGCGGATCGGACACCGTGTACACCGGGTGGCCGAAGCCGATGATGATTTCCTTTCTCTCCACCCGCGCGCGGATGTCCGCCTCGGCATCGGCCGCGCTGCGGTAGCGGGCAATGATCTCCATCGCCACCTCGTTGGCGCCGCCATGCTTCGGACCGCGCAGCGCGCCGATCGCGCCGGTGATGGCCGAGTACATGTCCGAGCCCGTGCCGGCGATCACGCGCGCAGTGAAGGTGGACGCGTTGAACTCGTGCTCGGCATAGAGGATCAGCGACTTGTCCAGCGCCTGCGCGTGCAGTTCGCTCGGCGTCTTGCCGTGCAGCACGTGCAGGAAGTGCGCGGCGATCGAGTCGTCGTCGGTCTGCGTCTCCACGCGCTTGCCGTTGTGGCTGAAGTGGTACCAGTACAGCAGCATCGAGCCGAAGCTCGCCATCAGGCGGTCGGCGATGTCGCGTGCGCCGGTGAGGTTGTGATCCTCCTTCTCCGGCAACACGGTGCCCAGCACCGAGCAGCCGGTACGCAGCACGTCCATCGGGTGCGTCGCGGCAGGCAGCAGTTCCAGCGCACCCTTGACCGGCGCCGGCAGGCCGCGCAGGCGCTTCAATCTGGCCTTGTAGTTCTGCAGCTCGGTCCAGTTGGGCAACCTGCCGTACACCAGCAGGTAGGCCACTTCCTCGAAACAGCCCTTGGCGGCCAGGTCATGGATGTCGTAGCCGCGATAGTGCAGGTCGTTGCCGCTGCGGCCGACCGTGCACAGCGCGGTGTTGCCGGCCGGCACGCCGGACAGCGCCACGGATTTCTTCGGCTTGGGGAGGGTTTGCTCGCTCATCGGGAATCTCCTTAAGACTTGCGGATGCGGGCGGAGCCTGCAGCCCGCCCACGCGAATGGCTGCAGGCCGGCTGACGGCCTGCGGGTGAATGGCCGGTCAGCCCTTGCCGTCGGCGAACAGCGCGTCGAGCTTGTCCTCGTAGGCGTGGTAGCCGAGAAAGTCGTACAGCTCCTCGCGCGTCTGCAAGGTATCGATGATGCCCTTCTGCGTGCCTTCGCGACGCACGGTCTCGTAGAAGTTGAGCGCCGCCTTGTTCATGGCGCGATAGGCGCCGCAGCAGTACAGCGCGATGTCCACGCCAGCCGAGCCCAGCTCCGCGGTGGTGAAGAACGGCGTGGAGCCGAATTCGGTGAGGTTGGCCAGAATCGGCACCTTCACCGCCGCCTTGAAGCGGCGGTAGTCCTCCAGCGTCTTCATCGCCTCTGGAAAGATCATGTCGGCGCCGGCCTCGACGTAGGCGCAGGCGCGTTCGATCGCCGAGTCGATGCCTTCCACCGCGGCTGCGTCGGTGCGCGCCATGATCACGAAGCCCGGGTCGGTGCGCGCGTCGACCGCCGCCTTGACGCGGTCGACCATCTCAGCCTTCTGCACCACTTCCTTGCCCGGCCGATGGCCGCAGCGCTTCTGGCCGACCTGGTCTTCCATGTGCACGGCGGCTACGCCGATGCGCTCGAAGCTCTTGATGGTGCGCGCGATGTTGAAGGCGCCGCCCCAGCCGGTATCGATGTCCACCAGCAACGGGAGCTGCGTGGCATCCACGATGCGGCGCGCGTCGGTGAGCACGTCTTCCATCGTGCTGATGCCCAGGTCCGGCATGCCCAGCGAGTTGGCCGCCACACCGCCGCCGGAGAGGTAGAGCGCTTTGTAGCCGACGCGCTTGGCCATCAGGCCGGCGTAGGCGGTGATCGCGCCCATCACCTGCAGCGGCTGCTCGGCGGCGAGGGCGGCGCGGAAACGTGCGCCGGGGGATGCTTGGCTTGCCATGTCGCCTCCGTGGGGAAAAGGCGCATTTTAGCCTAGTGGCAGGCCGGGCTCGTCCACGCCCAGGCAGGGGAACCGGCGAAGCGGCGGCGGCTCGTTGCCGCGAACGCAACGCCGCCGGCGATATCGTGGCCCCCGTGACGCTGCCCGCCACCACGGCACGCTGGCGCCTGGCCGTGTCGCCGATAGCCTACGTCAATCACTACGATCCCGACAATCAATTGGATCGATCGGTCCGGGTGCCCTACCCTTGCCTGGTCAACCAACCCAAACGAGGAGACAGCGATGTCCTTGATCAACACCGAAGTCAAACCCTTCAAGGCGCAGGCCTTCAAGAACGGCAAGTTCATCGAGGTGACCGATGCCGACCTGAAGGGCAAGTGGTCCATCGTGTTCTTTTACCCGGCCGACTTCACCTTCGTCTGCCCGACCGAGCTGGAAGACCTGGCCGACCATTACGCCGAGTTCCAGAAGCTGGGCGTGGAAGTCTATTCGGTGTCCACCGACACCCACTTCTCGCACAAGGCATGGCACGACACGTCCGACGCGGTGAAGAAGATCCAGTACACCATGATCGGCGATCCGACCCACGCGATCTCGCGCAACTTCGACGTGCTGATCGAATCCGCCGGCATCGCCGACCGCGGCACCTTCGTGATCGACCCGTCGGGCAAGATCCAGATCGTCGAGCTCAATGCCGGCGGCATCGGCCGCGACGCCTCGGAGCTGCTGCGCAAGGTCAAGGCCGCGCAGTATGTCGCCGCCCATCCGAACGAGGTCTGCCCGGCCAAGTGGAAGGAAGGCGAGAAGACCCTGGCGCCGTCGCTGGACCTGGTCGGCAAGATCTGATCGGCCTGATCTGATCAAGTCGATCGACCGGCACATCCTGGTCGACCGCACGACCGGAGTCCGGGCGTCCGCGCCCGGACTCCCCAGGCGGCACCCGACCGGGTGCTTGCAGCAGCGGCCTGGGCCGCATGGTGCCTGTCCCGGCGCCTCCCCCTCCCCGCCCGTGACTCGAGGCCGCTCCTGCAAGCGCCCGCTTTCATCCCATTCGACGTCTGGAGCCCCGCCATGCTGGACACCAACCTCAAGACCCAACTCCAGGCCTACCTCGAAAAGCTCGTCCAGCCGATCGAACTGGCCGCCTCGCTCGACGACGGCGCCAAGTCGGCCGAATTGAACGAACTGCTGTCCGAAATCGCCTCGCTGTCGGACAAGATCAGCCTGGTACGGCGCGACGACGAGGCGCGCAAGCCCACGTTCGCGATCAACCGCATCGGTTCCGACGTGAGCGTGCGCTTCGCCGGCATCCCGCTGGGCCACGAGTTCACCTCGCTGGTGCTGGCGCTGCTGCAGGTCGGCGGGCATCCGTCCAAGGCCGCGGCCCAGACCATCGAGCAGGTGCGCAATCTCGACGGCGACTACCGCTTCGAGACCTATTTCTCGCTCTCCTGCCAGAACTGTCCCGACGTAGTGCAGGCGCTCAACCTGATGAGCGTGCTCAACCCGCGCATCCAGCACGTGGCCATCGACGGCGCGCTGTACCAGGACGAGGTCGAGGCCCGCCAGGTGATGTCCGTGCCCACCGTGTTCCTCAATGGCGAACTCTTCGACCAGGGCCGCATGAGCCTGGAACAGATCGTGGCCAAGCTCGACACCGGCTCGAGCGAGCGGGAAGCCGAGAAAATCAGGACCAAGGAGGCCTTCGACCTGCTGGTGGTGGGCGGCGGCCCGGCCGGCGCCGCGGCGGCGGTGTACGGCGCACGCAAGGGTATCCGCACGGGCCTGGCAGCGGAGCGCTTCGGCGGCCAGGTGCTCGACACCATGGGCATCGAGAACTTCATTTCCGTTTCCTACACCGAGGGTCCCAAGCTCGGCACCGCGCTGGAGCAGCACGTGCACGACTACGACGTCGACGTGATGAACCTGCAGCGCGCGCAGGCGCTGATCCCGGCCAGCGACGAAACCGACGGCCTGATCCAGGTGCAGCTGGCCAATGGTGCAACGCTGAGGTCCAGGACCGTGGTGCTCTCCACCGGCGCGCGCTGGCGCCAGATGGGCGTGCCCGGCGAGGACGAGTACCGCAACAAGGGCGTGGCCTATTGCCCGCACTGCGACGGCCCGCTGTTCAGGGGCAGGCGCGTGGCGGTGGTCGGTGGCGGCAACTCCGGCGTGGAGGCGGCGATCGACCTGGCCGGCCTGGCCAGCCACGTCACCTTGATCGAGTTCGACAGCAAGCTTCGCGCGGACGACGTCCTGCAGCGCAAGCTGCGCAGCATGCCGAACGTGGACATCGTCGTCAGCGGCCAGACCACCGAGGTGCTGGGCGATGGCAAGCGGGTGACCGCGCTGGTTTACAAGGACCGCGTGAGCGGCCAGATGCGCACGCTGGAGCTGGAAGGCATCTTCGTGCAGATCGGCCTGTTGCCGAACACCGAATGGCTCAAGGGCACGCTGGAGCTGACCCCGCGCGGCGAGATCGTGATCGACGACCGCGGACAGACCTCGCTGCCGGGCGTGTTCGCCGCCGGTGACGCGACCACGGTGCCGTACAAGCAGATCGTCATCGCCATGGGTGCCGGCTCGACCGCCGCGCTGGCGGCCTTCGACCACCTGATCCGCACCTCGGCGCCGGCGGCCGTGGCGGCCTGAACCCGATCCTTCCCCCGCTTGGCGGGGGAAGGCGGCCTTGCGGCGATCCCGCGTTACTTGCGCTGGTCGGCCGTCTTCTCGCGCACCGCTCGGAACTCCGAATCCTTCGACCATTCCGGCCACGCGCCGGAGTTGGCCAGCTCGTCGCCCAGCTGGTAGAGCATCGCCAGGTCGTGCGTCATGCCGGCGAAGGTCCAGCTGGCCTGCCATTCGTCGGAGGGCTGGTGGTAGTGGTCGCGGGTGTATTCCCTGGCCGCGGCCTCGCCGGCCGCTTTGCCGCCCTTGACCAGGTCATCGCCCGACTCGTAGGAGATCGCCGGCACGCCCTGCTTGGCGAAGGAGAAATGGTCCGAGCGGAAGAAGCTGCCCGCCTCCGGATGCGGATCGGGCGCGTAGCTCATGCCGTAGGTCTTGGCCAGCGCGATCAGGCGGTCGAGCAGGCCGAGCCTGGCGTTGCCGGAAATGGTGAAGTTGCGCGCCGGGCCGTTGGGGTCGAGCGCGTCGAGGTTGATGTCGGCCACCGTCTTCCCGATTGGATAAAGCGAATGCGTGGCGTAGTACTCCGAGCCGAGCAGGCCCTTCTCCTCGGCCGTGACGTTGAGGAACACCACCGTGCGCTCCGGCCGGGACGCGTGCGCGAAGGCGCGGCCCAGCTCGATCAGCGCGGCGGTGCCGGTGGCGTTGTCGACCGCACCGTTGTAGATGCGGTCGCCCTTGGCGTCGGGCGCGCCGACGCCGAGGTGGTCCCAGTGCGCGCTGTAGATCACCGTCTCGTCCGGGCGTTTGCTGCCTTCGACGCGGCCGACCACGTTCTGCGAGGTGATCACCTTGGAGTCGATGTCGTATTTGGCCGAGAAGGTCACGCCCTTCAGTTCGACCGGCTTGAACGCGCGCGTCTGCGCCTGCTTCTTGAGCGTGTCGAAATCCAGCCCGGCGGCCTTGAACATCTGCACGGCGAGGTCGCGCTGGATCCAGCCTTCCAGCGTCGGGTGCGAGGCGGCGGGCTTGTCGCGCACGATGTCGAACTGCACGTTGGTGTTGGAATTCTTCACCGTGGCCCAGCCGTAGGAGGCCGGCGCGGTCTCGTGCACCACCAGCATGCCCAGCGCGCCCTGGCGCGCGGCTTCCTCGTACTTGTAGGTCCAGCGGCCGTAGTAGGTCATCGCCTTGCCGCCGAAGTCGCCATGGCCGGTCTCGAAATCGGGATCGTTGACCAGCACCACGCCGATCTTGCCCTTCAGGTCCACACCCTTGAAGTCGTCCCAGTGGCGCTCGGGCGCCTCGACACCGTAGCCGACGAACACCAGCGGCGCGTTCTGGATGTCGACCCTGCGACTGCCGTCCATCGCCGCGCGCACGGCGATCTGCTCGCCCTGGGTCAGCGGCAGGCTCTTGCCCTGCTCGGTCAGCGAGAAGCTGGGCGTGCCGACGATCTCGAAACGGCCCAGCGGCACCGGCTGCGTCCAGGTGCGCTTGCCGTCGACGACGGCGCCGCCGGGCTCGAGGCCAGCGGCCTTGAACTGCGCGATCACGTAGTCGACCGTCCTGGTCTCGCCTGGCGTGGCCGGCCCGCGCCCCTCGAAGGCATCGGAGGAGAGCGTCTTGACCTCCTGCGATAGCCGGTGCGGATCGAACGTCGGCCGCTCGACGGCGGCGGCCAGGACGGGAACAAGCAGGGCCGCGGCGATGGCGGCAGCGAGCGGTCGGTTCACGGGATACCTCGGTGGGGGACAACCCCTGCATGGTAAGCATGAGGCCGCCCGTTTTCCCACCAAGGCCGCACGACGCGGCTCATCCGCCGGCGGCGGCCAGCACCATGCGTTCGAGTTCGTCGTCGCGGAAGGGCTTCTGCACCACGCGCTCGTCGCCCACGACGGCCAGCGCGGCCTGGTCGGCGTAGCCGGTGACGAACAGCACGGGGAGTTCCGGCCGGCGCGAGCGCGCCTGGCGCGCGACCTCGGCACCGTTCATGCCCGGCATGGCGAAGTCCGCCACCAGCAAGTCGACCTGCGGCGCCCGGTCGAGCAGGTCCAGAGCGGCGCCGCCGGAACCGGCCTCGAGCACGTCGAAGCCCAGGCGACGCAGCCGCGCGGCGGTTACGTCGCGCACGGCGACGTCATCGTCCACCAGTAGCGCGAGCCGGCGCCCGCGATGCGTCGGGGCCCGGTGCCGGGTCGCCGGCGCGGCGTCCTCCGCTACGGCCAAGGCGCGGGCGCGCGGCAGGTAGACGCGCACCGTGGTGCCGGCGCCGGGCGCGCTCTGGACGCGCACGCCGCCTCCGGACTGCTGCACGAAGCCGAGCACCTGCGCCAGTCCCAGCCCCGATCCCTTGCCGACGTCCTTGGTGGTGAAGAAGGGCTCGAACACCCGCGCGCGCACCTCGTCGGTCATGCCGGTGCCGGTATCGGCCACCGCGATGACCACGTAATCGCCCGGCCCCGGCTCGCCCGGCTGCTGCGGCTCCTCGGCCAGACTGGCGTTGGCGGTCTCGATGGTGAGGCTGCCGCCGACTGGCATGGCGTCGCGCGCGTTGATCGCCAGGTTGAGGATCACCAGCTCGATCTGGGTGGGATCCACCAGCGCGCTCCACAGTCCCGGCTGCAGCCGCGTGGTCACCTCGACGCTGCCGCCCATCGTGCTCTTGAGCAGTTCGCTCATGCCATGCACGGTGCCGTTGAGGTCGAGCGCCTTCGGCTCCAGGCGCTGGCGGCGCGAGAAGGCAAGCAGCTGCGAGGTCAGCGTGGCGCCCCGCAGGGCGGCCTGGCGCATCAGTTCCAGCCGACGGCGCACCTTCGGCTCCTGCACGACCATCTCGAGCAGGTCGATGTTGCCCAGCACGATGGTCAGCAGGTTGTTGAAGTCGTGCGCCACGCCCGAGGTGAGCTGGCCAACCGCCTCCAGCCGCTGCATCTGGCGCAGCGTGGCCTCCACCCGCTCGCGGCCCTCGATCTGCTGGCGCAGTTGCCGATTGGCCGCCTCCAGTTCCTGTGCGGCAAGCTTCTCGTGGGTGGCATCGCGGCCGACGAGGTAGACCAGCTCGTCCTCGGCGACGGCGGTCCAGGCGATCCAGCGCCAGCCGCCGTGGCTGGTCTGCATGCGGCTTTCGAACGGCGGCACCGGCTCGCCGCGTTCGAGCCCGTCCATGACCGCGGCGGCGGCCATGCGGTCTTCGGGATGGATCCACTCCAGGAACGGGCGTGCGAACAGGCTGGCCTCGTCGTGGCCCAGGATGCGCGACCACGCCGGGTTGGCGGCCCTGAAACTGCCGTCGAAGCCGAGCACGCCGAACATGTCGCGGCTCAGTTCGAACAGCCGCTCGCGCTCGCGCCCGATCTGTACGGCCTGTTCCTGCAGCGCGCGGTTGCGGTCCTCCAGCGCGAGCTTCTGGCGGTGCGCGCGGGTCACGTCCTGGTTGACGCCGATCATGCGGACGCGGCCGTCGGGCGTGGTGACCGGCGTGCCCTTGGAGCGCAGCCAGCGCGTTTCGCCATGGACCCGGATGCGGAACTCGATGTCCAGCGGCCGGCCGCCCTCGGTGCTGCGGCGCACTGCTTCGTCGACGGCGGCACGATCCTTCGCCAGGACCCCTTCCCGCCAAACTTGCTCTGGACTGATTCCGGCCTGCGGATCGACGCCGAACAGCATGTACATCTCGGGTGACCAGCGGGCGTTGCCCGAAGACAGCTCCCACTCCCACACGCCGATGTCGCCCACCCGCTGGGCCAGTTTCAGCCGGGCCTCGCTGGTGCGCAGCTTCTCTTCGACGCGGTGGCGCGCGGTGACGTCCATCAGCACGCCGACGGCGCGCGAGGGCTGGCCGTCCTCGAACAGGGTCTGCGCGCGCAGCAGCAGCCAACGCAGCTCACCGCTAGGCCAGCAGTAGCGGTACTCGGTCTCGAAAAAAAGCTCGCCCCGGGCGAGCGCTGCCCGGCCCTCCTGCTCCACGCGCTCCCGCTCGCCGGGCGGGTAGCCGGCGCGGATCTGCTCCATGGTCGGACTGGCGTCCTCGGGAAAGCCCAGCAGGCGGTTGAACTGGGCCGAGCCGTGTATCACGTCATTGCGCAGGTCCGCTTCCCATACCGCCATCCGCCCGGCATCGAGCGCCAGTTGCAGCCGCGCGCGGCTCGATTCCAGCGCCTCGCGCAACTGGCGCTGTTCGGTGATGTCCTGCAACGTGCCGGTGTAGCGAACCGCGCGCTCGGCGCCATCGACGGGCGCGAACTCCACCGCGCCGTGCGCCAGCACCCAGCGCACCGTGCCATCGGCGTGCACCACGCGGTATTCGTAGGGCACGTTCTCGCGGATCGCCGGGTCGAGCGCGCGCTGGAGCATGGCGCGGGTGCGCGGCAGGTCGTCCGGGTGGGTGCAGGCCTGCACCTGTTCCAGCCGCAGCGGCTCTTCGCCTGGCGGCAGGCCGCAGATCTCGCGGGCGCGGTCCGAGTAGACGAAGGTGCCATCCAGCAGGTTCCAGTCCCAGATGCCGAGCCTGGCCGCGCGCGTGGCCAACTCCAGCCGCGCCTGGCTGTTGGAGGGCGCCCTTGCCGAGGCCGGCAGGGGGAAGTCCGCGGGGTGCTGCATGCAACGTCCCTCGATCCTGGACGGGCGGCACTGTAACTCTGCGGATGTGTCGCACCCATGCACGCGCATGGCGCCCGCGGCAGCCCTCCCGATGGCAGGTGAAGAGGGCCGCCGGGGCCGGCTCAGCGGTTGTCGTCGGTCACGCCCTCGCGCGCCAGCGACTCGTCGATGGACCGCCGAAGCTCGCGCCTGGTGAAAGGCTTGCCCAGCCGCACCAGTCCCGGCACGGGCACGCCGGGCAACTCGGCATAACCGGACGCCAGCACGATAGGCAGAGTCGGGCGGCGCTCGCGCAGCAGCCGCGCCAGGCGCGCGCCGGTCATGCCAGGCATAGCCTGGTCGGTGACCACCACGTCGATCTCGCTGCCGCTCTCGACGTAAGTCAGCGCTTCCTCGGCCGAGGTCACGCCGTGCACCCGGCAGCCCAGGTCCTCGGCCATGGCCACCGTGCTCATCAGCACGAGCTCGTCGTCGTCGACCACCAGCACGGACAGCGGTGCGCCCATGTGCAGGTCGATCTTCAGACCGTCCTTTTCGGGCACGGCCGGCGGCGCGGTGGCAGCTACCGCCGGAGCGGGAGCGACCGGCAACCAGATCTCCACCGTGGTGCCCTTGCCCGACTGGCTGTGGAGCAGCAGGCGCCCGCCGGACTGTTCGGCCAGGCCATAGGCCATCGACAGGCCCAAGCCGGTGCCCTTGCCCACGCCCTTGGTGGTGAAGAACGGCTCGGTCGCGCGCTTGATGGTTTCCTCGTCCATGCCGTGGCCTTCGTCGGCGATCCACAGGCAGACGTACTCGCCCGGCGCCAGCGCGGTGGCATGCCCCGCGGGGACGTGCTCGGCCTGCGCACCGATCTCCAGCCGGCCGCCCTGGGGCATCGCGTCGCGGCCGTTGACCGCCAGGTTGAGCAGGGCCAGCTCCAGCTGGTTGGGATCGATCAGCACGTGCGGCAGTTGCAGCGGGAAGCGAGTGCCCACTCTCACCTCCGGGCCCAGCGAACGCCTGAGCAGGTCGGCCATGCCATGCACCAGCAACGGCACGTCCACCGGCCGTGGATAGAGTTCCTGCCGGCGGGCGAAGGCCAGCATGCGCCGGGTCAGCGCCACGCCGCGCTGCGCGCCGGCCATGGCGTTGTCCAGCAGCGACTGCGGCCGCGGCGCATCCGGCAGCCACTTGCCCAGCAGCTCCAGGTTGCCCATCACGGCCATCAGCAGGTTGTTGAAGTCGTGCGCCACGCCGCCGGTGAGCTGGCCGATCGCCTCGGTCTTCTGGGCCTGGAACAGGGCCTCGCGCGCCACCGCCAACTCGTGCTCGGCGCGCTTCTTGTCGGTCACGTCGCGGGTGATCTTGGCGAAGCCGACGATCCGGCCATGCTCGTCGGTGAGCCGGTCGATCACCACGTGGGCCCAGAAGCGCGAGCCGTCCTTGCGCACGCGCCAGCCCTCGCCCTCGTACATGCCCTCCTTGCGCGCGATCTCCAGGTTGATGGCCGGCTTGCCCGCGTCCGCATCCTCTTCCGAATAGAATTGGCTGAAGTGCCTGCCCAGCACTTCGTTCTCGCGGTAGCCCTTGATGCGCTCGGCACCGGCGTTCCAACTCGCCACATGGCCCTGCGGATCGAGCATGTAGATCGCGTAGTCGCGCACGCCCTGCAACAACAGGCTGAATTGCTTTTCGTTGCTGCCGCGCATCTCGTCCTGGCTCGGCCAGGGAATATCGCGGGCCACGTAGGCATAGCCGATCTGCTGGCCGGTGTCGTCACGCACGGCTTCCAGGATGGTCCGCGCCCACACTCGCCGGTCCTGCTTGCCCAGGAGCCAGCCGGTTTCCTCCTCGCTCCCCTGCTGCCTCGCGGCGTCCAGAGCCTGCGCCGCGCGCCCGGCGGCGCGGTGCTCGGGCATGCGGAGCGTTTCGAACGGTCGGCCGACGATCTCGTCGGCGGTGTAGCCGAAGATGCGTACGGCGCCCGCGTTCCAGCTGCTGATCCGCCCTTCCGGATCGAGGAAGGCCATCGCAAACGTATCCAGCGCCTGCATCATCCGGCCGTAGGTGCTTTCCCCGCCTGTCGTCATGTCCACCTCTTGAAGGAACGATCGGCCCGCAGCGACAGCGGGCAGGCGACGATTATCCGGGCTGCCTCCATCGGCGCCGTGAATGCCTAGCCCGCGATCTGCGCGCGCTCCAGGGCGGCGACGTGCCGCTCCAGCCGTGGCCCCAGGTAGCCGTGCGAGCCGCAGGGAAGCAGGCCAGCCTGCGCGAACTGGCGAAGGTACCAAGAAGGCGGGCGCGAGAAAAACCCTTCGCGGTCGCCCACCACATCGTCGTGACTGGTGAACGCCTCGAGGAAGGCCACGCCTTCCAGCATTTCGCCGATGCCCGCCAGGCCCGCGCGGATTTCCGCCGGCTTGAGGTAATGCAGTACGTCGGTGCAGACGATCAGGTCGAAGCGCGTGTCGAAGCGCAGTTGCTCGAGCTGCCCGAAGCGCGCCAGCCCGATGTTGCGGCTGCGTCCGTAGCGGGCGACGACGTAGGGGCTCGCATCCAGGCCGCGGTAAGCCACGCCCGGTCGCAAGGCGCGCAGCGGCGCGCGCCAGGGCGCCTCGCCGCAGCCGACGTCCAACACGTTGCGCAGCGGCCGGCCCAGGTAGTACTCCGCCTGCGCCACCGCCAGCGCGACCTTGCGCTTGAGTTCCGTCGGGGAGGCCACGGCATGACGCGGGTCGCGGTACCACTTGTCGAAATAGGCGCGGTCGTAGGACTTGGGCATGGCGTGCATCCGCAAAAGGCCATGGTAAGCCCTCGCGGCCCGCCAGCCCCAAGGACAGGCCGCGCCCGATCACCGAGTGCACACATGGCCGGCCCCAGCATTTTCCGGACGTCCCCGCCGGAGCCCGCCATGTCCATGATCCGCCTTCGCCTGATCGGCAACCGCGAGACCGCCGACTCCATCATTTCCGTGCTGCACGGTATCGACGGCATCGAGCACGTCGAGGAAATCGAAGACCTCATGCTGGGCGTGCGCGACGACTCCAGCTCCGCCCAGCTCGTCGACGACAACGAGGGCCGCGTGTTCATGGTCGAAGTCGACGCGCCCGACGACATGCGCGCCGACGCTGTGCGCGCGGTCGCCGAGACCGAGGCCCGCCGCCTGGATGCCGGCCTGGAGATCGTCGACGGCGAGGATTTCTAGCGCTCCGCGGGAGGCTGCGCCTCAGCTCCCGCGCACCAGCAGGTGTCGCGCCAGGTGCCCATGCATGCGGCCCAGCCCGCGCGCCAGATGCAGCGTGGCGAACAGCAGCAGCACGCCCAGCACGCACAGCACGATCGCGTCGCCCCAGCCGGGCATGTGCTGGCCGAAGCCCCAGTCGATCATGGGCTGGCCGTTGACGTACGCGTCCGACATCCAGCGCGGCGCGAACGCCCAGGCGATCGGTGCGCCGATGAAGCCCGCCGCCAGCGCGACCAGCGTTACCGCGAGAGTGAAGTAGACGATGCCCAGCGGTAGCATCAGCAGCATGTAGAGCAGCGTGCTCCAGGTGCGCGCATCGGTGAACATCGCCCCGATGCGCTTCATCAGCGTCAGCCCCTGCGTGGGATACGGCGGGCGCCGCGGCATGCGTGCACCGAGCATCGCCTCGACGATGCGCCCCTCCACCAGCGAAAGCACGCGCACCGAGCCGAAGAACAGCACGATGAAGGGCAGGCCGACGATCAGTACCGAAAGCCCTGCCGACAGCGAGATGCCGGTCACCGCCCAGGTGAAGTAGAAGATGCCGGTGGCCAGCGCCAGCACCATGTAGAACAGCGCGCCATAGGTGCGCGGGTCGGCCGCCACGCCGAAGAAGCGTCCGGCCAGCGAGCGACGCTTCGGCGGTGGCGGCGGACGCAACGCGCGCTGGATCCTGATCTCCTGGTCGCGGTAGAGCTCGGCCACCTCGTCCGGCGCGCCGTAGCTGCCCACCACGTGCGCCAGCATGTCCGCCTCGCCGCGCCCGGGCTGTTCGGCCAGCTCCGCGCGCAGGTGCTCTTCCGCGTCGTAGAGCGCATCCTGCACCAGCGCCGGGTCGGCGCCGCGCAGGGCCTCCCGCAGTTGGTCCAGGTATTGGTTGATCGTGCGCGGTGCGTTCATCACACCTCTCCTTGAAGGACCTTGTCGACGGAATCACGCGTGGCGTTCCAGGCCGCGACCCATTCGCGCAGCACGTCCCGCCCCGGCTTGGTAACGCGGTAATAGCGGCGCGGCGGCCCGCTCACCGAAGGCTCCACCTCGCTGGCCAGCAGCCCGGCCGCCTCCAGGTTGCGCAGCACCGGGTACAACGCACTCTGCTTGCCCGCCAGCACACCCTCGCCCAGCTCTTCCAGCCGCTTGGCGATCTGGTAGCCGTACAGCGGCTGGCGCGATTGCCCCAGCACCGCCAGCAGCACCAGCGAGACGGTGCCCGCGGAGAGCTCCTTCTGGAACTTCTTCAAATGGCCGACGCGATCGTCCACTCAGCTTGCCTGCACCGCCGCCTGGGTCGATCTGAAGGTTAGTGTGAAGTTCGCACTAGTACATGGGCCTGAAGTCACGCGTGTGGGCAGCAACCGCTGGTTTCATACCCCCTTGCTCGAGTCCGAATGGACGCCCGCGACATCGCCGCGTCACGGCATTGACGCTATCTGGACATCGAGGCGCAGCGATGTCGGTCATGCTAGCCGTGCAGCCATCCCCGGAGCCGTCCGAATGAAGCGTTCCAGCCTCCGCGCAAGCGCCCTGGTCCTCGCTACCGCGTTCTTCGCCCCGCCTGCCATGGCCGACGAGCAGCCCCGCCTCTGGGTGCCGCAGTTGCTGGGTGCGCAGTACACCTTCATCGACCAGCACCAGGGCCGCGTGCATTCGCCCTATGCCGGGCCGCTGAGCCTGCGCGCGCAAGCCAACCAGGCACGTTCCCACACCTTCGGCGTGTACTTCGGCATGCCGGTGGCGCCGCATGCGGCGGTCTACCTGGACGTCGAGATGTTCCGCGGACAAGGGGTCAGCAACGGCACCGGTCTGGCCGGCCTGACCAACGGCGACGTGATCCGCGGCGGCGGCTCGCTGAGCCGCAATGCCTACGTGGCGCGGGCGTTCGTCACCTACGACGTCCCGCTGGGAACCGACACCACCGTACTCGAGCGCAAGATGGACCAGCTTCCCGGGCCGCAGGCCGACCACCGGCTGAGCTTCAAGGCCGGGCTGCTCGCGGTGAACGACGACTTCGACCAGAGCCGCTACGCGAACTCCACCCGCACGCAGTTCCTCAACTGGGGCCTGCTCAACGACCTCGCATGGGACTTCGCGGCCGACACGCGCGGCTACACGGTCGGCGGCGTGGTCACCTATGCCAGCGGGCCGTGGACCTGGCGCTACGGCGTGTACCAGATGCCGACGCGGGCCAATGGGCAAAAGCTGGAGGGTCCCATTTCCCGCGCTCGCAGCGAAAACCTGCAACTGAGCTGGCAAGCCGGCGCCCATGGCCCCTCCGCGTGGCTGCTGGCGTTTCGCAACAAGGCACGCATGGGCATCTATCGCACGGTCCTCGCGCGCGCGGCACGGCAGGGAACCACACCGGACATCCGCTCGGACGACCGCGACGGGCGGCACAAGTACGGCATCGCGGCGGGCTTCGACCTGCCGCTGGCCGACGACGGCGACACGGGGCTGTTCGGGCGATGGGGCTGGAACGATGGCAAGACCGAATCGTTCGCCTTCACCGAGGCGGACCGCAGCGCAAGCTTCGGCGGACAGATGGCCGGCGCGCGCTGGAACCGGCCCCGCGACAAAATCGCCCTGGCCTTCGTGGTGAACGGCCTCTCGCCCGACCACCGGCGCTACCTGGCCGCCGGCGGCTCGGGCTTCGTACTGGGCGACGGGCGTCTGGACTATGGCGCGGAGCAGATCGCCGAGGCCTACTACGAACTCGCCGCGACGCCGTTCGCATCCGTCACGGCGGATTTCCAGTTCATTCGCCATCCGGGCTACAACCGCGACCGCGGACCTGCCCGTTTCATCGGCCTGCGTGTGCACCTGGAATATTGAGCGGCGCCCGTTTCACGG
Source organism: Frateuria sp. (assembly GCF_035943815.1). Taxonomy (GTDB): domain Bacteria; phylum Pseudomonadota; class Gammaproteobacteria; order Xanthomonadales; family Rhodanobacteraceae; genus Frateuria_A. The sequence continues at coordinate 164,208 of NZ_DASZBU010000019.1, forward strand.
CTCCCATGCGCGGGTACCCGGATGCTTTTTGCATCCGTCGGTAGGGAGGTTGAAGCGGCATGGCCAGGCAAGCCGATAGCGATCGTCCACCCACCCCGCCCCCCCTCTGGCGCCGGTTCAGCGCAGGCCTGATCACCGGCGCCGCCGATGACGATCCGAGCGGTATCGCGACGTATTCCCAGGTCGGTGCCGCCTTCGGCTACGGGATGCTTTGGTGCATCCTGCTGACCATCCCGCTGATGATCGCGATCCAGGGGATCAGCGCGGGCATCGGGCGCGTGACCGGCCACGGATTGATGGACGGCATCCGCCGGCATTACCCCAAGCCGCTGGTCTACGGCCTGGTCGCATCCATCGTCGTCGCCAACGTGATCAATCTGGGCGCCGACATCGGCGCCATGGGAGCGGCGTTGCAGCTCCTGATCGGCGGCCCGGCCCTGGTCTATGCGTCCTTCTTCGCGGTGCTGTCGCTTCTGCTGCAGGTTTTCATACCCTTTTCGCGGTATTCGCCGATCCTGAAGGTGCTTACGCTGAGCCTGTTTGCCTACGTTGCCACCGTGCTGGTGATCCACGTGCCCTGGCGGGATGTCATGCGGAGCATCGTGCATCCGCCGATAGCCTGGAACGCCAAATATGCCGTAGGCCTGGTCGCGTTGCTGGGAACCACCATAAGCCCTTACCTGTTCTGCTGGCAGGCCTCCCAGGAAGTGGAAGAGATCCGCGCCAGCCAACGGCGCATCCCGCTGAAGAAGGCCCCCTGGCAGGCGCCGCAGGCGCTGAGCCGGATCGGCATCGATACCACCGTGGGCATGCTCTTCTCGAACCTGATCGCGTTCTTCATCATCCTGACCGCTGCCGTGGTGCTGCATGCGCACGGCAAGACCGACATCCAGTCCTCCGCCGAGGCCGCCGAGACCCTGCGCCCGCTGGCGGGGCGGCTGGCGTTCGTGCTGTTTGCCGCCGGCATCATCGGCACCGGCTTGCTGGCCGTGCCGGTGCTCGCCGGCGCCACCGCCTACGCTGCCGCCGATGCGATCCACAAGCCGGCGGGGCTCGAATACACGCCCAAGCAGGCCAAGTTCTTCTACGGCGTGTTGGTGGCGGCCAGCCTCATAGGCGTCGCGCTCAACCTGACGCCGCTCGACCCGGTCAAGGCGCTGTACTGGAGCGCCGTCATCAACGGGGTGGCCGCCGTCCCGCTGATGGTCGTGATGATGCTGATGGGCTCGCGGCGCAAGGTCATGGGACAGTTCACGATGCCCTGGGTGCTGAAGGTTGCCGGCTGGGCGGCCACGTTGGCGATGGCAGCCGCGGCGATCGTCATGTTCGCAACGTGGGGCCAGTGAGATCTCCCGCAGAAGCGGATCGCGGGGCGCCCGCCCGCTGCCGGCCCAGCACGCCCCTGCCGGCCACCGTGGCCAAGGCAGCCATGCCCAGGGCGCCGACCATGTCGCTCGGATAGTGCACGCCCAGGTAGACGCGCGCCCAGGCCATGGGCAACCCCAACACGGCGATCGCCGCACCCCACGGCCGCGTGCGCCCCTCCAGCAGCAACATGCCGGCGACGGTCCATTGCAAGCTCAGGTGGTCGCTCGGAAAGCTTCCGGTCGCCGCATGGGCGATCCACGCCTGGCCGACGCCCGCCACGAAGGGCCTGGGCCGGTCCCAGGCCAGGCCGATCAGGCCGTTGGCCGCGAGGGCCAGCATGGCCGCGGCGAAGGCCCGGCAGGCAGCCGTACGCATCGACAGCCGAGGCAGCAGGATCAGCACGCCCAGCAAGCCCGCCGTCAGCACCAGGGGAGCGTCGGCCAGCGCGCGGGCCCATGCCAGCATGGCATGCGATGGCGGCGCGCCGGCATGGATTGCATGGAAGAGGCCGAGGTCCCAGCGGTAGGGGTCCATAGGGGCCGTCATGATGGCGATCCAGTGGAAAGGAACGCACGAAGCATGACGCCCGGCACCGCAGTCGCGCGGTGAAGTCCAACCTGAAGCCGCATTCAACGGCCGTCTCGCCTCGCGCCTCTGCGAGGCCGAGTGTAAGGTCAGACTAAGTGTCCCGGCACAGCATGCCGACGCTGTGCCTTATCCCAGGCGACTTCGGCACTGCCTGCCGAGCGATAACGCCCCCCGTAGCCCATAATGGGCCCCTATGGACCCCACCTGCCCCGTGCCCCGGCCATGCGCGTTCTGATAGCGGAAGACGATACGGCGATTGCCGCCGGCGTCGCGGCGGCGCTGCGCGATGGGGGGCACGCCGTGGACGTGGTCGAGGACGGCGCGCGGGCCGACGCCGCCCTGCACGACACGCCCTACGACCTGCTGGTGCTGGACCTGGGTCTGCCCAAGCTGGACGGCAGCGAGGTGCTGCATCGCCTGCGCAGGCGCGGCGGCGAGATCCCGGTGCTGGTGATCACCGCCCGCGAGGGCCTGCACGAACGCGTGCGCGTGCTCGACCTGGGCGCGGACGATTACCTGATCAAGCCCTTCGCGCTGGACGAATTCAAGGCGCGCGTGCGCGCGCTGCTGCGCCGGGTGACCAGCAAGGGCACGCCGGAACTGAAGCTCGGCCGCCTTCGCGTGGACCTGCCCGGGCGCCGTGCCTGGATCGACGAGTCGCCGCTGGAACTGACCGCCCGCGAATTCGGCGTGCTCGCCGCGCTGGCGACCCGGGTCGGGCGGCTGACCAGTCGCGCGCAGCTGGTCGAGTCGCTGTGCAGCTGGGACCAGGAACTGACCGACAACGGCCTGGACATCGCCGTGCACCGGCTGCGCCGCAAGCTGCACGGCTGCGGCACCGGCGTGCGCACGATCCGCGGACTGGGCTACATGCTCGAAGAGGGCCAGGACGGTGGCTGAGCCGTCAACGCCCCCAAAGCGCTGGGCGCAGCCGAGCCTGCGCCGGCGCCTGCTGGCCTTCCTGCTGATCCCGGTGGGATTGCTGCTGGTGCTCGACGCGCTGCTCACCTACGGTGTGGCGCTGGCTTACTCGAACCGCGTGCACGACCGCGACCTGAGCGACAACGCCTTGTCGCTGGCGCAGATGCTGCGCAAGGGCAGCATCGAAGGCCACCTGTCGCGGCAGGCGCGATTCCTGCTCGAGTACGACCCGGAAGGCCCGAGCTATTTCAGCGTGGACAGCCAACGGCATGGCCGGCTGGCGGACAATGCGCAGTTCAACCAGATCGCTCCCCCGGCGGCGGATGGGCCGCCGGTGCTGTACAAGTCCACGCTCGGCGCGCACACCCTGCGCGCGGCAACCATCAGCATCCATCCGGATGCCGAGCCGACCGACACGCTGACCGTGACCGTGGCCGAAACCCTGGGCGACCGTCGCCGCCGAGCGCGCGAGATCCTGCTGATGGCGGTGCCGCTGCAGACGTTGCTGCTGCTGGGCGTGCTCTCGCTGGTGTGGTTCGGCGTGAACTACGGGTTGCGCGTGCTGCAGCCGCTCACCGCGCGGCTGGCCGCGCGCGAGCAGGAGATCACGCCCATCGGCGAGGCCGACGTGCCGCAGGAGATCCTGCCGCTCACGCGCACCATCGATGCGCTGTTCGCGCGCCTGCGCGATGCGCTGGCGCTGCAGGAGCGCTTCATCGCCGACGCCGCCCACCAGTTGCGCACGCCGCTGGCGGGCCTGAGCCTGCACGTGGAGCGTGCGCTGGCGGACGACAGTCCGCAGAACCTGCGCGACGCGCTCACCCACATGCGCCAGCTGACCCTGCGCACGGCGCGCACCTCGGCGCAACTGCTTGCGCTGACGCGCGCGCAGTCGCCGCTGGCGACTCCGACCCGGCACGCGCCGGTGGACCTGGCCCGGCTGGTGCCCGAAGCGGTGAGCCTGCGCGTGCCCGAAGCGCTGGCCGCGGGAATCGACCTGGGCTATCAGGGCGTACAGGGCCCGTTGCGGGTGATGGGCGACGCCGCCAGCCTGCACGAGCTGCTCGACAACCTGGTCGACAATGCCCTGCGCTACGCGGGCCGCGGCAGCAACGTGACGGTGAGCCTCGCGCCGCTGCCGGGTGGCGGCGCCCGGCTGCGGGTGGAGGACGATGGTCCGGGCGTGCCCGACGAATGGCTCGCGCGCCTGGGCGAACGCTTCTTCCGCGTGCCCGGCAGCGCCGAGGCGGGCACCGGACTGGGGCTGGCGATCGTGCAGCGCATCGCCGAGCGCCATGGCGCAAGGGTCCATTACCGGCGCGCCGCACAGCACGGCCTGAGTGTGGACGTGCACTTTCCCCCCGCGGCGGTAAGCTGAACCGCCGTGCCCTGCCCACATCGCCACATGCTTCCAGCTTTCCTTTCCCGTAACCCCGCTCCATGGCGCGGTCGCAGCCCGCGAGGGTTCGCGCTCGCCGCCCTGTGCACCCTCCTGGTCGGCTGCGCCACTGCGCCGCTGCCGGATCTGCATGCCCCGGCGCCCGCCCAGTGGCGCCATGCGGCCGCCGATGCCGCAGGCGCCGCGCCGGTGGACCTGCACGGCTGGTGGCACGCGTTCGGCGATCCGCAGTTGGACGCGCTCGTCGACAAGGCGCTGGCGCGCAACCTCGACGTGGCACAGGCGGTGGAACGCCTGCGCGCTGCACGCAACCTGCATCGCAAAGTCGGCGCGCGCTACCTGCCCCAACTGCACGCCCGGACCGAGGATGCGTTCGATCCCGATGCCAGCGCCTCGTTCTTCCTGGCCGGCTTCGACGCGTTGTGGGAATTGGACTTCTTCGGCCGCGGCGCCGCCGACAAGCGCATGACGCGCGGCGACCTGGAGGCCGCCGCGGCCGACCTGCGCGGCGCCCGCGTCTCGCTGGTCGCCGAAGTGGCGCGCGACTGGCTCGACCTGCGCGCGGCACAGCAACAGGTGCTGTGGCTGGAGCGCATCCGTGACGCACGGCGCGGGCAGTGGGACGTCGCGCAGGCGCGCCAGCGCCTGCGGCTGGCCAGCGCACTGGACGTGGAACAGGCCAGAGCCACCCTCGCACAGGCGGAAGCGGCCCTGGCCGAACCGCGCCAGGCGGTGGACGCCAACGCGCAACAGCTGGCGATCCTGCTCGGCCAGGCCGAGCCAGACCCGGCATGGCTCCAGGCCGGCCCCATGCCCTCGCTCGGCCCCTGGCGCCTCGAGTCCGCGCCGGCCGACCTGCTGCGCTCGCGCCCGGAAATCCTGCGGGCCGAGGCCGAGGTCCTGCACGCCGCCGGCGAGGCCGGGATGGCGCACGCCAACCAGTACCCCAGCCTGGCCCTCGGCGGCTCGCTGACCTGGTCCACCGGCCTGCTGTCGCATCGGCCCACCAACGACAACGCGATCCTCTCGCTGGGCCCGTTGATCGACATTCCGCTGTTCGACTGGGGCATGCGCAGGGCGCAGGCGCACGCCAAGGAACACGAGTTGCGGGCCAGCGTGCTGGCCTATCGGCAGTCGGTGCTGCAAGGCGTGGCCGAAGTGGAGACCGCGCTGGGCCAGCTCAAGCAGCAGGCCGACTACGAAAGCCGCTGCGCCGATGCGGCAAGTGCGCTGGAGAAGGCCGATGCCGCCGTCGAACAGCGCGTGGCGCTCCGCCTGGCCGGACCCGCGGACCGCGCCGACAGCACGATCGCCCGCGATCAGGCGGCGCTCGCGCTGGCCCAGGCCCGCGCCAGTCGCGGACTGGCCTTCGTCGCCCTGTTCAAGGCCCTGGGCGGCGCGCCGCTGCCGGCCCGCGATCAGGGCGCGCTTGCGAAGGGCCACGACTGATGGTCGCCCTGGCCCGCAAGACGCTGGTGCATGAATGGCGGCGCTTCCTGCCGGCGATCCTGGCGGTCGGTTTCGCCGGCCTGCTGCAGCTGCTGCAGGCGGCGCTGGTGCTGGGCATTTTCGGCAGCGCCAGTGTCTACGTCACCGGCTCGGCCGCCGACCTGTGGGTCGGCTACCCGGGTACGCAGAGCGTCAACCTGGGTCGCCCGATCGATCCGAACATCGAGGCGCGCCTGCTGATGGACCCGGCGGTGGCGGCGGTCGAGCCGTTCCTGTGGCTGGACGCGGACTGGCGCGGCGGCGGCGGCACCGGTGGCGAGTCGGTGTACGTCTCGGGGATCGATCCATCGCCCACGGGCATGATGTTCGCGCACGCGCTCTCGCCCGCGCTGCGCGCGCGGCTGGAAGAGCCCGACGCGGTGATCGTCGACCGCGCGGACATCGGCAAGCTCGGCGTCGCCATCGGCGGCACCGCGGCGATCAACGGACATACCGTGCGCGTGGTCGGTGTCAGCAGTGGCCTGCGCGCACTGGGCGGCGTCAACGTGGTCAGTTCGCTGGCCACCGCGCGGGAGCTGGACACCGATCCGGCCGACACCGGTCGCCCGACCTACCTGGTCGCCCGCCTCAGCGACCCTACAGAGGCTGACGCAGTGGCTCGGCGCCTGCGCGGCGACGGTGCGTTCGGACCCTACGAGGTGTGGACCGCCCATGCGTTCGCGCGGCGTTCGGTGCTCTACTGGATGCTCGACACCGGCGCCGGCGCGGGTGTGCTGTTCCTGGCCGGCATCGTGTTCCTGGTCGGCGCGGTGATCACCAGCCAGACCCTGGTCGCGGCGGTGGCCGGCTCGGTGCGCGAGTACGCCACCCTCAACGCGCTCGGCGTGGGCGTGGGCGCGCTGCGCTGGGTGGTGCTGGAGCAGGCGTTCTGGGTCGGCGCGCTCGGCCTGCTCGGCGCCACGCTGCTTGGCACGGTGCTGCTCATGCTGGCGCGCGGCCAGGACGTGCCGGTGGTGCTCAACGTGCCGGCGACGCTGGCCTGCGTGGTGCTGGCGCTGGGCCTGGCCGGCGTGTCCGGCCTGGCGGCGGTCCGCAGCCTGCGCCACGCCGATCCTGCGAGCCTCCTGCGATGAATGCCCAGGCCAGCCCCACCCCTGCCCCTGCCACCCTGCGCGCCGAACACGTCGCCAAGTCGTTCGTGTCCGGACGCGTGCGCACCCAGGTGCTCGACGACCTCTCGCTCTCCATCGACCCGGGCGAGCTGACCCTGATCTCCGGCCCGTCCGGCTGTGGCAAGAGCACCCTGCTGGCGATCATGAGCGGCCTGCAGAAGATCGATTCGGGCCGCGTCTTTGCGCTGGACAGCGAACTGAGCCGCCTGGACGCCCGCGCGCTGGAGCGCTTCCGGCTGCTGCACACCGGTTTCGTGTTCCAGGGCTTCAACCTCTTTCCCGCGCTGAGCGCGCGCGAACAGGTGGAGCTGCCGCTGCATTACCTGGGCCTTACCCGCCGCCAGGCGCGCGAGCGGGCCGAGCGCTCGCTGGAGGAGGTGGGCCTGGCGCACCGCATGGGGCTCAAGCCGGCCGAACTCTCCGGTGGCGAGAAACAGCGCGTGGCGATCGCCCGCGCGCTGGCCAAGCAGCCGCAGCTGCTGTTCGCCGACGAGCCGACCAGCGCACTGGACGCAGCCAGCGGCCAGGTCATCATCGACATCCTGCATCGCATTGCCCGCCATCACGGCACCACCGTCCTCTGCGTCAGCCACGACCCGCGCCTGATCGGCCATGCCGACCGCGTGCTGGCGATGGAAGACGGCCGCATACTGAGCGATGTGCGGATGCCCTCCGCCCTCGCTTCCATCCAAGGAACCGCTCCATGATCTTTTCCCACCGGCACGCCTGCCTGCTCGCATTGCTGGCGACGCTGCCGCTGGGTGCCTGCACCCGGCACGAGGACCCGGCCGCCGCGCCGCCCAGACCGGCGTATGCCGCGGTGGCGCGGGGGCGCATCGACGTCGAGGGCGGCCTGCTCAAGATCGGCATGCCGCGCGAAGGCACCCTGGCGCAGATCGACGTGCACGAAGGCGAACAGGTGCGCCGCGGCCAGCCGCTGGCGTCGCTGGACCTGAAGCCGGCCCGCCTGGCGGTGGCCTCCGCGCAGTCCGAACTGGACCAGGCCAAGGCACAGCTGGCGCTGCTCGGCGACAAGCTCGCCGCCGCCCGTTCGCGCGCCAGCCGCCTGGCCGCCGCCGAACAGGCCGGCGCCGGCGACGGACAGAGCGCGGATGACGCACGCAACGCGGCCGCCGAACTGGATGCGCAGCAGACCGCCATGCGCGCCGGCGTGACCCTGGCCGAGCAGAAGCTCGCCAGCGCCCGGTTCGAACTGGAGCAGCGCACGCTGCGCGCGCCTCTCGACGCCGACGTGATCCGGGTCACCGCGCAGCCTGGCGCCAGCGTCTCGCCGCAGTCCGGGGCGCTGTTCGTGCTGCTGCCGCGCACCCCGCGCATCGTGCGCGCGGAGTTGAGCGAGGCCTACATCGATGCAGTCAAGGTCGGCATGCCGGCGCTGGTCAGCGTCGACGGCGCGCCCGAGGCGGCGCCCTGGCATGCCCACGTGGTGCGTATCGGCAGCGTGGTCGGCCCCTCCGCGCTGGAGGACGACCCGCAGCAGCGCGCCAACAACCGCACGATCGAATGCGTACTCGCGCTCGACGACGCCCAGGCGCCGCGCGTGGGGCAGCGCGTGCTGGTGCGCCTGGGCGCCACGGCGCCGCAAGAATCCACGAAAGCCCGATGAAACGGGCTTGTGCGAGGCTTGGCCCCATCCACCATGGGGTAGATTCGTGATTCGCCAGGCTGATTTCTTTCTCGAAGGCAACCGCAGCGGCGTGCTGCTGATCCATGGTTTGACCGGCACGCCGATGGAGATGCGGCTGCTCGGCAAAGGCCTCAACAATGCCGGCTTCACCGTGCACGGCATGCAGCTGGCCGGCCACTGCGGCGACACCGACGACTTGCTGGCGACCGGCTGGCGCGACTGGTACGCCAGCGTGGAACGCGCCGCCGACGCGATGCTGGAGAAGGTCGACCACCTGTTCGTCGGCGGCCTCTCCATGGGCGCGCTGCTGGCACTGAAGCTCGCCGCCGACCGGCCACAGCAGGTATCCGGCGTGGGCGTGTACGGCGCTACCTTCCGCTACGACGGCTGGAGCATTCCCTGGTCGGCGCGGCTCTCCTTTGTGCTGCCACTGCTCAAGAAGCTCGGCCTGGGCCGCGAGCGCGTGTTCCTGGAGCAACCGCCCTACGGCCTGCGCGACGAGCGCCTGCGTGCGCAGGTCAGCGCCGCCATGCATTCGGGCGACAGCACCATCGCCGGCCTGCTCGGCAACCCCTGGCACGCGCTGGCCGACCTCTACCAGCTGGCCCGGCAGGTGCGCCGCCAGCTGCCGCAGGTGACCGCGCCCTGCCTGGTCGCGCACGCCAGCGAGGACGACGTGGCCAGCGTGCGCAACGCCGAGCTGGTGATGCGCAACGTCAGCGCACCGGCCAAGCTGCTGCTGCTGGAAGACAGCTACCACATGATCACCATTGACAAGGAGCGGCGCACGCTGATCGAGCATTCGGCGCGCTTCTTCGACAGCATCGCCGCCACGACGAGCTTGCCGCAGGCGGCGGCCGCCTGAGCATGCCGCTGCTGACCATCGGCCTGTGGCTGGCCAACGTAGTGGTGGATACCTGCGGCCAGCTCACCTTCAAGGCAGCCGCCGGCGACCCCGATGCGGGCGATGGCCTGGCGCGCTGGCGGCACATGGCCAGCCGGCCGTGGCTGTGGATCGGCGTGGGCTGCTACGTCATCGAGTTCATGGTGTGGATCGCCTTCCTCTCGCTGGTGCCGCTGTCCCAGGGCGTACTGCTGGGCTCGATCAACATCGTGGCGATCATGGTGGCCGGGCGCTTCCTGTTCGGCGAGAAGCTCACCCGCCTGCGCGCGGCCGGCATCCTGCTGGTGAGCCTGGGCGTGGCCATCGTGGGAGCGGGCGGATGAAGCGCTTCTATTTGTTCGGCTTCTTGCTGCTGATGGCGTTCGACACGCTGGCGCAGATCTCCTTCAAGCTCGCCGGCGACCACGCGCTGCCGGTAGCGGCAGATGCCGCCTGGCTGCTGCGCGTGTTCGGCGCGCCCTGGATCTACGGCGCGCTGGTCGGTTACCTGGGTGCGTTCTTCACCTGGATGAGTCTGCTCAAGCACGCACCGATCGGCCCGGCCTTCGCCGCCTCGCACCTGGAGGTGGTGAGCGTGATGCTGCTGTCGGTGTGGCTGTTCCACGAGCCGCTCACCGTGCCGCGGGTGCTGGGCGCCGTGGCGATCGTGGCCGGCATCATCTGCCTGGGCCTGGCCGAGTCGGACGATGCGGGGCACGCCCCGGCGGATGGCGCCGGGCACGCGTGAGCCCCGCGATGCCGCGCACGCGCCTGCACGAGGTTCCGCCGACGGCCGGCCTGCCGCTGCGCCTGGCCGATCTCCTGCCCGGCCGCACGGACCTGGCCGGGCGCATCGCCGCCTTGCTGGACATGCCGCCGCTGCAGTTGGAGTGCTCCGGCACCGCCGCGCTGCTGCTGACCCTGCGCGTGCTGAAGGCGCGTTCGCCGCGGCGTCCGGTGGTGGTGGTGCCGGCCTATACCTGTCCGCTGGTGGCCATCGCCGTGCACTGCGCCGGGCTTCGCCTGCGCCTGTGCGACCTCCGGCCCGGTCACTACGACATGGACCCGCAGGCGCTCGCCGAGGCCTGCCGCGAGGACACCCTCGCCGTGCTGCCGACGCATCTTGCCGGGCGCGTGGCCGATATCGATACCGCCGTGTCAGTGGCGCGCAGAGCCGGCGCCTACGTGATCGAGGATGCCGCGCAAGCACTCGGCGCGCGCGACCGCGGCGCCAGCGTGGGCCTGCGCGGGGATGTCGGCTTCTTCAGCCTGGCCGCCGGCAAGGGTTTGTCGATATACGAGGGCGGCCTGCTGCTGGCGCGCGAGCCCGAATTGCGCGAAGCGTTGCGGCGCGCCCACGCCGATGTACCGCGCAGCCTCGGGTGGGAACTGCGCCGCAGCCTGGAGTTGCTCGGGCTGGCCGCGCTCTACCGGCCGCTTGGCCTGGGTCTCGCCTACGGCCGGCCGTTGCGCGCAGCCCTGCGCCGAGGCGATCCGGTGGCCGCGGTGGGCGACCACTTCGGGCCGACCATTCCGTTCCACCGCGTCGGTGCATGGCGCCGCGCGGTGGGCGCGCACGCAGCCCCGCGGCTGCCGGCCTTCCTTGCCACGCTCGCTGCACAGGCGGCGTCCCGGGTGTCGCGCCTGAGACAGATCGCAGGTGTCGAGGTCCTGGGCGATCCGCCCGGTGCGCAAGGCACCTGGCCGTTCCTGCTGCTGCGCCTGCCCGATACGCGCATGCGCGACGCCACGCTGGCGCGGCTCTGGCAGGCCGGCCTGGGCGTCAGCCGCCTGTTCATCCACGCCCTGCCCGACTACGCCTACCTGGCCGACCGCGTGCCGCGCCAGGACGTACCCAACGCCCGCGACTTCGCCGCGTGCACGCTGACCGTGAGCAACAGCCCGTGGCTGGACGAGGCGGCGTTCGGGCTGATCGCCGACGAAATCGCGCGAACCGTGGCCTGAACCGCGCCGCGCGCGGTAAGCGTGATCTAAGTCCGACGCGGGATGCTGCCCATGCGGACCGACCCGTCCGCGCCCATCCCTTCCCAGGAGACCCCTCATGCGCAAGTGGATTCCCTTGACCTCCCTGCTGGTTCTCGGCACCGCCGCCCTCGGCGCCCAGGCCAGCCGCGTGACGCCCGCCGCCAACCCGCACATCAGCATGGCCGAGGCCCGCGCCATCGCGCTGAAAGCATCCCCAGGCAAGATCACCAAGGAAGAGCTGGAAAAGGAAAAAGGCGGCAGCGGTCTGCGCTATTCCTTCGACATCGCAGCCAACGGCGTCACCCATGAGGTCGGCGTGGATGCGATGGACGGCAAGGTGCTGGAAAACTCGATCGACAACGACAAGGACTGAACGAGCTCAGCCCGCACGGCCGATGGCCGCCAGCAACCGCTCGTTGAGGGCGTGCTGCTGCGCCTGCCAGGCGGCGAGTTCGGTCGGGTCGACCGCAGGCTGTTCGTCGATCGCCGAGAGCCGCCGCTTGAGCCAGCTGCGGTAGCGATAGTGCGAAATCTCGCCGGTGATGTCGCTGCCGACCAGGCCGCCCTGCAGGCCGTCGATCAGGGCCAGTCCGTGCTCCAGCTGCAGCCGGCCCTGGTCCCAATTGGTGCGTGCCACCTCGGGCGCAAACACATCCTTGTCGATTGAAAGGTAGGTCGGCAGCTGGCGCCGTGCGGCGAGGAACCCGGCGACCAGCGCCTGCGGGTCGTCGAAGCGATGGAACGCGTGCGCCAGTCCCAACCGCCGAGCCCAACCCACGTCCACGTCCAGGCACCAGTAGCTGAGCTTGCCCCTGCGCAACGGAGCCAGGTAGTTCTCCCAGGCATGCGCGCGGCCGATATCGCCCGAGGTGATGCCCACCACGTGCACCTGGCTGACCTGCGGCAGCATCGCCACACGGCGCACCCACGAGCCGCAGTGCACGCCGAAGGCGTAGCGCATGTTGTCCGGGTGGTTGTCCAGCACCACCACCTGGAACGGCGTGCGCGCGTGCGTGCGTTCGATCAGCGGCCAGCTCAGGTGGTGGAAGTCGCCGCTGCCCAACAGCACCGTGCCGTGCGCGGTCGGCAGCGTCTCGTCCAGCACGCGGCGGAACCGCGCGAGCGTGGATAGCGTGCAGCCGAAGCGCAGCGCCTCCTGCCAGTGCTCCAGCGGCACCACCAGGCGATCGGCCAGCGGACCGACCGAATGGTCGATGTCCAATACCACCGGGCGACCGTTCATCGTGCCGTCCCGCTCATAGCTTCGCCCTCGAACCAGTGCGCGCAACGGCGCAGCAGCGCGCGCAGCAGCGGGTTGCGCAGGTAAACCGCATGGCGCGTCATGCTCAGCGTGGCGCCCAGGTAGCTCTTGATGGCCGCGTCGGTCCAGCCGGCGACGTAGTGGCTCAGGTTGCGCTGGCGGGCGTATTCGAGGTTGTGCATCCAGCTCACGGCGTACAGGTTGTGCTCTCGCGCCTGCGGATAGGCGAAGCCCACGTACTTGTCCACCAGCATGCCGCCGTATTCGTAGCAGAGGTTCCAGCCGATCAGCCGGCCCTCGCTGCGCCAGGCGAAGACGACGCCGCCGCTGGCGGCATCCTGCAGCACGGCACGGAAGAACGCCTGGTCGAGCAGGTCGAAATGGATCTCGCTCTGCGCATGCACGTTGGCGTAGAGCGCGTAGAGCTGCTCGACGAGGGCCATGTCGGCGAACGCGGCGCCGGTGGCGAGCGCATCGACCTGCAGCCGCTCGCGCGCGCGCAGCTTGCGGCGGATGTCCTTGCGGCGGGAGGCCGACAGCCGTGCGAGATAGTCGTCGGCGGAGTCGAAGTCGATCGGCACCCAGGCCAGCGGCATGCCTTCGAGCAGCACGAAGCCGCGCGCGACCAGCGCCGCGGCGAAGGCGCGGGCTTGGGCGTTGGCGCGCACGTCGAGCAGGGGCGAGTCCTGCGGCAAGTCCTTGACGATAAGCAGCGCGCACTCGCGGCCGTAGGCGGCCAGCAATTCCTCGGCCAGCGCCGCCGGCGCAGCGCGCGAGGGCAGCGGGGCGTACTCAGTCACGGTGCAGCCGGCAAAGCGCGTGCGCCAACGCAGCAGGCGTCCCCACCGGCGATACAGCGGCAGGCCGGCGATGCGCCGGCGCAGCGCGTCGTCCATGGTGGTCAGCAGGTCGAAGCGTGCCTGGAACACCGGCATGCCCGACGCCGAGCGATGCGCGGTGAAGTCCTGCGGCGGATGGGCGAGGAAGTGCTCGACCAGCGATTCGGGCTCGAGCGCGGTCGAGAACGGCATGGCGGCGTCAGGCCTTGGTTAGCGCGAGCACCGCGTTGAGGCCGCCGAAGGCGAACGAGTTGCTGAGCGCCGCGCGCACGGGCATCGCGCGCGGCACGTTGGGCACGTAGTCCAGGTCACAGGCCGGGTCGGGAACATCGAGATTCGCCGTGGGCGGCACTACGCCCTCGCGCAGCGCACCGATCACCGCCACCAGCTCCAGCGCGGCGGCCGCGCCCAGTGCGTGGCCGTGCATGGACTTGGTGGAGGACACCGCCAGACGGTCGGCATGGGTGCCGAACACCTGCCGGATGGCGCGCGTCTCGGTAGGGTCGTTGGCCGGCGTTCCGGTGCCGTGGGCGTTGATGTAGTCCACGTCCTGCGGTTTCAGTCCCGCATCGGACAGCGCCAGCGCCATGGCGGCGCTGCCGCCGGCCGGGTCGGGTGCCACGATGTCGCCTGCGTCGGCGCTCATGCCGAAGCCCACCAGCTCGGCCAGCACGGTCGCGCCGCGCGCGCGGGCGCGGTCCATCGACTCGAGCACGAAGATGCCCGCGCCCTCGCCCAGCACCAGGCCGCGGCGGTCGGCGCTGAACGGGCGGCAGGTGTCGTCCGCCAGCACGCGCATGGCTTCCCAGGCACGCAGCACGCCGTAGGACAGGCAGGCCTCTGCGCCGCCGGTAACGGCCACGTCCGCCAGGCCGGCGCGGATCATCAACGCCGCCTGCGCGATGGCATGGTTGGCGGAGGCGCAGGCGCTGGAGACGGCGAACACCGGCCCGCGCAAGCCATGCGCCATGCTGATCTGGCTGGCCGGCGCATTGGCCATCACCCGCGCGATGGTGAGCGGATGCAGCCGCTGCGCGTTCTCGGCGTAGAGGCGCCGGCTGGTTTCGTCCTGCGTGGTCTCGCCGCCCACGCCGGTGCCGATGACCACCGCGGTACGGTGGCCCAACTCTTCGGCGCTGAAGTCCAGGCCGGATTGGGCGATCGCCTCGTTCGCGGCATACAGCGCGAACTGCGAGGTGCGGTCGAGCATGGGCAGCACGCGCTCGTCGAACAGGCGCACGGGGTCGAAGCTCTCGGGCACCTGGGCGGCCACGCGCACGCGCAGCCGGCCGGCCTCCGCATGGCGCAACGGGCGGATGCCGCTGGCGCCTTCACGCAGGCCTTGCCACAACGGTTGTGCCCCTTCACCGAAGGCGCTGATCGCGCCCATGCCGGTGATCGCGATGCGCGTCCTGCTCAAGCCGTGGCCTCCGACCCGCCCGATTTCGCCTGCAACGCCGTGCGCACGGCGTCGATCAGGCTCTGCACGGTGTCGGTGTCGAAATTGGCATGCTCGTCCGGGAAGGTGATGTCGAAGTCCTCCTCGATATCGAAGATGAGTTCGATCGCCTCCAGCGAAGCTATCCCTAAGTCCTTGAGCGTCGCTTCCGGCTTGAGCAGCGCCGGGTCGATCTTCGCCTGCTTGGCGATGATCGCGTAAAGGCGTTCGCGGATGGCTTCGTCGGATTGCGGAGCATTCATGGTGAGGTCCTCCACGGCAGCCGCCACGGTTGAGTTCAAGGGCCGCGCTCAGCCGTTCTTGGCGCGGGTCAGCAACTGGTCCAGCAGCGCGATGGCCAGGTCGATCTCCTCGTGCGTGATGTCCAGCGATGGCGCCAGAGTGATCACGTTCTTGTACCAACCGCCGACGTCGAGCACCAGGCCGATCGGCTTGCCGTTGTGCTTCAGGTCGCCTGCCAGACCGATGTCGACCATCTTGTCCAGCAGCGCCTTGTTGGGGGTGAAGCCGTCGTCGGTGCAGATCTCCGCACGCAGCGCCAGGCCCAGGCCGTCGACGTCGCCGATTTCCTTGTGGCGCTTCTGCAGGTCGCGCAGGCCGTCGAGGAAGTGCGCGCCCTTGGCGGGAACGCTGGTCTCGTAGTCGAGCTCGTAACCCATCCGGATGACTTCGAGGCCCAACGAAGTGCCCAGCGGGTTGGAGTTGAAGGTCGAGTGAGTGGAGCCCGGCGGGAACACGGTCGGGTTGATCAGCTCCTCGCGCGCCCACAGGCCCGACAGCGGATTGAGCCCATTGGTCAGCGCCTTGCCGAACACCAGCACGTCCGGGGTCACGCCGAAATGCTCGATCGACCACAGCTTGCCGGTGCGCCAGAAGCCCATCTGGATCTCGTCGACCACCATGAGGATGCCGTACTGGTCCAGCACCTTCTTGAGGTCGCGGAAGAAGTTCATGGGCGGGATGACGTAGCCGCCGGTGCCCTGGATCGGCTCGACGTAGAACGCCGCGTACTCGGCCTGGCCGACCTTCGGATCCCACACGCCGTTGTACTCGGTTTCGAACAGCCGGGCGAACTGGCGCACGCATGCGTCGGAGTACTCGTCCGCCGTCATGCCCTTGGGCCGGCGGAACGGATACGGGAACGGGATGAACATCGCGCGCTCGCCGAAGTGACCGAAGCGGCGGCGGTAGCGGTAGCTGGAGGTGATCGAGGAGGCGCCCAGCGTGCGGCCGTGATAGCCGCCCTCGAAGGCGAACATCAGGCTCTTGCCGTTGCTGGCGTTGCGCACCAGCTTGAGCGAGTCCTCGATCGCCTGCGCGCCGCCGACGTTGAAGTGCACGCGGCCCTTCCGACCGAACTTGCCCTCCACGTCCAGCGCGATGGTCTTGGCCAGCTCGATGCGGGTCTGGTGCAGGTACTGGCTGGCCACCTGCGGCAGCAGGTCGATCTGGTGCTTCAGCGCGTCGTTGAGGCGCTGGTTGCCGTAGCCGAAGTTGACCGCCGAGTACCACATCTGCAGGTCGAGGAAGGGAACGTCCGCACTGTCGTACATCCAGCTGCCTTCGCAGCGGCGGAAGATCTTGGGCGGATCCACGTAGTGGACGGTGTCGCCGAAGGAGCTGTACTTGGCCTCGTCGGCGAGCAGCTGCGCGTCGTCGATCACCACGGAGGTGCGCTTGTCGAATGCGTTCATGGGTAGTCCGGAAACTTAGGCGGGGGTGCCCAGCGGTGCGGGCGACACGGGGTGCTCGATCAGGCTGCCATCGAGCAGGGCCGGCAGCAATTCCAGCGCGTCCTCGAAGCCGGTAATCGGAACGTAGGGAATGCCTGCGGCACGGCAGTGCTCGATCAGACGGTGCTTGGCGAAGACGAAGTCGACGCGGTCGGCCACGCAGAAGTCCGAGGCGCCGTCACCGATCAGCAGGGTCTTGCCGGCGCCCTCGGCGCGCGCCTGCTCCGCGCAGGCGCACTTGCAGGTGCCGCTGCTGCAGCCATCGACCTGGAACGGCGAACTCAGCTGCCAGCGTTGCGGCGGAATGCCAGGCGACAGGTGGTTGGCGCGGACCGGCAGGTCGGCCAGGCCGTGGCGGCCTAGGATGCGGCCGATCGCGTAGTCCAGGCCGTCGCTCACCACGCGGATGGGCACGTTCAGTTCGCGCGCCCTGGCGACGAAGCCGGGGAAGGCATGGTCGATCCACACCTCGGCCAGGTGGCTGTCGAGCTCTTCGCGGCTCATGTCGAGCAACGCCACCTGCCCGCTCATGCATGCGCGCGAGCCGATGCGGCCTGCGCGCCAGTCGCGCTCCAGTTGATCCCAGCCCGGGCGTCCGTAGCGGTCCAGCAGGGAGTCGATCACGTCCTCGACGGAAATGGTGCCGTCGAAGTCGCACAGAATGGTCCAGCCAGTTGGGTTCATCGGATCTTAGGAGTCGGTCGGGCGGGCATCGAATGTATCGATGCGATCTTTCTCGCTCCTTTCCGGCGCCGTGCCGCGCCCGACCCGCTTCAGCTGCCCAGCGCGGCGGCGATCGTGCCTGGCAGGGCCTCCAGCGAGAAGGGCTTCTGCAGCACGCGGTACACCACCGACTCCAGTGCCGGCGGCAGCGGCGAGGGCGCGTAGCCGGTCATCAGGATCACCTTCAGCCCCGGGCGCAGCGCGGTGCCGGCTTCGGCGACACGGTAGCCGTCGATGTCGGGCAGCTTGATGTCGCTCAGCAGCAGGTCGATCTGGAGGTCCGATTCGAGCGCCTGCAGCCCGGCGCTGCCGTCGCTTGCTTCGAACACGCTGTAGCCCGCGTCGGTGAGGCCTTCGGCCACCAGTTCGCGCAGGAAGGCCTCGTCTTCGACGAGCAGGACACGGGGGGATGGGGCGGAGGTCATCAGGGTTCCTTGCGGGAGGATTCGGCCGGCGCGCGCGGCAGCAGGATGTGGATGGTCGTGCCGCGCCCCGGCTCGCTCTCGATGCGGGCCGCGCCGTGTGATTGCACCACATAGCCGAGGATGGTGCTCAGGCCCAGGCCGGTGCCCTTGCCGACCGGCTTGGTGGTGAAGAACGGATCGAAGGCTTTGGCGCGGACGTCTTCGCTCATGCCCACGCCGCTGTCGATCACCTGCAGGTGCACGTAGTCGCCTTCGTGCAGCTCGTCCATCGGATGGGCGGCATCGACCCGGACGTCTGCGGTCCGCACGGTGATCCG
Source organism: Frateuria sp. (assembly GCF_035943815.1). Classification (GTDB taxonomy): domain Bacteria; phylum Pseudomonadota; class Gammaproteobacteria; order Xanthomonadales; family Rhodanobacteraceae; genus Frateuria_A. The sequence goes on from NZ_DASZBU010000019.1 coordinate 182,379, forward strand.
CCCTCCCTCGGGCATGGCGTCGCGCGCATTGATGACCAGATTGAGGATCGCGTTCTCCAGCTGGTGGGAGTCGCATGCCACCGGCCAGCGCGAAGCGAGCTGGTATTCCACGCTCGCGCGGGAACCGACCGAATGATCCAGCAGCGGCTGGATGCCCTGGATCAGCCCGTCCAGCAGCAGCACGCGCATCGACAGGGGCTGGCGGCGGGCGAAGCTCAACAGCCGGTGGGTCAGGCTGGCGGCCCGTTCGACGCCGCCCTGCGCCATCTCCAGGTAACGCCCGTTCTGTCGATGCCATGCCTCGCGGCGTTCCAGCAACTCGAGGTCCTGTGCCGATACTAGCGTGCCCTGCCCGCCCTCCCGGATATCGATACGCTCGCGCGCGGCCTGGGCTACGCGCTCGATCAGCGGATCGCCCTGCTGCAGCTTTTTCTGCAGCAGCCCGAGGCTGCTCTTGATGATCATCAGCAGGTTGTTGAAGTCGTGCGCGATGCCGCCGGAAAGCTGGCCGATCGCCTCCATCTTCTGGCTTTGCCGCAGCGCTTCCTCGGTGCGCTCGCGCTGCTCCATCTCCGCGCTCAGCCGTTCGTTGGCGTCGGCCAGCTCCCAGGCACGCTGGCGCAGCTCGACGTTGGCGCGGGTCAGCACGCGCTGGGCCAAGGCCAGCGCCGAGATCATCAGCACCGCCATGATCGTCAGCAGCGCCACGCCGCTGTAGCGGGCCAGCTGCACGATCAACGGCGCGTCCGCGGCGCGCAGGTAGACCATGCCGATCGGCGTCGTGCCCTGGCGCGCGCGCACCGCCACCAGCAGATGGTCGCGCGGCAGGCGACCGCCGTTGCCCAGGCTGTCGGCGATGGGCTCGCTGCCCTCGCGCTGGAACCCGGCCACCTCACGGTGCGACTCGCCGTACACGGCGGCTGCATCCAGGCGTGGATCGAGCATCAGCGCGTTGACGTACTCCTGGGCTGCGGCGCGGTCGTTGAAGGCGATCGCCGCGGTCACGCTGGCGGCCAGGATCCGGGCCTGCACGGTGAGCTGGCGGCGGTGCTCGGATTGCCCCCAGTGATACTGGTAGCCGGCGGCAAGCGCGCCGGCGAGCAGCAGCAACGCGGCCGCCACCAGGGTCAGCACCGGGCGGAACGCAAATCGCTGGCGGCTGCCGTCCCGCTTGCTCATGGCGGGTCCTTGACCGCCAGCGCCAGGTTGAGCAACTTCGAGCTGATCGTGATGTGGTTGCGCGCGGCAGCGGCGGTATCGATCTCGAAGCGCACACGCCCGCTGTCGATCACGAACTGCACGATGCCGCCCACATGCGGCGTGGCCGAGTCGACCACCGTCAGCACCGGCTTGCCGCTGACCGCATCCAGCACTTGGCCGACGCCCTGCGCCGGCAAGCGGCCGAGGAACAGGATCTGGCACCCAGTGGCGGACGCCGCCGCATCGAGCCGCTGCACCTGGAACCGGTGCGTGCCGAGCCCGCGGCCGGCCACCGCGTTCTTCAGGTAGTCGCCGAACGGATCCTCGCCAACCACGCAGATGCGAAAGGGCGCATCCGCCGTGGCGAACTCCGACGGCGGCCAGTTGACGAAAGGCGCGAGCTTGTACAGATACGTCGCCTTGACCGCGTACTCGAGCGAGATCGTCGGAGCTCCCTGCTGCGCCGGCTGCGCCAGCGACTGGCCACTGGTGCAGGCCAGCAGCGCGAACAGGCCACCGAGCCACCGCAGCGCGCGGGATCGCGCGATGGCTAAGAAGGGTCTGGGTACGAACCGGTTCGGCGACTTCTGGGCAACCCGGCGCATGCGTCAGAATCTCAGCTGGGTGTCGAACGACACGCTACGCGCGATGCGGTCGCTGCCGGGAAACACGTATTCCTGGTGCCATGGATGCAACAGGTTGAAGCCCGAGAGGGAGAACTCCAGCCGGTCGCTCACCCGCCAGCCCAGCCGCGCGTCGAGTTCCACGTAGCCCGGCACCTTCGGGTCAGGCAGGGCCGAAACGCCGCGCAGGTCGGCCGATAGCGTCCAGCGGCCGGCAAAGTTCCATACCGAGCGGATGAAGCCCTGCCGGGCCGGATCGTTGCCAGCCTGCGACAAACCCAGCAGGCCGCTCGCGCCCGGCTTGAAGCGCAGACGCTGGTGCCGGGTCGTGAGGCCGGCGCCCAGCCGCCATCCATCGTCGATCGCGTAACTGCCCCAGGCCTCCAGGCCCCAGGTGTGCCCCTCCATGCCGTTTCCCCACACCAGCGGCAGCCGCGTGGACGAGGGCTCGATCGTCTTCAGGTCGTCATAGGCGTTGTAGTAGACCGACACGGACAGCATGGCCCGCGTGGCCATCTGCGTGCGCCAGCCGGCTTCGTAGGCGGTGAGCTTCTCGCTGCGGAAATCGGGATTGCCGGTCAGCAGGGTGAGGCTGCCGAGCTTCTCGATGACGTCCTCGTCGAACGGCGTGGGCGTTCGCACCGCGCGCGAGACGGCGGCCCATAGCAGCGTGTTGTCGCCCGGCTTCCACGCGAGCCTCGCGTTGGGCATCAGCGACAGGCCGGAATAAGGGTCGTCCTCGGCCTTGAGGCCCAGCGTCAGCTGCGTGCGCGGACCGAGCGCGACCTGGTCCTGCACGAACGCGTTGGCCAGGTTGCCGGTGTGCACCGCCGGGTTCCACAAGAGCGAACTGACCGTGCCGATGCGGGGGGTGATGACGTAGTGATAGATGCGGTCGCCCGCGCCCCACACGACTTGGTTGCGCTCGCCCAGGAGCAGGTTGTGCTGCAACTCGACGTCCCAGGTATCCAGGACGAAACCGGAGCCATCGGCATCCTTCCAGCGATGCACGCGGTCGTAGTAGGTCTGCACCTGCAGGCTCGAATCCGGGCTGAGCGTGCGCTGCCAGCGCGCCAGCACGTCGGCCTCGTTGCTGCGCGAATCGGGCGCGCCGGCCTGCCCCCGCCGCCGTTCGTGCAGGTCGCCCTGCAGGCTCAGCGCGTCGCCAGAACCGCCGTCCCAATCCACGCGGAAGCCCGCCTGCGGGCTGCGCCAGCCGTCGCGCGCGTCCTTGCCGGCGCTGTCGTCGAAGGATTCGCGCCGGATGTCCCGCGCGTAGACCCGGTAGTGTGCGTGCCCGCCGAGCGCACCGCCGTACTGCGCGGCCGCGCTGCGCTCCTGATTGCCCACGCTCACGTCCAGCAGGCCGCCCGGGGTGGCGGCCGCCTCGCGCGTGATGATGTTGATGACGCCGTTGACCGCGTTGGCGCCCCAAAGGGCGCCGCCAGGTCCGCTGATTACCTCGATGCGCTCGATGTCTTCGGGCATCACGTACTGGTCGTCCCAGTACATGCCCGAGAAGATCGGCGAATACACGCTGCGCCCGTCGATCAGCACCAACAGCTTGTTGGGAAAGTTCTGCGCGGCGTTGTTGCCGCTGAAGCCGCGCGCGGTGATCGTGTAGCCGCCGGGGCCGGTCTGGAAGACCTCCAGGTTCGGCGCCAGCCGCAACACGTCCGGCAAGGTGCTTGCACCGGAGCGCACGATGTCGTCATGGGTGATCACGTACACCGCGGCGGCCGCATCGGCCAGCGGCTCGGGGCTCTTGGCCACCGAGGACACCAGCAGCTTGCCCAGATTCTCCAGCGAAAGGTCGCCGAGATCCTGCGGCCCGGTAGTGGTTGCGGCGGCTTCGAGCGAAAGCGCCAGCAAGGCCACCACCATGGCGGTGCGCCGGCACACGCGTGTCCCCGCGCTCACACGGCCATACTTTCGCAAGACAACCTCGGCAAGCGCATGGATTCCATCCTCCCAGGGTCGTGGCGTGGGCAGCGGGATGCTGGAACCTGGAGTCAGTCGCAGCACGCTCCGCCCGTCTTTCCTGGCTTCCTTGGGCGCCGGAAAGCAGCCCGGCGAGTGTATCGGCTCGGCGCGAAGATCGCGTCTCCGGTCGGCAGGCGCGCACTGGAACTGTGCGGTCGGGCGCAACTCATTTCGTGCCGGAACCTCGGAAGGCACGCACGGACCAGCGGATCGACGGTGCGCCGATGTAGTGCGCCCAGGTGTCGATGTCACGCACCAGAGCCTCTTCGTCACCGCCGAAGGGGCGCAGATAGGCCAGCGCGCTCCCGAACCGCATGGCCAGTGCCTCGAGGTCGCGCGCATTGCGCCGAGTGGCCAGGATCTTCTTGCGGTTGCGGATCATGCCTGGCGACTGCATCAGCTCATCCAGCCGCAGGTCCGGCCAGCGCGCCATCACGCCAGGGGCGAACGGCGCGAAACCCTGCCGGATGCACGGCCAGCACGCCCGCACCACGGCGGGCCGGAAGCGCGCCTGGAAGACCGCCGCCGTCAGCACCTCGAAGATCTCCTCATCGCTTGCCGCCGGTCGGCCGCCCAGCGGACTCCAGCCTTCGACGACGGGCGCGCTCATGGACCAGGCAAGACCTTCCCCCGCGCCGCGGAGGAAGGCCGGCGAAGGGCCTATGGCCTATGGGCCTAGCGAGGCATTGTCGATGACGAAGCGGTACTTCACGTCGCTGCGCTGCATGCGATCGTAGGCCTCGTCGATCTTCTGCGCCGGGATCATCTCGATGTCGGCGACGATGCCGTGCTCGGCGCAGAAGTCGAGCATCTCCTGCGTCTCGGCGATGCCGCCGATCAGCGAGCCGGCGATGGAGCGACGGCCGAAGATCAATGTGCCGACGTTCGGGCTCGGGTGCGCATGCTCGGGCACCCCGACCAGGCACAGCGTGCCGTCGCGCTTGAGCAGGCGGGTGTAGGCGTCGAGGTCGTGGCTGGCGGCGACGGTGTTAAGGATGAAGTCGAAGCTGCCGGCGTGCTTGGCCATGTCGTCCGGGTTCTTCGAGATCACCACCTCGTCGGCGCCCAGCTCGTGCGCATCCTGGCGCTTGGACTCGGAGGTGGTGAACGCCACCGTGTGCGCGCCCATCGCATGGGCGAGCTTGATGCCCATGTGGCCCAGCCCGCCGATGCCGACGATGCCGACCTTCTTGCCGGGACCTGCACCCCAGTGGCGCAGCGGCGAATACGTGGTGATGCCGGCGCACAGCAGCGGGGCCACAGCGGCGAGCTGGTCCTCGGGATGGCGGATCTTCAGCACGAAGCGGTCGTCGACCACGATGCGCTGCGAATAGCCGCCCAGCGTGTGGCCGGGCGCATCCACGGTCTTGCCGTTGTAGGTGCCGACGAAGCCGTTCTCGCAGAACTGTTCCAGCCCCTCGCCGCAGGACGCACAATGCTGGCAACTGTCGACCATGCAGCCGACGCCCACGGTGTCGCCGACCTTGAAGCCGCTCACTTTGCTGCCGATCGCGCTGACATGCCCGACGATCTCGTGGCCGGGCACGCAGGGGTAGAGCGTGCCCGCCCATTCGGAACGCACCGTGTGCAGGTCCGAATGGCACACGCCGCAATAGGCGATGTCGATCTGCACGTCGTGCGCGCCCGGCTGGCGGCGCTGGATGTCCAGCGGTTCGAGCGGCTTGTCGCTGGCGAGGGCGCCGTAGGCTTTGGTGTTCATCGGAGGCTTCCTGTGGAAGTGGGGACCGGCGACCGTAGCAAAGCCCGCCGGCTTATCCAAGGTTTGCCGGGCCGGCCTACTACGGCCGCTGTCAGCCGTAACCAGCTTTCGCGCTGGCCGCGGAGGCTGCGTTGTCGCGGTGCGCGTTGAGGCAGGCGGTTTTACCCAGTCATCGCGGGTCGTTCTGCGCCCCGCATTGGCTTCTGTGCGGCTGCCGGTACGGGAGCTCGCGGCGGGAACGAAGTGTCACTAGCCCGGCATGCGTGAGCCAGGGGCGGCAACCGAGCCCAGTTTGAGGACGGTACTTTCCTCCTCGGTTGGGTAAACGCCCTGGAGCAGCTCATTGAAATGGCTGCGCACCGCGGCGTTGCATCCGCATGAAAGACGCTGCAGCTCATCCTTATCGCGCACGCGCACGCCACCGCGACGGGTTTCAAGCACGCCGCGCGACTTCATGCCTTGCACCACACGGCTGATGTAGCTGCGCCCGACGCCGAGCATCGAAGCCAGCTGCTCCTGGGTCAGCGGTACGTCATGATCACCGGTGCGATCCAGCGCGGCAACCAGCCACTTGGCGACCCGCTGCTCGATGGTGTGAGTCGCGTTGCAGGCGACCGACTGGAACACCTGTGCCAGGAGACAGTCCGCGTAGCGCGCGAACAGGTGCCGCAACGTCGGCGACTGCGTCTTGGCCTCCTCGAGCTCCCGCGATTCCATGCGGTAGAACGGGCCGGGGAACTGCACCAGGCCGCGCGCGTAGGCGGGCAGCCGCCCTTGGCTGACGATGCCGCCCAGCGCACCCTCCCTTCCGACCAGGGCGGTTTCCACACCTCGTCCGTCCTCCAGCATGACGACATAGGACACCAGGCTGGGACCGCACGGAAAGTAGACGGTGTGGACCGAATCGCCCGGCTCGTACAGGACCGTACCCGCTTCGGCAAACCAGGGCTTCACGCAGGGCATCAGCAACGACAAATCTTCCGCGCGCAAGGCCCGAAGCAGATTGTTCGCGGGCCGCTCGACACGGAGTTCCCGGACGTCGCTGCCCTGGTCGTTGTCCAGTTCCGAACCCATGCGTACCTCCACGGTGGGACGCCCCCCTCACCCGCTGAGCACGCTCCCAGCACCTCGTCATGAGGCACCCACAAAGGTGTTCGCAATGTGATCCCGCCGGCCAGCTGCCGCCTCTTGTTCAGTCCGCATGTTCACTAGTGAACATACACGCGGGGTGTTGCGTGCCTAAAGTTCCACCTCGCCGTTGTCGTGAAAGACGCGTCTCGGCAGCTCACCCTCCGGCCGTGCGCTAGGCCTTCCACGCTTGCCCCGCCACGACCGACGCGTCCCGGCGGCGCTGGGACCCCATGCGACAACACATCGAAGCTGGCTGCGCCAGCAAGGCCTTTCCGCTCCTCGAGCCTGCGGCCATCCAGCCGCATGGCGCGCTGCTGGCCGCCGACGCCGCCGGTTTCATCGCCTCGCTCGCCGGCGCCACCGGCAAGGTTTTCGGCTGCGCACCGCATGATCTGCTCGGCCGCCCGGTGGCAGCCATATCCTCGCCGGCCGGAACGATGCTCGCAGCGCCCCCGGAGCTGGCAGGTTATGCCCGCCACGTGGGTACCTGGCTTGCCCGCGACCACAACCGCTGGGACGTCTGCGCCCATCGCAGCGGGTTATACACCATGCTGGAGTTCGAGCCGGCGCCGGTGGAGGAGACCCATGCCGCGGTGGCCATTGCGGACATCCAGCAGGCCTGCGCCGCCTTCGAGTCGTGCGCCGACGTACCTGCTGCCTGCGTGGCCTGTGCGAAAGCCATCCGCCGGTTGACCGGGTTCCATCGCGTGACGGTGGCGCGCTTCGCCGCCGGTGCGACGGTCGTGGCGGCAGCGATGGAAGAAGCCGCTTCTTCGTCCTTGCCTTCGCTTGGCGACGTCCTGCCGTTTGCGCCCGACAGGGAAGTGCAGGCACACGCGGTTCCCGACCTGGCCTACCTGCCGGCGCCCGTGCTTCACGCCGGAACAGAGGAAGGCGGTCCGCATCTTGGCCACTGCCTGCTGCGCGGCATCGGGGCGGCCCAGCGCGTGCGACTGGGAAGCCTCGGCGTGGCGTCCTCACTGTGGTTGCCGATCAACGTGCGCGGCCGACCGTGGGGCATGGTCGCCTGCCATCACGCCGACACACGGGCCATACCATGCGCGCAACGCCTCGCCTGCGAACAGGTGGTGCGCGAATGCGTGTTGCGGATCGAGGCCTGCGAGTCGGACGAAAGGCTGCGGCAGGCCGATGCAAGGCAGCAAGCGCTGCATGGACACGCCGGACTGCTGGTGCAGGAAGCAAACCATCGCGTGCAGAACAGCCTTCATATTGCCGCCTCGATGCTGCAGTTGCAGGCGCGACATGCCGGCCAGGCGGTGGTACGGTCCGAGCTGCAAACTGCGGCCGCGCGCGTCGCCGCGGTCGGCGCCGTGCATCGACAGCTGAGCCGCCCGGGCGACCCGCACGACGTACCTTTGGATGTCTATCTGGGCCAGCTCTGCGTGGACCTCGCGCGCTCCTGGGGCGACGCCTGGATGGAGCAGCTGACCGTCGATGCCTGCCCGGTGACTCTCGCCGCCGACAGCGCGGTCAGCCTGGGCCTGGTGGTGACCGAACTGCTCATCAACGCAGCCAAGTACGCCTATCGCGGCTCGCCAGGTCCGATCAGTGTGCATGCGGCAATACAGGGGACGTGGCTGCACGTCGCCGTCAGCGATCGCGGTTGCGGCATCCACGGCGAGATCTTGGGGACCGGCCTCGGCTCGAGGCTGAACCGGCTGTTCGCCGCACAGCTCGGCGGCGACATCCAGTTGTCCTCTGGCGACACGGGTACCACGGTGACGGTGCGCGTTCCGTTGCCACAGCCGCTACAGGAAGGCGCAGCCGGGGCGACCGTCGAAGCCGGTGCCGACTGACCCGCGGGCAGCCCGCACGACCCCGCCGCCTGCCCGTCCATCTGCTGTTCGACCGCCCGCACTGTCCGGCCGGTCCGCACGCGGTTGTTAGGAAAAGTGGGAGGGAATGCTTCGCGACCCGCGACGAATGGCTAGCGGATGCTTGAACCCTGCTGTGTCGCAGTCGCGCCCAACATCCCCGGCAACATCCGAGTTAGGCCATGAACGCCGCGGGCACGCGCACGCACCGCTGCCCTCGTTCAGCCACCTGCAACAGGGCAAGCTCAACGAGGCCCTGCTTGCCTGCAACGGCGGGCGATGTTGCGCCGGCTGCGCGAAGCCGCCGCCGAAGCGCCGGGCACCGACTGGCGCTGCGTGATCGACGGCATGCGGCCGATCAACGCGCGCCTGTGGCAGCGGCTCTCGCAGGCGCAGCGTGGCGGTTCCTACACCATGCATCCAGCGAACCTGCGTGATCGAGGCCGACCTATGGGTGCAGGGCGTCCGGGCTCGATCACGCAAAGGGAATGTGCGGCGATGCAGGAAATACGCGTTGCCGCGCACGGCCTGGCGGGCTCGATGTCTCAGCCGCCGTCTGCAACTGCTGCGTTCGTCCGCGACCCCGTGCGGTTTGGACGTCCGCACGACCGGCAGGCGCGCGCCCGGCCGAAGTGGAAAAAAACGTCGCGGACGACGACGAACGCCTAGCGGATGCTTAACGGTTGCTGTGCTGGACTGCAATTCCCCGAGTACGCCGCTTCCCGAGGTGGACCATGTACGACGCACTCGACGTCGCCCCACCCTTCCCGCACCCGGCGGTGCGGCCGCCGGCGCTCGGTGCCCTGCCACGGTCGCGTGGCCGCCGACTGTTCCAGCGCGAGGCCCTCGACGACTGGGAAGGGGCCTGCCGCGGCATCGCGCCGCGAGGCTGATTCCACCCTCCATCCCGGGGATCGCATCACCCCACGACGCCGGCCCCGCCCATCCTGGCGCAGGCCACGGTGTCCGCGCCCCATCGTCCGTTGAGTTCAGACCTTTGCAGCACGATCCATGGAGAGACGTCATGAGAAAGCTGATTGCCTTGTGCGCCGCCCTCGCCATGCTCGCCGCTGCCGCGGCCCAAGCCGGCACCGCGACCCTGCTCAACGCCTCCTACGACCCCACGCGCGAGCTCTACCGCGACGTCAACGCCGCCTTCGCCGCGCAATGGAAAGCGCAGCACGGCCAGAGCGTGGCCATCCGCATGTCCCACGGCGGCTCGGGCAAGCAGGCGCGCGCGGTGGTCGACGGGCTGCCGGCCGACGTGGTGACGCTGGCGCTGGCCTACGACATCGACGTATTGGCCGACCGCAAGCTGCTCGCCGCCGACTGGCAGCAGCGCCTGCCGGACAACAGCTCGCCCTACACCTCGACCATCGTGTTCCTCGTGCGCAAGGGCAACCCGAAGCACATCCGCGACTGGTCAGACCTGGTGCGGCCGGGCGTGCAGGTGGTCACACCCAATCCCAAGACCTCCGGCGGCGCGCGCTGGAACTTCCTGGCCGCCTGGGGCTACGCGCTCAAGCAGCCGGGCGGCGACGAGGCCAAGGCGCGCGCCTTCGTGCACGAGCTATACAAGCACGTGCCAGTGCTGGACACCGGCGCGCGCGGCGCCACCAACACCTTCGTCCAGCGCGGCATCGGCGACGTGCTGTTGGCGTGGGAGAACGAGGCCATGCTGGCCAGGCAGGAGACAGGCGGCGCGAACGTCGAGATCGTCGTGCCTTCGATGAGCATCCTGGCCGAGCCGCCGGTGGCGGTGGTCGACGCCAACGTCGACAAGCACGGCACCCGCACGGTGGCCGAGGCCTACCTGAAATTCCTCTATTCGCCGCAAGGCCAGGCGATCGCGGCGAAGCACTACTATCGCCCGCGCTCGGAGCAGGTCATGGCGCAGTACGCGCGTCAGTTTCCGAAGGTGAACCTGTTCACCCTGAAGGACGCCTTCGGCGACTGGCGCCAGGTGCAGGCGAAGTTCTTCGCCAACGGCGCGGTCTTCGACCAGATCGGGCCGGGGACGTGACATGCGGCGGCGACGCATTCTCCCCGGCTTCAACCTCGGCCTCGGCTACTCGCTCGCCTATCTGGGGCTGATCGTGCTGCTGCCGCTGGCGGCGCTGGCCTGGAAGGCCTCGGGCCTGGGCTTCGACGGACTGGTGCGGCTCCTGCGCGTGCCGCGCACACTGGCGGCGCTAAAGCTCAGCTTCGGCGGTGCCGCGCTGGCGGCAGCCATCAACGTGGTGGTCGGCCTGCTGGTGGCATGGGTGCTGGTGCGCTACCCCTTTCCGGGTCGGCGCCTGTTCGACGCGGTGGTCGACCTGCCTTTCGCGCTGCCCACCGCCGTGGCCGGCATCGCGCTCACTGCGCTGTATGCGCCCAACGGCTGGATCGGCCAGTGGCTCGCCGCCGTCGGCATCCAGGTCGCCTACACGCCCCTGGGCGTGCTCGTGGCGATGGTGTTCGTGGGCTTTCCGTTCGTGGTGCGCACGTTGCAGCCGGTGCTCGAATCGCTGGAACGGGATGTCGAGGAAGCCGCCGAGACACTCGGTGCGTGGCGCTGGCAGGTGTTCCTGAAGGTGATCCTGCCGATGCTCGCGCCGACCCTGCTGACCGGCTTCGCGCTGGCCCTGGCGCGTGCGGTCGGCGAGTACGGCTCGGTGATCTTCATCGCGGGGAACATCCCGATGAAGTCGGAGATCGCCCCGTTGCTGATCGTGCAGAACCTCGAACAGTTCGACTACGCCGGCGCGGCCGCGCTGGGCGTGGCGATGCTGGCGTTCTCCTTCGTGCTGCTGCTGGCGATCACGCTGCTGCAGCGATGGAGCCATCGCTGGGCGGAGGGCGCGCCATGAGCGGGCGTGACCCTCGTGCGCCCGGCTGGTCCCGCCTGCTCGGCCGCGGCCTGCTTACGCTCGCCGCCGTGGCGTTTCTCACCGTCTTCCTGCTGCTGCCGCTGGCGACGGTGTTCGTCGAGGCGCTGCGCCAGGGCATGGGCGCGTTCTTCGCCAGCATCGGCCAGGACGAGGCGCGCTCGGCGATCGCGCTCACCTTGCTGGTGGCGGCGATCGCGGTGCCGTTGAACCTGGTCTTCGGGATAGCCGCGGCGTGGGTGATGGCGCGCTTCGAGTTTCGCGGCAAGGCGCTGTTGGGGGCCTTCATCGACCTGCCCTTCTCGGTTTCGCCGGTTGTTTCTGGCCTGGTCTACGTGCTGCTGTTCGGCGCGCAGGGCTGGTTCGGGCCGTGGCTGGAGTCCCATGGCATCGGCATCATCTTCGCCGTGCCCGGCCTGGTGCTGGCGACGATGTTCATTACCTTGCCGTTCGTGGCGCGCGAGTTGATCCCGCTGATGCAGGCGCAGGGCAACGAGGAGGAGGAAGCGGCCCGCGTGCTGGGCGCCAGCGGCTGGCAGATGTTCTTTCGCGTGACGCTGCCGAACATCCGCTGGGCGCTGCTCTACGGCGTGCTGCTGTGCAATGCGCGCGCCATGGGCGAATTCGGCGCGGTGTCGGTGGTGTCCGGACACATCCGCGGGCTGACCACCACGATCCCGCTCGAGGTGGAGATGCGCTACAACGAGTACGACTACGTCGGCGCGTTCGCCGTGGCCTCGCTGCTGGCACTGCTCGCGCTGCTGACGCTGGTGGTCAAGAGCCTGCTGGAATGGCGTTACGGCGGCGAGCTGGCGTTGCATGCGCCGGGCGGACGCTGAGCGATGCCGATCCCGCCGCCCTTGCCCCTTCCCTTGTCTCTCGGCAATCCGTGAGAGAAGCGAACCCATGACGCTCGAACTGTCCGGTCTCAACCGCCGCTTCTCCGACTACCCGGCGCTCAACGACGTCAGCCTGAGCATCGCTCCAGGCGAGTTCCTCGCCCTGCTCGGCCCTTCCGGCTCGGGCAAGACCACCCTGCTGCGCATCCTTGCGGGCCTGGACTATCCCGAGAGCGGGCGCGTGTCGTTCAACGGCACGGACTTCCTCGCCGTAGCACCGCGCCAGCGCAACGTCGGCCTGGTGTTCCAGCACTACGCGCTGTTCCGCCACCTGACCGTGGCGGACAACGTGGCGTTCGGGCTGCGCGTGCGACCGCGGCGCCTGCGGCCCAAGCGCCCGGAGATCAGGGCGCGCGTCGAGCAGTTGCTCAAGCGCGTGCAGTTGGAAGGCTTCGGCAAGCGCTATCCCGCGCAACTGTCCGGCGGCCAGCGCCAGCGCGTGGCCCTGGCGCGCGCGCTGGCGGTGGAGCCGGACCTGTTGTTGCTGGACGAACCCTTCGGCGCCCTCGATGCGCAGGTCCGCGTCACGCTGCGCCGCTGGCTGCGGCGCCTGCACGAGGAGCTGGGCCTGACCACGGTGTTCGTCACCCACGACCAGGAGGAAGCGCTGGAGCTGGCCGACCGCGTCGCCGTGATGAACGGAGGGCGCATCGAGCAGGTCGGCACGCCGCAGGAGATCTACCAGCAGCCGGCCACGCCGTTCGTCTGCCAGTTCATCGGCAAGGTCAACCATTTGGCCTTGCGCCGCGAGGACGAACGCTACGCGGCCGGCGGCTGGATCTTCGCCGACGCGCCATGGCGGCGCGAACACGGGCATGCGATCGCCTACGTGCGGCCCGAACACCTGGCCCTGTCCACCACGCCGACGCCCGGCGCATGGCGGGCACAGCTGCGCCATGTCTACCTGGCCGGCGCCGTGGCGCACCTGGACCTGGATGTGTCCGCGCTGGACCAGTCGCTGGAGGCGGACATCGCCAGCGAAGATCTCGCCCGCATGGAGCTGCATGCCGGCGCCGACCTGTACGTCTCGCCGAGCCACGCAGTGATCTTCCCGCTGGGTCGCGATGGCCAACCGCTGGCGGAGGACCGCTGGCTGTGGCGAGCGGGGGCCATGACGGCCCCTGCCCGCCTGCCGTTGCGCCGCTCAGAAGCTGAACTGGGCACGCAGCGCGTAGATGGTGGGATCCAGCGGTAGCTTGCCGCGTTCGCTGAAGGCGCGGATGTCGTTGGCCTGCAACTGAAGTGCGTGCCGAGAAATCGTATCCGGCATCGACCGTCAATACGCCTTTCCTGGCGACGTACGGATTCACTTTCTGACGCCGCCAGGTCTGTGCACCGTCGAAACGGCCGGCGCCATCGGGCAGCCTGTCCTCGCCGATCTGGTTGGAGTCGTGCTGGAACAGCCCCCTTGGCGTCGCCACGCGAAACACCGGTCGGCCAGGCACTCGCATCGGCCGCCGCGCCAGCCTGAGCGAAGCCGTAGGCGAGGAGGGCCGCCGCCCATGCCCTTGCACGCAAGATCGCTCCCATCGGACAGTCGCCCGCAATGGTTTTTCGTGTAGCTCCAACCCGGCGTGAAAGCGTTCCGGCCATGCATTATCGGAAGCAACGAGGTAGTTTAATGAAAATGCTGGCAGCGCAATATTTCGCCCAAATTCAAAATACTTTTCCTGCAGTGGAAAGACATTCTCGCCGATTATCAAACGGCACTCGTCAGGTTGCGAAATACCTTGTTCGCCGTTCGGCAGTCCTAAACGCTATAAGCTTCTCGAGCCCAACCTTAAGGACCCACCCATGCGCCTATTCCTGCTCGCCCTCGCCCTTGCCAGCCTGACGCTGCCCGCGCTGGCCGTCGCCGACACGGCTACGCCCACGCCGAAGGAATTGCTGGCGCGGTCGCAGCCGCGGGAATGGCGCACGCCGGACCCGGCCAATCTGCTCGATATGAAGCTGCCCGGCGGCCACGTGCTGATCGAACTGGCGCCGCACTTCACTCCGCTGCACGCGGCCAACATCCGCACGCTGGTGCACGAGCATTATTTCGACGGCCTGGCGATCGTCCGCGTGCAGGACAACTTCGTCACGCAATGGGACGACCCGGCCGCGGACGACGAAGACAAGGCGCACATCAAGCCGCTGGGCAGCGCGAAGCAAAGCCTGCCCCCGGAGTACACCCGCCCGATCGATCCCAGGCTGGAATGGACGTCGCTGCCCGACGGCGACGTGTACGCGCCGCAGGTGGGCTTCTCCGAAGGTTTCCCCGTCGCGCGCGATCCGGCCGCCGGGCGCGAATGGCTGACGCATTGCTACGGCGCGATCGGCGTGGCGCGCGACGTCGACCCGCATAGCGGCAACGGCAGCGCGCTCTACGCCATCATCGGCCAGGCCCCACGTGGCCTGGACCGCAACCTCGCCATCGCCGGCCGCGTGATCCAGGGCATGGAGCTGCTCTCGGCGATGCCGCGCGGCCCTGCGCCGATGGGCTTCTACACCGACAAGGCGCAGCGCGTGCCGATCGAGTCGGTGCGCCTGGCCGCCGACCTGCCGCCCGCACAGCGCCCGAAGATCGAAGTGCTGCGCACCGACAGCGCCACCTTCGCCAAGCTCATCGAGGCCAAGCGCAACCGCCGCGATGCGTTCTATACGGCGCCGGCGGGCAAGATCGATTTGTGCAGCATCACGATCCCCTCGCGCGAGGCGAAATAATTCACCGCTCCTGCATGCCTTCGCCGCGCGCAGCACGTGGCGAGGGCCGCCTGCCTGTTCGGGCATGAAGCCCTGGCCGCCCCGACGACGAAATTTTCTCGCCGCTGCCGTTAAGCAGGTACCGACGCCGTTTGGCGCCGCCGACCCGGGCGCGGTGAATGACGCACCGCTTCAAACTTGGGCACTGGATCGCCGGCGTGCTGGCGGGCCTGACCGTGCTGCTGGTAATCGCGGTGGCGCTGTTCGACTGGAACCGGCTCAAGCCCTTCATCGACGACAAAATGAGCCAGGCGATCGGCCGGCCGTTCGCGATCCGCGGCGACCTCAGCCTGGCGTGGCGGCGCGATCCGGCGCTCGGCGGCTGGCACGCCTGGCTGCCGTGGCCGCAGTTCACCGCGCGTGACATCGCCATCGGCAACCCGCCCTGGGCGAGCCGGCCGCAGTTCGCCACCTTGCAGTCGCTGCGCTTCGAGCTCGCGCCGCTGCCGCTGTTCGCGCACCGCATCGACGTGCCCACGCTGCAGCTGGTGCAGCCGGCGGTGGACCTGGAACGCGACCGGCAGGGCCGCGCGAGCTGGACCTTCACCTTGCCGCAGGGCGGCGCGCCGTCGGCGTGGAAGCTGGAACTGGGCGCGATCGGCTTCGACCGCGGCACCGTCACGCTGGACGACGCGCAGACGGCGAGCCGCCTGACGGTGACGGTGACACCGCTGCAAGGCGCGATCCCCTACGACCAGATCGTGGCGCAGCAGTCGCAGTCCGCGCGCGAGCACGTCGGCCAGGCCATGGGCGCAACCGCGAAGAAAGCGCTGGCGCCGACCGACCAGAGCGATACCGCGGTCGGCCAGCACGGCGCCGCCGACTACATGTTCGGCTGGCACGCCGAAGGGCGCTACAAGGGCGCGCCGGTGAAGGGCGATGGACGCACCGGCGGCGTGCTCGCGCTGCGCGGCGGCGGAAGCCCCTTCCCCCTGCAGGCCGACGTGCAACTGGGCCGCAGCCGCGTCGCGTTGGTCGGCACGCTCACCGACCCGCTCGAGCTGGGTGCACTGGACCTGCGGCTGTGGCTCTCCGGGCCGAGCATGGCGACGCTGTACCCGTATACCGGCGTCACCCTGCCCGACACGCCGCCCTATGCCACCGAGGGTCATCTCCAGGCGACCCTGGACAGCACGCGCGGCAACCATTTCAGCTACCGGCATTTCCACGGCCGCGTCGGCGACAGCGACATCGGCGGCGACGTGGCCTTCGACACCGGCGGCGCGCGCCCGAAACTGAGCGGCACCCTGCGCTCGAGGCTGCTGCGCTTCGCCGACCTGGGAGTGCTGGTCGGCGCCGATTCCAGTGCGCACAAGCAGCAGCGCGGCGACGCCACGCCGCAGCCGCCCGACAAGCTGCTGCCGGTCGAGCCGTTCCGCACCGACCGCTGGCGCGCGATGGATGCGGACGTCGGCTTCAGCGGCGAGCGCATCGTGCGCGACAAGGCGGTGCCGCTCGACGCGCTGCAGACCCACATCGTGATGGACGCGGGCAAGCTCACGCTCGAGCCGCTGCGCTTCGGCCTCGCCGGCGGCCAGGTGCAGGGCGCGCTGCGGCTCGACGGCGGCAAGGCACCGATGCAGGGCCGGCTGGATCTTTCCGCGCGGCACCTCAAGCTCAAGCAGCTTTTCCCCAACGTGCAGACCATGCGCAGCAGCCTGGGCGAGATCAACGGCGAGGTGCAGCTCGGCGCACAGGGCAATTCCGTCGCCGCACTGGCCGGCAGCGCCGACGGCCAGGTGCGGCTGGTGATGAACGACGGTGCGATCAGCAAGACGCTGCTCGAAACCGCCGGCCTCAACGTGGGCAACATCGTCATCGGCAAGTTGTTCGGCGACCAGACCGTACAGATCAATTGCGCCGCGGCGGACCTGGGCGCCAGGAACGGCCTGTTCGACGTGCGCCTGTTCGTGTTCGACACGCCCGACGCGCTGGTCAACATGGATGGCACGGTGGACATGGGCAGCGAGAAGCTCGACCTCACCGTGAAGCCGCACACCAAGGGCCTGCGCGTCTTCTCGCTGCGCTCGCCGCTCTACGTGCGCGGCACGCTCAAGCATCCGGACGTGGGCGTGCAGAAGGGGCCGCTGCTGGCCCGTGGCGCCGGCGCGGTGGCGCTGGGGGTGGTCGCGGCCCCGGCCGCGGCGCTGCTCGCGCTGGTCGTACCCAGCCAGGACAGGAACGAAGGCGACAACACCTGCCGCGCCACCTTGCAGGCGCTGGGCAGGAAGAACGCCGGCTCCCGCTGAGTAAGGACATTCCAGCCCTGCCGATCAGCCCCGTTCGGCTCCGGGGGAAAGGGGCAAAGCGCGAAACGAGTTCCAAACCTGCAAAGCGTACGGCGCGCACGGGCTAGAATGCGCCGATCTCCCGCACTCGCCGTCCCCATGCAAGCCACTGCCAAGGCCCGTTTGCAGATCCACTTCTGCGTGTTGCTGTGGGGTTTCACCGCGATCCTGGGCAAGGCGATCACGCTGCCGGCCTCGGCGCTGGTGTGGTGGCGCATGCTGCTGGTGACGCTGGCGCTGCTGGCGATGCCGCGCGTATGGCGCGGGCTGCGCGCGATGCCGAACCGACTCAAGCTTGCCTACGCCGGCATCGGCGTACTGGTGTCGCTGCACTGGCTCACCTTCTATGCGGCGATCAAGCTTTCCAATGCCTCGGTGGGCGCCACCTGCATCGCGCTGGGGCCGGTATTCCTGGCCTTCGTCGAGCCGTGGATCGCGCGCCGCCGCTTCGATCCGCGCGAGCTGCTGCTCGGCGTGGCGGTGGTGCCGGGCGTGGCGCTGGTAGTCGGCGGCGTACCGGGCACGATGCGGCTCGGGCTGGTGGTGGGCACCGCCTCGGCGCTGCTGGTGGCGCTGTTCAGCGCCTGCAACAAGCGGCTGGTAGAGCACGGCGATCCGCTGACCGTCACCTGCCTGGAACTGGGCACCGGCACGTTGTTCCTCAGCCTGCTGGTGCCGTGGCTGCCGCATGCCGGGTCGGCGTTCGCGCTGCCGGGCCCGCATGACGCGACACTGCTGGTGCTGCTGTCTTTCGGCTGCACGCTGCTGCCGTTCGCGCTGGCGCTGGTCGCCCTGCGCCACCTGAGCGCCTTCGGCACCCAGATGGTGACCAATCTCGAGCCGGTCTACGCGATCGTGCTGGCCGCGCTGCTGCTGGGCGAGCAGCGCGAACTGGGCTGGACCTTCTATGGCGGCGTGGCGGTGATCCTGGCCGCCGTGTTCGCCCACCCGTGGCTTGGCCGCCGCGGCGAGCCGGCCCGCGCCGAGCAATTGGCCGTCAGCGAGGGGCACGGCACCGCCGAGTGAGCAATGCCCCCGGTGCCTCAGTGCCCGTAGGAGCTGTCGGTCGTGCTGTTGCTGTTCTTGTGTCCCTTTTGCGTGCGGTGCTTGCTCTGGGTATCGCCCTGGCCGGTGCTGGAGCCGGCGTTGTTCCAGCTGCCCGAATTGCTGCCATTGCCACTCATGTTGCCGCTGCCACCCATTCTGGCACTGGGGTTCGTGCTCCCATTGGAGTTCATGCTGCCGTTGGCGTTGGTGCTGCCGCGCTGCATGCCGTTCTGGTCCTGGCTCTGGGTCTGGCTGCTCTGCTGCTGGCTGCTCTGCGCCGAGCCGGCCGTGCCGGCGCTCTGCGCGAGGGCGCTGCCCGCCAGCGCCAGGGCCACTGCGCCGGCCAGGGTGATGCTTGCCTTGGAAACGTTCATCGCTGATCTCCTGTTCGTGGTGGCACTCCGGCCGGAAACGCGCAGCCGTCGGCCCGGGGCAGGCAACGGAAGAGTCGTCGGATCCTTCCCTCACGCACGCTGCGGTAGCCGCCGTTGGCCGCCCGTGACCGGCACGACGCCTTGCCGTGAAGCCGGGCACGGCCTGTCAGCGCGCGTACGGCTCGGGCCTGGCGGGACCCGGCGCGCCTCTATACTTGTGCGATGAACTATCGCCATGCCTACCACGCCGGCAACTTCGCCGACGTCCTCAAGCACGTCGTGCTGTCCGCGCTGATCGAGGCGCTCAAGGCCAAGCCCACGCCGTTCGCCGTCATCGACACGCACGCGGGCAGCGGCTGCTATGCGCTGGAAGGCAAGGAGGCGCAGAAGACCGGCGAGTGGCGCGAAGGCGTGGGCCGGCTGCTGTTTCCCGATGTCGGCCCCCACGCCGAAGCAGGCGGCGCGCTGCCGCCGCTGCTGCGGCGCTGGCTGGACGGCCTGCTCGCGTTGCCCGGCAACGAGCACGGTTCCAAGCTCTATCCGGGCTCGCCCATGCAGGCGGCGCTCGCCATGCGCGACACCGACAGCGTGCAACTGTGCGAACTGCACCCGGAGGAAGCCGCGCGATTGCGCGAGCTGTTCCACCACGACAGGCGCATCCACGTACACCAGCGCGACGGCTACGAGGCGCTCGGCGCACTGCTGCCGCCGAAGGAAAAGCGCGGCCTGGTGCTGATCGATCCGCCCTACGAGGCGCAGGAAGCGGAGTACCGGCTGATCGAGCAGGCGTTGAAGGCCGCTCTCGCGCGCTGGCCGACCGGCGTCTATGCCGTGTGGTATCCGATCAAGCTGCGCAGCCAGGTGCAGCCGTTCCTGCGCTGGCTTGGCCACTGCGGTGCGCGTCGCGTGCTGCGCGCCGAGCTGCTGGTGCATCCGGACGATTCGCCGTTGCGCCTCAACGGCTCGGGCATGGCCATCCTCAACGCGCCATGGAAGCTCGATGAGGCCTTGCGCGAGCCCTTGCGCGCGCTGGCCCGGCTGCTCTCGCAGGAACACCCGGCCCAATGGCGGCTGGACTGGCTCGCCGAAGAAACCGCCACGCCGTCCCCGCCGCCGCTATCGCGTTCACGCGGTCGCCGCTAAGCTCGCTGCGCAACCGCGGCCGCCTGCCGCGGCCGCCCTTTCGCCAAGGTCAGGAGCCCGCCATGCGCATCCGCCTCGCTTATATCGTCTTTCGTTCGGCACTGCCGGTAACGTTGCTCGCCCTTGCCGCCTGTGCGCCCGCGCCGATCTACAAGGCCGCGCCCGACGCGATAAGCGCCCCGCCGTCCCAGGTCGCGCAATCGCCCGAGCAGTTCGCCAACCGCCCGGTGATCTGGGGCGGCCGCATCGTCGGCGTCAACAACCTGGCCGACCACAGCGAGGTGGAGATCCTGGCCTATCCGCTGGACAGCTCGCAGCGTCCGCGCGCCAACGACAGCGGAAGCGGTCGCTTCATCGCGGTGATGCCCGGCTACGTCGAGTCGCTGGACTATCCGGCCGGCGGCCTGATCACCGTGAGCGGCCAGCTAAACGGCAGCCGTGCGGGCAAAGTGGGCCAGGCCGACTACGTGTTCCCGCTGGTGCAGGTGGGGCAATCGCATGTGTGGACCGCCGACGAGATGAACAAGGGCAAGAACAACGTGCACTTCGGGGTAGGCGTAGGCGTCGGCATCCGTTGACGCGGCGGAACCTCCACAGGGTCGCCTTCTCCGACCATAAACCGACCGGCCACTCGCAGGGACCCACGCATGTCCGGCCACGCCAATTCGCTCAAGGCGATCTTCCTCGCGCTCGGCGCCAACTTCTCGATCTTCCTCGCCAAGCTGGTGGCCGCGCTCCTGACCGGCTCGGGCGCAATGCTGGCGGAGGCGGTGCATTCGCTGGCCGATTGCGGCAACCAGGGGCTGTTGCTGCTGGGCATGCGCCAGTCCAAGCGGCCGCCCTCGGACGAGTACCCGCTGGGCTGGGGCCGCGCGCTGTACTTCTGGTCGTTCCTGGTGGCGATTCTGCTGTTCAGCGTGGGCGGCATGTTCTCGGTCTACGAGGGCGTGCACAAGCTCAGCCACCCCGAACCGCTGAAGTGGCCGTGGCTGGCGCTTGGCGTGCTGGCCTTCGGCATCGTCGCCGAAGGCATCTCGATGCGCGGCTGCATGCATGAGGTCGACAAGGCGCGCGGCGAGCAGAACCTGTGGACATGGTTCCGTCAGACTCGCTCCAGCGAACTCTTGGTGATCTTCGGCGAGGACCTGGCAGCGCTGATCGGCCTGTGCCTGGCCGCGCTGGCGGTGGGCGCGACCATGCTCACCGGCAACCTGGTGTTCGACGCGATGGGTACCGTCGCGATCGGCGCGCTGCTGGTGATGGTTGCGGTGGCGCTGGCGATCGAGGTGAAGGCGCTGCTGATCGGGCAGGGCGTCGAGCCGCGGCGCCGGGCCGAACTGCAGGCCTTCCTGCACAACCGACCGGAGGTGGCGCAGGTGCTCAATCTGATTACCCTGCAGATGGGCGCCGACGTGATGGTGTCGATCAAGGCCAGGATGGAACCGTGCGCCAGCGACCGCGCGCTGATCGAGGCCATCAACGTCGTCGAGCGGGCGATGAAGGCGCAGTTCCCGGAAGTCCGCTGGAGCTTCTTCGAGCCGGATCTGACGGATTAGCTCGATCTTCTTCGTTTCCCTTCCCGGAAGAGGATTGAGGTGTGGGGCCGGGGCTCGCGGGAAACCGCATCAGACCCGCGCTTCGGTCTAAACATCCCGCAAAAAAAGTCCCCCTCACTCCAGCCCTTTCCCCGAAGGGGAGCGGGAGCCAGACTTGGCTCCGCCTGACCATTCGCGCCAGCGTAGAATGAACCGCCCCAGCCGCGACCCGGTCCCATGATCCTCACCCCCCGCCTGATCGTCCTGCTGCTGCTCCTGCTGTTCGCGTTCTGCGTGCTGCTGGTGCACCTGCGCGGACGGGCGCGGCTGCGGTTCGACCGCCAGCTGGTCGACCACTCGGCGATCTTCGCGCCATACAACCTGATGATGTACGCATTCTCCGCGGTACCGGCACGTCCGATCCTGGACCGTCGCGGCTTCCCGCAGCTGGACCTGTTGCAGGCCAACTGGCAGACCATCCGCGAGGAAGCCCTGCACCTGTTCGACGAGGGTTACATCCGCGCCGCCGAGAAGCACAACGACGCCAGCTTCAACAGCTTCTTCAAGCAGGGCTGGAAGCGCTTTTACCTGAAGTGGTACGGCGAGCCGCTCGCCTCGGCCGAAGCGCTATGCCCGAGAACGGTGGAACTGCTCCGGGCAATCCCCAGCATCAAGGCGGCGATGTTCGCCACGCTGGCGCCGCACAGCAAGCTCAACCCGCACCGCGATCCGTTCGCCGGCTCCCTGCGCTACCACCTGGGCCTGATCACGCCCAACTCGCGCGACTGCCGCATCTTCGTCGACGGCGAGGAACATGCCTGGGGCGACGGCAAAGACGTGGTGTTCGACGAGACCTACGTCCACTGGGTGGAGAACAACACCGACCAGACCCGCGTGATCCTGTTCGCCGACGTCGAGCGCCCGCTGCGCACGCGCTGGATGAGCGCGCTCAACCATCGCGTCGGCGCGTTCATGGGCCGCATCACCGCCTCCCCCAACGCCGACAGCGAGAAGGTCGGCTTCGTCAACCGCATGTTCGCGCTCAACCAGCGTGGGCGCGAGCGCAGCAAGGCCTTCAAGCGGCGCCACCCCAAGCTGTTCCGGGGCTTGAAGTACGCCGGCATCGTGCTGCTGATCTGGCTGGTGTTCCTGGCGCCCTGGCCGCTGGTGCGCTGAAGGCCGGTCACATTCCGCGCCGGCCGCGCGTCCTGGCCGTATCCCACCGGAGAACGTCCATGGATGCCCAGACCGCCCTCTTCCAGCGACATCGCCCACGCCTGTTCGGGCTGGCCTATCGCATGCTTGGCACGCCGGCCGATGCCGAAGACGTTTTACACGACGCCTGGCTGCGCTGGCACGCGCAGGACACCGCCGCACTGGACGATCCCGAGGCCTGGCTGGTCACCGTGACCACGCGCCTGGCGCTGGACCGCCTGCGCCGCGCCAAGTCCGAGCGAGCGCACTACACCGGCCCCTGGCTGCCCGAACCGCTGGTGCCGGATGCAGAACGTCCCGAGGACGAGCTCGAGCGTGGCGAAACGATCACCCTGTCCTTCCTGCTGCTGCTCGAACGGCTGAGCCCGGACGAGCGCGCGGCCTTTCTGCTGAACGAGGTGTTCGACTACAGCCATGCCGAGGCCGCCGCGATCCTCGGCATCCATGAGGACGCCTGCCGCCAGCGCGTGCACCGCGCGAGGACCCGCCTGCGCGAAGGGCGGCCACGCTTCAGCGTGGATGGGCCGACCAGGCAACGCATGCTGCGGCGCTTCATAGAGGCAATGAAGCAGCCGGACCTGGAATCGCTGCGCGCGCTGTTTGCCGAAGACGCGATCGCCATTTCCGATGGCGGCGGCATCGTGCGGGCCGTCCTGCGCCCCTTGCAGGGTGCCGACCGGCTGGCCCGTCTCTACACGCAGATCGCCACCCGCTTCTACTCGCGACCCGACGTGCGTCTCACCATCGTGGAGCTCAACGGCGAACCCGTACTGCTGTCCTGGATCGGCGACACGCTGGCCAGCGCGACCTGGATCGAATGCGAAGGCGACCACATCACCGCCACGCTTGCCTTGCGCCACCCCGGCAAGCTGGCCCGCCTGGCGGCGGTCACGAAAAGCAGGGCCCTGGCGTCCTTGCATTGAACGGCCCGCTGCGGGCCGCCCTTCAATCCGAGGAGTCCGCCATGTCCCGTTTCGCCATCCAACGCCACTACCGCTCGATGATGCCGCTGGTCGAACTCGGCAAGCAGATCCACGCCGCCGGCCGCCTGGAGCCGCGCCTGATGGACCTGGTCCTCATGCGCGTCTCGCAGATCAACGGCTGCGCCTACTGCCTGGACATGCACAGCAAGGATGCCCGCGCCGCCGGGGAAACCGAGCAGCGCCTGTACGTGCTGCCGGCCTGGCGCGAGACCACGCTGTTCAGCGAGCGCGAGCGCATCGCCCTGGCCTGGGCCGAGGAGCTGACCGAGCTGAACTCGCACGAGGCGGTATCGGACGCGCTCTACGAAAGGGCGCGGCAGCATTTCGACGAGGAATCGCTGGTCGACCTGACCCTGCTGGTGGTGACGATCAACAGCTGGAACCGCATCAACATTGCCGCCCGCACGATCGGCGGGAGCTACAAGCCCGGCCAGCACGGCTGAGCCTGCCGAGCGCTGCAGCCCGAACCGGTCCTGCCGGATCGCACGTCCGGCGCGTCCGTTCCGGCCGGACCGGGCGCCTTCCCCAGGCTGCACGGCCATCCTGCCCTCCTCGTCACATGCGAGGAGGACGCCATGCATCAACCCACGTCCATGCGCTGGCAACGGCCGGCCGCCGTGCTGCTCGTCTCGCTGTTCTTCGCGGCGAGCCGGTCGGGCATTCGGGACGCCGCGGAGCGCGGCCGCACCATGCCAGCGGCCGGGCTGGCGCCCAGAAAGTCGAAGGCCGCGGGGGATGCCGCGGCCTTCGATGGAACCATGAAGCGGGATCGTGGGCCTCAGCCCTTCACGCGCTTGGCGATCGCCTCGCCGAAGCTCTGCGTGTTGCCCCGGCCGCCCAGGTCCGGCGTGACCCGGTCATGGTCGTTGGCCATGGTGTCGCGGATGGCGTTGCGCAGGCGAGTGCCCTTATCGACCATCCCCAGGTGATCGAGCATGTCGGCCGCCGCCAGCAGCAGCGCGCAGGGGTTGGCGATGCCCTTGCCGGCGATGTCCGGCGCCGAACCGTGGACCGCTTCGAAAATGGCCGCGTGCTCGCCGATGTTGTCGCCCGGGGCCAGGCCCAGGCCCCCGACCAGTCCGGCGCACAGGTCCGACAGGATGTCGCCGAACAGGTTGGTGGTCACGATCACGTCGAACTGCTCGGGCTTCATCACCAGCTGCATGCAGGTGTTGTCCACGATCATCTCGTTGAACTCGATCTGCGGGTATTCCTTGGCGATCTCGCGCGCCACGTTCAGGAACATGCCCGAAGCGGTCTTGATGATGTTGGCCTTGTGCACCGCCGTGACCTTCTTGCGGCCCTTCCTGACCGCCATCTCGAAGGCGTAGCGCACGATGCGCGCGCTGCCCTTGCGGGTCACGCGCACCATCGAGGTGGCGATCTCGCCGTCCTCGGACACGCTCTGGCCTTCGGCGAGATAGGCGCCCTCGGTGTTCTCGCGCACGGTGATGATGTCGATGTTCTCGTAGCGCGCCTTGGTGCCCGGAAAGCTGGTCGCCGGGCGCACGTTGGCGTACAAGTCGAAATGACGGCGCAGGGTCACGTTGACCGAGGTAAAACCGCCGCCGATCGGCGTGGTCAGCGGGCCCTTCAGAGCGATCCTGTGCTCGGCGATCTTTTCCAGCGTCGCCTTGGGCAGCAGATCGCCGTGCTTCTCCAGCGCCACCATGCCGGCGTCGACGTAGTCGTAGGTGAGGCCGCAATCCAGCGCATCGAGCACGCGCAGGGTGGCGGTCATGATTTCCGGGCCGATGCCGTCACCCGGAATCACGGCGATGGTGTTGCTCATGGGAAGCTCCTCGAGGACAGGTCGCGGGCACGCGGCGGGGATTGCGCGCGCCAAAGAGTCCCATTATCGCCGATGCAGGCCCGTGCCCGCAGCACGCGGCACCCACCGGCGCGTTGCAAATCCTCGCACGGAGCGTTGCGTTTCTTCGCAGCGCCCGGCGCCGAGCCGTACCCCGATGACGGCGCCGGCTCGCGCCGGCGCCGCGGATTCAGGCGTGGTCTGCGCAGGCGGTGCCGGCGGCGACGCCGCCTTCGAGCTGGTCCAGGAAATCGACCGCGCGGCGCAGGTGCGGGATCACGATCGATCCGCCGACCACCAGCCCCACGCTGAAGGTCTCGAAGAATTCCTCGCGGGTGACGCCGGCGTCCTTGCACTGAGCCACGTGGTAGGCGATGCAATCGTCGCAGCGCAGTACCATCGAGGCGACCAGGCCCAGCAGTTCCTTGGTCTTCACGTCGAGCGCGCCGGGCTTGTAGGTCTGCGTGTCCAGCGCGAAGAAGCGACGCACCACCTGGTTGTCCTCGGCCAGAATGCGCTCGTTCATGCGCTGGCGGAACGCGGTGAACTCCGCCACGCGGTCCTTGCTCTGGTCGGCGCCGCTCATGCGGCTTCGTCCAGCAGTTGCTTGAGCTTGCCGCTGCGGTCGGCGGCGACCAGGTCGTCGTAGCCGCCCACGTGCCGGTCGTTGATGAAGATCTGCGGCACGGTGCGGCGCCCGCCGCTGCGCTGGAGCATCAGCTCCCGCTGCGCCGGGTCGGCATCCACGCGCACCTCGCTCCACTCAAGCCCCTTGGACTTGAGCAGGTTCTTGGCGGCCACGCAGTACGGGCACACGGCCGTGGAATAGACCTCGATCTTGGGCATTGCGGATGCTCCGGCAACTGGAAAACTGACCACCCCAGATGGGGTACGCGGCGGACGTTTGCAAGCCGACGGACAATGAACCGACGACGCCGCGGATGGTCTTTGAGTTGATGTATTGTCGCCCACCTATGGCCATGGCACCACGACGCTTCGTCCCCCGCCT
The DNA here is from genome assembly GCF_035943815.1 of Frateuria sp. Classification (GTDB taxonomy): domain Bacteria; phylum Pseudomonadota; class Gammaproteobacteria; order Xanthomonadales; family Rhodanobacteraceae; genus Frateuria_A. Next base: position 208,789 of record NZ_DASZBU010000019.1, read on the forward strand.
GCTGACAACGCTGATCTGCGCCTGCCTCGCCTTCGGCGCCGGCGCGCAGGAGGACATCCGCCTGCCCGATCTGGGCAGCTCGGCCGATTCGCTGATCTCGCCGCAGGACGCCAGGGACTACGGCGCCGCCATGCTGCGGCAGATGCGCTCGCTGGACATGGTGGTGGACGACCCGCTGCTGGACGACTACCTCAACGATCTGGGCTACCGGCTGGTGGCCGGCAGCGACAAGCCCAAGGACCACTTCACCTTCGTCATCGTGAAGGACCCGGAGATCAACGCCTTCGCCGCACCGGGCGGCTACATCGCGGTGAACTCCGGCCTGATCGCGATCACCCGCAGCGAAAGCGAGCTGGCCGGCGTGATCGCCCACGAGATCGGCCACATCACGCAGAACCACCTGCAGCGCGCCTTCGAGGATTCGAAAAAGGACGCTCCGCTGATGGCGCTGGTGCTGCTGGGCGCAATCGCCGCGGGCGCCGGCTCGCACAGCGGCGATTCGCCGATAGCCGTCTTGGCGGCCGGCCAGGGCCTGATCGCGCAGAAATCGATCAATTTCACCCGCAAGGATGAGATCGAGGCCGACCGCGTGGGGATCCAGACGCTGGCCAATGCCGGCTTCGACCCCACCGCCATGGCCAGCTTCTTCGAGCGCATGCAGGACACCCTGCGCGCCGGCGCCGGCGGCACCGACGTGCCCGAACTGCTGCAGACTCATCCGGTGACGCTCTCGCGCATCAGCGACGCCAAATCGCGTGCCGGCGCCCTTGTCGCTCAGCAGAAGATGCGCCCGAGCGGCTCCACCCTGGTGCGCAGCCAATGGGAAAAGACCACTGCGCCGATCGCCTACGTGAAGGACCCCACCGTGCTCTCCATCGCCGCGCCCAAGAGCGGCCTGGATACCTACGCGCTGATGCGCGAGCGCACCCGCGTACTGGCCGGCGACGCCCCTAAGCTGGTCCAATACTACGGCGCCAGCTTCAAGATGCCCGGCTTCGACACGCCGGCCAACCGCTACGGCTACGCGCTGGCACTGACCCGCGCCGGCTCAGGTACGCAGGCGATCGGCCAGCTTCAGCCGCTGCTGGCCGCGCATCCGGACAGCCTCGTGCTCGGACTGGCGATGGCGGACGCACAGTTGCAGGCCGGCCAGCGCGCCGACGCACTCTCCCGCTACGCGCGCCTCAACGGGCGCTCGCCGCGCAACCGCGCGGTGGCACTGGCCTACGCCAAGGCGCTGACCGCCGGCGGGGACACCGCCCAGGCCACCGCCGCCGCATCCTTGTTGCGCCCTCTGCTGGACGACGCCGACGAGCCGGACGTCTATATGAGCTACGCGCGCGCGAGCGACAAGGCCGGCGACCACGTCCGCGCCGGCGAGGCCTTTGCCGATGCCAGTTACCTGTCCGGCCGGCCGTTCGACGCCATGGAACAGTTGAAGCGCCTGCTCAAGCGCGAGGACCTGGACTACTACGCCCGGGCACGCATCCAGGCCCGCATCGCCGAGCTCACTCCGCTGGTGCTTGAGCTGCGCAAGCGCAAGATCCAGACCGTCGACAACCCGGACGGGCGAAGCCAGTAACCTCGATTCGGGTCCCCCGCGGCGCGAGGGAAGGTGCCAGCAGGCGGCGCGCCCTTGGGCGAGATGTCGACGGCCCGTCGCGAGAAGGCCGGCTTTCGCACGGCATGTCATCCCCGCGTAACATTGCCCCATTGCAATACGCCCGTCACAGGCCAGGCCCAAACCGCGTGCACAAGCGCATCCTCATCGTCGAAGACGAAGCCTCGATCCGCGACATGGTCGCCTTCGCCCTGCGCAAGGCCGACATGGAGGCGGTCGCGGCGGCCGACGCCCGCGCCGCCCAGATTGCCATCGCCGAACAGGTGCCCGACCTGATCCTGCTGGACTGGATGCTGCCCGGCACGAGCGGGTTGGACCTGGCCCGGCGACTGCGCAAGGAAGAGCTGAGCCGTGAAATCCCCATCATCATGCTCACCGCGCGCGGCGAGGAGATGGACCGGGTCAACGGCCTCGAAGCGGGCGTCGACGACTACGTGGTCAAGCCGTTCTCCACCCGCGAGCTGATCGCGCGGATCAAGGCGGTGCTGAGGCGCAGCCAGGGCGACGACGGCAGCGGCATGGTGGAGCTTGGCGGGCTGCGCATCGATGGGCCGGCGCACCGTGTGTTCGCCGGCGAGGAACCGGTGCCGATCGGCCCCACCGAATACCGCCTGCTTTACTTCTTCATGACCCATGCCGAGCGCGTGTACACCCGCGCGCAGCTGCTCGACCATGTCTGGGGCGGCAGCGTGTACGTGGAGGAACGCACGGTCGACGTGCACATCCGCCGCCTGCGCAAGACGCTGGAGCCCTGGCAGCTCGATGCGATGGTGCAGACCGTGCGCGGATCGGGCTATCGTTTCTCGGCCAACGTCTGAGGCCCGACTCGACGTTGTCATCCGGCCGCACCATCCTTCCCGCACCGCTGCCCCGGATCGAACGCATGACCCGCGCCCGCCGCCTCGCCATCACCCTGCGCGACCTGCGCGACGCAGCCGACAGCCTGCCCGACGCCGTGGTCCTGCTGGACGAGGCATGGCGCGTGCGCTGGTTCAACCAGGCCGCCGAAACCTTGCTGGGACTGCGCCGCGGTCACGACCGCGGTGTGGTGCTGTCCGATCGCCTGCACGGCTCGGAACTGGCCGCATGGCTGCGTTCCGGCGCGCGCGTGCCGCTGCACGACATACCGGCGCCCGGCCGTCCGGGGGATCATCTGGACGTATCCATCCAGCCGTTCGGCCGTCGCCAGCGCATGCTGCTGGCGCGCGACATCAGCCCGCTCACGCGGCTGGAGCAGATCCGCCGCGACTTCGTCGCCAACGTCTCGCACGAGCTGCGCACGCCGCTCACGGTGATCCACGGCTATCTCGAGCTGCTCGACCCGGAGGACGTGCCGACGCTGGCGCCGGTGCTCGCCGAGATGCGCGCGCAATCCAAGCGCATGGGCCAGATCGTCGAGGACCTGCTCACCCTCTCGCGCCTGGAGACCCAGGAGCAGGTGATCGACGAGCGCGTACCGATGGCCGCCATGCTCGCCACCGTGCGCAAGGAAGCCGAAGCGCTGAGCCAGGGCCGCCACCGCATCGCCCTCGAAACCGAAACCGACTGCGACCTGCTCGGCTCGCCCAGGGATCTGCACAGCGCCCTTTCCAACCTGGTCAGCAACGCCGTGCGCTATACCCCCAGCGGCGGCAGCATCATCATCCGCTGGCAGCGTACGCCGGAAGGGGCCATGTATTCGGTCAGCGACACCGGCTACGGCATCCCCGCCGGCCATCTGTCGCGATTGACCGAGCGCTTCTACCGCGTCTCCTCCAGCCGCTCGCGCGAGACCGGCGGCACCGGCCTGGGGCTGTCAATAGTCAAGCACGTGCTCAACCTGCACCAGGCAAGGCTCAGCGTCGAAAGCACCCCAGGCAAGGGTTCCACCTTCGCCTGCCACTTCGGCGCCGAACGGCTGCTGGTGCCTGAATCCGGCGCCGGAGACCCAACCCCCGGCTGAAGCCCGCCCTACCCGTCCCGGGCGCAGCGGGTGTACTTGCGCGCCGCATCGGCCAGAATGGGATCCATGGCCCGCAAACTGCCGCCTCCCGCCACCACGATCGCCGACCTGGCCGCGCCGGAGCTGTACCTGAGCCGCGAGCTGGCGGCGCTGGAGTTCAATTTCAGCGTGCTCGCCATGGCGCGCGACGCACAGACCCCGCTGCTGGAGCGGCTGCGCTACCTGAGTATCGTGGCGAACAACCTCGACGAGTTCTTCGAGGTGCGCGTGGCGATGCTCAAGCACCACCACGCCTACGGCTCGGCCGCGCCAGGACCCGACGGGCTGTCCTCCGGCGAGCTGCTGACCCGCATCCGCGCGCGCGCGCTGGACCTGGTCACCGAGCAGTACGCCACCTGGCAGGAACAGCTCAAGCCGCAACTGGACGCCGAAGGCATCCGCTTCCTCACCCGCCGGCAGTGGACGCCGCTGCAGCGGCGGTGGCTGCAGGGGTATTTCGAGCACGAGGTGCTGCCGGTGCTTTCGCCGCTGGGGCTGGACCCGGCGCACCCGTTTCCGCGCATCCTCAACAAGACGCTCAACATCGCGGTGGTGCTGCAGGGCCGCGATGCGTTCGGCCACGAGGGCCACATGGCGCTGGTGCGCGCGCCGCGCTCGCTGCCGCGCATCATCAAGCTGCCGGCCGAGGTAAGCGGCGGCGGCGACAACTTCGTGTTTCTGGCCGAGCTGTTGCAGGCCTTCGTCGATCTCATGTTCGCCGGCTTCAAGGTGGTCGGCTCCTACCAGTTCCGCGTCACCCGCAACAGCGAGTTGATCGTGGAGGAGGCCGAGGTGGAGAACCTGGCCCACGCGCTCAGCGAGGAGCTGCTCGGGCGGGGCTACGCGCGGCCGGTGCGGCTGGAGATCGCCAACGACTGCCCCAGGGCGATCACCGCCATGCTGGTGGCCAATTTCGAGCTGGACGAAACGGACGTGTATCGCTGCGACGGGCCGGTCAACATCATCCGCGCCGGCGGCATCTACGACCAGGTCGACCGGCCGGAGCTCAAGTTCCCGCGTTTCGTGCCCCGCCTGCCCGCGGCGATCGGTCCCGGGGCCAACCTTTTCGAGGTGATCGGCCAGCGCGACGTGCTGCTGCACCACCCCTACGAAAGCTTCGCCGCGGTGGTCGACCTGCTGCGCCAGGCCGCCTCCGATCCCGCCGTGCTGGCGATCAAGCAGACGCTCTACCGCGCCGGCGAGGACACCCCGCTGGTCGACCTGCTGGTGGAGGCCGCCCGCAACGGCAAGGACGTCACCGTGGTGATCGAACTGCGCGCGCGCTTCGACGAGGAGGCCAACATCCGGCTGGCCACGCGGCTGCAGGAGGCCGGCGTGCAGGTGGTCTACGGCGTGGTGGGCTACAAGACCCACGCCAAGATGATGCTGATCGTGCGCCGCGAGGCCGACCTGCTGCGCCGCTACGTGCACCTGTCCACCGGCAACTACCACCAGGCCAACAGCCGCCTCTACACCGATATCGGCCTGATGACCTCCAACCCCGAGATCGGCGAAGACCTGCACAAGGTCTTCCAGCAGCTCTCGGGCCTGGGCTCGGTGATCAGCCTCAAGCGCCTGCTGCATTCGCCCTTCACGCTGTACAAGAGCGTGGTCGCCAAAATCGAGCGCGAGACGGCGCACGCGCTGGCCGGCAAGCCGGCGCGCATCGTCGCCAAGCTGAACGCGCTCAACGAGGCGCACGTGATCGAGGCCCTCTACCGGGCCTCGCAGGCCGGCGTGGAGATCGACCTGATCGTGCGCGGCGCCTGCACGCTCAGGCCCGGCCTGCCCGGCATCTCCGAGCGCATCCGCGTGCGCTCGATCGTGGGGCGGTTCCTGGAGCACAGCCGTGTGTACTGGTTCGCCAACGACGGCATGAGCGAGATCTACTGCGCCAGCGCCGACTGGATGGGGCGCAACCTTATGCGCCGCATCGAGGTCGCCTTCCCGATCCTCGACCCGGCGCTGGCCCGGCGCGTGTTCGACGAGACCCTGGCCAACGGCCTGGCCGACAATACCCAGGCCTGGCTGCTGGACGCGAGCGGCCGCTATACCCGCGCCACGCCCGGCAACCAACCGCCGCACAGCGCGCAGCAGACGCTGCTCGAGAAGATCTGCGGATGAGGCGCCGGCCGCTATCTCGCCGCGCCCTCGGCCTGGCGCCTGGGATCGAGATCCACGCGGTCGGCCGTCGCCTGCGGTGCCTGCGGCCGTGGGCGCCAGGCATGGCAGAATCCCCGGCTTACCCCTCCGGATTTCCCGCGTGATCACCGAGACCGTACCCATCAAGGATGGCGAACTGATCGCGGCCGTGGACCTGGGCTCGAACAGTTTCCACATGGTGGTCGCGCGCATGGAGCACGGCGAGCCGCGCGTGATCGACCGCCTGCGCGACACCGTGCGCCTGGCCGCCGGCCTGCGCTCGGACGGCACGCTGGACGCCGCCCATCGCGCCCGCGCGCTGGCCAGCCTGGCGCGTTTCGGCCAGCGCATCGAAAGCCTGCCGTCGGCCAACGTGCGCGCCGTGGCCACCAATACCGTGCGGCGGCTGTCCTCGCCACACACCTTCCTCGCCAGCGCCGAGGCGGCGCTGGGCCATCCGGTGGAGATCGTTTCCGGCCGCGAGGAAGGTCGGCTCATCTTCCTTGGCGTGGCGCACGACCTTCCTGCGTCGCGCGAACCGCGGCTGGTGATCGACGTGGGCGGCGGCAGCACCGAGTTCATCATCGGCCGTGGGCTGGCGCCACTGCACACCGAGAGCGTGCAGGCCGGCTGTATCGCCTCGACCTTGCGGTTCTTTCCCGGCGGCCGGCTGACGCCCAAGCGCTGGAACCGCGCGCGCAGCGAAGTGGGCGTGCTGCTGCAGCAGTTCGCCGAGGATTTCCGCGAATCGGGCTGGCAGGACGCCTACGGCTCCTCCGGCAGCGCCAAGGCGGTCGACGCGGTGATCCAGGCGATGGGCCTGACCGACGACGGCGTCACCCTGGATGCCCTGGCCGAGCTGCGCGAGGCGATCCTCGAACAGGGCCAGATGGACCTGCTGCGGCTGCCCGGGCTCACCGAGGAGCGCGCGCCCGTGTTCGCCGGCGCCGTGGTGATCTTCGAGGCGGCTTTCGAGGCGCTGGACATCGGCCACATGCGCGTATGCGAAAGCTCGATGCGCGAAGGCCTGCTGTGGGACCTGCTCGGCCGCGCCGGTGGCCGCGACCCACGCACCGACAGCGTCGATGCGCTGGCCACCCGCTACGGCGTCGACCGTGCGCAGGCGCGCCGCGTCGAGTCGACCGCGCTGGCGCTGTTCGACCAGGTGGTGCGTCCCTGGAAGCTCGATGCGGAGGCGCGCGAGTGGCTTTCCTGGGCCGCCCGCGTACACGAGATCGGCTTGGCCATCGCACACAGCCAGCACCATCACCACGGCGCCTACATCCTGCGCCATGCCGATCTGGCCGGTTTCTCGCGGCAGGAACAGCAACTGCTCGCCGCCGTCGTCGAGGCGCACCGGCGCAAGCCGGCCAAGGCGCTGATCTCGGTGCTGCCGCAGCGCTACCGCGCCCTGGCCCGCCATATCACGGCGCTGCTGCGCCTGGCCGTGCTGTTCCGCCGCGGCCGCCGCGCCGAGTCGCTGCCGCCGCTCAAACTCACCGCCACCAGCCACCGCCTGCGCCTGGCCATTCCCGCACACTGGCTCGACCAGCATCCGCTGACCGAAGCCGACCTGGAGCAGGAACAGGGGCCGATGGCCGAGCTCGGCCTGACGCTTGATATCCAGCGCACCTGAGAGGATCCTCCCGCCCGCTCGCAAGGGAGGGACCGCGGCCTTGCTTCAGCCCGTGCAACGGCACCGCGTATCATGCGGGCAATCCACACAGGTTCCGAACGCATGCATCGACTCCTGCTGGCTCTCCTGCTCCTCGTGCCGCTGGGCCTGTCCGCCCAGACGGCGGTGCCTGCACCGGCCGTCACCCAGGCGCCGCCGGCGCCGGGCCCGAAGGTGCTGCTGCACACCAGCGTCGGCGACATCACGCTGGAGCTGTATCCGGACAAGGCGCCCAAGAGCGTGGCCAACTTCCTGCAATACGTGCACGAGGGTTTCTACGACGGCACCGTGTTCCACCGCGCCATTCCCGGCTATCTCGTGCAGGGCGGCCTGTACACGCGCGACCTGCAGCCGCGGCGCACGCACCCGGCCATCGCCAGCGAGGCCGACAACGGCCTCTCCAACCTGCGCGGCACCGTGGCGGTGGCGCGCGGCGCCGACCCCAATTCGGGCACCGCGCAGTTCTTCATCAACCTGGTCGACAACCGCCGGCTCGACTACGCCGGCAACCAGAGCGGGCTCACCTGGGGCTATGCGGTGTTCGGCAAGGTGGTGCAGGGCATGGACGTGGTCGACAAGATCGCCGCCCTGCCGACCCGCGGCCAGGGACCGTTCGCCGCCGACGTACCCGACCCGCTGCCGGTGATCCTGAGCGCAAGCGTGGTCGGTGAGGAAGCTCCCGCCTCCACTGCCAGCGCCAAGGCGCCCGCCAAGGCCGCCAGCGCGGCCAAGCCCGCCAGGCCGGCCGGCAGGAAGGGCGGTTGATGGCCCGCCTGTTCATCGCCGACCTGCACCTGGACGACAGCCGCCCGCACATCACCGACCTGTTCGAGCGTTACCTCGCCGGCGACGAAGTGCGCCGGGCCGATGCGCTGTACATCCTGGGCGACCTGGTCGAGGCCTGGATCGGCGACGACGACGACGCGCAGCTGCCCGCACGCATCGCCCGCGCCACGCGCGCCGTACGCGAGTCCGGCGTACCGGTGTATTTCATGTCCGGCAACCGCGACTTCCTGCTCGGCCAGGATTACGCCGAGCGCGCCGGCCTCAGCTTGCTGGAAGACGGCACCGTCCATGACCTGTATGGCCGTTCCACCCTACTGATGCACGGCGACACGCTGTGCACCGACGACGTCGCCTACCAGGCCGTACGACGCCAGGTACGCACGCCCCAATGGAAGGCCAACATCCTGGCCATGCCGCTGGAGGCGCGCCGCGCCTTCGCCGCCAAGGCCCGCGCCGATAGCCGCGCGCACACCGGCAAAACCATGGAATCGATCATGGACGTCAACGCCGACGCGGTCGCACAGGCGATGCGCGGGGCGGGCGTCACGCGGCTGATCCACGGCCACACGCACCGGCCGGCGATCCACGACTTTTCGCTCGATGGGCATGAGGTCCAGCGCATCGTACTGGGTGACTGGTACGAGCAGGGGTCGGTGTTGCGCGTGGACGCGGACGGCGCCACCTTGCGTGGCCTCTCGCCCTAGCCCGCCGGATCGCCCGAGTCTCCACGCTGGCCCTTCTCCCCGAGAGGAAGCAAAAGCGCGAGCTCGGCTACCATTGCCGTTTTCCGCATCCCAAGGACCTCCCCATGCAGCTCGATCAGGTCAAGGCCGTCATCACCGGCGGCGCCTCCGGTCTCGGCCACGCGGTGGCACAGCACCTCGTCGCACACGGCGCGAAGGTGGCGCTGTTCGACGTCAACGAAGAGAAAGGACAGGCCGCCGCGCAGGCGCTGGGCCAGGCCGCCCGCTTCTACCGCACCGACGTGACCTCGGAGGAAGGCGTGGCCGCCAACGTCGCCGCCGCGCGCGAGGCGATGGGCGGGCTCAACGTGGTGATGAACTGCGCGGGCATCCTGGGCTCCGGCCGCGTGCTGGGCAAGGAAGGCCCGATGGCGCTGTCCAACTTCGCCGGCACGGTGATGGTCAACCTGGTCGGCAGCTTCAACGTGGCCAAGGCCGGCGCGTCGCTGATGCAGTCCAACGAGCCGGGCGAGGACGGCGAGCGCGGCGTGATCGTCAACACCGCCTCGGTGGCCGCCTACGAGGGCCAGATCGGCCAGGCGGCCTACTCGGCGTCCAAGGGCGGCGTGGTGGGTATGACGCTGCCGATGGCGCGCGAGCTGGCCCGCTTCGGCATACGCGTGGCGACCATCGCGCCTGGCATCTTCTGGACGCCGATGGTCGACGGCATGCCGCCGCAGGTGCAGGAATCGCTGGGCGCCTCGATCCCGTTCCCCTCGCGGTTGGGCAAGCCGGAGGAGTTCGCGCGCACCGTCGCCTTCATCCTGGGCAACCGCTACATCAATGGCGAGACCATCCGCCTGGATGGCGCGGTGCGCCTGCAACCGAAGTAAGCCGGGATCCCGATGCGCGGGATTCGAGGCTCGCAAGAGCCCGCATCCCGCGCTCCTCCTCCGAAGCCCAGCCTCCAATCACCATCCCGGTCCAGACCCATGAAAGCTTCCGACGTCAAGAAAGGCAACGTGGTCGAGCACGACGGCACCGTCTATCAGGTGCGCGACATCGAACGCAGTGCGCCGACCGCGCGCGGCGGCAACGTGACCTTCCGCTTCACCATGTATTCGATCCCCGGCGGGCGCAAGTTCGACCTGAGCCTGCGCGCCGACGACGACCTGAAGGAGATGGACCTGGTCCGCCGCGCGGCCAACTTCTCCTACATGGACGGCGAGGCGTTCGTGTTCATGGATGCCGAGGACTACGCCCAGTACCTGCTCGGCCCCGAGCTGGTCGGCGACAACGCCGGCTACATCGTGGAGGACACCGAGGGCTACTACGTGCAGTTGATCGACGACGCTCCGGTCGGCCTGCAGGTTCCCACCAGCGTGGTGCTCACGGTCGTGGACACCGCGCCGGAGCTCAAGGGCGCCAGCGCCACCAAGCGCACCAAGCCGGCCCGGCTCAACACCGGTGTGGAAATCCAGGTGCCCGAATACATCACCAACGACGAGAAGGTGTGGGTCAACACGCTGACGGGCGAATTCGCCGGGCGTGCCTGACGGATGAAGGCTTCCCGCAAGCCTTCATCCCGGTGGCTCGAGCACCTTTCTCCGCGAACGCGGGGAACGGTGCAAGGCGCTCTTGGCCAGGCCCGCGGTAGGTCCCACGCACATGCTCCGCATCAACCCAAAGAGCGCCGCAGCGTCCGCCTCCTCCACATAAAGGCGACCGGGCGCTGCAGGTCCCCTAGGCGGCGGTTCAACTAGCCTCAGGCAGAATCACGGGCTTCCCACCCCCTGCGATTCGGCCATGTCCGCCAGCGTCTACTCGCTACGCGCCAACGTGCTGGAGAGCCTTACCCGGACCAAGCGCCCGGACGTTCCCCTGCGGGTAGTGGTGCGCAACACGCTGGCCGTGGTGGCGCCGTTGGGAATCGGCATGGCCTGCGGGCACACTGCGGTGGGCCTGGGCGTGGCAGCCGGTGCGCTGGACACGATGTTCTCCGACCAGCCGGGCCCTTACCGCCAGCGCGTCGTGCAATTGCTGCTCGCCTCGCTTGCCGCGGGACTGGCCGCGCTCGCCGGTTTCCTGATCGGCGGGCACCTGCCGTCGATGCTGCTGGCGAGCGCACTGGTCGGTTTCGGCGGCGGCTTGCTGGTGGTGTTCGGTACCGACCTCGCGCGCGTAGGCATGACCAGCATGATCCTGCTGGTGGTCACTGCCGCCTCGCCCACGTCGCTGGCGCCGGCGGCGGCCGGTGCGGCGCTTATCTTCGCCGGCGGCCTGCTGATGATGCTGTTCTCCGTCGCCGCCTGGCCGTTGCAGCGCTACCGGCCCGAACGGCAGGCACTCGCTACGGTCTACCGCGGACTGGCCTCGCTCGCGCGGCAGCGTGCCCAGGACGAAGCCGACGAGCCCGCCCTGAGCGGCGCCATGACCATCCTGCAGCAGACCCTGCTGGGCCGCTACCACGCCCGCGGCCGCGCCATGGAGGCCTTCGGCGTGCTGCTCGAACTGGCCGAACGCATCCGCCTGGAGCTCACCACGCTGGCGGGCGGCACGCCCTCGAATGCGCCGACGCTGCGCTTCCGCGCCCGCGTCGCGCGGGTGCTCGACCACATCGCCGACGCACTTCAGGAGGGCACCACGCCGCACGCGGCCGAACGCGCCTTGCACGCCCTGCAGGCGATCGAACGCCATGCCGTGGACAACGACGCGCAGGGTGCGCTGCACATCCATGCCCTGGCCGGCCAGCTCGCCGCGGCCGTGCGCAACGCCAACTGGGCCGGCAGCCGCGGCGAGCAGCGCGCGGAAGCGGCCGACCTGCGCCTGCCCGCCTCGCTGCGGCAGAACTCGACGCGGGCGGTGCTGCTGGCCAACCTCTCGCCGCATTCGGTGGCTTTCCGCCACGCCGTGCGCTCGGCCGTCACGTTGAGCCTGGCATTGGCGCTCTCGCGCCTGCTCAAGCTCCCGCACGGCTATTGGGTGCCGATGACCGTTGCCATCGTGCTGCGGCCGGACTTCGCCGCCACGTTCAACTTCGGCCTGCTGCGCGTGGTCGGCACCGTGCTCGGCCTGCTGTTGACTACTGCATTGCTGCGCGTGATTCCCGACCAGCCCTGGGCGCACCTGGCCCTGATGGGCGTGCTGTGCATGGCTTTCCGTTACCTGGCCACCGCGCACTACGGCATCGCGGTGGCGGCGCTGACCGGCACCGTGGTGGTGCTGCTTTCCTTCGAGGGCGTCGATCCGGGTGTGGCCGTCCTCGACCGCGTCATCAACACCGCCCTGGGCAGCGGCCTGGCGCTGCTCGCCTACGTGCTGTGGCCCACCTGGGAGCGTGGCCGCGCACGCGCCGCGCTGGCGGACATGATCGACGCCTACGCCGATTATCTGCGTGCGCTCGGGCGCCCGCAGCGGCGCTCGAACTATCGCGAAACCCGCACCGCCGCGCGCACCGCCCGTACCAATGCGCTGGCGTCGATCGAACGCATGCGCGCCGAACCGGCGACCCCCACCGCCCTGCTCGACCTGGCCCAGGCGCTGTTTTCCAACGGCAACCGCCTGGCGCGCACGGCCATGGCGCTGGAGGCGCTGTTGCAGAACCGCTCGAGCCTGCCGGAACAGACCGAGGTGAGCGCCTTCGTCGACCACGCCGCCACGGCGCTGCACGGCATCGCCGGCGCGCTGCGCGAACAGCGCGCGGCCTCCGGCTTGCCGGACCTGCGCATGCTCCAGCGCAGCCTCGGCACCTTGCTGGCGATGTCCGAGGACGCGGCTGGCGCCGATCAGGTCGCCCGCCTCACCGACCGCCTGGCCGACAACATCAACACGCTCGCCCACGTGGTCGGCCGCTGCCCGCAGGAGCCGGCCGCGCAATCGCCCGGACGGCACGTGCATCCGTAATGCCCCCTTATCGGTGCATGCGTGTCGCGAGCGATTCGCGGTTCGCACCTTGCGCATCGCCCGCGCGGCCACGCCCAGCAGTGGCCACGGCTTTCCCACTGCGGCGCTCCGTTGCCGCCGAGCACCTTGATATAGGCCTCGTTGACCAGCGCGGTGGCGCTCAGCGTGCGCTCGCTGGTATTGCGGCGCAGCTGCGCGCCGGCCAGCCGGTGCAGCGCCGCGTACATCTGGCGCAACGCCTCCTCCAGCGCGGCGGCATCGCCTGCCTGCGCCCAATGCAGCAGCTGCGTCACGTCGACACTGTTGTTCACGAAGCAGGTCCCTTGGCCGAACGGCCGCCCCGAAAAATAGGTCATAGCCCCCCCGCGGAGCCCACCGAAACGAGCCACGGATTGCGCACTACGTGGCTATCCGGGGTGCCCTGTTAAACTCGTCCGCATGCTCAAGATCGACACCCATGCGCACGTCCTGCCCCGCGACTGGCCCAATCTCGCGGCCAAATACGGCAACGACCGCTTCCCGGTGATGACGCACACCGACGGCCGGCATCGCATCTACAAGGACGGCAAGTTCTTCCGCGAAGTCTGGGACTCGGCCTTCGATCCGCGCACCCGCATCGACGACTACGCCCGCTTCGGGGTCGGGGTGCAGGTCGTCTCCACCGTGCCCGTGCTGTTTTCCTATTGGGCACCCGGCTACCAGGCGCTGGAGCTGCACCGGCACCTCAACGACCACATGGCGCAGATGTGCCACGACCACCCGCGCCATTACGCGGGCATCGGCACCGTGCCGTTGCAGTCGCCCGAACTGGCCATCCGCGAGCTGGAGCGCTGCATCGACGAGCTGGGCCTGCAGGGGGTGCAGATCGGCTCGCACTGCAACGACTGGAACCTGGACGCGCCGGAGCTGTTTCCCTTCTTCGAGGCGGCGGCGGACCTGGGCGCGGCGATCCTCGTGCACCCGTGGGACATGATGGGCGCCGACACCATGCCCAAGTACTGGATGCCCTGGCTCGTCGGCATGCCGGCCGAGCAGTCGCGCGCGGGCTGCTGCCTGGCCTTTGGCGGCGTGCTGGAACGGCTGCCGAAGCTGCGCATCATGCTGGCCCACGGCGGCGGCAGCTTCCCCTGGTCGATCGGCCGCATCGAGCACGGCTTCCGCATGCGGCCGGACCTGGTCGCCACCGACAACCCGCGCAACCCGCGCGAGTACCTGCGCCGGCTCTATTTCGACTCCTGCGTGCACGACGAGCGGGCGCTGCGATATCTCCTGGATGTGACCGGCGTCGATCGCGTCATGCTGGGCACCGACTATCCTTTCCCGCTGGGCGAGCAGGAGCCCGGCAGCGGCATCGAGGCACTGGGCCTTCCCGAGGACGACCGCGCACGGCTGTTCCACGGCACCGCTCTGGAATGGCTGGGCCTGCCCCTGCATCGTTTCATCCACCCGGCACCCATTACGGAGCGTCCATGAGCCTCACCCGCAGCCTCATCCTAGCCGCCGCCCTGCTGCTGGCCGGTACCGCGTATGCCACCGAGGTCAGCATGGCCGGCGGCAGCGTGGGGTTCAGCACACCCGATAGCTGGGTCAGCATCATGGAGACCCAGGGAGACCCGGAAGTGCGCGTGTTCCAGGTTCCCGATCCCTCGCCTACCGCCGCCAGCAGCCTGGCCCGCGTCACCGTCACGGTGAAGCAGGTCAGCGACCTGGCCGCATTCGAGCGGTACGTGGCCAGCGCCACCCAGCGGGCCAAGTCGCTGACCGGCTACCAGGCCGCCGGCAACCCCTACGGCCCCAATAGCTACGCCTATACCGCGAGCGAGAACGGCACGCCGTACCGCTACAGCGAGCGCTACTGGTTCGCGAACAACCATGCGATCCAACTGCGATGCGCACGGCCGGCACGCAGCGAAGCCGGCGCCGCCTGGGCCGCAGGCTTCGACAAGGGTTGCGATACCGTCGCCGCCAGCCTGGCCCGCTAAAGGTCCAGCCCCGTGACCACCTACCAGGCTACCGCGGCATGGGCCGCCGCCGCGGATGACGCCGATCCGTTGCGCCCGTTCCGCGACGAATTCCTGATCCCCCCGCACGAAGGCCGCGACGCGCACTATTTCTGCGGCAACTCGCTGGGCCTGCAGCCTCGCGCGGTGCGCGCGGCGGTCGGTGCGGAGCTGGACTACTGGGGCGAGCTGGCGGTCGAGGGACATTTCAAGGGCCGCCTGCCGTGGATGGACTACCACGAGTTCGTGCGCGACGACCTGGCCAACGTGGTCGGCGCGCTGCCCTCCGAAGTGGTGGCCATGAATACGCTGGGCGTGAACCTGCATCTGATGATGGTCAGCTTCTACCGTCCCACGCCTGGGCGCCATGCGATCCTGATCGAGGCCGGCGCCTTTCCCACCGACCGCTACGCGGTCGAATCGCAGATCCGCTTCCACGGCTACGACCCGGCCACGGCGCTGATCGAGCTGGAGGCGGACGAGCCCAACGGCACGATTTCCCAAGCCGCGTTCGAGCGCGCGCTGGCCGAACACGGCGCGCGCACCGCGCTGGTGATGTTGCCGGGCGTGCAGTACCGCACCGGCCAGGCGTTCGATCTCAAATCGATCACCGGCCTGGCGCATGCGCAGGGGTGTCAGGTCGGTTTCGACCTGGCTCATGCGGTCGGCAACCTGCCGCTCGAGCTGCATGACAGCGAGGCGGATTTCGCCATCTGGTGCAGCTACAAGTACCTGAACTCGGGTCCCGGCGCGGTGGGCGGCGCATTCGTGCACGAGCGCCACGCGCGCGCGGCGCTGCCGCGGTTCGCCGGCTGGTGGGGCCACGACAAGACCACCCGTTTCCAGATGGGGCCGCAATTCGCGCCCACGCCCGGCGCGGACGGCTGGCAGCTGTCCAACCCGCCGATCCTGGCGCTGGCGCCGCTGCGGGTGTCGCTGGAGGTATTCCGCCGCGCCGGCATGACGCGGCTGCGCGCGAAGTCGCTGCAGCTGACCGGCTATCTGGAGTGGCTGGTGCATACGCAATTGGCCGACGTACTGGAGATCGTCACCCCGGCCGATCCGACGCGCCGTGGGGCGCAACTGTCGATCCGCGTGCTCGGCGGCCGCACCCGCGGGCGTGCGCTGTTCGAATACCTCATGGCGCATGGGGTGATCGGCGACTGGCGCGAGCCGGACGTCATCCGCATCTCGCCCGCGCCGCTCTACAACCGCCATGCCGATTGCCTGGCCTTCGCCGAAGCGGTGCGACGCTGGGCCAACCCCTGAGCGTCCGTCTTCGCTCGCTCAGACGCGCACGGCGAGCGATTGCAGTTCCGCGGCCTTCGCACCGGATGGGTTGGTGCAGAGCTTGGACACGGCGTTGGCGCCGTAGCGAAATTCGATGCCGCCCTGGCCTGAACCAGCTCGCGCATGGTCTCCACCGATGCCAGCAGGGCGGCATGGTCTGGATTGAATTTGTCGACATTCATGCATGCCTCCGCCCTGCAGGAGAACGGTTGGCGCGCGCGAGGGTTCCTGCATATTTCATGCGGTCTTGAAGGCCTGCGCGCCATCTTCGAAAGCCCTGGCACTGGAGAACGCAACCATGAGGAACGACGCTCCGCACGACGATGCCGACCTGCGCAAGCTCGGCGAACTGATCGATGGGATCGAGGTGGCGATGCTTACCACTCAGGCCGCGGATGGCTCGCTGGTCAGCCGTCCACTGCAGACGCTGAAGCTGACCGCCGAGGGCGACCTGGTGTTCTTCACCGCGGCCGACAGCGCCAAGGTGGGCCAGCTCACCGAAGACCTGGACGTGAACCTCGCCTACGCCAACCAGGACGATAAGTGCTATGTTTCCGTGCGCGGACGAGCGCGCATCAACCGCGACCAGGCGTTGATCGGGGAGCTGTGGTCGCCCGCACAGAACGTGTTCTTCTCCGGCAAGGACGACCCCAACCTGACCGTGCTGCGCGTACGCGTGCGCGACGCGATGTACTGGGAATCGGCGGACAGTTTCGTCGAGCGCGCGCTGGATTTCGCGCGGGGCATGTGGAGCGAGCAGCCGCGCGACCTGGGCCACCAGGGGCACTTGCACGGCTGACGCCGCTCAGGCGCCTTCCAGCACCTGCCGCAACTTGCGGCCGAGCTCGTCGAGCGTGTACGGCTTGCCCAGCAGCGGCGCATCCGCGTCCAGCTTGCCGTTGTGCTGCACGGCCGCGGGCGAGTATCCGGTAGTGAACAACACCTTCAGGCCCGGGCGGCGGCGACGCGCCTCCGCCGCGAGCCGGCGTCCGTCGATGTCCGGCATGACCACGTCGGTGAGCAGCAGCGCGACATCCGGATGGGCGTCCAGCATGTCCAGCGCGCCCACGGCGCCATCGGCTTCCAGCACGCGATAGCCCAGCTCGCGCAGGGCCTCTGCATTGATCTGCCGCACCGCCGGTTCATCGTCCACCAGCAGGACGAGTTCCTGCCGCCCTGCCGGCAATGGCGCCGCCGAAACACCGGTCTCCTGCTCAGCCGCCTCGCCGGTCATCCGCGGCAGGTAGACCTTGACGCTGGTGCCGTGTCCGGGCTCCGAATAGATCGCCACGTGGCCGCCGGACTGTTTCACGAAGCCATAGACCTGGCTCAGGCCCAGGCCGGTACCCTGCCCTGTCTGCTTGGTGGTGAAGAACGGATCGAACGCACGCCTGGCGACCTCCGGCGGCATCCCCACGCCGGCATCGGTCACCGTGATGGACACATAGTCGCCCGGTTCCACGTCCGCATGGCCCGCCGCATAGCGCTTGTCGAGCGTGACGTTAGCCGTCTCGATGGTCAGCCGGCCGCCACCCGGCATCGCATCGCGAGCGTTCACCGCGAGATTGAGGATCGCGTTCTCCAGCTGATTGGCGTCGGCCAGCGTCGGCCAAAGCTCGTCCGCAAGCAGGACGTCCAGCCGGATGTCGGCGCCGATCGCGTGGCGCAGCAGCTCGTACATGCCCGCAACCAGCGCGTTGGCATCCACCGGCTTGGGACTGAGCGGCTGCTGGCGGGCGAAGGCCAGCAGCCGCTGGGTCAGCGTAGCGGCGCGATCGGCGGCCTCCATGGCGTTCCCGGCGTGGCGCCGTTCGGGGCCGCCTTCGGGCAGCCGGCGCCTGAGCATGTCCAGTGAGCCGATCACCACCGCCAGCATATTGTTGAAGTCGTGCGCGATGCCGCCGGTCAGGTGGCCGACTGCTTCCATCTTCTGGCTCTGTCGCAGCGCCGCCTCGGCCTGCGCCAGCGCGCGAGCCTGTTCCTTCTGCTCACTGACGTCGCGACCACTCGCATAGATTGTGTCCTCGTCCTGGCTGACGACCCAGGAGATGCAACGGAAGCTGCCGTCCTTGTGCCGCATGCGGTTCTCGAACGCGGGCCCCCTGGCCAGATGGGTGAAGAATGCGCGTTCGCCCGCGGGACGGTCGTCCGCGTGGATGAACTCGTAGGCGTGGTGCCCAACCACGTCCGCCGGCTGCCAGCCGAGCATCGCGCACCAGGCGTCGTTGACCTGCAGGAAGCGGCCGCGTTCATCGAGCACCGCCTGCAGGTCGCGCGAGTGTTTCCAGGCACGGTCGCGCTCGCGCGTACGTGTCTCGACGCGCTGCTCCAGCGTCTCGTTGAGCTCGCGCAGGCGCTCCTCGGCGGCCCGACGCTCCTCGACCTCGCGCTGCGCCACTGCGTACAGGTTGGCGTTGTCGATCGCGATCGCCGCGTGCGCCGCGATGCCCGCCATCAACTGTTCGTGCCGCGGCAGGAACCTTCCGGGCTCGGGATGGCCGAAGAAGAGCCCGCCCAGGACGCGACCCGAGCGCGAAACCACCGGTACGGCAAGGTAGCTGCGCACGGGCGGATGATCCGGCGGCAAGCCGTGGTAGGGCGGGCTCTTGCCATAGCGCGGGTCGCGCAGGACATCGTCGCTGCGCACCAGGCTCTCGCCGGCGAGCGTGGGACGGAACAACAGGCTGGTCCGTGGCATCGGGTAGCGGTCGAACGCGTGTCTGTCGATGCCGGAAAGGGTGTAGAGCAGCATGCTCTCACCCGCTTCGTTGGTGGCGTTGTAGAAGAACGCACCCATGCTGGCGCCGATCAGCGCAACGCCGGCATCGGTGACCGTCTGCACGATGCGCTCCAGCTCCAATTCGCTGGCCACCGTCGCACCGACGCGGTTGAGCGTCTCCAGCGCCTGGGTTTCCTCGCGCAGCGCGCGTTCCGCCTGCACACGCGCGGTTTCGTCGTGCATCGCGAGCACGGCACCGAGCTGCTTGCCGTGGTTGTCACGGATCGGGCGCGCGGAGCCCTGGGCGATGATCTCGGAGCCGTCGGCGCGACGGATCCGCCAGCGCGCATCGGAGACGACCTCGCCGTCCCGCACCGCGCGCGTCAGCGGCAGCTGATGCGACGGATAAGGGCGCCCATCCTCGGTCAGCAACTGATAGGCGCCGGCGTAGTCCTGCGGCCCTACGCCGGGCTGTCGCACGCCGTACAGGCGCGCCGCCGCGTCGTTCACGTAGGTGATGCGCCCGGCCGTATCGGTCAGGATCACCCCTTCGGCCAGTTGTTCCATGATCGCCGCCTGCTCGGTCGCAAGCAGGGTTCTCGGCAGGCCGCCAGGCAAACCTTCCGCCCCGATCATGGCCACCACCCCCGCTGATCGGGCGCGGCACGCCGGGCCTTGCGATGCGCTGCTGGCGTGGTCGAAGGCATGGCCAGGAGTATCGGCCCGTCGCCGTGAACCCGCCCTCAAGTGGGCTGAACGGCCGGTTCAGCCTGGCAGGGCGCGCAAGCGCGCGGCCAGTTCCTCCAGCCGCAGGTCGGCGCCGCCGCCAGGCGAGACGCGCTCGGCCAGGCTGCGTTCCGGTGTGCGGCCCTCGCCTGCCGTGGCCACCGCCGCGGCAGCCGTGCGATAGGCATCGCGGAACGGTATCCCCTGCGCGGCCTGTTCGATCGCCAGGTCGGTGGCGTACATCGCCGGCTCGATCGCCGCGCGCATGGCCGCCTCGTTCCAGTGCAGCCGCCGCAGCAGGTCGGGCACCAGTTCGAGCGCGGCCAGGCCGTGGGTCATGCCGTGGAAGATCGAGCCCTTGGAGAACTGCAGGTCGCGCTGGTAGCCCGAGGGCAGCGACAGCAGTTGCTCGATCTCGCAGCGCGCCGCTGCCACGGTGGCGTAGCTGGCGCGCAGCAGTTCGACCACGTCGGGGTTGCGCTTGTTGGGCATGATCGAGCTGCCGGTGGTGTACTCCGGCGGCAGCGTGACGAAGCCGAATTCGGCCGTGGTGAACAGCGACAGGTCCCACGCCAGCCGGCGCAGGTCCAGCAAGGCGCTGGCCAGCGCCTCCAGCGCGGCCAGCTCGAACTTGCCGCGCGAGAGCTGCGCGTAGATCGGCGAGACCTGCATGCGGGCAAAATCTAGCGCTTCAGTGGTGTGCGCGCGGTCCAGCGGCAGGTTCACGCCGTAGCCGGCCGCCGTGCCGAGCGGATTGGCGTCGATCCACGCCTGCGTCTGGTCCGCACGTACCGCGTTGTCGATGAACGCCTCGGCGAAGCCGGCGAACCACATCGCGGTGGACGACACCACGGCGCGCTGAAGGTGTGTATAGCCGGGCAGCGGCAGCGCTGGCTGCTCCGCGCGCTCCAGGCATGCACCGGCGATCGCCCGGCAGTGGCCGCCGAGAGCGGCCAGGCGCTCCTTCAGCCACATCCGTGTGGCGACCAGCACCTGGTCGTTGCGGCTGCGCCCGGTGTGCACGCGCCGGCCGGCGTCGCCCAGCCGATCGGTGAGCCGCGCCTCGATCGCGGAGTGGCCATCCTCGTAGCGCTCGTCCAGCACGAAGGCGCCGCTGCGGAAATCCTCCGCCAGCGTGTCCAGCTCGCGCGCCAGCGCAGCGGCCTCGTCGGCACCGATCACGCCGATGCGCATCAGGCCCCCGACGTGCGCCTTGCTGGCGGTGATGTCGTGCAGGAAGAACTCGCGGTCCAGCAGCACGTCGCTGCCGGCGAGGAATCGCATGATGCGCGGATCGATCTGCACGCCTTCTTTCTGCCAGAGCGGCTGGGTCATGGGAGCTCTCTCGTCGCCGGTTCCACCGGGATGCCCAGGAGCTCCGGCAGCCCCAGTGCACGGTTGATGTTCTGCATCGCCTGCGTCGCCGCGCCCTTGAGCAGGTTGTCCAGCGTGGCGACCACCACCACGCGGCGCCCGTCCGCCGCCATCGCGAAGCCGCCGATTTCCGCATGGTGCCTGCCGGCGATGCGGCTGACCCAAGGAGCCTCCTCGACCACGTGCACCAGGGGTTCGGCCTCGTAGGCATGGCCGAAGCGCGCCATCACCTCGTCGCGCTTGAGCGGCCGGGCGAGGTAGAGGTTGCAGGTCACGGTCAGGCCGCGGAAGTGCGGCGCTACGTGAGGCATGAACTCCACCGGCACGCCCAGGTGCGCGGACGTCTCGCGCTCGTGCATGTGGCCGGTGAGCGCGTACGGCATCAGGTTGTCGCGCAGCTTCTCCGCGTCGTTCTTGTCCGACGGCGTGGTGCCTGCGCCCGAGTAGCCGGATACACCGAAGCACACGGGCGGCGCCGCCAGCAGGTCCTTCAGCGGCGCCACTGCGAGCTGGATCGCGGTGGCGTAGCAGCCCGGGTTGCTGATCCGCCGCTGCCCGCGCCAGCGGCCACGGGTCAGCTCCGGCAGTCCGTAGTACCAGCGCTCGTCGAAGCGGTAGTCGGCAGACAGGTCGACGATCAGCGGATCGTTGCCGGCCTGGTCGAAGGCGCCTACACAGGCGCCTGCCTTGCCGTTGGGCAACGCCAGTATCACCACATCGGCGCCCAGCGCCGGCAGGTCCTCGTGCGCGGGGGCGCTGTAGCGCAGCTCCCCGGCGTACTCGGCCACATGGGCGTCCACGCGCTGGCCATCAAACTCGCGCGAAGAGACGTAGGCCAGTTCGAGCCCCGGGTGGTGCGCGATCAGACGGATCAGCTCCGCGCCGGTGTGGCCGCGCGCGCCGACGATGCCTACGGTTTTCTTGTCCATTGCTGCAGGTTTCCCCATTTTCATCCGTCATTCCCGCGAGCGAGGGAATCCGTTTTTTCGTGACCGAACGGCCAGGCGCTTTCTTGACATTCGCGTCCGCTCTATCCAGCCTTCTTCAGCGCACCGGCCTGCGCCGGCGCATCCGCCAGCGTCGGCGTGCGCTGCGCGCAGTGCGCAACGCAACGCTCGATCGTCGCGAAGTCGTCCAGGCCATACCAATAGACCTTCCAGCGCGGCTGCTTCAGGCAGCCGTCGCATTCGGCGTCGTAGAACGGATTGATGTTGTTGCCGTGGCGCGAGCGCCAGAACAGCTGCGGATTGGCCTCCCGCATCACAAGCCACACGGCGCGCCCGAGGCCTTCGCCCTGCGCCTCGTCCAGCACGGCGAACTTGTCCAGGTAGGCCACGCCCTCCTCCCGCGTCAGGATCATCGCGGCACGGTAGTTTTCGCTGACATAGATCCGGTACGGCTGCGTGCGCTGAAAGTAGTCCGGCACCAGCGCGCGGCCGAAGCTGGACTCGATCAGGCCGCGCAGCCGCGCCTGATCCACGCCATCCCAGGAGTCGAAGGTGAGCACCTTCTCGCCGCGGCGCACCAGCGTGCCCGAGCCCTTGTGGGTGAACAGCTCCTTGGCCAGCTCGGCCGGCCGCGTGATGGACACCGACGAAGTGAGCGGCAGGCCGGCCAGCAGGTCGGCGATCTGCTCGATCTTCAGGCGCATGCCGCCGTCGATCCACGGTTGCGCCATCAGGTGCTCGTATTCGGTGGACAGGTTGATCGAGTCGATCACCTGTCCCTGCGCGTCGAGCAGGCCGCCGGTGCCGGTCAGGAACACGATCTTGTACGGCTGCAGCACGCGCACCAGCTCGTTGGCCGCCACGTCGGCGTTGATGTTGAGGAGCTGCCCTTCGGCCGTCTCGCCCAGGCTGGCGATCACCGGGATGGCATTGGCGCGCAACGCCGCCTCGATCGGTGCGAGCTCGATGCCGGTGACCTTGCCGACCATGCCGAGCGCGTCGCGGTCGAGGTAATCGGCCGCGAAGACACCCGCGGCGACCGACACCGCGCGCGTATCCATCGCGTGCAATGCGTCGACCAGCCGCAGGTTCTGCTGCTGGAACACCCGGCGCACCACGCCCAGCGCCTGCGGCGTGGTCACGCGCAGGCCTCCCACGGTCTGCTTGACGATGCCGGCGGCAGCCAGCTCCTCGTCCAGCTGCGGGCCGGCGCCGTGCAGCACGATGGGCGTAAGGCCGACCTGCTGCAGGAAGGTCAGCGACGAGGCCAGCGCCGGCAGATCGTCGCGCAGCACCGCGCCGCCGACCTTGACCACGGCGAAGCGCTTGGCGTCGACCTGCGAGAAGCGCTTGAGGTACTGCTGGATTTCCCTCGCGCTTCCCATGCTTTCGAGCAGGCGCACGATGGTCTTGCGGGTGTGCTTATGCGTTTCCACTGCTGACGATCCGATCAAGGGTTTGTGCGTAGTGCTCGAGCTGTCCCAGCGCGACCCACTCGTCGGCGCTGTGTGCCTGTGCGATGTCGCCCGGGCCGTAGACGAAGGCGGTGAAGCCGGCCGCGGAGAACAGCGCCGCCTCGGTCCAGAAGTCGACCGCGTTGCCGACGGGTATGCCGAGCTCGTCGGCCAGGTCCCTGGCTGCGAGGCGCCGCGATTCGGCCGTCGCCGTGTCGCCGGCCGGCAGTGAGGCGCCGCGGAAGGTTTCCTCGAAATGCACCGGCGGCACCTCGCCCAGCCCGGCCAGGCTCGCCAGCAAGCCGTCCGGATCCATCGTGGGCAGCGGACGAAAGCCGAAGCGCAGTTCCGCTGCCGGGGCGATCACGTTGGCCTTGATGCCGCCCTCGACCCGGCCGATGTTGAAGCGCAGCCCGGTGAGTCCGCCGAAGCGCTCGTGTGCCTGCCCGGCGACGAAGTCCAGTGCCGCGCTGCTCCATCGCACCGCCTGGTGCAGCGCGCTGTCGCTCGGCTTCTGCTCGCCCGAGGCATGCCCCGCCTGGCCGGCAAAGCGCATCAGCACCGACTGGATGCCACGGTGCGCCAGCACCGCTTCGCCGCGCGTCGGTTCGGCGACGATCACGGCCTCGTAGGCCGGCGCGGCGCGCAGGAAGCCCGCGATGCAGCGCGCGTCGTTGGCCTCCTCGTCGGTGGAGAAGAGCAATGCCAGCGGGCCGTCGGTGGCGTTGGCCACGGCGAGCAGCGCGGCCGCGGCGCCCTTGATGTCAGAGGCGCCCAGGCCGATCGCACGGTCGTCCCCGATGCGCAGGACATGCGGATCGGCGCTCCATGCGGGCGAATCGGGCACCGTGTCCAGATGCACGTTGAACAGCAGCCGCGGCTGGCCGCGCACCGCATGCAGGGTCACCGCGCCTGCGCCGTAGTCGGTGACCGACACGGCGAAGCCCGGTAGCTGCGTCCTCAGGTAATCGAAGATCCCGCCCGTGCCGATCGCGCGCGGCGGATTGCGCGTATCGAAGGCGACGAGCGCCTGGAGGTGTCGCAATGTGGCTTGCAGCAACGGGTTCATGGCTTGCCCGGCACATGGGTGTAGACGTCCGGGTCGAACTTTTCCATCAAGTTTTGCGGCCGCCCGGGCGGCGCGAAGCCGAAGGCCGCGTAGAGCCCGTGCGCGTCGCTGGTGGCCAGGCTGAAACGGCGCAGACCCTGCAACTGCGGATGCGCCATGATCGCGGCCACGAGCGTCTTGGCATGGCCCTGCCCGCGGTGCTCCGGCAGCACGAACACATCGGCGAGGTAGCCGAAGGTAGCCCCGTCGGTGACCACCCGCGCAAACGCCACTTGCCGCCCGCCGAGGTAGCCGCCGAAGCACAGCGAACCGGCGACCGCCCGCTCCACGGTCGCGCGCGGGATGCCGCGACTCCAATAGGCCTCGTCCGAAAGAAAGCGATGGATCAGCCCGATGTCGAGCCGGTGCTTATCCGTGCTGATCTGCAGGACATCCATGCGGTCAGCCCTGGCCCGACGGCGACCGGTTGACCTCGGCCCACAGCGTCGAGCTCATGCCGAACAGCTTGATGAAGCCCTCGGCCTCCTCCACGCCCCAGTCGGCCGACTGCGCGTAGGTGGCGCCCTTGGCATTGAGGATGTTCGCCGATTCCACCGCCACCGCCTCGACGGTGCCGCCATGGGTCTGCAGCGTCACCACGCCGTTGACGGTGGCCTGGCTGGAGACGAGGAAGGCTTCCAGGTCGGTCTTCAGCGGGTCGTGGAAGAAGCCCTCGTAGACCAGCTCCACCCACTTGCGCGCCACCTCCGGCTTGAAGCGGTTCTGCTGCTTGGACAGCACCGCCTCTTCCAGCGCGCGATGCGCGGCGAGCAGCGCGGTGAGGCCCGGCGCCTCGAACACGATGCGCCCCTTCAGGCCGATGGTGGTGTCGCCGGTGTACAGGCCGCGGCCCACGCCGTAGCGGGCGAACAGCCGGTTGAGCTTCGCCAGCAGCTGATGTCCGGGCAGGCGTTCTCCGTCCAGGCTGACCGCCTCGCCATTCTCGAAGCCGAGCTTCACCGCCAGCGAGGTGGAGGGCCACTCGGCGCGCGGCTTGCACCAGCCGCGCGCGCCCTCGCCCGGTGCCTGCCACTTGTCGATCTCGCCGCCGGACATCGTCACGCCCAGCAGATTTTCGTTGATGGTGTAGGCCTGCTGCTTGGCGCGCACGCCGAAGCCGCGGTCCTCCAGGTATTTCTGCTCGTAGGCGCGGGTCTGCGTGTGCTGCTTCTGGATCTCGCGGATCGGCGCCACGATGCGGTAGTCGCCCAGCGCCTTCACCGCCAGGTCGAAGCGCACTTGGTCGTTGCCCATGCCGGTGCAGCCGTGCGCGATGGCGTTGGTGCCCAGTTCGGCGCAGCGCTTCAGCGCCGCCTCCACGATCAGGTAGCGGTCGGACACCAGCAGCGGGTACTGGCCCTGGTAGCCCTCGCCCGCCCACACGAACGGCTTGACGAAGCCGCTCCAGATCGCCGGGCCGCCGTCGACGGTGCGGTGGCTGGCCACGCCCAGTTCCTGCGCGCGGTGCTCGATGAACGCCCGCTCCTCGTCGTCCACGCCGCCGGTGTCGGCGAACACGGTATGCACGTTCCAGCCCTGTTCCTTGAGGTAGGGCACGCAGAAGCTGGTGTCGAGGCCGCCGGAAAAGGCGAGGACGATGTCTTTCTGGCTCATGGGTTGTCTCGTTCGGCGGTCAGGAGGCGAGCAGCGAGGCCATCACGGCCTTCTGCACGTGCAGGCGGTTTTCGGCTTCGTCGACGGCGATGCAGCAGGGTGCATCCATCACCGCGTCCGTGGCCTTGACGTTGCGGCGCAACGGCAGGCAGTGGCTGAACAGGCCGTTGTCGGTGAGCGCCATCTTGGCCTCGTCGACGATGAAGTGCTTGTGCGCGTCGCGGATCGGCTTTTCCTGCTCCCAGCGACCGAAGTACGGCAGTGCGCCCCAACTCTTGGCGTAGACCACGTGGGCGCCGCTGTAGGCCTCCTCGATGTCATGGCTGACCTTGAGCGAGCCGCCATTCGCCTCCGCGTTCTGCTGGCCCGCCTGCATGTAGCGTTCGTCCAGCACGTAGTCGGGCGTGGGGCACAACAAGGTCACGTCCATGCCCAGCTTGGTGGCGATCAGCAGCGCGGAGTTGGCCACTGCAGTGTTGAGCGGCTTGGGGTGGTAGGTCCAGGTCAGCACGTACTTCCTGTTCTTGAGGTCCCCGAGGTGTTCCTTCAGCGCCAGCGCGTGCGCCAGTTCCTGGCAGGGGTGGGTGATCGTCTCCATGTTGATCACCGGCACGGTGGCGTAGCGGGCGAAGGCTTTTATGACGCGATCCTCGCGGTCGATCGACCAATCCAGGAACTTGGGAAAAGCGCGCACGGCGATCAGGTCGACGTAGCGGCTGAGCACGCGAGCCACCTCGGCGATGTGCTCCTCGGCCTCCCCGTCCATCACTGTGCCGGCTTCGAATTCGATCGGCCAGGCATCCTTGCCTGGTGATAGCACGATGGCATGACCGCCCAACTGGAAGGCACCCAGTTCGAAGCTGGTGCGCGTGCGCATCGACGGGTTGAAGAACAGGAGCGCGATGGAGCGGCCGGCGAGCTGCTGGCCGCGCGGCGAACGCTTGAACGCGGCCGCCTGCTCCAACAGCGAATCGATCTCGGCGCGGCTGTAGTCCTGGGTGGTTAGGAAGTGTCGAAGGGCCATGCGGGTGCCTCTTTTGAAGAGCGCGGCCATGAATGGCCGCTTTTTGCTTCTGCGCGTAAGGACCTGCGCACAAGAATCCAGGGATTTCGGCGACGGCGGCGGGCTTCGCGAAACAAAAAACCCGGCGCGATGGCCGGGTTTGTTCGTCGTTGCGCCAATGCGCATGCAGCGACAGCCTACCCGGCCGAATGTCGGACCAGCGGTCGGCGCGCACGCGACGTCATTCCAGCGGCCATGCGGGCGCTGGTGAGTACGGTGGCGGTGTAGACGGCTTCGGACATGATGGTTCCGGAGAAGGAGCGGGCATCATGCCGACAATGCTGTGGCGATGCAACAACTATTTTGGACGTCCATACGAACGGCCGTCCAAAACGCAAACCGCCGCTCGGAAGCGGCGGTTGCGGTCACTCGGCCGGGGCCACGCTCACGCGTACGCGCAGGCGCTCGCCCGGATCGTAGTTCAGGCGGGAAACGTAGACTTCGCCGTGGTAGCGATACTCGACGTCGTAGCCCATCAGGCGGCGCTGCTCGCTGACCGAACTGACTTCGCGGCAACGGGTGACGGTGTCGTCGTACTCGCGCTCGCCCCGGCTGACGACACCGTGGCCCACGGCGCCACCGGCCACGGCACCGGCGACCGTGGCTGCCTTGCGGCCGTCGCCCTTGCCCACCGTGCTGCCGAGCACGCCGCCGATCACCGCGCCCAGCACGGTGCCTGCGGTGGTGTTGCCGCCTCCCTCGCGGCGAACCACCGGCTGGTCGTAGCACTCCTGCCGTGGCACTTCGGAGCGGGCCACGCCGTAGACAGGGTCGACACGCAGCACGTCCGCCCAGCCGTAGTGGGTATTGGCGTCGTCGCCATCGGCGTAGCGACGGTCCTGCGCATGCAGGGTGCCCGCCATGAGAGCCAGCGCCAACACGGGGAGCAACATCTTGTTCATGGGACCTCCAGCATGGTCCGAAAAGCGCTTCTGCGCGTTTGTCATTGCAACAAATTCACGCTGAATCAACGCTTAGAGGATGCGGACAGGCGAGTCAGCGGCGCATACGGCTCGCCCGACCGGCCATGCGCCTGCCCGGCAAAGCGCCTTTTTGGGGACAGGAGCAATGGACGCGGCCTTGCTAAGATGCGCGGCTTGGCCCGCGCCACCGACCTGCCCGAAGCCGATGCCCATCTCGCTCTACAACAGCCTCACTCGCCGCACCGAGACCTTCGTACCGCTCGATCCGGAGCAGGTCACGATGTACCTGTGCGGCCCGACCGTCTACAACTACGTGCATATCGGCAACGCACGCGGGCCGGTGGTGTTCGACGTGCTTGTCAAGTTGTTGCGCCGCCATTACCCGCGCGTGGTCTACGCGCGCAACATCACCGACGTGGACGACAAGATCAACGCCGCCGCGCTCGAGCAGGGCGTGGAAATCGGCGCGGTCACCGGGCGTTTCACCGCCGCCTACCGCGAGGACATGGCCGCGCTGGGCATCGCTCCACCAGACATCGAGCCCCACGCGACCGCGCACATCAGGCAGATCATCGCGATGATCGAGGCACTGGTGGCGAGCGGCCACGCCTATGCCGCCGAGGGCCATGTGCTCTTCGACGTCGGCACCTATCCCGCCTACGGCCAGCTTTCAGGCCGCGACACCGACGAACTGATCGCCGGCGCGCGCGTGGAAGTGGCGCCGTACAAGAAGAACCCCACCGATTTCGTGCTGTGGAAGCCCTCCACGCCCGAGCTGCCCGGCTGGGACAGCCCATGGGGACGCGGCCGCCCCGGCTGGCACATCGAATGCTCGGCGATGAGCGCGGCGCACCTGGGCAGGACGATCGACATCCATGCCGGCGGCGTCGACCTCACCTTCCCGCACCACGAGAACGAGATCGCCCAGTCCACCTGCGCCCACGGCGGCGAGGTGTTCGCCCGCTGGTGGCTGCACAATGGCATGCTCACCTTCGACGGCCGCAAGATGTCCAAGTCGCTTGGCAACGTGCTGCTGGTGCACGAGCTGCTGAAGCGGCATCCGCCCGAGGCGCTGCGCCTGCTGCTGCTGCGCGGCCACTACCGGCAGCCGCTGGACTGGTCGGACGCGGCGCTGGCGCAGGCGGTGAGCACGCTCGACGGCTGGTACCGCGTGCTGCGCGACCTGGCGCACGTGCGCGTCGGGGGGGCGCTGCCGATCCCGCCCCGGGTCGAATTGGCCTTGTGCGACGACCTCAACACGCCGCAGGCGCTGGCCGAGCTGGCGCTGCTCGCCGACGCAGCCCGCCAGTCGGGCGATCCCGCGGCGAAGGCGGCGCTGCTCGGCGGCGGCGCCGTGCTCGGCCTGCTGCAGCAGGATCCGGAGGCCTGGTTCAAGCGGGGCGACGAAGCGATCGACGAAGCCCGCGTCGAAGCCCTGCTCGAAGAACGCCGCGCCGCCCGCGCCTGCCGTGACTTCGCGCGCGCCGATGCCATCCGCAACCAGCTTTCGTCGATGGGCGTGGTGATCGAGGATGGCGCCCAGGGCACCCGCTGGAGCATCCAAAAGAGCTGAACCCGCGTGGGGCCGGCTTCAGCTTGGCCCACGCGGCCTGCGCGATAATGTGGGCATGAACACCACCGCCCCCAGCGCCGTGCAGGCGCAGCAGGAGATCGCCGAGGAATTCTCTTTCTTCAGCGATTGGTCCGAGCGTTACCAGTACCTGATCGACCTGGGCAAGCAATTGCCGCCCTTCCCGGACGAGTGCAAGACGGAGGATTGGCGCGTGCACGGCTGCCAGTCGATGGTCTGGCTGGTGCCCAGCGGCGGCGCGGACAAAATGCATTTCGCGGCGGCCAGCGATTCGGCCATCGTTTCGGGCCTGATCGCGCTGGTGCTGCGCGTGTATTCGGACCGGCCGGCCGCCGAAATCGTCGCCACCGAACCGCAGTTCGTGCAGTCGATCGGCCTGGCCAAGCACCTGTCGCCGACGCGCTCCAACGGCTTGACCGCAATGCTGGCGAAATTGAAGGGGTACGCCGCCCAGGCGATGGGCTGAGCGAAGCGGGCGCTCCCCGACGCCCCGGGAACGCCATAAAAGAAAAGCCCCGCTCGATGGCGGGGCTTCGCTAGTCAGGGTACCGCGCCTTCAGTCGCCCATCTGCTTCTGCAGATGCTCGCGGCGCTCCTGCGCATCGAGCGAAAGTGTGGCGATCGGGCGCGCGTCCAGGCGCTCCAGACCAATCTCCTCATCGGTCTCTTCGCAGTAGCCGTAGCGGCCTTCCTCGATCCTGCGCAGCGCCTTGTCGATCTTGGAGATCAGCTTGCGGTAGCGGTCGCGCGTACGCAGCTCCAGCGAGTTCTCGGTTTCGCGCGTGGCACGCTCCGCCTCGTCGCCGACATCGCGCACCTCGTCGCGCAGGTTTTCCATGGTCTGGCGCGATTCCTCCACCAGCTGGTCGCGCCAATCCCGCAGCTTGTTGCGGAAGTACGCCAGGTGCCTGGGGTTCATGTACTCCTCGTCGTTCGAGGGACGGTAACCCGGTGGCAGATCGATATTGATCGTGGAGGGCAGCGCGTAACGACCGTCTTCGCGGGTCACGCCATTGTCTAGGCTTGTAGCATTGTTCATTGAGGACTGCGGGGTCTTCTGCTTCTTGAGTGGGGTATGGCGGGCGGTGGCACTGGCCACGCGCGGGGTCACCATGGCGACGGCACTCGCCACTTTGCCCTTCATGGGCGCAACGGCGGGTGATGGAGATGTTGGCTTGGCCGCAACCGACGTGGCCGTCTTGGCAGGAACCGGTTGGCTGGCAGGCTTGGCCGCGGGCTTTGCAGGCTGCTTGGGCGCAGCCTTGGCGACGACCTGGTACGGCACCTTCGGTGCAGCCTTAGCCGCCGGCTTGGCCCCCATCTTCTTGGTCGCGATCGCTTGCTTCGGTTGCTGCTGCGCAGGCTTCTTCACGGGAGCCGGCTTGGTGACTACGGGCTTCTTCGCAGTTACCTTCTTGGCGGGAGCCTTCTTTGTCGCGGCCTTGCTCGCCGGCTTTGCCACTCTCTTCGGCGCGGCTTTCTTCGAAGCCACTTTCGGCGCGGCCTTCTTCGCGACCGGCTTCTTGGCGACCGGTTTCTTGGCGACGACCTTCTTCGCTGCCGGCCGGGACGCAACCGGCTTCTTCGCCGCGACCTTTTTCGCAGGCGCGGCCTTCTTGACGGCGGCGCTCTTGCCAGTGCGCAGGCTGGTTGCCGCGGTGCCGGACTTGGCCGGCTTCGCCTTGGCCGCAGCTTTTCCTTTCTGCGCCTTGGCGGCGGTCGAACTACGGGTCGTTTTCGCCATTTCCCTTCACCGTTTTGGCCGTGGCGGCCGGGTGTTATAGCCCATGCGCCTTACACCGGCAACAGGCATCTGGAATACTGTCGGGCCACTACATGCCGCATTCCGTTGGGGCAGCGTGAATGAAGTGACCCGATTCCTGCTCCTGCTGCTTCGCCTGTACAAGCGCACCCTGAGTCCCCTGCTGGGGCCGCGTTGCCGCTTCCACCCCAGCTGTTCCGATTATGCACGGATTGCCTTGCTGCGCTTCGGTCCGCTGCGCGGCAGCGCACTGGCGGTCTGGCGCATCCTGCGTTGCCAGCCGCTGTGCGCCGGCGGAGAGGATCCGGTGCCCGAGCAGTTTCATTTCGCCCGCTGCCGCAGTCATGGAGATCACTGACCGCGCGTTGCCGCGACGGCGAACACCGGGCCGCGGCTACGACGAGCCGGCCCGGCACGCGTACACGACGATCCGCCACCCGCGACCTATCCTTCGACGTCAGACTCCGCCAGACGCGTGGCCGCATGCGTTGACAGCGCCCCAGGCTGACGCCCGGGACGCACGTGCGCGGCCCGTTCAGCCCTTCTGTCCGTAGCCGCCGGGCACGCCCTTGCTTGCGTAGGCCACCGCGTCGTGCGGATGCAGGCTTTCCTGATGCTCCAGGCGCACGTGGAAATCGGCGATGCGGGAGTCGGCATCCAGCGCCTTCTGGATCCGTCGTGCCGCGTCTTCGCAAAACATCAGGTTGCCGCCGTTGGCCAGGGCGAAGGCCTGCTCGTCCTCGCGCTTGACCGCCGTCTGCACCGGCGTACCCAGCGCCTGCTCGACGCGGTCCAGTGTCGATATGAGGTTGAAGTCCACACCGTCGGCCAGACGCACCAGCAACCGCGCCACGCTGCGCTGTGCATGCGGCGTGGCCACGATGCCCTGCTCGCTGCCCAGCCAGGCGAGCACCGCGGCATGGTCCAGCGGACGCGAGGCGTCGAAGTCGCGTGCGAATTGCTGCTGGATCAGCTGCCGCGAAAGCGCCGCGGACGCCGGACAGGTGGACGAATAGACCACCTCGGTTCCCAGTTCCAATTGGAAGCCGTCAGTACCCAGGCTGGCCTCGATCGACACCGGGTAGGTCCGCCAGCCGCTGTTGCCGCTGCGCAACGCCGGTCGGCGCACCATGTGATCAAAGCGGATGCTGATGCGGGCACGGTCGGAAAGGTCCTTGTGCGACTCCAGGAAAGCGCGCAGCAGCGCCTCGATCATCGCCGCATCGAGCGGCTTGGCGCCCAGGTGCTGGTCCACCAGCAGGTACAGGCGCGACATGTGGATGCCGCGCCGGTCCGGCCGGGTCAGGTTGACGAAGGCGCCCACCTGCGCGCTGGCACGCGCGACCGCCCCGTCGCCGGCATCGAAATGCACCGGCACTTCGATGCCGTCCATGCCCACCCAGTCCAGCGCGCCGGCCAGATGCGGCTGCGCCTGCGTGGCAACGTCAGGCAGCAGGCGGGCGGTGTTCTCGTGGCTATGCATGGAGGTTCCTTGCGGCAGGCGGTGGCGCCGTGCGGCCTCCTATTTTGGGGCAGCGGACGCCGAGGCAACAGGCACGAGGGGGAAACGCTGTGTTTGCGCCCGCGGGTGCGCCGGGTTCGAATCAGGTGCCGGTCGCGCGCTGCCAGCGCCGCGCGGCCTGCCAGGCCGCGTAGGTGCCCGCCATGCCGCCGGACGGCCGGGCGCGCTGCAAGGCCTGGAGCGGGTCGGCAGCACCCGCGGCATGCCGCGCCAGGCGCTCGCCCTCGCGCGATTCGAGCGTGCGGAACACACTGAGCGGCCCGGGCAGCCTGGCTGCCTCG
The DNA here is from genome assembly GCF_035943815.1 of Frateuria sp. GTDB lineage: Bacteria > Pseudomonadota > Gammaproteobacteria > Xanthomonadales > Rhodanobacteraceae > Frateuria_A. The sequence continues at coordinate 241,954 of NZ_DASZBU010000019.1, forward strand.
CGCCATGCCGCGGCAAGGGCATGCAGCTGCTCCCGCACGGCGGCATCGCGCGAGGCTCCCGGTTTGCGCAGCTCGTTGCGACTCAGTCCGTGGCGGGCGAGGTTGGCCATCGGCAGAGGCAGCCGGTCGCGCTCGGCATCATCGTCCAGCCGGCGCAGCGCGTGCGCCAGGTGGGCGAGCGTGGCAACCCGCGCCGCTCGCTCCGGCGAAGCCGCCTCACCGAACCACCAGGCGGTTTCCAACGCGGCCAGGGCGCCGTGCAGCGGCGAGGCGGCGTCAAGCTGGCCGGCGAAGTCGGCGGCAGTGCCTTCCTCCAACTGCTCCATCGCGGCCAGCACCGGAGCCACCCAGCGCTCGGAGCCGATGCGTACGGCGCGATCGTCGTCGAACAGCACCTGCGTCAACGGATGACGTCCGCCGCTTTGCGCCGCCCCCGCCAGCTCCTCGGCCCACCAGTTGAGCTTGGCGGCCGCCACGTGGGGCTCCCGGATGCCGTAGGCCGCGCCCAGCAGTTCCTGCTCGAGCGCAGCCAGCGCGATGTGCCCCGGGTGACGCTCGGGGGCGACAAAGGCGAGCGCGATGCGCTGGGCCGGCTGGGCGGCGAGCCATTTGTCGACGTAGCTCTGCAGCGCGCCGCTGCTGCCTTCCATCATGCGACCGCCTGCCCCTGGTGCAGCCAGCGGGCGAACTGCCGGGGCGTGTCGAGCACGGCGTCGGCGCTCCATTCGTGCGGGTCGCCGCCGTCGAGGTAGCCCCAGGCGACGGCCACGGTATAGAGCCCGGCCGCCGCTCCGGCCAGGATGTCCCGGCGGTCGTCGCCGACGAACAGGCTGTGCGCCGGCTCGATGCCGGCATGCTCGCAGGCCAACCGCACCGGTGCTGGATCGGGCTTCTTCACCGGCAACGTATCGCCGCTCACCACCGCCGCGGCACGGGCATCCCAACCGATCCGCCGCAGCAGCTCGTCGGTGAGGAAGCCGGGCTTGTTGGTGACGATGCCCCAGCGCGTGCCGCGGGCTTCGAGCTGGGCAAGCAGCTCCGGTACGCCATCGAAGGGGTGGGTAGCCTGACCCATCACCTCTTCGTAAAGCGCCAGGTAGCGTTCCACGCGCTCTTCCACCGCCGGCTCGCCCAGGTGCCCGAAGGCGCAACGCAACACTGCACGGGAACCGCGCGAGACCACCTCGCGCACTGGCGCGTACGGCGGCACGGGCACGCCCTCCTCCCGGCACTGGCGCACCAGCGCGGCGTAGAGGTCCGGGGCGCTGTCCAGCAAGGTGCCGTCGAGGTCGAACAACACGCCGTCGATGCGGGGCGGCAGCTTCTTCATGCCGGCTTGCGCGCGCACAGCAGGTAGTTGACGGCCGTGATGCGGCCCAGCGCGGCCTTGCGGGTGAGCGGGTTGTAGGCCAGCCCGGAGACATCCTCCAGTTCCAGCCCGGCCTGACGCAGCAGGCGACCGAGCTCGGAGGGCTTGAGGAACTGCGCATAGTGATGGGTGCCGCGCGGCAACAGCCGCATCACGTATTCCGCCCCCAGGATCGCCGCGCCGAATGCCGCCGGCGTGCGGTTGAGGGTGGACATGAACAGGCGTGCGCCCGGCTTGAGCAAGGCGGCCAGGTCGTTCACGAGCGCAGCCGGGTCGGGCACGTGCTCGATCAGCTCCATGCAGCAGACGGCATCGAAGCTGGCCGGTTCGCCGGCGGCGAGCGCCGCGGAGGACTGCACGCGGTAGTCGACCGTGAGCCCCGATTCGTACAGATGCAGCTTCGCTACCTCGATCACTTTCTCGCCGAGATCGATGCCGGTGACCTGCGCGCCCTCGCGCGCCAGCGCCTCGCTGAGCAGTCCGCCACCGCAGCCGACGTCGGCCACCCTGGCGCCGCGCAGGTCAACGCGCCCGGCGACGTAGGCTGCGCGCACGGGATTGAGGTCGTGCAGCGGGCGCGATTCGCCGTCAGGGTCCCACCAGCGGGCCGCCAGCTTGTCGAAGCGGGCGATCTCGTCGGGGCTGACGTTGGTGGTGGTGGTTTCGCTCATCGGATAGATCCTTCGACTTCGTCTCGCTTTCGCTCCGGACGAACGCGCGTCGAGGCTAGCGCGCCTGCCATTCGTAAACCGTCACGTCCCAGCCGCCGCTGACGTGGGCCGGATCGCGCAAGGCGATCGCCCGAGCCTGGGCGAGGTCGGCCGCATGCAGCAGGTAGGCACCGCCGGACTTGTCGCCGAACGGGCCGGAACGCTCGACCTGGCCCTGCGCGCGCAACTCGTCGAGGAAGCGCTGGTGCGCCGGCACCACCGCGGCATCGAACTGCGGGCGGCGCATCACCATCACGAGGTAGAGGTTCATGGCGGCCCTCAGGAGAACGCGGCAATGCGCTCGCGCCAGGCGAGCGCCTTGGCGAGGATCGCGGTGGAATCCATGTCGATGAGTTCGCGCGCCGCCAGCTTGCGCCGGCCGGCGATCCACACGTCGGTCACCTGGTGGCGCCCGGCGGCATAAGCCAGCTGCGAGGCGAGGTGGAACAGCGGTTGCGTTTCGATGTCGTCCAGGCGCACGGCGGCCAGGTCGGCCTGCTTGCCCGGCTCGATCGAACCGATGCGGTCTTCCAGGCCGATCGCCCTGGCGCCGTTGAGCGTGGCGGCGCGCAGCGCGTAGGCGGCATCGAAGGCGGCAGCGTCGCAAGCGACCGCCTTGGCCAGCAGCGCCGCGGTACGCAGCTCGCCGATCATGTCCAGGTCGTTGTTGGATGCGCAGCCATCGGTGCCGATCGCCACGTTGACGCCCGCCCGGCGCAGTTTCTCCGCCGGGCAGAAGCCGGAGGCGAGCTTGAGGTTGGACTCGGGGCAATGCACCACCGACACGCCCGCCTCGGCGCAGGCACTGATCTCGCCATCGGTCAGCTGGGTCATGTGCACGGCGATCAGCCGGTCGTTGACCAGGCCCAGCTTCTGCAGGCGCTGAAACGGGCGCAGGCCGGATTTCTTCTTCTCTTCCTCGACCTCGTGTGCCGTTTCGTGCAGGTGCAGGTGCACGGGGATGTCCAACTGGTCGGCCAAAATGCGGATGCGTTCGAAGCTCTCGTCCGACACGGTGTAGGGCGCGTGCGGCGCGAATGCGGTTGCGACCAGGCCATCGCCACGGAAACCGTCGTGCACCTCGCCGGCGCGCTCGAAGTACTCGTCCTGGCTCTTGGCCCAGGCGGTCGGGAATTCGATCACCGGCAGGCCGACCACGGCGCGGAAACCCAGCCGCCGGTAGGTCGCACCGATCACGTCGGGGAAGAAGTAGTTCTCGTTGGCGCAGGTGGTGCCGCCGCGCAGCATCTCGGCGACCGCGAGCTCGATGCCGTCGCGCACGAACTCCGGACCCATCACCTTCGCTTCGGCCGGCCAGATGTGCTGCTGCAGCCAGGTCATCAGCGGCAGGTCGTCGGCCAGCCCCCTCAGCAGCGTCATGGGGTTGTGCGTGTGGCTGTTGACCAGGCCGGGAATCAGCGCGTGCTCGGCCAGCTCCACCCGCTCGCGCGGCGCATAGGCGGTGCGCGCCTGGGCGATCGGCAGGATCGCCTTGATGCGGCCGTCCTCGACCGCCACCGCATGCTGCTCGAGCACCACGCCGTGCGGTTCGACGGGAACCACCCAGCGGGCTTCGATCACGAGGTCGATGTCGGTGGCGCCTTGGCTCATTGCTGCCTCGATCTGGCGGAGCGATGGAACGAAAACGGCACGGCGCATGGGCTGCCGTGCCGTCGAAGGGACCTGCCGCGCGCCTTACTTGCCGACGCGGCTGACGTATTCGCCCGTGCGGGTGTCGACCTTGATTACCTCGTCGGTGCCGACGAACAGCGGCACGCGCACCACGGCGCCGGTTTCCAGCGTGGCCGGCTTGCCGCCGCCGCCGGAGGTGTCGCCGCGGACGCCCGGGTCGGTCTCGGTGATCTTCAGCTCGACGAAGTTCGGCGGCTGCACCACGATGATCTCGCCGTTGAACAGCGTGACCACGCACTCTTCCTCGCCCTTGAGCCACTTGGCCGCATCGCCCACGCCGGCCTTGCTGGCCTGGTGCTGCTCGAAGGTCTCCTGCTGCATGAAGTGCCAGAACTCGCCGTCGGAGTAAAGGAACTGCATGTCGGTGTCGGTGACGTCGGCGACCTCGAAGGAGTCGGACGACTTCATCGTCTGCTCGGTGGTGCGGCCGGTCTTGAGGTTGCGGATGAAAATGCGGGTGAATGCCTGGCCCTTGCCGGGCTTGATGAAGTCGGCGTCGGTGATGATCCACGGATCGTTGTTGTGGAGGATCTTCATCCCCTTCTTGACGTCGTTGAGACCGGCGGTGGCCATGCGTTTTCTGCTCCTGAGCAGTAAACCGTCCAGTGGACGGCTAAAATGATCGTCTGCGCGGGCCGATGCCCGCTTCAAGGCCCGCCATGATAACCGCAAGCTCCGCCGAGCGCCTATCGCCCCCCGAGCCTGACTGGCGCGAATCCTGGCGCAACGCCGTCACCGACGCGCACGAACTGCTGCGCCTGGTCGAACTGGAACACCTTGCCTCCCGGCTGCCTGCCGGCGATGCCGGCTTCGCCTTGCGCGTACCGCGGGGCTTCGTGGCGCGCATGCGCCGGGGGGACCCGCGCGACCCGCTGCTGCTGCAGGTGCTGCCGCAGCTGGCCGAGCTGGAACATGCGCCCGGCTTCGTCGCCGATGCCGTCGGCGACCTGGACGCGCGCGAGGCGCAGGGGGTGCTGCACAAGTACCACGGCCGCGCGCTGTTGATCGCCAGCGGCAGTTGCGCGGTCAACTGCCGCTATTGCTTCCGCCGGCACTTCCCCTACGGCGATGAAATCGCCGCCGCCGGCCAGTGGCGGCAGGCGCTGGACCACCTGCGCGCGGATCGGTCGATCAGCGAGCTGATCCTTTCAGGCGGCGACCCGCTGGCGCTTGCCACGTCCAAGCTGGACGAGCTGTCGCGTGGCCTGGCCGAGCTTCCCCACGTCACGCGCCTGCGCATCCATACGCGCCTCCCGGTGGTTCTGCCCGAACGCATCGATAACCCTTTCCTCGCATGGCTGGGCGGGCTGCGTCTGCAGACGGTAGTCGTACTCCATGCCAACCACGCCCGCGAGTTCGATGCCGGCGTCGATGCCGCCTGCGCCTCGCTGCGCCTGGCGGGGGCCACCTTGCTCAACCAGTCAGTGCTGCTGCGCGGGATCAACGACGATGCCGACGCGCTCGGCGCCTTGTCCGAGCGTCTGTTCGCCGCCGGCGTGCTGCCCTACTACCTGCACCAGCTCGACCGCGTGCAGGGCGCGGCCCACTTCGAGGTGGACGACGCGCGCGCGCTGGCGCTGGTCGAAGAGGTACGCAAACGCCTGCCGGGCTACCTCGTGCCTCGCCTCGTGCGCGAGGTGGCGGGTGACGCCTCCAAGCGCCCGCTCTGACCTCCTTGCGCCGTCCGGCCGGTAGCCATCGCGCCTTTTGATGCTTCCGCTGGCCATCTGGCGGGGAATCCGTTACAAACCGCGGACGAGGGGTGAACGGCCGGTCGCCGGCTCGCCCTTCCGGTCGCGGCGAGGGGCGCCAGCGATTGGGCCGATCCCAAGGGCAGCCGCCAGGGCGCAATGAAAAAAGACTCCGTCATCAAGATCCTCTTCGTCGAGAAATCCGTCGAGGATGCCGAACAGATCATCAGCCTCCTGCGCAACGCCGGCATCGCGGTCCGCCCGGCGCGGGCGACCCAGGCCGACCAGATGCAGGCGGCACTGGACGATCTGGAACCCGACATCGTGCTGTTCGACCCGGCTGCCGGGCTGGAACTGCGCGAGGTGGTGCACATGCTCGACGCGCATGGCCGCGATGTGGCGCTGGTCGCGCTGGTCAACCAGCTCGATACCCAGAGCGTCGCCGAAATGTTCGCCGGCGGCATCCGCGGCACGGCGCTGCGCACCCAGCCCAAGCAGTTGATCGCGGTGCTGCAGCGCGAGTTCGAGGCCCTGCATACACGTCGCCAGGTGCGCCTGCTCGAGGCGGCGCTGCGCGAATCGGAGCGCCGCTGCGATGCATTGCTGGACTCCTCCGCCGACCCCATTGCCTACGTGCACGAGGGCATGCACGTGCGCGCCAACCGCGCCTACCTGGAAACCTTCGGCTACGAGGACTTCGACGACCTGCTCGGCCTGCCGGTGCTCGATCTGATCGGCACCGCCGATGCGGAGGCCTTCAAGAATCTGCTGCGCAGCCATTCGCGCAAGGAAAAAGCCGCCAGCCAACTCGAACTTCAGGCGCGCCGCGCCGACGCCAGCACCTTCAAGGCCACGGTGGAGTTCGCGCACGCCACCTTCGAGAGCGAACCCTGCCTGCAGATCGTGTTCCGCCGCCAGCAAGTCGATCCGGCGCTGATGGAGCAGTTGCAGCGCGACGCCGTCACCGGCCTGTACAACCGCGCCCGCACCCTGGAGTACATCGACGAGGCAGTATCTGCCGCAGCCAAGGGCAAGAAGGGCCAGACCCTGCTGCTGATCGAGCCGGACAACTGGCAGAACATCGTCGCCGGCATCGGCCTGGGCCAGGCCGACCAACTGCTTGCCGCCTTCGCCGGCCGGGTGAGCGGGCTGCTCGCCGAGGGCGACATGGCGGGCCTGCTGGCCGAGCACACCATCGGCGTGGTGCTCGATTCGCGCAGCGACGAGGCGATCAAGCAGTGGATCGATGCCTTGCTGCAGGCCATCGCCAGCGAGATTTTCGATGCCGGCGCCCGTTCGATCACGGTGGCCGCCAGCATCGGCGGCAGCCTGCTCAGCGAGAAGAACGCCAATTCCGAGCTGCTGCTCAACCAGGCCAGCCAGGCACTGCGCAACGCACAGAGCCAGGGCGGCGGCCGCATGGAGCTGCACGACCCGGCCGCGCGCGAGAAAGCAGAGGAAGAGCGCGAGCGTTACTGGCTGCAGCTGCTCCAGCAAGCACTGACCAACGACGGCTTCGTGCTCTATCACCAGCACACCATCAGCCTGCAGGATGCCGAGGGCGAATACTCCGAGGTGCTGCTGCGCATGAACGGCCCACAGGGCGAGGTTCTGCCGGGCTTCTTCATGCCGATCGCCGAAAAGCACCAGCTGACCCCGGCCATCGACCGCTGGGTGATCAACCGCGCCATCGACGTGCTCAAGGCGCGCGACGGACAGGGCGTGCAGACCACCTTCTTCGTCAAGCTGACCGCCGAGTCCATGCAGGACGCCAGCTTCCTGCTCTGGCTGGAAGACCGCCTCAAGCGGGCGGCGCTGCGCCAGGGCCAGTTGGTGCTGGAGATGACCGAGAGCAAGGTGGTCACGCTGCTGCGCCCCGCGCAGGACTTCATCGGCCGCTGGAAAAAGATGGGCGGCCGGTTCGCACTGGAGCAGTTCGGCTCGGGCCTCAATTCCTTCCAGTTGCTCGCCCACATCGATGCGGATTACCTCAAGATCGACCGCACCTACATGGCGCAGCTGCCGCAGCATCCGGAAAACCAGAAGAAGATCGGCGAGATCTGCGTGCAAGCCCACGAAATGAACCGGCTGACCGTGGCCGAGTGGGTCGAGGACGCCACCAGCACCTCGCTGCTGTTCGCCTGCGGCGTCGACTTCGTGCAGGGCAACTTCCTGCAGGAGCCGCAGCGGCTGCTGTAGTCGCGGGACCGCCGCAATCGAGTGCCAGCCGGCGCCGCCGCAGGCGGAAGGCCTGCCAGTGTGCGGCGCGGGCGCTCCGCAAGGGGCGATCTGAAATAGCGAGCGTTCCTTCCGGTCGCCGCGCATCCCATCAAAAAGCCCCGCAGATCGCTCTGCGGGGCTCGCATACGCCGGAGGCGCGCCAGCTTATTCGGCGGACGAAGCCTTCGAAGCGGCCTTGGCAGCCGAGACGGCGGCGATGTCTTCCTTGATGCGGGCGGCCTTGCCTTCCAGGCCACGCAGGAAGTACAGCTTGGCGCCGCGCACCTTGCCCTTGCGCTTGACCTGCACCGAATCGATCGCCGGGCTGTGCGCCTGGAACACGCGCTCCACGCCGGTGCCGTGCGAGATCTTGCGCACGGTGAAGGCCGAATGCAGGCCGCGGCTGCGCTTGGCAATGACGATGCCCTCGAACGCCTGCACGCGCTCGCGGTTGCCTTCCTTCACCTTGACGTTGACCACCACGGTGTCGCCGGGGCCGAATTCCGGCAGCTGGCGGGTGATCTGCTCGGCTTCGAACTGTTCGATGATCTTGTTCATGGCAACCTCTGTAGTTTTTGCTGCCATCCCTGGCAGCGAGAGTCGAAAAGCGGCCATCCATGGCCGCACTCTTCATTGTTACCCGTCGCGACCGTTCCGGCTGGTATGTTCGCGGTGGAATTCTTCCAGCAATGCGCGGGACTCCTTGTCCAACGCGCATTGCGCCAAAAGGTCGGGCCGTCGCAACCAGGTCCGTCCCAGCGACTGCTTCAGGCGCCAGCGGCGGATCGCCGCATGGTCGCCGGAGAGCAGTACCTCCGGCACGTCACCCAGTGCGTCGTGCACCGGCTTCGCGTAGTGCGGACAGTCGAGCAGCCCGTTCGAGAACGAATCCTGCTCGGCGGACTGTGCGTCGTTCAACGCACCTTCCTGCAGCCGGCCCACCGCGTCGATGATCACCGCGGCGCCCAGCTCGCCCCCGGACAGCACATAATCGCCGATGGAGAGCTCCTCGTCGACCTCGCGCGCCAGCAGGCGTTCGTCCACACCCTCGTAACGCCCGCAGAGCAAGGCGATGCGCGGCATCTTGGCCAGCGCTTCCACCCTGCCCTGCGTCAGCCGCGCTCCCTGCGGACTCAAGTAAATCACGTGCGCCGGTTCGGGCGCCGCCTCGCGCATGGCCTTCATGGCCGCCCGCAAGGGCTCGATCAGCATCACCATCCCGGGTCCGCCGCCGCAGGTGCGACCGTCCACGGTACGGTAGTTGTCGGTGGCGTAGTCGCGCGGGTTCCAGGTTTCCACCTGCAGCAACTGGCGTTGCTGCGCGCGTCCCACCACACCGACCTGAGCGCACTGGCGCATGAAGTCGGGAAACAGCGTGACGACATCGATGCGCATCGGATCCTCGATTCCTAGAACTCCGGATCCCAGTCCACCACCATGCGCCCGCCGGAAAGATCCACCGAACGCACGTAAGTCCCCTGGACGAAGGGCACCAGCCGCTCGCGCGTGCCGTCCCTCACCACCACCACGTCGTTGGCGCCGGTGGCGAACAGGTGGCTCACCCGTCCCAGCGACACTCCTTCGGTGGTGACGACCTCCAGTCCCTCGAGGTCGACCCAGTAATACTCGCCCTTGGCCGGAGGCGGCAGCAGCTCGCGGGCGACATGGATGTCCTGCCCCACCAGCGCTGCCGCCGTGTCCCGGTCGTCTACGCCCGGCAAATGGCAGACGAGCCCCTTGCCTTGCGGACGTCCCTGGATTCCGGTGATCTCCACCCCTTCGCCCGGCGCCTTTTCGAGCTGCCAGGGCTGGTACTTGAAGATCTGCGTGCGGGGCTCGGTCCAGGATTCGATCTTGAGCCAGCCCTGCACGCCGTACAGCCCGACGATGCGCCCGACCAGGACGCGCCGACCGGCTGCGGCCATCTTTAAGCGGCTGCCTGCTGCTTGCCGGCTTCCTTGAGCAGGGCTGCGACCTTGTCGGTCAGCTGGGCGCCCTTGCCCACCCACTCGTTCACGCGCTCGACGTTGAGCTCGAGGCGCTTGTCCTTGCCGGATGCGACCGGGTTGTAGAAGCCCACGTTCTCGATGCTGCGACCGTCGCGCTTGTTGCGCTGGTCGGTCACGACGACGTGGTAGAACGGACGGCCCTTGGCGCCGCCGCGCGAAAGACGAATCTTGACCATAAGTAAAAGCTCCAGAGGTGCCGGCGACACCGGCAGCACGCACGGGATCCGCGCGCGGTAAACGCGGCATTTTAGTGGAATTTCGGTAAAAGGGAAGCCCTGGACCAGCAGGCTGCCCGACGAGCCGCCACTCCCGGCGGCCCCGAAGCGCCGGTCAGCGCATCGGCGGAAAGCCGCCGCCCATTCCGCCCATGCCCTTCATGGCTCCGCGCATCTGTCGCAGCAGGCCCTTGGTGCCGCCCTTGGAGAGCTTGGACATCATCTTCTCCATTTGCATGTACTGCTTGAGCAGGCGGTTGACGTCGGCCGGCTGGGTGCCCGAGCCGCGCGCAACGCGGGCGCGGCGCGAGCCGTTGAGCAGGTCGGGGTGGCGGCGTTCCTTCGTCGTCATCGAGCCGATGATCGCCACCATGCGCTTGATCTCGTTGTCGTTGACCTTGGACTTGACGTTGTCGGGCAGGCTGGAGACGCCGGGCAGCTTGTCCATCAGGCCGGCGATGCCGCCCATGTTGTTCATCTGCTCGAGCTGGTCGCGCATGTCGTTCAAGTCGAAGCGCTTGCCCTTCATCACCTTCTGGGCAAGCTGCTGCGCCTTCTCCTGGTCGACCTTGCGCTCGACCTCCTCCACCAGCGAGAGCACGTCGCCCATGCCCAGGATGCGCTGGGCCACGCGATCGGGATGGAACGGCTCCAGCGCATCGGTCTTTTCGCCGGCGCCAAGGAACTTGATCGGCCGCCCGGTGATATAGCGCACGGACAATGCGGCGCCGCCGCGGGCATCGCCGTCGGTCTTGGTCAGCACCACGCCGGTGAGCGGCAGCGCCTCGCTGAAGGCCTTGGCGGTGGTGGCGGCGTCCTGGCCGGTCATCGAGTCGACCACGAACAGCGTCTCGACCGGCGTGATCGCGGCATGCAGCGCCTTGATCTCGCCCATCATCGCCTCGTCGATGTGCAGGCGGCCGGCGGTGTCGACCAGCAGCACGTCGACCACCTCGCGACGGGCGGCGGCGATCGCCGCCTTGGCGATGTCGACCGGGTTCTGGCCCGCCTCGGACGGGAAGAACTTCACGCCGACCTGCTCGGCCAGCGTGCGCAGCTGCTCGATGGCGGCCGGACGGTAGACGTCGCAGCTGACCACCATCACCTTCTTTTTTTTGCGCTCGGCCAGGAAGCGGGCGAGCTTGGCCACCGTGGTGGTCTTGCCCGCGCCCTGCAGGCCGGCCATCAGCACCACCGCCGGCGGCTGCTGGGCGAGGCTGAGCTCGGCGTTGGCCGTGCCCATCACCTTGGTCAGCTCGTCACTGACCACCTTCACCAGCGCCTGGCCCGGCGAGAGGCTCTTCAGCACCTCCTGGCCGACCGCGCGCACCTTCACCCGCTCGACTAGCGCCTGCACCACCGGCAGCGCGACGTCGGCTTCCAGCAGCGCGATGCGCACCTCGCGCAGGGATTCGCGGATGTTTTCCTCGGTCAGCCGCCCGCGCCCGCGCAGGCGGTTGACGGTGGCGGAGAGGCGTTGGCTGAGCGATTCGAACATGGCTGGCTGGGGCGATGCGGAAAACACCTAGTATACGGGACGCGACCACGACCCTCCTGCGCTCCGTACCGTGGCCGCCCGCACGGTGCATGCCGCGATCCAGGCCGATCCCGGCAATGCACCCTGCGCGGGCCGTGTGCCACACTTGCACGCCATGCTGCCTGCGCTCTCGATCTTCTCCATCGTCTGCTACCTGCTCGCCTGCGGCCTGCTGGCGCGGCCGCTGTTCGGGCCCGCGACGAGTGCACCGGCCGCATGGCAGCGCCCGGCCCTGGCGGTGGCGACGCTCGCGGTACTGGCGCATGCCGGCGTGCTGCTGGGGATGCACCGCGGCGCGCTGGACCTGCATTTCTTCGCGGCGCTGTCGCTGGTGGCCTGCGTGGTGTCCGCGCTCACCCTGCTGGTGAACCTCAGCCGCCCCGTCGCGGCGCTCGGCGTGGCGGTGTTTCCGTTGTCGGCGCTGCTGCTGGCCGTGGACAGCTTCCTGGCGCCGCCGACGATGCCGGTGGCGATGGACTGGCAGATCAAGCTGCACGTGACGGTGGCCCTGGTTGCGTTCAGCCTGCTCTCGATCGCGGCCCTGCTCGCCATCGGCCTGGCGATCCAGGACCGCGGGCTGCGCCACCGCCAGTTCGGTCCCTGGCTGCGCGCCCTGCCGCCGCTGACGCTGACCGAGATGCTGCTGTTCCGGCTGATCGGCGCCGGCTTCGCACTGCTGACGCTGACGCTGGTCACCGGTGCATTGTTCGTGGGCAACCTGTTCGGCCAGCACCTGGTGCACAAGACCGTGCTGTCGATCGTGGCCTGGCTGGTGTTCGGCGTGCTGCTCTACGGCCGCTGGAAGCACGGCTGGCGCGGGCGCCGCGCGGTCAACCTCACGCTGATCGGCATGGCGGTGCTGGTGCTTGCGTTCTTCGGTTCGAAGTTCGTGCTCGAACTTATCCTGCACCGGCCGGTGCCGCAGCTGTAGCAAGCGCCGGGGTGCTTGCGTCAGGCGTCGCGGCAGGCATCGATGGCCTGCGCCAGGCGCTCCACGCCGATCACTTCCATCTCCCCTACCCTCGCCTTCTTCGGCGCGTTGGCCTTGGGCACGATGGCGCGGCGAAAACCGTGGGTGGCCGCTTCCTTCAGGCGTTCCTCGCCATTGGGCACGGGGCGGATCTCGCCGGAAAGACCGACCTCGCCGAAGGCGATGGTCTTGTCCGGCAGCGGACGGTCGCGCAGCGAGGACAGCACCGCCAGCAGCACCGGCAGGTCTGCCGCGGTCTCCTGCACGCGGATGCCGCCGACCACGTTGACGAACACGTCCTGGTCGTAGGCCGCCACGCCGCCGTGCCGGTGCAGCACCGCCAGCAGCATGGCCAGGCGGTTCTGCTCCAGGCCGAGCGCCACGCGGCGCGGGTTGCCCAACGACGACTGGTCGACCAGCGCCTGCACCTCGACCAGCAGCGGGCGGGTGCCCTCGCGGGTAACCATCACGGCGCTGCCGGACGTCGGGCCCGAGTGCGCGGAAAGGAAGATCGCCGACGGGTTGGGCACCTCGCGCAGCCCCTTGTCCGACATGGCGAATACGCCCAGCTCGTTGACCGCGCCAAAGCGGTTCTTGAACGCCCGCAGCACGCGGAAACGGCTGCCCGACTCGCCCTCGAAGTACAGCACCGCGTCCACCATGTGTTCGAGCACGCGCGGGCCGGCGATGCCGCCCTCCTTGGTCACGTGGCCGACCAGGAACACGCTGGTCCCGGTCTCTTTCGCGAAGCGCGTGAGCTTGGCGGCCGACTCGCGCACCTGGCTGACCGAGCCCGGCGCCGCGGTGAGCAGCTCGGTCCAGATGGTCTGGATCGAGTCGATCACCAGCACGTGCGGCCGCGTGGCGATCGCCTGCTCCAGGATGCGCTCGATGCAGGTCTCGGCCAGCGCCTGCAGCGGCTCCAGCGGCAGGCCCAGGCGCTGCGCGCGCGCGGCCACCTGCGAGAGCGACTCCTCGCCGGTGACGTAGACGCTGGCCAGGTGCGCCCCCAGCGTGCCGAGCATCTGCAGCAGCAGGGTGGACTTGCCGATGCCCGGATCGCCGCCGATCAGCACCACCGAACCCTGCACCAGGCCGCCGCCGAGCACGCGATCCAGTTCACCGATACCCGTATGCGTGCGCGCCTCGGTGGTCATTGCCACCGCCGTGAGCGGGGTGACTTTGGCCGAACCGGCCGCCTGGCCGGCGTAGCTGGAGCGCTGCGCTCCCACCGAGGCCTTCGCCGTGGACGCCGGCGCCAGCACCACTTCGCTCAGCGTGTTCCACACGCCGCACTCGATGCACTGGCCCTGCCATTTGGAGTGCTCCGCACCGCAATCGGTACAGACGTAGGCGGTCTTGGCTTTGGCCATGGAGAGAGGTCCCGGTGTGAGCGGCGAGCTTAGCCCGGCTCCTTCGCACAGGGCGAGACGGCCGGCGCCGAAACGACCGTCAGCTTTCGTCCTCGACGAACAGCACGCGGCGGGTCATGCCGCAGGTGAGGTCGTAGCCGATGGTGCCGGCGTGGCGCGCGACGGTTTCCGCCGGCAGGTCTTCGCCCCACAGGGTGACGCGGTCGCCCACCCTGGCCTGCGGCGCCTCGCGCAGATCCAGCGTGATCAGGTCCATCGAGACGCGGCCTATCAGCGGCACGCGGGTATCGCCGACCAGCACCGGCGTGCCGCTGGCCGCGCTGCGCGGGTAGCCGTCGCCGTAGCCGACCGCGGCGACGCCTACGGCCATGTCCTCAGGGCACGTCCAGGTGCCGTTGTAGCCGATCGACTCGCCTTTGCCGGCGAGGTTGATGGCGATCAGCCGCGTGGCAAGTGTCATCGCAGGGCGAAAGCCGAAGTCGGCACCGCTTTTACCCTCCACCACCGACAGTCCGTACAGCAGGCCGCCGGTGCGCACCCAGTCGGCGCGCGCTTCGGGCCAGCCCAGCACGGCCGCGGAGTTGGACAGTGAGCGGGGGCCGTCCAGGCTGCGGGTGGCCGCGGCGAAGCGCTCGATCTGCGCGCGGGTCTGCGCGCCGCCGAAGACTTCCGAGTCGGAAAAGTGGCTGAGCAGGCCGATCTGCGGATCGAGCCCGGGCATCGCCGCGAGGCGCGCATGCACCTGCGCCACGCGCTCGGGGGCGAAGCCCAGGCGATGCATGCCGCTGTCGATCTTCAGCCACGCGCGCAGGCGGCCGCGGCCCGGCTTGGCTTCGGCCAGCCAATGCAATTGCGATTCATGGTGGATCGCCGCGTCCAGTTGCAGGCGCTGCATCTCCGCGATGTCGCCCGGCTGGTCCGGGCCAGACAGCACGACGATGCGCTGGCGGTGTCCGGCTGCGCGCAGGCGCAGGCCGTCGCCCAGCGCCGCCACGGCGAAACATTCCGCTTGCGCATCCAGTGCGCGGGCAACGCGCTCCAGGCCGTGGCCGTAGGCATCGGCCTTGACCACCGCCATGACTCGCGCAGGCGCGGCCATCGCCTGGATGCGCGCGAGGTTGTGGCGCAAGGCGCCCAGGTGGATGGTGGCGGTGGTGGTGCGGCTCATGGGTGGTGCCAGGGGAGTTCCGGGAAGCAGGACGCGCGGGACAACGACAAAGGCCTCGCCCTCTCCCCAACCCTCTCCCCCGGGGGTTGCCCGGGGGAGAGGGAGCTGTGCGTGGTATCGGCAGGCATCAATCGAAGGAGCCGACGAACGAATCCGGCGCGTAGTTCTCGAACTTGGTGTAGTGGCCAAGGAAAGTCAGCTTGACCGTGTCGGTAGGGCCGTTTCGCTGCTTGCCGATGATGATCTCGGCCAGGCCCTTGTCCGGCGATTCCTTGTTGTAGTACTCGTCGCGGTAGATGAACATGATCACGTCGGCGTCCTGCTCGATGGCGCCCGACTCGCGCAGGTCGGACATCATCGGGCGCTTGTCGGCACGCTGTTCCAGCGAGCGGTTCAACTGCGACAGGGCGATCACCGGCACGTTCAACTCCTTGGCGAGGCCCTTGAGTGAACGCGAGATTTCTGAAATCTCGGTGGCGCGGTTCTCCTTGTTCCCGGGCACCTGCATCAGCTGCAGGTAGTCGATCACGATCAGCCCCAGGCCGCCGTGCTCGCGATGCAGGCGGCGCGCGCGCGAACGCAGCTCCACCGGCGAGAGGCCGGGCGTGTCGTCGATGAAGATCTTGGCCTCGGAAAGGATCGCGATCGCGTTGGTCACGCGCGGCCAGTCTTCCTCGGACAGGTCGCCGTTGCGCAGGTGCTGCTGGTGGATGCGGCCGATCGAGGAGATCAGGCGGAAGGCTAGCTGCGAGGCGGACATTTCCATCGAGAAGATCACCACCGCCTTCTTCGCGCGCAGTGCGGCGGCCTCGGCGATGTTCACCGAGAAGGCGGTCTTGCCCATCGAGGGCCGCGCCGCGACGATGATCAGGTCCGACGGCTGCAGGCCGGAGGTCAGCTCGTCCAGATCGTTGAAGCCGGTTGAGATGCCGGTGAGCTGACCGCGGTTCTCGTAGCGCTCGGTGAGCAGGCGGAAGGCGTCCTTGACCGCCTCGCGCATGGACACCGAATCCTTCTTGCCGCGCGCACCGGACTCGGCGATCTTGAAAACCGCCTGTTCGGCGCTCTCCAGCACCTCCTGCACGCTCTTGCCCTCGGGACGATAGCCGTCCTCGGTGATCGAAGTGCCGGCGTCGATCAGCTGCCGCAGTACCGATTTCTCGCGCACGATGTCGCCATAGGCGGCGATGTTCGCCGCACTCGGCGTGGCGTTGGCCAGCTCGATCAGATAGCTCGCCCCGCCGACCATGTCTGCCAGGCCGTTGGCCTCGAACCAGTCGCCCAGGGTCACCGCGTCGCAGGGCATGCCCTTGTTGGCCAGCTCGTTGATCGCGCGCCAGATCAGCCGGTGGTCCTTGCGGTAGAAGTCGCCCTCGCCCAGCTTGTCGGCCACCTTGTCCAGCGCGTCGGGGGCGAGCATCAGGCCGCCCAGCACCGCCTGCTCGGCATCGATCGAATGCGGCGGCACGCGCAGCGCTTCGACGGCGGATGCGTGGCCGCTCTTGCGCTCGGGGACAAAGGACATGGGCTTGGTTTCCTCGCAGGCACCGTGCCGCCGCCAGTATGGCGGCGGCACGAGGGAAAGAGGATACGCGGCAGCCTCTCAGCCGACGAGACAATAAGTCTGTGGATAAGCTGTGGGGGGCGGTGGATAAACCGGCATGACCGAACCACCGAAACGCAGGCGGGCGTCCTTCTCCTCAGGCCTCAGCGGGCAACGCCTCGAGCGCCCGGAAGTCCTCGTCCGACAAGTCGAGCTGCGCCGCAGCGACGTTCTCGCGCAGGTGCGCCAGCTTCGAGGTGCCCGGAATCGGCAGCATCACCGGCGACCGCCTGAGCAGCCAGGCCAGCGCGACCTGGCCGTTGCTCGCGCCAAGGCGCCGGGCGACGCGGCTCAACGCCGAATCGGGCGCGGCCAGGTCCCCGGCGGCCAGCGGGTACCAGGGAATGAAACCGATGCCCTGCTGCGCGCAGTACTCCAGCACCGCCTCGCTCTTGCGGTTGGCCAGGTTGTAGAGGTTCTGCACGGTGGCGACGGGAAAGTGCCGCCGCGCCGCCTCGATCTCCTCCACGCCCACCTCGCTCAGGCCCACGTGGCGGATCAGGCCCTCCTTGCGCATGTCCGCGATCGCCTGGAACTGTTCATCGCGCGGCACCTTGGCGTCGATGCGGTGCAACTGCCACAAGTCGATGCGCTCCACGCCCAGCCGGCGCAGGCTCATCAGCACGCATTGGCGCAGGTACTCCGGGCGGCCTACCGGCGCCCAGATGTCCGGCCCGTGCCGGGTCAGGCCGCCCTTGGTGGCGATCAGCAAGCCCCGGTAAGGATGCAGCACCTCGCGGATCAGGCTTTCGCTCACCTCCGGGCCGTAGCTGTCGGCGGTATCGATGAGGTCGACGCCCAGCCCGGGCAGGGCGCGCAGCGTGGCGCGGGCGGCTTCCGGGTCCGCCGGTGCGCCCCAGATGCCCTTGCCGGTGATGCGCATGGCGCCGAATCCCAGCCGGTTGACCGGGATGTCGCCGCCGACTCGGAACTGACCGGCGGCCGCAGCATTGGGATTTTGCATGGGGGCACTCCCGTGATTCGCACTGATCCATGCATGGGGGCACGCGGCGGCCAGGCAAGCGCGCTCGTCAGGTGTCGTCGATCAGTCCTGCGTGACTCGCTCGCCGGCGGATACCGGACTCTCCGAACAGAGAAGGGTGCATCCAAGGCGGCCAGCACGGTGGAACGCCAACGGTCCAGGTCGCCTTCAGCGCAATTGGCTGTCCTTGCTGCCGCGGCGGTTGTAGCCGCTGACCGCGCGCTGCGCCTTGTCCTGCGCTTCCTGGCAGGCCACGCACAGGCGCACGCCGGGCACGGCCTTGCGGCGCGCCTCGGGAATCGGCGCATCGCAGTCCTCGCAGTGGCTCAGGCTCGGCCCCTGCGGCAGCTTGCTGCGTGCGCGCTTGATCGCGTCCTTGACGGTCGCGTCGATCTGGTCCTGCACGGCGCCGTCGCCGGCCCAGCCGATGGCCATGGCGGTCTCCCGAAAAAACGAGTCGGTCCCGGATGTTACCTTGGGCGAGGTGAACGCCGGCTCGGCACCGGCCGCAGCGGGAGGACGCATGCCCATCACCAGCGCGGGCATCCTGATGTACCGCCAGCACGACGGTGGAGTGCAGGTGCTGCTCGCCCACCCGGGCGGCCCGTTCTGGCGCCGCCGCGACGGGGGCGCCTGGATGCTGCCCAAGGGCGAGCTGCTGCCCGGGGAAGCGGCCGAGGCCGCCGCGCGGCGCGAGTTCGAGGAAGAGCTCGGCGCGCCGGCCGACGGGCCGCTGCATCCGCTGGGGCGCCTGCGCCAGCGCGGCGGCAAATGGGTCGAGGCCTTCGCGCTCGAGGGTGATTTCGACCCGGACGCGCTGCGCAGCAACCTGTTCGAACTGGAGTGGCCGCCGCACAGCGGCCAGCGCGCAAGCTTCCCCGAAATCGACCGCGTCGCCTGGTTCGCGCTGGCACAGGCACGCGGAAAAATCCTGCCCAGCCAGGAAGCGTTGCTCGACCGGCTGGAGGCCGGACTGGCGCGCGGCTGGTAGCCGTCGCACAAAGCCCGCTCACACAGCCTCGCCCGGCGCATGGCTTGAATGAGGCGATGGACGCTTCCGGCAGCCCCGTGCGACTGTTCTGCGACGCCATGCTCGCCAGCCTCGCACGCTGGCTGCGCGCGGCCGGCTACGACACGGGCCTGGCACCGGTCGACGCGACCGACCGGGCCGTGCTGGATGCGTGCCGTGCGCAATCGCGGATCCTGCTGACGCGCGACCGGCACCTGGCCGCGCACGCGGGCAAGGGCGTCATGGTCCTGCTGCTGGTAAGCGACGGGCTCGACGCGCAGGCGGCCGAGCTGGCCACGGTGCTCGGCATCGACTGGACCCGCGCGCCGTTCAGCCGCTGCCTGCTCGACAACACGCCCCTGCGCGAAGCCACGGCGGACGAACGCACACGCGTGCCACCGCGGGCGCGCGACTTGCCCGGCCCCTTCCGCGCATGCCCGGCCTGCAGCCGGATCTACTGGCCCGGCAGCCACGTGCGGCGGATGCAGGCGCGGATGCAGCTATGGAGCGGACAGGCCACATCCAAGCCAGGCTGACCGCGGATCAGGCGACCACCACTCCCTCGCCCTGCTTGCCGGCGACCACGCAGTTGCGTCCTGCGCGCTTGGCCCGGTAGAGCGCGTGATCGGCATCCATCAGGAGCTGGCGCAGCTCGTAGCCGGACTCGACGGTGAACGCCACGCCGAAGCTTGCCGATACCGGAATCCCCGGCTCGTCCTGGTCGCTCAGCATGGCGATGGCACGACGGATGGCCTCGGCCCGTTCGATGCCGGCATCCGGCGTGCACTCGGGCAGCAGCACTCCGAACTCCTCCCCGCCGAGTCGGCCGAATACGTCGGTGGAGCGCACGTACTCCTGGCAGGCCTGCACCGCCCGCCGCAGCACCTGGTCGCCCATCGCATGGCCGTAGGTGTCGTTGATCAGCTTGAAATGGTCCAGGTCGATCAGCACCAGGCTGGCGCCACGTGCCGAACGTTCCACGTAACGCAGCGCGTGCTCGGCTTCGCTCATGAAATGCTTGCGGTTGTAGATGCCGGTGAGGCTGTCGCACTGGGCCATGCGCATGAACCGCAGCTGCGAACGCTTCAGGCGCAGCAGCCACAGGCCGATGGCCAGCAGCCCCAGCGCGAGCACGGCGATGTACAGCCGGCTGGCCTCCATCGCCTTGCGGTCGAGTGCCCGCTGCAGTTGCAGGATCCTGTTCCGTTTGGCCAGCGCGTCGACTTCGGCCTTCCTGGCCTGCACCTGCTGCTTGACCACCTGGTAAGCCATGGCCTTTGCGCTGACATCGTCCAGATAGGCCTTGTCGGCTTCCATGTAGCGTGCGTGCCAGTCCAGCGCCGACTTGAAGTCGCCGCGTTGCTGGTCGATCTGGTAGAGGGTCTTGCAGGCCATGCGCAGCGGATCGGTGAACTCGCCTGGCGTACTCGCCTGCCAGGCCGCCAGGGCATAGGTGCGCGCCTTGCTGGATTGCCCCATGGCGAGGTACGCCTGCGCGAGCAGTGCATCGAAGCGCAGGATGGTGATCAGGTATTGGTCATGGCGCACACTCGAATAGTGCTTCTCGAGCACCGACACGGCCTCGTCCGGATGGCCGCTCTGGATCAGCACACTGCCGATATCGGCACGCAGCGCATTGGCGAATACCGACTCCCCTGCCCGGGCACAGTTGTCGACGGCCTCTTGTGCCTGCTCGTCGCCCCTGCCCAGCTGACCGCTGCTGTAGCGCGCGTGCTCGATGAAATAGGAGGCCTTGCACGCGGTCTCCCCCGAGGGGATGACATCCAGCATCTGTCTGGCGTAGTCCGCCCCCAGATCGTACTGGCCCGCCGCAATCAGCAACTGGGCGATCTCGCCGAGTCCCTGCCATCGCAGTTCACGGTCGCTGACCCGGGGCAACTGTTCGATCAGCTGATTCAGCTGGGCGAACGCATCCTGGTAGCGGTGCACCGCGCCCAGAACGTTGATCAGCGTCGCCGTTGCACGGAATCGCAGCGTAGCGTCCGGCGTATCGCGGATAATCGCGGTCAGCGACGTTCGCGCACCACCGTAGTCGCCCAAATAGTCGAGCTGCCAGGCGTCCAGATACTTCAGGAGGAGACGCTGCTCTTCGCTGAGCGTGGCTTCGCGACGATGCAACTGGTCCAGCAGCGAAACGAACGCCGGGTTGTCCGACGTCTTCAGGTGGTCTGCCCGCACCAGCATGCGGTTGATTTCACCGGGTTCCGGTACGGTGGCCCCGAACACCGGCGCCAGGAAAAGAGCCAGGCAACACACGCTCCCCGCCCACCAGAGCCGGCTCCGAGGAGACCCAGACATGATGCGGACCACGAGGGGAAGGCGAAATGGCAGCCGGTCAGACGCTGCCATCCCGGTCAGGCGGCGATTCCTCGCCTTCCTCCCCGTCGGCTGGCGCCTCTTCCTCTTCGACCGGCATGATCACGCTGAACTGCGCCCCCGCCCCCATCAACCGCTGGAGCTCCATGCGATCGCCCGACAGCATCGCCGCACGCATGGCCCCATCGATCTGTTCCGCCGCCAGCGCCTGCTCGAGTTCCTGCCGGGGGGCATCGCGCAACCCGGCGTCCGTCCCCATCCTCTCGAGGATATCGATCACGTCCTTCATAAGCCCCCCTTCCTGACCTGGTATGCGGGAAAACCGCCCCCGCGGCAACCGCACAACCATATCGATCATAGCCTGCTTCGCCGCCATTGAGCGGCTACCGGGCAAAATCCTGGCTTTCTACGCCGTAGCGTGCTCAGACGCGGCATCCAGGGCCGCCAGTCGCGCCCGGATCTGCAGGTCAGGTTCCATGGCCCGCGCCGGCGGAATGGCCAGAGTGTCGGTCATGCCAAGCTGAGCCCCGGGCAGCGCGCGCAGCGTCGTGCGCTCGATCCGGGGCTGGCCGACCGGCAGTGTCGCAGCCTGGTAGACGATTACCTCGTGCTCCATCGGATAGTCTCGCGCCAGCACATCGACCAGCACCTGGCGGTACGCGGCGCCGGTAGAGAAGCGTTTGAGCGAACGGTCGCCCGCCAGGCCCGCCTGCCACAGGACCAGCCACGCGCTCGGATCGATCCGGCGCCTGAAGACCAATAGCTGGCTCGCCTCGAAGTGCTGGCAGCCGCAGGTTCCCGGATCTATACCAAGGTCCGCGTACAGGCAGTCCTCGGCCGAGATGCCCGGCTCCATGCGTGCGTGGTAACCCTCGCTGCGCGCCGTTTCGATGGCCTTGTGGGGCACCCAGGCGAATACCCCGGGATGGCCGTAGAACACGCCGCAGACTCGCCTGCCCGCACGTACCTCAACGAGCATCGCCTCCACCATCTGCCGGTACGTGCGCATGCGCGATTTGCCATGGGCGTAATACGGTTGCAGGCTGCGCACGTCCGCGTGCATGCGCTGCAACCAGCGCTCGACGAGGCCATCCGATACGCCGAGGAACACGACGTCCGCCTGCTCGATGTAGCTGCGCGCCAACGGGCTGATGTGCGAACCAAGAGTCATCCCGATGCCAACGCAGACCAGACGGCCGACACCCTTGTGCGTATTCATGCCGGGTTCCCTGTCCCGCGATGGCGCAACGGCCGATATCGACGAGTGTGCCAAGACACCTATGCACGCGTCATCCAGCGCATGAGGCCGAAGAGAACGCCCGACGTTCGCCAGGCCCGATAGATCGTTTCTTTCCCCCCAGCGCGGCTGGGTACTGATCGACTGCGGAATCAGACTGGCTCGTTGCACGCAGACGCATCTGCGTCGCCCGGAGGCATGGGCATGCTGTTGAGACCCTGCCGCATGCGTGGCGGCGGCCCGCCGTAGGTCATCCAGCGCCACAGCCACTCCAGCGGACCGTAACGGAAGCGTGCCAGCCACAGATGGCTCAGCAGCACCTGGGCGCCGAAGATCAGCGCCCAGGCACCGAGTACACCGGCCATACCCCAACGAGGGCCCAGGCCCAGCCCGATGCCGTAGAACAGCATGACACCGAACACGCTCTGGGAAAGATAGTGCGTCAAGGCCATGCGGCCCACGGGCGCCAGCACGCGCAGCCGGCGCTGCCAGGCCGGGCGCTGGTACAGGAGCACGAAGCCTGCCGCATACCCGATGCCAAGGGCCAGGGGAGCAATGCCCTCGAGTATGGGAACGACCAGTTCGCGCGCGCCAGCGTCAAGTTGCAGCGGTGCCTTTTCCGCCCATGAAAGCAACTGTGTGGCCATGCCGATCGACAGGCCCCACATGCACAGGCGACGTAGCAGCGGCAGATGCTCGAGCGGCCGCTGCAGCAGCCCACGCCGCCCCGCCCAAAGGCCGAGCAGGAAACGGCCCAGCACGAAGCTCACCAGCGCGAGGCTGGATATGCGCTCCCAGCCCGAGAACACCAGGTTGGCATGTAGCGCGCGCGTCCACGAGGACGAAGTGAACGCCGCGGCGCTGGCTGCCGACACTTCGCCCAGCCCCGGCATGGCCGACAAAAACGAATGCATCCACGGCCTGAGCAGCGAAGGCAACGCCACCGACGTGACGACGCCAAGTGCGACCAACGCGCGATCGGGCAGCCGCACGAACGCCAGCATCAGCAGGCCGACCACCGCATAGGTCAGCAGGATGTCGCCCCACCAGACGAAGAAACCATGCACGGCGCCGATGGCGGCCAACACCAGCAGCCGGCGGGCGTAACGCGCGATCCCGCTCGCGCCGCGCGCCCTGGCACGCTCGATCTGCAGCGCGAAACCCAAGCCGAACAACAATGAAAAGAGCGTAATGAACTTGATGTTGACCAACCACTCCGCCACTGCGACGGCCACGCCATCGAACGCAGCGGTCGGCAGGGCCGCTTGTCGCGAAGCGGGAAGCAGGGCGTAGACGCTCAGGTATTCGAGATTGATCAGCAACACACCCGCGAGCGCGAATCCCCGCAGGGCGTCGATCAGCGAGTAGCGCTCCTCGGGCGCCACGGGGCTTGTGAGAGGTGCCTGCATGCGCGAATCCTGAAGGCGCTCGCCCGATTTTTCTACCCCAGGCTGCGTTTTTCTCCGCCAAACCGGAACCGCCGGCTCAGGTCTTCCCACGGCGGACAGAAATCCTCAGCGGTTCACGGCCATGCCACACCCATGGGTATGCAATAGCAGGCTTACCAATGGAGGCGCGCCATGACCAACATCCTCGATACCTTGAAGACCGAGCACGACCAGTTACGCGAGCTGTTTGCCCAGATCAACAAGACCGCCGATTCCGAAGCCGACGCCCGCCACGACCTGCTCAAGCGCATCGAGGCGCTGCTGATCCCGCATTCCAAATGGGAGGAGACGGTGTTCTATCCCGCCTTCGAGGATCGGGCCGACCACGAGCAGCAACTGATCTACGCGGAGGCGATCCAGGAGCATCGCGCGGTCGAGCTGGCGGTGCTGCCGGACATCCATGCCGCCGACGTGGACTCGCGCCAGTTCGCCGGTTCCGTGCAGGTGTGCGGCGAGATGGTCAAGCACCACGCCCATGAGGAAGAAACCAAGATGTTCGACACGGCGCGCGAGCTGTTCAGCGCCGCGGAGCTGGCCGACTTCGACCGCGAGTACGCCCGCTGGAAGGACTCCTCCGGCGCCGACGCCATCACCAGCTACGCCAAGGTGAAGACCGCGGCGATGGCCTTCATGCGCAATCCGGAGTCACCGGCCTGAGCGGCCTCCCCTGCATGCATGTCCGCCTTGCGCTGGCGTGCCAGGCCCGGCCTTTCCGCCCGCACGCGGTGGCTGCGCCGCACAGCCCTGCTCTGCGCTGGCCAGGAGTCCTGTGAACGGCCTGATCGATGCTGTGCAATGGCCGGCGATGGCGATCACGCTGGTAGCCGCGTGGCTGGTCGGCTCGCTGTCGCGACGCAAGCGCACCTGGGGTTTCTGGTGCTTCGTGCTGAGCAACCTGCTGTGGGTGGCCTGGGGCTGGCACGACCACGCATGGGCCCTGATCGGCCTGCAGGCGGGCCTGTTCCTGTTCAACCTGCGCGGCGTCCTGAAGAACGATGACGCGCTCTCGGCGGAGCGCGCTCGCTGATTCGCGTGGAGGCGTGCGGGCCGTCAGGTGCGACGCCGGCGCAACACCCATAGCGCCAGTGCCGCTCCGGCCAGTCCGAAGGCAGCCGCACGCGCACGCGGCGAGCGGCGCACGTCGTCCGCCAGGCCTTCGGCCACGTTTACCCGGTCGGCCAGCAGCAGGAGCATCCAATGGCTCAGGTCGCTTTCGCTGCGGCGGAACGCGCGCCGGCGGATCCAGCCGCTGAGGCCCTTGGGCGGTGCGCTGGTGCCGAACACGGGCGTGATGCCGGGCCGCTCGATCGAGTGCAGTACCTCCACCGTGCGCGGCTGCTGGGAAGGGCGGTCCCAGTGCAGCCCGTCCAGCCGCGGCGGCGTGCGCTCCATCGGCACGGCCGGCCGCTTGGCGGGGTCGAGGTCCACGCCCCAGTCGGGGATGTGCGAATGGTCGGTCGCCTGGTTCATGGATCGCCTCAGTGCAAGTGGGTGGATGGGGGGCGGGCGACCGGCGTGGGCGGGTCGATGCGGCCGGCGCGCGGTGGAATCAGCAGGGTCTTGATGCAGCCGTCCTGCTTGGCGGAGAAGCGGTGGTAGGCCTCGTCCACCTCCTCCAGCGGCACGCGATGGGTGATCAGCTCGCGCGGCTTGAGCCGCCCGGCGCGCACGTGCTCGATCAGGTGCGGCAGGTGGCGCTTGACGCTCGCCTGGTTCATGCGCAGCGTCAGGCCCTTGTTCATCGCGCTGCCGATAGGCACGGCGTTGAAGGTGGGCCCGTAGACGCCCACGATCGATACGTTGCCGCCGCGGCGCACCGAGTTGATCGCCCAGTGCAGCGCGGTGGCGGCGCCGGCCTGTAGCTTCAGCGTCACGCCGGTCAGGGTCTGCATGAAGTTCCCGTCGGCCTCGCAACCGACCGCGTCGATGCATACGTCCGCACCCCGCCAATCGGTCATCTTCTTGAGGTGCAGCGCCATGTCGTCGACCTCGCGGAAGTTGATCGTTTCGGCTTGCGCGAAGCGACGCGCGAATTCGAGGCGATAGTCGTACTGGTCCACCACGATGACGCGGCCCGCTCCCATCAGCCACGAGCAGCGCGCCGCCATCAGGCCGACCGGACCGGCGCCGAACACGACGACCGTGTCGTTCTCGTGGATGTCGCCCATCTCGGCGGCCTGGTAGCCGGTCGGCACCACGTCGGTGAGCAGCACCGCGTCCTCGACGTGGATGTCCGACGGGATCACCGTGGGGCCGATGTCCGCGAAGGGCACGCGCACGTATTCGGCCTGCCCACCGTCATAGCCGCCGGCCGTGTGCGAGTAGCCGTAGGCCCCGCCGACCGCGGTAGCCTGCGGGTTGACGTTCTCGCAATTGCCATAGAGCTCGTGCGAGCACGAGGCGCAGGTGCCACAGAAGACGTTGAACGGCACCAGCACGTGGTCGCCTGCCTTGAGATTGCGCACGTTGGCGCCGACCTCTTCCACGACGCCGGTGAACTCGTGGCCGAAGATCGAACCCACACGCGTATCGGGCACCAGGCCGTGGTAGAGGTGCAGGTCCGAGCCGCAGATGCACGCCCGCGTCACGCGCACGATGGCGTCGTCCGGATGCTCGATGACGGGCTCGGGCACGCGCGCCGCACGCACGCGATAGGGCCGCCGGTAGGTGGTGGCAAGCATGATGTGTCTCCCACGTGCGCGCTGCGCTCGATGAGTAGGGAAACTAACCGCGTGCATGTCGTCGCCGCGGGAAAGGCCCGCATGGTTCTCTCCGACGCGCACGGTCTGTGTCGCCGGCAGACAGGCACCCGCTGCGAAAACCTTGCACGGGCATCACCCGTGCTGAACGCGCCGCTCCCTATAACTGGCTGTGCCTGCAATCGGCAGGCTTGGAGGAAAACCCGAATGAACGACAACCGCATCGAAGGCACCAAGCACGAGGTCAAGGGCGCCGTGAAGGAAGGGGTCGGCAAGCTGACAGGC
This sequence comes from Frateuria sp., assembly GCF_035943815.1. GTDB lineage: Bacteria > Pseudomonadota > Gammaproteobacteria > Xanthomonadales > Rhodanobacteraceae > Frateuria_A. The sequence continues at coordinate 268,508 of NZ_DASZBU010000019.1, forward strand.
AACACCTCCAAGGAAGTGGCTGGCAATCTCGAGAAGAACGCCGGCAAGGTGCAGAAGAACGTCGGCCAGGCGCAGGACGAGATCGATAACGACCTGGACGACTGAGGCACCCACTAAGCGCCCGGCGCGCACCGCGCCGGGCGCTGGGGCGTGGTGACAATCGGCGCACGCCGCGGTCACCTCGACACGCGAAGGATGGCGAAGCCCACGGCATGCCGGAGGGTTGCCACCGGAAGGCGCCTCCCCATGACACCCACCGCGTGTCCACATGCCCAACTCATCCGCCGCACGCGCTTCATGATCGCCGTGCACGAAGCGTCCCGAACGATCTCGCTGATCGCTCGCGAGGACATCGAACTGCAACAGATTCCCGATCACGTGATGATCGGCGCCCCGGACCCTGTGCCTCCTTCGGCGGCGCCCTTTGCGGCGCCGGTACCGGCGCGGCGTGCTGCTGGGCCTGATCGCCGTCGCGGTGCCGCCGCTCGGTGTGTGCCCTTGGCCTGCGCGACCGCCATCGCGCTGACCGGCGCGGCGGTCGCGCTGGACCGGTGCGCTGGTGGATACCGACGTGCCCGATGCGGGCATCGCCAGTTAAGGACGAGATAGACCAGGGCCGAGTCCTGGTGGCCGTCGACGCCTCCAAGGATGTCCTGGGCAACGGCCTACCCCGCCCTGCTCGTCACCGGCGCCAGGCAGCTGCCGCTGCACGCGCACCCGGAAGTGCCGCAATTGGCCGGTGCTGCTTAGCGAGCAGCGTCAGGCGCGATGGTAGGGATGGCCGGCCAGCAGCGTGCTGGCGCGGTACAGTTGTTCGACCAGTACCAGGCGCACCAGCATGTGCGGCAGGGTGAGCGGGCCCAGCGACCAGCGCTGGTCGGCGCGCGCCAGCACCTCGGGTGCATGGCCGTCCGGACCGCCGATCAGGAACGCCAGGTCGCGGCCGGCCATGCGCCAGTTCGCCAGCTGGGCGGCCAGTTCCTCGCTGGACCAGGTCTTGCCGCGGCCATCGAGTGCGACCACGTGGATATCGCGCGGCAGGGCGGCGAGGATCGCCTGGCCCTCCTCGTGCATCGCGCGGGCGTCATCGCGGCCCTTGCCGCGCGCACCCGGTTTGAGCTCCACCAATTCCAGCGGCAGTTCGTGCGAGAGGCGCTTGCGATACTCGGCGAAGCCCTCGGCCACCCAACTGGGCATGCGTTCGCCGATGGCGATCATCCGAACGCGCATGGTCAGTCGATGAGATCGGCGCGCAGCACCACGTTCGCCTCCTCTCCCCCGCTCTTGATCAAGGACGGGGGAAAGGACGGAGGTGAGGGTGCGCGGCTCGCGGGGACAGTCATCAAAGGATTGCTCTGGGAAGCGGCACGCGCTTCGTAGCAAGGGGGTCGCAAGAGTGGCCCTTCACCCGGCTGTTCCCCCAGAAGGGAAAGGAAGCAAAAGCGCGTCAGCCGGCGCTCGCCGCGTCCATCCCCGGCTCGCGGTCGCCTACCGTCCACAGCCGCTCCAGGCCATAGAACTCGCGGATGCGCGGCAGCATGACGTGGACGATGACGTCGCCCAGGTCCACCAGCACCCACTCGGCTTCCTGCTCGCCCTCGACACCGAGCGGCATCACGCCCGCCTTCTTGGCGAACTTGACCACTTCGTCGGCGATCGACTTGACGTGCCGGGCCGAGGTGCCCGAGGCGATCACAAGCAGATCGGCGATGGAGGTCTTGCCGCGGACGTCGATCTCGCGGATGTCCTTGGCCTTGAGTTCTTCCAGCGCGTCGATCACGTGCTTGCGTAGTTGGTGGGCGTCGGCGGGCTTCCTGGCGGCGGCGACGGAAGACTGGCTGCGGGGGGACATGCTCAAGCGGAAGTGCCTCGGGGCGTGCGTAGGGCGCGGAATGGCGCAGGCGGAGTATAACCGCGCCGATTCAACGGCACGTCAAGCGAGCGAGCGGCGGGCTGCGGCGTACTCGGCCATCAGTACGCTGACCAGCTCGGCGGCTGGCATCGGACGCACCCGGGCAGCCGCCTGCCCGCACCACTCGGAAAGCAGGTCACCTCGCCCGGCGGCGGCCGCCGCACGGCGCAGCGGGGTCGTCAGCGCATTGAGCACCGGGTAGGGAGGCAACTGGCCGACGAACGGCGCCATCGCCTCCACGAAGCGGTTGCGCAAACCGCGCGCAGCCCGGCCGGAGAAGCTGTAGATGGTGCCGACGCGGTGGTCTTGGGCCTGCGGCAGGTCGCGCTTCCACGCCTCCGCCGCGGCCGACTCCGGGCAGGCGAGGAAGGCCGTGCCTAGCTGGCTGGCATCGGCGCCCAGCACTTGCGCGGCGAGCATGCCGCGCCCGTCCATGATGCCGCCGGCGGCGATGACCGGAATGTCGACCGCGGCCACCGCCGAGGGCAGCAGCGCGAACAGGCCGATCAGCGCCTCCTCGGGCGCGTGCAGGAAGGTGCCGCGATGACCGCCCGCCTCGGCGCCCTGCACGCACACCGCATCGGCGCCGCGCCCGGCCCATGCGCGCGCCTCGGCCACGCTGGTGGCGGTGCCGACCACGCGGATGCCCAGCGCCTGCAGGCGACGCACCTCGGCCGCATCGATCAGGTCGAAGGCGAAGCTCGCCACCGCCGGACGAGCTTCGCGCAGGGCGGCCAACTGGTCGGAGAACACCGGCGCCCAGCGCGCGGGCCGCTGCGTGCGCACGTCCAGGCCCTCGCACTCCATCAACGCATCGAGACGTCGGCGGATCGCGTCCACCTGCGCCTCATCGACCTCGAACGCGTCCGGCAGCACGAACAGGTTGATGGCGAAAGGCCGGGCGGTGGCCGCGCGGATCTGCGCCGCCTGGTCGAGCAGCGCCTGCGGCTCCAGATAGCCGGCGCCGAGCGAGCCCAGGCCGCCGGCGGCGCTCACCGCGGCGACGAGTGCCGGTGTGTTCGAGCCGGACATCGGCGCCTGGATCAGCGGATGCTCGACACCCAGCGAACCGAGGAAGGCGGACATGGCGTGCTCCTTTGCGGGGAGCGGCCATTGTCGCGCCGGATCACCCTGCGCGGCAGGGTGGCTCGCCATCCAGCGTGTGCGGGCGATCGACCGCACGCGCCCGCGCCGCGGGCGCGGGCGCGGGCGCGGGCGCGGGCGCGGCGAAGGCGAAGGCGAAGGCGAAGGCGGCAGCCTGCGCAGGTTTCACCCGGCGCGACCGACCCGTACGTGCGCCGAAAGCAGCCGGCCGCCGAGGGCGGCATTGGCCCCGACCACCAGCGCCACAGCCAGTGCGTGCAGCAGCAGATCGGTGGCCGCCGCGTCGAAGGCGTGGCAGATCTCCAGCAGGCTGGCCGAGGCGGCGGCGCTGGCCAGCCCCACCAGCACCGCGGTGAGCACCGGCCGCAGCGGACAAGCGCGCCGCAGCAGCACGATCAGCAGCGCCGAAAGCGGCAGCGAGAAACCCACGATGAAGAACAGGCAATCGCCCGCCTGGGGCAGGCTGGCGACCTCGGTGGCCGGCGCGACCCACACGCGCAGGCAGCCCAGCCCGCTGGCGCCGATCCACAGCAACGTCGGTGGCAGCGGCAGCCAGGCCCAGGCCGTGGAGCGACCAGGCACACCCAGCGCGAACGATGCCCACGCCGCGCTGATCGCGGTAAGCACCGCGCCCAGCCCAGCCCAGCCAAGGTCCGGCGCACCGGCCCAGCGCTCGAGCATCGGCGCGGTGCCGTAGCGGCCCACCAGCACCACCGCGATGGCCGCCACGGCGCACAGCCAGCCCAGCGTGCGCAGCCACGGCGGCCGCAGCCGGCGCACTGGCGCCAGGCCGGCGCCGAGCGCGGCGATCAGGCGGTCGTGGGCGTGCGGATCGGCCATCGGTCTAGTCGTCTCCATGGAAGCGCTGGCGCAGGGCCTTCAGCGCGCGATGCAGGTTCACCTTGAGCGCTCCGGTGGAGCGGCCGGTATGCAGCGCCGCCTCCTCCAGCGAAAGCTCCTTCAGGCCGAGCTGCTCGACCGCCTCGCGCTGGCCCGGCGGCAGTTCGGCGATGGCCGCGCGCAGCCGCTGGGCCTGTTGCGCCTGTTCGCTGCCGGCGCTGGCGTCCGTTTCGTCGGGATGCAGCGCGAGCGCCAGTTCGTCTGCCACCTCGCGATGCGCCTGCCGGCCGCTGCGCCGCAGCCCATCGATCGCCCGCCGGGCGGCCAGCGCCGCCAACCAGGCGTCGTAGGAGCGCGCAGGATCGTAGGTGTGGCGCACGCGATGAATGGTCAGCAGGGTCTCCTGTACCACGTCGTCCAGTTGGTCGTGGGCGACGCCCTGCCGGCGTGCGACGACGCGGATCAGCGTCACCGAATCGGCCAGCACGCGCTCGTAGGCGCGCCGGTCGCCCGCCTGGGCAGCCGCCATCCACGCCGCGCGGCGGCGTTCGGGGGTCTCGCTGGCAGGTTCGGCTGGCACGGCCGGATCGATGCTCGCCCGGAGGGGAAAGCACGCATCTGGAACCATGAAGCCGGCAGCGGTCAAGTCCGGCATCGGGGCGATGTTGGAGGCATGCGTTGGATTCGCCGCATCCGGCACCCCGGTTACGCCGTATGTTGGAACGTGTGCGATCGGCTCCTCACGCCGCGACGAGCCTACGCAGCCACGATGTAACCCCTCGCCCCACGCCGCCGAATACCCCACCACACCCCCGTGGAAACCAGCCCCATGCTCCTGCTGATCCTCGCCTACCTGGGCGGCGTCCTGACCATCCTCAGCCCCTGCATACTGCCGGTGCTGCCGTTCGTCTTCGCCCGTGCCGACCGGCCGTTCGCGCGCAACGGCCTGCCGATGCTGCTGGGCATGGCGCTCACCTTCGCGCTGGTCGCCACGCTGGCGGCGGTCGGCGGCGGCTGGGCGATCCGCGCCAACCAGTACGGCCGCGCCGTGGCGCTGGTGGTGCTGGCGCTGCTCGGACTCACGCTGCTCTCAACCCGCGCCGCCGAATGGCTGACGCGGCCGTTCGTCGCGCTGGGCAACCGGCTGTCGCGGCGATCGGACAGCGAAGGTTCGGCGTGGTCCGCCGCCGGCTTAGGGGTAGCCACCGGCCTGTTGTGGGCGCCCTGTGCGGGACCGATCCTCGGGCTGCTGCTAACCGGCGCGGCGCTCAACGGCGCCAGCGCGCAGACCACGCTGCTGCTGCTCACCTACGCCGCGGGCGCCGCCACCTCGCTGGCGCTGGCGCTGCTGATCGGCGGCAAGGTGTTCGCGCTGATGAAGCGCTCGCTGGGCGCCGGCGAATGGGTCCGCCGCGCGCTGGGCGCGCTGGTGCTGGCCGGCGTGGCGGCGATCGCGCTGGGACTGGATACCGGCCTGCTGACGCGGGTGGCGCTGGCCAATACCGGCGGCCTGGAGCAGAAGCTGATCGATGCCACGCGCCCGACGCCCGCGCCGCAGCCGGTGCACCGGGCTGGCGCGCCGCTGCCGGTGGAGGGCCAGCTGCCCTCGCTCGCCGGCGCCACCGGCTGGCTCAATTCGCCTGCGCTCACGCGCGAGGCGCTGCGCGGCAAGGTGGTGCTGGTCGATTTCTGGACCTACTCCTGCATCAACTGCCTGCGCTCGCTGCCGTACGTGCACGCTTGGTACGACAAGTACAAGGACCATGGCCTGGTGGTGATCGGCGTGCATGCGCCGGAGTTCGCCTTCGAGAAGGAGCCTGCCAACGTGGCGAGCGCCGTGAAGGAGCTGGGCGTGGATTACCCCGTCGCGCTCGACAACGACTACGCCATCTGGAAGGGCTTCGACAACGAGTACTGGCCGGCGCACTACTTCATCGACGCAAAGGGCGACATCCGTGCCCACCACTTCGGCGAAGGCGGCTACGAAGAGAGCGAGGACACGATCCGCCAGCTGCTTGCCGAGGCCGGCCACACCGATCTCCCGGGCGGCTACGTCCAGCCCGGCGCCAAGGGTGCGCAGGCGGCCGGCTCGGGCGATGCGATGCGCTCGCCGGAAACCTATGTCGGCTACGCCCGCAGCGAGCACTTCGCCGGCGGCCAGGTCGCCCACGACGAATCCTGGGACTACCGCGCGCCGGCCACACTGCCGTCCGGGCAGTGGTCGCTGGACGGCCGCTGGACCGTGCACGCCGAGCTCGCGCAGCTGGAGCAGCCGGACGGCCGCATCGTCTACCGCTTCCGCGGCCGCGACCTGCACCTGGTGCTCGGCCCCGGCGCGGAGGGCAAGCCGGTGCGTTTCCGCGTCACCCTCGACGGCAAGCCGCCGGGCAAGGACCACGGCATGGACACCGATGCGCAGGGCAGCGGCACCGTCACCGAGCAGCGCCTGTACCAGCTGGTGCGCCAGCACGAGGGCACCGGCGAGCGCGTGTTCGAGATCACCTTCCTCGACCCGGGCGTGCATGCCTACGCCTTCACCTTCGGCTGATCACGGAGGTTTTTCCATGAACCGCATCCACGACATCGTTGCATTGGAACGGCGCCGCTTCCTGCGCGCTGCGCTGGGCGGCGGCGCGCTTGCCCTGGCCGGTGGACTGCTGGTGCCGCGCCTGTCGGCACGCCCCGCAGCAGCAGCGCCGGCCCGCGGCGGCGAGGTGCTGCTCGAATGCTTCGCCGACGATGGCCACCGCCTCGGCCTGTGCCACGTGCGCAAGCTGGTGCTCACCGATGCGCAGTGGCGCGAGCGCCTGCCCGAGGCCTCGTACGAGGTGATGCGCCACAACGGTACCGAGCGCGCCTTCAGCGGGCCGCACGAACGGCCGCCCGTGCCGGGGCTGTTCCGCTGCCTGGCCTGCGACACCGCGCTCTACGACGCCGCCACCGAATTCGACTCCGGCACCGGCTGGCCAAGCTTCTGGCAACCGATCGCCAAGCGGAACGTCATCGAAAGCACCGACCGCATGTTCGGCTGGGTCCGCACTGCGATCAGCTGCGCGGGCTGCGACAGCCACCTGGGCCACGTCTTCGACGACGGCCCGCGGCCCACCGGGTTGCGCTATTGCATGAACTCCGTGGCGCTGCGCTTCGTGCCGCGCGTGGGCTGAGCGCGCGCTACAGCTCGCTGCGGTAGACCACGAAGCCGGAGCGCTCGGCCAGCTTGTCGTACAGGGCCATGGCCGCGGCATTGCTCTGGTGCGTCTGCCAGTACACCCGCGGGCAGCCGGCGACACGGGCGCGCTCGTAGACCGCCTCGATCAGCGCGCGGCCCACGCCGGATCCGCGCGCCTGCGGCACGGTGAACAGGTCCTGCAGGTAGCAGCTCGGTTCGATGCGGATGGTGCTGCGATGGAACAGGTAGTGCGCCAGGCCTAGCAACCGCCCGTCCGCTTCCGCCACCAGCGCATGCATCGGTTCGTAGGCGTCGAAGAAGCGCGACCAGGTCATCGCGGTGATCTGCGCCGGCAACGCGGTTTCGCCCGAGCGGCCGTAGAAGGCGTTGTAACCATCCCACAAGGGCAGCCAGGCGGCATGGTCGCCGCGCACCACGTCCCGCACGATGACGGGCCCGCTCACGACCGTCCGTCCGGAGGGCCTGGCTGACGGTATGGCGCAAGCAGGGCCGGATCGTCGAACAGGCCCTGCGGCAGCAGGTAGCGCGGCTCGCGGCCAGCCGCGAGCAGGTCGCGGATGCGGGTGGCCGAGATTTCCAGCGGCGTCACCTCCAGCTCGGCCACCAGGCCTGCCGGCTGGTTGCACAGCTGGCGTGGATCGGCCACCTGGCGTGCGGCCACCTCCTCGGCCAGCTCCGCCGGCCACTCGCGCGCCACGCCAGGGCGCGAAAGGACCCCGATGTGCGCGGCCTCGAACAGCGCGCGCCAGCGATGCCAGCTAGGCAAGCCGGCGAACGCATCGGCGCCGAGCAAAAGAACGATCGGCCGGTCGCCCTCTTCCGCGCGCATTTCTCCCAACGTGTCGATGGTGTAGGACGGGCCACCGCGGGCCAGCTCGCGCGTGTCCAGGCCGATCCGGTCCTGGCCCCCAAGCGCTGCGCGCAGCATCGCCACGCGTGTGGTCGCGTCGGCGATCGGCGGCGGCCGGTGCGGCGGCACGCTGGCGGGCATCAGCCGAACTTCGGCATCCAGCAGCTCCGCGGCCTCCCACGCCACGGCGAGATGGGCGATGTGGATCGGGTCGAAGGTGCCACCGAGGACGGCCAGCGGTCGCATGCTTACACTCGCGCCACGGACAGCCCCCTCTCCCCCGGCCCCGCGGGGGGAGAGGGTTGGGGAGAGGGGGAGGCCTTGCGTGACCGGACGCATCGAAGCCACGTTCTTTCAGCGAGCCCCCGCCCCTCACCCCAGCCCTCTCCCCGGCGGGGAGAGGGAGCAAAACCGGCGATCACGCCACCACTCGAGAGGGGAGCGGGAGCGGAGCCGGCGATCACGCCAACGCCCCGGCAGCGCGCGGTTCGGCGATCGCGGCGATCAGGCGTTCGGCCTCCAGCCACGGCTCGCCCTGCTCGCGGCCCTTGGCCATGCGGTCGATGCGCGAGGCGCGCGCCAGGCAGGACAGCCAGTGCTCGCGCGGCGCACGGCGCAGGGCCTTGCGGAAAAGCTGTTCGCGCGCTGGCCACAGCCGCTCGGCGCGCGCCTGCGCGGCGAAATCGCGGGCGTTGGCCAGGCGCAGCGCGAGCTGCAGCTGGTTGACCAGCCAGCCCATCAGCGGGATCAGGTCCTCGCCCTCGCCGCGCAGGCCGGCCAGGATGCGAAGCGCGCGCCCGCCGTCACCCGCGAAAGCGGCGTCGGTGAGCTTGAATGCGTCGTAGCGGGCGCTGTCGGCGACCAGGTTCTCCATCTCGGCCGCATCGATGCGGCCGCTGCCGTGCAGCACCGCCAGTTTGTCGATCTCCTGCGCGGCGGCGAGCAGGTTGCCCTCCACGCGCTCGGCCAGCAGAGATGCCGCGTCGGGGGTGGCCGCCAGGCCGCGCGAGGCGAGCCGTGCGCCGATCCACGAGGCCCATTCCTGCGGCTTGGGAGCGTTGAACACGGCCAGCACGCCGGCGGCGTCCACCTGCCTGGTCCAGGCGCCCTCGTGCTTGGTGCTCCATTCCACCGCGGTGATCAGCAGGGTCACGTCAGGCGGCGGATCGGCGGAGAACGCGGTGATCGCCTTGGCCCCTTCCACGCCCGGGCGCCCGGTCGGCAGGCGCAGGTCGAGCAGGCGGTGGCTGGCGAACAGCGACATGCCCGCGGCCGAACGGGCCAGATCGTCCCAGTCGAAATGCTGGCCAGCCTCCAGCACCTCGCGCTCGGCATAGCCGAGTTCGCGGGCGCGGGCGCGCAGCGCGTCGGCCGCCTCCAGCACCAGCAGCTCCTCGCCCGCCAGCAGGTACACCGGGGCCAGGCGGTCGGACGCCAGCGCCTTGGACCATTGGGCGGCGGACAGCGGCATGTCAGTGCGTGGCGGGCGCCGCCGGCGGGTGGTTGCCGGCAGCCTGCAGGCGGAACAGGATCGCCTGCACCATGTCGTCGTTGAGGCTGCGCTGGATCTCTTCCACCTGCGCCTGATTGCCGATGGTGTTGGTCGCGTCGTAGCTGTAGTCGCGCGACATGTCGATGCGCTGTTCGGGCACCAGCGCCTGGCCCGCGCCGTCCTCGACGTCGAAGCGCACCTGGTAGCGCACCGTGTATTCGGTGACGCGGGCGCCGCCGCTCACGCTCAGCGTGTCGGTGCTGAACTGGGCGACCGGGATCTTCAGCTCGGCGATGCCGGGGCCCCCTTCATCCTCGACCGTGACGCCCGAGCCTTCCAGCGCCCTTGCAAGGTTGCGCTGCAGGTCGCCGCCGCCGGAGACCGACAGGTGCATGCGCTGCATCGAGGCCGGCAGCGCGGCGCTCTGGCGCAAGTGGAAGCCGCACGCCGCCAGGGCCAGTGTGCAGACCAGCAGCGAAGCTCGGAACAGACGGTTCATGGGCTCATCCTGCGACGATGTTGACGATCTTTCCAGGCACCACGATCACCTTGCGCACGCTCTGGCCTTCCAGGAACGCGGCCACGTTGGGATGCGCGCGTGCCGCGGCCTCGGCCTCTTCCTTCGAAGCGTTGGCCGGCAGCTCGATGGTAGCGCGCAACTTGCCGTTGACCTGCACCGCCAGCGTGGCCGAGTCGCGCACCAGCGCGGCGGGGTCCGGCCGTGGCCAGGCCAGGTTCTCCAGCACGGCCTCGGGATGGCCGAGCACCTGCCACAGCGCGTGGCAGACGTGCGGCACCACCGGGTTGAGCAGCAGCACCATCGCCTCCAGCGCCTCGTGGCGCACGGCACGCCCCTGCTCGCTCATGTCGCTGAACTTGCCCAGCGCATTGAGCAGTTCCATCAGGGCGGCGATGGCGGTATTGAAGGAATGCCGGCGGCCCAGGTCGTCGCCGACTTTCTGGATCGTTTCGTGCACCTGCCGGCGCAGCGCTTTCTGCCCGACATCGAGCGCCGCCGGATCGACCACCGGATGATCCGGCTGTGACGCGTGCGTGGTGACCTCGCGCCAGAAGCGGCGCAGGAAGCGCGCCATGCCTTCCACGCCGGCCTCGCTCCATTCCAGCGACTGCTCCGGCGGCGCGGCGAACATGGAGAACAGGCGCACGGTATCGGCGCCGAACTTCTCCACCATCGCCTGCGGGTCGACGCCGTTGTTCTTGGACTTGGACATCTTCTCGGTGCCGCCGATCTGCACCGGTTGGCCGTCCGACTTAAGTCGCGCCCCGACCACGCGCGCGCGCTCGTCGCGCTCGATCTCCACATCGGCCGGGTTGATCCAGTCCTTCGAGCCGTTGTCGTTCTCGCGGTAGAAGGTCTCGGCGATCACCATGCCCTGGCACAGCAGGTTGGTGGCCGGCTCATCCGAGTGCACCAGCCCCGCGTCGCGCATGAGCTTGTGATAGAAGCGGAAGTACAACAGGTGCAGGATCGCGTGCTCGATACCGCCGATGTACTGGTCCACCGGCAGCCAGTAGTCGGCACGCGCATCCACCTGGTTCTGGGCGCCCGGGCTGGTGTAGCGGGCGTAGTACCAGCTCGACTCCATGAAGGTGTCGAAGGTGTCCGTCTCGCGCTCGGCCGGGCCGCCGCACTGCGGGCAGGCGCACTTGCGCCAGTCGGGGTCGGCCTTGATCGGCGACTGCACGCCCGAGAACTCCACGTCCTCCGGCAGCACCACCGGCAGCTGGTCCTCCGGCACGGGCACGGCGCCGCAGCTGTCGCAGTAGATCACCGGGATCGGACAGCCCCAGTAGCGCTGGCGGCTCACGCCCCAGTCGCGCAGGCGCCAGTTGACGCGGCGCTGGCCCTTGCCCTCGCGCTCCAGGCGATCGGCGATCGCCTCGAAGGCCTGGGCGAAGTCGAGCCCGTCGTACTCGCCGGAGTTCACCAGCGTGCCGCGTTCGGTGTAGGCGGCATCTTCGTGGATGCGCCGCTCGAAGTTCTCCACCAGGCGCACGGCGGCCGAGGTCGCGTAGGCATCGGTGGCCTCGCCCTGCAGCGCAGCGCGCATGACGTTGGCGCCGACACCGGCGTTTAGGTCTCGGCCGATCTCGCGCACGGCGTCGACCACGCCGCGGTCGACGATCACCATGCGGATGGGCAGCGAGTACTTCTGCGCGAACTCCCAGTCGCGCTGGTCGTGGCCGGGCACGGCCATCACCGCGCCGGTGCCGTAGCCCATCAGCACGAAGTTGGCCACCCACACCGGAATCGCCTCGCCGGTGATCGGGTGGACGGCGCGCACACCGGTGTCCATGCCGCGCTTTTCCTGGGTCTCCAGCTCGGCCTCGGACACGCCGCCATGCTTGAGCTCCTCCAGGAACGCAGCGAGCCGCTGGTTGCCCTGTGCAGCCTTCAGCGCCAGCGGATGCTCGCCGGCGATGGAGACGAAGCTCACGCCCAGCAGCGTGTCCGGGCGGGTGGTGAACACGGTCAGCGGCTCGGCCTCGCCCTCGACGGCAAAGTGGATCTCCACGCCTTCGGAGCGGCCGATCCAGTTGCGCTGCATGGTCTTGACCGCGTCGGGCCAGCCCGGCAGCGTGTCCAGGCCGTCCAGCAGTTCCTGCGCGTAGTCGGTGATCTTCAGGAACCACTGCGGGATCTCGCGCTTTTCCACCAGCGCGCCGGAGCGCCAGCCGCGGCCGTCGATCACCTGCTCGTTGGCCAGCACGGTATGGTCGACCGGGTCCCAGTTGACCACCGCATTGCGGCGGTAGGCCAGGCCCTTCTTCATCAGCCGCGTGAACATCAGCTGTTCCCAGCGGTAGTACTCCGGGCGGCAGGTTGCGAACTCGCGCGTCCAGTCGTAGGCGAAGCCCATGCGCTTCAATTGCTCGCGCATGTGCTCGATGTTCGCGTAGGTCCACTTGGCCGGCGCGGTCCGGTGCTTGATCGCGGCGTTCTCGGCCGGCAGGCCGAAGGCGTCCCAGCCCATCGGCTGCAGCACGTTCTTGCCGTTCATGCGCTGGTAGCGGCTGATCACGTCGCCGATGGTGTAGTTGCGCACGTGGCCCATGTGCAGCGCGCCGGACGGGTAGGGCAACATCGAAAGGCAGTAGAACTTGGGCCGCGCCGGGTCTTCGACCACCTCGTAGGCGCGCTGCGCGCTCCAGTATTGCTGGGCAGCGGTTTCCACCGCCTGCGGCTGGTAGACCTGTTCGTTCGAAGCCTGTTCGTGGGAGTCCTGCATGTTTCCGTGCCGTGGCTGGGTCATCTGCGCACACCGGGAATCGGCGGGCTGGGAGGGACTCAGCAGACTAGCCGAGCGCCGGGTTGGCGCCAAGTCTGGGACGGTGATGAGACGCGGATATCCCTCCCCGCCGTCGAGGGATGGCTCGATGGGCAGGATCTATGGTGCGGGACAGGCCGTGGCCCGGCCGCCGGCGAGCGGGGCGGCGACCTGCGCGATCTGAGCGGCCAGCCGCGCCAGCGCATGCTGGTGGCCCTCGACCAGCGCGTCGTAGCCGGCACCGACCGGCTCGCGGACCTGGCTGGTGCAGGCCAGGGTCGCTTCGCCCGGCAACAGGCGAAGGCTCCAGGCGGCGTCGATCAGGGCATAGTCGCCGGGAGCCGAATCGAATCGACGCAGGTCGACCTTGATGCGCAATCGCGGCTTGCCGCCGCCGGGCAGCCCGGTGACGTCCTGGGTGTGCAACGCCTGCGCCAGGTTAGCCGACAAGGAGCCGCGCACTTCCTGCGCCAGCGGGGCGATCCAGCGTTCGCTGCCCAGCGGCACCGCGCCCTGCCCGCCGTGGCGGATCACCAGTTGTGGCTGGTCGACTTGCGCCGGGACGCCGACCGGCAGGAGCTCGAACTGGAAGGCGGCGGCCGGGCCGGTGTCCGCGACCACGGGCGCCGGTGCCACCAGCGTGTAGTAATGCACCGGAGCCGAAGCACAGGCAGCCAGCGCGAGCGCGCAGACTGCGGCCAACAGGATTCGCGGACGGATCATGGCTTGCTCCCTTGTCCCTGGCGTGTGGCTGGCGCGGACGGTTGCGCGGGTGGCGGATCGTCACGCCGGCCACGGATGAGCGCTTCGGGATGCACGTCCAGGTAGTCGGTCAGCGCACGCAGCGAGCGGGCCATGCGCTGCAGCTCTTCCAGCGTGCTGCCCAGGTTCTGCTGCAACGGCGAATCGGCCGAGAACGCGCTGTCGGCGCTGCCGAGCGTGCGTTGGGCGCCCTTGAGCGTGCCCTTGAGCTCGGGGAGCACGTCGCCGTTGACGTGCTTGAGCGTGCGGTCGAGCTCACCCAGGGTGGCATCGAGGTTCTGGCCGATGCTGTCGAAGGGAATCTTCTGCAGCTTGGTGACGATGTCGGCCATTTGTTCCTGCAACTTGTCGAAGCTGCCGGGCGCGGTGGGCAGCTCGATCGGCGTGGCATGCGTGTCCAGCACCGCCTTGGGTGCCTTGGGCACGAAATCCAGGGCGATGTAGAGCTGGCCGGTGAGCAGGTTGCCGGTGCGCGCCTGCGCCCGCAGGCCGTGTTCGACCAACGGACCGAACATGCGGCCCAGGTCGACCCGGCCATCCTGCAGGCCCGCCTTAGCGGCGAGCTTGTCGTAGGCCTTGCCCAGCCGCTGCGGATAGATCACGGCGCCGACGGTTAGCGGGAAGCGCTGGTCCTTGGCTTCGTAGTCCATGTTGATGGATACCACCTGGCCGATGTTGATGCCCAGGAACTCCACCGGCGCATCCACCGCCAGCCCGCGCAGCGATTGGTTGAAGCGCATGCGGATGTAGCGCGGCGGGCCGTCCGGCGGCGCCATCGCGGTGGACCGGTCAGTGAACAGGGTGAAATCGGCATCCTCGGGCGCGGGCGTGTCGTCGTGCGGGCCGTGAGGATCCTCGAAGGCGACGCCGCCGGCGATCACCGTGGCCAGCGACTGGGTGTTGAGCTTCAGGCCGTTGGCGCCCAGCGAGACGTCCACTCCGCTGGCGTTCCAGAACCGCGTGGAGCGGCTGACGAAGCGATCGTTCGGGCCGTCGACGAAAATCCGCAGCGTCACGCCCTTGCCGTCCTTGTCCAGCGCGTAGGACACGACCCGGCCGACCTGAATGCGCCGGTAGTACACCGGCGATCCGGTATCGAGCGAGCCCAGGTCGTCGGTGTGCAACACGAAGCTCTTGCCCGGAGCGCCATGCAGCACGGCCGGCGGGGTTTCCAGTCCCTTGAACTCGGTCTGCTCGTCGTGCGAGTCGCCCACGTCGGTGCCGATGAAGGCACCCGACAGCAGCGTATCCACGCCCGAGACCCCGCCCAGGCCGATGCGCGGGCGCACCACCCAGTAGCGCGTGCCCTTGGTGGCGAAGCTCGATGCGCTCTTGTTGAGAGCCACTTTCACGCGCACGCGCTGGCGGTCGTCGGACAGCTCCAGGCCGTTGACCTTGCCGATCACCACATTCTTGTACTTGACCGGCGTCTTGCCCGCCTCCAGGCCCTCGGCGGTCTGGAAGGTGATGGTGATGTCCGGACCGGCCTGCAGCCAGGCGTGTACCACCAGCGACAGCCCCACCAGCGCGGCCAGCACCGGCACCAGCCAGATAAGCGAAATGCTGAAGCGGCGCCTGCGCACCACCGGCTCGGGCAGTTCCCCGCGCGGGCCCTGCCCGGTGGGTGGGGTCTGGTCAGTCATGGTCGGGGCCATCCCACATCAGTCGGGGGTCGAAGCTCATCGAGGCGAACATCGTAAGTATCACGGTCAAGCCGAAGAACACCACGCCCGGCAGCGGTTCGACCTGGCTGAAGAAGCCGAAGCGCACCAGCGCGGTAAGCAACGCCACCACGAACACGTCCAGCATCGACCAGTAGCCGATGAACTCGACCAACCGGAACAGCTTGGCGCGCTGGCGCAGCGCCCAGCGGCTGCGCCGCTGTGTGGTTACCAGCAGCGTGCCCAGCACCAGGAACTTCATCATCGGCACCACGATCGAGGCGGTGAACACGATCATCGCCAGGCTGGGCGAGCCCTTGACCCACAGCTCCACCACCCCGCTGATGATGGTGTTGTCGTCCACGTCGCCCAGGCTCACCGTGCGCATGATCGGCAGTACGTTGGCCGGAACGTACAGGATGAACGCAGCCAGCAGCAGCGCCCAGGTGCGGCGGATACTGTCGTGCTTGCGCCGGTGCAGTCCGGCGCCACAGCGAGGACACGCCGCATCTTCCATCGCCGGTTCGCGACAGACCAGCCCGCATACGTGGCAGGCCATCATGCCCAGCTCGTGCGCGCGCGGCGCGTTCATCGAGGTGGCTCCGTGTCGTCCCACAGTCGGCGCAGGTCGATGCCGGAGAAAATTGTGATCAACAGTGTCAGCACGCCATAGGCCCAGATGCCTGGGTCGGGCAGCACCTCGAAATAGGCCCGCGCCTTGACGATGGATACCAGCGCGCCGAGCACGAACACCTCGGTCATCGTCCACGGCTGCAGGTAGTGGAGTGTGCGCATGATGAACGCGAAGGCCGGCGCACGCCGACCGTCACGTGCGAACCACAGCACCCAGCCGAGCATCAGCATCTTGTTCAGGGGAAAGAAGAACAGCGTGGCCGCCGCGACTACCGCCACCACCTGGGCCTCCTGCTTCCACATCATGATGATGGTGCCCCACAGGGTTGCGCTGATGCGCTGCGCGCCCAGCCCCAGGGTCACCACCGGCCACACGTTGGCGATCACGAACACGATCAGCGCTGTCAATACCAGCGCGAGCATGCCGCCGGCATCGAGCGCGTGGTAGCGCGCCAGCTCGGCGCCGCAACGCACGCAACGTATCTGCTCGCCGCGGGCCAGCACGCGATTGCGATGGACGGTATCGCATTGCTCGCAGATCAGCGGCGCCGCAGCCGTGGCTGGCGCCGGTTCCTCGCGGGCGATGCCCTGCTCTGGCGTGCTCATCCTGGCATTCTCGCAAATCGCGAGCGAAGAAGAAGCTGGTGGCGTACACCCGGGGCCAATCGAAAGCGGCCGGCAGTGCTCTTGATATGCTGCGCGACGCCCTGATCTCAGCCATTCCCGCCAGGAGAGCTTCCACGTGACCGCTGCAGCCCAAGCCCACGTCTTCGACGTCGACACCGTCAATTTCGAGGCCGAGGTGCTGCGTGCCTCGCTGACCGTGCCGGTGCTGGTTGATTTCTGGGCGAGCTGGTGTGGCCCCTGCAAGACGCTCGGCCCGCTGCTGGAAAAGCTCGCCGCCGAATACAACGGCGCATTCCGGCTGGGCAAGGTGGACGTGGACAAGAACCAGGAGCTGGCGGCCATGTTCGGCGTGCGCTCCATCCCTACCGTGATGCTGGTCAAGGACGGCCAACTGCTGGACGGCTTCGCGGGTGCGCTGCCGGAAGGCCAACTGCGCGAATTCCTCTCCCGCCACGTGCAGCCGCTGGAGGGGGCCGCCGAAGCCGAACCCGAGCCGGCCGAGCAGGAAGACGCGGCGCAGGCGATCAACCGCCTGCAGCAGGCCATCGCGGCCGAACCGGAGCGCGCCGAACTCAAGCTCGACCTGGCGCTTGCGCTGATGCGCAACGGTCAGGCCGACGCCGCCGAGGCCGAGCTCAACGCGCTGCCCGCCAACCTGGCGACCGACGCGCGCGCGGTGCGCCTGCGCAGCCAACTGGATCTTGCCCGCGCGCTGGAAGGTGCGCCTCCGCTCGCCGCCTTGCGCCAGCGCGTGCACGCCGATCCCGCGGACTGGGCTTCGCGCGACCTGCTCGGCGTGCGCCTGCTGCTGGAAGACGACCCGGCTGCCGGCCTCGACCAGTTCCTGGCGATCCTGGAAAAGGCGCGCGACTGGAACGAAGGCCAGGCGAAGAAGCGTCTGCTAGCCGCGTTCGCCACGCTGGATGATGCCGAACTGGTCGGACGCTACCGCCGCCGCATGGCTTCGCTGCTGTTCTGACATCCGCGGCAGGAGCCACGTCCGCCCGCGAGACGGCCGCGGCGGTGCAGGATCCGTACGCTGGCGTACGCTAAAGTGCGTTTTTTCCTGCCGGCTCCCCTGCGCATGCGCCCCGCCACTTTCCGCCGCCTGCTCAACCTGTGGCCGCCGTTCCTGTTCAACAGCATCCGCGTGCAGGAGCTGGCCGAAGACTGGAGCGAGGCGCGCGTGGTGTTGCGCCTGCGGCCATGGAACCGCAACTACGTGCGCACCCAGTTCGGCGGCAATCTGTTCGCGATGACCGACCCTTTCTGGATGCTGCTGGCGATGCACCGCCTCGGCACCGACTACTACGTGTGGGACAAGGCCGGCGCGATCGACTTCGTCGCACCCGGCCGTGAAGACGTCTATGCGTCCTTTCACCTGACCGAAGCGTTGGTCGATGAACTTCGCGCGGCGGCCGCAAGCGGCGACAAGGTGCTGCGCTGGTTCGATACCGAAGTGACCACCGCCGATGGCGAGGTCATCGCGCGCGTGCGCAAGCAGCTTTACGTGCGGCTCAAGCCAGGGGCTCGCCAGCCCGCTCCGTAGGCGGGCTTTGGCCATGGCCAAGCCCTATTCCTGCTGGAAACGTTCGATTTCGGCGAGCAGGGCTTCGGCCTTTTGCAAGCTCTTGCCGGCCGCATGGTCCTCTAGCCTGCGGCCCCGGCCGGTGGCACGCATGACCCAGACGACTAGCCCCACGCCGGCCAGCCCCACGCCGGCGCTTAGCGCCATCCACGCCATTGACCGACCGCCTGCCCAGATGTCCAGGCCGTACCAGGCCAGGTTGACCCACAACACCAGTATCCATACGAAGCAGCCCGCCACGGCATTGAACGGCCCCTCGACGCGGACGCGCCAGGCGCGCAACTCGGCGAGTTGGCGTTGGATCGCCAGCACCGGGGCGGCATGGTCGATGTGGTGGATCAGATACAGCGTGCGCGCGGCAAAGCCGATCAGCGCCAACCCATACAGATGCAGGAGCACACCGCACACCAGCAGATGGGTTACATGCAGCCGCGCCACCCAGAAAGAGCCCGCCAGCACGGCGACCAGGACGCCCAGCGCGATCTGGGCCATCTGCCCCCACACCAATGGCCGCAGCCCGCGGCGCAGCCGGTCGGCCTGACCGTCGCGCCAGGTCCGCCAGTTCAACGCCTGTTGCTGCACCAGCCGGCGGTCCAGCGCCTGCCATGCCTGTTTCATCTCCTCCAGTTCCATGTTCATGCTCCGGTGGTGGCCGCGGCGGTCATCTGCCCGCGCAGCTTCTGCTTGATGCGGCCGATCTTGGTGGCCACGTTGGTTTCGCTGATGCCGAGCACCTCGGCGATCTCGGCGTAGGAACGCTCCTCCAGGTAGAGCAGGATCAGCGCGCGGTTGAGCGCGTCGAGCTGGCCGATGAAGGCGTACAGCGCGGCGAGCCGCTCGTCCGGCTGCGCCACGTCCGCCTCGCCGGGCAGCTCCAGGTGACATGCGTCGAACGGCTCCAGCTGCGGGTTGCCCGCGCTGCGCCGTGCGTACGAGATCGCCACGTTCAGGGCGACCCGGTACATCCACGTGGAAAACTTCGCCCGCGCCGCGTCGTAGGCACCGAAGGAACGCCACAGCTGGGTGGCGATCTCCTGGGCCAAGTCATTGCGGTCCTCGCCGCCGCGCGCGTAGATGCTGGCCACCTTGAACACGATGCCGCGGTGCTCGCGCAGCAGCGATTCGAACAGGTGTCGGCTGTGGCGGTCGGTCATGGCGTGCACTTGAGATCCCTGTCTCCAGCATGATTCGCCCGGGCGGGGAAAAAATCACACGTCCCGGCAGCGCACGCTCTTGGGCAACAAAACGACTCTTCCTGGGTCGACGCCGCCTACAATGGCGGCTCCCCGCCCCGACGAAGCCGCCATGCCCCGCCTGCGCCTCAAACGCAACCTGCTGACCGGCCTGCTCACCTTCATCCCGCTCTGGGTGACCTGGACGGTGTTCAAGGTCGTGCTGGGCTTCCTGGCCGGCATCGGCGCGCCGATGGTGGCCGCGGTGCTGGGCGCGCTGGCGCTGGTCGCGCCGCAAACCGCCGCCACGCTCGGCAGCGCCTGGTTCACCTCGCTGGTCGCCCTGCTGATCACCCTGCTGGCGCTCTACCTGCTCGGCGTCCTGGCGGGCCGTGTGATCGGACAGCGGCTGCTGGATACCTTCGACACGCTGCTGCACCGCATTCCACTGGTGCAGACCATCTACGGCGGCACCAAGAAGTTGATGGCGGTGCTGCAGCAGAAACCTTCTGGCGTGCAGCGCGTGGTGCTGGTCGACTTTCCGCACCCCGGCACCAAGGCAGTGGGCTTCGTGACCCGGTTGATGGTCGAGGAAGGCAGCGGCCGCGAAATGGCCGCGGTGTTCGTGCCGACCACGCCCAACCCCACCGGCGGCTTCCTGCTGACCTTGCCGGTGGAGGCGCTGACGCCCACCGACTGGACCATGGACCAGGCGATGGCCTTCATCATCTCCGGCGGCGCCGTCGCGCCGGACACGCTGCCGGCCGTCGAGCACAGGACCGCGTAGATGTGCTGACCACACCGGCAGCGCCTACCGGTGCGGCCCGCGTGCCGGATCGAAGGCTCTCTCGACCGGCCAGGCTGAAGAACAACGTTCTTGTGCGACACGCGATCAGTCGTCGCTAGGCACCTGCACCTTGCCCTTGACGCCGCTGTGGTTCACGTCGCCGCTGCCCTTGGCACCGAGGCTGAGGTCGCCGCCGACGCCATCGACGTCCAGGTCGCCCGAGCCCAGGGTATCGACCCGCACGCTGCCGCGGACGTCGCGCAGGCGGACGTCGCCGGAGCCGATGCTGCCCACGCGCGCATCGCCGCCGATGCCCTTGGCGGTAAGGTCGCCCGAGCCCACCGAACCCACTTCCAGACTGCCCACGTCGTTTGCCTCGACGTCGCCGGAGCCCACCCCGGTGGCGAAACGGCCCGCGACGTTGCGCACGTGCAGATCGCCCGAGCCGACGTGGCTGTCCAGCTGCCGCACCCCACTGACTTCGGCGTCGCCCGAACCCACTTCAACCGAGAGCGGCAGGTCCGCGGGCAATTGCACGGTCACGTCCAGGTCCGAGTAGTTGCTGCCGAACAGATGAAAGCCCGAGCGCAGGTCGCCGCCAAGTTCGAGCACGAGCTGGTCGCCCTCGCGGCGCTGGGTGACCGTCAGCCCGTCCAGCATGGAGCGGTCCGATGCACAGGCGCGGCCGTGCACGTCGAGCTTGCGGGCATCGGCGCGGCCGGTCACGTGCAGCCCGTAGCTGCGCACCTGGATCTGCACGCCGCGCACGCCGGCCAGATCGATGCTCATGTCGCGTGGCGCCTCGAAGGCACAGCGGTCGGCCGCGTGGCCGGCCAGTGGCGCGAGCAGCAGCAGGGAGGCGAGAAAGATACGCATGGCAACTCCGTTTCAGATGGGACAGGGCTAGGATGCCGCCGGGCCGCAAAGGGTTGCGTCTACCGGCCGGGAATGCCCGCGTTTTTGCCAGGCACGATTCCGCTGGAGTGCTTCCATGCCCCGTTTCGACCTGCTCGCCCCTGCTCTCGCCCTGCTGCTCGCCAGCCCATTGGCCATGGCCCAGGATGCGCCATCGATGCCCCCGACCAACGCGCCGCAGGTCCAGTCGTCACCGCACCCCGACCACGGAGCGATGGGTCATCACATGCGATCGATGCGCATGCACGGCCCGGAGCTGGGCGCCTTGGCCGACCTACGCGCGCTCGAACGCCTCTACCGGGAGACCGGGCGCGACAAGGAGCTCAGCGGCCTCTACAACGAGGTGCTGGCCAAGTCGCAGGATCCGCAGCTTCGCACCTACGTCTACCACCAGCTCGCCCGCCTGCAGGCCAAGCCGGCCAATGTCGACCAGGCGATCGCCACGCTGCGCAAGAGCCTGTCCGAAAACCTCGCCAACGAGGCCAAGATGCGCGCCGAGCATGAACGCACGCGCGCCCAGTGGAAACAGCACCAGGGTGCCACCGAGCCGGCGGACCGTTAACGGCCAGTCGCCTGGCGTGAGAGAGCGCATGCCTGAGGTGTCCGGTGAACGGCCCAGGCGACGGCGGGCGGTTCTCAGCCTTCGTCCGACTTGGCCTGGCGCCAGAGCAGTTCCTGTGCGTCCAGGCCCAGTTCGGCGAGCGGGCGTCCCTGCATGGCGGCCAGGGCCTCCATGCGCCGGAAGCGGCGCTCGAACTTTGCGTTGGCTCGACGCAGCGCCCGCGAAAAGTCGACGCCCGCATGGCGGGCAAGATTGGCAGTGACGAACAGCACATCGCCCAGTTCGTCCTCGATGCGATCGGCGTTGGCGCCGCCCTCGAATTCCGCGCGTACCTCGTCCACTTCTTCGGCTAGCTTGTCCAGCATCGGGCCCGGCTCGCGCCATTCGAAACCTACCGTGGCGGCGCGCTGCTGCAGCTTCGCCGCCCGCTTCCATTCCGGCAGGCCGTGCGAGATGCCGGCCAGCGCACTCGCATCGTTCGCATCGCCACGACCGGCACGCTCGGCCGCCTTGATCGCCTCCCACACACGGGTCTGCTCCTCGACGTCTGCGTAGCGCGCCTCGCCGAAGACATGCGGATGGCGCCGGCGCATCTTGTCGGCGATCGCGTGCGCCACATCGCCGAAGTCGAACAGGCCCCGCTCGCTGGCCAGCTGGGCGTGGAACACCACCTGCAGCAGGAGGTCGCCCAGCTCCTCGCGCAGATCCCGGAAGTCGGCGCGATCGATCGCGTCGACGACCTCGTAGGCCTCCTCTATGGTGTACGGCGCGATCGAGGCAAAATCCTGCCGCACGTCCCACGGGCAGCCGTCTACGGGATCACGCAGGCGCGCCATGATCGCCAGCAGGTCCTCGAGCGTGTAGCGCCCCGCCATCACCCGATCCCGGGTGCGGACGACGGCCGCCCGCTCAAGTCGGCCGCGCCTGCTGCAGCCGCCTCTTCCAGTCCACCGCCGGGTCGCCGACCGCGAGGAATTCCGGGTTCAGTAGCAAGGGCTTGGTGTTGTAGCGCAACGGCTCACCGGCAAGATCCATTACGGCACCGCCGGCCTGTTCCAGCACGCATTGGGCAGCAGCGGTGTCCCATTCACTGGTCGGGCCCAACCGCAGGTAGAGATCGGCCACGGCGCGGGCGATCAGGCAGAACTTGAGCGAGGAACCCATCGGGAAAGGCTGGTACGCCGCGCCGAGCAGGGCGTCGAGAAAACCATGGGTGTCGCTGCCGTGCGAGCGGCTGCCCGCAACCACCGCCGGCGCCGCCAGCGCACGCGCGCCGATCCGCTGCCATTGGCCCCCGTCATGCTGCTGCAACCACGCGCCCTGTCCTTGGGCGGCGGCATACAGTTCGCCGGTCACCGGCGCCAGCACCACGCCCAGCACCGGCTTGTGGTTTTCGATGAGCGCGATGTTGACGGTGAACTCGCCGTTGCGCTTGACGAACTCGCGGGTGCCATCGAGCGGATCGACCAGCCAGTAGCGCGACCAGGTGCTGCGCTGCTCCCAGGGCGCGGCGCGCGCCTCCTCCGAGAGCAGCGGCCAGTCCGGCTGGATGCGCGCAAGGCCCGCGGCGATGACGCGCTGCGCGGCCAGGTCGGCGGCCGTGAGCGGCGAGGCATCGTCCTTGTGCTCGACCGTGAACTCGTCGCGATAGATGGCCAGGATCGCCGCGCCGGCCTCGCGCGCGATCGCGCCCACTTCGGCGAGCAGGCCGCTATCGGGCTGGCCGCTCATGGCTGGAAGCGTCCGGCAAGATATTCGCGCGCCATGAACAGCGCTGCGATGGAGCGCCCTTCGGTCACGTCCTCGCGCCCGATCAGCGTGTGCAGCTCTGAGAGCTTCCACGGCACCACGTCCAGCTCTTCGGGCTCATCGCCGGGCAACCGCTCGGGGTAGAGATCCTGCGCCAGCACCACGTGCGCCATGTGCGTCATGTAGCCGGGCGACAGCGACAAGTTGTGCAGGATCTTAAGGCGGTTCGCGCCGTAGCCGATTTCTTCCTTGAGCTCGCGGTCGGCGCCCTGCTCGGCGGTCTCGTCCTGGTCCAGCCGGCCCTTGGGCAGCGACAGTTCGTAGCGGCCCACGCCGGCGCCGTATTCGCGCACCAGCAGCACGGTGTCGTCATCGAGCATCGGCACGATGATCACCGCACCCAGGCCGCTGGCGCGCAGGCGCTCGTAGGTGCGCCGCTCGCCATTGGAAAATTCGAGGTCGAGTTGCTCGACGCGCAGGAAGCGGCTGTCGACGCATTCGCGGGTGGCATGGACGATCGGTGGCTTGCGCATCGGCCGATTCTAGCCGGTCGACGCATCGCGCAGGCGTGCAAGCGCCTGGGCGTGGATGGCCGGCACGCCGGCCAGCACGCTGGTGGTGTCCAGGCTGGGCGGCTTGCCCTCGATGTCGGTGAACAAGCCACCGGCCTCGCGCACGATCACCGCCAGCGCCGCCACGTCGAGGATGTTGACGTCCGACTCGATCACCAGATCCAGTCCGCCGCGCGCCAGCAGGTGGTAATGGCAGAAATCGCCGTAGCCGCGAATGCGGCTCGAATCGCGGATGAGCGCACCCAGCGCTTGCCAGCGCGCATCGGCGGTGAGCGTCCTGACGTTGCCGGTGGAGATCGCGGCCTGCGCCATCGTCCCGGTCGCCGCCACCTGCACGCGTTCGCCGTCCAGCCAGGCGCCGGCGCCGGCGCGCGCCCACATCGTTTCGCCGTACACCGGAGCGCAGGACACGCCGAGCACCAGTCGGCCACGATCCATCAGTGCGATCTGCGTGGAAAAGAACGGCGTGCGGCGCACGAAGCTCTTGGTGCCGTCGAGCGGATCGACCAGCCAGAGCAGGCCGTCGCGCGCGCCTTCGAGCCCGTATTCCTCGCCGTAGATCGCCGCCTGCGGCAGCGCCGTGGCCAGCACGGCGCGGATCGCCTGTTCCGCTTCGCGGTCGGCGATCGTGACCGGCGTGTCGTCGGCCTTCCATTCCACCGCCACCCCGCGATGCCAGTAGTGGCGGATGATCTCGGCCGCGGCCGTCGCGGCCTCGCGAGCGGCGGACAGGGCTTGCTCTGCGTCGTAGCTCATCGCTCGGTTTCCGCGGCCGCGGCAAGTCCGCCACGGCGGCGCAGGCGGACCGATCCGTCGGGATCGGGCGGCCCCAGGTGGGCCAGCCAGTTGCGCAGCGCCTTGTCGCCCGTGCGCGGCTGCAGGAGGGCATCCAGACGCCAGCCCAGCGGGCTGGCCTGCCACTGGCCCTCGACATGCAGCGGCCCGTGACCGTCGTCGCCGAGCCTGCCATGCATCACGCCGTTGGCAGCCACCAGGTTCGTTTCCAGGTTGCCGAGGACCACGCTGCCGGCGCGCACCTGCATCGCCGCATCGGCCCAGTGCGCATCGCCCTCCAGTTCGACCGGCCAGTCGGCCTGCAGCACGGCACGCCGCAACCTCAGCGCGAGCGTGCCCTGCGGCTCGCCCAGCGGAGAATCCAGCCGTGGCGTCCAAGCGGCGAGGCCCGCCTGCACCGCCACGTCGGTCCATAGCAGGCGCCCTTGCGCATCGCGCTGCAGATGGCCGCGGGCAGTTAGCGCGGTCGCTGCGAAGTCCAACTGCAGATCGAGCCGCCCCCACAGCGCGCTGCGCGCAAGCCGCCACTGCAGGCGGCCCAGAGGGCGGCCATCCCTGCCATGCACCTGCTCCGCCGCGCCGTCCCATACCGTACCGTGCACCTGTCCGAGCGACAGCCCGCGCAGCCGGGCCTGCACGAACGGCAGCGCCCAGCGCGCCGGCAGGAACAACACCAGCAACACGACACACGAGAGCAGCAGGGCGATGGCCAGCCAGGCGATGCGCGGGCGGTTCACTTCGGTCCTTGGGCTTGAGCGGGCATGACGCAGCGCCGATGATAGCCGGATGGACACCCCTTCCCCCATTGTGCCGGCCGTCGCCGGCAACGCTGCGCTGGCCGCGCGCGACCTGAAGCACGTGTGGCACCCCTGCACCCAGATGCACGACCACGACATCGCCCTCGAGAGCCGCGTCCCGATGCTGCCGATCGTGCGCGGCGAGGGTGCCTGGCTCGTCGATGCGGACGGCCGTCGCTATCTCGATGGCATCAGTTCGTGGTGGACCAATCTCTTCGGCCACGCCAACCCGCGCATCGCCGCGGCGCTCGCCGACCAGGCGCGGCGACTGGAACACGTGATCTTCGCCGGCTTCACCCATCAGCCAGCGATCGAACTGGCGGAGGAGCTCGTGCGCGTCACGCCGCCCGGACTCAGCCGCGTGTTCTACGCCGACAACGGCTCGTCGGCCATCGAGGTGGCGCTGAAGATGAGCTTCCACTACTGGCTCAATCAGGGCCATGGCCAGAAGACGCGTTTCATCGCGCTGACCGGCAGCTACCACGGCGAGACGCTGGGCGCGCTGGCGGTGAGCGACGTGGCGCTGTACCGCAAGACCTATGCGCCCCTGCTGCTGACGCCGATCCTGGCGCCCTCGCCCGACGCCTACGAGGGCGAGCCGGGCGAATCGCCGGCCGCCGTGGCCGCACGCCGCCTGGGCGAGTTGCGCGTGCTGCTGGAGCGCCACGCGCACGAGACCTGCGCGGTCATCGTCGAGCCGCTGGTGCAGTGCGCCGGCGGCATGCGCATGTACCACCCCGACTATCTGGCCGGCCTGCGCCGCCTGTGCGACGAATTCGCCGTACATTTCATCGCCGACGAGATCGCGGTCGGATTCGGCCGCACCGGCACGATGTTCGCCTGTGAGCAGGCCGACGTCGCGCCGGATTTCATGTGCCTGTCCAAGGGACTCACCGGCGGTACGCTGGCGCTTTCGGCCGTGCTCACCACCGAGGACGTGTACGCCGCCTTCTACGCCGAGTACAACGCCGGCAAGGCGTTCCTGCATTCGCACAGCTACACCGGCAACCCGCTGGCCTGCCGCGTGGCGCTGGAGACGCTGGCGATCTTCCGCGACGAGCCGGTGCTGGAGCGCAACCGCGCGCTGGCCGCGCACCTGGGCGCGCGCCTGGGGCCGCTGCGCGACCACCCGCACGTGGCCGACGTGCGCCAGACCGGCATGATCGCCGCGGTCGAGCTGGTGGCCGACAAGCGCTCGCGCGAACCCTGGCCGGCCGCCGAGCGGCGCGGCCTGCGGGTCTACCTGCATGGGCTCGAGCACGGCGCCCTGCTGCGGCCGCTGGGCAACGTGGTCTATTTCATGCCTCCCTACGTGGTCGACACCGGCGAGATCGACCACCTGGTCGACGTGGCGACGGCCGGCATCGAGGCGGCCATCGCCTAGCTGCTGGCCGCCGGCGCGCGGCGTCGGCTCAGTGGCCGCGCACCGTCAAGCTGGGATCGAGCATTCGCAGCGCCTCGGCGGTCGTGCGCGCGCCGGTTCGGCGAATGTCTTCCCGGTCGTAGCTGCGCCCTGCCACAGGGAGGCATTCGCCCGGCTTGGGTGGAATCAGACTGCCGGTGGAGCGCAGGCAATTGCGGTCGCCGGGACGCGGGACCGAGTGACCTTGGCCGGCACCAGCGCGCGCATTGTCGGCAGGCGGCCGGATAGCATCCTGCGCATGTGTCGACAGGCCGGCCAGCAAGAGCGTGCCGGCGGCGAGGGAAAGTAGGCTGGAACGGAGCATGGCGGCACCTCGGGGATCAGGAGCTCCTCCGCCATGCTGCTCCCGGCCGCATTCCCGTGCAATCGGCCTGCGCGGCTGGGCGCGGCGGCGCCAGGCGGTAAGCTTGTTCTTTTGGCCGAGCCTGCCGTGCGCACCATTCGCATTCATGTCGACCAGCCGCTCGTCACCGGTGGCGAGCTGGACCTTCCCGCACAGGCGGGCGAGCACCTCGCGCGCGTGCTGCGCCTTGGCGAAGGCGCTCCCGTGGTCTTGTTCAACGGCGACGGCGGCGATTACGCGGCGATTCTCGTCCACGTCGGCAAGCGCGTGGTGCGGGCCCGCATCGAGGGCATGCAGGCGGTGTCGAACGAATCGCCGCTGGCGCTGACGCTCGCGCAGGGCGTCGCGCGCGGCGAGAAGATGGACCTGATCGTGCAGAAGGCGACCGAGCTGGGCGTCGCCCGCATCGTGCCGCTACTGACCGAACGCTCGGAAGTCCGCCTTGACCCGGCCCGCGCGGAAAAGCGGCTGATGCACTGGCGCGCGGTCGCGGCCAGCGCCTGCGAGCAGAGCGGCCGCGCCCGCCTGCCGCAGATCCTGCCCGCGCAGCCACTGGATGGCTGGCTCGCCGAATTGCCGCGGGGCGGCGCACTGCGCCTGGCCCTGCTGCCCGAGGGCAGCCGCTCGCTGCGATCGCTGGTCTTTGCGCCGGCCGGGGGCCTGCTGGTGGTCGGGCCGGAGGGTGGGTTGGGCGAGCGCGACGTCGGTTCGCTGCATGCGGCCGGTTTCAGCGGCCTGGCGCTGGGTCCACGGATCCTGCGCACGGAAACCGCCGGCCTGGCAGCGCTGGCGGCGCTGCAGGCCGTACATGGAGACATGGGGTAATCGACGCTGGCCCTGGGGCGCGGAACCCGCTCTGCAGGCCTTTCCGCGGATTCAGCTGGCCAGATCGAGCATCTGGGCGAGTTCTTCCTCGATGCCTTCCAGATCGGGAATCACCGCGATGTCGTCGCGCACCAGGACCTGTGCCTTCACACCTGGCGGCAGCGGCGTGCCGTCGTGGGTGGGAATGATCAGTTCGGCGTTGAGCGTGGTCAGGCGCGGAAAGCCCTGGGTGACCACCGCGACGAAGGGCAGCTTGGCGTTGCCGCCCAGCGCTTTGAGCACGGCAACGCGCACGGCCAGGTCGGCATCCCCTTCGGGTGCGCCGGCAAGCTTGGTGAAGGAGACCAGCGGCACGCGCCAGCCACGCCAGGCGATCCGCCCGAGCACCCACTCCGCCGCGCCTTCGACCGGTTCGGGGGTGGGCAGCGTGATCACTTCGGCCACGGTGGCGTTGGGCAGCAGCAGGCGCAACTGGCCTACCGGCACCAGCACGCAGCGGATTTCGCGCGGCAGGGGTTGTTCGCTCATGGCTGATCTTCCGGGAATTGCTCGGCCAGGCGTGCCGCCAGTTCGCGCGGCGTGCCGGCATGATGGGAAAGATGCTCGGCCAGCACGCCACTGACCATGTCGGCGGCCTGCGCGCTGCCGCTTGCCTCGACCCAGACCTGGCCGCCGCGGTCGTGCACGGCTTGGCAGCCGCCCACCGCATCGGTGGAACGTCCGGCGAAGACGATGGCGATCACGTCGCGGCCGAACACGGCGGCGGCCTGGGTAAAACTGGCGTCGATCGACGGAGCGTGCGCTGCGTCCATCTCGACCGGCTGCAATTCGACGCTGCCGTTGCGGCGCAGCGTCACCTGGCGGTCGGACGGCACCACGATCACCTCGCCGGCGCGCGCCCGCATGCCGGCTTCGGCCACGCGCACCGGCAGCGCGCACAGCGAGGCGAAGTATTCGGCCAATCCATCGGCGGGGCGACCTGCCAGGTGCTGGGTATGGAGCACGGTGACCCGCAGGCCCGCCGGAAGCGCAGCCAGGAATTCGCCGACCGACGCGGTGCTCTCGGTCGTGGCACCGAGCACCACCAGCCGTGTCACGGCAGTGGCCGGCAACTCGAGCACCATCTCGTGGCCCCGCTCGAAATCCCGTGGCGCGATGGCTTCTTCCATCGACACCAGCTCCAGGCTGAGACCAGGCAGGATCGGCGACTCCCCGTCGTCGGCAGCGTCAGGCGCCAGATAGTCGGCTGCACTGAGCTTTTCGATGCCGAAGTCCGCCGGATCTGCGCGTTCGACCCGCTCGGCCGGAACGGCATCGTGGTCGTACAAGGTCCAGCCGTCCGATATCCGCGGCGCGGCGGCAGGTTCGGCGGCCAGGCGCGTTGCGGCGGGGATGGCCGCCTCGTCTTCCACCGCAAGCTGCAGGTGATCCCGTTGGATCACGGCGAGTTCCGGCGATTCGACGACCGGCGCGTGGAAGGCATCGACAACCACGGCGGAAGCGGCCGTCACCTCTTGTGCCGGTGCGTCGGCCGGCTCTTCCGTCGGCGCCGCAAACACGTCCTCGTGCAGCGCCATGCCCTCGCCGGCGGCGTAATTCAGACCCGAGCCGAGCTCGTCGGATTCAGCCACCGCGACGTCGGAGGCCAGCAGAGCCTCGAGTTCGGCGGCGAGCGTCTCGGACGCGGCGGCCTGTCGGGCCTCCTCGGTATGCGGAGTGACGGTGTCGACGGCAGCGAGCGGCTCGGCTTCGGTCAAGGCCGCCGCCATGGGAGCAGATGATTCCAGCGGCGCCTCGTCGGCAGCCGGCGGGCGCGGCGGATCGGCGTCGCCCATCGCCAGCACCTTCATCGCCAGGTGGCGTGCCCAACGCGCGCGGTCCCAGCCTTCCAGCCGGCGGCTGGCCTGGCCGTCGTTGAAGACCACGCGGGGACGATCTCCGGCGAGGGTCTCGTCAAGACGATCGAGCGCACCGTCATCCTCGTCGTCGAGGTTGACCACCAGCACGTCCGCGTTCACCGAAAAAAGCAGTTCGCGACTGAGGCCGCCGAGCGGCCCCTCGTGAACGATCCGCGCGCCGCGCTCCTGCAGCGCGCTGCGCAACTGCTCACCCAGGCCCGCGTCGTCGAACAGCAGTGCGACCGCCGGTACCGCCTCAGCCATGGACGATCTCCAGCGCGCGCTGCTCCAGCACCTCGGCGATCTGCGCCAGCAGCTCGACCTCCTGGTAAGGCTTGCCGAGGTAGCGGTCCACGCCGATGTCGAAGGCGCGCTGGCGATGCTTGTCGCCGGTACGCGAGGTGATCATGATGATCGGCACCTCGCGCAGGCGCGGGTCGGCCTTCATGTGCGTGGCCAGCTCGTAGCCGTCCATGCGCGGCATTTCGATATCCAGCAGCATCAGGTCGGGCACGCGGTCGTGCAGCTTCTCCAGCGCGTCCATGCCGTCCTTCGCGGTGGCGACCTCGTAGTCGTGGCGCTCGAGCACGCGGCCGGTGACCTTGCGCATGGTGATCGAATCGTCGACCACCATGACCAGCGGCTTGACCCGCTGATCTTCCAGCACCGGCGTGGACACCGCGCTGAGGCCGTCGGCCAGGCGCTGTTCGCGGCGGGCCATGCCGTGGCGAACCAGCGGCGGCAGGTCGAGAATGACCAGCACCGAACCGTCGCCCATGATCGTCGCACCCAGCACGCCCGGCACCGAGCTCACCTGCGGGCCGACCGACTTGACCACGATCTCGCGCGAACCGATCACCGCATCGATGCGGATCGCGGCGCGCAGGTCGCCGGCGCGGGTCAGCAGCAGCGGGAGCTGCTCTTCCTCGCCGCCGTGGCTGGACGGCAGGCCGAGCAGTTCGTTGAGGTCGTGGATGTCGTAGGAATCGCCGTTGTAATCGAACGAAGGGTTGGCCTCGGCCATACGCGCGGCCAGGTCTTCCGGACTGATCCGGGCCACGCCCTGCAC
Source organism: Frateuria sp. (assembly GCF_035943815.1). GTDB lineage: Bacteria > Pseudomonadota > Gammaproteobacteria > Xanthomonadales > Rhodanobacteraceae > Frateuria_A. The sequence continues at coordinate 299,364 of NZ_DASZBU010000019.1, forward strand.
CGACGTCATCGGAATGGCGTAGCTGGCCTCGCCGATGCGCACCACGATGGCCTGCGTCACCGCCAGGGTGAACGGCAGCCGCAGGATGAAGGTGGTGCCCTGGCCGGCCTGCGATTCGATCGCCAGCGAGCCGCCGAGCTGCTTGATCTCGTTGGCCACCACGTCCATGCCGACGCCGCGGCCGGCAAGCTGGGTGACCTGGCTGGCGGTGGAGAAGCCGGTCTGGGTGATCAGGCCGAGCAACTGGTCATCGCTGGGGCGGGCATCCGGGCGCAGCAGCCCGCGTTCGATCGCGCGCGAGCGGATCGCGTCGCGATCCAGGCCGCGGCCGTCGTCGCTGACGCGCACCACCACTTCGGTCGCCTCGCGGGCGACGCGGATGCGCACCGCGCCCTCGGTCGGCTTGCCCGCCTTGCGGCGGTCGGCCGGCGATTCGATGCCGTGCGCGATGGCATTGCGCAGCATGTGCTCGAACGGCGCCTTGATGCGGTCGAGCAGGTTGCGGTCCATTTCGCCGTGGGCGCCCTCGACGTACAGCTGGGCGCTCTTGCCTTCCTCCTGCGCAGCCTGGCGCAGCGTACGGCGCAGGTTTGGCACCATCGTATCGAACGGCAGCATGCGGGTGCGCAGCAGGCCGTCCTGCAGCTCGGCGCTGACGCGCGACTGCTGGATCAGCAGCGTTTCGGACTGGCGGGTCAGCTCGTCCAGCATGTTCTGGATCGAGACAAGGTCGGACACCGATTCGGCCAGCGCACGCGAGTACTGCTGCAGCTGCGAGAAGCGGTCGAGCTCGAGCGGATCGAACACCGCCATGCCCGCCTCGCGATGCTCGCGCTGGAAGCGCGCGATGATCTGCGCCTCGGTCTCGATCTCCAGCATGCGCAACTGGCTGCGCAGGCGCTGCACGGTCTGATCAAGCTCGACCAGATTGAAGCGGTAGCCCGCGACCTGCTGTTCCAGGCGCGAACGATAGATCGCGACCTCGCCGGCGTGGTTGACCAGGTTGTCGAGCAGTTCCGCGCGGACGCGGATCTGCTCCTGCGTGGAGCGGATCTCCTCCTCGCGGTCGGGCAGCAACTCGGGCAGCAGTTCGGGAAGCGGAGCCGCCGGTACGCGGGCTGTTGCCGGCGCGGGCGCCGCAGCGTCGCTGTCCTCGACCAGCGACTCCTGGCCCGCCATCGCCAGCAGGCGGTCGATCAGCGCCTGCGGGTACTCGATCGCCATGTCCTGCGAAACACGCTGCACCAGCGAGTTCAACGTGTCGAAGCCGGACTCGAGCGCACCGATCAGCTGCGCGGTATCCCGCTCGCCCACCGGCCGTTCCAGCAAGGTTTCGATAGCGTGCGTGAGGTCGCCTACCGGCACCAGGCCGGCGATGCGGGCGCCACCCTTGAGCGTGTGCAGGTCGCGCTGGACGCCTGCGGCGTGCGCCGGCTCGCCCGGCTCGGCACGCCACTTGGCCAGCAGCCCGTCGGCGTGGTCGAGCAGCTCGCGCGCCTCCTCGGTGAAGATCTCCAGCAGGTCCGGATCTATCTGACCCGTCCAGGCAACAGCCGGGCCGCCGGGTTCGCCCTGGTTCTCCACCGCCGCGGCTTGCACCGGTGCATCGGCGGCGCCGAGCGGCTCGATGCCGGCCTCGCCCGCTGCGTGCTCCAGCGATTCGCTGACGGCGTCCTCGACCATCGCAGCCGGAGCCTCGGCGAGCGGCTCGATCGCGTCCGGTTCTTCGGACTGGGACGCGACCGTTCCTTCGGCTTCGAACGCGGTGGCCCCGGCCTGCGTCGGTTCGCCGGCCTCCAGATCAGTCTCGTGTTCGATGGCCAGCTCAGGTGCGTCTTCCACCCCGGCATGGCCATCGGATAGCTGCAGGACGTATTCCTGCTCGGCCCTGCCCGGCTCGTCGAACGCGCCGGAAGGCATGGCGGGGCTGTCGACCGGTTCGTTGAGCAGACTGTCGAGCAGCGCAGCCAGGCTCTGCTCCTCGTCGGCGCCGGCAGCGAAGGCATGCGGTGCGGTACTGCTGGCAGGTGCCTCCGCAGCCTCGACCGCTTCCAGGTCGAAGGCATCGAGCGCAGCCAGCAGTTCGCCTGCGTAACTGTCATGCTCGTCCGCCTCGGCCGTGGCCGGCTGACCCAACGCATCATCCAGGCCCGCGTCGAGTGCGGCGGCCGCGCCGTCGTCCGGCATCTCGGCCGACAGATCCTCCGCGTGGGGATCGAACAGCACGTGCGCGACCTTGGGTTCGGGCTGGCTGTCGCGCAGCTCGATCAGGCGCACGGTGAGCGCGTCGACCGCGGGCAGCTGCGGTTCCGGGACGTCGAATTGCGCCATTACGTGGTCGACCACGTCCGCCGACTGCGCGAGCAGGTGGGTGCCCTCGACCGAGAGCGGTTCGCCGGCCGCGCGCAGCCGCTTGAGCAGGCTCTCCAGCGGCGACAGCAGCTGGGTCAGCAGCGGGATGTCGACCATCGCGATGGCGCCGTGCAGCGTATGCACCGCCCGCAACAGTGCGTCGTCGACGCGCAGCTCCCCCTCGGCACGGGCCAGCGCGCCGCGAATGGCTTGCAGGTACTGCGCCACTTCGCTGCGCAGAATCTCCAACAACACCGGATCGACCGGCGGCATCACCGGAAGCGCGATGGCTTCGGACTGCTCGGGCGTGACCTCGGCTATCGTCTCGGCGGCGGTGTGGTCGGTATGCGTGGCGGCCGGAATGGCCTCGACGGCCGCATCCAGGCGCGGCACGCGGCGGCGCACCGTGCGGCGCACGATTTCCGTGGCGGCCGGTAGATGGTCGCCCAACTGTGCCATCTCGCCGGCGGCCAGGCGGTCGGCCGTAGCCATGATCGCGCCCAACGGCGCTATCGGCTTGCCTTCGCCCTTCAGCGCGGACAGCAATTGCGGCAGCGCATCGATGGCGGCGTGCACCAGCGCCTGCACGCCATCATGCGGCTGGATGGTGGCATCCAGCACGCGATTGAGCATGTTCTCGACCTTCCAGGCGAACTCGCCCAGCACGCTGGCACCGACCAGCCGGCCCGAACCCTTGAGGGTGTGGAAGGAGCGGCGGATCGGCGTGAGCGCGGACAATTGCGACGGGTCGGCCAGCCATGTTTGCTCCGCGCGGAGCAGGTTGTCGATTTCCTCCTGCATCTCTTCCAGGAAGATGTCGCGGATGTCGTCGTCGATGCCCTCGGTGCCCAGCTGGAAGCCGGCTTTGCCGGCCAGCGCGTCGGCTACCGGCACTTCCTCGACGACTTCCTCCTCGATCTCGATCCAGTCGGCGGCATCCTCCCCGCCCGCGAACGGCGGCAGCGTTTCGGTCTCCGCGAGTCGCAGCCCGGCCAGCTCGTGTGCGGACGGCTGTGGCGGTTCGCTGCTGCCGATCAGGAGGTCGCCGAGGTCGTCGCCGGCAGCGAGGCTCACCGGTTCGGACAGCGCAGGGCCGGCTGATTCCTTGGCAGCGGCAGGCGCCGGTTCTTCATAGGCCACCGCCGCGCGCGCGGCAGGCAACGGCCAGTAACCGAGCGAGCCAAGGCTGTGTTCGGCCACGTCAAGGATGTGCTCCAGGCCACCGCGATGTTCACGGGCGGCCTCGAGGTAGTACTCGAGCGCGGCGAGCGCGTCAGCCAGGTGATCCATCTGCGCGCTGCCCGGCACGCGCCGGTCGGCGAGCATCTCGTTGCCGATGAAGCGGCCGATGCCCTCGGCAAGTTCGGACGGGCGCGGTGCGGAGAGCATGCGCATGGCACCAGCCACTTCGTCCATCAAAGCCGGGGTGCCATGCAGCTGCGCATGGTCCCAGCCGGCCTCGACGAAAGCGACGATGGCGTCCTTGACCTTGGCTGCGTTGGCGATCGCCTCCTGCATCAGCGAGGCGAGGATGCTGCGCGCCTCGCTGCGCGGCAGCGCTGGCACGACATCGCCTTCGACCGGCACGTCTTCGCCAGCCACGTCCTCGGCACCCAGGCTTTCGATGTGGTCGTCCAGCGAGGATTCGACGTAGAGCAGCGCGCCGGCGACATCGAGAAGCACGCCCTCTTCCGGCGCACGCGCCTTGTGCGCGATCTCCTCCAGTACGCGGCGCTGCTCGTTGACCACGCGGCGAGGCACCGCCAGCGCCAGCATTCCCAGCGTGTCGCCCACGCGCTCGAGCACTTCACCCTGCGCGGACAATTGCGCGGCGTCGGCATCGCTCTGGCGCAGGAACAAGTCCAAAGCTTCCTTCACGCGCAGCAGGTCTTCCTTCAGCGCCTTGGACACCGAATCGAGCAGCGCGCGGTTGTGGCCCGACATCGAGCCGCGCGCGTGTTCAAGCTCCGCGGCATCGGGCAGCAGGCTGTCGAGCCGGTAGGTCTGCTTCAACAGCGCCATCTGCGGGCTGGCCTGGCGGGCCTGCGCCACGATGTACAGCAGCTTGCTCGCCAGTTCGTCTGCATCTCCTCCGCGCAGGCTGGCTTCGCCCTGCTCCACCAACTGGCGAATGTTGCGGTCGACCTTGCCGATCAACTGACGGATTTCGGCGGCGTGGCTCTTGAGCAGGCCCTGCTCCAGGCCTTCCAGAACGCCGGCAGCGATCCACCATAGGCGGCGGCCGGGCACGGTCCAGCAACGGCCGGCAATGCCCAGTAGCGTCTCGCGCATGCCGACCAGCTGCTGGGGCGCGTTCTGGCCACGGAACCAGGCCAACAGTTGTTGCTGGAAGCGCAGCCGAAGCGTGGTGATCGCGCTGCGCTGGGCGGCCACGTCCACTTCGCCCTGTGCACCCGGCGCCTGGACCGGCAGCGCCTGCTCCAGGTTCGGGTTGAACAGCGCGGCTTCGGACAGGGCCTGCTGGTCACGGCTGGCGCGCAGGTCGTTGAGCAGCGGCAGCAGCACCACCGGCACGTCGCGATGGCCGCCGGACAGGCGCTCCATGTAGTCGGGCAATTGCATGAGGCCGCGCATCAACGCGCCGAAGGCTTCCTCGCGCTGGCGGACGTGATCTTCGAGCAGGCAGATGGCGAGCGTCTCCATCTCCTCGGCGACCATCGCCGCACCGTAGAGCTCGACCATGCGCAGGGTGCCCTGCACCTGATGCAGATGATCCACGCAGGCGCGCATGACTTCGCGCTTGCCGGGATTCTCTACATAGGTCTCCAACGCCTCGCGGGCCTGCGCCAGGGTCTCGTCGAGCTCCGGCTTGACCCACTGCAGGGTGGTGAAATCGATGTGGTCTTGAAGTCTCATGCGCCCCTCTTGAGCGGCTGCGCGCTACACGCGCATCGCGCAACCGTTCGAGGTTGCCCCCTGTCGGTAAACGTTGATCAACCCGGCAACTTGAAGTGAGCCACCGAGCGCCGCAGGTCGCTGGCCAGCTGCGCCAGGTAGCCGATCGAGTCGGCCGTCTGGCTCGCGCCCTGCGAGGTCTGCGAGGTAATTTCCTGGATCGCGTTCATTGACTGCGAAATATCGGTCGCCGCCGCGGACTGCTGGCGCGCCGCGGTAGAGATGTTCTGAATCAGCGCCGACAGGTCGTGCGAGACGCGCTCGATGTCGCCCAGCGCGCTGCCGGCGTCCTCGGCCAGACGTGCGCCGGCAACCACCTCGGCGGTGGTCTGCTCCATCGAGTTGACCGCTTCGTTGGTGTCGGACTGAATGGTCTGCACCAGCGTTTCGATTCGCTTGGTCGCGCTGGCGGAGCGTTCCGCCAGGCGCTGCACTTCGTCCGCCACCACCGCGAAGCCTCGTCCCGCCTCACCGGCCGAGGCCGCCTGGATGGCCGCGTTCAAGGCCAGGATGTTGGTCTGCTCGGCGATGTCGTTGATCAGCTCCACGATCGAGCCGATTTCCTGCGAGGACTCGCCCAGGCGCTTGATGCGCTTGGAGGTCTCCTGGATCTGGTCGCGGATCGAGTCCATGCCCGAGATGGTCTCGCGCACCACTTCGGCGCCGCGCGAAGCGATCTGCACCGAGCGCTCGGCCACGTCGGCCGACTCGGCCGAGTCCTTGGAGACGTTGTCCATCAGGCTGGCGATCTGGTTGATCGCCGAGGTCGCCGTGCTGATCCGCGCGGCCTGGCTTTGCGCCGCGTCGGCCAGGTGGCGCGCGGTGGTCTGGGTTTCCTGCGCCGAAGAGGACACCTGCTCGGAGGTCTCGTTGATCGTGGTCACCAGGGTACGCAGCTCGTCGATGGCGTAGTTCACCGAGTCGGCGATGGCACCGGTGATGTCCTCCGACACCGTGGTCTTGACGGTCAAGTCGCCTTCGGCGAGCGAACCCATCTCGTCCAGCAGGCGCATGATCGCCTCCTGGTTGCGCTGGTTGAGCTCGGTCGAATCCTGGAAGCGCTTGCGCTGGTCGCGCACCAGCGTGACCACCAGCAGCAGCGCGAAGGCGACCGCACCGATCGCGCCGATCACGCCCCACCACACGTTCGGGAACAGGCGGCGATAAGGCAGCTTGCCGATCTGGTCGGACAGCTCGTTGGCGCGCAGCAGTACGTTCTGCGAATCCAGCGAGGCCTGGTTGCCGGCGTTCTTTACGTCGACGATGGCGCTCGCCGCCACCACCAGCTTGGCGATCGGGTCGGCCAGTGCCTCCCAGTTGGCCTGCATGTCGGTGAGGATCTTGCGCGCGTTGGCGTCGCCCATGGCCTTGACGCCGGCAGCCGGGTTGCCGTCGGTGAGGCCCTTGAGCACGGTGCCGTAAAGCTGCGCGTCGCGCGCCAGGCCGTCGGCCGCCGCCTGCGCCGTGTCGCCGCCCTGCAGCACCTCCTGCACGCGGCGGGTCATGCGGTCGGCCAGCAGCATCTGGCGCGAGGAGCCCAGCATCTGCTCGGCACTGCCGTTGCGCTGCTGCAGGATGTTCGTGACCTGGTCCATGCTCGAGTTGAGCAGCGGCATCTGCTGCGCGAGCTTGTCGGCGCGCTGTGCCGAGTCGAGCACCACCGCCTTGTTGGACAGGATCTTGCGGATGTCGCCGTCGAACTGGCCCCAGGCGCTGACCAGCGCCGTCACGGCACGTCCGGCCGGCGTGGTGTTGTTGTCGCTATAGGCCTGCATGCCGCCCTTGGGATCGCCCTTGGTGAGCTTCTGCACGGCCGAGTCGATGGCGTTGCGGGTGCTCTCCAGCTCCTTGAAGGAGTCGACGTTGCCGCCGGCGGCCTCCAGTGCGTACTTGGCGGTCTGCTGCGACAGCACCTGGATCTGCGTGGTCAGCGCGCTGGCCTGGCGGTCCTCGCCGTTCTTCTGGTTGAGCAGGAAGAAATCCAGCGCCGCGAAACCGATCGCGATCAGCAGCAGGACGATGAGGCCGGTATAGCCCCGTTCCTTGCCGATGCCCCCTGTAGTGCTCATCGTTACACCTCGTCCGTCTTCCATCCTGCCGCACCGCGCTTCGACCGCGCGGCGCCGGCGGAAACCTCTCGCCCCTGTTTCCGGCCCCGCACGGCACCGGCCCTACCCATCTTTCGCCTCAGGCCGCGGCCTGGCGAAAATCCGGCGCACGCACCAGCCGGTTCATGCTGAAGACGCCCAACTGCTGGACACCCACCTCGACCCGCTCCTCGACGAAGCGCGTCAGCCGCGGATCCTCCTCAGCCACCGCCTGGCGGCGCTGTTCCTCATCGACCGTGCGCTGCCCGAACACCTCGTCGACCATCAGCGCCACGCTGCCACCACCCTGGCGCACGATCAGCAGGCGCGTGCGCTCGGTCGGCTGGGTGCGCTCGCCGAACAGGAAACGGTTGAAGTCGATGACCGGCACCAGGTTGCCGCGCACATTGGCGACGCCAAGCAGCCAGGGCTGGGTGAGCGGCACCGGGGTCATCACCGGCACGGCCAGCAGTTCGTTGATCTCGTCGATGCCGCTGACGAACAGCCGCGAACCCACCCGGTAGCCGATACCGCGCCACAGACCCGGCGCCTCCATCTTGTCCTGCACGTCCAGCGCGTGCGCCAGCGACAGGCGTTCGTAACGGGCCAGGATCTCGAACGGCGTGAGGTTGGCGCTCTCGTTCATGCAGCGCTCGGCAACAGGTCGTTGATGCAGGTCAGCAGTTCCTTCTCGTTGACCGGTTTGGTGATGAACGCGCGCGCGCCCTGGCGCAGGCCCCAGACGCGATCGGTCTCCATCGACTTGGTGGTGATCATCACGATCGGCACGGCCGAGGTGGCTGGATCGCGGGTGAGCGTGCGGGTGGCCTGGAAGCCGTTCATGCCGGGCATGATGACGTCCATGATCACCAGGTCGGGCAGCTCGGCGCGGACGCGCTCGATGCCTTCCTCTGCGGTGCTGACGGCGGCGACCTGGTACCCGGCCTTCTCGAGCAGCGTGGTGAACACGCGCACGTCGGTCGGCGAGTCGTCGATGATGAGAATCTTTGCCACAGGTCTCCCCTATAAGACGCTGCAGTCAGTGGCTTTTCAGACCGTGCTGACGTGACGATGGATGGCACCGAGCAGTTCGTCGCGGGTGAACGGCTTGGTCAGGTACTGCTCCGCGCCGACGATACGGCCGCGGGCCTTGTCGAACAGGCCGTCCTTCGAGCTCAGCATGATCACCGGGGTGGCGCGGAACTGCGGGTTGTTCTTGATCAGTGCGCAGGTCTGGTAGCCGTCCAGCCGCGGCATCATGATGTCGACGAAGATGATGGCCGGCTTCTGGTCGGAGATCTTCGCCAGCGCCTCGAAGCCATCGACGGCGGTGAGCACGTCGCAACCTTCCTTCTTGAGCAAGGTTTCGGCCGTGCGGCGGATGGTCTTGGAGTCATCGATCACCATGACCTTAAGACCGGACAAGCCGTTGTCGCTCGTGTTCAAGTTCACTCAACCCCCCTGCTGCCCGCCCAAGGCTCAGGTAAGGCACCCGGGCGAGGCGAACGCTCGCCGTGGTGCATGTAAGAAACCGCAACTTGTTAATGTGGTTGCGTCCCGATTGTCGGCAACGCACTCAATGCGTTGCTGTTTACCGCCTGACTTGAGCGGCGTCAAGCAAATTGAATGCCTTAGCGCCGGTCTTGTGCTGGTATCGGCAAACACGTCAGTTCTTGAGCGAGCGCGTCAGAACTTGCCGCTGCGCGCCCCACTCGGCGACCATCCACATTCCCCGCGCATGCCCCGGTCGCATGCCCTCCCGTCATGGAGCATGTTTCATGCCGCTTTCGGTCGCCGTGCTGATGGACCCCATCGGCTCCATCAAGATCGCCAAGGACACCACCTTCGCCATGCTGCTGGAAGCGCAGCGCCGCGGCCATGCGCTGCACTACATGGAGCAGGGCGACCTGGCATTGCGCGATGGGCTCCCGTACGCCCGCCTGGCGCCGCTGTCGGTGCGCGACGATCCATCGGCCTGGTACACGATGGGCGAGCGCCAGTGGCGCGACCTGCGCGAGATGGACGTGGTGCTGATGCGCAAGGATCCCCCGGTGGACGCCCAGTTCATGTACGACACGATGGTGCTGGATGCAGCGCACCGCGATGGCGTGCAGGTCGTCAACAACCCGCAGGCGCTGCGCGACTGCAACGAAAAGGTGTTCGCCCTGCATTTCCCGCAATGCATGGCGCCTACGCTGGTGGCTCGTGATCCGGCCGAGCTGCGTCGCTTCGTGGCCGAACATGGCCAGGCGGTGCTCAAGCCGCTGGACGGAATGGGCGGGCGCGGCATTTTCCACGTCCGGGCCGGCGACAAGAACCTCAACTCGATGCTGGAAACCCTGCTCGGCGGCGGACCGCACGGCGAAGGGCGGCAGTTCACCGTGGCGCAGAAGTTCATCCCGCAGATCAGCGCGGGGGACAAGCGCATCCTGCTGATCGACGGCGAGCCCGTACCCTATGCACTGGCGCGCATCCCGCAGGGCGACGAGTTCCGCGGCAACCTGGCCGCCGGCGGCCGCGGCGTCGGTGTGCCGCTGTCCGAGCGCGACCGCTGGATCGCGGCCCAGGTGGCGCCCGAACTGCGGCGGCGCGGGCTGCGCTTCGTCGGGCTGGACGTGATCGGCGACTACCTCACCGAGATCAACGTCACATCGCCGACCTGCGCGCGCGAACTGGACGCCCAGTTCGGGCTTAATATCACCGGCCAGCTGTTCGATGCGATCGAGAACCCTCCCGCGTGAGCTCCACACCCCCGCGTCCCGCAACCCCTGACATGCTCGGGGCGACATTGCTGTTCTCGCTGCTACTGCACGGCGTGCTGGTGCTCGGCCTGACCTTCCACTACGTCAAGCCCAGGCCCGGCCTGCCGACGCTGGACGTGACACTGGTCGACGTGGCCAACCGGGAAGCCCCGGACAAGGCCGACTTCCTGGCCCAGGCGAACAACCAGGGCGGCGGCCAGAGCGAGCACGCCGCACGGCCTTCGCAAGCGGTGTCCGGCGTCCTGCCCAAGCCGACGCCCGGCACCGCGCCGCAACCGGTCGAGGCCACGGTTCCGCGCCCGCAGGACGCCACGCCGGCACGCCGCATCACCACCAGCGGCCGCAGCGATTTCAGCGTCGCCAGCGACAGCGCGCGCATCGCACGGCAAACCCAGGAAGCGCCCACCGCCGACGAACAGCGCCGGCGCCAGGAAATGGCCCAGCTCGCCGCGGAGGTGCGCAACCGCACCGAGGCCTACGCCAAGCGACCGAAGAAGAAGTTCATTTCCGCCAATACCAAGGAATACGTCTACGCCGCCTACATGCGCGGCTGGGTCGATCGCGTCGAGCGGGTGGGCAACCTCAACTATCCCCAAGAAGCGCGCCGGCGCAACCTGCACGGCGAACTGGAGCTGACCGTCACGCTCAACCGCGACGGCAGCGTCAAGGCCATCGACGTGATCCGCAGCTCGGGTGAGCCGCTGCTGGACAAGGCGGCCGAGCGCATCGTCAGGCTGGCCGCGCCGTTCCCGCCGATCCCCCGGGACCAACGTGTCGACGAGCTCTACATCACCCGGACCTGGCAGTTCCTGCCCGGCAACGTGCTGCGCAACAAATAGCGCAGACGCCACCGCGGCCCCGCGCATTGCAGCCGCTTCACACGGGCCGCGCTACAACGCATACCCGCCCGTCGCATTACAATGGCCGCATGAGCGCCGTTCCCAGCACGCCCACCCTCGCCGGACATTTCCTCATTGCCATGCCGAGCCTGGCCGAACCGCCGTTCTCGCGCGGCGTGGCCTTCCTGTGCCAGCACGACGAGGACGGCGCGGTCGGGTTGCTGGTCAACCGGCTTTCAGAATACCGGCTCGGCGACGTGCTGGCCCAGCTCAAGCTCGACTGCTCAGACCAGGAACTGGCCGACCGGCCGGTGCTGATCGGCGGCCCGGTGCAGCAGGAGCGCGGTTTCGTGCTGCACCGCGAGCACGGGCACTGGGAATCGAGCTATCGCATCAACGCCGACTGGTCGGTGACCACCTCGCGCGACATCCTGGTCGCGATGGCCGCCGGCGAGGGGCCGCACGATGCCTTGATGGCGCTGGGTTATGCCGGCTGGAGCGCGGGCCAGCTGGAGCAGGAGCTGAAGGACAACAGCTGGCTCACCGCCGAAGCCAACGAGCGGGTGTTGTTCCACACCCCGCTGGAGGAGCGCTGGAGCGCCGCAGCCGGCCTGGTCGGCGTCGATCCGCTGCAGTTGCCGGGCTACGCGGGCCACGCGTGAGCACGCCGCGCCCCATGGCGAACGAAGGCGGGCACGCATGAGTTGCGTGCTTGGTTTCGATGTCGGCAGCCGGCTCATCGGCGTCGCCGTCGGCAACCGGGTCACCGCCAGTGCCCGCGCGCTCGCCGTGGTATCGGTGCACGAGGGCGGGCCGGACTGGGCCACGCTCGACGACCTCCACCGGCAGTGGTTGCCCGATACCCTCGTGGTCGGTCTGCCACTGGCCCTCGACGGCACCGAACAACCTGCCACCCGCCTCGCCCGCCGCTTTGCCGAGCATCTGCGCCAGCGCTACCGGGCTCCGGTCGCGCTCGTCGACGAGCAGTACAGTTCACAGGAAGCCGCCCAGCGATTCGCCGAGGCGCGCGCCGCAGGCACCCGACGCCGGCGCGATGCCGCGGCGATCGACGCCCAGGCCGCGGCCGTGATCCTGGAACGCTGGCTCGCCGCAACCACCGCCTCCGAATAGTCCAGGCCACCGCATGTTCATCCCTTCCCGCTCCTTCGAACCGCCCGCCATGAGCTCCCGCCTGCGCCACCTGACCACGCTGGAAAACCTGCCGCGCGCGTGCATCGAACGCCTGCTCGACCGTGCGTTGTCCATGCGGGACGCCTGCGCACATGGCACCCGCAAGCTGGACCTGCTCCGCGGGCGTACCGTACTCAACCTGTTCTTCGAGCCCTCCACTCGCACGCGCACCTCTTTCGAGCTGGCGGCGCGCCGGCTGGGCGCGGACGTGATCAACTTCGACATCGGGTTTTCCTCCACCGCCAAGGGCGAGGAGCTGTTCGACACCCTGCACACGCTCGAAGCGATGCACCTGGACGCGATCGTGGTTCGCCACAAGGTGTCGGGTACGCCGGAGGAGCTGGTTCGCCACGCCATGAGCGGCGTGTCGGTGATCAACGCCGGCGACGGCAACCGCGCCCACCCGACCCAGGGCTTGCTGGACGTTATGACGATCCGCGAGCACCGCCCGGATTTCGAGAACCTGGCGGTAGTGATCTGTGGCGACATCAAGCACTCGCGCGTGGCGCGCTCGGACGTACACGCGCTCACCGCCTTGGGCGTGCGCGAGATCCGCCTGTGCGGGCCTGCGCCGCTGATGCCCCCGCAGGAGGAGTTCCCGCGCTGCGCGTTCGTCGAGGACTTCGACGCGGCGATCGAGGGCGCCGACGTGGCGATCATGCTGCGCCTGCAGAAGGAACGCATGAGCGCCACGGACCTCCCGGACGAGGCGGCCTATTTCGCGCGCTACGGCCTGGACACCCGCCGCCTGGCGCGCGCCGCCAGGGGTTGCCTGGTGATGCACCCGGGCCCGATCAACCGCGGAGTCGAGATCGCGTCGGACGTGGCCGACGGTGCGCAATCGAAAATCCTCGAACAGGTAGGCAACGGCGTGTTCGTGCGCATGGCCGTGCTGGGCGAACTGCTCGGCCGCTGACACCCGCCGACGTGGCCGGCCACATTTCTGCTGCCGCAATTCGATTCGGCGTTGATCGCGAATTGCGGGCACGCGCCGGGGTTGCCGGCGCGGCATAATGCGCGCGCCTCATTCCATTTCAGGGAACCGAAATCATGCGATCGACGACGCGCACTCTCGCGCTGGCCCTTGCCGGCGTGCTGCTGGCGGCTTGCGGACACAAGGACAAGGATGCGCCGCTGGCCTTCGTCCCGGCCGACACCCCTTACGTGGTCGCCAACCTCGACGTGCTGGACGATGGCACCCGCAGCGCCCTGCTTGCCCAGGCCAACGCACAACTGCCTGCCGAACTGGTCCAGTTGCGCGCCAGCGCCGACAGCATGGCCGCCAAGGACCCTGACACCGCCAACCTGATCCGCGCCTTCGCCAAGGAACTCGACGGCAAGACCATCGAGGGCTTCGCGCAGAACGCCGGACTGGACCTGAAAGGCTATTCGGCGCTCTACGGCCTGGGGCTGGCGCCGGTGCTGCGCTTCCAGCTCAGCGATGCGGGCGCCTTCGAGGCCTTCATCGGCAGGCTCGAGGCCGCCTACGGCAAGAAGCTCGATGTCGCCAGCGTGGACAAGCAAAGCTATAGGCGCCATCTCTCGCCCGCGACCGGCACGCAGTTGATCCTGGCCGTGGTCGGCAAGCAGGCGGTGGCCGCGATCCTGCCGGCCGATGCCCCTCAGCCTTTGCTGCGCCAGGCATTGGGCCTGGACCGCCCGGCCCGTAACCTGCAGGACGACGGCCGCCTTCAGAAACTCGCCAAGGACCAGGGCTACCAGAGATGGGCCGTCGGCGAGCTGGACCTGAGCCGCGCCCTGCCGCTCGCCGCCAGCGGCAAGGACCCGCTGTTCGGCGCCTTGTTCAAGGCACGCGCGCAAGCCGAGTCGGCCAAGACCGGGGAGCCGGTGGCCAACCAGCTGCAGATCCCGCCCGCTTGCCAGGCCGACGCCGCGCGCATCGCCAGCCGCGTGCCGGAACTGAGTTTCGGATACACGCGCCTGGAGGCCAGGCATCAGGACATGCGCTGGAACGTATCGCTGGCTCGCGACATCACCCAGGCCTTCGGCGGACTGAAGGTCGACCTGCCGGGCCTGGGCGCCAGCCGGCCCGGCTCGCCGTTCGAGTTCTTCCTGGGCCTCCCGGTGGCGCAGCTGCGCACGTTCTGGACCGCGCAGGCCGATGCGGTCACGGCCAAGCCCTTCACCTGCCCCGCGCTGGCCGACCTCAACGACAGCTTCGCCAAGCTCGGCCCGAGCATGCAGAAGGCGGCCATCCCGCCATTCGGCGACCTGCTGGGTGTGGCCCTCTCGCTGGACAGCTTCACGCCGGCCACGGGCAACGCGATGCCCCAGTTCACCGGCCGGCTGGTGCTCGGCACCAGTAATCCCGCAGGCCTGCTGGCCATGGGGCAGATGATGACCCCGGCACTGGCCCAGGTGAAGCTCGCCGACGACGGCAAGCCCGTGGCACTGCCGCCCACGCTCAGCGGCATGTTCAACCAGCCGGCCTGGATGGCGATGGGCACCAAGAGCCTCGGGCTGGGGATCGGAGCGGGCGAGGACGCCAAACTGGCAGAAGCGCTCAAGGCGCCCATAGGCAACACCGGCCAGATGCTTCGCATGCACCTGAGCGGCCAGATGTACCTGGACTGGGTCACCCTGATGCAGCAGAAGGCCGACAGCCTGGGCGCCGCCGCAGCGGCGCTTGGCAAGAATGAAACGGGCAGCCCTGACGACCAGGCCGAAACGGCGGCCAATGAAGCCCGCACCAAGGCCCAGTTCGACGCCATGCGCGCGCAGGCATCGCGCATCGAGTCCATCGATGCCGAAATCCACGTCGACAGCCAGGGCCTGGTGGTCAACAGCCAGACCACCCTGAAATAGACGGGACGGACGCTCCCTGTCGAAGAAGGCGCCTTCGCGGCGCCTTCTTCATTTGAGCCTGACTACGACTCGATCACCCAGCCTTCGCGGTCGGCAAACCTTCCCTTAAGCGCGGCGTTCACAACGGTAATTGCCACTGAACACCAGGCGGCCAGCGCACACCGTGTTCACAGGCGCCCTGTTGCCATGGATCGGTCGATGCGGCGCGCATCGGCTGCCTTGATCGCCAACCTAAGGAGAGTCTCATGCGTACCACTTCCGCGTTCCATCGTGCCCTCGTTGCCGCAGGCCTGACCGCTGCGCTGGCCGCCGTTCCGGTCGCACAGGCCCTCGCACAGGATACCGGCGCCCAGTCCAGCGGCAGCATGCAATCGAGCAACCAGACCGTGCCGGGCAAGGTCGATGACGCCTGGATCACCACCAAGGTGAAATCCGAACTCGCCACGACCAAGCACGTCCATGCCACGGATATCTCGGTGGATACCACCGATGGCGTGGTCCGCCTGACCGGCACCGTGGGCAGCAAAAAGGAAAAGAGCCGCGCGGTGCACGTGGCGCGCAAGGTCAAGGGCGTCAAGAGCGTGGATGCCACCGGACTTACCGTTGAGCCCACCAAGACCAAGAGCACCACGACCACGACCACGACGACCGAGCCGGCATCCGGGTCGACCTCGGGCATGTGAGCCGCCCGTTTTCCCGGAAACAAAAAGGAGCCTGCGGGCTCCTTTTTGTTTCCGATCCGGCCGATGCACGTTCGTATATATCGGCCCCGGGGATGGGTCAACGGCGCAGCATGCCGCCGCCGAACTGGTTGTTGTCGCGCGTATCTTCCAGCTCAACGCCTTCCAGGCCCTGTGACAGGGTATGCGCGTCGCCTCCCTGGGCAAGCTTGATGCGCAGGCGCACCTCGTTGGAGCTGTCCGCGTGGCGCAGCGCGTCTTCGTAGCTGATCTCGCCGGCATGGTAGAGCTCGACCAGGCTCTGATCGAAGGTGCGCATGCCCAAGTTGGTCGATTCCTTCATCACGTCCTTGATCTTGTGGATCTCGCCCTGGCGTATGTAGTCCTGCACCAGCGGCGTGCCAAGCAGGACTTCCACCGCCACGCGGCGCGCCTTGCCGTCGGGCGTGGGGATCAGCTGCTGGGCCACGATGCCCTTGAGGTTGAGCGACAGATCCATGAACAGCTGCTGGCGCCGGTCCTCGGGGAAGAAGTGCAGGATGCGGTCGATCGCCTGGTTGGCGTTGTTGGCGTGCAGCGTGCAGAGGCACAGGTGACCGGTTTCGGAGAAGTTGATCGCGTATTCCATCGTCTCGCGCGTACGCACTTCACCGATGAGGATCACGTCCGGCGCCTGGCGCAGGGTGTTCTTGAGCGCGTTCTCCCAGTTGTCGGTGTCGATGCCGAGCTCGCGCTGGGTGATGATGCAGCCCTCGTGCTTGTGCACGTACTCGATCGGGTCCTCGATGGTGATGATGTGCCCGGTGGAGTTCTGGTTGCGGTAGCCGACCATCGCCGCCAACGAAGTGGACTTACCCGAACCGGTGGCGCCGACGAAGATGATGATGCCGCGCTTGGTCATCGACAGCGACTTGAGCACCGGCGGCAGCGTGAGTTCCTCGAAGGTGGGGATCTTCGATTCGATCCGTCGCAGCACCATGCCCACGCAGTTGCGCTGGTAGAAGCATGAGACGCGGAAGCGGCCCACGCCCTGCGCGGAGATCGCGAACTGGCACTCGTGGGTCTTCTCGAACTCCTCGCGCTGCGAGGGCGTCATCACGTTGAGCACCATGTCGCGCGCCTGCTGCACCGACAGCGGGCTCTGCGTGATCGGCACGATGCGACCCTGCAGCTTCATCGACGGCGCCACGCCGGCGGTGACGAACAGGTCCGACGCCTTCTTGTGCACCATCAGCTTGAGGAAGGAGGTGAAGTCGAAGTCGCTCATGGCTTGGGTCCGCGAATCGGAAATCGGGAATCGCCGGGAGTACCTGGCGGTCATCCACGGCGTGCAGCGTACCGGTAATCGGTGAGCGGGTTCTGCGAATCCCGGCTCACCCTTCCCGATCCCCGCTTATTTGAAAATATCCTTGTTCTTGGCATAGCCGATCGCCTCCTGCCGCGCGACGATGCCGCGCTTGACCAGGTCCTGCAGGTTCTGGTCCAGCGTCTGCATGCCGAACTGCTGGCCGGTCTGGATCGAGGAGTACATCTGCGCGACCTTGTCCTCGCGGATCAGGTTGCGGATGGCGGGGATGCCGACCATGATCTCGTGCGCCGCGATGCGCCCGCCGCCGACCTTCTTCAGCAGCGTCTGCGAGATCACCGCGCGCAGCGACTCGGACAGCATCGAGCGGACCATCGGTTTCTCGCCGGCAGGGAACACGTCGATGATGCGGTCGATCGTCTTGGCGGCCGAACTGGTGTGCAGCGTGCCGAACACCAGGTGCCCGGTTTCGGCGGCGGTCAGCGCCAGGCGGATGGTCTCCAGGTCGCGCAGCTCGCCGACCAGGATGTAGTCCGGGTCCTCGCGCAGCGCCGAGCGCAGCGCCTCGTTGAACCCATGCGTGTCGCGATGCACCTCGCGCTGGTTGACCAGGCACTTCTGCGAGGTGTGCACGAACTCGATCGGATCCTCGACCGTGAGCATGTGCCCGTATTCGTTCTTGTTGATGTGGTCGACCATGGCCGCCAGCGTGGTCGACTTGCCCGAGCCGGTCGGCCCGGTGACCAGGATCAGGCCCTGCGGCTGCTCGATCAGTTCCTTGAAGATGCGCGGTGCGCCCAGGTCTTCCAGCGTCAGCACTTCGGAAGGAATCGTACGGAACACGGCGCCGGCGCCACGGTTCTGGTTGAACGCGTTGACGCGGAAACGCGCCAGGCCAGGGATCTCGAAGGAGAAGTCGGTTTCGTAGAATTCCTCGTAGTCGCGCCGCTGCTTGTCCGACATGATGTCGTAGATGAGCGAGTGCACCTGCTTGTGCTCCAGCGCCGGGATGTTGATGCGGCGCACGTCGCCATCCACGCGGATCATCGGCGGCAGGCCGGCGGAAAGATGCAAGTCCGAGGCCTTGTTCTTCACCGAGAAGGCCAGCAGTTCGGCGATGTCCATCGGGTTCCCCTTGAGCGTTCATCTGGATGAAAAGCGGCATTGCGCAGGGGACCGCCCGGCTGCGCGCTTGCGCGCACCCACCGTCGCCATGGAGCCGGCCATTCCACATCCCCCTTGCTTGCGGCCGATACTACTCGCGCCAATGGCTGTGGGGCCAGTAGGTTGCGGCATCTTCCTGCGGAAACTGAGACCGCCTCCCGGACGGGACGGCGCCCTCCCGTCGAAGCCGATACACCATCCGCCGGACAGCCGCTTCGGGTTAATGTAGCGGCCTGAAGCAACCCTCAAGGACCGGCATGACACGACTTGCCTTCATCGGCGGCGGCAACATGGCGCGCAGCCTGATCGGCGGCCTGCTCAAGACCGGCGCCGCGGCCTCTTCCATCCGCGTGGCCGAGCCGCAGGCGCAGGCGCGCGATGCGCTCGGGCGCGAATTCGGCGTAGCCACCTTCGCCGAGAACCGGCTCGCCGCCGAGGGCGCCGAGGTGCTGCTGCTGGCGGTCAAGCCGCAGATCATGCCTACGCTCCAGGCCGAGCTGCGCGACGTGCTGCAACGCCAGCGGCCGCTGCTGGTCTCGATCGCCGCCGGCGTGCGGCTGGACCAGCTGGAGCGCTGGTTCGGCGCGCTGCCGATCGTGCGCTGCATGCCCAACACCCCCGCGCTGATCGGCGCAGGCGCCACCGGGCTGTGCGCCAACGCGCGGGTCAGCCCGCCGCAGAAGGCGCAGGCGCAGCACATCCTGGATGCAGTGGGCCTGACCCGCTGGATCGACGAGGAGGCGCAGATGGATACGGTCACCGCTCTGTCCGGCTCCGGCCCGGCCTATTTCTTTGCGCTGGTGGAGGCGCTGGAAGACGCTGCCGTGGCCCAGGGCATGCCGCGCGACACGGCCCGCGCGCTGGCCGCGCAAACCTGCCTGGGCGCCGGCCGCATGCTGGCCGAGAGCGGCGAAGCGCCCGGCGAATTGCGCCGACGCGTGACCTCTCCCAACGGCACTACGCAGGCGGCGCTGGAAAGCTTCGCTGCCGACGGCCTGGCGCGCGTGGCCGCGCGCGCCGTCGCCGCGGCCACCCGTCGCGGCACCGAACTGGCCGACGAACTGGACGCCAAGGAGTCCCGCCCGTGACCTACTTGCTCAATGCGTTTTCGATGCTCGTGGAGATCGCTTTCGATGCGCTGGCCACGTTGTTCGTTTTGCGCCTGCTTGCCGAGGCCGGACGGGCCGACTTCCGCAACCCGGTCAGCCAGTTCGTCTACCGCTACACCAATCCGCTGCTGGCGCCGATCCGCCGCGTGCTGCCGAACTGGCGGCGCATCAACCTGGCCGCGTTGCTGGTGTGCTACCTGGTGATGCTGCTCAAGCGGCTGGTGCTGTTCGCGCTGGTCGGCGCCCTGCCGCACGTGGCCGGCCTGCTGGTGCTGGCGCTGGCCGACCTGCTCGACTTCGTGCTGCTGTTCTACCTGGTGCTGGTGTTCGGCTGGTCGCTGCTGAGCATGTTCCAGGTCAGTCCGTACCACCCGGTACTGCAGCTGGTCGAGGCGATCGTCGATCCGCTGCTGCGTCCGCTGCGCGGCAAGCTGGTGGTGGGCATGCTCGATTTCTCGCCTGCCGCGGTGATGATCGTGCTGCTGCTCGCGCGCATCCTGTTGGCGGCGCCGCTGTTCGACTGGGGCAGCCAGCTCGCCCGCGGCTTCTGACCTAGCGCCGCAATACCCAGGCCGAAATGATCCGGTGCAGTTCGGCCAGCCCGTCGAACAGCGCCGCCGGCCCCGGCTGCAGAATGATCGGCGACTTGACCTCGTGCAGCTCGCCGTCGCGCACCGCCGGGATCGCCGCCCAACCCGGCCGTGCCGCCACCTTTTCCGGGCGGAAGCGCTTGCCGCACCACGAGCCAAGGATGATGTCCGGCGCACGGCGCACCACCTCGCCGCCATCGGCCAGGATGCGCTGCCTGGCCAGCGGCTCGCGCGCGAGTTCCGGGAACGCATCCTCGCCACCGGCGATGCCGATCAGCTCGGCCACCCAGCGGATGCCGGTGATGATCGGCTCGTCCCATTCCTCGAAGTAGACCTTCGGCCGGCGCGGCAGGCGCGCCGCCGCTGCCCGTATCTGAGCGATATGCGCTTCCGCGCGCCGCGCATATGCCTCGGCCTTGTCGCCCGAGCCCACCATCGCACCCAGGCGCCGAACATAGGCCAGGATGCCTTCCACGCTGCGGTGGTTGCTTATCCACACTTCCACCCCGGCCTTGATCAGTTCCCGCGCTATGTCGGCCTGGATGTCGGAAAAGCCGATCGCCAGGTCGGGCTCGAGCTTGAGGATCTCGCCGATCTTCGCGCTGGTGAACGCCGAGACCTTGGGCTTCTCCCGACGCGCGCGGGCCGGGCGCACGGTGAACCCGGAGATGCCGACGATGCGATGCTCCTCGCCCAGCGCGTAGAGCACTTCGGTCGGCTCCTCGGTGAGGCAGACGATGCGTTGCGGGAAACCGCCCATCAGCGCCCCAGCACGCTCACCGTGACCTTGCGCTGGTGCGGGTCGTGGCGGTGCTCCCACAGATAGATGCCCTGCCAGGTGCCAAGCTGCGGCTTGCCGCCGTGCACCGGCACGGTGAGGCTGACACCGGCGAGCACCGAACGCACGTGGGCGGGCATGTCGTCCGGGCCTTCGGCGTCGTGCTCGAACATCGGGTCGCCATCGGGTGCGGCACGCGCGAACCAGCGTTCCAGATCGGTGCGAACGGCAGGATCGGCGTTCTCGCAGATCAGCAGCGAACAGCTGGTGTGCTGGGTGAAGACGTGGGCGATGCCGTTCTGCACGTGGCTGGCGGCGACCGCGTCGACGACCTTGGCGGTTACATCGTTGAAGCCGCGCCCGCGCGTGTGCACGACGAAGCCGCCCTGGGCGACGTGCGGAGCGGGCTGCGCATGGGTCATGGATAGAGCAGCCGGCTGGTCCAGGTCTGGCCGTGGCGGCTCCAGCGCACGCGCTCGTGCAAGCGAAACTGCGCGCCGTACCAGAACTCGACCATGTCAGGCTCCACCACAAAGCCGCCCCAGTGCGGCGGGCGCGGCACGTCCCGGTTCTCGAACTCCTTCTCGCACCGATCCACGCGCTGCTCGAAGGTTTCCCGGTCAGGCAACGTCTGCGACTGCAGCGAGGCCCAGGCGCCGATCTGGCTGCCACGGGCGCGGCTGGCGAAGTAGGCGTCCGACTCCTCCGCCAGCAGCTTGCGCGCCACACCCTCCACGCGCACCTGCACGCCTTCGCGCAGGTGCTTCCAGTGGAAATTGAGCGCCACCTGCGGGTGGTCCTCCAACTGCACGCCCTTGTCGCTTTCGTAGTTGGTGTAGAAGCGGAAGCCGCGCTCGTCGGCCCCTTTGAGGAGCACGATGCGTGAGCTCACCCTACCGGCCGCGTCGGCGGTGGCCAGGTTCATCGCCGTGGGTTCGGGATCGCCGCCGCCGGTGGCCTCTTCCAGCAGGCCGAGGAAGGTGTCCAGGATCTCGCGTTTGAGCATGACTCTTGCATCGTGGCGGCGCCGCGCCATCATGCGCGGATGACCAACGATGCTAGCACGCAGAATGTCGCCCTCGCCGGCCATCTGCTCGACCACTACGCCGGGCGCATCGCGCGTTCACGCCGCCCCTACATCCTGGGCCTGTCCGGCCTGCAGGGCAGCGGCAAGAGCACGCTGGCGCGGGTGATGAAAGCGGACGCCGAGTCGCGCGGCTGGCCCACCGACGTGCTCACGCTGGACGACTTCTACTACCCGCGCAGCGAGCGCGAGGCGCTGGCGCGCGAGGTGCACCCGCTGCTGCGCACGCGCGGCGTGCCGGGCACCCACGAGATCGAGCTGCTGCTCTCGGTGCTGGCGGCCCTGCCGCAGGCGTCGGAAAGGCTGCCGGTGACCTGGCCGCGCTTCGACAAGGGCCGTGATACCCGCGTGCCGCCCTCGCGCTGGCCGAAAGTGAACCGTCCGCCGAAGCTGGTGATCCTCGAAGGCTGGGCACTCGGGCTGCGTCCGCAGCTGCAGGCAGCGCTGGAGACGCCGGTGAACCGGCTCGAACGAGAGGAAGACCCGGATTGCCGCTGGCGCCACTGGGTCAACAAGCAACTGCGCGCCTACCAGCCGCTGTGGCGCAAGCTCGATGCGCTGATCGTGCTGCAGGCGCCGAACTGGGACGTGGTGCGCCGCTGGCGAGGCGAGCAGGAGGAAGCCCTGCTCGCACGGCACGCGCCGTTGGCGATGGACGCCAAGGCGATGGTGCGCTTCCTGGCCCACTTCGAACGCCTGAGCCGGCACGCACTGGCCACCCTGCCTGCACTGGCAGACAGCGTGGTCGAGTACGACGACAACCGCCACGTCACTGGCATGGCCCACGCCTGACGCCTCTCCCTGATGGAGAGAATTCGGTAAACGCCGGCTCTCGTCGCCAGACGACGCAAGAACAACGATGTACGAGCGGCGCATTTCCCACGCCCCCGCCCCGGTGCTCTCCCCTGGCGGGACGAAACAAGCGGCTACCCGCCCAGCAATGCTGCGTAGCCCGAGCGTGCGTCCGGCCAGCGCGGCACGAACCCGCTCGCGCGCAGGCGTGCATTGCAGAGCCGCTTGCTGCCGATGCCCTCGGGCGCCGGCCCGTCCGGCGGACGCGGCGCGCCGACCAGTCCGGCCAGATGGTCGTACAGCACATCGAGCGGCAGCGGGGTGTCGTCGACGCCCAAATAACGTGGAGCGGCATCGGGCAACAAGAGCAGATGGGCGATCGCTGCCGCGGCATCCTCGACGTGGATCCGGTTGGCCCAGTGAACCTGCCCGCGCGGCACGGTCACCCTGCCCGCACGCAGCCGATCGACCAGTTGCAACCGTCCCGGCCCGTACAGGCCGGCCAGCCGCACCACCGTGGAAGCCACCGGCTCGGCCTCGAGCCGACGCTCCGCTTCGAGCAACACGGCACCGTTGAAGCCGGGCGGCCGTGCCGGCGTGTCCTCATCCACCCAATCGCCGGCATGGTCGCCGTAGACCGCGCTGGAGGAGACGAACAGCACGCGCCGCAGCGCCGATCGGTCCAGCGCCGCAAGCATGGCGTGCAGGCCATCGAGGAAGACGGCCTCATAGGTGGCCCGGTCGCGCACATCGGGCGCCGGCAGGTAGGCCACCCGGGTAATGCCTGCGGGCAGGCCATCCCATGTCGCGGGCAAGGTCAGGTCGCCGGCAAGCCAACCGATGCCGTCCCCGGCGGCCGCCGGCGGGCGCCGACGCAGCGCGAACACCTCGTGCCCCTGCGCGAGCAATTGCCGCGCCACGCGCAGTCCCACGTCGCCGCAACCGGCCAGCAAGACGCGTTCGCCCGTGGTTGCTAGCATGCGCGCATGAACCCCTCGTGCAACCTGTTCCTGGTCGGTCCGACCGGTGCCGGCAAGACGTCGATCGGCCGACGCCTCGCCGCGCATTATGGCCTGCCGTTCCTGGATCTGGACCAGGAGATCGAGCGGCACTGCGGCGTGGACGTACGTTGCGTGTTCGAGATCGAGGGCGAGGCGGGTTTCCGCCAGCGCGAAACGGCGCTGCTCGATGAGATCACCGCGCGCACGGGCGTGCTGCTGGCCACCGGCGCCGGCGCCGTGCTCGATCCGGCCAACCGTCGGCACCTGGCCGAGCGCGGCTTCGTGCTGTGGCTGGACACCACCGTGGAGCAGCAGCTCGAGCGCCTGGCGCGCGACACCAAGCGTCCCCTGCTCGCGGGCGAGGACCGGCGCGGCAAGCTAGAGGCGATGGCGCAGGTGCGCGCACCGCTCTACCGCGGAATCGCCGACCTGCGCATGCCCGGCGAACACGAAGGGGTGGCGACGGCGAGCGAACGCTGCCTGGCGCTGCTCGACCAGCATTGGCAACGGCAGCAGGCCGCGTGAACCGCATGAACGAAACGGACGTCCAGACGATCGAAGTCGCGCTCGGCGCACGCCGCTATCCCGTGTGGATCGGCCATGGCCTGCTCGGCGACAGTGCCCGCTGGCGGGCGCGCCTGCGCGGGCGCCACGCGCTGGTGGTCAGCAACACCACCGTGGCGCCGCTGTATCTGGAGCGGCTGGCCAAGGGCCTCGACGGACTGCAGTGGTCGAGCTTCCTGCTGGAGGACGGCGAGGCGCACAAGAGCTTCGCGAACGTCGGCCGGGCGCTGGATGCGCTGGCCACGCTGGGCGCCACCCGGGATGCCTGCGTGGTCGCGCTGGGTGGCGGCGTGGTCGGCGACCTGGCCGGCTTCGCCGCGGCCTGCTGGATGCGCGGCATCGATTTCATCCAGGTGCCGACCACCCTGTTGGCGATGGTCGATTCCTCGGTCGGCGGCAAGACCGGCGTCAACCTGCCCGCAGGCAAGAACCTGGTCGGCGCCTTCCACCAGCCGCGCGCGGTGGTCGCCGACGTCGACACCCTGGCCACCCTGCCCGACCGCGAATACCGCGCGGGCCTGGCCGAAGTGGCCAAGGGCGCGGCGATCGGCGACGCCGCGTTCTTCGCCTGGCTGGAAGCGCGCGCCGAGGCGCTGGCCGCCCGGGATGCCGCCATCGTCGTCGAGGCGATCGCGCGCAAGGTCCGCTACAAGGCCGAGGTGGTCGCCCGCGACGAAACCGAGCAGGGCGAGCGTGCCCTGCTCAACCTGGGCCATACCTTCGGCCATGCGCTGGAAACTGCCGGCCGCTACACGGCCCTGTTGCATGGCGAGGCAGTCGCCATCGGCATGCTGCTGGCGGCCCGGTTGTCCGAGCGACTGGGCATGAGCGGGCCGGCCGACACCGCCCGCCTGCAGCGCCTGCTCGACCGACTCGGCTTGCCGACCGCCGTGCCGGCCGGTTCGGATCCCGAACAATTGCTCGCCCTGATGCGGCTGGACAAGAAAAACACCGCAGGCACGCTGCGCCTGATCCTGTGGCGGGGCATCGGTCGGGCAGAGATTGTCGGCGGTGTCGACGAGGCGGCGGTGCTGGCGGTCCTGCGCGAGGCCTCGCCCGCGGCTTCTTAGCGGACGAAGCCACCAGGAAACCGCCACGTCGGCCGCACGTGCCTCGCCACGCGGCGCGCTCGCCAGGGCCAAGGCAGCGACGGCCCCGGCGGACACGTTCCGGCAGGAACGACAACACCTACGCTCGCCAGCCTTGCCGCGGCCTTCTAGAATGGCGCGCCTGCGGCGCCCTTGCCGCACCATCACGGACACCATGCGTCTCTACCTGCAAACCATGCCCGCCTCGTCCGAGGCGCCGCGCTACGTGCAGATCGTGCTCGAACAGGATCTGCTCGGCGGCTGGACGCTCTACCGCGAAAGCGGCACGCAGGGCGGCAAGGCCACGCTCAAGCGCGAGCAGTTCCTCGAGCGCGACGCCGCCATCGCGGCGTTCGAGAAGGCGCGCGACGCGCAGCTCAAGCGCGGCTTCCGCGTGATGTTCGCCCAGGGCCTGGACGGCCCGCACGGCCGCTGACGACATGAACGCACCACTGAAGAACGACCGCTTCCTGCGCGCCCTGCGCCGCGAGCCGACCGACACCACGCCGATCTGGGTGATGCGTCAGGCCGGCCGCTACCTGCCCGAGTATCGCGCCACGCGCGAGCGTGCCGGCAGCTTCATGGGCCTGGCGCAGAACCCCGAGTTCGCCTGCGAGGTGACGCTGCAGCCGCTGGAGCGTTTCGAGCTCGACGCCGCCATCCTGTTCTCCGACATCCTCACCATCCCCGACGCGATGGGCCTGGGGCTGTCCTTCGCCCAGGGCGAAGGCCCGCAGTTCGCGCGCCCCCTGCGCAACGCCGCCGACATCGGGCGGCTGGCCGTGCCGGACATGGACCGCGAGCTGCGCTACGTGATGGACGCCGTCCGGCTGATCCGCAAGGAGCTCGACGGCCGCGTGCCACTGATCGGTTTCTCCGGCAGCCCATGGACGCTCGCCTGCTACATGGTCGAAGGCCGGGGCTCACGCGATTTCGCCACGCTCAAGGCGATGTGCTGGAACGAGCCGGCGCTCGCCCACCAATTGCTCGACACGCTGACCCGCGCGGTCTCCTCCTATCTCGCGGCCCAGGCCGCCGCGGGCGCGCAAGCGCTGATGGTGTTCGATACCTGGGGTGGCCTGCTCGGGCCGGCTCCCTTCCGCGAATTCTCGCTGCGCTACATGCGCGAGGTGGTTGCCGCGTTGAAAGCCGACCCGCGCGCACGCGAACTCCCGGTGATCCTGTTCTCCAAGGGCGCGGGGCTGCACCTGGCCGAAATGGCGGGCTCCGGCTGCGCGGCGCTCGGCGTGGACTGGACCATCGACTTGGACCAGGCCCGCCGCGCCGTGCAGGGCAAGGTCGCACTGCAAGGCAACCTCGACCCGGCCGTGCTGCGCTCCAATCCCAAAGTGATCCGCCGCGAGGCGCGCGCAGTGCTGGACAGCTTCGGCAACCACCCCGGCCATGTGTTCAACCTGGGCCACGGCATCACGCCGGAAGTCGAGCCGGAGCACGTCAAGGTGCTGGTCGACGAAGTGCACGCCTACGGGCGCAGCTTGCGGGCGGGCGGCTGATGGCCTGGCTCGTCACCAAGTACCTGATCACCGCCGCCGTGGTGGTACTGGTGTCCGAGGCGGCCAAGCGCAGCGACAGGCTGGGCGGCCTGCTCGGCGCCCTGCCGATGGTGACCCTGCTGGCGCTCATCTGGCTCCAACTGGAGCACCAGCCGCAGCAGAAGATCGCCAACCATGCCTGGTACACGTTCTGGTACGTGCTGCCGACCTTGCCGATGTTCCTGATCTTCCCGGCGCTGCTGCCCCGGTTGGGTTTCTGGCCCACGCTGCTCACTTGCGCGGCCATCACGGCGGCGTGTTTCGGCCTGTTCGCGCTCGCGGTGCGGCGTTTCGGGATCGAATTGCTCTAGGCACGCAAATCCGCCTAACACACCCCGCTTGCCCTGTCCATAGCTGCGGCGCATGATGAGCCCGCCGGCGAATGGCCGGTCGGCAAAAGGCAGGGGGTGCCGTCATGTCGCGAAGCAATCCTTTCAACGCGCCGGTTCCGGGCGCGGACGATGTTGCGCAACCGTACGTTTTCCGGTCACCGGCCGCGCTGGGCAACGGCGTGCGGGGCGTGCTCGCCGCGTTCGTGCTGCTCACGCTGGCGGTCATCGCCGTCATGCTCCATGGACTGCAGTTGCTGCAGCAGGGAATCGATACGGGCATCAGTACGGGCCTTCAGGAGGAACTGGCCGGCACCGGCCGACTGCAATTGAACCTGTTCCGCCTGCAACTGGTGCTGATGCTGGCCTGCTACCTCTGGGCCGGTAGCTGGGTCCATCGGGTGGCCTGCAACGTCCGCGCGCTCGGCGCCAAGGGCCTGGACGACTCGCCCGGCTGGGCGGTGGGCTGGTACGTCGTGCCGGTCATGAATCTGGTGCGGCCGATGCGGGCAATGACCCAGGTCTGGCTGGCGTCGCATGCGCCCACTCGCTGGCAGAAACTCGGTACGCCGCGGTTGCTGGCGACCTGGTGGTGCTTCTGGGTCGCGGGCAACCTGTCCTACTGGTTCGTCACGCAGTACCTGCGGCCGGAGCACACCTTCGAAGGCTTGCATACGCAGCAGTGGTTGTTGCTCTGCGGCCAGGCGCTGAACCTGGTGGCCGCCGCGCTGTTCCTGCTCGTGGTGTCGCGGCTGACCCGCATGCAGGTGGAAGAGCGCGAGCGCCAGCAGGCCATGCCGGCGATCCCGACACCTTCGCTGGCCGACGCCTTCGTCGCCTAGGCGATCCGGCACCGATGCGGTCGACCCGGGGCCCCGGCTCGAGCCGGGGCCTTTTTGCTGCCTGCGCCGCCACGGCTTGGGGCCATGACGCGCGCCCCGTACAATCGCAGGCTTACCTTCCATGACGCGCGCGCCGCACGGCGCGCCATCGCGAGTCTCCGATGGACAAGAGTTTCGAGCCCGGCCAGATCGAATCGACGTGGTACGCCCGCTGGGAGGAAAGCGGCGCGTTCAAGCCGACCGGCCAAGGCGAGCCTTACTGCATCCTGCTGCCGCCGCCGAACGTCACCGGCACGCTGCACATGGGCCATGCGTTCCAGCAGACCGTGATGGACATGCTGATCCGCTACCAGCGCATGCGCGGCATGAACACGCTGTGGCAGGTCGGCACCGACCACGCCGGCATCGCCACGCAGAAGATCGTGGAGAACCAGCTCGCCGCCGAGGGCAAGTCGCGGCACGACCTGGGCCGCGAGCCCTTCGTCGAGCGCGTATGGCAGTGGAAGGAGCAATCGGGTTCGACGATCACGAACCAGATGCGTCGCCTGGGCGTGGCCGCCGACTGGTCGCGCGAGCGCTTCACCATGGACGAGGGGCTCTCGGCCGCGGTGCGCAAGGTGTTCGTGCAGTGGTATCGCGACGGCCTGATCTACCGCGGCAACCGCCTGGTGAACTGGGATCCGGCACTGGGCACGGCCGTGTCGGACCTGGAGGTCAACAACGTCGAGCGCGACGGACACATGTGGTCGATCCGCTACATGACCGCCGATGGCGCGGGCTCGGTGGTGGTCGCCACCACGCGCCCGGAAACCATGCTGGGCGACGTGGCGGTGGCGGTGCATCCGGAGGACGAGCGCTACGCGCACCTGATCGGCACGATGCTGCACCTGCCGCTCACCGGCCGCGAGATCCCGGTGATCGCCGACGACTATGTCGACCGCGAGTTCGGCACCGGCTGCGTCAAGATCACCCCGGCGCATGATTTCAACGACTACGCCATCGGCCAGCGCCACAAGCTGGAGCCGATCAACATCTTCACGCTCGACGCCAAGGTCAACGACAACACGCCGGCGAAGTACCGCGGCCTGGATCGCTACGAGGCGCGCAAGGCCGTACTGGCGGACCTCGAAGCGGCGGGCCTGCTGGTCGAGACCAAGCCGCACAAGCTGCAGGTGCCGGTCAGCCAGCGCTCGGACGCGGTGATCGAGCCGATGCTGACCGACCAGTGGTTCGTCGACCTCACCTCCGAGGTGCTGGCGGACGGCCGTCCCGGCGGGCGCACGGCGATCACCGAGCCGGCGCTGGAAGCGGTGCGCTCCGGCGCGATCCGCTTCGTGCCGGAGAACTGGACCACCACCTACACGCAGTGGCTGGAGAACATCCAGGACTGGTGCATCAGCCGCCAGCTCTGGTGGGGCCACCGCATCCCGGCCTGGTACGACGAGGCGGGGAACATCTTCGTCGGCGAGGACGAGCAGGACGCGCGCCGCCACGCGACCACCGAGGTCGTCGGAACGCTTCGGCAGGACGAGGACGTGCTCGACACCTGGTTCTCCGCCGCGCTGTGGCCCTTCTCCACGCTGGGCTGGCCGATGCAGGGGTCGGTGAAGAACGAGCGCGGCGAAGTGGTCGCCGACTGGAGCCAAGACAAGCTGTTCCTGCCCAGCGCGGTGCTGGTCACCGGATTCGACATCATCTTCTTCTGGGTCGCGCGCATGGTGATGGCGACCCTGTACTTCACCGAGCAGGTGCCCTTCCGCGAGGTCTACATCAACGCCATCGTGCGCGACGCCGAAGGCCAGAAGATGTCCAAGTCCAAGGGCAACACACTGGACCCGCTGGACCTGATCGACGGCATCGACCTGGAGCCACTGGTGGAGAAATCCACCCGCTCGCTGCTGATCCCGCAGGTGCGCGACAAGGTGGAGAAGCGCATCCGCAAGGACTATCCCGCCGGCATCCCGGCGATCGGCACCGACGCGCTGCGCTTCACCTTTGCGGCGCTGGCCAGCTACAGCCGCACGATCAACTTCGACATCAAGCGCGCCGAAGGCTACAAGGCGTTCTGCAACAAGCTGTGGAACGCGGCGCGGTTCGTGTTGATGAATGTGGATGAAGCCGGTGGCGGGGAGCACGAAACGGCGAACGCCCAGTCGGCGACGGAGGCGGAGCGCTGGATTCTCACGCGTTTGAAGCACACGCTGACCGAGGTCGAGGGACACTTCGCGACCTACCGCTTCGATCTGCTGGCGCAGGCGCTCTACGAGTTCGTCTGGAACGAGTACTGCGACTGGTTCCTGGAGTTGTCCAAGCCCGCCTTGAACGGCGACGACGCGGCCGCTGCGGCCTCCACCCGGCATACCCTGCTGGTGGTGCTGGAGACGGTGCTGCGCGCGCTGCACCCGGTGATCCCGTTCATCACCGAGGAGATCTGGCAGTCGGTGGCCCCGCGCCTTGGCATCCAGGCTTCGAGCATCATGCAGCGGCCCTGGCCGACGGCCGCCGGGCTCCCGGCCGACGAGGCGTCCAGCGCCGAAATCGAGTGGGTCAAGGCGGTGCTCTCGGGCATCCGCCGCATCCGCTCGGAGATGAACATCGCGCCGGGCAAGACCATCCCTCTGCTGCTGGCCGACGGGGAGCCTGCCGATCGCACACGCGTGGCCAAGTTCGCCGCGCAGATCGCCTTCCTCGCGCGCACCGAGACGCCGCGGTGGATCGAAGCGGGCACCGAGGAGCCCGCGGCGGCCGCGGCGGTGGTCGGCAGCCTGCGCGTATTGATCCCGCTCGCGGGGTTGATCGACCTCACCGCGGAGAAGGCGCGTCTCGCCAAGGAAATCGCCCGCATCGAGGGCGAGATACGGAAGTGCGAGGGCAAGCTCGGCAATGTCAACTTCGTGGCCAACGCGCCAGCCGAGGTGGTGGCGCAGGAGCGCCAGCGCATCGCGGATTGGGGTACCCAGCTCGAAGCGTTGCGGGAGCAGGCGCGCAAGCTAGGGTGATCGCTGCCTTATTCGTTAGCCGATCCTGCATCCGCTTCACCGAATCCTCCGTGCGAAGGCGGGAGGTGCCGACAGGCGGATGGGCGCACCTTGGGCGGACGCGGCAAGCCTTTCGCACCGCCCCCTCATCCGCCTCCGGGCGCCTTCCCCAAGAACGGGGGCTTAACCCGCGGCGCCGAGGGGATCAGCTTGCGGGCGGGCTGGAGCCGCCCGGCGCGTGGTCCAGTGCCATCACGATGGCGTCCTCGCGCCCGTTCTTGGCCGGGTAGTAGCGCGGGCGTCGGCCGATCTCCTTGAAGCCGACCGAGGCGTACAACTGCTGCGCCACCGGGTTCGAAGGGCGCACCTCGAGGAACACCCGGTCGGCGCCGCTCCAGCGCGCCACGTCCAGCAACCGGCCCAGCAGGTGACGGCCCAGGCCCTGGCCGCGCCAGTCGGAACCGATGCAGAGATTGAGCACGTGCGCCTCGCCGGCAGCTACCGACAGGATGCCGTAGCCGGCCACCACGCCGTCGCTGCAGAGCACCCAGCACGGATGCCCCGCCTTCAGGCAGTCGCCGAAGATGCCGGCGGACCATGGGAAGTCGTACGAGGCGGTTTCCAGCGCGCTGACCGCGGGCAGATCCTCGCGGCGCATGGCGCGCACCTCCACCCGCGGGCGCGCCACCGCCACCATCACACGCTCTCCGGTGCGGCCAGCGTTCGCCGCAGCTGGCGCAGCGCGGTCCACAGCCGGCGCTTGCCCTCGCCGCTGGCAAGCACCTGCTGCGGTTCGTCGGCGAGCACGATCTGCGCCTGGTTCATCACCGCGGCGGGCAGCTCACGCCCCAATGCATGCGCCTGTGCCTGGCCGAACACCAGGTAGGCGCGCACGGGCGACACGGTGGCGGTGGGACGCCCCTCCCGCACCAGGATGCGGCCGGCCCGCGCCAGTTCCGGCCCATAGGCGGCGAGCGCGCGGCCAAGCAGGTCCAGCTCGCGGGGCGAGCAACCCTCGGGCAACAGCACCACGCAGGAAGCCGGCGGAACAGCCGGCGCAGGCGCCGCGCGCGGCTCGGCCGCCGCCGTGCCAACGCGTCGCACCCATGGCGTGATGCCCAAAGCGCGCAGCATCCGCGCGCGGCGCGCGGTGGGTTCGCTGCTGGCCGGCAGGGCGCTCACGGCCTGCCGCGGCGAATCCGCCGGCGATGCGCGGCACGGCCCCACAAGGTGACCGCCGGACCGGACAGCAGGTACAGCGTGAACACCACGAACAGCACCCGCGGCGGGTCGATCAGGAAGGGCACCAGCACCAGCACGCCGACCAGCACCCACAGGAACGGCACGCGGTCGCGCTCGCCCATCGGCAGCGACTTGAAGCTGAAATAGCGGAAGCGGCTGACCATCAGCAGTCCCACCACCACGGCCACCACCAGCGTGACGAAACACAGCGCCTGGCCGTCGATGTCCTGGCCCTCAGCGCGGAATTTCTCCACGCTCCACACGTAGGACATGCACACGGCGGCCGCTGCCGGACTGGCCAGGCCCTGGAAATAGCGTTTGTCGATCACTCCGACCTGGGTGTTGAACCGCGCCAGGCGCAACGCGGCGCAGGCGGCATACAGGAAGGCCGCGGCCCAGCCGATCTTGCCCCAGACCGGCCCGAAGCCCTTGAGCGAAGACAGCGACCAGTTGTACATCACCAGCGAGGGCGCCAGGCCGAAGCTGACCAGGTCCGACAACGAGTCGTACTGCACGCCGAACTCGCTCTGCGTGCCGGTCAACCGCGCCACGCGGCCGTCCATGCCGTCGAGCACCGCCGCGACGAAAACGGCGACCGCCGCCTCGGTGAAACGCCCGCCGATGCTCGCCACCACGGCGTAATAACCTGCGAACATCGCCGCCGTGGTGAACAGGTTCGGCAGCAGGTAAATGCCCCGGTGGCGCGGGGTGCGAACTGGCGCGTTCTCGCTCATGCAACGATCCGTGACGTACTGCGCGAGAGTGTAAACCATCGTCCGTCGCCTGCTCCGGCGCGCTTGAGTCCGGCGCGCCGGAGTGTTAACTAGTGCCGGGCCCCACCCCGCCGGAGAAACCCATGCGCCGCCTGCCCCTTGCCCTCGTGTTGCTGCTGCTCGCACCCGCGGTCGCGGCGCAGGTGTACAAGTGGACCGATGCGCAGGGAACCGTGCACTACTCAGAGATGCCTCCGCCGCAGGGCACCGCATTCAAGCGCATCACCACTACCGGCGTGGTCCAGTCGCCGCCGCCGGCGCCCAAGCCGACCGCCGTCGAGCCCGACGACAAGCCGCAACCCGAACAACCCGCCCCCGTCGCCGACACGCCGGAAAACCGCGCCAAGCTGTGCAGTTCGCTCAAAGCCAACCTCGATACGCTCAGGAGCAAGGGGCCGGTGGTGATGGAGCAGCAGGGTAAGCCGGTCGCGCTGGATGACGAACAGCGCAAGCAGCAGATGGCCACCGCCGAAAAGCAATACGTGCAGTTCTGCTCGCAGTAACCGCCGGCAATCCCGACCGGCGGGGGCCGTATAATCGACCTCTTTGCCCGATCCGGATCGCCCGCCATGCGCCTCAGCCAATTCCACCTGGCCACCGTCAAGGAAGTTCCCGCCGACGCCGAAATCGCCAGTCACCGACTGATGCTGCGCGCCGGCATGATCCGCAAACTCGCTTCGGGCCTGTATACCTGGGCACCGCTGGGCCTGCGCGTATTGCGCAAGGTCGAACAGGCCGTGCGCGAGGAAATGAATCGCGCCGGCGCCATCGAATTGCTGATGCCCGCCGTGCAGCCGAAGGAACTGTGGGAGGAATCCGGCCGCTGGGACAAATTCGGCGACCAGTTGCTCAAGATCCGTGACCGCAAGGACCAGGAATTCTGCTTTGGTCCGACCCACGAGGAAGTCATTACCGACTTCGCCCGCAACGAGCTCAAAAGTTACAAGCAGCTCCCGCTCAACTTCTACCAGATCCAGACCAAGTTCCGCGACGAGATTCGCCCGCGCTTCGGCGTGATGCGCGCGCGCGAGTTCCTGATGAAGGACGCCTATTCCTTCCACCTCTCGGCCGAGTCGCTCGGCGAAACGTACGAAGCGATGTACCGCGCCTACTCGCGCATTTTCAGCCGGCTGGGCCTTTCGTTCCGTGCGGTGCAGGCCGATACCGGCGCGATCGGCGGCAACGCCAGCCATGAGTTCCAGGTATTGGCCGACTCGGGCGAAGACGCGATCGCCTTTTCGGACGGTTCCGATTACGCAGCCAATGTCGAAAAGGCACAGGCACTCGCGCCTGCCGGCGCGCGCCCTGCCCCGCATGCGGAACTCAAGCGCGTGGACACGCCCACGCAGAAGTCCATCGCCGAAGTGAGCGCCTTTCTGGGCGTATCGCCGCAGCTTTGCATCAAGACGCTGCTCGTGCGCGGTCGCGATGGGCTGGTTGCGCTATGCCTGCGCGGCGACCATGAGATCAATGAGGTCAAGGCCGGCAAGCTGCCCGAGTTGCCAGACCAGTCGGTGCTCGCCTCGGAGGAGGAGATCCTCGACGCCACCGGCACGCGCCCCGGTTTCATCGGCCCGGTCGGCCTGCCTGCGGGCATTCCGGTGATCGTCGACCGCGATGCGGCGGTGCTCGCCGATTTCGTCTGCGGCGGCAATGCCGATGGCACCCATTACACCGGCGCCAACTGGGAACGCGACGCGCGCATTACCCGTATCGAGGATATCCGCCAGGTCGTCGAGGGCGACCTCTCGCCCGACGGCCACGGCATGCTGCATATCGCCCGCGGCATCGAAGTGGGGCACATTTTCCAGCTCGGGGCCAAATATGCCCAGGCGCTGGGCGCCACGGTGCTCGACGACCAGGGCAAGAGCCAGGTGATGCTTATGGGCTGCTATGGCATCGGCGTCAGTCGCATCGTGGCGGCGGCCATCGAGCAATCGCACGACGAAGCCGGAATTATCTGGCCCGAAGCCATGGCGCCGTGGCGGGTGGCCGTTTGCATCATCAATCCAAAGAACTCGCCCGAAGTGCGCGCCGCGGCCGAGGCGCTTTATCGCAAACTGGAACAGCGCGGCATCGAAACGGTTCTGGACGACCGTGGCCTGCGCCCGGGCCAGATGTTCGCGGACCTCGAACTGATCGGCATTCCGCACCGCGTGGTGGTGAGCGAGCGTGGCCTGGCTGCCGGCACGCTGGAATACCGCCGTCGCAGTGAATCGGACAACCGCGCCATTACCGAGGACGAATTGTTCACGCTGCTGGCAGGAGAGTAGGTGCCCATTTGCACCATTAACAGGCCGTCGCTCCGCGCAAGGCCGCTTATGGCTTCCTGATAATCGGCTACTTTTGCAATCGCCCCCGCTATTGGGCGAGAATGGACCCGGCACAGGACGCACCGCTCTCATGACGAGAAGCAAGGCACATAATCGAAAGACTTTCCAGGAGCCTACGCATGGCAGTCGATATCAAGAGCCTCAATCACAACCAGCTCAATGAACTGATCAGCAAGGCGCAGGTGCGCCAGAATGAGCTGCGCAAGGAAAAGGTCGCCAAGCTGCGTGAAAAAATCCACGCGCTGGTGAAGGCCGAGGGTTTCACTTTCGAGGACGTTTTCGGCGGCGCCCGCAAGGCCCGCCGCAGCACCGGTACGGTCGCGCCGAAGTATCGCAACCCGGCCAATCCTGAGCAGACCTGGTCCGGCCGCGGCAAGCGCCCTCGCTGGTTCAACGATGCGCTGAAGGCCGGCAAGAAAGAAAAGGATCTGGCGATCTGATTCCGGCGGCTGCCATGAAATAAAAACACCGGCCCAGTGCCGGTGTTTTTTTGTGCGGGGTCTTCGCTCAATTGACTCCCTCTCCCCAGCGGGAAGAGGGCCGACAACTCAGGCCGCGGTGCCGCCCACCGTCATGCCATCGATCTTGAGCGTGGGCTGGCCTACGCCGACCGGCACGCTCTGGCCGTCCTTGCCGCACACGCCGATGCCTTGGTCCAGCTCGAGATCGTTGCCGATCATCGAGACGCGGGTGAGCACCTCGGGACCGGAGCCGATCAGCGTGGCGCCCTTGACCGGCGCGGTGACCTTGCCGTCCTCGATCAGGTAGGCCTCGCTCGCGGAGAACACGAACTTGCCGCTAGTGATGTCGACCTGGCCGCCGCCGAAATTCACCGCATAGAGGCCGCGCTTGACCGAGCGGATGATCTCGGCCGGATCCTGCGCGCCGGCACGCATGTAGGTGTTGGTCATGCGCGGCATCGGCAGCTGCGCGAAGGATTCGCGCCGGCCGTTGCCGGTGGGTTTCATGCCCATCAGGCGCGCGTTCAACTTGTCCTGCATGTAACCCACGAGGATGCCGTCCTCGATCAGCGTGGTGCACTCGCTGGGCGTGCCCTCGTCGTCCACGCTGAGCGAGCCGCGGCGATTGGGCAGGGTGCCGTCGTCGACCACGGTGACGCCGGGAGCGGCCACGCGCTGGCCGATGCGGCCGGCAAAGGCCGAGCTGCCCTTGCGGTTGAAGTCGCCCTCCAGGCCGTGGCCGATCGCTTCGTGCAGCAGCACGCCGGGCCAGCCGGGGCCGAGCACGACGGTCATCTGACCGGCCGGGGCATCGATCGAATCGAGGTTGACCAGCGCCTGGCGCACCGCCTCGTCGGCGAAGGCCAGCGCGCGACCGTTCTCGATCAGCTCGCGGTAGCCGTAGCGGCCACCGCCACCGGCGCTGCCCTGCTCACGCCGGCCGCCGGCCTCGGCGATCACCTGCACGTTCAGACGAACCAGCGGGCGCACGTCGGCGGCCAGGGTGCCGTCGGCGCCGGCCACCAGCACGGTATCCATGGTCGCGGCCAGGCTTACGATCACCTGCTTGACGCGCGGGTCGCGCGCACGGGCATACGCATCGACTTCGCGCAGGAGCGCGATCTTGTCCGGGTTGGGCAGGCTCTCGACCGGATCGAGCGCGGGATAGAGCGCCTGCGCGCCGCCGAGCGCCAGCGGCTTGCCGGCGCCATTGCCGCCCTGGGCGATCGCGCGCGCGGCCTTGGAGGCCTCCAGCAGCTGCGGCAGAACGATCTCGTCGGAGTAGGCGAAGCCGGTCTTCTCGCCGCTGATCGCGCGCACGCCCACGCCCTGCTCGATCGAGTGGCTGCCGTCCTTGACGATGCCCTCCTCCAGCAGCCAAGACTCGCTGCGCGAATGCTGGAAATAGAGATCCGCCGCGTCGATCGACGGACCCATCAATTGCGCGAAGACACGTTCCAGGTCGTGGGTGGCCAGACCACCGGGGGCCAGCAGCTTGTTCTCGACGTGGGCAATCAGTGAATCCATGGAGCCGGCGTCCTCGGGGCGAAAGGGGTGACTATCCCACATGGGGCCGGACGGGGGCTTTAAAAGCGCGCCGCTGGGTGCGGCAACTGCCATTCGCAGTCCGCTACGGAAACAGGATCAATGGCCGGAACTCGATGCCGGCGCGGGCGCCGATGCGGACGCGGCCGGGGCCGGGGCCGGCTGCACTTCGTGCTTCTCGATCAGGGTGAACACCGGCTTCTCCCAGCTGCCGCTGACGCGGTAGCGCGCGCTGGCTGCCTTGTTGAGGCCCTTGCCGAGCAGCCCCTGCACGGCGAAGCCGGCGGCAGCGCCGACCGGCCCGGCGACCACCGCACCGACCACCGGCAGGCTGTTGCCCAGGTGCGGCACCACGTAGACCTGCTGGTCGTAGTCGCGCGCGCGCAAGCCGGTGCGGCCGCGGATGTCGATGTCGGCGGCGGGGCCGAGGATTTTCAGGTTGTCGGTGGTGGCGTTGCCGCCGGCGAAACGGAAGTCGCCCCGGATCGAATCGAAGGCCAGCCCCTTGCCGAACACGTCACCGAAATCCAGCGTCAGCCGACGCGGCAGCTCGGCCACCGAAACCAGCCCGAACAGTCGCCCCACCCCGGGCCCGACCTCGGGGATGCGCCCGTGGCTGACATCGACGGCGAGGCTGCCGTCCATCGTCGCCAGGGCTAGCGAGCTGGGCGCTCCCGGCCAGGTGGCATCCAGTACCGCGTGCGTCTTGCCGCCGTTGAACAGCCCCTGGTAGCCGAATGCGTTGAGCATGCTGCCCAGGTCCTGCGCGGAGAAATCGATGCGCATGCGCGTGTGGCTGTCCTGCGCGTTGCCGTTCCAGTCCCCGCTGGCGCTGAGCTGCACGCTGCGCGACAGCGAGCGCAACTGGTCGATGCGCATGCCCTTGTCCGTCGGCCAGGTTTCCAGCCGCGCCTCGCCCAGCTTGGCGGTACCCAGGCGCATGTCGCCCACCCACAAATGCAGCGGCGGCAGGGCGGCCGGGTCGATGCCGGTGGCCGCGGGATTGGCCGGCTCCTTCGCGCCCGCCTGGGGCTGCGCAGGCGCCGCCTCAGACTCCGCCGGCGGTGGCGCTGCCTTGACCTGCTGCGCTCCTTCGGTCGGCGGTGCGGCGCCCTGCGGCCAGTAGAGCCGCTGCAGGCGTGCCGTGATGCCGCGCTTGCGCAGGTCCGTCGAGGGCACGCCGACGTGGCCGGC
Organism: Frateuria sp.; assembly: GCF_035943815.1. Classification (GTDB taxonomy): domain Bacteria; phylum Pseudomonadota; class Gammaproteobacteria; order Xanthomonadales; family Rhodanobacteraceae; genus Frateuria_A. The sequence continues at coordinate 337,743 of NZ_DASZBU010000019.1, forward strand.
CATCGCCGGGCTGTCGACGTCGATGCCCAGCACGTCGGCCTGCGGCGCGGCCTGGATGCGCATGCCGGCAAATTCGTGTTCGAACACCAGCGCGCGGTCGGCACTGACGTCCAGGCTCTCCAGCCCCGGTCCCTCACCGGTGCTGCCGGCTGCCGCGTGTTGCACCCAGCCGGACAGATCCAGCACGGAAGCATGGCCGCGAATGCGCAGGCCCTTGTCCGGCAGGTCCTCGGGCGCGGCCTGGCCGAGCCCGATCGCTGCCGCGAGCGGCTGCATGTCGCCGGCCGGCAGGCGGAAGCGCGCGCGCATCACCTCGCCGAGCGCGAGGTCGAGGTCGCCCCCCTCCACCGGCACGCCCAATGTGAGGTGCAGCGGCAAGGCCGCGTCGGCGGGCTTGGACAGCGGCGCCGGCAGCGTGAGCGCGGTGCCTGCCAGCGTGCTGTCGGCGCTTAAGGTTTGCAGCAGTGCATCGCCGGTGCCGTGGCGGATATCGAAGCCCAGTGTGTAGTCGCTACGTCCCTGCGATGCGGCGCCCAGCCAATCCAGTTGCGGATAGCCCTGGACCATTTCGGCGATGCTATAGCGCCCTTGCAGCCGCGCCGCCAGCACAGTGCCGGCGCGGCCGGTGGCGCCGGCAATGGCCAGGTCCAGCGAGGAAGGCTGCCCGCGGAAACCGCCGGTGAGCGGACCGGCGTGCACGCCGGTCGCGTCGAAGCTGAGCGGGCCGCCGAGCTTGTCCAGCCTGAGCTTCCACTCCGGCGCGTCCACGTCTACGTCCTTGAGCTGTGCGCTGCCGTCCAGCCGCATCGCCGCCACGTCCTTGACCGGCAGCGACAGGTGGAAAGCGAACGCGCCGCTGCCGCCCAGGCGCAGCTTGGCGAGCGTGTCGGCCTGGTGGCGGGCGATCGGGCTCTGCCGCAGGAACTGCAGCAGACTCGCGCCGCTGCCGCTGCCCTGCGCGTTGAGGTCGAGCACGGCGTCGCCGAAATCCGGAATCAGCGCCACCGCCCGCTCGAGCTTCACGCCGAGCGAACTGCCGCCGCTGGCCTGCACCAGCATGCCGTTGCCCACGAAGCTGGCCTCCGCCTCGAGGCCGTCTGCGTGTGGCCAGCCTTCGCCGTAATCGAGCTCGAGGCCGCTGATCCGGGCATGCGCCTCGAAGCGGCCCTCGTTGTGGTGGAACGGCCAGTCCGCCAGACTGCCGCGCACGACCAGCTCGCCTTCGTCGATCGTGCCGGCGACCAGCGCGCGGTCGAGCCATTCGATGGCCGTCGGCGGCATCGAGCCGGTGGGCCAGAACAGTTTGGCCGCCGGCACCTGCGCGTGATCGATGTGTGCGTACAGGTCCAGGAACGGCCGGCCGCCGTCGTCGGGCAGCGCGATGGTGCCGCGCACGCTGCCGGCGAAACCCTCGCCCTCGAAGGCGAGCGGATCGACGCCGACCTGCCAGGCGCCATCGTCGTGCCAGGCGGCCACGGTTCCGGCCAGGCGCGACAGTACGAAGGGTTTGCGGAAGCTGTGCGACAGGTCGAGCACGGTGGCCTGCGCGGGCAGCTCCAACGCATAGCCCTGCGCATCCCCACGCAGGCGGCCACCGAGGTTGCCGATCCCCGGCAGCTTGCCCACAGCGTCGATGCCGGCATGGGCGAAGGTCGCCTCCAGGTGCTCCACGCCGCCCGCACGCGACCACCGCAGCGCTGCCTGGCGCAGCAAGGCGTGGGGGCGCCCGCCGCCGAGCCACGCGCCAAGCGCCGGGGCGAGCGAGGGCTTGAGCGCCAGCCACGGCAGCAACGGTGCGAGATCCAAGTCGCGCACATCCAGCGCCACGCGCGGACCGGACTCGGCCTGGTGCAGCGTCAGCGCCAGCGCGCCGCCGCCGGCGGCGGCGTAGCGCACGTCGTAACCGTCGGCGCGTTGCGTGATGCCGGCCAGGCCGCGCAAGACGCCCACCCGGGCGGTGCCCGCCGGCCCCTCGACGGCCAGGCCGGCAAGATCCAGGCGCAGCGTGGCGCGCACCACCTTGTGATCCTTCCAGTCCAGCCAGGCGGCCAGGCTGCCGGTGCCGCTCCGGGCCGCATAGCCGTCGATCGCCACGTCGCCCAGCAGTGAGTGCAGGTCGACCCGGTCGCCGGCCAGCCACAGGCGGCCGGCGCTACCGTCCTCACGGAAGCTGCCGGCGCCTTGCCATCGGCCGGACGCGCCTTCGCGGCGCAGGATCGCGCCGAAGCGGATGCGGCTACCCTGGCGGCTCAGCCGCAATTGGTCGGCCAGCAACCGGTAATGCTGGCCGCTGGCCTCGTCGGTGATCGCCAGCTGCAGGTCGCGCAGCTGGATGCCCACCGAAACCGGCCCCATCGAAAAGGCCTGGCGCGAGCCACCGTCCGGGCCGCCGACGCCGTTGACGTGCCAGCGCCCCTGCGCATCGCGGCCGAGGTCCAGCTCCAGCCCCCGCGCACGCAGATTGAGCAGGTGCCGCGAAGGCAGCAGCCAGCCGCCGAAGTCGATCTTCAGTTCCGACTCGGGCAGGCGCAGTGCGCTGCCTCCGGCTGGGCCGGGGCCGATGGTCACATCCCGCATAAGGAACAAGGGGCCTGAGGCCTGCCAGCGTCCCTCCATCGAGGCGAAGCTCACCGGCCGCTGCAGGCGCTCGGAAAGCTGCGCGGCCACCCATTGCGGATGGCGCGCCAGCAACGGCAGCAGCAGCTGCGCCAGAGCCACCAGCACGGCCAGCGCCACCACGGCGACGCCGGCTGCCCAGCCAAGGCCACGCAACGGCAAGTGCAGGCGCTTAAGCCCGCGCGCGTTCACCTCGTTTCGTCCCGGCCGAGAGTCCGCCGCTTACAGCAAGACGACATCGAACTGTTCCTGCGAGTAATGCTCTTCCGGCTGGAAGCGTATGCTCTTGGAGATGAACTCCTCCAGTTCGGCGACCGCGGCCGATTCTTCCTCCAGGATGCGCGAGACCACCTTGGGGCTGGCCATCACCAGCAGCTTCTCGGCGTTGAACTGGCGCACGGCCCGGGTGATCTCGCGGAAGATCTCGTAGGTCACCGTCTCGGCGGTCTTGACCGTGCCACGCCCGCCACAGGCCGGGCATGGCTCGCACAGCTGGCGCTCCAGGCTCTCGGTGGTGCGCTTGCGCGTCATCTCGACCAGTCCCAGCGCCGACATCGGATAGACCGTGGTCTTGGCGTGGTCGCGCGCGAGCCCCTTCTCCAGCATGCGGATCACCTGGCGGCGGTGCTCCTCGTCGCTCATGTCGATGAAGTCGATGATGATGATGCCGCCCAGGTTGCGCAGCCGCAGCTGGCGCGCAGCCGCCTGCGCCGCCTCCAGGTTGGTGCGGTAGACGGTTTCCTCCAGGTTGCGCGTCCCGAGGTAGCCGCCGGTGTTGACGTCGATCGTGGTCATCGCCTCGGTCTGGTCGACGATCAGGTAGCCGCCTGATTTCAGCGGCACCTCCTTCTTCATCGCGCGCTGGATCTCGTCCTCCACGCCGTAGAGGTCGAAGATCGGACGTTCGCCCGCGTAGTGCTCGATGCGGTCGTCCAGGCTGGGCATGAACTTGTGCACGAACTTGACCACTTTCTCGTGCGTCTCGCGCGAATCCACCCGCACCTTCTCGATGTCGTCGGTGAGCATGTCGCGCAGGCTGCGCAGTGGCAGCGAGAGTTCCTCGTAGACGCGCTCGCCCACCTTCGCCCTGGCGATGTTCTCCTGCACCACACGCCAGACCTTGCTCAGGTAAGCCACGTCGAACGCCAGCGACTCGGCCGACTGGCCTTCCGCGTTGGTGCGCACGATGTAGCCCAGCCGGCTGCCCTCTTCGCCTATCAGGCCGCCGAGCACGTCCTTCAGGCGCGTGCGCTCGGCCTCGTCCTCGATGCGCGCGGAAATGCCCAGTGTCTTGGCATGCGGCAGCAGCACCAGGTAGCGCGAGGGAATCGACAGGTGGGTGGACAGCCGCGCGCCCTTGGTGCCGATCGGGTCCTTGACCACCTGCACCACGATTTCCTGCCCCTCGTGCACCAGTTCGCTGATCGACGGGGTGGTGTGGCCGTTGCCGTGCGCCTCGGTGCCTTCGGGGAGCGGCGGGCGCACGATGTCCGAGGCGTGCAGGAACGCTGCGCGCTCCAGCCCGATCTCCACGAACACCGCCTGCATGCCGGGCATCACCCGCTGCACGCGTCCCTTGTAAACGTTGCCCACGTAGCCACGGCGGGAGGCGCGCTCGACGTGCACTTCCTGCAGCATGCCGTTCTCGACCACGCCCACGCGGGTCTCACGAGGCGTCACGTTGATAAGTATCTCTTCGCTCACACCCACCCCCGTAAACGTCTGCCTTTATAGCGGGTGGGTGCGCGGACTGTCGATGCGCCGCGGCAGGCTTCGCAGGCGCGCCCCGGCTCCCGCACAGGCGGACTGGGCCAGGAGGTACCCTACTCGCTAGACTTGCCGGCCGCCCGTGCCTGCTCAAGGGATACCCATGAAGCTCCTGCTCGTGGAAGACTCAGAACGCCTGCGCACCACCCTGCAACACGGGCTGCGCGGCGCCGGCTTCGCGGTCGACGCGGCAGCCGACGGCGTGGAGGCGAAGGGCTTCCTTGCCAGCTACGACTACGAGCTGGTGGTGCTGGACCTGATGCTGCCGCGGCTGGACGGCCTGGGCGTGTTGCGCGCCCTGCCCGGCGGCGGGCGGCGGCCGCGAGTGCTGGTGCTGTCGGCGCGCGACCAGGTGGGCGATCGCATCGAGGCGCTCAACGCCGGTGCCGACGACTACCTGGTCAAGCCGTTCGCCTTCGACGAGCTGTTGGCCCGCCTGCATGCGCTGGCGCGCCGCCCGCTGCAGGCGCAGCCGGCCGTGCTCAGCCATGGCCCGCTGGCCTGGGACCCGCTGGCCCAGCGCGCCAGCGTGGACGGCCAGCCGCTGGCGCTGACCCCGCGCGAGTTCGCCGTGCTCGGGCTGCTGCTGCGTCACCGCGGGCGCACCTTCACCCGCCAGGAGATCCTCGAGCGCACCGCCGGCAGCGACACCGAGGTGTCCGACCGCAGCGTGGAGGTGCTGGTGTTCGGCCTGCGCCGCAAGCTCGACGCCGCCGGCCTGGTCGGGCTGATCGAGACGCGCCGCGGCGCCGGCTATCTGATCCCGTGAAGCCGCCCTCGCTTGCCGCGCGCATTACCCTGCTGCTGGCGGCCACCAGCCTGGCGGTGCTCGGCGGCGGCGCACTGGCGATGGACTGGCGCATCGACCGCGCCATGGAGGCGCGCTTCCGCGGCAACCTGCTGACCCAGGCGCAGGCGCTGACCACGGTAGTGGAAGTCGAACAGGCCGCCGGCACGCCACGCAACCCACCCGCCCTGTTGGCTGGGGAGGGACGCGTCTATTACGAGCTGCGCTGCGATGGCCTGCCCGTGCTGCACACCTCGCCCCCGCCGCCGATCGTCCCGCCCGGTTGGCCGCAATCGGCAGGAGTGGTTCCGCGCTTTGCCAACCTGCCGCACGGGAAGGGCCGGCTGGGCACCGTCATCTTCGCGTTCCAGGAACCCTCCACCCACGGCCCGCCTACCCGCAGTTGCGCCCTGCTGTATGCGCAGGATCGCCACTCCTTCGACCGCCTGCTGACCGCGCTGGACTGGATCCTCGGACTGGGACCGGCTCTGGCCCTGCTGATCGCACTGGTGGCCGTGCCGCTGATCGTGCGGCGCGGGCTCAGGCCCGTGCGCGCGCTGGTCGAGCGCATGCGCGTCATCGGTCCGCACGCCCCCGGCCAGCGTCTGCCGGCCAGCGGCACGCGCGAGCTCGACCCGCTGGTGGCGCGCTTCAATGACGTGCTAGCGCGCATGGACGACGGCCTCGCGCGCGAGCGCCAGTTCGCCAGCGGCCTGGCCCACGAGACGCGCACGCGGCTGGCCGAGCTGCGCGCACTCACCGAAGTGGAGAGCCGCTACCCCAGCGGCCGCAGCCTGCCCGACATCATGCACGAGGTGGGGACCATCGGCGCCGAACTGGAGGCCACGGTGGCCGCATTGCTGCTGCTCACCCGCCTGCAGTCGGGGCTGGAACGACCGTGCCTGCAGTCCCTCGCACTGGGGCCATGGCTGGAACGCCAGCTGCAGCGCCACCGCGCGCTGGCCGCCGGCCGCGGGGTGGCGCTTGCGGTCGAAGGCACGCCGCCGACGGAACTGCATACCGATCCGGCGCTGCTGGAGGTGGCCATAGGCAACCTGCTCGGCAATGCCGCGGCCTATGCCCCCGCCGGCGACACGGTACGGCTGCGGCTGGAACCGGCACGGCTGCGTGTCGATAACGCCGCACAGGAGCTGGAGCCGCAAGACCTGGCCAGCTTCGGTGAACGCTTCTGGCGCAAGCAGCCCCCGCATGCCGGCCATGCCGGCCTGGGCCTGGCCCTCGCCCGCGCCGCGGCCGAGGCGTTGGGCATGTCGTTGGATTTCGAATTGCGCGATGGGCGAGTGCAGGCGACGCTGGCGTGGAGGCCGGGCTGAGCGCGCCCTCCATGGTCCCCGCCCGGTAGGATCGATGGCCTGCCGATCCCGCTTGCTTCCACGATCGAAGAGGGAACAGGCTAACGGGCACGCATGCCCCTCACCCGCCCGCCTTCTCTACCGTGCTCCTTGCCTCCTGTTCCTCCAGCAGCGCGCGCAACCTCGGCAGGCTCTGCGGGTAGCGCTGCTGCACGAAGGTGATGACGCCCTCGCGCACGAGGCAGCGCAGGTCCCAGTTGCTGCTGGAATCGGCCGAGCTGGCCAGGATGCGCAATTGGATCGCGTGCTCGTTCGCATCGGTCACCTGCAGCACGCACACGCGCCCGTCCCATTGCGGCGCGGCCCTGCACAGGCGCTTGACCTCCTCACGCAGCGGCTCCAGCGGCACGCGGTAGTCCAGCCAGAGATACACCGTGCCGATCAGCTGCGCGCTGGTGCGCGTCCAGTTCTGAAACGGGTTCTCGATGAACCAGTTGAGCGGCACCACCAGCCGCCGCTCGTCCCAGATGCGCACCACGACGTAGGTGCCGGTGATTTCCTCGATGCGCCCCCATTCGCCCTCGATGATCACCACGTCGTCCAGCCGGATCGGCTGGGTGATGGCGATCTGCACGCCGGCGATAAGGTTGCTCAGCACCGGTTTGGCCGCCAGGCCGACCGCCAGCCCGGCCAGCCCCGCCGAGGCGAGCAGGCTGGTGCCGATCTGGCGCACACCCGGGACCATCATCAGGCAGGCGGCCAGGCCGATCAGGATCAGCAGCACGCTCGCCGAGCCCCCGAGCACGCGTACCTGGGTTAGCACGCGGCGCGCGCGCAGGTTGTCTTTGGTATTGACCGGGAAGCGGCTGCTGAAGAAGAACTCCGCCGCGTTGATGCAACGCACGCCCAGCCAGGTGGCCACCGCGACCAGCGCGATCGCAAGCCCCTGGGCCAGGGTCGCGGCCAGGTGCAGGCTGGCCGCTTCCGGCCGCGTGCGCAGCGCCACCGCCATAACCAGCAGCGGCACCAGCCAGCCCATCGGCGCGCGTGCCTCCTTGAGCATCTCGCGCGCCATCGGGTGGCCTTCGCTGAAGCGCCACAGCAGCGCGCGCGCCAGCCGGTGCACCGCGATCGCGATCAGCAGCGCCACGACCACCGTTACGCCAAGGCGGACCCACGGCTGGTGGTTCCAGATGTCCAGCAGGTAGTCCGTCATGCGCCCACCCTGCCCGGCCGCGCGTCCACGGCACGTGGGCACGCCAGCGCCGGAACCTTCAGGCCGCCGCGGGCGTGCCTTAGAGTAGGCCGATGAACACAACGCCCATCCTCCTCGCCTGGAGCGGCGGCAAGGACTGCCTGTTGGCCCTCGAACGGCTGCGCGCCGAGCCGCACTGGCAGGTGGTCGCGCTGCTGACCACCGTCAACCGCACCTACGGGCGCATCGCCATGCACGGCGTGCGCCGTGACATCCTGCGGGCGCAGGCCCGGGCGCTGGGCCTTGCGCTCCTGGAAGTGGAAATGGACTGGCCCGGCAGCAACGAGGCCTACGAATCGGCCCACGAAAACGTGCTTGCCCAGGCGCGGATGCGCTGGCCCGGCATCCGCCACTGTGCCTTCGGCGACCTGTTCCTGGAGGACGTGCGCGACTACCGCGTGCGCCAGCTCGGGCGTGCCGGGTGGCGCACGCTGTTTCCGCTGTGGGGCGAGGATACCGCCGCGCTCTCGCGCCGCTTCGTCGGCGAAGGCCACCGCGCGGTGCTGTGCTGCGTGGACACCCAGCAACTGGACGCCGACTACTGTGGTCGCGCCTACGACGGCGCCCTGCTCGACCGCCTGCCCGCCGGCGTCGATCCCTGCGGCGAACGTGGGGAGTTCCACACCTTGAGCTACGGCGGCCCCTTGTTCGCCCGCGAGTTGGCCCTGCGCCGCGGCGAGTCGGTGCTGCGCGACGGCCGCTTCCAGTTCACCGATTTCCTGCTCGATGAAGCCCTCGGCTGAAGGGCACGTCCTGCCCGATCTGCTGCGGCCGGGGCTGACGCTGGTGTTCTGCGGCACCGCCGCTGGCGAGCGCTCCGCGCGCGAAGGGGCCTACTACGCGCATCCTGGCAACCTGTTCTGGCGGACGCTCTGCGATGCCGGCATCACACCGCGGCTGTTCGCTCCCGCCGAGTTTCCCGCCCTGCCCGAGCTCGGCATCGGCCTCACCGACCTGGCCAAGCGTCACAGCGGCAACGATGCCGACCTGCCGCGCGATGCCTTCGACGTGCCCGCGCTGCTGGCCAAGATCGAACGCTATCGCCCCCGCCTGCTCGCCTTCACCAGCAAGGCCGCCGCTCGCGCCGCGCTCGGTCGGGCGGTCAGCGCCTACGGCGAACAGCCCGAACGGATCGGCCGCACCCGCGTGTTCGTCCTGCCCTCGCCCTCGGGGCAGGCACGAAGGCACTGGGACATCGGTCCATGGCGCGAATTGGCGCGGCGCTTGCGCGAGGGGTAGGCAGGGCTTATCCCGCCAGCGGAAAGCATCGCGAGCACACATGGCGCCTGCAGGGACGGACGCTCACGGCACGAAGCCCGCGGTACAGCCAGCACTGCTCGTCCAGGCGCAACGGCAGTGCGTCGCATCGACGAGAGCAAGGTCCGACCTGTCGGGACACTGGCGAACATGGACGCTGACCTTGCGCGTCCGTTGCTTCTTCAGTCCACTGGCGTGTGGCGGTAAGTCGCTACGTCGCGCTCCATCACCGCCGGCGCACCGTTGTTCCAGGCGTCGCGGATGTAGCTGACCACGGCGGCGACGTCTGCATCGCTCAGCTGCTGGGCGAACGGCGGCATCGAGTAGGGGCGCGGATGGCTCGCGGTAGAGGGGGCGAAGCCGCCCAGCAACACGACGCGGATCGCGTTGATGCCGGTCGGTTCGGTAACCGAGCCGTTGCCGGCCAGCGGCGGATAGATGCCGTTGACACCTTCGCCGTCCTTGCCGTGGCAGCCGGCGCATTGCTGCTCGTAAAGCTTGCCACCGCGGGTGAGCAGCGCAGTCGTGTCCAGCGGACTCTCGCCGCTCGCAGGCGCGGGTCGCGGTGGCAGCGATCGCAGGTAGGTGGCGATGGCGCGGAGATCGTCCTCGCGAAGGTGCTGGGTGCTCTGCATCACCACGTCGGCCATCGGCCCGAAGGCCGCGCCCTTGCCGGATTGACCGGTTTTCAGCAGCGACACGATGTCGTCCGTGCTCCAACCTTCCAGGCCGCCGTGCGCGCGCGTGCTCAGGTCGGGGGCGTACCAGTTCTGCGCGGGGATCTGCCCGCCGGTGAGCGCCTCGCCCTCCCGGGGCAGGCCGCCGAGGTTGTCGCGCGTGACATGGCACTCGTTGCAGTGGCCCAGTCCCTGCACGAGATAGGCGCCGCGGTTCCACTCGGCCGACTGCTTAGGATCGGGCACGAACTCGCCGGGACGGAAATACAGCGTGCGCCAGGTGGCCAGGCTCGCTTTGAGGTCGTAGGGAAAACGCAATGAGGGCGCCGCCGTTTCGCTGCGCATCGGCGGCAACGACTTCAGGTAGGCGAACAGCGCGAACGCGTCGTCGCGGCTGACCCGGGTATAGGAGGTATAGGGGAAGGCCGGATAGAGCGCGCGCCCGTCCCGGCCGACGCCTTCGTGCAGCGCGCGCCAGAACGCATCGAAGGACCACTGGCCCAGCCCGGTGGCGTCGTCGGGGGTGAGGTTGGGAGCGGGCACATCGCCGAAAGGCGTAGGCAGCGCACGCCCGCCCGCATAGGGCTTGCCGCCCTGGGCGGTGTGGCAGGCGGCGCAGTCGCCCAGGGTGGCCAGGTAGGCGCCGCGGGCGACCAATGCCGGGTCCTGCAGCTTCGCCTCCGTGGTGGTCGCCGCCGGCAGCGCTGGATGGTGCTGGGCGGACAGCCACCAGGCGATGCCGGCGATCGCCAGCACCAGCACGGCCAGGAACGTGCGCAGCAGCCACTTCATCGTGCGGCCCCCATCGCGCCGAGCACGCCGCAGGCGAGCGGCGGCGTGACCGACCCAGGCGGCTGTGCGTGGGCGCCCGAGGGCACCTCGTGCGTGGCCAGCCAGGCGGAAACGGCCGTGATATCGGCCTCGCTCAGGCGGTTGGCGACGGTCGCCATGCAGTCGGGCGCCACCATAGCGCGGGTATGCGTGCGCCACGAACCCAGCTGCGCGCTGATGTAGTCGTAGGGCAAGCCGACCAGGCCAGGGATGTCCGGTTCCACGCCGGTCAGCTGCGCCCCGTGGCAAGCGGCGCAGGCGGGGATCTTGCGCGTGTCGTCGCCCTGGGTCGCCAGTGCCTGGCCGCGCCGCAGCATGGCCTCGGAAATGCGCGGCAACGGCGAGCGCTCGTAGGGCACCTGCTGGGTGGCGAAGTATTGCGCGATCTCGTGCGCGTACTCAGGCGAGAGGCCGCGCACCGTGTACTCCATCGGAGCGTACTTGCGCAGGCCGTCCTGGAAGTTCCGGATCTGCCGCGCGAGGTAGCCGGCCGGTTTACCGGCCAGGCGCGGGAAGAAGCCGCTCTGGGGCGTGCCCTGGCCCTGCTCGCCGTGGCAGGCGGTGCAGGCGGCGATGCGCTGCTTGAGCGTATCGGGCACGGTCGGCGCATCGGCGGCACGCACCGCGGTGGTGGACACGGCGGCGGCCAGGAGCGCCGGCGCAAGGCACACGGAGGAAAGCAGGCTCATGGGTGGGATTATAAGTACCGCCCCGCGCGCGGCATGCCAGTAGGGCGAGCTATGCTGCGCCGGCGCGACACCATGTCGCACCGTGCCCATTGCACACCGACCCACCGGAGGCCGCCGTGAAACGATCGCCCGCCCATCTTGCCCCGTTCCTCACCCTGCTGCTCGCCGCACCGGCGATGGCCGCACAACCGGCTTCACCGCTTGCCTGGGCCTCAATCGACCAGCTGCAGCAGCAGATGGGCGCCGGCACGCTGGACAGCCGCACGCTGGCGCGCCAGTTCCTCGATCGCATCGAGCAGATCGACCAGGCCGGCCCCACGCTGCGCGCCGTGATCCAGACCAATCCCGACGCGCTCACGCTCGCCGCCTCGCTGGACGCCGGCCGCTCCAAGGGCAAGCACGGGCCGTTGTACGGCATCCCGGTGCTGCTCAAGGACAACATCGATACCGGTGATCGCATGCTCACCACCGCCGGCTCGCTGGCGCTGGCCGATGCGCCGGCGCCGCGCGACGCGGGCCTGGTCGAGCGGCTGCGCAAGGCCGGCGCGCTGGTGCTGGGCAAGACCAACCTGAGCGAGTGGGCCAATTACCGCTCCAACCATGCCAGCAGCGGCTGGAGCGGGCGCGGCGGGCAGACCAGGAACCCCTACGTGCTCGACCGTAACCCCTGCGGATCGAGTGCAGGCTCCGGCGCGGCGGTGGCGGCGGGACTGGTGACGGTGGCGATCGGCACCGAGACCGACGGCTCGATCATCTGCCCGGCCGCGAGCAACGGCATCGTCGGTATCAAGCCCACGCTGGGCCTGGTCAGCCGCAGCGGCATCGTGCCGATCGCGCACAGCCAGGACACCGCCGGCCCGATGGCGCGCAGCGTCGCCGACGCGGCGGCACTGCTCAGCGTGATCGCCGGCAGCGACCCGCGCGACCCGGCCACAGCCGAAGCGGACAGGCATGCGACCGACTACACCCGCTTCCTCGATCCGAACGGCCTCAGGGGCAAGCGCATCGGCGTCGTGCGCCAGCTGGCCGGCGCCGAACCCAACGCCGACCGCGTGCTGGAACGGGCCATCGCACTGATGAAGGCGCAGGGTGCGGTGATCGTCGATCCGGTCACCGTGCCCCACCTGGCTGACCTGGGCGGCCCGGAACTAACCGTGTTGTCCTACGAGTTCAAGCACGACATCGACGCCTATCTCGCCACCCGGCCCAACTTGAAGGTGAAGTCGCTGGCCGACCTGATCGCCTTCGACAAGGCCCATGCGGCGCAGGAGATGACCTGGTTCGGCCAGGAGCTGTTCGAGGAGGCGCAGGCGCGCGGCCCGCTCACCGAGCAGAAGTACATCGACGCGCAGGCCAAGGCCAAGCGGTTCGCCGGCCCCGAGGGCATCGACGCGGCGCTGGCCAAGGACCACCTGGACGCATTGCTGGCCCCGTCGTGGGGGCCGGCGTTCGTCACCGATCTGGTGCTCGGCGACCACGTCGTCAGCGGCGACCCGACCGTGGGCGGCGCGTCGCAGCCGGCAGCGGTCGCGGGCTACCCGTCGATCACCGTCCCAGCCGGCTTTGCCCACGACCTGCCGGTGGGCATCGTGCTGTTCGGCGCCAAGTGGAGCGAGCCCAAGCTGATCTCGATCGCCTACGGCTTCGAACAGCATGCCAGGGCGTGGCAGGCGCCGCGCTTCCTCGACACCGTCGGCGGCAAACCGGTCGCGGCCTCGCCCTGACCCCATGCGCGAGCCGCGCCTGCTAAGCACGTTGACGTGTCCGCAGTGCGGGCACCGGTCGGTAGAAACCATGCCGACCGATGCCTGCCTGTTCTTCCACGACTGCCCCGCCTGCGGCGCGCCGCTCAAGCCCCGACCCGGCGACTGCTGCGTGTTCTGCTCCTACGGCGACGTGCCCTGCCCACCGGTGCAGGCCGAGCGCGGGTGCTGCGGATAGGCCGCAGGTTGTGTGGACCCGCCCCGGGCCGGTGCAGTCCCAGATGTCTGCCCCAAGGACGAGGATCGGCATGCACGCCCTGAGGAACTTCCTCCCGCCTGCCATTACCTGGCGATGGGCGGCAACCGTGACGACAGCTACGACTCGCGCTACTTCGGCTTCGTGCCGCGCGAGGAGCTCGTCGGTCGCGCACGCTTCGTGGCACTGTCGCTCGATCCGGAACGGCATGGCCTTCTGCGCCACGATCGTTGGGGGCTGGCGTTGCGATGCGCCAGGCGTCGCCGTGACAGGGACTTGCCGTGCGCCATCTGCTGCCGCACCTGCGTGCCGTTCCAAAGCGCAAAGGATCAGGCGGCCGATGCCGTAGACTTGCGCACGATCAGCATCGCCAGTTCCAGCGACTGCTCGTAGTTGAGCCGCGGATCGACCATGGACTTGTAGGCGCGCTTCAGGTCCACCTCGGACAGGTCGCGGGCCCCGCCCATGCACTCGGTGACATCCTCGCCGGTCAGCTCCAGGTGCACGCCGCCCAGGCGCGTACCCGCCGCTGCATGGATGTCGAAGGCCTGGTCCAGCTCGCCCCGGATGTTGTCAAAGCGCCGGGTCTTGTAGCCGTTGGAGGTGCTTTCGGTGTTGCCGTGCATCGGATCGGCCACCCACAGCACGCGCCGCCCCTCGCGTCGGACCGCATTGAGCAGCGGCGGCAACGCACGGGCGATGTCGCCATGGCCCATGCGATGGATCAGGGTCAGCCGGCCCGGTTCGTCCTGTGGGTTGAGCGCATCGATCAGTGGCAGCAGTCGCTCGGGGGTGACCGACGGCCCGACTTTCACTGCGATCGGATTGCGGATGCCGCGGAAATACTCCACGTGCGCACCATCCAGCGCCGCCGTGCGCATGCCGATCCAGGGGAAATGCGTGGACAGGTTGAACCAGCCGGGATTGCGCGGCACCTGCCGGGTGAGCGCCTCCTCGTAGTGCAACAGCAGCGCTTCGTGCGAGGTGAAGAAGTCCACCCGCGAGAAGCTGGCGATCGGGCCGGCCAGGGTTTCCATGAAGCGCAGCGAGTCGCCGATGGCGGCGACCATGCGGCGGTATTCGGCGGCCAGCGGCGAATGTTCGACCCAGGCCAGGTCCCAGTATTCGGGATGGTGCAGGTCGGCGAAGCCACCGTCGATCAGTGCGCGCACGAAATTCATCGTCAGCGCCGAATGCGCGTGCGCCTGGATCAGCCGCTGCGGGTCGGCGCGCCGCGCCTCGGCGGTGAACGCCGGGTCGTTCACCACGTCGCCGCGGAAGCTCGGCAGCGTCACGTCGCCGCGCGTCTCGGTATCGGCCGAGCGGGGCTTGGCGTACTGCCCCGCAAACCGCCCCACGCGCAGCACCGGCCGCTTGAGCCCATGCACCAGCACCAGGCTCATCTGCAGCAGCACCTTCAGCCGGTTGGAAATGACCGGGCTGGTGCAATCGGCAAAGCTTTCCGCGCAGTCACCACCCTGCAGCAGGAAGCGCTGGCCGTCCTGCGCCTCGGCCAGGGCCTGCTTGAGCGCGAGCACCTCCCAGGAAGTGACCAACGGCGGCAGCGCGGCAAGCCGGGCGGTGGCCCGGGCCAGTTCGGCGGCATCCTCGTAATGCGGTTGCTGCAGCGCCACGCGCTGCTGCCAGGAGGCAGGCGTCCAGGAAACGGGCGAGCCGGCCACGGGAATCGGGCGATCGTTCACGGTCGATCCTCGCAATCAGGCGGTACGGCGGCGCAGCGCCGCCGCCAGCGAAAGCACCGCCAGCACTACGAACCACAGGAGGGTCCAGGCAGGCATCGGCAGGCCGAGCACGGGTTCGACCTTGGCGCACTCGCCCGAGCCGGTGAACACCATGCGCAACACCTGCGCGAACGGGAAGGCGTCGAACATGTAGTCGAGCGGCGGCCCGCACGAGGGCACCTGGTCGGCCGGCAGCGACTGGATCCACAGATGCCGCCCGGCCGCCGCCATGCCCCACAGCGCGCCCAGCCATACCCCACCGGCATAGACCCAGCGCAGGCCGCGGCGGGGCGCGTGCAGCGCGCCGACGAGGAAGAACACCGCCATCACCAGGAAACCGATGCGCTGGAAGATGCACAGCGGACACGGGGTCAGCCCCCACGCATACTCGGTATACAGCGCAAAGCCGAGCAGGGCCACGCAAATCAGGAAGCCCAGGAGGAAGCTGACGCGGTAGGACCAGTGCAGAGGATTCATGGCGGCATGTTGCGTTGCGGAAAGTCGACATTACCCGCTTGCTTGCCCGCTGTCAGCAAGCATCGCCGGAACACGAAAAACCCCGGCAGGTCGCCCGGCCGGGGTTGGTCGTTTGGACGTCTGGACGCCCGTACGCGCGAGGCTTACTCGGCCTCTGCAGCAGCGGCTGTCTGCGGGCGGTCGACCAGCTCGACGTAGGCCATCGGCGCATTGTCGCCGGCGCGAAAGCCGCACTTGAGGATGCGCAGATAACCGCCGGGGCGCTGCTGGTAGCGCGGGCCCAGCTCGACGAACAGCTTGCCGACCGCTTCCTTGTCGCGCAGGCGCGCAAAGGCGAGGCGGCGGTTGGCGACGCCGTCGACCTTGGCCAGCGTGATCAGCGGCTCGGCGACGCGGCGCAGTTCCTTGGCCTTGGGCAGGGTGGTGCGGATCAGCTCGTGCTTGATCAGCGAGGCGGCCATGTTCTTGAACATCGCTTCGCGGTGCGAGCTGGTGCGGTTGAGCTTGCGGCCCGATTTCTGGTGGCGCATGGGAAGAACTCTCTCTGTCTGTTGTTATGAAAAGCCGGCAGTCATGTCCGGCTTTCCGCGGTTACCCGCTATTCCGGGCCCTTTCACAACAGGCCCTCGTGAGAAGTGCGGCCATCTTTGGCCGTCTATTGCTCTGGCAGTCCAGAGGACCGCTGGGCCAGCGAGGCCCATCACCGGGCAGCCAAGAGGGCTGCTCCAAAAGGCGTCTGACGATTCCGCCAGCCTGAAACTTCGGCGGCGATCCTTCGATCGCCGCCGCAAACATCAACCCAACTGCATGCCGTGCGACAGGCCCGGCGGCGGCCAGTTCTCGAGCTTCATGCCGAGGGCAAGGCCGCGCGAGCCCAGTACGTCCTTGATCTCGGTGAGCGACTTCTTGCCCAGGTTCGGGGTCTTGAGCAGCTCGACCTCGGTCTTCTGCACCAGGTCGCCGATGTAGTAGATGCTCTCGGCCTTGAGGCAGTTGGCCGAACGCACGGTCAGCTCCAGGTCGTCGATCGGGCGCAGCAGCAGCGGATCGAAACCGCCCTTCTCCGCCTTGTCCGACGCGCTCTCGCGGCGCGAGAAGTCGCCGAACACCGACAGCTGGTCGTTGAGGATCTCGGCGGCCTTGCGGACCGCGTCCTCGGCACCGATGGTGCCATTCGTTTCGATGTCCAGAACCAGCTTGTCGAGGTTCGTGCGCTGCTCGACGCGGGCCGCATCGACCTCGTAGGCCACGCGCAGCACCGGCGCGAAGGATGCATCGAGTTGCAGACGGCCGATCGGTCGCGCTTCGTCGTCCGGATGCTGGCGCGCGCTTGCCGGCTGGTAGCCGACGCCGCGACGCACCTTCAGGCGCATGTTGAGAGCGATGTCCTTGGTCAGGTGGCAGATCACGTGCTCGGGGTTGATGATTTCCACCGAGTGGTCGACGACGATGTCGCCGGCCGTGACCACGCCCCTGCCCTTCTTGGACAGGGTCAGGGTGACCTCGTCGCCCGAATGCTGACGAATCGCCACGTCCTTGAGGTTGAGCAGGACTTCGATCACGTCCTCCTGCAGGCCCTCGAGCGTGGTGTACTCGTGCAGCACGCCATCGATTTCCACCTCGATGATGGCGCTGCCGGGAATCGAGGAGAGCAGCACGCGGCGCAGCGCGTTGCCCAGGGTGTGGCCGAAACCACGCTCGAGCGGCTCCACCACCACCTTGGCGCGGTTGGCTCCGAGCTGCTCGACGCTGAGGCCACGAGGCCGCAGCACACTAGTTGACGAAACTGCCATGCAGGGCTCCGGTAATTACTTCGAATACAGCTCGACGATCAGGGCTTCGTTGATGTCCGAGGGCAGATCGCCGCGATCGGGCATCGACTTGAAAGTACCGGCGAACTTCTTCGCATCCACTTCCAGCCAGATCGGACGCAGGTCCATGGTGTCGAACACGGTCGCCGCTTCCTGCACGCGCAGCTGGGTGCGCGCGCGCTCGGTCAGCGCGACCTCGTCGCCCGGCTTGACCTGGAACGAGGGGATGTTGACCTTCTTGCCGTTGACCAGCACCGCCTTGTGGCTCACCAACTGGCGGGCCTGGGCGCGGGTGACCGCGAAACCCATGCGGTAGACGACGTTGTCCAGGCGGCTCTCGAGCAGGCGCAGCAGGTTCTCGCCGGTGTTGCCCTTGAGGGTCGACGCCTTGGCGTAGTAGTTGCTGAACTGCCGCTCGAGCACGCCGTAGATGCGCTTGACCTTCTGCTTCTCGCGCAGCTGGACGGCGTAGTCGGACATGCGCATGCGCTTGTTGGCGCCATGCTGGCCGGGCTTGTTCTCCAGCTTGCACTTGGAGTCCAGCGCACGGGCCGGGCTCTTCAGGCTGAGATCCGCACCCTCGCGGCGGGCGAGCTTGCAGGTAGCTCCACGATAACGGGCCATGGGGTTACTCCTTAGACTCGACGCTTCTTGGGGGGACGGCAGCCGTTATGCGGAATCGGCGTGACGTCGATGATGTTCAGGACCTTGTAGCCCAGCGCGTTCAGCGAACGCACGGCCGACTCGCGGCCCGGGCCGGGGCCCTTGATACGCACTTCCACGGTCTTCACGCCGTAGTCGCCGGCCGCGCGGCCAGCCTTCTCGGCAGCGACCTGGGCAGCGAACGGGGTGGACTTGCGCGAACCGCGGAAACCCGCGCCGCCGGCAGTCGCCCACGACAGCGCATTGCCCTGGCGGTCGGTGATGGTGACGATGGTGTTGTTGAAGGAGGCCTGCACGTGGGCCACGGCATCCGTGACAACGCGCTTGATCTTCTTCTTGGTCTTGACAGGCTTGGCCATAATTGGTGTCCGTTACTTCTTGATCGCGCGACGCGGGCCCTTGCGGGTGCGCGCATTGGTACGCGTGCGCTGACCGCGCACCGGCAGGCCACGACGGTGGCGCAGGCCGCGATAGCAACCCAGGTCCATCAGGCGCTTGATGGCGATACCCACCTCGCGGCGGAGGTCGCCCTCGACGACGTACTTGCCGATTTCGTGGCGAAGCTTCTCCACCTCGCCCTCGCTGAGGGACTTGATCGGCGTGGTCGGAACCACTCCGGCATCCGCGCAGACCTTCTTGGCCCGGCTGCGGCCGATGCCGTAGATGCTCTGCAGGCCAACCCAGACATGCTTCTGGACCGGCAAATTGACACCCGCGATGCGCGCCATGATGTACTTTCTCCGATGCGTTTCTTGCGCGGTAAACGCGCAATTTTAACCTGAATTACCCGAACAGGAAAGCCCTGCGGCGCCATGCCGCCCGCCTTCCAACGTGACCAACCCCTTTCGCCCCAGCAGCCACTAGTTGCGGCGGAGGTTGGCCTTCTTGAGCAGACTTTCGTACTGGTGGCTGACCAGATGCGCCTGCACCTGGGCGGTAAAGTCCATCACCACCACCACGATGATGAGCAGAGACGTGCCACCGAAATAGAACGGCACGTGCCAGTAGTTCTGCAGGAACGTCGGCACCAGGCACACCAGCACCAGGTAGATCGCGCCCACGCCGGTC
The DNA here is from genome assembly GCF_035943815.1 of Frateuria sp. Taxonomy (GTDB): domain Bacteria; phylum Pseudomonadota; class Gammaproteobacteria; order Xanthomonadales; family Rhodanobacteraceae; genus Frateuria_A. The sequence goes on from NZ_DASZBU010000019.1 coordinate 356,655, forward strand.
AGCCTGGTCATCACGCCGTCGATGTACTCGCCGGTCGCCCGGCCCGGACGGATGCCCGGGATCAGCGCACCGGACCGCTTGAGGTTGTCGGCCGTTTCCTGCGAGTTGAAGACGATCGCCGTGTAGAAGAACGCGAACACGATCACCAGCACCGCGTAGATGATCTCGTACAGCGGCTGGCCCGGCGCGATCGCCTGGGTCAGGCTCTGCAGCCAGCGCGACTGGTGGCCGGCACCGAACCAGCTCACCGCGGTCGCCGGGAACATCAGCAGGCTCGAGGCGAAGATCGGCGGGATCACGCCCGACATGTTGATCTTCAGCGGCAGGTGCGACGTCTGGTTCATGTACGCGCGCTGGCCGCCCGAGCGCCGCGCGTAGTTCACGGTGATGCGCCTTTGGGCGCGTTCCATGAAGACCACGAAGGCCGTCACCGCAAGAACCACCACCACCACCAGGATCAGCTTCAGCACCGACAGCTCGCCGTTGCTGGCCATTCCCAGCGTGCTGGACACCGCGCCGGGCAGGCCCGCCACGATGCCTGCGAAGATCAGCAGCGAGATACCGTTGCCGATGCCGCGCTCGGTGATCTGCTCGCCCAACCACATCAGGAACATCGAGCCGGCCGTCAGGCCTACCACCGACGCCAGGATGAAGCCGAAGCCCGGGGTGTACACCACCGGCGCGCCGCCGGCGGCCGTCTGCGACTGCAGCGCCGCGGCGATGCCGAACGCCTGGAACGCCGACAGCCCAACCGTACCGAAGCGGGTGTACATGGTCATCGTCCGACGACCAGCCTCGCCTTCCTTGCGCAGGGCCTGCAGGCTCGGGACCACCGAGCCCATCATCTGCACCACGATCGATGCGGAGATGTAAGGCACCACGCCGAGCGCGAACACCGAGAAGCGCTGCAGCGAGCCGCCGGAGAACATGTTGAACATGTTCAGCAGGCCGCCGCCGCCCTGGATCAGCCGGGTCATGGCTTCCGGGTTGACGCCCGGCACCGGGATGAACGAGCCGAGCCGGAAGACGACCAGCGCACCAATCACGAAGAAGATGCGCTGGCGGAGTTCCGTCAGCTTGCCGAGCGCGCCGAGCGCATTGCCCTGGGCTTGCGCCACCGTCTTACTCCACGCTGCCGCCGGCAGCCTCGATGGCCGCCTTGGCACCCGCCGTGGCGAGCACACCGGAGAGCTTGACCGCACGACCGATCTCGCCCTTGGCGACGACCTTGATCTTCTTAGCCTTGCTGTCCACCAGACCGGCCTGATGGAGCGCGATCGGGTCGATCACGTCCGCCTTCAGGTTGGCCAGCTGGTACAGGAACACTTCCTGGCTCTCGGCCTTCTTCTTGGAGCGGAAACCGACCTTGGGCAGGCGCCGCTGCAGCGGCATCTGGCCGCCTTCGAAGCCGAACTTATGGGTGCCGCCGGCGCGGGCGTGCTGACCCTTGTGGCCGCGGCCGGCGGTCTTGCCCAGGCCCGAACCGATACCGCGACCGACGCGCAGGCGCGTCTTGCGCGAACCGGCGGCCGGCTTGATGTCGTTGAGACGCATGATGATTACTCCTCGACCCGGACCAGGTAGTAGACCGTGTTGATCAGGCCACGCACCTGCGGGCTGTCCTTCAGTTCACGGACATCGTTGAGCTTGTTCAGGCCAAGCGCCTTGACGCTCAGGCGGTGACGCCCCTGCACGCCGCGCAGGCCCTTGACCAGGCGCACGCGCACGGTGGCGGCGGTGTCGTTGTTCTTAGCCATTGCCCATCACCTCTTCCACGGTCTTGCCACGCTTGGCGGCGATGCGCTTCGGCGAGGCGATCGCCTGCAGGCCCTTGATGGTGGCGCGCACCAGGTTGATCGGGTTGCGCGAACCGACCGCCTTGGCCAACACGTTCTTGACGCCGACCACTTCCAGCACGGCGCGCATCGCGCCGCCGGCGATCACGCCGGTACCTTCGGAAGCAGGCTGCATGAACACGCGCGCCGCGCCGTGGTTGGCCTTGATGGCGTACCACAGGGTGCCGTTGTTGAGGTCGATGCTGACCATGTTGCGGCGGGCGCGGTCCATGGCCTTGGAGATGGCGACCGGCACTTCGCGCGCCTTGCCATAGCCGAAGCCGACCTTGCCCTCGCCGTCGCCGACGACGGTCAGCGCGGTGAAGCTCATCTGGCGGCCGCCCTTGACGGTCTTGGCCACGCGGTTGACGGCGATCAGCTTCTCGAGCAGGCCGTCGGAATTTTCGCGATCGGTAGAAGACATTGTTCGTTTCCGTATGCCCGGACCATCCGGGACTTTTGCTTGCGGCTTGGCCGCTTGTTGTTGTGCTTGCTAAGAACCGGGAACCAGGGTTCCCGGTTTCGTCAGAACTTCAGGCCCGCTTCGCGCGCCGCATCGGCCAGCGCCTTGATGCGGCCGTGGTAGCGGAAACCTGAGCGGTCGAAGGCGACCGAGTCGATGCCGGCGGCGAGCGCACGCTCGGCCACGGCCTTGCCCACCGCCGCAGCGGCAGCCAGGTTCTTCGTGCCCTTCAGGCCCTCGGCCACCGACTTCTGCACGGTGGAGGCGGCTGCCACCACCTTGTCGCCGGCGGCATCGAACACCTGGGCGTAAAGATGCTGGCCAGTGCGGTGCACCGACAGGCGCGCCACGGCGAGCTTGCGGATGTGGGCGCGCGTGGACTTGGCGCGGCGCAGGCGGGATTCGTTCTTGTTCATCTGTCTGTTCCTCGAAAGCGGATCGGCGGTAGTTACGCAGTGCTCTTGTGAGTAGTGCGACCATGGATGGTCGCCTCCACACGCAGGGAAAGCGTACTCAGGCCTTCTTGGCTTCCTTCAAGGTGATCTTCTCGCCGGCATAGCGCACACCCTTGCCCTTGTAGGGCTCCGGCGGGCGGAACGCGCGGATCTTGGCGGCAACCTCGCCGACGCGCTGCTTGTCCGAGCCCTTGATCAGGATCTCGGTCTGCGACGGGGTCTCGAGCGTAATGCCCTCCGGCGCGTTGAACACGACCGGGTGAGAGAAGCCCAGACTGAGGTTCAGCGCCTTGCCGGCCATCGAGGCGCGGTAACCCACGCCGACCAGTTCCAGCTTGCGCTCATAGCCTTCGGACACGCCCTTGACCATGTTGGCCAGGAGGGCGCGCGCGGTACCGCCGAACTTGTCGTCGGCGCCCTCTGCGAGGGCGATGTTGGCCACGCCGTCATTGACGGCCACCGACACGCCAGGCAGTGCATGCACCGACAACGTGCCCTTCGGGCCCTTCACGGAGATGCCATTGGCATCGGACTTCAGTTCCACGCCCTTGGGCAGGTTGATCGGTTTCTTGGCAACGCGGGACATGGGAACTCCTTACGCCACTTGGCCGATGACTTCGCCGCCCAGGCCGCGGGCGCGGGCCTGCGCATCGGTCATCAGACCGGCGGAAGTCGAGATGATCGAGATACCCATGCCGCCGAGCACCTTCGGCAGCTCGTCCTTGCCGCGATACACGCGCAGACCGGAGCGGGAAACACGGGAAATGGCCTCGATGGCCGGGCGGCCTTCGAAATACTTGAGCTTGATCTCGAGCACCGGCTTGCCTTCCGCATCGGAAGTCTTGGCGTCGAGGATGTAGCCCTCGTTCTTGAGGAGGTTGGCGATCGCCAACTTCAGCTTCGACGACGGCATGCTTACGGCCTGCTTGCCCGTGAGCTGGGCATTGCGGATACGCGTAAACAGATCGGCGATGGGATCAGTCATGCTCATGAAAACATCCTTCAGAGTGCACCGATATCCGAGTAACCGGAAATCTTCTAAGTTGTGAGGCGGCCATTCACCGCCAGTCTGCTTTGAGCAGACGGACGACTATAGCAGCTTTTTCCGGTCAAGCGAACATCCGTGCGAAAAATGCACCGGCAGGCCAGCGCGGCCTGCCTTTGGATGCGGGCGGGCGCCGAGGCGCCCCTTCCCTTGGGGTTTTACCAGCTGGCCTTGCGCAGACCCGGCACGTCGCCGCGCATGGTCGCCTCGCGCAGCTTGTTGCGGCCCAGGCCGAACTTGCGGTACACGCCACGCGGACGGCCGGACAGCTCGCAGCGGTTGCGCTGGCGCACCGGGCTGGCGTCGCGCGGCAGCTTCTGCAGCTTGGACTGAGCGTCCATCTTCTCGTCGTACGAGGCGTTCGGGTTCAGCACGATCGCCTTCAGTTCGGCGCGCTTGGCGGCGAACTTCTTGACGAGCTTGGTCCGCTTGATGTCGCGGTTGACCATCGAGGTCTTTGCCATGTGTTTCTCTCGCTCTTAAGGAGGCGCGCGTCAGTTGCGGAACGGGAAGCTGAAAGCTTCCAGCAGCGCCTTGGCCTCTTCGTCGGTCTTGGCGGTGGTGGTGATGGAGATATCCATGCCGCGCATCGCGTCGATCGCGTCGAAGTCGATTTCCGGGAAGATGATCTGTTCCTTGATGCCGAAGTTGTAGTTGCCACGGCCATCGAAGGCTCGGCCGGAAACACCGCGGAAGTCGCGGGTACGCGGCAGCGAGATGTTGATCAGGCGGTCCAGGAATTCCCACATGTTGGCGCGGCGCAGGGTGACCTTGCAGCCGATCGGCCAGCCGTCGCGGATCTTGAACGAGGCCACGGACACGCGCGCCTTGGTCGTGATCGGCTTCTGACCGGCGATCTTGGTCATGTCGGCCACGGCGTTCTCAAGAATCTTCTTGTTGCCGGCAGCCTCGCCCACACCCATGTTCAGGGTGATCTTCGTGATGCGCGGAACCTGCATCACGTTCTCGTAGCCGAACCGCTCGGTGAGCTTCGGCACGACTTGCTCTTTGTAAATCTTCTCAAGGCGCGTCATGACATTTGTTCCTTACGCGTCCAGCTGTTCGCCGTTGGAGCGGAACACGCGGACCTTGCGCCCATCGGAGAGCGCCTTGGCACCTACGCGCTCACCCTTGCCCGTGGCGGGGTTGAACGGCTGCACATTGGAGATGTGGATCGAGGCCTCGCGCTCGACGATGCCGCCAGCCTGGTTGGCCTGCGGGTTGGGCTTGGTGTGGCGCTTGACGATGTTCACGTTGGAGACGAACACACGGTCGCCATCCACGCGCAGCACGTCACCGCGCTGGCCCTTGTTCTTGCCGGCGATCACGAGGACCTGATCACCCTTGCGGATACGGTTCATGGTTTTTCTCCGCTCAAAGCACTTCGGGCGCGAGGGAGACGATCTTCATGAACTTCTCGCCGCGCAGCTCACGCGTGACCGGTCCGAAGATACGGGTGCCGATCGGCTCGAGCTTGTTGTTGAGGAGGACCGCTGCATTGCCGTCGAAACGGATCAGCGAGCCATCGGGGCGACGCACGCCCTTGGCGGTACGCACCACCACGGCGTTGTAGACCTCGCCCTTCTTAACCTTGCCGCGCGGAATGGCATCCTTCACGGTGACCTTGATCACGTCACCGATCGCGGCGTAGCGACGGTGCGAGCCGCCGAGCACCTTGATGCACATCAGTTCCTTGGCGCCGCTGTTGTCGGCCGCGGAAAGCGTGCTCTGCATCTGGATCATGTCTGCACCCTCCTCAGACGGCCGCGCGCGTGACGATTTCGACCACGCGGTGATGCTTGGTCTTGGACAGTGGACGGCACTCGGCGATACGCACGAGGTCGCCCTCGTTCGCGCCCAGGTCATCCTGCGCGTGCAGCTTGGTCGACCGGCGGATGATCTTGCCCAGCAGGCCGTGCTGCACCTGGCGCTCAATCAGGACGGTGACCGTCTTGTTCATCTTGTTGCTGATGACGCGACCCTCGAGGGTGCGCGCCCCGCTCTTAGCAGCGGTGTTCTGGTTGTCGCTCATGTCGGCGGTCCCTTACTTCTTCGTGCCGAGCACGAACTTCGTGCGGGCGATGTCGCGCCGGACGCGGCGCAGCTGGTGCGGCTGGCTGAGCTGGCCGGTACCCTTCTGCATGCGCAGGTTGAACTGCTCCTTGCGCAGGTCCAGCAGATGCTGCTTCAGCTCGTCGGCCGACTTGGTGTTCAGATCGTTGGTGGCCATCACATCACCGCCCGGGTCACGAATTGGGTCTGCACGGAGAGCTTGGCGGCGGCCAGGCGGAACGCCTCGCGTGCCGTAGCCTCGTCGATACCCTCGATTTCATAGAGCATGCGGCCCGGCTGGATCGGGGCGACCCAGAACTCGACGCCGCCCTTGCCGGCGCCCATACGCACTTCGATGGGCTTTTTGGTGATCGGCTTGTCCGGGAACACGCGGATCCACAACTTGCCGCCACGCTTGACGAAACGGGTGATGCAACGACGGCCGGCCTCGATCTGGCGCGCGGTCAGCGCGCCATGGGTGGTCGCCTTCAGGCCGTATTCGCCAAAGCTGACGAGGTTGGCGCACTGCGCCAGGCCATCGTTGCGGCCCTTGAACTGCTTGCGGAATTTGGTTCGCTTCGGTTGCAACATGGCAACTCTCCTTACTTCGCCGTCCGCTCGCGGCGGCCTTCACCGCCCTCGCGACGCGATTCACGACGACCCTCGCCACCTTCGCGGCGCGGCTGCGACTGCTCGTCCTTCGACTCCTGCGACGCTGCCGCCAGGTCGAAGATCTCGCCCTTGTAGACCCACACCTTGATGCCGATGATGCCGTAGGTGGTCTTCGCCTCGGCAAAGCCGTAGTCGATGTCGGCACGCAGGGTGTGCAGCGGCACGCGGCCCTCGCGGCTCCACTCGGAGCGCGCGATCTCGGCACCGTTCAGGCGGCCGGACACGTTGATCTTGATGCCCAGCGCGCCCAGGCGCATGGCGTTGCCGACCGCCCGCTTCATGGCACGGCGGAACATGATGCGGCGCTCCAGCTGCTGGGCGATCGACTCGGCCACCAGCTGCGCGTCGAGCTCGGGCTTGCGCACTTCGTTGACATTGATGTGCGCCGGAACGCCCATCATGTCAGACACTTCCTTGCGCAGCTTCTCGATGTCCTCGCCCTTCTTGCCGATCACCACGCCCGGACGGGCGGTGTGGATCGTCACGCGGGCGGTCTTGGCCGGACGCTCGATCTGGATCTTGGAGATGCCGGCCTGCGCCAGCTTCTTGCGCAGCATCTCACGGACCTTGAGGTCGGCCGCGAGGTACTTGGCATACTCGCCCTTGTTGGCGTACCACTTCGAATTCCAGTCCTTGGCGATGCCGAGGCGGATACCGGTGGGATGAACTTTATGACCCATCGTCTTCTGTCCTCTTACTCGCCGACGACCACGGTGATGTGGCTGGTGCGCTTCAGGATGCGCGAACCGCGACCCTTGGCGCGGGCATACATGCGCTTCATCGCCGGACCTTCGTCCACGAAGATGCGCGAGACCTTCAGCTCGTCGACGTCGGCGCCGAGATTGTTCTCGGCGTTGGCGACGGCCGAAAGCAGCACCTTGCGGACAAGGTGGGCGGCCTTCTTGTTGGTGAACTGGAGCACGTCGCTGGCGCGGCCCACGGGCATGCCGCGGACCAGGTCAGCCACCAGGCGTGCCTTCTGCGCCGAGATGCGGGCGCTGCGCAGGATCGCTTTGGCTTCGGTGCTCATCTTACTTGCCCTTCTTGTCGCCGCCGTGACCCTTGAAGGTGCGGGTCACCGCGAACTCGCCGAGCTTGTGCCCGACCATGTTCTCGTTGACGAGCACCGGCACGTGCTGGCGACCGTTGTGGATGGCGATGGTCAGGCCCACCATTTCGGGCAGGATCATCGAGCGGCGCGACCAGGTCTTGATCGGACGCTTGTTGTTGGCGGAAACGGCGGCTTCCACCTTCTTTGCGAGGTGCAGGTCGATGAACGGACCTTTCTTTAGGGAGCGCGGCATGATCGTTTCCTGTTACTTGCGACGACGCACGATGAACTGCTGCGTGCGCTTGTTGTTGCGGGTCTTGTAGCCCTTGGTCGGCGTGCCCCACGGGCTGACCGGATGACGGCCGCCGGAGGTACGGCCTTCACCACCGCCGTGCGGATGGTCGACCGGGTTCATCACCACGCCGCGCACGGTCGGGCGGATGCCCTTCCAGCGCTTGGCGCCGGCCTTGCCGAGCTTCTTCAGGCTGTGCTCGGAGTTGCCGACTTCACCGATGGTCGCGCGGCAGTCGACCGGCACGCGGCGCATCTCGCCGGAGCGCAGGCGCAGCGTGGCGTAACCGGACTCGCGGGCGACCAGTTGCACGGAGGCACCGGCGCTGCGGGCGATCTGTGCGCCCTTGCCTGCCTTCATCTCGATGCAGTGGATGGTCGAACCGACCGGAATGGCGCGCAGCGGCAGGCTGTTGCCGGCCTTGATCGGCGCGTCGGAACCGGACACCAGGCGGTCGCCCACCTGCACGCCCTTGGGCGCAATGATGTAGCGGCGCTCGCCGTCGGCGTAGCACAGCAGAGCGATGTGCGCGGTGCGGTTCGGATCGTACTCGATGCGCTCGACCTTGGCGGCGATGCCTTCCTTGTCGCGCTTGAAGTCGATGATGCGGTAGGCCTGCTTGTGGCCACCACCGCGATGACGCGTGGTGATGCGACCGTAGTGGTTGCGGCCACCCGTCTTGGACTGCGATTCGGTCAACGGCGCGTAAGGCGCGCCCTTGTGCAGGCCTTCGGTGCGGACGCTGACAGAGTCGCGGCGGCCCGGCGAGGTCGGCTTGTGAGTGATCAGTGCCATCTCAATTCAACTCCTTGAGCTCAGGCCTTGGCCGAAACGTCGATGGTCTGACCATCGGCGAGGCGGACGTAGGCCTTGCGCTTGCCCTGGCGGCTGCCAGCGCGGAAACGGAAGGACTTGACCTTGCCCTTGGCGTTGACGAGGTTCACCTGCTCGACCTTGACGTCGAACATCTGCTCCACCGCCGCGCGGACGTCGGCCTTGGTCGCCTCGGGGGCGACCACGAATACGTACTGGTTGTTCTCGGCCAGGCGCGCGGACTTCTCGGAGATGTGCGGCGCACGCAGCGTGTTGAGAATGCGTTCGTTGCTCATGCCAGCCATTCCTCGATCTTCTTCACGGCCTCGGCGGTCATTACGACGTAGTCGGAACCGACCAGGCTGACCGGGTTCAGCGCCATCACGTCGACCACGTGCAGGTACGGGATGTTGCGGGCGGCCAGGAACAGCGCCTCGTTGGCATCCTCGGACACCAGCAGCACGCGACCGGCGACCTGCAGCTCGGCCAGCTTGGCGACCATCGCCTTGGTCTTGGCTTCCTCGATGCCGAAGCCTTCGACCACCTTCAGGCGGTCCTGGCGGTTCAGCTCGGAAAGGATCGAGCGAATCGCTACGCGATAGGCCTTGCGGTTGACCTTCTGCTCGAAGCTGCGCGGCTTGGCCGCGAAGGTGACACCACCGCCGACGAAGATCGGGGCGCGGTAGTCGCCGTGACGGGCGCCGCCGCCCTTCTGCTTCTTGAACTTCTTGGTAGTGCCCGACAATTCACCGCGCGACAGCTGCGCCTTGGTACCGGCGCGACCGCCGGCCTGGTACGCAACCACCACCTGGTGGATCAGGGCCTGCTTGAACTCGGTGCCGAACACTTCCTCGGACACGGCGAGCGGCTTGGCGCCAATGACATTCAGTTCCATGGCGTCTCTCCTCAACCCTTGGTGGTCGGGCGGATCACGACGTCGCCGCCGGTCGCACCCGGCACCGCGCCCTTGACCGCGATCAGGTGACGCTCGGCGTCGACCTTGACCACTTCCAGACCCTGCTGCGTGCGATTCACCGCACCCATGTGGCCGGCCATCTTCTTGCCCGGGAACACGCGGCCGGGCGTCTGGCGCTGGCCGATCGAACCCGGCGCGCGGTGCGACAGCGAGTTACCGTGCGTCGCATCGCCCATCGAGAAGTTGTGGCGCTTGATGGTGCCCTGGAACCCCTTGCCCTTCGAGACGCCGGCGACGTCGACGATCTGGCCGGCCGAGAAGATCTCGTCCGCCTTGATCTCGGCGCCGACGCTGTACTTGCCGATGTCCTCGGCAGCGACGCGGAACTCCCACAGGCCACGACCCGGCTCGACCTTCGCCTTGGCGTAGTGACCCTTTACCGGCCGAGTCAGCAGCGAGGCGCGCTTGACGCCCGCAGTGACCTGGATCGCGGTGTAACCATCGTTGTCTTCGGTCTTCAGCTGGGTGACGCGGTTCGGGGTCGCTTCAATCAGCGTCACCGGAATCGAGCGTCCGTCTTCAGTGAAGAGCCGGCTCATGCCGCACTTGCGGCCAACCAGTCCGATACTCATCTTCGTATCCTGTCTGTCGCTCAGCCGAGCTTGATCTGGACGTCCACGCCAGCGGCGAGGTCAAGCTTCATGAGCGCGTCCACGGTCTTGTCGTTGGGGTCGACGATGTCGAGCACACGCTTGTGGGTGCGCGTTTCGTACTGGTCGCGCGCGTCCTTGTCGACGTGCGGCGAGACCAGGATGGTGTAGCGCTCGATCTTGGTCGGGAGCGGGATGGGACCGAGCACCGTAGCGCCGGTGCGCTTGGCCGTCTCGACGATCTCGCTGGCCGAGCGGTCGATCAGACGATGATCGAACGCCTTGAGGCGGATGCGAATCTTCTGGTTCGCCATAAAACCGTGTCCTGTTATCGAAAGAACAAATGCTTGTTTCGAGGTAGCTTCTCACCGCCTCGCACAACCCTTCTGAAGCCGCTCGGAGCACCTAAGCGCCCCGGGCGAAAAAGCTAGGCGAGCACAAACGGCTCGCCTAGACAGAAAATTATAAGTCGCGCAACACACAAAGGTCAACAGAATGTCATCTGTGACCGATGTTTACGTTGCGAGGGCCTTCCCGGCCTGCGAACTCGAAGCACGTCCTGCGCCTCATTTCGCGGTATCGGCCCCGAGCAACACCGGAGCCGTCAAGTTATCAAGTATAGCAGCCAACCCGCGTTCGATGCCAGCCTTGCGGACACCCACGCGAAAAAAACGGCGGCCCCTGAGGACCGCCGGCCGGATCTTACTTGATGACCTTGGCCACCACGCCGGCGCCGACGGTGCGGCCGCCTTCGCGGATGGCGAAGCGCAGGCCCTCGTCCATCGCGATCGGGTGGATCAGGCTCACCACCATCTTGATGTTGTCACCCGGCATGACCATCT